>JAHEBU010000014.1 GCA_024642115.1 Marivivens sp. | reverse complement strand
AAATGGTGCCCCCAGAGAGACTCGAACTCCCGACCCTCTGATTACAAATCAGACGCTCTACCAGCTGAGCTATAGGGGCACTGGGCGGTCCTTTACCTGCCCCGGGCGCACCTGTCCAGCCTACCTGTTGGCTCGTGCCAGCAGACCCACCGCCACCAGCGCCAGCGCGGTGATCATCAGGGCGGCGGGGGCGGCGCCGGCGATGTTTTCCAGGCTTGCCTGTCCCTGCACCCGTGTCGCCAGGGTGTCGTAGTTGAACGGGCGCAGCAGCAGTGTGGCGGGCAGTTCCTTGACGCAGTCCACGAACACCAACAGCAATGTCGATCCGATCGAGGCCCGGATCAGCGGCAGATGCACCGCCCGCAGGGTCTGTCCTGCCGTCCGCCCCAGCGACCGTGCCGCCATCGGCAGGCTGGGGCTGACCCGGCCCAGCGCTGCATCGGCCGCCCCTTGGGCAATCGCAAAGAATCGCACACAGTAGGCCAGTACAATCGCCGTCGCCGTCCCCGTCAGGATCAGGCCGGGGTCGTGTCCGGTAAGAGCCAGCACCGCATCGGCCACCCGGTTGTCCAGCGCGGCCAGCGGAACCAGAATACCAATGCCCAGAACCGCCCCCGGTGCGGCATATCCGATGGCGGTCACCGGCATCAGCAGGCGCGGCAAGGATTTGCCAGACAAACGGACGCCGTACACCATGAACAGGCCCCCCCCCACGGTCAGAACGGCGGCGATTCCCCCGGTGGTCAGCGTATGGATCAGCGCCTGCGCCAGTCCAGGATCGACCCAGTCCGCCTGGCTCAGCGCGTGGCCCAGCAAGACTAGGACCGGCAAGGCGAACCCGAAGGCCACCGGAATCAGGCAGGCCAGCGCGGCCAAAACCCCGGCCCGTCCCCGCAGCACTTCGGGGCTGACTGGGCGCTGCCCTCGGGCGCTTCCGTAAAACCGGCTCTTGCGACGGCTCACCTTTTCCAGCGTCACAAGGATCACGATCAGCACCAGCACACAGACCGAGATTTGCGCCGCCCCGCCCAGATTGCCGCCCTGCAACCAGATGCTGAAAATACCCGTGGTCAGCGTCTGCACGGCGAAATAATCGACCGTGCCAAAGTCATTGACCGCCTCCATCATCACCACGGCGACGCCCGCGGCGATGGCCGGACGGGCCAGCGGCAGACCCACCCGCCAGAACCGGCCCCAGGGGCCGACGCCCAGCGCGCGGGCCACCTCGAACGACGCGCCCGACTGTTCGCGGAACGCCGCCCGGGCCAGCAGATAGACATAAGGATAAGAGGCCGCCGCCAGCACCAGCACCGCCGCCCCCCGGCTGCGGATGGCGGGAAACCAATAGTCTGCCGCACTTTGCCAGCCCATGATGGCGCGCAGTCCGGTCTGAACCGGCCCCGCAAACTCAAGAAAATCGACCAGCGCATAGGCGCCCACATAGGCCGGCACGGCCAGTGGCATCAGCAATGCCCATTGCAACCAGCGTCGACCCGGAAACCGGTACATGACCACCAGCCAGGCCGTCCCGGTGCCCACCACGGCGGTCAAAACGCCCACCCCCACCATCAAGATGCCCGTGTTCACCAGATAGCGGGGCAAAGTCGTGGCGATCAGATGCGGCCAGATGTTATCGGCAGGCGTCAGGGCGATCCAGCCGACGGCCAGAATGGGCATCAGCACCAGAATGGCAATCGCCGCCGCCCCCACCGACCAGGGGTCGGGCAGGACCCACCTGCGGCGTCGCGCGAATAACTGACCAGTTTGCTCGGACATGATCCGCGACCTATCCGAAACCGGTTCCCCTGTCCAGAAAACCGCCTATAGTGCCACAAAACCAAGAAACAGGGGGCAGGCGCGGACACCATGCAGATCGCCTTTCACATCGGGGCCAATTGCACGGACGACGACCGTCTGCTCAAATCGCTTCTCAAGAACGCCGAAGGCTTTGCCGAACAGGGGATCAAGGTGCCCGGTCCCGGCAAATACCGCAGGCTGATCCGCGAAACGGTGCAAAGCCTGGATGGGGCGACCCCCGGCCCTGACACGCGCGAAGTGCTGCTCGATGCGATCCTCGATGACGAGGAAACCAACCGGCTGGTGATGAGCCACTCTGCCTTTATCTGCGTGGCCAACCGGATTTTTGAAAACGGTCAATTCTATACGTTGGCCGGCCCCAAGGTCGGCGCCCTGCCCCAGTTGTTCCCCCAGGACGGGATTGAACTGTTTCTTGGGCTGCGCAACCCCGCCACCTTTTTGCCCGCCGCCTATGGCGAGACCAAGGGAAAACCCTTTGACACCTTTCTTCAGGGCATGGCGCTGACCGATATCCGCTGGTCGGACGTGGTGGGGCGCATCCGTGCCGCCGCCCCGCAGGCCACACTCACCGTCTGGTGCAACGAGGATACGCCGTTGATCTGGGCGCAGCTGATCCGCGAAATGTCCGGGGTCGATCCGTTGACCAAGATCCTCGGCGGCTTTGACCTGCTGGCGACGATCATGTCGCCCGAAGGGATGGCCCGGTTTCTAAGCTACCTCAAATCCCACCCGCCGCAGACCGAGGTGCAGAAACGGCGGGTCATCGCCGCCTTCCTTGATAAATACGCGCTGGATGACCAGATCGAAGAAGAGGTCGACCTGCCCGGTCTGGACGAGCCGATGATCGACCGCCTAACCGAAATCTACGAAGAAGACGTCTATGCCATCGAACGGATGCAAGGCGTGAATTTCATCGCCCCCTGACCTGGGCCTGCCAAGGGCGACCCCATGACCCAATCCCCCGACACCAACCGCCGCATCGTTCTGGCTGAACGGCCCAAGGGGCGGCCTGATGCTAACACCCTGCGAATGGAGTCCGGCCCCGTGCCGCAGCCCGGCCCGGGACAGATGCTGGTCCGCACGGTGTTCCTGTCACTTGATCCCTACATGCGCGGACGGATGAACGACGCCAAATCCTATGCGACGCCGGTGGCCATCGGTGGCGTGATGACCGGACAGGTGGTGGCACAGGTCGTGACCTCGAACGTGGCGGGGTTTGCGCCGGGCGATCATGTGCTGACAGGGTCTGGCTGGCAGGACTACGCGCTTTCGGATGGCAAGGGGGTACTGAACCTTGGCCCCAACCCCGCCAACCCCTCGTGGTCGCTCGGTATTCTGGGGATGCCCGGTTACACGGCCTATGCGGGGCTGCTGAAGATCGGCGAGCCGAAGCCGGGCGAAACCGTTGTCGTCGCCGCCGCCTCTGGTCCGGTCGGGGCCACGGTGGGGCAGATTGCCAAACTCAAGGGCTGCCGGGTCGTGGGCATCGCGGGAGGTGCCGAAAAATGCGCCCATGTGGTTGAAACGCTTGGCTTTGACGCCTGCATCGACCACCACGCGGACGACATGTTCAAACAACTCAAGGCGGCCTGCCCCGACGGGATCGACGTCTATTTCGAAAACGTCGGCGGCAAGGTGCTCTATGCCGTCCTGCCCCTGCTGAACCCCTTTGCCCGGATGCCGGTCTGCGGGACGGTTGCGTGGTACAACCTGCCCGGCCTGCCCGACGGCCCTGATCACGGCCCACAGATCATGGGGACAATCCTGCGGATGAAGGTGAAAATGCAGGGCTTCATCATTTTCGACAGCTTCCCCACCTCGGTCTATCAGGACTTTACCCGCGACATGACCGGGTGGCTGGCCGAGGGCAAAATCCATTACACCGAACAGGTGGTCGAGGGGCTTGAGGCCGCACCCGCCGCCTTGGTCGACCTGCTCGACGGGCGGAACTTTGGCAAGATGGTGATTCGGGTCGGCTAAGGGGCGTGCTGGCTCCAACTACCCGGGTCCAGCCGGAACAGCCGCGCCAACTGGTCGTAAACCTCCGGCTCTTCGGCCTTCAGGGCATGGGGACGCTCGAAAAACACCTCGACAGACACGGCAAAGAATTCCTCGTGGCCCGTGGCACCATAGGGGTCTATGACGCTTTGATGTCCGTGGGTGATATTGGTTTTCAGCCGGTCAAAGGCATCCACAAATACCCGCGCCCACTCGGCAAATGTCTGATCCTTGTTCAGCAACGGGACGCCATCGGCCCGGCCTGACGCATCGTCGATCTGGTGGGCAAATTCGTGAAACACCACGTTATGACCGTCGCGGTCATCACTGGCCCCCTGCTCGGCCGCTTTCCACGACAGGATGACCGGCCCCCGCGCCCAGCTTTCACCATCGCGCACCGTTTCGCGTTCGGTGACGACATAACCGTCGCGCTCGGCCCGGCGCGATTTGAAGGCACCGGGATAGATCAGGATCGTCCGCAACGTCTGATACCAGGCGTCGGTATTGACGACCAGAACACAGGCCTGCGCGGCGATAGCCAACTCCATCTCCTCGGTCACCTCCAGCCCGTTGCAACCGATGAACCTCACCTGATGCCGGAACAGGGCCATCTTTCCGTCCAATGCCTTGCGTAGTTCTGGGGGAAGCCTGCGGATCAGCGGAACCGCCTCCTCGACAATCTCCCGCTCTCGGTCGGACAAGGCCGAGGCCAACAGACGCGCGCGCGTCCGGCGATTGATCCACAGGCGACCACCAAAGGCCGCACTAGCCAGCACCAGAAGGACAAGAAAAATGGTCATTGGCGCTTCCTACGACGGACTGCGGTTCCAGTCAGACCTTGATATCGTAAGTGACCCAAGGCGTCCTGACCGCCACCCGGTCATACACGGCTCGTCCGCGATAGTTGTTTTCGGCGGTGATCCAGCGCACAACCGACCACCCCCGTTCAGCCGCAATGGCATGGACACCCTGAATCAATGCATCCGCCGCCCCCATCCCCCGCGCCTCCGGCGACACGAACAGATCATCCAGAAAACACCCCGTCGACGCGGACAGCGGACGGGCAAAAGGGCGGTAATGGGTCAAGCCGACCAACCGTTCCTCCGGTCCCACAGCCACCAACCCCTCTGACTCCTTGGTCGGATCGTGCAACCACGACCAGACGGTATCGCGCATGGCGGCTGTCTGATCGACCTTATAAAACGCGGCATAGCCCTGATACAGCACGTCCCACTCGGCCCTGTCTTCGGGGCGAACAGGGCGGATGGTGACGGACGGTTGGGCAGTCATGGGGCATCCTCGGCTCTGGCCTCACGGTCCTAGCGCAGGCCGGCCAACCCGCCTAGACAATTCCCACCCGAAAAACGGAAACGGCCGCCCCCCTCCCAAGGTGCGGCCGCCCCATAGCGCTCGACGCAGGCGTTTAGTCCTGGGCGCGCTGAACGTAAGTGTTGTCCTCGGTGTTGATCACGATCCGGGTGCCCACGCCGATATGCGGGGGAACCATGACGCGCAGACCATTGTCCACCGTGGCGGGTTTGTAGGAAGAGCTGGCCGTCTGACCCTTGACCACAGGCTCGGTCTCGATGATCTCGAACGTCATCTTGGCGGGCAATTCGATGGCAATGGCCACACCCTGATAGGTTTTGAGGAACACCTTCATCCCGTCCTGAAGATAGACCTTGGCATCACCCACCACGTCCTCGGTCACGGTGATCTGCTCATAGGACTGCGGGTCCATGAAGTGATAGCCCTCGCCATCGGCATACAGGAAATCGTATTCGCTGTCGTCCACATGGGCGCGCTCGACCTGCTCGGTCGTCTTCCAGCGTTCCGACACCTTGGTGCCGTCCGAAATGCGGCGCATGTCGATCTGAGTGGTGGGCGTCCCCTTGCCGGGGTGAAAGTTGGTGGCGGTCAGGACGACGTACAGCTTTTCGTCCATCTCGACGACGTTGCCTTTACGAAGGGAAGAGGCGATGACTTTCAACGGGCGGTTCCTTGCACGAAATGGGGGGCTGCCGTAGGACAGACCGGAATTTCCCCTGCCCCTACCTCATCGCAACAGAAATCTCCAGAGCAATCCATGCCCGATCAAACCCCCTGGTGGGATGCTACCCGCCACACCGACCGCCGCCCGCTTCTGCTGGCGCGTGGCCGCATCCAGACGGCGATCCGCGGCTGGCTGGGGGAAAACGGCTTTACCGAAGTGGACCCCGTGGCCCTTCAGACCTCGCCCGGGAACGAGGCGCACCTGCACGCCTTCGCCACCTCTGCCATCGGCAACGACGGGCAGGCCCGGCCGATGTTCCTGCACACCTCGCCCGAATTCGCGATGAAGAAACTGCTGGCGGCAGGCGAAACCCGGATCGCCGCCTTTGCCCATGTCTGGCGGAACCGAGAACGCGGTGCGCTGCACAGCCCGGAATTTACCATGCTCGAATGGTACCGGGTCGGGCAGGATTACACGGTGCTGATGGACGATTGCGCTACCTTGCTGCGGCTGGCCGCCCACGCCGCCAACGCCATGACCCTACGATTCCGCAACGCCACCTGCGACCCCTTTGCGGCCCCAGAACGGTTGTCGGTGGCGCAGGCCTTTGACCGCTACGCCGGAATCAACCTCCTCGGCACGCTCGCCTCCGACGGCACGCCCGACCGCGACAAACTCGCCGCGCAAATGCCCGGCGCGGGCCTCGCCGCACGGCCCGGCGACACATGGTCGGACCTGCTCAGCCAGATCCTTGTGGCAAAGGTCGAACCGCACCTCGGGCACGGGGTCCCCACCATCCTCGACCGCTATCCGCTGGCCGAGGCGGCGCTGGCCCGCCGCACCCCCGACGACCCGCGCACAGCGGAACGGTTCGAACTTTACGCCTGCGGGGTCGAACTGGCCAACGGCTTTGGCGAGTTGACCGACCCCGACCAACAGCGCAAACGGTTCGAGGCTGAAATGGACGAGAAACAGCGGGTCTATGGCCACCGCTACCCGCTCGACGAAGATTTCCTGTCGGCGCTGGCCCACATGCCCCCCGCCTGCGGGATCGCTCTGGGGTTCGACCGGCTGGTGATGCTGGCAACCGGTGCGCCCCGGATCGACGACGTGATCTGGACGCCGGTGGCTTGATGACTTCTTTGGTCTGAAAAACTCCCGCCGGAGGCTCCCAGCGTCAAAGCGAGGAGCTTCCGGCGGGAGTTGTTCCGGTGAAGCAAAGGGCAAAGGCCCGTAGGGTGGGTGTTAACCCACCACCCCCGTCTCAAATCCCGGCATACCAGTCGTAATCGCCCTGATCCTCCCAATAGCCGCCCTTGCCCATCCCGATCCCGGCCAGATTGTCCACCACGTCGATCGCCTTGATGAACTTGGCCTGTTTATAGCCCAGTTGCCGCTCGACCCGCAGCCGGACCGGGGCGCCGTGGCCTTCGGTCAGGGGGGCGTCGTTCATGTCGTAGGCCAGCAGGGTCTGGGGATGAAAGGCATCGACCAGGTCGATGCTTTCATAATAGGGCGAAAACCCCAACGTGTCGTAGCACTGGAACACGACGTATCGGGCGGCGGGCATCACTCCCGCGTCCTTCAGGATCGCGCCCAGCGGGGCGCCCGTCCATTTGCCGATGGCGCTCCATCCCTCAACGCAGTCGTGGCGTGTGATCTGGGTGCGGGCGGGCCGGGCGCGCAGATCGGCCAGCGTCAGGGTCAGCGGCCGGTTCACAAGCCCCGTCACAGGCAGGCTCCAATCGGCAAAGCCGTTCTGCAACAATGCCTTGTAGGCCGGACTTCCGCCGCTCACGCTGCCATTGGTGCGAAACTCGGGCGACATCTGGCTCGGGTCGAATTCGCGGGCCAGCGACTCGGACCCCAGCAATCGCTGACTGCGATAGCTCAGCCATTCGCCGGTTTTCAGGACCATGTCGTGGAACCGGGGCGCGCGACCCAGCGTGTCGCATCCCAACAGGACGGCAGGGGCGGCCAGCGTCAGCAGGCGGCGGCGGGTGAGGAGTGACGACATCACGAACGCTCCCTGGGCAGGCGGAATTTGCCGGTGATCATCGACCGGACCTCGTTGAACGGCCCCGCCAGCAGGACCATTGCCATATGAATCAGGAAAAACAGGACCAGCCCAAAGGCGAACAGGAAATGCAGCGACCGCGCTGTCTGCCGCCCGCCGAACAGGTCCAGCAGCCACGGGAACATCGCATCGAACCCCGGCGACATGGTCATCCCCGTCAGGATCATGCCGGGGATCAGGATGACCAACACTGACAGGTATGCCCCCTTTTGCAGGATGTTATAGCGCAGCGCGGCAAGCCCGCGCGGAAACCGCAACCGGGCATGATCGGCAATGTCGCGCAGGATATGGCCGGGGGCCAATTCGCCCCGTTCGGGCACCAGATCATGCCAGAAATGCCGATTGACCAGCGACCACAGGCCATAGAGCACCGTGATCCCCGCAAAGGCCCAGGCAAAGGTCAGATGCCAGCGGCGCGCCAGCCCAAGGTTGTAATTGGTGGGGATGGTCGCCCAGCTTGGAAAGGCTAGATTGGCCTCTTTCCCATCGGCCCGCGTGGATTTGCCCAAGACCCCAGTGGTCACGAACTGCCGCTCGCCCAGGATCAAAACCCCGTCCGTTTCGGTCGCGCCGATTTGCAGCCAGGCGGGATCGGGATCGGCTCCATACTGCCCCCAGTAAAGGCGCGGATGGGCGTTGAATATAGTTAGGCCAGACCCCAGCAGGATCACCATCACCCCAGCGTTGACCCAATGCCAGAGCCGCGTCGAAAGCCGGTGTCGCCGCACCAGATCGCCCGGTCCCGGGGTGCCAGATTGCTGCGCCTCGTCTGTCATGATCCCGGCTCCCCGTGTCATCCAGCCCTTTTGGCCGGTGTCACGCAAAGTCACGCAAGGCGCCTGCAAATAGTTTCAGGCGCGACTCTGTCTGGCGACAGATCGAAAAGTATGGATTTTTATTTTCTTTTGAAATCAGGCATTTGAGGCGCGTTCACGCCTGAACGCCTTTCTTGCGGGACTGCGATCACATGCCCAGCGCGGCCTTGTACATCTCAAGCACGGCCTCTTCCTCGGCGATATCGTCGGCGTCGCGCTTGCGCAAGGCGATGACCTTTCGCAGGACCTTGGTGTCGTAGCCGCGCCCCTTGGCCTCGGCCATGACTTCTTTCTGGGCGTCGGCGATGTCCTTTTTTTCCGCCTCCAGCCGCTCGTAGCGTTCGACGAACTGGCGCAATTCCTGCCCGGCGACAGTATCCTTGGTTTCCATCACGGCATCGCTCATATCGTCGCTCCTCGGGCTGCGGATCAGACCCCCTCCCTAGCCAAAGCACCGGTGTGCCGCAAGGGTCAGAGCTTGCATTACGGCCCCTCAACGGCTAGGGGGCGGCCAGCCCCCACCTACTCATGGAAGATGTCATGGAATACCTGATCTGGATCGGCACCGTTCTCTCGCTGCTCGGGCTGATCGGTATCTTCTGGAGCATCTACGCCGTCATCCGCGCCCGCCGGGCCGGCCTGGACGAAGCGGGCCTCAAGGCGCGGCTGAGCCGGATCCTGCCGGTCAACATGATGGCCCTGCTCGTCTCGGTGCTGGGGTTGATGACGGTGATCCTGGGGATCGCGCTGCGCTAGACCGTCTGTGACGCCTTGACGACCAGCGGCAGCGCGTCGAACCCATCGGCATACTTGACCGCCTCGCGCAGCAGGCGCGGCACCGACCAGAGCGAGCTTTCCTGCGCCCACCCCTCCATCTCGCGCATCAGGGGCAACAGGCCCATTAGGTGCGCCGCCTTCATCGGCCCGCCCCGCCAGCGCGGAAAGCCCATCCCGTGCACCGCCAGCGCGTCGATGTCAGAGGCGCGGGGGACGATCCCCGTCCCCACCATCCGCGCCCCTTCGGCCATCATGGCGGCGATCAGGCGGCGCTGGATCATCTCGACCTCGGGCCCGGTCGCCCCCGGTGTCCCCCCGCTGAACGGCGTATGGGCCAGACCAAAGGCAAGGGCGGCGGAATCGATCTGGTCGCGGTCCCCCCCCCCTTGGGCCAGATGGGCCGAGGCCGCACCAAGCGCGCCGCGCAATTGCCGCAGGATCGGCTCGGCGGCGGGGGTCGGCGTGCGCGGACCATCGGCACGGGGCAGCAGATCGTCGGCGATCCGCCGCTCGGCCACGAACATATGCCGCAAGGCGCGGCTTTGCGGGTTGGTTCTGCACCTGTCAAAGGCGTCCGCTTCAAAGGCCTGTCCGGCTTCGAACGGCAGCAAAAGCGCCGCCTCGACGCAGTCGATCACCTGCTTGGGCGCAAAGAACCGCGAGGTGGCCAGCGCCTTGCGCCGCTCGGTCACCTTGGCCAGATACGCGGCCCCATCCACCATCCCGTCGCGTCGGGCGCGGGTCGGCCGAGGACCAGCCCCCTTTTGCGCCAATTCGCTGGCAAAGCTGAAGGCCACGCTGGGCAAATGCCCCGCCGCGATGCCGTCGATCAGACCGGCCTTGCGCGCCTCGTCCACCGAAATCGTGCGGCCGCCCAGCATCAGAGCCAGCGCCGCCTCGGCCCCGATCAGCCGAGGCAGGCGCTGCGTGCCACCCGCCCCCGGCACCAGCCCCAACGTCACCTCGGGCAGACCGATCATGCTGCCCGGCGCGGCCAGGCGATAATGGCAGGCCAGTGCCAGTTCCGCCCCGCCGCCCAAGGTCGCGCCGTGCAGGCCGGCCACGACCGGATGCGGGCAGTCCTCGATCCTGTCGAACACCTGCCGCAGGGTCGGACGGGCGGGCTTGGCCCCGAATTCGCGGATATCGGCGCCTGCCGAAAACAGGTCGCCTTCGGCGATCACGATGACGGCACGGACCTGATCGTGAGTGGCGATGCGCCCGAACACGTCCCACAGGCCCTGCCGCATCTCGGTGCCCAGCGCATTTACCGGCGGATGGGCCAGCGTGACGATGGCCACCCCGTCCTTGACGCGAAACTTGACCTGCCTGCTCATGCGGCCTCCTCATCAATCACAGCCACGGCCATCGCAGCCAACCGGGGGACGGCCGCGCCATAGCGGCGGGCCATGTCCGGGTTGGAGGCGTTCCCCGCCCGCGCCCGCGCCGCCACGCCTGCCAGAATGGCCGCAAGCCGGAAAAACGCAAACACCAGATAAAAGGGCCAGTTGTCGATGACGGGCAGGCCGCGACGGGAAAGGTAGGCCGCCACATACTCGGCCTCGGTCGGCACGCCCTGCGCCGCGCGGTCGATCCCGCCCAGGCCGCGCATGTCGCCCTGATTGGGCAGCCGCCACTGCATGCATTGATAGGCGAGATCAGCCAACGGATGCCCCAACGTGGACAGTTCCCAATCCAGAACACCCATGATCCCAGAGCCTTGGGGTGCGAACATGATGTTGTCCAACCGCCAGTCGCCGTGGACCAGCGCGACCTGCCCATCATCGGCGGGCATGGTCGCGCCCAGCCAGTCGATGATCCGGGTCATGTCGGGCAAGGGGTCAGAGTCGCTCGCCCGGTACTGCCCCGTCCAGCGGTCGGTCTGGCGGGCAAAATAGCCGCCGGGTTTGCCGAAATCGGCCAATCCCACCGCCTGCACATCGACCGCGTGCAACGATGCGAGGGCGCCATTCATCGCATCATAGAGCGCTGCGCGGTCTGCCTGCGGCACCTCGGGCAGGGCCGGGTCCCACAGGATTCGGCCCGCCAGATGCTCCATCACGAAAAACGCACGGCCATTGGGCGAGGCAGCGTCGGTCGCCAGATGCAGCATTTTTGGCACCGGCACGCCGGACCCCGCCAGCGCCGCCATGACCCGGTATTCCCGATCCACCTGATGCGCCGATGGCAGCAACGTGCCCGGCGGTTTGGACCGAAGGACATAGGGGCCGCTGGCCGCCTCGATCCGGTACGTCGGGTTGGACTGGCCCGTGCCGAACTTGGTCACCGTCCGCAATCCGCCAAAGCCCGCCACATGGGCCGACAGGTAGTCGCCCAAGGCATCGAGGCTCAGGCCCAGCCCTTCGATTGTTTCGTTCATGGCGACATTAGGGGGCGGCAACTGCGATTGTGCAAGTGGTTCCATTGACTTGGCCCCCTGCCGGTGCACGATGGCAGCAACTGGAGGACCCCCATGCACCTAGGCCTGTCTGACCACGCCCGCCCGATCCATGCCGCCGTGCGTTCCATGATCGCCGACCGGATAGCGCCGCTGGACGCCGAATTTCTGGCCGAGGTCGATGTGGGCGACCGTTGGCAGTTCACCCCGCGCCAGACCGAGATTCTGGACGGGCTCAAGGCCGAAGCGCGCGCGGCGGGCCTGTGGAACCTGTGGAAAACCTTTGGCGACGGGGCGGGGCTGAGCACCGTGGACTATGCGTTTTGCGCCGAAGAGATGGGCAAAAGCCATCTGGCCGCCGAGGTGTTCAACTGCAACGCCCCCGATACCGGCAATATGGAAGTGTTCGCGCGGTATGGCACCAAGGCACTTCAAGATCGGTGGCTAACCCCTTTGATGGAAGGGAAAATCCGGTCGGCCTATCTGATGACTGAACCTGATGTGGCGTCCTCCGATGCGACCAATATCGCCATGACCTGCGTGCGCGACGGCGACACTTACATATTGAACGGCGAAAAGTGGTGGGCGACGGGCGCAGGCGACCCGCGCTGTGCCGTTTACATCGTCATGGTCCGCACCGCCCAAGACGGGCCAAAGCATCAGCGCCATTCGATGATCGTGGTCGACGCGGCCACACCCGGCATCGAAAAGCTGCGCCCGATGACCGTCTATGGCCACGATGACGCGCCGCACGGGCATATGCATTTCCGGTTCACGAATGTCCGGGTCCCTAGTGAAAATTTGCTACTGGGTGTCGGGCGCGGGTTCGAGATCGCGCAGGGACGCCTTGGTCCCGGCCGCATCCACCACTGCATGCGGGCCATCGGACAGGCGGAAAAGGCGCTGGAGTTGATGTGCCGTCGCAGCCTCGACCGCGAGGCGTTCGGCAAACCCCTCGCCCAGCTTGGCGCGAACTTTGACCAGATCGCCGAGGCGCGGATGGACATCGAACAGGCCCGCCTGCTGTGTCTCAAGGCGGCGTGGATGATGGATCAGGGCGACGGACGGGCAGCGGCCCCCTGGATCAGCCAGATCAAGGTGGTGGCCCCCGCCGTCGCCCTGCGCGTGACTGACATGGCGGTGCAGATGTTCGGCGCGGCGGGCGTTAGCCAAGACACTCCATTGGCGCGGCAATGGACACACCTGCGCACCTTGCGGCTGGCCGATGGGCCAGACGCGGTGCATCGGCGGCAGGTCGCGCGGGCCGAACTGGCCCGCTACACCCAGTCGGGCGACTAAACTGGCATATTGTCGAACATCCGTTCGACGGCGTCCTCGCACAAACGTCGGTCAATGTTGGCCGCCTCGGACGGAATCATCTGACCCGCCGCCCGCATCCTCGTGATGATCTCGTGCAGGCGGGGTTGCAGTTGAGCGGCCTTTTCAGGTTCGGCCCTTAGTCGCGCCAGAAGGGCCGACAATTCACGCGCATAAAAGTCTGATGGCATGTCTGGTTCCCCCAAGTTTGGTCTCGATCGGTGGCAAGCCGATGATGCGTCCTAGCACGAAACGACCTGATCGCCTAACGGTTGTGCGCTCGGGCCGATCGGTCGGCTACGCCCCGCCGACTATGTCACAGCATGTCAGACCATGCGGGAATCGCGCCTTGATCGAAATCAAACGGCGCCGGGTTGGGGACAGAAAACCTCGTACAGGCGCTCCAGAATCGGGCCGATGCGCGGATCTGCCAGCGAATAATGGATGGTGCGGCCATCCCGGGTCGCCTCGACCAGACCTTCAGAGCGCATCCGGGCCAACTGACCCGACACATAGGACTGGCTGGCACCCAGCGCATCTTCGATCTCGCTCACGCACATCTGGCCGGGAAGCAAGGCACACAGGATGCGCAGGCGGGCCGGGTTCGACAGCACCTTGAGAACCTCGGCCGCCTGATCGGCGGCGCGGTCCATCGCTTCGGGAGAAAACGTCATGTCCTGCATCATGTGTCCTAACTAATCTCGAAAGTCACATATTTCAATCTTGCAATACGTATAGCATGCTCTATCTTCGTCAGGAAAGGAGATTCGACATGAAACCAATCGTCAAGGCGTTCTTTGACAACGCAACCAACACGATCAGCTACGTTGTGCGCGATCCGCAGGGGGTGGCTTGTGCCATCGTCGATTCGGTTCTCGACTATGATCCGGCCTCGGGTCGCACCGATACGGCTTCGGCAGATGCGGTGATCGACTGGGTGCAGGCCGAGGGGCTCAAGCTTGAGTGGATTCTCGAATCCCACGTTCATGCCGACCACCTGTCGGCGGCTCCCTACATTCAGGAAAAGCTGGGCGGCAAGATCGGGATCGGTGACCGGATCACCGTAGTTCAGAACACGTTCGGCAAGATCTTCAACGAAGGCACCGCGTTCCAGCGGGACGGGTCGCAGTTCGACGCCCTGTTCAAAGAAGGCGACAGTTTCCACATCGGCCAGCTGCGCGGCGATGTCCTGCACACGCCCGGCCATACGCCGGCCTGTCTCACCTATGTAATTGGCGACGCGGCCTTTGTGGGGGACACCCTGTTCATGCCCGATTTCGGCACGGCCCGGTGCGACTTTCCGGGTGGATCGGCGGAAACGCTGTATCATTCGATCGAAAAGATACTCTCACTGCCGGACGAAACCCGGGTTTTTGTCGGCCACGATTACAAGGCGCCGGGACGGGATGAATACGCCTGGGAAACCACGGTGGGCGAACAAAAGGCGCTGAACGTGCATGTCGGCGCGGGCAAGCCGATGGACGAATTCGTCGCCATGCGGACAAAACGGGACGCGTCGCTGGGGATGCCCCGGCTGATCCTGCCGTCCTTGCAGGTGAACATGCGGGCGGGGCGGATGCCGGAACCCGAGGACAACGGCGTCAGCTACCTCAAGGTGCCGATCAACACTCTTTGACCGACGGCGGGCGTATTTCGGCCCTGCTTTCCTTGTCCGGCGCGATTGTGCGCCGGGCTGAAACTGACCTCCACTCACGGAAATGACAATGCAGACAGAATGGCTATGGGGGCTCGCCGGTGGCGGGCTCATTGGAAGTGCGGGCGCGCTGTACCTGCTGGTAAACGGCAGGATCATGGGCGCATCGGGTATCATCGGAGGGCTGGTGGACGGATCAGCCGGATCGCAATGGGCGGAACGGGCGTCCTTTCTGGTCGGCCTGTTTGTCGTGCCTGCCCTGCTGGCGTTGACGTTCGTGGCGCATGACACCCACGCGACCAGCAACCTCGTGGTGATCTCGGCGGCCGGTTTGCTGGTGGGCGTCGGCACGCGACTGGCCAACGGGTGCACCTCGGGACATGGGGTCTGCGGGATCTCGCGGCTGAGCGTGCGGGGGCTTGCGGCCACCGTTTTCTACATCCTTGCAGGTGGCCTGTCGGTCGTCCTGTTCCGCCACGTTTTGGGAGTGATCTGATGCGCAACCTTTTTGCTCTTCTCTCTGGTTCGCTGTTCGGGACCGGCCTGCTTCTGTCCGGGATGACCGACACCACCCGCGTTCAGGGCTGGCTGGATATCTTTGGGGCGTGGGACCCGACACTTGCCTTTGTGATGGGCGGGGCAATCCTGCCAATGGCCATCGCCTGGCGGTTCACCCAAGGGCGCAATCCAGGGCTGGGAGGTCAGTTCCCCGGCAAGCCCGTGCAACGGCTGGACAGCAAGCTGATCCTCGGTTCGGTCCTGTTCGGGATGGGCTGGGGTCTGGCGGGTCTATGCCCCGGTCCGGCCATCGCCTCGCTGTCGTTCGGCGGGATCAGCGGGCTGACCTTTGCGGCGGCAATGGCGGCCGGCATGGCGGCAGCACCTTTCGTGC
Organism: Marivivens sp.; assembly: GCA_024642115.1. GTDB lineage: Bacteria > Pseudomonadota > Alphaproteobacteria > Rhodobacterales > Rhodobacteraceae > JAHEBU01. Next base: position 35,413 of record JAHEBU010000014.1, on the reverse strand, counting down.
GGACCCGGCTGGACGGCGTCGTGGCTGCGGTCTAAACATCGGGAATGGATATTCGCCCAATCACCCCGACCTATGCCGTCAGCCCGCAGATCACGCCCCAGGACGTGGCGGCGATAAAGGCGGCGGGATATGTCGCCATCCTGTGCAACCGGCCCGACGCCGAGGTGCCGCCTGACCTACAGGCAGCCGCAGTCGGGGCGGCTGCGATGGCGGCCGGTCTGGGGTTCACGGTGATCCCGATCACCCACGCCACGCTCAGCGCCCAGAACGTCGCCGACCAGATGGCGGCGGCTGCGGCGGCGGGCGGGCCTGTGCTGGCCTACTGCGCCTCGGGCACCCGGTCGTCCATTGTCTGGTCGCTGGGTCAGGCAGGGGCGATGAGCGCCGATGACATCATCGCGGCCACCGCCAAAGCGGGATATGACCTTGAAAACCTGCGCCCCCGGCTTGAGGCGCTGGCCCGGGGCTGACCCTGCTATTCGCCGCTTAAGCCGGCGTTAGGGTCCTTGTACTGATCTGTCCCTGAAATGACCTGATTTCTGCCCCACCGGTTCCCTTTGGCCTTGGTACGGGAACGGGTCGGAACAGGCTGAAATGGGACCAGACACCGGTGGCGACTTTTTTCCTGACCATCCGGGGCGATCAACTTGGGACGTTCTCGTCGCTCTCTGGCAACGGGAATGGGATTAACCGTGTCCTGACCTTGTCAGGGACGTCTCCCTATGGATCTGCAACGGACGTCTATACCATCCGCATCGACCAGGCGGCGAATGACGCCACCCAGTTCACCAACGGCCAGATTGTCACGATCTACGATTCCTAAGGAACGGTGATCCTGCCCGGCACCTTCGTCCAGCCCGACATCGAACAGGGGCTTGGGGCGGGGGATGAACACCTGATCTTTGGCAACAATGGTCTGTTCATCGACCTGACGGGGGTGGAAAGCGGGACAACGACCTACAGTTTCGCCGACGAGGTCGCGACGGCCCAGTTGGGCGACAACGACGGGGAACTCGATTTCGCCGATACCCGCACGACCTTTCCCTGCTTCGCCAAAGGCACGCTGATCGAAACCGACGCAGGCCCCCGCCCGGTCGAAACGCTGACCCCGGGGGTGGGCGTGCTCACAGCGGACGGTGCGGTCCTCCCAATCCGCTGGGTGCAGGGTCGGCTGGCAGAGTTTGCTGACACAGACGACCGCCATCGCCCCATCCTCTTTTCGCCCGGTTCGCTGGACAGCGACCTACCCCGCCGACCGCTGATCGTGTCACCGCAACATCGAATCGTGGTGCGCACCCGCTGCGGTGCGCTGGTCCTGACCCCGGCCAAGGCGCTTCTGTCGCGGCCCGGCGTCCGGTTGATGCGGGGCCTGTCCCAGACGATTTACTACGCGATCCTGCTGGACCAACACGCGATCCTTTTGTCCGAAGGCGCCCCGACCGAAAGTTTCTATCCCGGACCTACCGTTTTGCGGGATCTGCCTCCGCTCCAGCGGGCGACGATCCTGCGGCTGTTCCCGGCGCTGCGCACCAATCCCTCGGGTGGCTACGGCCCCTTTGCCCTGCCCGTCCTCAGTGTCACCGAGGGACGGAGTTTGCCCATCCCGGCCCGCCCTACGCCAAAGTCCGCATCCGCCCGGCCAGGGCACGTTGGCAAAACCATCCCTGCGTGGTCAGGTGCGCCAGTCGCTCGCGGCGGCGACGCGGTTTCTGCCCCTCCAAGACTGGCCGTCTGACGGTTCAGGCTGCCCCGATTTGCTGGCCCTCTGGCAGACAAAAGGACGGAGGTTAACCCAACCCCTCGCCCTCCTGTCTCGCCAAACGGCACAGACTGGACCGGCCGGGCATAGCCCCACGAAGAGTCCGTGGCCCGCCACGACTGCGGGCAACGTCGCTCTTGGACCTGCGCCCAATATATGTGGGCCAATGAAGCCGCTTCAATGTGCTGGTCCTCTCGCACCCAAAGGACAACTCTTACCCAACCCACACGGTCCGACCCGCTGGACGGCAAGAACCAAACAGCCAGGAAAACGCCCCCCAAGCACATGAACTAACGCGAATCGTGCGCGCGTCGCCCCTGCGGCATGCGCGCGTCGCCCCCGCGGGCGGCATTGAACATGGTCTTGCGCGACGGGACTGACTTTGCCCTGGCCAGTGGCCCGGCCCCACAGATGTCGAGGGACTCACCTGACCTGTCCGGTCCTTTCCCAAAGACCAAAGAGGCCGCCAAATTCACTGTCCCTAATTTGTCCCCTCAAGGGCAGGGGTCCTCTCGGGTCGGTTTGGCACCACGTCCTTGAGTTCGGGAACCGGCATCGCCTCGATTCGCACGGCCCGCATGCCCGACACCTGTCCCAACCGGGCGCGGGCAGCCAGCGCGCCATCTGGCCCTTCGAGTCGGACGGAACTCACGGTTACGCCGGGCAACGGGATCACCTGCCCCACATCAAAGGCTTCGACCTGGTGGATGGGCAGGCGCAGCCGGTGCAGCACGGCATGCAGGTTGGCGGGGGCCGCGCCCACCGCCTCGACCATCTGCTCGGCCCATTTCGACGGGGCATCGGCGACTGGCGGTGGTGGCGCTTCGGCGTGGTGAGCGGGCAGCATCAGCACAACCTCGCCCTGCCGGGCGGCGCCCCCGAAATCGAGCGTCAGGCGGGCGATCCGGTAGACTGCATCGGGCAACCGCAACCCTGCCGCCCGGCGCGAGGCGATCCGACCCCCGGCCACATAGCCGTCGGCCCAGCCATCCAGCGTGGTGTCTGCGCAAAATCCCGGCAGCAGCGTCAGGAATTCCGCCACCAGCGGGGTGCACAGCATGACATCGGTCCCGGTGACCGGGCGTGGCACGGCCGCCACCGCCGAAAGCTTGCCCATGGTGGACAGTTCGATCACCGCTGACCGGGTCTGCACATCCATCGCGGCCAGACCGGCCAACATCCCTTGTCCGACCACTTCGACCAACAGATGCGCCTCGTCGATCTGGTCGAGCATCTGTTCAAGCGGGCCTTCCTCCTCGGTCACGCCAAGGACGGTCACGGCCAGTTGCACGGACGTTTCAGCGGCGCGGGAAAACGCCTGCCGCAGGGCGCGCGACGGGGTCATGACCGCCGGGTCGTCGATGGGCAGGGCCACCTTGGCCATGCGTCTTAGGATGGAAATCTGCGCCTTGTCAGTCATCTTGGGTCGGTCATCCTGGGGCCCGTTCTAGATCTGTGCCGACCCTAGCCCGCGCATCCTTACCAACGAGTTAAGGTTATTCCGCCGCCAGCGCCTCGGCCTTGGGCAGCGTCACGCGAAACGCAGCCCCGCCCTGCCCCGGCAGATAGGCGATGGTGCCGCCCAACCGCGCCATAATCTCGCGGCAGATGGCCAGGCCCAGACCCGCGCCCCCGGCCTTGCCATGATCGGCCAAACGCGAGAATTTCTCGAAAATCACCTGTTGGCTGCGCGCCTCGATCCCCGCGCCATTATCTATGAAATCGACCGTTGTCCCGCCCGCCGACCGCTGCACGACAATGCGCAGTTCAGGTTGGGCGGCGGTGCAATATTTCTGGGCATTGGCGATCAGGTTGATGAACACCTGCGTCAACCGGTCCAGGTCGGTGGTCAGCGGGACCGCCTCGTCGCTCTTGCGCCGGGCGATCCGGATACCGTCCGCCCGCAGCCCCGCCGCCGACACCGCCCGGTCGATGAGGTCGCGCAAGGAGCCGGTTTCGACGTTGAGCGTCACCTGCCCGTTTTCCAGCACGCTCAGATCCAGCAGGTCGTCCAGCAGGCGGGTCAGACGCAGCGCCTCGGCATGGATGATCCCCGCGTATTTTTCCTGATCTACCGCTTCCATCCCGCCATCGCGCAGGATTTCCGAAAACGACCGGATCGAGGTCATGGGCGTGCGCAATTCGTGGCTGATCTGGCTCAGGAACGCGTCCTTCTGGATGGACAGCGCAGTCAGTTTTTCATTGGCATCGCGCAGGGCGCGGGCGGTGCGGTCCTGTTCGGCCGATTTGGCCTCGAGCCGGTTGGAATATTCCAGAATCTGCGCTGCCTCGTCGGCCACGCGGATCAGATCTTCGACCGAAACGCTGGCCCCCTCGATCAACTGCCCGATCATCGCGTGGGCGGTAGCCGCCCCAACCGATCCGGCCAGTTCGCGTTCCAGCAGGTCCACGAAACCGGGCGTCACGTCGGGCAGATAGCCGACCTTGCCCTGCCGGGCCGCCTCGCGTTGGAAAATCGCCTGCGCCTCGGAAGGGCCAAGGATGCGCTGGGACATGATCAGCAGATCCTCGGCCTCGGCCGCCGATTGCGCCCAGGCACGGGTGCCGGTGGAATGTTCGAACACGTTGACAAATTGGGCGCCCTGCAACCGCTCCATCGGGGTGGGGAACGTCAGGACTGACCCCACAAAGAACGCTCCGGCATTCACCAGCATCGACCAGAATACGGCGTGGACCACCGGGTCCATGCCAACGATCCCGAACATCGCCTGCGGGCGTAGCCATCCGATCCCCCAGGGGCCATGGGCCAACACGTCGGCCGGAATCACCGCGCCAGCCCCAAAGCTGGGCAGAAACAGCGACCACGCCCAGACCGCAAAGCCCAGTGTCAGCCCCGCCGCCGCCCCCCAGCGGGTGGCCCCCCGCCAGAACAACCCGCCCAGCATCGCGGGCAGGATCTGCACAGCACCTGTGAACGAGATCAGGCCGATGGCCGCCAGCGCGGTCCCCCCACCCGACAGCCGGTAATAGACGTATCCCAGCCCCAGCACGCCTGCGATGGACAGCCGCCGCGACAGCAGAACCACCGCCCGCACGTCGCCCGACATCATCGCCCCCTGCCGCTGCGACGACAACCAAAGGGGCACCACGATGTGGTTGGAAACCATAGTGGACAGGGCAATCGTGGCGACAATCACCATCGACGTGGCCGAGGAAAATCCGCCAAGGAACGAAAACACCGCCAGCCCTTCGTGTCCTTGGGACAGCGGCACGGTCAGCACGAACAAGTCCGGGTTCGATCCGGCAGGCATCAGGTTCAGGCCCACGACCGCGATCGGCACCACGAACAGGCTCATCACCATCAGATACAGGGGAAACGCCCAGCTTGCCGTAGCCAGATGGCGTTCGTCCGAATTTTCGACCACCAGCACCTGAAACATGCGCGGCAGGCACAGGAAGGCAGCACCAGACACAAACGTCAGGCCCACCCAGCGTGACCCGCTTTGGGTCCAGGCGGATATGGGCGAGGCGTCGATCAGGGCCAAGGTTTGCGCCGGCCCCCCCGCGATCCCCCAGACGACAAAGATGCCCACGGTGACCAACGCGCACAGCTTGATGACCGCCTCGGCAGCGATGGCCATGACAACCCCGTGGTGGCGTTCGTTGGCGTCCAGATTGCGGGTGCCAAACAGGATGGTAAACAGGACCAGCCCAGCGGCCACGGCCAGCGCCGCCGCGTTCAACTCACCCTCGCCCCAGCTTGTCCCCGTCCCGTCGGCAAACACGGCGAATGACAGCGTCACCGACTGCAATTGCAGCGCGATATAGGGGGTGGCGGCGACCACGGCGATCAGGGTCACCAGCACGCCCAGCGCCGTCGATTTGCCAAAGCGGGACGAGATCAGGTCAGCGACCGACGTGATCCGCTGCGCCCGGCCGATCCGCACCAGCTTGCGCACCACCCACCACCAGCCGATCACGACGATGGTAGGCCCCAGATAGATCGTCAGATACTCCAGCCCCGACCGGGCGGCATATCCGACCGCACCATAAAACGTCCAGGCCGTGCAATAGATCGACAGCGACAGGGTGTAGATGAGCGGAGAGCGCAGCCACGCATCCTGCCCTCGCGCAGCCCGGCGTTCGGCGGCAAAGGCAATGGTGAACAAGAACGCTACATAGGCCAGCGAGATGACGACCAGTAGGTTGAAGGTCAGCATCACGCGTCCTCGGTCGCGTCCGGGGCCGGATCGGGGCGGACAAGGCGGGACAGAACGGCGGCCAGCACGATCAACAGTGTCCAGACAACGAACAGATAGATGATGGCGGACGACGTGCGCTGCGCCTCGGCCCCGGCATGGGGCCACAGCAGCGGGATCAGGCACAGCACGCCGCCCAGAACCGGCAGGGCGCGGATCGCATCGCGCAACCGCCGCTGGCGATAGCTGGCGCGGGCGAGGAAAACGGGCGAGCGGCTCATGTCTCGGTCATGGGCCGGGCCAGGGCACGCACCGCCTCCAGCACTTCGGCATTGGAAAAGGGCTTGGTCATGAACCGGTTGGCCCCCAGACGCATCGCCTCGTCGCGGTCGCGGGTCTGGCCGCGGGCGGTCAACATCAGAACGGGCAATTGGACCGTGGCGGCATCAGCCCGCAGGTCGCGCAGGATGTCAAAGCCGCTCTTGCCGGGCAGCATGACGTCAAGGATGACGACATCGGGCGGCGTGGCACGAACCCGGTCATTGGCAGTCTCGCCATTGGCATGGGTATGCACGGTCCAGCCGTCGCGGCTCAGGATGAAACTGATCGCCTCGATGATGTTCGGTTCATCTTCGATCAGAAGGACGCGTTTGCCCATCCTCACGCCCCTCCCAAGGCGGACTTTGCCCGACTATCGCGGGATTACGGCGTCAAGTCAAAGCACCCGTGAGGATCGACGGTTCGCGCCGTGCGGCGCACCGATCCCGTGGGCAGATGCGGCAACTGATGCCGACCGGATCGACCAGCGGAACAGCGGGCGCGTCGGCCACCATCAGCATCGTCCCCTCGATCACCTGCGGCGCGTCAAAGCCAGCCTGACCCACTGGATCGGCCACAGCATAGCACAGGACCCGGCGGGCGGGTTCACCGGGCAAAACGACCGTTCGGCGGATCGGACGGCCCGGCTGGCCAAGGGCGGAAAACAGCGGCCAGAGGGGGCAAGCCGCCCCGCCACGCGGCAGGCTTAGTCCGGCAACAGGGCGGATCAGTGTCAGCGCCCCCGCCCCGTCGCACCGGATCAGGCCCATCGGCGGCTGGCCGTGGCCGGCAGGCAGCAGCGCCAGACGGCGCATCACCGTGGCAAGGGGCACGGCAAACCGGGCGGACAGGGCGGCGGGCTCCCAATGAGCCTCTGTCGCTGCGGAAACGAACGGATCGAATGGCAGCGCCTGAGCATCGGCCCGGTATCTGTCTGCCATGATCCGGGCCAGAACGGCCCCGGCCGGGCTGCGGTTGCGGGTTGAAAAGAACGCCTCGAACGTCTTGGCAAATGTCGCCTCGTCCCCCGCCTCCAGATCGGCCAGATGCCAACCCTGCGCCTCCAGAAACGCCTCAACCTCTTCCATCGGGGTCAGCGGGCCGCCGCCAGCCTCGCTGGGGGCATCCAGATAGGCGACCAGTGCCCGGCTCGCCTCGGCCAGTTTCTGGCTGTCGTCATAGACGTTGCGGGAAAACCGGCGTTGCCAGTCGGCGTCCAGCCCTTCGTCCCCCACAAGGATCGACGCGGTGGACCGGATCGAGGTGGCGGCCGACAGAACCTCGTGCAGCGAGGTGGCCAGTTGCGGATCGTGGGCAAGCCTGTCGGTCAACGCCTGCACCTGCCGGTGCAGCGTGGCAAGACGGCGCTGTTGGGCCAGCACCAACGCCGCCCACCCCGGAAAGCGGCCCGCGAATTCCTCGGTCCGGGGCAGTTCGGCCCCCGCAGCCGGATCGGCAGATGCGGCGGCGCGCAGGCTGTCGATCAGGCCGGTTTCTGCCCCGTCGGTCAGAACCGCCGGATCGACACGCAGCACACGGGCCAGATCGTTCAGGATCTTTCCGCCGATTCTGCGGCGGTTGTGTTCGATCAGGTTGAGGTAGGACCCTGAAATGCCCACGGTCTGGGCGAGCACAGCCTGACCGATCCCCAGATCCAGCCTGCGGGCGCGCAGGCGCGACCCGGTCAGTTGACGTTGCGACATGCGGTTTCTTTCAACGTTTTCAATCCGTTTCTGCACCTGCGAGAAAATCAATTTACAGGATAGCGTTAATCTCTGTGTAAGTCTTTACAAAATAATCTAGTTATCAGAGCAGGTTGTTGCGAAATTTTCGGAACACACGCGATAATGGCACAGCATTGTAAAAATGCCTGCCGCCCGGCCCGAGGAGGGGTCGGCGGCGTTCCACGATCAGGGAGGATCACCATGTCCAAATCGAACTTCACCCGTCGCGGGCTGCTCAAGACCGGGACGGTCGTGACCGGCGCGGGGCTTGCTCTGCCGACCATCTTCACTTCGCGCGCCTCGGCCTACACCAACGAGCCGACCGGCGACACCGTCACCTTTGGCTTCAACGTGCCGCAGTCCGGCCCCTATGCTGACGAAGGTGCCGACGAACTGCGCGCCTTCGAACTTGCTGTCGAACACCTGAACGGTGAAGGCGACGGCGGGATGATGTCCACCTTCTCGTCCAAGGCTCTGGACGGCACGGGGATCCTGGGCAAGAAGGTCGCCTATGTGACCGGCGACACCCAGACCAAATCGGACGTGGCCCGCGCCTCGGCCCAGTCGATGATCCAGAAAGACGGCGCTGTCATGATCTCGGGCGGGTCGTCGTCCGGTGTGGCCGTGGCCGTGCAGGGGCTTTGCCAAGAGGCCGGCGTGATCTTCATGGCCGCGCTGACCCACTCCAACGACACCACCGGCAAGGACAAGAAGGCAAACGGCTTCCGTCACTTCTTCAACGCCTACATGTCCGGTCAGGCGCTGGCCCCCGTGCTGGGCAAGGCTTACGGCACCGACCGTCAGGCCTATCACCTGACCGCCGACTACACCTGGGGCTGGACCCAGCAGGCCTCGATCGCCGCCGCGACCGAAGCTCTGGGTTGGAAGACCGTCAACAACGTTCTGACCCCGCTGGCCGAAACCGACTTCTCGTCCTACATCGCCCCCGTCCTGAACTCGGGCGCGGACGTGCTGGTTCTGAACCACTACGGCGCCAACATGGTCAACTCGCTGACCCAGGCCGTGCAGTTCGGCCTGCGCGACAAGATGGTGAACGGCAAGCAGTTCGAAATCGTCGTTCCGCTCTATTCGGAACTGATGGCCAAGGGTGCCGGTGCCAACATCAAGGGCGTCTATGGCTCGATGAACTGGAACTGGAAGCTTGAGGATGCAGGCACCAAGGCCTTCGTTCAGTCTTTCGGGACCAAGTATGGCTTCCCGCCCTCGAACGCCGCGCAGACCTGCTATGCGCAGACCATGCTCTATGCCGATGCGGTCGCCCGCGCCGGATCGTTCGAACCCTGCGCCGTGGTTGCGGCTCTGGAAGGCTTCGACTTCGACGGACTGGGCAACGGCCCGACGTCCTATCGTGCCGCTGACCACCAGTGCTTCAAGGACGTGCTGGTCATGAAGGGCAAGGACGAGCCGACCGACGAATTCGACACGCTGGACATCGTGGAAATCACGCCCCGCGCCCAGGTCGAATACGAACCCGACAACCCCATGTTCGCCGGTGGCGATCTGGGTCAGTGCAACAACGGGGCCTAAGGCTCTGCTGATCGGCCGCGCCTTCGGGCGCGGCCCCTTCCGGACCCGCAGCGCGGTGTCCGGCCCTTTTTCAAAATTCAGAATCTCGGGGCGACTGACATGGACGCACTCATCCTCCAATTCCTCAACGGACTGGACAAGGGATCGGCATATGCGCTGATCGCCCTCGGCCTGACGCTGATTTTCGGAACGCTCGGCGTGGTCAACTTCGCCCACGGGGCGCTGTTCATGATCGGCGCGTTCTGTGCCGTCACGCTGTCCAAGATCTTTGCCTTGTCACACACCACCATCGACCCGGAAAAACTGGATTTCCTTGGCAATCCGGCCAAGATCCAGAGTCCCTATCTGGTCGAATGGTTCGGACCCAACGTCGGGGCCGCCATGATCGACTGGGCGGTGCCACTGGCGATCCTGTTTGCCATCCCTGTCATGATCGCCATCGGGTTCATCATGGAACGCGGGCTGATCAAACATTTCTACAAGCGCCCCCATGCCGACCAGATCCTTGTGACCTTTGGTTTGGCGATCGTGCTGCAAGAAGTGATCAAGTATTTCTACGGCGCCAATCCGATCCCGACCCCTGCCCCCGAGATGTTCCGGGGCAGCATCGACTTTGGCGTGCTGATCGGCTTTGACCCCAACGCGATCATCTACCCGGCCTGGCGACTGGTCTATTTCCTGTTCTCCTGCCTGATCATCGCCGCCGTCTTTGCGTTCCTGCAATTCACCACCTTCGGGATGGTGGTCCGGGCCGGGATGGCCGACCGGGAAACCGTGGGCATCCTGGGCATCGACATCGACAAACGGTTTACCATCATGTTTGGCATCGCCGCCGCTGTCGCCGGATTGGCGGGGGTGATGTACACGCCGATCAACTCGCCCAACTACCACATGGGGATGGACTTTCTCGTGCTCAGCTTCGTCGTGGTGGTCGTGGGCGGCATGGGGTCGCTGCCGGGGGCGGTGCTGTCGGGGTTCCTTCTGGGGATTGTGCAGTCCTTCGCTTCGATGAACGAGGTGAAAAGCCTGCTGCCCGGCATCGACCAGATCATCATCTATCTGATTGCAATCATCGTCATCCTCACCCGGCCCCGCGGGCTGATGGGGCGCAAAGGCGTGATGGAGGAATAAGCCATGTTCGGACTTGAACGCAAAGATACCACCCTCTTCCTCGTCGTCATCGCCATGACAATGCTGGCGCCCTTCCTGCTCAACCCGTTTCCGCAAGGATCGGCGATGGCGCAGTTCAACGCAGGTTACCCCGACCTGATGCAGCGGTTCGTGATCTTCGGGATCTTCGCCATCGGGTTCAACATCCTGTTCGGCCTGACGGGCTACCTGTCGTTCGGCCACGCGGCCTTTTTGGGGGTCGGGTCCTATGCAGCGGTCTGGATGTTCAAGCTCTTGAGCTACAACATCGTCCCCGCACTGATCCTGTCGGTGATCGTGGCCTCTCTCTTTGCGCTGGTGATCGGCTATGTGTCGCTGCGGCGATCGGGCATCTACTTCTCGATCCTGACACTGGCCTTTGCGCAGATGTCGTTCGCGCTGGCCTATTCGGTGTTCACGCCGCTCACCAATGGCGAGACGGGGCTTCAGGTCTATACCTCCGACCCGCAATACCTGCTGGGCAACGGGCCGAACGTGACGCATCTGTTCGGGCTGGAAATGCGCTCGACCACCACGCTGCACCTGGGCAACTGGAGCTTTGATTTCGGGGTCGGCTACTATTTCTGCGCCATCATCATGCTCATCAGCTTTTATGTGGCGATCCGCATCTTTCGGTCACCCTTTGGCATGATGCTGCGGGCGATCAAGTCGAACCAGACGCGGATGAACTACACCGGGTTGAACAAGCGGCCCTATACGCTGGCGGCCTTTGTCATCTCGGGCATGTATGCCGGTCTGGCCGGTGGACTTCTGGCGTGCATGGACCCGCTGGCAGGCGCCGAGCGGATGCAGTGGACGGCGTCGGGCGAGGTGGTCATCATGACCATCCTTGGCGGGGCTGGCACGCTGATCGGGCCCATCCTTGGGGCAGGCTTCATCAAGTACTTTGAAAACATCTTTTCCAAGATCAACGACGGCGTCCTTCATTCGTGGTTCTCGTGGCTGCCTGACGGGATCGAGAATTTCGTGGTCAAGGTGCTCGCCCCCTTCTTTGGCGAAGGCTGGTCGCTGTCGATGGGTCTGATGTTCATGTTGGTCGTCATATTCCTGCCCGGCGGGCTGGTCGAAGGCGGACGGCGGATCGGTGCAATGTTCGGGCGCGGCAAGGCCGACCCGGCCCCTGCCCCCAAACCCGCGGAATAAGGAGAACGGACATGGGTATCCTTGAAGTCAAAGGCGTCAACAAACGCTTCGGCGGGTTGCAGGCACTGGGCAACGTGAACCTGAGCGTTCAGGAAGGCTCGGTGCACGCCATAATCGGGCCAAACGGGGCGGGAAAATCCACGCTGCTGAACGTTCTGGTGGGCAAACTGATCCCGGACAGTGGCTCGGTCATGTTCGACGGGCAGTCGGTGCTGGGGCGCAAACCCTACGAGATCAACCAGATGGGTATTTCGCGGGTGTTCCAGACGCCCGAAATCTTTGGTGACCTGACGGTGATGGAAAACGTGCTGATCCCCTGCTTTGCCAAACGGGACGGTTCGTTCCGGATGCACGCGCTGGAATCGGTGCGCCACGAAAAGGCGATCTTTGAACAGGCCGAGGCGATGCTGGACGATGTCGGCATGCTCGACAAACGGGGGATGCACGCGGCGTCAATGTCGCGCGGCGACAAACGACGGCTGGAAATGGCGATGTGCCTGGTGCAGGAACCGCGCCTTCTGCTGCTCGATGAACCCACCGCCGGGATGGCGCGGGCGGATACGGAAAACACGATCCTGCTGCTCAAGGACATCCGCACCAAGCGGGGGATCACGATGGCCATCATCGAACACGACATGAACGTGGTATTCTCATTGGCCGACCGGATCACCGTTCTGGCCCAAGGCACCCCGCTGGTTGAGGACATCCCCGAAAACATCAAGGGTCACCCCAAGGTGCGCGAAGCCTATCTGGGCGAGGCGCAGGTTTAAGGCGCCGAATTTTGCACAAAATTCGTTCCGTTTTCTGCGCAGAAAACGGCGATAGGAGAAACAGATGAACGCCCCCTTCGACAAGAACGTCAACAACGCCGCCACCCAGCCGAAATTCCTGTCCGTTTGGGATATTCAGGCCTATTATGGCGAAAGCTACATCGTTCAGGGCGTCAGCTTTGACATCCACGAGGGCGAGATCCTCGCCCTTCTGGGTCGAAATGGCGCGGGCAAGACATCGACCCTTCGCGCCATCGCCCGGCTGGACAATCCGGCTTTGAAGCATGGGGAAATCTGGCTGGACCATCAGCCGTTGCACCTGATGAAGGCCCACCAGGCCTCTGCCGCCGGTATCGCACTGGTCCCCGAAGATCGCCGGATCATCCCCGGCCTGACAGTTGAAGAAAACCTGAAACTGGCCCAGATCGCCCCGCCCATCGGATGGTCTCTGGAACGGATCTACGAATTGTTCCCACGGTTGGGCGAACGCAAGTCTCAGGAAGGCGTCACGCTCTCTGGCGGCGAACAGCAGATGCTGGCCATCGCCCGGGCGCTGGCCCGCGACATCAAGGTTCTGTTGCTGGACGAACCTTACGAGGGGCTCGCCCCCGTCATCGTGCAAGAAATCGCCAAGACCCTGAACATCATCCGCGATCAGGGGATCACCACGGTGATCGTCGAACAGAACGCCGTCGCCGCCCTCAAGCTCGCTGACCGGGCGGTGATCCTGGACACCGGGTCGGTCGTGTTTGACGGCTCGGCCAAGGAAGTGCTCGAAAACGACCAGTTGCGGGCGCAGTACCTCGCCATCTGACCTGAATAGACTACCCAAAGGACCAGCCCCATGACGACCACGCTTTATGCCCCCTCCGCCGCCCTCGCCGCCTCGGCCCATGCCGACCGCGCCAAGTATGACGCGATGTACAAGGCTTCGGTCACTGATCCGGATAAATTCTGGGCAGAACAAGGCAAGCGGATCGACTGGATCAAACCCTATAGCATCGTCAAGAACACCAGCTTTGCCCCCGGCAACGTGTCGATCAAATGGTTCGAGGATGGCACGCTGAACGTCAGCGCCAACTGCATCGACCGGCATCTGGCGACTCGCGGCGACCAGACCGCGATCCTGTGGGAACCCGACGATCCCAAGGACCCCGCCCAGCATATCACCTACCGTGAACTGCACGCCAACACCTGCCGGATGGCCAATGTTCTCAAAGACATGGGCGTGACCAAAGGCGACCGGGTCGTGCTTTACATGCCAATGATCCCCGAGGCGGCCTATGCGATGCTGGCCTGCACCCGGATCGGGGCGATCCACTCCATCGTGTTCGCAGGCTTTTCGCCCGATGCGCTCTCGTCCCGGATCAACGGATGCGACGCCAAGGTTCTGATTACAGCCGACCACGCCCCGCGCGGGGGCAAGGCCACGCCGCTCAAATCCAATGCCGACAAGGCGCTGCTGCACTGCGACGACCATGTGAAAATGCTGGTGGTCAAACGGACCGGTGCCCAGACCACATGGACCGAAGGGCGCGACTACGACTACAACGCGCTGGCCGCCGCTGCCGCCACCGACTGCCCGGTCGAGGAAATGGGGGCCGAGGACCCGCTGTTCATCCTCTACACCTCCGGCTCGACCGGCCAGCCCAAGGGGGTCGTGCATACGACCGGCGGCTACCTCGTCTATGCAGCGATGACCCATGAATACACCTTCGACTACCATGAAGGCGACGTGTTCTGGTGTACCGCTGACGTGGGCTGGGTCACGGGCCACAGCTACATCGTCTATGGCCCGCTGGCCAACGGGGCGACCACGCTGATGTTCGAAGGCGTCCCCACCTTCCCCGATGCCGGCCGGTTCTGGGAGGTGTGCGCCAAGCACAAGGTCAACCAGTTCTACACCGCCCCAACCGCCATCCGCGCACTGATGGCGCACGGAACCGATCCGGTGATGAAACACGACCTGTCGTCGCTCAAACTGCTGGGAACCGTGGGCGAACCGATCAACCCCGAGGCGTGGAATTGGTATCACGACAACGTCGGCAAGGGCAAAGTCCCCATCGTCGATACCTGGTGGCAGACCGAGACGGGCGGCCACCTGCTGACCCCGCTGCCCGGTGCCATCCCGACCAAACCCGGATCGGCCACCCTGCCCTTCTTCGGCGTGCAGCCGGTGGTTCTGGAACCGACTTCGGGCGCAGAAATCCACGAAACCGCCTGCGAAGGCGTCCTGTGCATCAAGGATTCGTGGCCCGGCCAGATGCGCACCGTCTGGGGCGATCACGACCGGTTCGAGAAAACCTATTTCAGCGACTACAAGAACTACTACTTCTCGGGCGACGGCTGCCGCCGCGACGAAGATGGCTATTACTGGATCACCGGGCGGGTAGATGACGTCATCAACGTCTCTGGCCACCGAATGGGCACGGCCGAGGTCGAATCGGCGCTGGTGGCGCACGAACTGGTCGCCGAAAGTGCTGTCGTGGGCTACCCCCACGCGATCAAGGGGCAGGGCATCTATGCCTATGTGACCCTGATGAACGGGGTGGAGCCGACCGAAGAGCTGCGCAAGGAGCTGGTCAAATGGGTCCGCACCGAAATCGGCCCCATCGCCAGCCCCGACCTGATCCAATGGGCCCCCGGCCTGCCCAAGACCCGCTCGGGCAAGATCATGCGCCGCATTCTGCGCAAGATCGCCGAGAACGACTTTGGCGCGCTGGGCGACACCTCGACCCTTGCCGATCCGGCGGTGGTCGATGACCTGATCGCCAACCGGATGAACAAGGGCTAAGGGGGCCGGCCCCCTTTGCGGCAGGGCGCAATCGTTACCGCCCTGCCCGCAGCAGCGCGTCCCGGTACTGGACAACGCTCTGATCTCGCTTGGTCTTTCAGCCCGTTAACCGCTTAACCCTTTCCTCGACGCGGGGGCATCGGGCCTGTGCTACTCTACAGGGTGGGGGCGTTTATCGGTTGAGAGACTGCCATGACTTTGAACCTGAACCTCACCTCGCATCCGGTGCACGCACCGGCACCGCAAATGATAGCCGACAAACGGCCAACCGCTGATACTGCCGCAATCGTCCGCGATCCCCGGCCGCAGGTGCCGACGCCCCTGCCCGCCGCCATCCCGCCTTCTGTCAGCCAAAAGGCCGAAGTCAGCAAAAGCAGCCTTGGTGCGGACAAGACTACGGCGGTCAGCACCGCGACGGCGGTCACTCAGGCGGAACGCGTTCTCAAACCCTACGGCGTCGCCATGTTGCCCCGCCGGGACGGCGAAGCGGCCGCTTTGGCCGTGGCCCGCGACCCGGCCGAAGGGGCAGCCGCGCACCCGCAGGATGACGCCGGCGACCGGACCGGGGAACCTCTCTGACCCGTTTTTGCCATTGCCCCGCTTTCCACCCCCCGAACCTTGTCGTATAAGCCCTGAACACAAGGGCCGGCAGCCACCAACGACCGGGGCTGAAACGGTACACGCAAACGGGCAACAGGCCGGGGAACGACTGATGGGCAAAGAGACCTCTCACGACAACGATGTGAGTTTCATCAAGGCATTGGCCGAATTGCTGCGCGCCAACGACCTGACCGAACTTCAGGTAAAACGGGACTATGGCGAAAACGACAGCCTGAACGTCCGTGTCAGCCGCCAGACCCAGATCGTGACGCAAGTCTCTGTTCCTGCCGCTGCCCCAGCCGCGTCCGCTGCCATGGCCGCTCCCGCCGCGTCGATGGCGCCAGCCCCCGCCGCTGATCCGGCCAGCCATCCCGGCGCCGTGACCTCGCCCATGGTGGGGACGGTCTACATGGCCGCCGAACCGGGCGCTGCTGCCTTTGTCAGCGTCGGATCCACCGTCAAGGAAGGCGACACGCTTCTCATCATCGAAGCGATGAAGACCATGAACCAGATTCCCGCCCCCCGCGCCGGAACTGTCAAACGGATCGTCGTCGAAGACGGCGCGCCCGTCGAATACGGCGCCCCCCTGATGATCATCGAATAGGCATAGCCCATGTTCGACAAAATCCTGATCGCCAACCGGGGCGAAATCGCCCTTCGGGTTGTCCGCGCCTGCCGCGAAATGGGGATCACCTCGGTCGCCGTCCATTCCACCGCCGACGCCGACGCGATGCATGTGCGCATGGCGGACGAAGCGGTGTGCATCGGCCCGCCGTCCTCGGCCCAATCCTACCTGTCTTTCCCGGCCATCATCTCGGCCTGCGAAATCACCGGCGCGCAGGCGATCCACCCCGGCTACGGCTTTCTGTCCGAAAATGCCGCCTTTGTTCAGGTGGTCGAAGATCACGGGATCACCTTCATCGGCCCGTCGGCGGAACATATCCGCCTGATGGGGGATAAGATCACGGCCAAGGAAACCGCCAAGGCGCTGGGCATCCCGGTCGTCCCCGGCTCTGACGGTGGCGTGCCCGATCTGGCCGCCGCGCGGCGCGTGGCTGCCGAAATCGGTTATCCGGTCATCATCAAGGCCACCGCAGGCGGCGGCGGGCGCGGCATGAAGGTCGCCAAATCGGCCAAGGACATCGACACCGCCTTTGGCGCGGCCCGGTCCGAAGCAAAGGCCGCCTTTGGCAATGACGAAGTCTATATCGAGAAATACCTGACCACCCCCCGTCACATCGAACTCCAGCTTTTTGGCGATGGCAAAGGGGCTGCGGTCTATCTGGGCGAACGCGATTGTTCGCTCCAGCGCCGCCACCAGAAAGTGCTGGAAGAGGCCCCCGGCCCCGCCATCACCGCCGCCGAGCGGGCCACCATCGGCAAGGTCTGCGCCGATGCCATGGCCAAGATCCAGTATCGCGGTGCGGGGACCATCGAATTCCTGTATGAAAACGGCGAATTCTATTTCATCGAGATGAACACCCGGCTTCAGGTCGAACACCCGGTGACCGAGGCGATCTTTGGCGTGGACCTTGTGCGCGAACAGATCCGCGTTGCCGCAGGGCTGCCCCTGTCATTCACCCAAGATGACCTGCACATCAACGGCCACGCCATCGAGGTACGGATCAACGCCGAAAAGCTGCCCAACTTTGCCCCCTGCCCCGGCAAGATCACCCAATACCACGCGCCGGGCGGTCTGGGGGTGCGGATGGACAGCGCACTTTACGACGGCTACCGCATCCCCCCCTATTACGACAGCCTGATCGGCAAGCTGATCGTCCACGGGCGGGACCGACCCGAAGCCTTGGCGCGTCTGGGACGGGCCTTGGGCGAATTGATCGTGGACGGGGTCGATACGACCATCCCGCTGTTTCACGCCCTTTTGGCCGAACCCGCGATCCAATCGGGGGATTACAACATCCACTGGCTGGAACACTGGCTGGAACAGAACCTGTCCTGACGGGCCATTTGTGCTATGGTCGCGGGGTGTCCAGCGACGACCCCCGAGGCCCTATCCGTGAAAGACGGCGATCTCATCCTCACGCCGCAGCTTTTGCTGCACGCCTATTCGGTGGGTGTATTCCCGATGTCCGAAAGCCGCGACGACCCCGACGTGTTCTGGGTCGATCCCAAACGGCGCGGGGTGTTTCCCATGGGCAGCTTTCACATCTCGCGCAGTCTTGCGCGGCGGATCCGTGCGGGCAGCTACCGGATCAGTTTTGACAGCGCCTTTGCCCAGGTGGTGGCGGGCTGCGCCGACCGGGCAGAGACCTGGATCAACCCCACCATCTTTGACCTCTATTGCGAATTGCACCACATGGGGCGCGCCCATTCGGTCGAAGTCTGGGACGGAGACGCGCTGGTCGGCGGCGTCTATGGCGTGACGGTCGGGGCGGCCTTTTTTGGGGAAAGCATGTTTTCGCGGGCGACCGACGCGTCAAAGGTCGGGCTCGCCTATCTCTTGGACCGGCTGCGGGCGGGGGGGTTCACGCTGTTCGACACGCAGTTCCTGACAGACCATCTGGCCCGCCTCGGGGCCATCGAACTGTCGCGGGCGGCCTATCATCGGCAACTGGAAATGGCGATCCGGCAGACTGCCGACTTCAACAGGCAGGGGGACGTGCCGACACCTCAGGGCGTGGTGCAGCGCAGCATCCAGACGTCATAGCGGGGGTGATCCATTGCGTTCAGCGCGGGGGCGCTGGCGATCATCCAGCCCTGAAACACCGGCGCTGTGTCGCCCTTGTAGGTGATGATCAGATCGCCATAGGCGTTGCCCGCAGGATTGTCGGTGGGATAGCGACATTCGCGCAGCTGCACGGTCAACTGGCCCACGGTCTGCGACTGACCGTCGGTCAGGGTCAGATCGGTCGTCGTCCCGGCGATCTTGTCCAGCACGCGAACCGCGCCGCCGGGGGCGGTGGTCACCTGCTGCGCCATCGCGGCGGCAGGCAGCAGACCCAGACAAAGGGCAATCGCGCGGATCATTGGGTGGGGGCCTGATCGGGCGCCGGGGCGGCAGCGGGATCAGATCCGCCACCCACGAATTTGATGAGCAGGGAAATCAGGCTGACTGCCCCTTGGGTATCCAACACCTCGGCCCCCGGTCCGTAATTCTCCAGCGACCCGCCCGGCATGATCTCGACAAAGTTGCCGCCCAGCAGCCCTTCGGACGAAATAATGACCGTGCTGTCATCGGGGACCTGAACCTGCGGGATCAGCGACAGGGTGGTTTCGGCCCGGAACGACTGCGGATTCAGGGCCATGCCCGTGACCGTCCCCACCTTGACCCCCGCCAGACGGATATCGGTGCCGACCTTGATCCCCTCGGCCGACCGGAAACTGGCGATCAGGGAATAGGCATCCGACCCGGCAGAAAAGCCGGTGACCTGAGTGATATAGATGAGGAACGCGGCGGCGGCGGCCAGAACGGCCCCGCCGGCGGCAACTTCGGTCATGTTCTCGCGCATGGGCAGGCCCCTATTCCGGCGTCCACGCCTCGTAATCGGTCCGGGCGACCGGATCGGCGCGGCGGATCGACCCGGGCGGCACATAGGCCATCGCCGTGCCGGTCATGTTTTCCAGATGCGGCTTTTCCCAAGGCTTGTGCGCCAGCGGCTTGAGCGTCGGCGGCTCGTCCCAGGTGTGGTGCAGCCAGCCATGCCATTCCGGACCAACCTTTGACGCTTCGGCATCGTCCTTGTAGATCACCCAGCGGCGCTTGTCGGCGACATCGCGGTAAAAGACGTTGCCCATCGCATCCTCGCCCACCTTGACCCCGTGCCGCCACGTCCAAAGCTGCGTGTTCAGGGTCTGGCCACCCCACCAGGTCAGGCTTCGCTTTAGGATATTGAGAAGGCCCATCGATATGCTCCTATGCTTGGCCCTGTCTTGCCGCATTGCGCGGCAAAGGTCCAGAGCAGGCGGGGGGTAACCGGACTGTCGGCCCATCGCCGCCGCCTACTTTTCCCAGTCCTCCCCCACAGGCGGATCGTCACTTGCGCTGACCTCGGCCACTTCCTTGCGAACCTCGTGCTCGACGGCGGGGGCGGGCCGACGTTTGGCAGGATGTGGCGTATCCGTCAGAACAAGGTCAAATCGCATCGGGAAATGGTCCGATCCGATATGGGGCATCCGACGCATCCCGGCGATGCGAAAACGGGGGTCGTGAAACAGATGGTCCAGAGGCCAGCGCAGATACCATTTGTCGGCGTGAAAGGTGGGATAGATACCTCTCCCGATCCGCGGGTCCAGATAGCCGGACAGTTTGCGAAACCGGCGCGTCGTCCTGGACCAGGCCACGTCGTTCAGATCTCCCAGGATCAAACCAGGGTTATCGGACCGGCCGGCGACCAACCCGGCCAGACCGATCTCGGCGTCGCGGCCCTCTGACCAGTGTCCGGGCACGGGTGGCTCGGGATGAAGCACCTGCACTTCGATCTGTTCGCCCGATTTCAGCGTCACTTCGGTCCAGATCGAGGGGACGCGCTTGGTCAGTCGCTCTTCGACCTTGGTGCCCGTCAGCGGCAGGCGGGACAGCAGCAACATGCCATAGCCGTTGTCCTGCGCCCACCCCACACGCACCGAATACAGGTCCGAAAGCACCGCAAGCGCATCCGCCCAGCCGTCATCGACTTCGAGGACAGCACACAGGTCGGGTTGCTCTGCGCGCAACAGGGCGATCAACTGGCCATAGTCGCGGTTCGACATCTTGACGTTGGCGGCCATCAGGCTCAGCGACCGGTCGCTTTGTGCCACATCGGCGGATTGCGCGGTCGGCCTCCACAGCGGCGTGAATGGCAGGATGAGCCAGACATTCTGGACCAGCGCGGCCGCGACCAGACCCGCCCCGACCCAAAGCCACGGCCCACTCCACACAAAGGGCAGGACCACCAGAAAAACCGCCTCCAGTATCGCCATTTGCAATCGGGGAAAGTCAAAGGCCCGCACGAATCCGTGCGAGATGGGCAGAAGTGGGATGATGGCGCTGGCGGTGATATAGGCGACGATCAGGACAATCATGGTTTCACTACCCCCCGCAGCATAACACCCGAGGGTTCAATTTCGGCTCAATCGCCGAGGGGAAAAATCCTTGGATCAGGATTATATATTACTATCAGTTGGTTAAAACCCGTTCACGCTTGAACACGCTGATCCAAGGGGCCTTTTCCGGGAACCCGATACCCTGTAAAGCCCTCCCATGTCCCAGAACCCGCCCAACCTCCGCCCCGACCTCGCGCCCCGCGCGACCTTTTCCGAACCGGCCCGGCCCGGCCAGCCCACCATCGGCATGGTCAGCCTCGGCTGCCCCAAGGCGCTGGTCGATTCCGAACGGATTCTGACCCGCCTCCGCGCCGAAGGGTATGCCATCAGCCCCGATTATGCCGGGGCCGACGCGGTGATCGTGAACACCTGCGGATTCCTTGATTCCGCCAAGGCCGAGTCTCTGGACGCGATAGGCGAGGCGCTGACCCAGAACGGGCGCGTGATCGTGACGGGCTGTTTGGGGGCCGAACCCGACTATATCCGCGAACATCATCCCCGGATTCTGGCGGTGACGGGACCGCATCAATACGAACAGGTCCTTGACGCCGTCCACGTCGCCGTCCCGCCGTCGCCCGATCCCTTCATCGACCTGCTGCCCGCGACGGGCGTCAGCCTGACCCCGCGCCACTACAGCTACCTCAAGATCTCCGAAGGCTGTAACCACAAGTGCAAGTTCTGCATCATCCCCGACATGCGCGGCCGCCTGCAATCGCGGCCCGCCCATGCGGTGATCCGTGAGGCGGAAAAGCTGGTGCAGGCGGGGGTCAAGGAACTGCTGGTGATCTCTCAGGATACCTCCGCCTACGGCGTCGATATCAAACACGCGACCGACCGCGACCACCGCGCCCACATCACCGATCTGGCCCGCGATCTGGGCTCGCTGGGGGCCTGGGTGCGGTTGCACTACGTCTACCCCTACCCCCATGTGCGCGACCTGATCCCGCTGATGGCGGACGGGCTGGTCCTGCCCTACCTCGACATCCCGTTCCAGCACGCGCACCCGGACGTCCTCAAACGCATGGCGCGGCCTGCGGCGGCGGCCAAAACGCTCGATGAAATCGCTGCGTGGCGGTCCGTCTGCCCCGACATCACCCTGCGGTCCACCTTTATCGTGGGCTATCCGGGCGAGACCGAGGCGGAGTTTCAGACCCTGCTGGATTGGATGGACGAAGCCCAGCTCGACCGGGTCGGCTGTTTCAAATACGAAAACGTCGCAGGTGCGCGGTCTAACGCCCTGCCAGACCACGTGCCGGATGAGGTCAAGCAAGAGCGCTGGGATCGCTTTATGGAAAAAGCCCAAGGGATATCCGAGGCGAAACTGGCCGCCAAAGTTGGAAAAGTCCTAGAGGTCATCGTTGACGACATCGACGAAGACGGCATCGCCACCTGCCGGACATGGGCCGACGCCCCGGAAATCGACGGCAACCTGTTCATTGACGAAGGGACAGAGGGGCTGGCCGTGGGGGATGTTCTGAGCGTGACGGTGGACGAGGCGGGGGACTATGATTTGTGGGGTGTTTGCCGTTAAGAAAACGCTCCGGTGGAGCGTTTTTAGGCGGACACGAAACTTTTCAAAATACCGGCCAAAGTCTGTCACTTCAGAAGTTTAATGCCCCAAGCGCCCGACCCGAGGGGTGGGCGTGGAGCGCCCTCCCCTTGGGGGAGGGTCGGGCGCTGCGCGGCAAAGCCGCGCTCCTCATGCGGATCGCTCGGCCTGCAAAAGGCGGGGTTTTTCTCGCCCCTCTCCTTTTACTTCCTCGCCGCCTTGAAGCCCGCGACCTTCCCGCCAGCCTTCTTCTGCGCGGCCATGACCTCCCCTGCCGAAAACGCCTGCACGGTCTGCAATCCGCTGACCCCGCCAGTGCCGCCTGCCATGATCGGCGCGGCCATCAGCGCCCGCGCGTCGTCCGTCTCAACCGTGATCTGGAATTCGTGCGCCACGGTGGCGACGTAACTGGACAGCATCTCGCACCTTGCCCCGGCGACCAGCGCCTAGACCGCCTCAAATCAGACGGAAGGGTCAAGCCAGGGTATCGCCCACCGATGCCCTGACGATCATTTCCGGGTCACGGCAGCCGCAGCACGGCCTCGAACCCATCCCCGCGCCCGGTGGCGGGCGACGCAAGGTCCAGCGCCCCGCCCGCCTGCCGCATCACCATGTCCACGATGGCAAGGCCAAGGCCCGCCCCGTCCGCCCGCGTGTCGCCCCGCGCAAAGCGGTCGGTCAGCCCGTCCAGCGGCACCACCGGCCCGCCGTTTATCACATGCACCGTCCAGTCCGCCCCGATCACCAGATCGACGGCCCCCACCCCATGCAGCAGCGCGTTTTCCAGCAGGTTGCGCAGGCAGATGGCGAAATCATCGGCGTCCATCGTCACCATGAGATCCTGATTCAGCTGGTCGCTGACGCTGACCCTGCCCCGCCCGGCCCCGAGATCGCGCAGCACCATATCGACCACCGGCGACATGTTCTGCCGCTGCGCTGGGACCCCGCCCGCCGCCTCGGCCCGGCTGAGTTGCAGCAGTTTCTCGGTCAACCGGCCCAGACGGTGCAGCGTCCCCTCGACCTCGGTCGCGCGGTCACGCCCGGCCCCGGCAGGCAGTTCGGCGATCAGGCGCTGGGTCTGGGCCAAGGCTCCGGCAATCGGGGTTCGCATTTCGTGCGCGGCATTGGCGGCAAAGACACGTTCGGCGGCCATTGCCCCGCGCAATCGGTCCAGCAACCGATCCACCGACTGCGCAATGGCCCGCAGTTCGCTTGGCAGTCCCGGATCGTCCACAGGCGTCAGGTTCTGCCCCCCCCGCGTGGCGATGGATTGGCGCAGGTCCTGCACCGGCCCCACCGCCCGTCGTGCCAGCCATAGCACCGCCCCGGCCATCAGCGGGATCATCAGCGCAAGGGGCAACAGCATGGCCATCGTCGCCTCGCGGATCGCCTCGGCCCGGTGGCCTTCGGGTTCGATCACCGTCAGGGTCAGGCCCGAGGGCCGGTCGGCCAAGGTAAAGCTGATCAGGTCGCCCGAATGGTTCAGGCCGGGTCGGTGCATGTCGGGAAAGGCATAAAGAGCGGCGTCATGCGATTGCAACATGACCCGCCCGTCCGGCGCGCTGACCTGAAAGGCCAGAAACCCGTCCAGCCCGAAATTCAGATGGACCAGATCGTCGTCCAGTTCGACGGGGCCGTCGTCGGATTCTTCGCTGTCGCCCTTGTCCTGTGTGCTGACCGCATGGATGACCAGTGGCATGATCCGATAGGCGGATTTCGCCAGCGTATCGCCGATGATCTCGTCAATTTCGTGGACAAAGACGGTCCGCACGATCCCGGTGGCCGCCAACCAGACCACCGCCAGCGCCAGCGTCAGCCCCAGGATCAACGAGCGGGTCATCGACATTTCAGCTCTCCTCGACCAGCGCATAGCCCAGCCCGCGCACGGTGCGGATCAGATCGCGCCCCAACTTGCGGCGCAGGCGGGACACATAGACTTCGACCGCGTTCGAATCCACTTCGGCCCCAAAGGCATAAAGCGCCTCTTCAATCTCGGATTTGGGGACGGTGGCGTGTCGCGTGCGGGCGAGCCGGGCCAGAACCGCCCATTCGCGGGCGGTCAGGTCCACGGGCTGTCCGTCTTTGTTGGCCACATGTGCCCCGAGGTCCAGCGTCAGATTCCCGATCACCGTCACGGGTGCTGTTCGCCCGGTATAGCGCCGTTCGACGGCGGCCATGCGCGCCGAAAGTTCGGACAGGTCAAAGGGTTTGGTCAGGTAATCGTCCGCCCCCGCATTGAGCCCGGCGATCCGTTCGGCGATCTGCCCTTCGGCAGACAGGATGATGACGGCGGCGTCCTTGCCCTGCCCGCGCAGGTCCTTGAGAACCCCCATCCCCCGCCCATCGGGCAGCGCCATGTCAAGCAGGACCAGGTGATAATCGGCCACCGCCAGATGGTCGCGGGCGTCCTGCACCCGGTCGGCCCAGTCCACCGCATGCCCGGCGGCTGCCACGTGGTCGCGCACGGCACGGCCCAGTGTGGCGTCATCTTCGACCAGCAGCACCCGCATAGGCCGACCTTTCCGTTGTCATTGGCCCCAAGGCTAGACCCTTGGCCCGTCCGGCGCCATCGCAATTCCGTGAAGCCGCTTTCAGGTTGGCGACAGGTTTGCCGGCTACAGACGTATCAACCGGGCGCAACAGGTGCGCCCCAATCGAGCACAGGAGCCTTCCATGACCCCCACCATCAAAGCCCTCGCCCTTGTGGCCGCCCTCGGGTTGGCCAGCCCCGTCGCGGCCAAGACGCTGAACTTTACTGTCGCGATCAAGAATTATTCGGGCAACAACACCTATTTCGCCGCTTATGTGGTGGATGCCAACGGCGGCTATGTGGCCACCCTGCACGCCGCCGGGTCGCGGCAGCGGTATCTGGGCGACCTGTCGCGCTGGGCGCGGCTGATTTCGCGGTCGGGTCGGGGCGTGGACGGAACCACCGGGGCCAGCGTCGGATCGGGTCAAAGCGTGTCGGGGTCGGTGTTCATCCCCGACAACATGTTCAACGCGGGCTACGTCCTGCGGGTCGAAACGGCGGTGGAAAACCAGAACTACGTCCCCAATGACGCGGCTATCACGCTGGAGGATGCCAACAACGGCAAGTCGGTCGGCGGCACCGGCTACGTCAAGTCGCTGTCGATCAGCTACTAAGGGACCGGGGCGATGTGGCGCAGGTTTCATTCGGTCGCAGGGTTGGCGGCCATGGCACTGGTGATCGTGCTGGCGCTGTCCGGGGCGGCGCTGTCCGTGTGGCCGATGCTGAACCGGATCAACGATCCGGTGCAGGCGACTGCGGGTTTGACCGTGGCCGAACTGGCCGGCGCCGTGACGGCCCAAGTGCCCGAGGCGGACAAGCTGCACCGCACGCCCACCGGGGCCATCACGCTCGATTACACCGATGCCGACATGCTGCCCCAGACGGCCTATGTGGACGCCGCGAGCGGGGCAATTCTGGGGCCAGTGACGCCCCCCGGCCCCGTCTATGCCTTTCTCAAAACACTGCACCGGTCGCTGTTTCTGGGCGATGCGGGGCGGATCGTGGCGGGCGTGGGGGCTGCGGCGATGGTCCTGCTCGCGTTGTCCGGCGCGGGTCTGTTGGTGTCGCGCGCGGGCGGCTGGCGGCGGGTCCTGGACCGGCCCAAGGGGTCGCGGTCTGCCCGGCTGCACGTCTACCTCGCCCGGCTCGCGCTTGTCGGGCTGATCGTGTCGTCCCTCACTGGTCTCTGGATCGTCGGCGTCGAGTTCGAGTGGATCACCGTCACCCCGCCTCAGACCGAGCTTTACCCCACCAGCACCGCCGGCACCGTCGCCAATCCTGCCGATCTGGCTGGATTGCAGGCGATCCCGCTGTCGGACCTGCGCGACCTGACCTTTCCCTTTGCGGGTGACGCCACGGATGTGTTCACCGCACATACCAACGCTGGGCTGACGCTGGTCGATCAGGTCAGCGGCGCGGTTCTGGAAACCGTGCCCAACACCGCCTCGCAAACCGCGTATGAGTGGATCTATGCGTTGCACACCGGGCAGGGTCTGCCGCTGATCGGGCTGATCCTTGGGCTTGGGGCGCTGGCCGTGGCCCTGATCGGGCCGACCGGCCTGGTGATCTGGTGGCGCGGGCAGCCCAAGGGCGGGCGCAAGATCGCGCACAACCGCCCCGCGCAGACCGCAGACATCGTGATCCTCGTCGGCAGCGAAGGGGGGACGACGTGGGGCTTTGCCCAGACCCTGCACGCCGCGCTGACGACCGCCGGGCACAAGGTCCACACCGCCCCCGCCAACAGCTTTCGCCCCGATTACAAACAGGCGCGGCACGTCTTTTTCCTGGCAGCGACCTATGGCAACGGCAACGCCCCCGCCTCTGCCTCTAAACTGCTGGCGCGGATCGGCGACATGACCACCCCGCCCACTTGGTCGTGGGCCGTGCTGGGGTTCGGCGACCGGGCCTTTGCCCATTACTGCCAGTTCGCCAAGGATCTGGAGGAGGCGCTGACCCGTGTCGCCCCCCGCACTGTCTTGCCGCTGGCCCTTATCAACCGCCAATCCCCACAGGCCTTTGCGTCCTGGGGGGCCGATCTGGGCGCAGCCCTTGGCATTCCTCTGACGCTCGATCACCGGATCGAACTGCCGCAAACGCGGGAGTATGAGCTGATCGACAAACGGCTGTACGGGGTCGAAATTCAGGAACCCACCGCCGTCCTGCGGTTCCGGGCCGTGGCCACCCCCAACCGGTCGCTCTGGTCGCGGATTGTCCGGTCGGACCGGCCCGTCGTCGGTCCATCGGACCTGCTGGGCATCCTGCCGCCCGAAAGTGCTGTGCCGCGCTATTACTCGGTCGCCTCTGCCCCCTCGTCAGACGAGGTCGAGATTTGCGTCAAGCGGCAGATCGGCGGAATCTGTTCGGGGATGTTGCACGATCTGGCGGTGGGCGACCGGGTGCAGGGGTTCGTCAAACCCAACCCCGATTTCGCCCCCGCGCCGGGGCGCAAGCCGATCATTCTGGTGGGGGCCGGGACCGGAATCGCCCCCCTGATGGGCATGATCCGGGCCAATACGGCCCAGCGCAATATGCATCTGTTCTGGGGTGGGCGGGTGCCGACGTCGGATTTCCTGTACGAGGACGATCTGAAAACCTGCCAGGCGGACCGGCGGCTGACATCACTGACCACCGCCTTCAGCCGCTCTGGCCCGCGCGCCTATGTGCAGGACCGGCTGCGCGAACAGGCGGGCGATCTAGCGCAGATGCTGCGCCGGGGGGCGTCGATCATGGTCTGCGGCGGGGATGCCATGGCGCAGGCCGTGATGGCCGAATTTGACGCCATGTTGGTGCCAATGGGCCTGTCCATCGCCACGCTCAAGGCGCGCGGCCAATATGCAGAGGATGTGTTCTAAGATGCTGAACCTGTTTAAATCGCGGCCTCGCCCGGTGCCGCCCGAGCCGCTGACCCTGCACCGGTTTTCCGGGCCGACCATGGGGACCACATGGACAGTCGCCTGCGGATTGCCCGAAGACGCGACAGACCTGCCGCTTGATCTGATGATTCAGGCCGCGGTGGGTCAGGTGGACGATCACATGTCCACATGGAAGCCGGATTCGCCCCTGTCCCGGTTCAACCGGACCGACCCCGGCGACTGGGTGGCGGTGCCTGCCGATCTGGCCTTTGTCGTCCATTCAGCCTTGGCCATCAGCCGCGACACGGGCGGGGCGTTCGATGTGACGGTGGGCGGGGCGGTGGACCTGTGGGGCTTTGGACCCAAGGGCGGGACAGGCACGGTCCCACAGGGTCAGGCCGTGGTGGGCTATCAGCATCTGCAGGCGCGGCTGGACCCGCCTGCCCTGCGCAAGACCGCGCGCGTGTCGGTGGACCTGTCCGGCATCGCCAAGGGATACGGGGTGGACCAGATCGCCCGGGTCCTCATGTCCTGCGGGATCGACCGGTTTCTGGTCACGCTGGATGGCGAGGCGCGGGCGCGTGGGGTGCGCCCCGACGGCCAGCCTTGGACCCTCGCGATCGAGGCGCCGATCCCCGGCGGGCGCGAGGCCTGGGATATTCTGACCCTGCGGGGCGGTTCGGTCGCCACCTCGGGCGACTATCGACATTTTTTTCAGGCGGACGGGCACAGCTACAGCCACACCATCGACGCGGCCACCGGGGCGCCTGTGGACAGCCCCATCGTCTCGGTCACCGTGCTGCGCGACGACTGCATGATGGCAGATGCCTGGGCCACGGCGCTCACCGTCATGGGACCGGAAAAAGGGATGGCCATGGCCGAGGCGCGGCACATCCCCGCCCTGTTTCTGCTGCGCAGCAAAGACGGACTGATCGACCTGCCCAGCCCTACGTTCAGGCAATTATGGGACTAAGGCCCCAAATTCGTGATGTTTTCCCGGCCAAGGGAACGATTTTTGCCGCCCAAGGTTCTGCATTTGCAGCATGGTCTTGTTAGCGTTACAATGGTGGGTATAGATCGCGGCAAAACAGGCCGCCTTACAAATTTGTAATACGACCGTGAAGCGAACGTGACGGGCCTGACCTAACTCAGACTCAGTGAATTTGAGACAGAGAAGACAGATCATGACCATAAACGCCAAAGAGACGGCTCCCTCCGCGCTTGATTTGTTTGCATCCAGCGTGCTGCCTTCGGTTGGGCGGCCCATGCGGCCAGCGAACGCCACGCGGCATTTCCGCAGCCTGTTCATTTCCGACCTGCATCTGGGGTCGCGGGGCTGCAGGACGCAGGACCTGATCGACTTTCTGCGGTCGCACCGCTGCGACACGCTGTATCTGGTGGGCGACGTATTCGACACCTGGCGGCCGATGGGGCCGAACTGGACCCGTGACCACGACGACGTGGTGCGGGCCCTGCTGGACATGCACCGCGAGGGCGCGCAGGTCGTGTACCTGCCGGGCAACCACGACGCCTTGTTTCACCGGTTCTACGGCGAACATTTCGGGGCCATCACCATCGCGCAAAAGATCATCCATACCGCAGCCGACGGCCAGCGATATCTGGTCATTCACGGCGACAGCTGCGATGTGTTCGCCGACCGTGCCCCGTGGCTGGCCCATATCGGCGCGCAACTGGAAAGCGGGGTGCGCCACCTGAACCACGGGCTGAACATGGCGTTGCGCCGCTTTGGGCGGCCTGACTGGAACGGGCTGGAAGAGATGGTGAACGTTGTCAACGCCGGCATCCGCCGCCATGACCGGTTCGAGGAACGGCTGGCCGCAGCCGCCCTGCGTCACGGGGCAGACGGAATCATCTGCGGCCACTTCCACCAGCCCGCCCTGCACCGTGATCTGGGGGTCACCTATGCCAACTGCGGCGACTGGGTTGAAAACCAGACTGCTATCGCGGAAACTGCGGACGGATCGCTCAGCCTGATTGACTGGGCCAAACCGCATGCCGTTTCCGGGTCGATGTCGCCGGACATCGGCCAAGAGGAAGGGCTGGCGCTGGCCAACTGAATGTCGTTCGTCCCCCTGCTGGGCCTGTTCACCGGCATTGCCGTGCTGGTTCAGGCGATCACGACGCTTTCCGTCATCCTGCGCCTGAACCGCAGCCGCCGCCTGCTGGGCGTGCCGGGCCTGCCGGGGGTCACGATCCTGCGGCCCGTCTGCGGGATCGAAAACCACATCGAGGAAACGCTCGAGACGACGTTTTCCGCCTATCCAACCCACGAAATACTGTTCTGCTGCGCGCGCGAGGATGACCCCATCGTCCCCATCGTCCGCCGCCTGATCGCCGCCCGCCCGGACGCCGACGCCCGGCTTCTGATCGGCGACGAGCGGCCCTCGGGCAATCCAAAGCTGAACAATCTGGTCAAGGGCTGGAAGGCCGCCAAATACGACTGGATGCTGATGGCCGACAGCAACGTGCTGTTGCCGCCCGATTATATTGAGACCCTGCTGGGGCATTGGACGCCCGGCACCGGCCTTGTCACCTCGCCGCCCGCTGGCATCCGGCCCGAAGGGGCAGCGGCCGAACTTGAGGCGGCGTTTCTGAACACCTATCAGGACCGGCTGCAACTGTTCGCGGACGAAATCGGACAGGGCTTTGCCCAAGGCAAGATCCTGTTCTGGCACCGTGACGTGCTGGACAAGGCAGGCGGGCTGGTCACACTGGGCCGCGAAATGGCCGAAGACGTCGCCTCGACCAAGGCGGTGCGGCGGCAGGGCTTGCGCGTCCGCGTGCTGCAAAGCCCCTGGCCGCAGCCGTTGGGGGCGCGCACCTTTGCCTCGGTCTGGCAACGGCAGGTGCGCTGGGCGCGGGTCCGGCGCATGGGTTTTCCGGGCATCTATGCGGTCGAGGTCCTGTCAGGCGGCACCGTCCCGATCCTGTGCGCCATCCTGCTAGCGCTGCTGGGGGCGATCCCCGGCCCGCTGGTCCTGTTGATGATGATGGGCTGGTATGGCCTTGAATGGGCGCTGGCCGTCACCGCAGGCTGGCCGCACACCGCGCGCGACGTGGCGATGTGGGTATTGCGCGACCTGATGATCCCGCCGCTGTGGGTCATGGGCTGGCTGGGCAAGGGGTTTGAATGGCGGGGCAACGCCATGACCGCCGACCAGATCACCCAAGCCGACGAACAGCCCGGCGGCACGCCCGGATGATTTCCACCGAAACGCTGCCCACCCTGATCGAGACATACGGACTGGTCCTGCTGGCCCCGCTGTCCATCCTCGAAGGGCCGATCGTGACGGTCATTGCGTCCTACGCCGCGCGGTTGGGGTATCTCAACATCTATGCGGTCTATGTGGTCTGCGTGCTGGGCGACGTGATCGGCGACGGAGGCATGTATTGGATCGGGCGGACGGGCAACCGCTGGATCCCGCTGCGCTGGCGACGCAAGATGGGGATGGACCGGGCGCGCACGGTCAAGCTGGTCCACCATTTCCGCGCACAGGGCGGGCGCACGCTCATCATTGGGAAAATCACCCATTCGGCGGGGTTCGTGGTGCTGCTGGCCGCAGGGGCAGCCAAGATGCCCTTTGGCAAGTTCCTGTGGTTCAACACACTGGGAACACTTCCGAAAACCGCGTTCTTCTGCGTCATTGGCTATACCATCGGGCACGCCTATGCCAGCATCAACGGCTATATCGGCAAGGTGTCGGTGATCCTGCTGATCGCTATCGTGGCGGCGGCCATCGGCTGGTGGGTCCACCAGCGCGGCCAAAAGACCGAAGGCACCGACCCGTGACCCGCACCGTCAGCTGCATCATCCCCGCCTATAACGAAGGGGCGCGGATCGGCGCGGTCCTGTCCGCCGTGGTGGGCCACCCGGCCCTGGCCGAGGTGCTGGTGATCGACGACGGATCGCGCGACAACACGGTCGAGGTGGTGCGCGGCATCCCCGGCGCGACCCTGATCGAAATGCCCAAGAACGGCGGCAAGACGGCGGCGCTGGTGGCAGGCATCGCGGCGGCCAAGGGGACCGATCTGCTGCTTGTCGATGCCGACCTTGTCGGGCTGACCGCCGATCACATCAGCCAACTGATCGCGCCCGTGCATGGGGGCATGGCCGACATCAGCATCAGCCTGCGCGACAATGCCCCCCGGCCCTGGCACTGGATCGGGATCGACTACATCTCAGGCGAACGGGTGCTGCCCAAGGCGCTGCTGGACGGGCAGACCGACCGGCTGTTGTCGCTGCCCCGCTTCGGATTCGAGGTGTTTCTGAACTCTCTTTTGATCGACCAGCAGGCACGGGTGTCCGTGGTGCGCTGGCAGGGCGTGCAAAGCCCGCTCAAGGGGGCCAAGATGGGCTGGCGCAAGGGGCTGGCCGCCGACGCCCGCATGATCGGCGACATGGGGCGCAGTGTCGGCTGGACAACGCTGGTCCGACAGATCGTGGCGCTGCGCGGGATGCGGGTGCGCTAGATCGGCGGCGGCTCAGGCCATCAATTCCATGATCAGGGCACCATTCGGACAGGCGACAGGCGGCGGGGCTGCCGGGCTTTGCCATCCGGTACAGGTCCGGGCGGCGCCACACCCGCCGCACAGGTCCATCACAGCGACATAGTCCGCAGGACTGATCAGCCCGTCCTGAACTGCCATCGCAAGGGTGGCCGCACTGGCGCGGGTCAGGTCAACGGTCAACCAGAACGGGTCAACCGTGGTATGAGAGGTGGTAGATTTGGTCTGGTTGGTTTTGGTCATTGCAGGCTCCTTTGGCCCAAAGATGCCAGAGGCCAACCAGCCGATCCTTGCGCTGGATCAAATCGGGGGGTGGGTTGAAACCCACCTTACAGGGGGCGCTGTCCCCGCTGCGGCGTCCCATCTTGGCTTTGAGCGGGCGCGATCGGGTCGCTAAAGGATCAACCCCACGATCACGCACACCCAGGCAACGCCCACGCCCACCGCCGTCACCGCCACGGCAGCACTGCCTGCATCCTTGGCCTGCATGGCGCGGTCGCGCTTTTCCTCGGAAATGTCATCGACCACCCGCTCGATGGCCGTGTTCACGCATTCCATGGCCAGCACCATGATCCCGCCCATCAACAAAAAGCCCCGCGTTGCACCACTCAGCGGCAACAGGAACATCAGAATCAGGCAGACGACGTTCGCCCAGACCCATTGATGCAGCGACCCTTCGGTGCGCCAGACATGGACAAACCCGGCCCAGGACCAGACGGCCCGCATCCTGATCCGGTTCAAATGGTCGCGCAGCATATGGTTCTCCCCCGCTGTCCCGATGCCACGCTAGCCCGGCCCGCGATTTTCCAAAAGAGGGTGACGGAACGGAACATTTGTCTGCTCGCGAGGCGTGACTAATTATTAGCCATGTCCGACTCTCAACCCACCGATACCTATCCCGCCTACGCCCGCTCTGAACGGATCGCCGATGGCGTGATTCACGGTCTGGCGGTGACGTTGGCGATCACCGGGACGGTCCTGCTGACCACCTATGCCGCGCTGGAAGCGTCGGGCGGGACGGTGGCGGCGCTGTCGATCTATGGCGGGGCGCTCATATTCAGCTTTCTGGCCTCGTCGGCCTATCACTTTACCCCGTGGGAGCGGCTGCGCGCCCCGCTGCGCAGGCTGGACCACGCGGCCATCTACCTCAAGATCGCGGGAACCTACACCCCACTGGTCGTGATGATCGGATCGGCCTTTGCCTATGCGGTGCTGGCGGTGGTCTGGACACTGGCAGTTCTGGGGATGGTGGCCAAACTGTTCTTCTGGAAGACGCCGGGGCATTGGGGGACAGCGCTCTACCTGCTTTTGGGCTGGGCGAGCGTCACGCTGATCTGGTCGCTGGCGCCGATCCTGCCGATCACGGCCACAGTGCTGATCGCGGTGGGTGGGCTGCTTTATTCGGCAGGAACGGTATTTTTCAGCTGGGAAAGCCTGAAATTCGCCAATGCGATCTGGCATGGGTTCGTTCTGGCAGCGTCGGGCTGCTTTTTCGCGGCCATTAGCCTGGGTGTTTTTGCGGCCTAGCGCAGACCGGCCGCGATCCGGCGGACAAGGGCCACACGGTCGGCATTGGCGGGGTGGGTGCTCAGGAAACTGTTGCCCGGATCGGGGATACGGTCAAAGAATTCGGCGCCATGCACCGGATCGAACCCTGCGCGATAGGCGATGACGGTGCCAAGGGCATCCGCCTCCAGCTCGAACTCCTTGGAATAGGTGCGCGCGCCCACGGCGGCGCCCAACCGTTGGGCGGCCTGAACCGCCTCGGGCGAGGCCGTGCCCGAAGCGCCTGCCAACTGGCCAAAGACAGCAGCGCCAATGGTGGCATTTTCGCGCTGGCGCTCCAGATGGCCGAGGATGTGATGCGATACCTCGTGGCTCATGACAAAGGCCAGCTCATCGGGGTTCTGCACCTCGGCCAGCAGGGCCAGGGTAAAGGCCAGGATCGGGCGGCCGGATTTGTCGACGGTCTGAAAAGCATTGGGCGGCTGTCGCGGGTTGTCGTCCACAACGATCAGGAAATTGCAGTTTGCGGTGGGGGCGCGGCGATGGCACTCGCGCTCGGCCACGGGTTCGACGGTCTGGACCACCATGACGAACATATCCACCGCTGACCGGGCGCTGGGGCGGCTGCCCGCCACGATGGACAAGGCCGCCGGACTGGTCCCGTCAGGCGGGACGGGAACCACCGACGACGGGGCGCAGGCGGCCAACGTCGCGGCAATCAGAACGGCAAAGGCGGGGTAAAGACGCATCGGCAGGGCTTTCCGACAGGGACCTGTCCCGGTTCTAGCAGGCTGACCCGGCATCGCCAGCCACAAACCGCCCGGTTCACGCAATCGGCAATAGATCGCGGTGGCCGCCGCGCCCGCCCGCCCCTTGCACACCACATTGGCTGGGATAGGGTGGAGGCATGTTTACCATAGAACACGACTTTGACGCGACCGTGGTGACCCTGGTCGACGAAGGGGCAGCCCCCCTGACCGAGGACATCACGATCAACGCCTTCGAGGATTGCGTGACCCTCGAACAATACGACGCCCGGACCGATCAGGTGATGAAGATCACCCTGTCGCTGATCCAGTTGCGCGACCTCGAGGCAGCGCTGGACCTACCCGAAGGGGTCTACCGTCTGCGCCCCGCCGTTGACGGGGACGAGGACATGATCGGCTGACCCCCGGCCATGCCGGTGCCCCCCCGAAACAAACGGGACGGGTCCCACACCGTTGCACTAAATGATGCGAGACACAGACATCACAGGGTGGCGAGAGTCTGACGAGACAAACGTCGCTAACTATATGGCCAATACCCACGCAGGACAGATCAGGTCGCGCAGCCAGATCGGCCTTTGGCCTGCGCATCCCGCTGGCCAGCCGCCCCTTTTCAGCAAATGGCGCACAGGCGGCGAACGGCAGGTTAGAGCCCA
>JAHEBU010000016.1 GCA_024642115.1 Marivivens sp. | reverse complement strand
AAGCTGACACCACATCATCGGTCCGAAAACCTAGTGGC
Organism: Marivivens sp.; assembly: GCA_024642115.1. Lineage (GTDB taxonomy): Bacteria > Pseudomonadota > Alphaproteobacteria > Rhodobacterales > Rhodobacteraceae > JAHEBU01. The sequence goes on along the minus strand of JAHEBU010000016.1, from coordinate 16,713 downwards.
GTTGATATACAGACGTCTGATCCATCGAACCGAACCAAACCGCCCACATATCTCTTCAGATATTACAATTTCAAAAAGCGTCGAGAACAAAACAGACCGTAGCGCCGAAGTCTCTGGCGCGCCCGCCTGCTGCATCCTCTGATTTTATTCTTCCGCCGCGTATCGTTTCGGACCGTCTGGCGCCCCGGCGTGCATCGCTGCGTTGCCGGTGAGGGGCTATTTACGGACAGCGTTCAGAACCTGCAAGTCTTTTTTTCGCGAAAACTGACAAACTCTCGTTTTTCTGCCGTGCCCTTGGGTCAACTGCCAAAGTATTCACCGAGTTATCCACAAATCCTGCCGCTCTGTCAGTCCTTCTGTCGGCAAAACGGACGAATCTGACCCGATTTTCCCGGCTATCCACCCCTATTCCATCGCGATAGCAGGACCTGCCGCCTTGGGTTTGCGCAGGAACAGCGCCAAAGGCACCGCCGCCATCGTCACGATCATCATCAGTTTGAAGTCGTCAATGTAGGAAATCATCAGCGCCTGCTGCGTGACCAGCCCATTGAGTTGCGTCAGCACGGTGCTGTTGCCGGACACCGCACCGGGAATCATTGCAGAGACGACCGGGTTGAAGGGCGTCAGCCCTGCCCCCAATTCCGCGTGGTTGATCTGGATGTTTCGCGTCAGCATCAGCGACACCACCGAAATGCCGATGGATGAGCCGATATTGCGGACCAGGCTGAACAGGGCTGTGGCGTCCGCCCTGAACTCGGGCGCCAACGTCGCAAAGGCCACAGTGGACAGTGGCACAAAGACCAGCCCCAGCCCCAACCCCTGTATGACCCCCGATTCAATGATCAGCCGGTCGTCCATCTGCGGCGAGAAGCCGGTCATGATATAGAGCGAGAGGATCGTCAGCCCCAACCCGGTGACGACCAGATACCGTGCGTCCACCGACCGGACCAGCCGGCCGACCAGGATCATCGACACCATTGTTCCCATCCCCCGCGGAGCCATCACCATGCCCGTCGTGATCGTCGGATAGCCGAAGATGGTTGAAAGCATGGGTGGCAACAACGCCAGGCTGGCCAGAAGGATCACTCCGATCACAAAGATGAAAAGAAGTCCTGTCACAAAATTGCGGTCACGGAAGATGCGCGGATTGATGAAGGGGTCAGCCGCGCCCCTGATATGAAAGACAAAGACCCAGAACCCGGTCGCAGCCAGAAAGGCGTAAATCCAAATCTCAAGTGCGGAGAACCATTCGATGGCCGCCCCTCGGTCAAGCATGAGTTGCAGGGCTCCAACTCCGATCGACAGCATCGCAAAGCCGAAGAAATCGAACTTGCGCAGTCGCCTGACCGCTTCGGGCAAAAAGGCCGCGCAGCCAAGGAAGGCCACGATCCCCACCGGCAGGTTGATGAAGAACACCCAGCGCCAGTTGAAGCTTTCTGTCAGCCACCCCCCCAGGGTTGGCCCGATGATCGGCCCCACCATGATCCCCGCCCCCCACATGGCCATGGCTTGCCCGTGCTTTTCCTTGGGATTGATGTCGAGCAGGAAGGTCTGGCTCAGCGGGACGATGGCCGCCCCGAACAACCCTTGCAGAATGCGGAAGCCGACCATTTGCGACAGGTTCAGCGAAATGCCGCACAGCATCGACGAGACGACGAAGCCTACGACCGACGTGAGGAACACACGCTTGCGCCCGAATCTGTCCGACAGCCAGCCGGTCATCGGCGTCATGATCGCCGCCGCGACGATATAGGATGTCAGGACCCATGTGATCGTGTCGGTAGACGCCCCAAGGTCGGCCTGCATCGACGGCAGGGCCACGTTGGCGATCGTGGTGTCCAGCACCTGCATAATCGTCGCCAGCATGATTGACAGCGTGATCAAGCCCCGGTTCGGGACCTCATCGGGTTTGGCAACGCCTGCCGGGATCGCGGTCACGGGTCCGCTCCGTTACTTCAGGGCCGACAGGTCGTAGCCGAAGATCTGCCGAGTGACTTTGGTGTCGACCGACACAACTGCACTTGCCCCCGACACATTGAACCCGTCCGGCAGCGCCGAGGTCAGTTTCAGCCGCACAGGGACCCGTTGGGTCACCTTAACCCAATTGCCGGTCGCGTTCTGCGCGGGGATCAGGGAAAATTCCGCCCCTGTCCCAGCCCCGATCGAATCGACCAGCGCGTTGAAGGTCTGGCCTGGGATCATGTCGAACGTGATGGTTGCGGTCTGGCCGGGCCGGATATTGGTCAGCTGATCTTCTTTGAAGTTTGCGTCGATCCAGACATCGCCAGATTCGACCAATGCGAACAGCGGCGCTCCGGCGGCCACGAACATCCCTTGGCGGAACGACGCGGCCTGATAGACCGTGCCATCTGCCGGGGCACGCACCGTCGCAAGCCCGAGGTTATAGGTTGCCCTGTCCACGGTGGCCAGAGCCGCCACGACGGACGGATGCGTATCGGTCGGAATGTCCGGGCTGCCGCCGAGCGAGGCTTCGATGCTTGCTGTGGATTGCTCAATGGCGCTCAGTTGTTCCTTGGCCTGACGCAAGGCGAATTGTGCCTCGTCCAGATTGGCCGCAGTAGACACGCCCCGGTTCGACAGCGCGGTCTGGCGGTCCAGCTCGGTTTGCCGGAACGTAACATTGTCGCGGGCCACCGCCTCTTGTGCGACGCTCTGGCGATAGGTGGCTTTTGTCTGTTCGACCTTGAGCCGGGCGGCCGACAGTGCGGCATTTGCCTCGTTCAGGGCCAGTTGGTAGGGCTGCGCGTCCACACGGAACAGCACGTCGCCTGCCTTGACCGGCTGGTTGTCCACGAAATCCACCTCGGTCACGCGGCCCGGAAGATCGCTGGCGATGGCCACACGCGCTTCGTGCAGATTGGCGTTTTCGGTCGTCTCGTATCGCCCGCCTGACAGCCAGACATACCCGCCACCCACGAGAAGGATTACCGGAAGAGACAGCATGATGAGCCGACGGCGACCTTTGCGTGAGGCCGTTTCGGCCTGGGCCGTTGCAGGTTGCGCGGGCGCGACAATGGCCGCCGACGCAGGTTCGACTGGTTTGGGTGTAAGATCGGGTTTGGTGCGCGCGTTCATCTGGCATCCTCGTTCACGGGATCTGCCCCGCTATGTTCGTTTTCGGTGCGCGACAGGTTAGCTTCGACTTGGGTCAACATCGCCATCAGCTGTCTGCGGTCCTGTGTGGTCAGGCCGGTCATCGCCGCCTCGTAAATTTCGCCCGCCATCTCCTTGATCGCGTCCCGGGCCCTAAGGGCGCGGGCGGTCGGCACGATCAGGTTGGTTCGACGATCCGTCGGGTGTGGGCGCCGTTCGATCCATCCTGCCACCACCATCCGGTCGACCAGACGGGACACCGAGATCGGTTCAACCTCCATCAGATCGGCCAGCCGGGCTTGGGTCGCCTCGCCCTCGCGCCAGAGACGAACCAACAGCCGCCATTGCGCTGAGGACAAGCCCATCTCACGCCCCCGCGCCTCGAACTGCTTGCGCAACAGACGGGCAGTATCGTGCAGCAAAAGGCCAAAGTTTTCTGTGCGGTCGTTTTTCATAAGCACGCTATATAGTAAGCATGGCTATTCCGGCAATGTCGCAGGCCATGCGTTGGCCGCAGGCCTGCCATGTGAAAGACGCAGGGACAGCCGGATCAGGCCCAGCGCGGCGGCTCTTTTGAAAGAAAACGGGCGATGCCGTGGGCTGCCTCTTCTCCCTCCCACGTGTCGGCAAGGCGGCGGATCGTGTCCTCGATCACGGCGTCATCGATTTTCGGGCCAAGGGAACGGACAAGTGCCTTGGCCGAAGCGACGGCATGGGGGGCCACATGCAGATAAGGTTCGACCGCCTCTGCGATAGCCGCATCAAGATCGGCTGGCTCGCAAGTCTTGCTCAAAATACCCAACCGCACGGCTTCAAGCGCGTCGAAAATGCGCGACGACAGGAAAATCTGTCGCGCTGCGCCCTCGCCCATCCGGGCGACGACGTAGGGGCCGATAGTGGCCGGGATCAGGCCAAGCCGCGTTTCCGTCAGGCCAAGCCGCAGATCGGACGTGCCGATTGCCGTGTCGCAGATACAGGCAAGGCCTACGCCACCGCCGTAGGCACCGCCGTGCAGCCGGCCGATGACCGGCAAGGGCAGCCTGTTCCAGACGTTGAACATTCGCGCCAGATCGCGCGCCGCCGCCATCCGCACAGCCCGGACCGCCGCAATCTGGTCCTGCATCCAGCCCAGGTCCCCGCCGGCACAGAACACTGCACCAGATCCCGCCAGAACCACCGCACGCGCCCCGGTTTCCGGGCCAAGTCGTCCTGCGACGTCCGTCAGGTCCCGGATCATGGCAGCCGACAAGGCATTGCGTTTGTCCGGCCGGTTCAGGGTGATGGTGACAACACCTCGGGAATCCGTTTCGAACAGAAGCGTTTCATAGACCGGCGTCATGACCGAAGCCCCATGGCAAATCTTGCCGCGACCGACAGGGCATCCGGGTCTATCCCGGTTGCGATCCCCCGATCAGAGGCCCAGCGGACCACGGCTTCGGTCGCGACATTGCCGCTGGCACCCGGCGCAAAGGGGCATCCACCAAGCCCTGCCACCGACGCGTCGAATACCCGTATCCCCCGGTCAAAGGCCGTGGCGATATTGGCCAGGGCCTGCCCGCCCGTATCATGGAAATGACCGGCAAGGTGGATGGGGTCGATCAGGTCAGTCACACAGTCGAGCATCGCCGTGACTGTGTCCGGGGTTCCCCGCCCGATGGTATCGCCCAAAGAGACCTCATAGCAGCCCATGCCGAAAAGGGCCTTGGCAACGCGGGTCACATCGACAGGTGGTGTTGGTCCGTCAAATGGACAGTCCGTGACGCAGGACACGTAACCACGCACTTGCAAGCCTGCGGCTTGCGCCGCTTCAAGGATGGGGCCGAACCGGGTGAGGCTTTCGGCGATGGAACAATTGAGGTTCGCCCGCGAAAACCCTTCGGATGCTGATGCAAAAACAGCGACCTCATCCGTGCCAGCGGCAACAGCGCTCTCGAACCCCGCCAGATTGGGAACAAGGGCGGAATAGGTCACGCCCGGTCGGCGGACGATCCCTGCCATCACCTCTGCCCCGTCGGCCATTTGGGGGACAAGACGGGGGTTCACGAAACTGGCCACCTCGATCCGGGTGAGCCCAGTGGCCGACAACATGTCGGTCAGCGCTATCTTGGCGGATACCGGGACCAATCGCGCCTCGTTCTGAAGGCCGTCACGAGGTCCAACCTCGACCAAAGTCAGCCGGTCAGTCATCCTGTGGCTCCAGCTCGACCAGAATGATCCCGTCCGTTACCGCCTGCCCTGCGACAGCCCCCACATGACGCACAGTGCCATCGCGGGGGGCGATCAGCGTGTGCTCCATCTTCATCGCCTCAACGATCATCAGAGGATCGCCCTTCTGCACCAGGTTCCCGGGGCTTGTCAGCACTACCTTGACCAGACCAGGCATCGGCGCGGTGATCTGATGGCTCTGGGAAGGGGCCGAAAGGGTCGCGCCGGGTAGCTTTGCCAGGTCTATGAGTGAGCGACCCTGCGGCCCGCATATCAGTATCTGACCCGAACGCGCTTTGACCGTATACGCGGTGACAAGGCCGCCTATTTCGACCGTAGCGTGCCCGCCTTGTCCGGATCTGACCGTCGCTTTGATGACTCGGTCGGTCGTCTCGACCTCGAAACGGTCGTCGTCACGGACACGCAGGTTTACCGTAACAGACGTGCCGCCAATGCTCAGTTGAACCGGAATTTGCGCAGCTCCCCACTGACGCCATGCCACCAGCCGGTCCCAAGGGTCCGTGCCGACAGCAGGCCCAAGGCCGACGCCCATCGCAACCGCAACCAAGGCCAGCAGGGCGTCGGACAAGTCAGGCGGCGCTGAAAGGTCGGCAATCTGGCGCCCGATCAGGCCGGTATCGACAGCCCCATTGGCAAAGCCGGGATCAAGGCTGAGCGCGATGAGAAAATCGAGGTTGGTCGTTACCCCAGATACGTCGCACGCGATCAAGGCGCTTGTCAGACTGGCCAATGCGGCCTCGCGGGTGGCCGCATGGACGATGACCTTGGCAATCATCGGATCGTACCACGGGCTGATCTGGTCCCCCTCGACTACGCCACTGTCGATCCTCACAGGCCCTAGCCTGAATTGGGCCCCCGACGGAAAGGTCAGTACGTCGAGCCGACCCGTTGCAGGCAGGAAACCTCTGGGCACATCCTCGGCGTAAAGCCGAGCCTCGATCGCGTGGCCGGTCATGCTGAGATCGGCTTGAGAAAGAGGCAAATTTTCGCCCATCGCCACCCGGACCTGCCATTCGACAAGGTCAAGGCCCGTGATGGCTTCGGTCACCGGGTGTTCGACCTGAAGGCGCGTATTCATCTCCATGAACCAGAACCGGTCCGGTCGCAGGCCATCGCTTGCGTCGACGATGAATTCGACGGTGCCTGCGCCCACATAGCCTACTGATCGGGCCGCCTCGACTGCGGCGGCCCCCATCGCTGCACGCATCTCGGTGGTCATGCCGGGGGCGGGGGCCTCTTCAATGACCTTCTGGTGCCGCCGCTGAAGCGAACAGTCGCGTTCGAACAAATGGACAACAGAGCCATGGGCGTCGGCAAAGACCTGCACTTCAATGTGGCGGGGAGACAGGATGTATTTCTCGATCAGGACGGCGGGGTCGCCAAAGCTGGCTTGCCCTTCGCGCTGCGCCGCCTGCAGGGCCGCCGCGAATTCTGCCGGGTCGTCAACCCGGCGCATCCCCATACCACCCCCCCCGGCACGGGCTTTAATAAGTACCGGATAGCCAATTTTTGCGGCTTCCTGCGCCAGCAGGCCGGCATTCTGATCCGCCCCGTGATAGCCGGGAACCACGGGGACGCCCGCCTGCTCCATCAGCCGTTTCGCGGCATCCTTCAAACCCATCGCCCGGATTGCACCGGCGGGCGGGCCCACAAAAATCAGTCCGGCGTCAACAACAGCGTCCGCGAAATCGGGATTTTCGGACAGAAAGCCATAGCCCGGGTGGATGCCATCGGCTCCCGTGCGGCGGGCGGCATCAAGGATTGATGCGGCGTGCAGATAACTTTCCGCGACTGGCGCGGGTCCAATTCTGACCGCCTCGTTCGCCATACCGACATGTCGTGCCGACGCGTCCACATCCGAATAGACGGCCACGGTCGCAATCCCCATTCGCCGGGCGGTTGCGATGATCCGGCAGGCAATTTCCCCGCGATTGGCGATGAGGAGTTTGCGCATCATCACATCCGGAACACGCCGAAGCGTGTATCGAGGATGGGTGCATTCAGGCAGGCCGACAGGCTCAGGCCAACGATATCGCGTGTCTTGCGGGGGTCGATGATGCCGTCATCCCAAAGCCGGGCCGAGGCATAGAGAGGATGGGACTGCCGTTCGAACATTTCGAGCGTGGGCGCCTTGAAGGCAGCCTCGTCTTCCTGCGACCATGTCCCACCCTTGCGCTCGATCCCCTCGCGGTGGACCGTGGCCAACACCCCTGCTGCCTGTTCGCCGCCCATGACCGAGATGCGAGAGTTGGGCCAGGTCCACAAGAATCTCGGGTCATAGGCGCGACCGCACATGCCATAATTCCCCGCCCCGAACGACCCGCCGACAATCACCGTAATCTTGGGAACTTGGGTGGTCGCCACCGCCATGACTAGTTTGGCCCCGTCCTTGGCAATCCCGCCGGCCTCGTATTTCTGGCCCACCATGAAGCCGGTGATGTTTTGCAGAAACAACAGCGGAATCTTGCGTTGGCTGCACAACTGCACGAAGTGGGCGCCTTTCTGGGCGGATTCGGAAAACAGGACGCCGTTGTTCGCCACGATCCCCACCGGAATCCCCCAGACGTGGGCAAACCCGCAAACAAGGGTGGGGCCGAACCGCGCCTTAAACTCATCGAACTGGCTGGCGTCGGTGATCCGGGCGATGACATCGCGAATATCATAGGGGGTCTTTAGGTCTGCCGGAACCACGTCCAATATGGTGTCAGGATCGAATTTCGGGGGCTCCACGGGGCGAAGTTGAAGCGGCATCGGTTTGATCCGGTTCAGCCCGGCGACAGCCTGTCGCGCCAAAGCCAGAGCATGCGCATCATCCTCGGCCAGATAATCGGCTACGCCCGACAGGCGTGTATGAACATCACCGCCGCCCAGATCCTCGGCAGTCACCACTTCGCCCGTCGCGGCCTTGACAAGAGGCGGGCCGGCCAGAAAGATCGTGCCCTGTTCTTTGACGATGATGGTGACGTCCGACATGGCAGGCACATACGCGCCCCCTGCTGTGCAAGAGCCCATGACGACCGCGATCTGCGGAATGCCAAGTGCGGACATATTCGCCTGATTGAAAAAGATGCGCCCGAAATGGTCGCGGTCGGGGAATACCTCGTCCTGATTGGGCAGGTTCGCCCCGCCGCTGTCCACCAGATAGACACAAGGCAGATGATTGGCCTGCGCCACCTCCTGCGCTCGCAGGTGTTTTTTGACCGTCATCGGGTAGTAGGTCCCGCCTTTGACGGTGGCGTCGTTGCACACGATCATCACCTCGTGGCCGGACACCCTGCCGATCCCGGTGATGATCCCGGCCCCGGGGGCGGCGCAGTCGTACATGCCATGCGCGGCGACCGCGCCAAGTTCGAGGAATGGCGAGCCCGGGTCGAGCAGACCCGCGATGCGGTCGCGGGGCAGCATCTTGCCCCGCGAGACGTGCCGATCCCGCGCCATGTCGCCGCCGCCTGCAACGGCGACCTCGATCGCGGCACGAACCGTCGCAAGGGCAGCCTCATGTGCCGCACGCTGGGCGGTTCCGGTCACGCCATCGCCCCCATCATCTCGCGCCCGACCAGCATCCGACGGATCTCGGACGTACCCGCCCCGATCTCCATCAGTTTGGCATCACGGAATATCCGGCTGACCGCCGAATCCGCAAGAAACCCCGCCCCACCCATCGCCTGAACGGCCTGATGGGCCACCTCCATCCCCTTTTCGCTGGCATAAAGGACGCACGCGGCGGCATCCGCCCGCGTCACCCGGCCCGCATCGCAGGCCCGCGCGACGGCATAGACATAGGCGCGGGCGGAATTCATGGCCGTGTACATGTCGGCGATCTTGCCCTGCATCAGTTGGAAATTGCCGACGAGCTGCCCAAACTGCTTGCGGGTTGCGATGTAGGGCATCACCTCGTCCAGACAGGCGGCCATGATGCCAAGACCAATACCTGACAGGACAACCCGTTCGTAATCGAGGCCGGACATCAGGACGCTAACGCCTTTGCCCTCTTGCCCAAGGACATTTTCAAACGGCACCTCGACATCGTCGAACATCAACTCGGCTGTGTTGGAGCCGCGCATCCCCAACTTGTCAAAGTGGGGGGACTGGGTAAAACCCGCCATCGTCCTTTCGATTAGAAAGGCCGTGATCCCCTTTGACCCCGCCCCCGGATCAGTCTTGGCATAGACGATCAGCGTGTTCGCCTCGGCCCCGTTGGTGATCCAGTATTTCGATCCGTTCAGCTTGTAGTATCCGTTCCCCTTGTCTGCCCGCAGGGACATCGACACGACGTCCGAACCCGCGCCCGCTTCGGACATAGCCAGCGCACCCACATCGGTCCCGGCGATCAGCCCGGGCAGGTATTTTGCCTTTTGCGTAGGCGTGCCGTTGAGGTTGATCTGGTTCACGCAGAGGTTGGAATGGGCGCCGTAGGACAGGCTGACCGAGGCCGAGGCACGCGCTATTTCTTCGACAGCGACCACATGGGCCAGATAGCCCATTCCGACGCCGCCATCCGCCTCGGGTACGGTCAGGCCGTGCAGACCGAGGTCGCCCATTTCCGCCCACAAGGGGGCGGGAAAGTCGTTGTCGCGGTCGATCTTGGCGGCCAGCGGCTTGACCCGTTCCTGCGCCCAGCGATGGACCGTATCGCGCAGGGTGTCGATATCCGGGCCTAGATCGAACGTCATGGTCATGTGGAACATGGAACGCCTCCCGACCCGTTTCCCTTGGGAACGATCATCGCCATGTTTGCCACACAATGCCACAGGAAGTTGTGGCGGTCACTTTGGCTAAGCCGGCGCCTCGAGCGAATGGAGGATCGGACAATCCGGCCGATCGTCGCCTGCGCAACAGTCGACCAGATGAGACAGGGTCGCGTGCATCAACTGAAGATCAGTGATCTTTGTCTGAATGGCGGTCAAGTGTGCGCTTGCGATCTTGCGCACTTCGGAACTGGCCCGCCCCTTGTCCTCCCACAGGGCCAGCAAGGCGCGGCAATCGTCGATGGTGAACCCCAGCGCCCGCGCCCGGCCCAGAAACCTCAGCTTGTGCAGGTCGCTCTCGCGGAAAGCGCGATAACCGTTCGCGTCGCGCAGCGGCAGGATCAGACCGATATCCTCGTAATAGCGGATCGTTTTGGCGGGCAGACCCGACCGATGGGAAACTTCACCGATGTTCATGACCGGGCCTCCTTTCCAGAGGATGGTAGCGCGGACCTGACCCAGCGAAGGCGAAGCGCGTTACTGACCACGAAAACGCTCGACAGACCCATCGCGCCCGCGGCCAGCGCAGGCGAAAGAAGGGTGCCACTGAACGGATAGAGCACTCCCGCCGCCACCGGGATCAGAGCGATGTTATAGCCAAAGGCCCAGATCAGGTTTTGGCGGATGTTGCGGATCGTGGCCCGGCTGAGCGTGATGGCGTTGACCACGCCTGCGGGGTCCCCAGACATGAGGACAACATCCGCCGTTTCGATCGCGACGTCGGTGCCGGTGCCGATTGCGATGCCCACGTCCGCACTGGCAAGCGCAGGCGCATCGTTGATCCCGTCCCCGACAAAGGCGACCCGCGCCCCATCCTTCTGCAAGGATTTCACGGCCTCGACCTTGCCGTCAGGCATGACCTCGGCCCTGACGGTGTCGATGCCAAGGGTTTTCGCTATGGCCTGTGCCGTGATCGCATTGTCACCGGTCAGCATGGCAAGCGTGAAGCCCATACCGCGCAGCGCCGACAGTGTCGCCGGAACCCCCGGTTTGATGGGGTCCGCAACCGTCACAGTGGCCGCCAGCGTGCCATCTACGGCCACATAAAAGGGTGTCCGACCTTGCGCCGCCAAGGCGTTGGTTTGCGCGGGATCTGGCATCTCGACGCCGGACCGGGTCATGAGGCGATCCGCACCGATCAGAACGTGTCTGCCGTTGACGGTGGCCCTCAAACCCAGACCGGCCAGGGCCTGAAACTCCTGCGCCACAGGCACCGCAATCTGCCGAGTTTTGGCAGCACGAAGGATGGCAGCGGCGACGGGGTGTTCGGACCCGCCTTCGGCAGCAGCCATCAGGGCCATGACCTGAGTTTCGTCGAAACCGGGTTGCACGAGCAGGTCCGTCAGTTCCGGGCGCCCCATCGTCAGCGTCCCGGTCTTGTCAAAGGCGATGGTGGTCACCCCCTCAAGCCGTTCCAGCGCGTCCCCTTTGCGAAACAGGATTCCCAGATCAGCAGCGCGGCCCGTGCCGACCATGATCGAAGTCGGCGTGGCCAGACCCATCGCGCAGGGGCAGGCGATGATGAGCACCGACACACCGCACACCAGCGCCAACCCCAGCGCCGGGTCCGGCCCGAATACCAGCCACACGGCAACAGTGATTGCGGCCACTGCCATGACAGCTGGGACGAACCAATACGTGATCTGGTCGACAAGAGCCTGTATCGGCAGGCGGGCCGACTGGGCGTCCTCGACCATGCGGATGATGCGGTTCAGGGCCATGTCGGCCCCCACCCGCGTCGCCTTGTAGGTCAGCAGTCCGCTTCCGTTCAGGGTGCCGCCAACAACGCTTGACCCGGTGCCCTTTTCCAGCGGAACTGGCTCGCCCGTCATCATGCTTTCATCGACCCACGAGGTGCCGGATGTTACAGTGCCATCGACCGCGATCCGTTCACCGGGGCGGGCCTCGATCAGGTCACCGGTGACGATCTCGGCGATTGGAACATCGGTAAACTGGTCGCCTCGCTGAACCCGCGCCGTTGCCGGACGCAGACCGATCAGTCGCTGGATCGCAGCCCCGGTGCGCCCCTTGGCGCGCGCCTCGAACGTGCGGCCCAAAAGGATCAGGACGACGATCATGGCCGCCGCCTCGAAGTAAACGGCCCGGGTGCCGGCGGGCAGGATCGCGGGCAGAACAGTGGCAACAACCGAATATCCATAAGCGGCCAAGGTCCCCACCGCCACAAGGCTGTTCATGTCCGGCCCACCGCGCAACAGGGCGGGGATGCCCCGGACGTAGAACATGCGCCCCGGCCCGATCAGGACGAGCGTGGTCAGGACCCATTGCAGCACCCAACTGGTCTGTGTGCCGATGGTCTGGGCTACCAGGTGATGAAACGCGGGAACCATGTGACCGCCCATTTCCACCACAAAAACGGGCAGTGCCAAGGCCGCCGCAATCAGAGTCTGCCGGGCAAGGTCACGCGCCTCGCGGTCTTTGCGAGCGGACCTGTCCTCGGGTTCGGCGGACGTCGTCAGTTTGGCCCCATACCCGGCCAATCGGACAGCGGCGATCAGGTCGGCAGGTGCAATGGCTCCATCCAAATATCGAACAACGGCGCCCTCAGTCGCCAAGTTGACTTCGGCCCCGATCACACCCGGCACGCCCTTCAACGCGCGTTCGACCCGCCCGACGCAGGACGCACAGGTCATGTCCGGAATCTCGAGGCGGGCGGTCACCTCGCGGGCGGGATAGCCTGCCTTGCCCAAAAGGTCCGTGATGACGTCGGGGTCAAAATGGCCCGTCACCCGCGCTGTTTCGGTGGCCAGATTCACCTCGGCCCCGATGACGCCTTCGGCCCCGGCCAAGGTTCGCTGGACCCGGCCAACGCAGGACGCGCAGGTCATACCCTGGACCGACAGGGTGAGTGTATCGATGTACGACATCTGTGGCTCCATAGTTTGACTTTACGGCTTGCGGATACGTCACATGGGGGTTCCAGCAACGGGAAGGTCAAGGGGAGGGGACCAAAAAATCAGCCTTGACCTTCCGGCGCTGGAAACTCCCCTTATGACCCAAAGGAGAGCGCTATGACCACATTGACCATTCCCGACATGTCCTGCGGGCACTGCACGGCCACCATCGAAAAGACGATCAAGGCGATTGATCCGACCGCGAAACTGTCGTTTGACCTGCCCGCCCACCGGGTCGAGGTCAGCAGCGAAACACCGTTGGACACCCTGCGGGGGGCGCTGGATCAGGTGGGTTATCCCTCTACTGTAGAGTAGCGCGACAGGCTGACCCTGCCCAATAATGAAAAAACCCGCGCAGCCGGATCCGGCCGCGCGGGTTCATCTTTTCAGGCAATCCGATCAGGCGGCCAGATCGAACCGGTCTGCGTTCATCACCTTGACCCAGGCCGACACGAAGTCGCGCACGAACTTTTCGGCGCTGTCGTTCTGGGCATAGACCTCGGCATAGGCCCGCAGGATCGAGTTGGACCCAAAGACAAGGTCCATCCGCGTGGCCGTCCATTTCACCGCACCGGTCTTGCGGTCGCGGATTTCATAGGTGCCACCGTCCACCGGATGCCACGAATAGGCCATGTCAGTAAGATTGGCGAAGAAGTCCGTCGTGAGCGCGCCGACACGGTCGGTAAAGACGCCATGCGCCGTCCCGCCGTGGTTGGTTCCCATGACGCGCATTCCACCGACAAGAGCCGTCATTTCCTTGGCCGTCAGCCCCATGAGTTGGGTCCGGTCCAGCATCAGTTCTTCGGCGCTGACGATATAGTCCTTCTTGAGCCAGTTGCGGTAACCGTCGGCAATCGGCTCAAGCACGTCAAAAGAGGCGGCATCGGTCATCGCATCGGTCGCATCGCCCCGACCCGGGGCAAAGGGCACGCTGATGTCGAAACCGGCAGCCTTGGCCGCCTGTTCAACGCCGTAACTACCCGCAAGCACGATCACATCGGCGACGCTGGCCCCGGTATCGGCGGCAATCCCTTCAAGCACGCCCAGAACGCGGGCCAGGCGGGCGGGTTCATTCCCTTCCCAATCCTTCTGCGGCGCCAGACGGATACGGGCGCCATTGGCCCCGCCCCGCATGTCGGACCCCCGGAACGTCCGGGCGCTGTCCCAGGCGGTCGCAACCATGTCCGACAGCGACAGGCCGCTGGCGGAGATCCGGGCCTTGACGGCGGCGACGTCGTAATCGGTCCGCCCGGCAGGCACGGGGTCTTGCCAGATCAGGTCTTCGGCGGGCACGTCCGGGCCGACGTAGTTGACCTTGGGTCCCATATCCCGGTGGGTGAGCTTGAACCACGCACGGGCAAACGTGTCCGAGAAATAGGCTGGATCGGCCATAAACTTTTCACAGATACCGCGATAGATCGGGTCCATCTTCATGGCCATGTCTGCATCGGTCATGATCGGGTTCAAACGGATGGACGGGTCCTCGACATCGACGGGTTTGTCTTCCTCGCGGATGTTGATCGGTTCCCACTGGGTCGCCCCGGCAGGACTGCGGCGCAGTTCCCAATCGTAGCCGAACAATAGCTTAAAATAACCCATGTCCCATTTGGTCGGGTGGGTGGTCCACGCGCCTTCGATCCCACTGGTGATCGCATCACGGCCCACGCCCTTGCCCGACGGGTTCGCCCAGCCAAAGCCTTGCTCGTGCACGTCGCCCGCCTCGGGGGCGGCCCCCAAAAGGGCAGCATTGCCGTTGCCATGCGCCTTGCCCACGGTGTGACCGCCTGCGGTCAGGGCGGCAGTTTCCTCGTCATTCATGGCCATCCGGGCAAAGGTTTCGCGAACCTGTGCTGCGGTCTTGAGCGGATCGGATTTGCCGTTCACACCCTCGGGGTTGACGTAAATCAGGCCCATCTGCACGGCAGCCAGCGGGTTTTCCATGGTCGAAGGGTCGTTCACATCGGCATAGCGGTTGTCGCTGGCTGCGAGCCACTCCCGCTCGGACCCCCAGTAGGTGTCGATTTCCGGGTGCCAGATGTCTTCGCGGCCAAAGCCAAAGCCAAATGTTTTCAGACCCATTGTTTCGTAGGCAATCGTGCCCGACAGCAGGATCAGGTCGGCCCAGCTAATGGAGTTGCCGTATTTCTTCTTGATCGGCCACAGCAGGCGGCGCGCCTTGTCCAGGCTGGCGTTATCGGGCCAGGAATTGAGCGGGGCGAACCGGATGTTGCCCGCCCCGCCGCCGCCGCGGCCATCGGCCAGACGGTAGGACCCGGCCGAATGCCAGGCCAGACGGATCATCAGACCGCCGTAGTGGCCCCAGTCGGCCGGCCACCAGTCCTGACTGTCGGTCATCAGAGCGCGGACATCGTTCTTGAGCGCATCGAAGTCGAGCGACTTCAACGCCTCGCGGTAGTTGAAATCCGGGCCAAGGGGGTTGGTCTTGGTGTCATGCTGATGCAGGATATCGAGGTTGAGCGACTTCGGCCACCAGTCCATGACCGAAGCCCCAGTTTCGGTCATTGCCCCATGAACCACGGGGCATTTTCCCGCCGTATTGATTTCGTTTCCGTCCATGTCGGTCTCCAATCCTGCTTGTGATGACGTATCCCAGATGCGAGCACGGCGTCGGCAATTTGCCGATCTCGGCCAAAGCGCTGTTCTGGCTCTGTCGTTACACCATTCGGCCGATAAGATAAAATTGCATTTTTCAATGAGCTTGATAACTTTTGCATATGACAGACATCACGCTCAAACATCTGCGGTATTTCGAGGCCTTGGCCCGGTTGACCCACTTTGGCAATGCGGCCGAGGTCTGCGGAATTTCGCAACCCGCCTTGTCAGTTCAGATCAAGGATCTGGAAGAGAGGCTTGGGGCGCTGCTGATAGAACGTGGCGGCCGGCAGATTCGCCTGACCGCCCTGGGCGAATCGTTCGCTTTGCGCGCCCGGGACATCCTGAAATCGGTCGAAGAGTTGGGCGATCTCGCCCGCGCCTCTCACGGGCCGCTTGTCGGCAGGCTGCGGTTCGGGATCATTCCCACCGTTGCCCCCTATTTCCTGCCACAGGTCATTGCGACCATTGCCGGGCGCTTTCCTGGTGTGGACCTTCACCCGCGCGAAACTGTGACTCATCGCCTGATCGAAGATCTGGGAAGCGGTCAGTTGGACGCCGCTATTGTTGCCCTGCCCGTCTCGGAGCAATGGCTGCATGAAGAGGTGCTGTTTGACGAGGAATTCGTCCTTGTCCGCCCGGCGCTCGATGCCCAAAAGCCTGTCCCGGACACCGCGATGCTGCGCACCATGAGGCTTTTGCTGCTGGAGGAAGGGCATTGTTTTCGCGATCAGGCTCTGTCGTTCTGCAACCTGTCGTCCACCCTGCCCCGTGACCTGATGGAGGGCAGTTCCCTATCGACCCTGGTCCAGATGGTAGGCGCAGGCATCGGCGTGACCCTGATCCCCGAGATGGCGGTGGACATCGAAACACGCTCGGCCTCTGTGTCGGTCGTCCGGCTGGCACCACCCCGGCCCTCCCGGCGGATCGGAATGGTGTGGCGCAAGACCATTCCGCTCGCCAACCAACTGACCGAGATCGCGGCCCTGATCCGGGCAAACCGAGACTGACTTTCAGACATTCAAACGGTGAGCGATCGTCATCAGGAAGCAAGTGGTGCCCAGGGGCGGAATCGAACCACCGACACGAGGATTTTCAAT
>JAHEBU010000003.1 GCA_024642115.1 Marivivens sp. | reverse complement strand
AGCGACCTGACGCCGCTGTCCGGGTTGACGGGGATCACGGACCTCTTTCTCAACAACACGCAGGTCAGCGACCTGACGCCGCTGTCCGGGCTGACGGGGATCACGCGCCTCTTGCTCAACAACACGCAGGTCAGCGACCTGACGCCGCTGTCGGGGCTGACGGGGATCACGGACCTCTTTCTCAACAACACGCAGGTCAGCGACCTGACGCCACTGTCCGGGCTGACGGGGATCACGCGCCTCTGGCTTAACAACACGCAGGTCAGCGACCTGACTCCGTTGTCCGGGCTGACGGGGATC
Source organism: Marivivens sp. (assembly GCA_024642115.1). Classification (GTDB taxonomy): domain Bacteria; phylum Pseudomonadota; class Alphaproteobacteria; order Rhodobacterales; family Rhodobacteraceae; genus JAHEBU01. The sequence goes on along the minus strand of JAHEBU010000003.1, from coordinate 393,843 downwards.
ACGGACCTCTGGCTCGACAACACGCAGGTCAGCGACCTGCGACCGATCCGCGGTTTGCGGACGTTGGTCGATGATCCCGATTTGAACGGTTTGACCTTCAAAGGCTCTGTCGCCACACAGATTGCTCCGCGCATTGCCGAAATTGCCGAGATCGAGGACGACGCCAAGCGGGCGCGGGTGTTGTTTGAGTATCTGGAGGATTGGGTGCCGCCGATGGCATCAAGTCCGCGACTCGACATGAAGGCCGCCCCAAACCCGTTCATTTTCCTGTCTTACAAACGGCAGGACCTGCAGACCGTCGGCAATTTCCGGACTCTGTTTCAGCAACAAGGCCTGTCTGTCTGGTTGGATCAGGACATTCTGGGCGGGGCGGAGTGGCGTAGGGAGATTACCACGAGGCTGGATGCCGCCCACGTCGTTTTGACCTTTTGGACCGCCGACAGCGTCGCATCCAAGGCCGTGATCGAGGAGGCCGCGCGGGCGCAGGCAGCGGGCAAGTTGGTTCATGTCAGGCTGGATGATGCCCAACTGCCTTATGGCTTTGCCGAGACCCAGTATATCGACATGCGGGGCTGGGACGGGACCGTCGCCCATCCGCTGATGCAAAAGCTGCTGCTGGCGTTGCGCGACAAACTGGAGCCGCCGGATGCGGCGCGGGTGATTGCCCGGTTGGCGGCGGCAAGTCCGGTGGCGATGCTGCCTTACGGGGGCGTTTTGCTGCCCGTCGATACGCCCCCGCATGTGCGCCCGGAAATTGAGAATGCCCCCGATCTGGCCGCCCGGATCGAAGGGTTGCGCCAGACCCTGGGCCCGTTACAGGACAAGGCGGCGGACCGCGACAATTACCAGTTCCCCACCGATCTGCGTCACGCCCTTTTGGGTGTCGCCAAGGCGCTGAACGCCGAGACGCTGAGTTGGTATGGCATTGACGAGGCCCGGGCCTCTTTGTGCGATTGCATGGAGGAACACGATGCGCCGGGGGCGTGGGGGGCGGTCATGGTCAGGTCGCTTGACCGTCTGGTTGGTGGCATGGCGGCCCTGCGCCCGCTGTTGCAACCACGGCAGGTCCCCGCAGGCGAGCCGGGCGCCAAGCCGCCCGAGACCGATCCCGTTATCCGCAAGGCCGACGTTCAGGGCGTGCAGGCGATTGCCGCCGAAATTGCCGAGGCTGTTGCCGCCGCCGACGAAGCCCTTAGTCCGGGTGCCATTGATCTGGTGCAGAACGAAGTGGATCAGATCAAAGACGCCGCCCAGACCTATGATGAGGGCCGCAAGTTCAACCGCTTGCGCCGGGCCGCGCGCGGTCTGACCTATTTGACGGGATCTATTCTGGTGGGCGTGTCGGCGGGGATCGGGGCCAACCTGCTTACCTCTGCCGAGGCGGCGATGACGCTGGCCCAGAAATTGCAGCCGTTGTTTGAGCGGCTGATCCAGTTCTTCTTGTCGTAGGGGGGGAGAGGTGGGTTTCACCCACCCTACGGGGTGACGGGATTGGGTTCTGATCCTTGTGCGTCGGGGCCCCGGCTTGGGGGTCGGGATGGGACCCGGTGTGCGGGGCACCGGCCCCTCGCGCCCCTTATTGCAGGACGTAGCCCGTGGGCCAGGTGAGGGTTTGGTCCAGCCGGATGTCTTGGGTCGCGCCGGCCGCCAGATCGAACTGCCATTCGAGGATTCCCCGCTGCCCGTCCGGGTCGGCCTGAGTGACCGGCAGGGTGCTGGTGTAGGCCACCACCAGATCGTCCTGTTCGGAATAGGCGACGGTGTCGCGCAGATGGATGCTCCACGCCCGTTCGGTCAGGTTTTCGACCTTGATCTGGGTGGTCTGCACCTGCTGGTTGGACCGCGAGATGAGGCCCACGTCCCCCTCGCTGCGGTTCGGGATGGTCCGCGTCAGCCGCAGCCCGTCGATCGGCCCGAAGCCAAGATCGGCGTCTCCTCCGGCCGCGATCAGCGGCAGGCTGTCCCCACCGATCAGCGCCCCGTCGGTGTAGATCATGGTGGGGCCAGGCAGCAGGACTTCGCCCGTGGTATTGCCGATCTTGCCCACCAGATAGGCGCTGCTGTCGTATTGGGGTGCGGCGGCGGCCCAGGTTTCCACGTTCAGCGGTTGGGTGTCGAGCGTCAGCCGCAGGTCGTCCACCCCGTTGCGGATGCTGACCGGCCCGTCATAGACATAGGTGAGCGTCGCCCCCTGAAACGAAACGCCCATGTTCGTCCGCATGGCTTCGGCGACCGGAGCGGGAGCCATCATTCCGCTGCCGGGGGCGGCGTCCATGACGGCGTCGACTGCCGCGTTTCTGGTCAGGTCCGCCTCGCTGATGATCCGTCTGGGATAGGCGTAAAGCGTGCTGGCGCTGATCTGTTCGCCGGGCCGCGCGGTGGACAGGGTTAGGGCGACATCTGTCCAGTCCTCCCCGCTGTACTGGCTGACGACGACGCCCCGGTCGACGGTGAGCGACGGCGTTTCGGTGGTCGTCAGATTCAGGTCATAGACCGGATACCACGACGCCCCGCCCACATAGGTCACGATATCGAGCGTCACGGGATCCGTCCCGGTCTTGTCCACGTTCAGCGTCAGCACCGCGCGGTCGGTGTCGGGCGTGGTCAGGGCGGCAAGCGCCTGTTGGGCGGTCGTCAGCGCCTCGATATCCTTGTCGCGCAGGTCGCGGGCGGTGGCAGCCTCGGTTTCGGCCTGAAGGATGGTCTGCCGGGCGGCCAGCGTCTCGACCCCCACCATCTGCGCCAGGGCGCGGATGTCGGCGACGCCGCTGCTGGTCAGGTTGGTGCTGGCCGAGGTCTGTGCCAGCCCCTTGAGAAAGGCGATCTGGTCTTCGGCGGCGGCGGACCGCAACAGGATTTCAGCGATGGCCGTGTCACGGTGGCGCAGGGCCTGTTCGAGCCGCGTCACCTCGGCTTTGGCCGCGACGATGGCGGGGCTGGGCGTGTCGTCGGTCACAGGCAGCCGCCCGGTGGCAAGGCTGACCGACCCAAGCCGGATGCCGCTGGCAGGCAGGACCCGCACGGACTGGGCGGTGGTATCGCCGGGCAGGCCGGGGATGAGCAGCTCGTGCTGCCCCTGGCCCGCATCGACGGTGATGCGCCGCGTGACCTGCGCCCCTTGGGGAAAGATGGTGACGCCGGTGATGGTCGCGGGCAGCTCGACCGTGTCGGCAAAGGCGGGGATGGCGGCGACAAAGGCATACAGGCTGGCGGCGGCGATGGGGCGGAACATGACAAACCTCCTGAAATACGGACCGGATCAATTGCCGTCCTGGGACTAGGACGCGGGCCGGACTGTGATCCTTGGCGGAAGGGGGCGCAATGTGCGAAAATGTTTTCAGACGTGAAACCGGGCGCGAATTTTCGGCTGTTTCCTGCACGTGGGGGTCCCGGCGGGGGGCCGGGGCGGCAGACAAATGGAGGCGAATCCCGCCCTAAGGGGCGTAGGTGTTGCGGACGAGATGACCAAGAGCATCTCTGATCCTTCTGTCCTGCCCTTCTGTGTCCAGCCCGGCGGGAGGGGTCATCGCCAACCCTTCGGCTGCGGCGATGAGGATGGCGTTGAGAGCAGGGGCGTCGAGGCCGGGGGCCGGTGCAAGATCCCCCCTCGCTGTACCGATCCAGTTTGACAGGACCTGTCCCCGCGCTGTGCGGAACTGGTCTGTCAAGTCGGGGGGCGCACCGATTTCCAGCATCTTGATCTGTCGGAAGGGTCCGTCGGACCGTCCCATCTGGTAGAGTGCGATCACCAGCCTTTCGACCAATTCGGCATAGCTAGTTGGGGCCGGGTCAAGGGACGGGGTCAGCGCGTCGACCAGACCTTGTGCTGCCTGTTCGCCCATCGCGGTCCAAAGCCCCTCCAGCCCATCAAAGTAGCGGTAGATCAGTTTCTTGTCGCATCCGGCCGCCCGCGCCACGCTGTTGATGCCAAACCCGGCAAAGCCTTCGGTCGTCAGCAGGTCGAAGGCGGCATTGAGGATGCGCTGGCTGGTGTCGGTGCGGTTGCGGGTCATGGAATCTCTCATTTTGTCCCCGAATGGTGACATATTGCTTGACCAACTGCAAGCCAACTTGATATGTCACCGAACAGTGACAAACTGTTCTTTGAAAGGACGACAAAATGACGACCATACAAACTCAAACCCGTATCATCGGCGGGGGCACCATCGCGCTGGCCTTGTTTTTCAACCTGCCTTACGTGGTGCTGGCCAGCACGTTCGATTATCCCGGTATCCTGCGCCAATCGACCGAAACGATCCTGGCCGCGTTTGCCGCCGGGGGAAAAGGCCTGATCCTGACGTGGGAGGCGTTCGCACTTGCGGCGATCCTGATGATACCGGTGTCGCTGGGCCTCGGTCTGGGCGCAGGGCGCGTGCGGCAAATGCCGGGGCTGGCGGTGGCGGCCGCGATGATCGGTGTTCTGGCTGGCCTGACACAGGCGATGGGCCTGCTGCGATGGGTGATGGTGGTGCCGTGGCTGGCGGCGACGCTCGACGCGGGACCGGATTTTGCCCTGATCCATGCCTATGCGGGGACTGTGATCGGGGAACATCTGGGGATGCTTCTCACCGCTGGTTTCGTCGCCCTGATGGCCGCTGTTCATGCAGCGGAGCGGCGCAGGGCGCTGATGGGGTTGGCGGTGGTCACGGCGGCCCTGATCGCGCTGGGCGCGTTCGAAGGTGTGGCGCTGGCGCTGGGGGCGAACGGTGCCTTGTTCGGGATGGCGACGATCGCGGGGTATCTGGTCCTGACCGTTTGGATGATCGCGGCCGGGGTCGATCTGTTGCGGCGGTAACGGGGAAGGGAGGGGGCGGCGGGTTTCACCCACCCTACGGGGTGAGAGTGGGCCGGCCCTCCGCTTGCGCTTTGGGCGTTCGGCCCGGACGAGGCTCAACTGGAGCCTCGTCCGGGCGCGCCTCACCCTTTTTTCAAACAGCGCTGTCCGAGCACTTCGGCGATTTGAACGGCGTTGAGGGCCGCGCCCTTGCGCAGATTGTCGGACACGACCCAGATGTTCAGCCCGTTATCGAGCGTGGAATCCTGCCGGATGCGGCTGACGTAGGTGGCGTAGTCGCCCACACATTCGATGGGCGTGATGTAGCCACCGTTTTCGCGTTTATCGATGACCATGATGCCGGGGGATTCGCGCAGGATGTCGCGGGCTTCGGCCTCGTCCAGGTGATCTTCGAATTCGATGTTGATCGCCTCGGAATGGCCGACGAACACAGGCACACGCACGCAGGTCGCGGTGACCTTGATGTTCTTGTCGAGTATCTTTTTCGTTTCGGCGACCATCTTCCATTCTTCCTTGGTCTGTCCGTCCTCGAGGAAGACGTCGATGTGGGGAATGACGTTGAAGGCGATCTGTTTGGTGAATTTCTTGGGCGGCTTGGAGTCGGTCGGGTTGTAGATCGACTTGGTCTGATCCCACAGCTCGTCGATGCCTTCCTTGCCAGCGCCGGACACGGATTGGTAGGTGCTGACCACCACCCGTTTGATCGTTGCCCGGTCGTGCAGGGGTTTGAGCGCCACCACCATCTGTGCGGTTGAACAGTTGGGGTTGGCGATGATCATCCGCTTTTTATAGCCTTCGACCGCCGCCGCGTTGACCTCGGGCACCACCAGCGGCACGTCGTGGTCGTAGCGGTAGAGCGAGGAGTTGTCGATCACGACGCAGCCCGACGCCGCCGCCTTGGGCGCGTAGATCTTGGTTGCCTCGGAGCCCACGGCGAACAGCGCGATGTCCCAGCCGGTGAAATCAAAGGTGTCCAGATCCTTGGTTTTCAGGGTCTTGTCGCCAAAGCTCACCTCGGTTCCCAGCGATTTGCGGCTGGCGAGGGCGACGATTTCGTCCACGGGAAATTCCCGTTCGGCGAGGATGTTGAGCATTTCGCGGCCCACGTTGCCCGTGGCCCCAGCGACGACGACTTTATAGCCCATGTGTCCGGCTCCTTGATATGACCGGGCGGCACATACTCCCTGCGGCGGGCAAGGGAAAGGGGTCAGGGCCGTTCGCGGGCGAAGAGGTAGGCGGCAAGGCCGATCACGACCAGCCCGCCGAAGAACGTAAAGAGCGTGGCGAAGGATTGCGTGGGTTCGGCGGTCGAGGCCGCGTGGAGCCGCCCGCTGATCGTCTGGATTACGCCCGCCCCGCCGATCCCGAAGAGGTTCATGAGTGTCACACCCCGCCCGGTCAGATGCGCCGGAAAGAACCCCCGCGCGTGTCCGGACAGGATGCCATAGGCAGATCCAAAGAACCCGACCGCCGCCAGCAGCCCCGCCGAGAGCCAGAGGTTCGTCGCAGGCAAAACGGCCAGCGTCAGCAAGGCGATCGCCCCGAGGAGTGATCCGCCAAAGGCTGTCCATTTCAGGCTGCCGATCAACCGCCCGATCGGCCCGTAGGCGAAATTGCCCGCGATCATCGCCAGCCCCATGATCAGGGCCACTTGTCCAAGTTGGGATGCCGTGGCCCCAAAGACCTGCACCACATAGGGCCCGGCCCAGAGCCCCCGGATACCCGCCGCAGGGGCATAGTGGACCGCCATCAGCGCGAAGATCGGCCAGAGCGCGGGCATTTTCAGCAGGTCCAGCACGCTCCCCTTTTCCTGGTGCGCCACCTTTTCGGGGTCGCGCACTGTCACCCAGATCAAGAGCGCCACCAGCACTGTCGCCGCCGCCAACCCGCCCATGACCGGCCGCCAGCCATAGGCCGCGACCGCCATCGTCATGGGCGCCGAGGCGCCGAGGTTGCCCAGCGACCCCAGTCCGATCATCGCCCCGCCCAGTGTTGCGAACTGCGCGGGCGGAAACAACCGGGCAAAGATGTAGTAGGACGCCATCAGCACCGGAGAACACCCCACCCCGATCAGCGCCATGGCTAGGGTGATGTGCAGCGGGCTTTGCGCGACGGCGAACATGACCGCCCCGCCGCCCCCGCCCAAGGCGAACAGCACCGCCGCCGTTCGCCGCGGTCCGATACTGTCGAGCGCCGACCCTACAGGGATTTGCATGGCCGCAAATATAAGGAACCAGACGCCCGAGGCTGTCGCGAGGTCATTGGCCGTGGCCCCCACGTCTGTCGCCAACGCCGGGGCCAAGACCGCCAGAAAGGCCCGGTAGAACTGGCTGAGCGCATAGGCCAGCACCAAGGTGACGAGTCCGGCCTGCATGTTCCCCCCGCGCGCCTGCTTGGACGGCAGTTTGCATGGGCGGGGGTGGGGCGCAAGCCGGTGGCCGCCCGATTGACCGGCGCGGGGCGGCAGGCTAGGCAGGCGCGCAACCCAGAGACCCCCGCCCATGTCCCAGCCCCGCACCGGATTCCTGCCCGGCCTTGTCACGGCCATCCCAATCGCGCTGGGCTATTTCCCCATCGCCTTTTCCTTTGGCGTCGCTGCCACGCGGGCGGGTCTGACCGCGACCGAGGCGACAATGCTTTCGCTGGTCATTTACGCGGGGGCGTCTCAGTTTCTGGCGCTGGTTCTGTTGACCAGCGGTGCGCCCGTGTTGGTGTCCGCTGTCACGCTGATGGCGATGAACCTTCGCCATCTCGTCTATGGTCCGGCCCTGCTCAAGCAAGCCGGAGACGATGCCCGCACGCGCTGGGCCGGGGCTTGGGGGTTTTGGCTGACGGACGAAACCTTTGCTGCCGCCTTGGGCGGATTGGCCCGCGGCAAGGTCCGGTTTTCCGAGCCGTTCATGGCGGGCCTTGGGCTGGGCGCCTATGCAGCATGGGTCAGCGGGACGGCGCTGGGCGCTTGGGCCGGGGGCGGTGTTCTGGATGCCTGGCCTTCGGTCAGCGCGGGGCTGGGCTTTATGCTGGCCGCGCTGTTTCTGGCGCTCCTGCTGTCGATCCTGACGCGGGCGCAGGTTCCGGTGATCGTGGTGGCGGGGGTCGTCACGGTTCTGGGGACGCTGTTTGTTTCATCAACCACGGGGATATTGGGCGGTATCCTCGCCGGGTCGCTGATGGGGCTGGTGCGCAGATGAGGGGCAGCCTGATCCTGTTGGCGGTTCTGGTCGGTGCGGCCAACTGGGCCTTTCGCGTGCTGCCGATGAAGGTGCCGATCCCCGGCGCGGGCGGCACTGGCCCGGTGGCCCGGTTTCTGTCGGCCACGGGGCCCGCCGCCATTGCCACGTTGTTCGTGGCCTCGGTCCTGCCGGACGTGCAGGCGGGCGGTATCACCCCGCCGCTGATGGCGGGGGTTGCGGCAGTCTGTGCCGTCTATGTGTGGCGCAGGTCGGTCGGGTTGGCGACGGTCATGGGGGCCTTTGCCTATGGATTGGCGGTCTGGACGATCTAGAACTGCGGGACCTTTTGCCGCGCGGCAGAGCGGTTCGCCACCTCGGCAATTCGTTTGACCCGGGTCGGTGCGGTTTTCGCGCCGGCGATCCAGCGCAGCACGTTGCGGCGATAGGACGGGGCGGCGGCGTGAAAGAATGCGGCGGCCTGACCTGACAAGGCGGTCGCCAGATCATCTGGAACGATCAGCGCGTCGACATCCGCCATCGCGTCCCACAGACCCGCCGCCTGTGATGCCACAATGGCGGCGCGGCCAGCCGGGTGCATCCGCCCTTCGGCCTCGAGCCTCGCAGCCCGGTCCTTGTAGGTTTGCGCCCAGACCTGTTGCCGCCGCGGCGCGATCAGTTGCATGACCCGGTCCGTGTCGATCTTGCGCATCAGCCCATCGGTCCAGCCGTGGGCAATAAGTGCGTCCAGCACCTGATCCTTGGGGATGTATCGGTCGGAGACGTGTTTTTTCCATGTGACCAGCCAGACCCCCTGCGCCTGCCCGTGATGGGTGGCGAGCCAGTCCCACAGGGCGGTGGCCGATGTCACCTCGACCTGGTCAAAGGCGTCCGAGCGGATCATTGAACAGAGGTAGGATCGGCGGCCGTCAGGTAAAGCTGTCGCCGTAGGTTTTGCGCAATTCGGCCTTTTGCACCTTGCCCATCGTGTTGCGCGGCAGGGCGTCCACCACCACCAGACGGCGGGGCTGTTTGAATCGTGCCAAAGTTTGACCCAGCGCCGCCGTTATCACGTCGAGGTCAGGATTTTGGCCGGGTTGCGCCACGATGACCCCCACGACCCCTTCGCCAAGGTCGGGGTGTGGGACACCGACGACCGCCGATTCAAGAACGCCGGGTTGGGCATCCAGTGCCTCCTCGACCTCTTTGGGATAGATGTTGTAGCCGCCCGCGATGATCAGGTCCTTGCCCCGGCCAACGATCGTGACGTAGCCATCGTCGCTTTGCGTGGCCAGATCGCCGGTGATGAAGAACCCGTTGGGGCGCAGATCCTCGGCCGTTTTTTCGGGCATCTGCCAGTAGCCCAGGAACACGTTGTCGCCGCGCACCTCGATCGTGCCGATGTCGCCCGGTTGCACGGGATTGCCCGCGCTGTCGCAGATACGCAACTCGACCCCCGGCAGGGGTTGCCCCACGGTGCCGGGCCTGCGGTCACCGTCATAGGGGTTTGAGGTGTTCATGTTGGTTTCCGTCATCCCGTAGCGTTCAAGGATGCGATGCCCCGTTCGCGCCGTGAAATCCCGGTGGGTTTCAGCCAGAAGCGGGGCAGAGCCCGAGATGAAGAGCCGCATATGCGCCGTCAGGTCGGGTGTCAGCCGCGGATCGTCCAGCAGGCGCGTGTAAAAGGTCGGCACGCCCATCATCGTCGTCGCTTTGGGCATCCAGCCGATCAGGGCGTCAACGTCCAGCTTTGGCAGAAAGATCATCGCGCCGCCCGCCAGCAGGGTCACGTTGGACGCGACGAACAGCCCGTGCGTGTGAAAGATCGGCAGGGCGTGCAGCAGCACGTCCGTATCCGTGAACCGCCAGTGATCGGCCAGCACGCGGGCGTTGGAGAGCAGGTTTTTCTGGGACAACATCGCCCCCTTGGACCGCCCTGTCGTGCCCGAGGTGTAGAGGATCGCAGCGAGGTCGCCGTGGGTTCTGGGGACGGTGGGATAAGTCGCGGGCTGCCCCTCGGCCAGATCGCACAGCGTGCCGGTGCCGTCATCGCCCAACGTTTGCAGTTGCGCGCCGTTCTTGGCGGCGACCTCGGCCAAGGCGGCCCCTTTGTTCGGCGTGGCCAGAACCAGCCCCGCCCCGGCGTTGCCGACGAAATAGTCCACCTCGGCGGGGGTGTAGGCAGTGTTGAGCGGCAGGAACACAAGGCCGGTTTGCGCACAGGCGGCATAGACGGCCAGCGCGTCGGCGGATTTGTCGATCTGGACGGCGACCCTGTCCCCGGCGGTCAGCCCCAGCCCGGTCAGCGCATGGGCAAAGCGGGCAGCGCGGGCGAGGAAGGCCGCGTAGGTCACGGTCGCACCATCGGGCAGGTGCAGGAACGTCCGGTCGCTGCCTGTGTGGGCGCCAAACAGGGTGTTGTAGAGTGGGTTGGTCATCGGATCCTCCGCCGCTGTGACAGAGCCATACCTGTGGGGGGCGGTGGGTCAAGTCCCCCCGGATTGAAGCGGTCAGTCCCCCAGAACGATCAGGTCCTGCCTGGCAATGCCGACATGCACCTGCGCCCCGATGGCGGGGGGCGGCGCGTCGGCCCGGTTGAACGTGTCGAGCGACAGGTCCCCGCCCGGCGTTTCGGCACGGATGCGAATGACCGACCCCATGAAATGCACCTGTGTGATGGTGGCGGGCAGGGTCAGATCGCGCCCGCTGTCCAACTGGACCGATTCCGGCCGCAAGGCGAGGCCTATGGTCGATCCGGCAGCGGCAGACAGGGACCGGCCCAGCGTGATCGCCTGGTCGCCGATCCGCACCGCCCCGCTGGCCGGATCGATGACCGTCGCCTCAAGCTGGTTGAGCGTGCCGACAAAGTTAGCGACAAAGCGGGTGGTGGGCCGGTTGTAGATTTCAAATGGTGTGCCGACCTGATCGGCAATGCCGCCGTTCATGACCACGACCCGGTCGGACATCGACAGCGCCTCTTCCTGGTCATGGGTGACAAAGATCGTGGTAATCCCCAGCCGCCGCTGGATTTCGCGGATTTCGGTGCGAAGCGACACGCGGATCTTGGCATCAAGTGCCGAAAGCGGTTCGTCCAACAGCAGGACGCGCGGCCGCACGGCCAGCGCCCGGGCCAGCGCCACCCGCTGTTGCTGCCCACCGGACAGTTGGAACGGATACCGCGCGCCAAGGTCGGGCAGGCCGATCAGGTCGAGCATTTCCTGCACTCGCGCACCGCGCTCGGCCTTTGGCACGCCTGCGACGGTCAATCCAAAGGCCACGTTTTGCGCCACGTTGAGGTTGGGAAACAGGGCGTAGGCCTGAAACACCATGCCGATGTTGCGCTGATTGGGCTTGAGGTTGGTGACGTCCTGCCCCTCGATCCGCACATGACCGGACGTGGGCGTCTCGAACCCCGCAACCATGCGCAGAACGGTCGTCTTGCCGCAGCCGGACGGCCCCAGCAAAGACACGAATTCGCCCTTGTCGATGCCGAGCGAAAAATCCTTGACCACGCGGTTGGTGCCAAAGGTCTTTTCCAGATTGGTCAGGTCGAGATACGCCATCAGGCAGCGGCCCTTGTGTGTTTGGACAGGCGGCTGACAAGCTGGATCAGCCCCATGCACCCCCAGGTGAGCCCGAAGGCGATGACGGCCAAAGCCGCAGGTTCATAGGCCCGGTTGGCCCCGAGCAACTGCATGTAGGGTCCAAAGGCGGGACGGTTCAGCAGGGCGGCCAGCGTAAACTCCCCGATCACGATGGCAAACGTCAGGAATGCGCCCGACAGCACCGCCACCAGCACGTTGGGCAGGATGATCCGGCCCATGATGGTGATCCAGCCCGCGCCAAGGCTTTGCGCCGCTTCGGTGAGCGTTGCCACGTCGATAGTGCGTAGCCCGGTGTCGATCGCCCGGTAGGTATAGGGCAGCGACAGCGTGGCATAGCCGAACATAAGCAGCAGGTTGGTGCCAAAGGTGGACGAGGTCAGCGGCAGAAACGACGATGAATTATAGAGCCGGATATAGCCGAACACGATCACGATCGCCGGGATCACCAGCGGCAACAGGGTGATGAATTCGATCAGCGGACGCAGGCGCGGCAGTTTCAGCCGCACCCAATAGGCAGTCGGCACGACCAGAAACACCCCGAACAGGATGGTGAAAATGGCAAGGATCACCGAATAGCTGAATGTTTCCTGGAACCGGGGGTCCGCCAGCACGCTGCGATAGGCGTCCAGCGAATATTCGCCTCGCCGCATCCGCAAGGAAAACTCCAGCGTGCCGATCAGCGGCAGGAAAAAGAACGCCATGCCAAGGGCAAAGATGATCCAGGACCAGACGCGCTTCATTTGATCCACTTTTCGGACCGGGTACGCAGCCAGATGTAGATGCCGTTGGCGACGCCGGTAAATGCGATCATGCCAAAGGCCAGCGCGTAACCCAGATGCGGGTCTTGAAGCACGTCGCCCCTGATCTGCGCGAACAGCTGGATCGGCACGATATTGAGCGACGACCCGGTCAGCGCATAGGCCGTGGCGACCGCGCCGAACGAATTGGCAAACAGCAGCGCAAGCGTGCCCAGCAGCGACGGAAACAGGATCGGCAAGGCGACCATCCGCCAGTATTGCGGGCCGGTGGCCCCAAGGATCGCCGCCGCTTCACGCCATTCCTTTTTCAGTCCGTCCAGTGCGGGGGTGATGATCAGGATCATCAGCGGCAGCTGGAAGAACAGGTAGGTGAGCGTCAGCCCCCAGAACGACAGCAGGTTGAACCCCAGCGCGTAGATATTGATGCCCAACCAGTCGCGCAGCAGGATCGTCACCAATCCGACCCGGCCCAGCGTCGCCAGAAAGGCAAAGGCCAGCGGGACGCCCGCAAAATTCGATGCGACCCCCGAAAACGTTAGCAGCGCCCCGCGCACCCAGGACGGCAATCCGCCCAGCGTGATCGTCGCGGCCATGCCGAACCCGGCCAGGCAGCCGATGATCGCCGAGGCGAGGCTGATTTTGAGGGAAATGGCAAAGGCTGACATGATCTGGGGCGTGAAGAGCCCGGCGATGTTGGTCAGGGTAAAGCTGCCTTCGGGCGTCTGGAACGCACCAATCACGATTTTCATCGTGGGCAGGACAAGAAACAGGACGGCAAACAGGATAAAAGGCACGATGCCTACCCAGGTCATCGGCAGTCGCCGCCGGGGCGGTGCGGGATAGGGGGTGTCTGTCATCGCGGCGACCTTTGGGATGGCCCCCGCCCGGTTGGGCAGGGGCCAAGGATCAGGTTACTGAACGTTTGCGCCGACGACGCTGTCCCAGCCGGTGGTCACGGCCTCTTTGTTGGCGGCCTGCTGGTCGATGGTCGGGAACACGGCCTTGGCATAGTTTTCAGCCGGGGGCAGCGCGTCCATCATTTCCTGCGGGATCACGCCACGGGTCACCATGTCGTTGAACCGGATCGGGTGGCAGTAGCCCTTGAGCCAGCCCAGCTGACCTTCGTCCGAATAGAGGTATTCCATCCAGAGTTTGGCGGCGTTGGGGTGGGGGGCGTAGGCGCTGATCGCCTGCACATAGACACCGGCCAGAACGCCCGAGGACGGCACGATCACGTCCATCGGCGGGTTGCCCGCCATGCCGTCGCGCCATGCCAGCAGGTTGTAATCCCAGCCCAGAACGATCGGGGTGGCACCCTGCGCGATGGTCCCGGTCTTGCCCGAGACGGGAACGAAGTTGCCCGCCTTGTTCAGGTCGGCAAAGAATTGCAGGCCCATATCGCCCGAATCCTTGCCCGGTGCTGCACCGCGCGACATACCAGCCGCCAGGGTAGCCAGGATCGCCTGGTTGGACGAGCGGGGGTCGCCGGTCAGTGCAACCGAATTTGCGAACTCGGGCTTGAGCAGATCGGGCCAGTCCATCGGCGAATCGCCTGTGACGATGTCCTTGTTCACGCCAAAGGCCATCACGCCGTAATAGTCGCCGTACCACATGCCGTCGGCATCCTTGGCGTCGGCGGGGATGCTGTCCCAGGTCATGACCTTGTAGGGCTGGATCAGCCCTTCGGCGGCGGCCTGCGGACCGAATGCCAGACCCACGTCGATAACGTCAGGGGCCTGCGGGCCGGTGTTGTCCTTGTTGGCGCGGATCGCTTCCAGTTCGTCAGCCGAACCCGCGTCTGGGTTCAGTTCGTTGACGGTGATGCCGGGATAGGCGGCCTTGAACCCTTCGATGACGCCGCCATAGCCGCACCAGTCGTGCGGCAGGGCGATGACGGTCAGCTGGCCCTCGGCCACGGCAGCGGCAACCAGATCGCCGTGCTGTTCGGCCACAGCGACGCTGCCCGACAGGATGGCGAGGACGCCGGCCGATGCGGCCAGCGTGGAACGGATAGTCATGGTGATCTCCCACATATAGATGTTTGGTCCGCGTTCTTCGGGGCCCTTTTGACGGGACCCGCAGCGTGGCTTCTGCCAGATAGGTAATGCTTGTTTAAGAATTATGACAATCGCCTTTTTCGGCGTTGTTACATTTGCTGATCGGGATCAGCCGTGGGCGCCGTAGGTTCGGGTTGCCTGGACTGCGGCGTGAAACCGTTTCTTTACAAGAGGATCGACCGGCAGGGGGTTGATTTTTCGCCCCGGTCGCGGTTCAGGAATGGTCAGCCCCGCAGCCTCGCCCGCCAGTTGTGCAATCCCGACCGCCGTCAGGTCGGGCTGGTCGGACACCTGCACCGGGCGACCCAGAACATCGGCCAGAACCTGACAGAAATAGCTGTTCCGCGTCAGTCCACCGTCGATCGACAGCGGTCGGGCGGTCGCCACGGTGGCCCCCATGGCGTCGATCACCTCGGCCATCCGCAGGGCGATTCCTTCGAGCAGGGCCTGCATCATGTCGGCCTTTTCATGCTCCAGCCCCAGCCCCATCCAAGCCCCGCGCGCCTGCCGGTCCCAGTGCGGGCAGGCCAGCCCCGCCAGCGCCGGGACGAACGTCAGACCCCGCCCGGAAGCCATCGGGCGGGCAAAGCTGTCGATTTCGGCCCAGTCGGCGAACAGCCCCAGCCCCCGCGCCCAGTTGACGGCCGAGGATGCCGCATAGACCCCACCGTCCAGCGCATAGACCGGCCGGTGTCCGTCGATCTGCCACGCCACTGTCGCAAGCGCGCCACTGTCCGGGGCGGGCCGGTCCGCCCCCGCCACGGACAGCGCAAAGGCCCCCGTGCCAAACGTGATCTTGGCATCCCCCGCCCGGCGCGCGCCGTGGCCATAGAGAGCCGCCTGCTGATCGACCAGCGACGCGGTCAGGGGCATCCCGCCGGGCAGCAGCCCCAGCGTTCCGGTGCTGGGGCGGATCGGTGGCAAAGCCGTGATCGGCACCCCAAAGGCCGTGCACAGGTCGGCGTCCCAGTCGCAGGCGGCCAGGTTCATCAGCCCGGTGCGCGACGCGGTGCTGGGGTCGGTTGCGCAATTGCCGGTCAGGCACTGCCGAAACCAGGCGTCAGTGGTCCCCAGCCGCAGGCGTCCCGCCCGCGCCAACGCGGCCGCCTTTGGCACGTTGGCGACGATCCAGCCCAGTTTGGACCCCGAAAAATAGGGGTCGTTGGGTAGCCCGGCACGGTCCATGACCAGCGCCGCGCCCTCTGCCCCCATCGCGTCGCAGGCCGTCTTGGTCCGGTCGTCCTGCCAGACGATGATGGGCGTCACAGGGTCGCCGGTTTCCGCGTCCCAGCCCAGACAGCTTTCCCCCTGATTGGCGAGCCCCACCGCCTGCACGCCCAGCCCTTCGGCTGCCGCCAGACAGGTGCGGATGTGCCGCAGGATTTCGGTCGGGTCGTGTTCGACCCAGCCGGGGTTCGGATAGGATTGGCCATGGGTTTGGGCGTGAATGATCCGGCTAGACCCGTCCGCACACAGCAACAGGGCGCGGGTGCTGGTGGTGCCTTGGTCGATGGCCAGGACGGTCATTTTCCCGGCTCCTCGATCTCGAAGGTCAGGGTGCCTGTTGCCCCCTTGGGCAGGACGGAGAAGGGAACGGTGATCCGCCGTTCCGGGCGGGCGCTGATCGGGTGTCTGGCGACCTCGCGCCCGTTCAGTTTCACCACCAAGTTGCCCTGCACCGGGCGTGTCACGCGCAGCTGGAACCGGGACAGGGCGCGGTCAGGGGCGACAGATTGGGGAAGGACGTATTTCAGCGCCTCGCCGACCGTGGTCACGCTGAGCGCGGCGTGGGGCGTCTGACCCTTGAGGCTGCGGGCGATGGCACCGCCGATTCGCCGCCCTTCGTCCCAGCAGGCGCCGGCCGTTTCGATTCCCCGCAACAGGTTCCCGGCAGCAAAATAGGCGGGGTCGGAACAGCGGCCTGTGCTGTCGATCAGCGGGCCGCCCGTGGCCGGATCGATGGCGATGGGGCCACCGGCCAACAGCGCGGATTCGGGGCGAAAGCCGCCTGTGACGATCACGCCGTCGCAGGCGATCTGCCGGGTTTGACCGTCGGGGCCTTGCACGGTGACGCCGGTCACCCGGTCGGCCCCCTCGATGCTGAGAAGGTCGGTCCGCAAATGCAAGGGAATCCCCAACATTCGGGGAAACAGGGCCGTAGGCCAACGGGCCGTGGTCCGCGCCCCCGGTTCGATCATCGCGACCGGCGTGATCCCGAGGTGCCGACAGGTGAGGATCGCCGAAAACGCCACCAGTTCGGTGCCGAGGATGACCGGGCGGCGAAATGGTCGCTGTCCGTTCAGATAGACCAGCCCCTGCAACGCCCCGGTGGACAGGATGCCCCCCGGTTTCACCCCGCCGATCAGCCGGGTGGCGCGGGGTGTTTCGCGCGCGCCCATCGCCAGCAGGACGCGGGCGGCCGACATCTGGCCCATGCCGTCGTCCGAGGTCACGCTGATCCGACCGCCGGGATGCAGGGCCGTGACCGTGATCCCGGTCCGGATCGTCACGCCAGCCGCCAGTGCCCTGTCCCGCAGGGCGCGGGCGTAGGCGGGGCCTTTCATCAATGTCCGAAATTCCCGCAGGCCATAGGGGTAGTGGCCGCCGTGGCGGGGGATGCCCCCGGCCTCGGCCTCGCGGTCCACAACGGTGACGTGGGCCACGCCGAGACGCCGCAGTTCGGTCGCCGCCGACAGTCCTGCGGGGCCTGCGCCGATGACGAGGGTATCACTGTCCATCGGCAGGCTCGGCCAAGGGTGGGATCAGGTGGCCTGCGGTGAGGGTCGCCAAGGCGGCGCTGCAATAGAACCCCTGACAGCGGCCCATCGTGGCGCGGGTGCGCCGTTTGACCCCTGCCAGAGTGTGGGCGGGAATGGGGCCGGACAGCGCCCCTTCGACCTCGGCCCGGGTTGCCAGTTCGCAATGGCAGACGATCCCGCCGTGACCGGGCGATTGCCAGGGGCGGGGTGCGTTTTCGGCAAGGTTGGACACAGTGGGCCAGACCGAGTTGGGCAAGGGCGTGACCTGCCCCTGCCAGAGCGCGAAGACATGCCGCGCGGTCCCCAGGGCCGAACTGAGCCCGGTTGACCGGATGCCGCCCACGGTGATGTAGTTCTGCCCCTCGTGCGCCCTGATCTGGTAGTCCTTGAATTCGGTCGCAGGCCGAAGGCCGGCATAGATCGCTGTGACTTCCTCCTGCGCCAGCGCAGGCAAAATCTCGGCCCCGCGCCGTTTGAGCATCGCCAGCGTTTCCGGGACGAGGGTGGCGTGGGCGCGGTCACCCTGTTCCTCGGCCGTGGGGCCGACCAGCAGGTTGCCCCAGACGGTGCGGCACACGACGATCCCCTTGGTCACGGCATTGGGGACCGGCAGCAGGATGTGCCGTGTCAGACGCGACGCCGGTTTGTCATAGACGACGAACTGCCCCTTGCGGGGTTTGATGGTGAAGTCGGCGCGGCCCAGCAGCCGCTGATCGACAACATCGCCATAAAGGCCCGCCGCGTTGATGATCGTGGCGGCGATGATCGGACCTGTGGTCGTTTCTAGTCGCCAGTGCGCCCCATCAAAACCGCCGCCTGTCACTTCGGTCGAGCGGCGCAGGTCTGCCCCGTTTTCGACCGCTTGCAAAAGATAGGCAAAGGGGGCCGACCACGGGTCGATCAGGTATTCGCGGGGGACGCGGAAACTGGCGCGGGCGGTAGAGGCCAGTTCGGGTTCCAAGGCGCGGGTGGCGCTGCCGGTCAGGGGTTCCACATCCGTTACGCCGTTTTCGTGGGCCTGCGCGATCAAGTCGGGCAGCAGGGCCTCTTCGGCCTCGGACCATGCGACGACCAGCGCCCCGGCCTTGTCCAGCGGCAGACCAAGCCGCTGATGGATATCGAGGTATTCACGGTAGCCGTCGGCGATGCACTGCGCCTCGACCGAACCGGGGGGGGCGTCAAAGCCGGTGTGCAGGATCGCCGAATTGCCCTTGGACGCGCCGTCCAGGATATCGGCGGCCTTGTCCAGCACCACCACCCGCGCGCCGTTGAGCGTAAACCGCCGGGCGATGGCGCAGCCAATCACGCCCGCACCGATCACGGCGACATCATAGGGTTCGGCGGCGGGGGGCTGGGTCATCGCAATCCTTGATCTGCCCGATTTTCTGACAGCCGGACCACCCTGCGTCAATCGGCAGACACGCGGAGGGAGAGGCACTTCAGAATTTGACCGAACGGTCGGGAAATGAGGTTGACAGAGCGAAAGGCGGCACGGTTAGCTTGACCGGACAGTCAATGTTTCGCGACCAAGGCGGGACCGACAGACCCGGACCACCGGGCGCCACGACGGGATAGGGGACGGATGACGGGGTTCTTCAAAGGCTACGTGCGCGTTGTGGACCGGCTGTCCGACTATGTCGGTATCGTCGCCATGTACCTGATTTTCCTGATGGTCGGCATCCTGCTGCTGGACGCGGTGACGCGCAACGTGGTCCACATCCCGCTGCACTGGTGCATCGAGGCGGCTCAGTTCACGCTGACCGCATACTATTTCATGGGCGGGGCCAAGACGCTCAAGGACAACGACCACGTCCGGATGGATCTGTTCTATGAACGGCTGGGGGCCAAGGGACGCGCACGGATGGATGCCATCACCATGGTCTGTCTGGCCTTTTACCTGTGCGTCATGCTGTTCGGGTCGATCAGCAGCACGATCTACGCCATCCAGACCAACGAGACGCGGTTTTCCATGTGGAACCCGTCGATGATCCCGATCAAGTGCCTGATGGTCGCCTGCATCGTTCTGATGCTGCTTCAGACCGTCAGCCTGTTCTTTAAACACATCGGAACCCTGCGCGATGTGGACCTGTCGCCCGATGCCAAGGCGGACATCGCATGAGCCACGGGTTCAGCTACGAATTCATCGCGATCATGATGTTCGCGTCGATGATGATGCTGCTCATGACCGGGCAGCGGGTGTTTGCGGCCATCGGTTTTGTCGCCTGTGGGGGCGTTCTGCTGTTGTATGGCACCGGCGGCGTGGAAATCCCGTTTTCGGCAGCGTTCAAGCTGTTCAACTGGTTCCCCATGCTGACGCTGCCCCTGTTCATCTACATGGGCTACATCCTGTCCGAGGCGGGCATCGCCGAGGACCTGTACCGGATGCTGCACGTCTGGTTCGGGCGGGTGCGCGGCGGACTGGCCATCGGGACAATCTTTCTCATGGTCATCATCAGCGCCATGAACGGGCTCAGCGTGGCGGGCATGGCCATCGGGGCCACCATCGCGCTGCCGGAAATGCTCAAGCGGGGGTATGACAAGGCGCTGATTACCGGGGTCGTTCAGGGCGGGTCGTCGCTGGGTATTCTGGTGCCGCCTTCGGTCGTGCTGGTCCTGTATGGCATGATCGCCCGCGCACCGGTCAGCCAGCTATGGCTGGCAGGCGTCATCCCCGGCCTTCTGATGGCGGCGATGTTCGTGGTCTATGTGATCGTCCGCGCCCGGCTGAACCCGGCCTTGGCCCCGCTGGTCAGCGAAGAAGAACTCAATATGCCGCTGTCAGAGAAGCTGGCGCTGCTGCGGGCGGGCGTGCTGCCGTTCCTGATCTTTTTCGCCATGACTGGCCTGTTCGTCATGGGATATACAAGTCTGGTGGAAAGCTCGGCGGTGGGGGCAACCTCAGCCACTTTGGCTGCTCTCTACAAACGGCGGCTGACACGGCGGATGATCCACGAGACGGCCCGCAAGACGCTGGCGATTTCGTGCATGTTCCTGTGGCTGATCCTGGCCGCACTGGCCTTTGGCGCGGTGTTCGACGGGATCGGTGCGGTCCGCGCCATCGAAAGCCTGTTCATCACCCGCTGGGACCTGTCGCCTTGGCAGGTCATCATCATGATGCAGATCAGTTTCATCATCATGGGCATGTTTCTGGACGACACGGCGATGCTGGTGATCGTGGCCCCGCTTTACATTCCCTTGGTCAAGACGCTGGATCTGGGGATCGACGGGCAACTGATCTGGTTCGGGGTCCTTTACACGATGACCTGCCAGATCGCCTATATCACGCCGCCCTTTGGCTATAACCTGTTCCTGATGCGGGCGATGGCGCCGCCCGAAATATCCCTGCGCGACATCTACGCGTCGATCTGGCCCTTTGTCGCCATGATGACGCTGACCATCGCGCTGGTGATGATCTTTCCGCAAATCGCCCTGTGGCTGCCGCAATACGTCAACGCGAGATAGTCCCATCAACGGCCCGTCAGAGGCTGAATTTCAACCCCAACAAGGAGTAACCCAATGACAGACAAACCCCTTTCCCCGTCCGAAAAGATTTTGCAAAGCCGCCGCGATTTCATGAAGCGCGTGGGCTATGGCGGTGCTGTGGCCGCGTCATCGACGCTGGCCGCCCCGGCGCTGATCGCCCAGACCGCCCCGATCAAATGGCGGCTGCAATCCTATTCCGGCGCGCCGCTGGGCGCCCACGTCATCAAGCCCCAGATCGACGCCTTCAACGCCGCCGCCAATGGCGAGATGGAGATCGAGCTGTATTACGCCGACCAGTTGGTCCCCACGTCCGAACTGTTCCGCGCCATGCAGAACGGGACCATCGACGCGGTGCAGTCGGATGATGCCACCATGGCCTCGCCCGTCGATATCTCGGTCTTTGGCGGCTATTTCCCCTTCGCCACCCGCTTCAGCCTCGATGTGCCGGCGTTGTTTGCCTATTACGGCCTGAACGAGATCTGGAACGAAGCCTATGGCGAGGTCGACAACGTCACCTGGCTGTCGTCCGGGGCGTGGGACCCGCTGCACATCTTTACCGTGGACAAACCGATCCGGTCGCTGGCCGACATGAACGGGCTGCGCGTGTTCGGCGTGCCGACCGCGGGCAAGTTCCTGTCCAAATACGGCCTGATCCCCGTGACCGTGCCGTGGGACGATGTCGAGGTCGCCATGCAGACGGGCGAGTTGGACGGCGTGGCCTGGTGCGGGTTCACCGAAGCCTACGAAGTGGGTTGGGCGGACGTGTGCAACTATGCCCTGACCAATTCCGTCACGGGCGCATGGTTCGGCAGCTATTTCGCCAACACCGAAAGCTGGAACAAAGTGCCGCCGCATCTGCAACAGCTCTATCGGTCGACCATCGACCAGTCGCACTATTACCGCAACCAGTGGTACTGGGGTGGCGAGGCCAAACTGCGCGTCGAAGGCGAAAAGATGGAACTGACCTCGATCCCGCCCGAGGAATGGTCAACCGTCGTGGCCGACGCCGAAGGGTTCTGGGATGAAATCGCGTCTGCCAGCCCCCGGTCGGCCAAAGTCGTGCAGGCGTTCAAGGACTATGCCAATGTGATGACCAAAGCCGGTTATCCCTACCGCTAAGACCAGCGGTCCGGGCGGACACTCCGCCCGGCCCCCACCCCAAGGACACCACACATGCCCGCCAACCTGACCTTTGCCGCCCTCAAGACCGCCGTCAAATCCGGCGAGATCGACACCGTCCTGACCTGCATTGTGGACATGCAGGGGCGGCTCTTGGGCAAACGGTTCCACGCCGTCCATTTCATCGAAAGCGGGTTCGAGGAAACACATGGCTGCGACTACCTGCTGGCCGTCGATGTGGACATGACCACCGTGCCGGGGTTCAAGGCATCGAATTGGACGCGGGGCTATGGCGATTACGTTCACAAACCTGATCTGAGCACGATCCGGCGGATTCCGTGGTTGCCTGGAACGGCGATGGTCATGTGCGACCTTCTGGATCACCACACCCATGCCGAGATCCCCCATTCCCCCCGCGCCATCCTAAAACGCCAGATCGCCCGGGCCAAGGCGCTGGGTTACGACGCGATGATGGCGACCGAACTGGAATTCTACCTGTTCGAGGAAAGCTTCGAACACCTGCGCGATCAGGGCTACCGGGCAATGACGCCGATGGTCCGGTTCAACAACGACTACGGCATCTTCGGGTCCATGAAAGAAGAGGCGGTGATGCGCGCCCTGCGCAACGGCCTGTATGGCGCGGGCATCCCCGTGGAAAATTCCAAGGGCGAGGCGGACGCGGGACAGGAAGAAATCAACATCCGCTATTCCGATGCGCTCGATACGGCGGACATGCACACGATCACCAAGAACGCGACCAAGGAAATCGCCCACCAGCAGGGCCGGTCCGTCACCTTCATGGCCAAATACGCGACGGCCAAGGCCGGATCGTCCAGCCACATCCACCAGTCGCTGTGGTCCAAGGGCAAACCGGCCTTCTTTGACAAGGACGCCGATCACGGCATGTCGCAGGTCATGCGGCACTATATGGCGGGGCTGCTCAAACACGCGACAGACCTCACCTATTTCCTCGCCCCCAACATCAACAGCTACAAACGGTTCACCGTGGGCCTCTTCGCCCCGACCAAGGCGGTCTGGTCCACCGACAACCGCACGGCAGGCTACCGGGTCTGCGGGGCGGATACCAAAGGCGTGCGGGTGGAATGCCGGGTGGGCGGGGCGGACCTGAACCCCTATCTGGCGCTCGCAGCCCAGCTTGCGGCGGGCCTTGACGGCATCGACCAGAAGATGGAATTGGAGCCCGAGATGAAGGGCGACATGTATTCCTCGAAAAAGGCCCGCGACATCCCCCATTCCCTGCGCGACGCCACTGTCGCGATGGACCGGTCCAAGATGCTGCGCGCCGCCTTTGGGGACGACGTGATCGACCACTACGTCCACGCTGCCCGCTGGGAAGTGTCCGAGCACGACAGGGTGGTGACCGACTGGGAACTGATGCGCGGATTTGAAAGGCTCTAGGCCTTTCCGGAGGAACGACATGACCAAGATGATCCAATGTATCTCGCCCGTGGACGGGCGGGTCTATGCCGAACGTCCGGCGCTTTCACCCGAACAGGCCGCCGCAGCGGTGGCGCGGGCCAAGGCGGCACAGCCGGCTTGGGCCGCGTTGCCCCTGTCCGAACGGCGCGACAAGGTGATGGCCGGGATTGCCGCCCTGAACGCCATGAAGGACGAAGTGGTCGAAGGGCTGGCCTGGCAGATGGGCCGTCCCACCCGGTTCGGCGGCGAATTTGGCGGGGTGAACGAACGGGCCAACTACATGGCCTCGATCGCCGAAACGGCGCTGGCGCCCATCGTGGCCGAGGATTCGGACCGGTTCGAACGGCGGATCGAACGCGCCCCGATGGGGGTGGTGTTCGTCATCGCGCCCTGGAACTACCCCTATCTTACCGCGCTCAACACCATCGTGCCTGCGCTGATCGCGGGCAATTCGGTGATGCTCAAACACGCCAGCCAGACGCTGGTCGCGGGCGAACACATCGCAACAGCCATGCACAAGGGCGGGGTGCCTGCCGACGTGTTCCAGAATGTCGTTCTGGACCATGCAGGGACCGAAAAGCTGATCGCGGACCGCTCGTTTGGCTTTGTAAATTTCACCGGATCGGTCGCGGGCGGGCAGGCCATCGAACGGGCGGCGGCGGGGACGTTCACGTCACTTGGCCTCGAACTGGGGGGCAAGGACCCCGGCTATGTGGCCGAGGATGCGGACCTTGATTGGGCCGTGGACGTGCTGATGGACGGGGCGATGTTCAACGCCGGGCAATGCTGCTGCGGGATCGAACGGATCTATGTCCACGAAAGCCTTTATGACGCCTTCGTCGCCAAAGCCGTCGATTGGGTCAACGCGCTCAAACTGGGCAACCCGTTTGACGCGGACAGCACCCTTGGCCCGATGGCCAACGTGCGCTTTGCGAAAACCGTGCGCGACCAGACGGCCGAGGCCGTGGCCGCCGGGGCCAAACCCCTGATCGACGCGGGCCACTTTCCCGCCGATGACGGCGGTGCCTACCTTGCCCCCCAAGTGCTTGTGAACGTGGACCATTCCATGACCGTGATGATGCAGGAATCCTTTGGCCCGGTGGTCGGCATCATGCCGGTCAAGGACGACGCCGAGGCGATTGCCCTGATGAACGACAGCCCCTACGGCCTCACCGCCTCGATCTGGACCTCGGACGCGGACCGGGCGGCACGGATCGGGCGACAGATCGAAACCGGGACCGTGTTCATGAATCGCGCCGACTACATCGACCCCGCCGTCTGCTGGACCGGGACCAAGGATACCGGACGTGGCGGGGCCATGTCGGTGCTGGGCTATCACGCGGTCACGCGCCCGCGCTCTTACCATTTCAGAAAGGTCAAATCATGAACCTCGTTGGCAACTGGTCCTATCCAACCGCGATCAAATTCGGCGCAGGTCGGATTTCGGAACTGGCCGCTGCCTGTGCGCAGGCCGGGATCAAACGGCCTCTGCTTGTGACCGACCGGGGGCTCGCGTCGATGGCGATCACGCAAAACGCGCTGGATCTGCTGGACGCCGCCGGGTTGGGCCGGGCGATGTTTTCCGACGTGGACGCCAACCCGACCGAGGTGAACCTGGCGGCTGGCCTTGCCGCCTACAAGGCGGGCGGGCACGACGGGGTCGTGGCCTTTGGCGGGGGATCGGGCCTCGATCTGGGCAAGATGGTGGCCTTCATGTCCGGGCAGACCCGGCCGCTTTGGGATTACGAAGATATCGGCGACTGGTGGACGCGGGCCGACCCGGCGGGCATTGCGCCAATCGTAGCGGTCCCCACCACCGCTGGAACAGGGTCCGAGGTCGGCCGCGCCAGCGTCATCACAAACTCGGAAACCCACGTCAAAAAGATCATCTTCCACCCCAAGGTGCTGCCGACCGTCGTGATCAGCGACCCCGAACTGACCGTGGGCATGCCGAAAATGATCACGGCGGGCACCGGGATGGATGCCTTTGCGCACTGTCTCGAGGCTTACTCCAGCCCGTTCTTTCACCCCATGTCCCAGGGCATCGCGCTGGAAGGTCTGCGTTTGGTCAACACCTACCTGCCCCGCGCCTATGCCGACGGCACCGATATCGAGGCGCGGGCGCAGATGATGGCGGCAGCGGCGATGGGGGCTGTGGCGTTCCAAAAGGGGCTGGGGGCGATCCACGCCCTCTCGCACCCCATCGGTGCGGTGTTCAACACCCACCACGGCACGACGAATGCCGTGGTCATGCCCGCCTGCCTGCAATTCAACAAATCGGCCATTGCCGACCGGCTGGCGATGGCGGCGGCCTATCTGGGGATCGACGGTGGGTTCGACGGATTTTGCGCCCGGGTGGACGAGTTAAACGCGACCTTGGGAATTCCCAATGGGCTAAGGGCGCTGGGCGTGGACGAGGGGCGTGTGGACGAATTGACCGCCATGGCGCTTGAGGACCCAAGCGTCGGCGGCAATCCCGTCGCCATGACCACCGAAAACACCAAGGCGCTGTTTCTGGCCGCGATGTGACGTCGCCGCCCTAGGCGGCGACCAGCGCGATCCAAAGCGGCAGGGTGATACAGCCCAGCACCGTGCATTGCGCAATCAATGTCGATACCGCCCGTTTGTCAGCGCCAAAGACCGAGGCGAGGATATGGGCGGCCGAAGATGTGGGCAGGGCGGCAAAGATTGTCAGCACGGTGATGTGGGCGGCGGACAGGCCGACCGCCGACCCCACCCCGAACGCCGCCGATGGTAGCGCCACCAACTTGATGCCGCAGAACACCGCGGCGAACAGGTCGATCCGAAGGATCGCCCCCCAGTTCAGCGCCGCCCCCAGCGACAACAGCGCGATGGGCAGGGCGGCCTGCGACAGGGATGTGACCGGATGCAGGACCAGATCGGGCAGCCGTAACCCAAGGATTGACAGGGTAATTCCGCCCGCGCTGGCCAGCAGGAACGGGTTCAGCGCGATCTGCCGCAGCGTTTGACCCAGCCCCAGCGCCCCACCCCGCGACAGCGCCCCAACGGCCAGAATATTTGCCAGCGGGATCCCCAACCCCAGTGCGATGGACATCGGTGCGGCAAAACTCGCAGGCAGCGGGCTGATGGCTACAAAGGCCAGCGCGGTGTTGAACCGCCACGCACATTGCCACAGCCCCGCGAAATCAAGAAACCGGTCCGGCCCCAGCCCGCGCGCCAGCCAGCCCAACCCAAACCCAAGCAGTTGTAGTGCCCAGACCCCCAGACCAATCACCAGAAGATCGGCCCCGGCGGGTTGGCGGCTGCTGGCCGCGACAAAGATCAGCGCCGGGAACAGGACAAGAAAATTCAGGCGGTCGATCCCGGCCCAGCCTTCGGTGGGTACGATCCGCCCCAGAACTCCGCCAAGGGCGATCAGCGCGAAATCGGGCAGAAGGGCGATCAGAATCTGGGACATATCCCGACATAACCGCAGGCCCGGTCCCCCGAAAGGGGGTCACAGCGCCTGACTGTGTCGTCCTTCGGGCATGGCATAGGCGTCCAGCTCTGCCGCGACGAGGCGGGCGATGAGCCGCGCATGATTATCAAGCCGCAGGATGCCATCGCCAAGCGTGAGGTGATCGGCAAACCGGTCCCGCAACGGGGCTGTCAGGTCAAGAAGGGTGCTGACAGGAATGCCGAACCGCGCCGAAAGCCGGGGCAGGTCAAGGGCAAAGTCGCACATCAGCGCCTCGATCATCGCGGCGCGCAAGGTGTCGTCGCCCGTCATCGCGTGACCGCGTTCGGTCGCCAGTCCACCGTCGTCTATGGCTGCCGCATAGCGCGACGAAGTGGACAGGTTCTGCGCATAACCTTGCGGATACCGCGAGATGGCCGAGGCCCCAAGCCCGATCAGTACCTCGGACTGATCGTCGGTGTAGCCCTGAAAGTTACGGCGCAGCGTTCCGGTCGCCGCCGCCCGGGCAAGGCTGTCAGTTGGGCGGGCATAGTGGTCGATCCCCACCTCGACATAGCCATCCCAGATGAACAGACGGCGTGCCGCGTCGAACAGGCCAAGCCGGGTTTCGGCATCGGGTAGGGCGTCGGCGGGGATCATCACCTGCCGCTTGGCCATCCATGGCACATGGGCATAGCCATAAAGGGCCACCCGGTCGGGGCCGAGCGACAGGACCTTTTGCACCATGTCAGCCATCCGCCCCCGGCTTTGGTGGGGCAGGCCATAGAGGATGTCCATGTTCAGGCTGTCCACCCCTGCGGCCCGCAACATCGCCACCACGTCGCTTGTCTGGTCAAAGCTCTGGTCGCGCCCGATCGCCTCTTGCACAGCCGGGTCGAAATCCTGAACGCCGATGCTGGCCCGGGTCATCCCGATCGCCCGCAATGCGTCGATTCGGGGCTGGTCCACTTCGGTCGGGTCGATCTCGACTGAAAATCGCATGTCATCTGACCACGGGCGAAAGTCTGCCAGGGCCGCACCGAGGTCTGCAATCATCGCGGGGGGCAAAAGCGTGGGCGTGCCGCCGCCCAGATGAATGGCGCTGATACGGACATCCGGTGACAGGATCGACCCGATCTGCGCCAGTTCCCTTTTCAAGAGTGTCAGATACGGGGCAAGCGGTCGATCTGTGCTGGTTCCCTGCGTCCGGCAGGCACAAAACCAGCACAACCGGCGACAATAGGGTATATGCAGGTAAAGCGAGACTCGCCCTCCAGCCGGCACCGCCCTGATCCAGTCCGCCGTTTGTCCCGGTCCGACCCGGCCTGAAAAGTGGTTGGCAGGCGGATAGCTGGTGTAGCGGGGGGCGCGGGCGTCAAACAGCCCAAGCTTTCTGAGATCAGTATGTGTTGTCATTTCTTTCCCAACGTCCGATAGATCTGTGTTGATACCGATTGCAGCTGAAAAGGACACAGCCATGGCCACAGCGACACTCGATCATGCCTGCGAGGACTGCCCGATCCGACATCGGGCCGTTTGCGCGCGATGCGACGCAGACGAACTCGATGTGCTGGAGCAGATCAAATATTACCGCACCTTCGAGGCCGGTCAGCCGATCGTTTTTGCCGGGGACGAGATGAACTTTGTCGCCTCGGTGGTAAAGGGTGTGGCGTCGATCAGCCAGACGATGGAGGATGGCCGGACGCAGATGGTGGGCCTGCTTTTGCCGTCGGATTTTCTGGGCCGTCCGGGTCGGGCGACCACGCCCTATGACGTCATTGCGCTTAGCGAAATCACCCTGTGCTGTTTCCGGCGCAAGCCGTTTGAAACTCTCATGACCTCGACCCCGCATGTGGCGGAGCGTCTGCTGGCGATGACGCTGGACGAACTGGATGCAGCCCGGGAATGGATGCTGATTCTGGGCCGCAAGACCGCCCGCGAAAAGATCGCGAGCCTGCTGACCATCCTTGCCCGGCGCGAGGCCGAACTTGGGATGGCCAAAGTCAAGGGTCCGGTCGTTATCGACCTGCCCCTGACGCGAGAGGCGATGGCCGACTATCTGGGCCTGACGCTGGAAACGGTCAGCCGCCAGATGTCCGCCCTCAAGTCCGAGGGCGTCATCGTGCTGGAGGACAAGCGCAAGGTGCGCGTCCCCGACATCCGCACCCTGATGTCCGAAACAGGCGACGATATGGATGGCGGTCTGGTCGCCTGAGTTTGGCCGGACAAGCATCAGCTAGTGCGCCATGAGCAGGGGTACGGTCGTCTGTTCCAGCATGTCGCGGGTCGCGCCGCCCAGCACCGCTTCGCGGAACCGGGAATGGCCGTAGCCACCCATGACGATCAGGTCTGACCCGTGTTCGGTGGCAAAGCGGGCCATGATTTCAGACACGCGTGGCAGGGTGCGGGCCAAGATAGACACCTCGGCCTTGACCCCGTGGCGGGCCAGCATCTGGCCGATGGCGCCGCCGGGGTCGGACCGTTCCGCCGAATGGGCGGGCGGATCGACCATCACCAGATCGACGCGGTCCGCATCCTGAAGGATCGGCAGCGCCGCCCGGATCGCGTTGAAGGATTCGCTGCTCTCGTTCCAAGCCACAACCACCCGCCGGAATGGCCGCGCGCCGATCATCGGCGTGTCGGGCACAACCAGAACGGGGGCGTTTGACCCGAACAATTCAGCCTCGAGCACTGTCACAAGCAGCGGATTGCGCCCTTTGCCATAGGGTTTCGAGGCGACCACGATATCCGAATACCGGGCCAGCCGCGCGACCAGCGTGTCGATTCCCAACTGCGGTATGGCAACCGGATTGATCGTCAGTTGGGCCATGTCGTCGGGCAGACGACTGCGCGCCCAATCGGCGATCTCGGCGGCCCTGGCTTGCGCCTCGGCCTGACCGGTTTCCAGAAGGATGGCCGTGGCGCCAACCGGCATCGGTTCAAACCGCGTCGGGTCGATACCCACGCAATGCGCGTCCAGATGGCCGCTGTTGGCGTCGGCGATGGCGCGGGCAGCGTGCAGGGCGGCCCCGTCGCTGGCGGGGTCTGTCAGGATCGTGGTGATCGTTTTGTAGCCCATGATCGGTCTCCTTGAATGGTCTGTGCCAGCGTTGCCTGCCCCGAAAGGCCGCGCCTTGATCCGTATCAAACCGAAGTCGCCGCGCCCTTGATGTGGATCAAGGCGGCCTTGCCTCGCGTTCGGGATACGGGACAGGCCAATAGCCCGCCGACGCAACGCGCGGGCCCGACCGAGGGAAACTAGACAATGTGGGACTGGATCAAGATCGTGGCGCTGGGCGTGATTGCCCTGCTTGCCGCAATCGCCGCAAACTTTGCCCATGACCTGGCCTATCAGGTACATGCGCTGATCGTGATGGCTGTCGCCGCCGGACTGTTCGTCTGGACCGTGCGCACGGCCGACAACCCAAAGGGGCCCGCCCCCACGGGCTATAATGACGGGGTCATCCGGGCGGGCGTCATCGCCACGACGTTCTGGGGACTGGCCGGGTTTCTGGTGGGGACGTTCATCGCGTTTCAGCTGGCCTTTCCGTCGCTCAACTTTGAATTCCTTCAGGGCATCGGCAACTTTGGCCGCCTGCGCCCGCTGCACACCAGCGCTGTGATCTTTGCCTTTGGCGGTAATGCGCTGATCTGCACGTCATTCTACATTGTTCAGCGAACAAGTGCGGCCCGCCTGTGGGGGGGCAATCTGGGCTGGTTTGTGTTCTGGGGCTACAACCTGTTCATCGTCATCGCGGCCACCGGGTATCTGCTGGGGGCGACCCAATCCAAGGAATACGCCGAACCCGAATGGTATGCCGACCTGTGGCTGACCATCGTGTGGCTCGCTTACCTGGCGGTGTTCCTGGGGACGATCATCAAACGCAAAGAGCCGCACATCTATGTGGCCAACTGGTTCTTTCTGGCCTTCATCGTCACCGTGGCCATGCTGCATGTGGTCAACAACATCAGCCTGCCGGTCAGCATCTTTGGATCGAAATCGGTGCAGGTGTTCAGCGGCGTGCAGGACGCCATGGTGCAGTGGTGGTATGGCCACAACGCCGTGGGCTTTTTCCTGACCGCAGGCTTTCTGGGGATGATGTACTACTTTGTCCCCAAGCAGGCTGAACGGCCGATCTACAGCTATAAACTGTCGATCATCCACTTCTGGGCGCTGATTTTCCTCTATATCTGGGCGGGTCCGCACCACCTGCACTATACGGCCTTGCCCGATTGGGCCGGAACGCTGGGCATGGTGTTTTCCATCGTCCTGTGGATGCCAAGCTGGGGCGGGATGATCAACGGTCTGATGACCCTCTCGGGTGCTTGGGACAAGATCCGCACCGATCCGATCATGCGGATGATGGTGATCTCGCTCGGCTTTTACGGGATGTCCACGTTCGAGGGGCCGATGATGTCGATCCGCGCGGTCAACTCGCTGAGCCACTACACAGACTGGACCATCGGCCACGTCCACTCGGGCGCGCTGGGCTGGAACGGCATGATCACCTTTGCCGCCCTCTATTTCCTGACACCGCGCCTGTGGAACCGCGACCGGCTGTATAGCCTGACACTGGTCAACTGGCACTTCTGGTTGGCGACCATCGGGATCGTTCTGTACGCGTCCTCGATGTGGGTGACGGGCATCATGGAAGGCCTGATGTGGCGCGAAGTCGACGCCCAGGGATTCCTCGTCAACAGCTTTGCCGACACCGTGGCGGCCAAGTTCCCGATGTATGTCGTGCGCGGTCTGGGCGGGGTCATGTACCTCACCGGGGCGCTGATCATGGCCTACAATCTCTGGATGACGGCCTTTGGCAAACGCCAGCCCGTCGCCGCCCTGACCCCCGCAGAATAAGGAGCAAGGATCATGGGAATTCTCGACAGACACAAAGTCCTTGAAAAGAACGCAACCCTTTTGCTGGTGGGCAGCTTTCTGGTGGTGAGCATCGGCGGGATTGTCGAAATCGCGCCGCTGTTCTACTTGCAAAACACGATCGAGACAGTGGAGGGGGTCCGCCCCTACACCCCGCTGGAGCTGACGGGGCGGGATATCTATGTCCGCGAAGGCTGCTATGTCTGCCACAGCCAGATGATCCGGCCCATGCGGGACGAGGTCGAACGCTATGGCCACTATTCACTGGCGGCGGAATCGATGTACGACCATCCGTTCCAGTGGGGGTCCAAACGGACCGGTCCCGATCTGGCGCGGGTCGGCGGGCGCTATTCGGATGAATGGCACGTCGCCCATCTGACCAACCCGCAATCGGTAGTCCCTGAATCGGTCATGCCCAAATATGGCTTTCTGGCCAATGATCTGATCCACCCGACCTACGTCGCCGACCTGATGAAGACTCACCGGGCGGTCGGCGTCCCCTACACGGACGAGATGATCGCCAGCGCCAGCGCCGATTTCATGGTGCAGGACGATCCGAACGGCGACACCACAGATTTTCTTGCCCGTTACCCAAAAGCTGTGGTTGCCAATTTCGACGGTCAGGCGGGGATTTCCGAAATGGACGCGCTGATTGCCTATCTTCAGGTGCTGGGCACGATGGTCGACTTTTCGACCTTTGTCCCAGACCCCAGCCGATAGGAGGGGGCCATGCATCACTATACATGGCTGCGCGCCTTTGCCGACAGTTGGGTCCTGCTGCTGATGTTCGCCTTTTTCGCAGGGGTGTTCCTGTGGGCCTGGCGACCGGGCAGCAGATCCGCCCACACCGATGCCGCGCAGGTGCCGTTCCGGCACGACGACACCCCAATGACTGACCCGGAGGACCGGACATGAGCAAACCGCCGATCAAACACGCCCCAAAGCCCGAGGTCAGCACGACCGGCCATAGCTGGGACGGGATCGAAGAACTGAACAACCCCTTGCCCCGCTGGTGGGTCTGGATCCTGTATGCCACCATCGTCTGGGGGATCGGCTATACCATCGCCTATCCCGCCTGGCCGCTGATTTCAGGGGCGACCCCCGGCCTTTTGGGCTTTTCCACACGGGCGCAGGTCGAGCAGGACATCGCCGCCGTGGCCGAGGCCAATTCTGCCCTGACAACTCAACTGGCTGCCGCCGATCTGACGAAGATTTCTGACAATCCAACGCTGGACGGATTTGCCAAGAACGCGGGTGCCGCCGTGTTCCGGGCGAACTGTTCCCAGTGTCACGGATCCGGGGCGGCGGGGGCCAAGGGGTTCCCGAACCTTCTGGACGACGACTGGCTGTGGGGTGGGTCGATCACCGACATCGCCTATACGATCAATCACGGCGTTCGCAACGAGCAGGACCCCGATGCAAGATGGAGCCAGATGCCTGCCTTTGGCGAGATCCTGACGGCACCAGAGATTGATCAGGTCGTGCAGTATGTCCTGTCCATCTCGGACCAGGAAAACGACGCCACGATGGCTGTGGCAGGGGCGACCCTGTTTGCCGACAACTGCGCCGCGTGTCACGGCGACGACGGCAAGGGAAATCGCGACTTGGGCGCGCCGAACCTGACCGATGCGATCTGGCTCTATGGCGGGGACAAGGCGACGCTGACGGAAACGGTGACCAAGGCCCGGTTTGGCGTCATGCCTGCCTGGGGCCTGCGGCTGTCGCCGGACGAGGTGAACGCCGCCGCCGTTTACGTGCACCAGTTGGGCGGCGGGGAATAGCCGCCCGTTCGGGGTCAATCCAGGGAGGAGAGCCCCTGAACAGGTCCGGTCCCCGTGCTGGCGGGGGCCGGACTTTTGACGTGCCAGACAGCGATTGGGATGGATGGCCGCCCGACGGAGTTCTGGGGAAGACTTCCGCCGGGCAACCATCCGGGGCAGGTTTTCCAAACGGAAAATCGAAAGAATCGGGGACTGGGGATTCAATCGTGGTGCCGTGTCTGAACGTGGACCAAGACGCAGGTCCACGCCATTGATCTGGTGTTTAGGGTCGGATTCTGCTGTTTGGCGGCGCGATTTAGTCCGAAAGTTTAGGGAACGTCCGACCGCGCCCCGCCCTATTCGGACAGGGTGCAGGTGACGGGTTTCGATTGACCAACCGGCGTGAAAGTCACTGTCCCTGCGTCGATCGTCGCTGTGATCCCGTCAAAGCTTCCGCCCGTGAACAGTAGACCGCCATCGCCGGCGTCGGAATACTGGCCCTCGGTGCCATCAGGACCTGCATAGAACCCGTCATCAAGAAACGTCAGGTCGAATCCGTCCGTTCCGTCTGCGGCAGCACAGGCATAAGGGCCCATTGACACACCCTGTGTTTCCTCCGCAGCCGCCTCGGCCTCGTATTTCAGACTGCTTGCCGAATAGACGCCCATGCCACCGTCCAGATAGGTGACCATGCAGACGCCGCTCATCTCGGCATCGACTGTCCCGGTATGCCCATCGGGCGTAGCCACAATGGCGCCGTTATCGCAACTGGTCAAAGAGGTGCCCGGGATGGGATTGGTCTGCGCCAGCGCGGGCTGGGCGATGACCAGAACAAGGGGAAGCAAGGCGCGCATGTCATGTCCTTTGAAATACCTGGGCCAAGTCTGGCAAGACGACGGGCCCATGACAACCCGGGTGCGACCTAAACTGTTGATCCACATCAAGGTCGCAGGGCGCCCCAACCGCCATAACGACCCCAACCCTGACTGACCGGACACAAGATGCCCCCGACCGACAGCCCGCCTGCCCTGTATGCCGCCCGCGAACCGGTGTTTCCCCGCCGGGTCAAGGGACGATTCCGTAACCTGAAATGGGGGCTGATGGCCCTGATGCTGGGCATCTACTACATCACGCCGTGGATCCGTTGGGACCGGGGGCCGGGCATGCCCGATCAGGCTGTTTTGATTGATCTGGCCACCCGCCGCTTTTTCTTTTTCTGGATCGAGATTTGGCCCTACGAATTCTATTTCGTGGCGGGCCTGCTGATCATGGCCGGGCTGGGGCTGTTCCTGTTCACCTCTGCCTTGGGGCGGGTCTGGTGCGGCTATGCCTGCCCGCAGACGGTGTGGACTGACTTGTTCATCCTGGTCGAGCGCTGGATCGAAGGCGACCGGAACGCCCGCGTCCGCCTCTACAACGCCAAATGGGACGCGCATAAGGTCCGGCTGCGACTGACCAAGTGGATCGTCTGGTTGTTGATCGGGTTGGCCACCGGGGGGGCGTGGGTATTCTATTTCACCGATGCGCCGACCCTGTTGAGCAACCTGATCCACGGCACAGCCCACCCGGTCGCCTATATTACCATGACCATCCTGACCCTGACGACGTTCTTCTTTGGCGGGGTCGCCCGGGAACAGGTCTGCATCTACGCCTGTCCGTGGCCACGGATTCAGGCGGCCATGATGGACGAGGACACGATCACTATCGGCTACCGCGACTGGCGGGGCGAACCGCGTGGCAAGGCAAACGTCGAAGGCCACGGCGACTGCATCGACTGCATGGCCTGCGTGAACGTCTGCCCGATGGGCATTGACATCCGCGATGGGCAACAGATGGCCTGTATCACCTGCGGCCTTTGCATTGACGCCTGCGACGACACCATGGCCCGCATCGGCAAACCGCGCGGCCTGATCGACTATTACACGCTCAAAGACGAAGCGGTCGAACGGGCCGGCGGCACGGCCAAACATATCTGGAAACATATCCTGCGGCCCCGGACCCTGCTTTATACCGGCCTTTGGTCGCTGGTAGGCTTGGGCCTGTTGTTCGCCCTGTTCATCCGGTCCGACATCGACATGACGGTCGCGCCCGTGCGCAATCCGACCTACATCGTCCAGTCCGACGGGACGATCCGCAATGTCTATGACATCCGCCTGCGCAATAAATTCAATGATGCCCGCCAGTTCCACCTGTCACTCAGCGCGGATAGCATCCTGCGCATCGGGATCGAAGGGACGGAGGACCAGACCGTCACCGTGCCTGCCGACGAAACCCTGCAAATCCGGGTCTATGTCAGCGCCCGGCCACAGGACCACGCCGCCCACGAAGAACGGACAGCGCTGCGGTTCTGGGTCGAGGATGTGACCTCGGGCGACCGGGCCCATGTCGACACCATCTTCAACGGAAAGGACAATTGACATGACCGCGCTGTTTCGGGGACCGATCACCGGGGCAAAGTTCTTTGCCATCATCTTCAGCTTTTTCTTCGTTATCATCGCGGTGAACCTCGTGCTGGCTTACGAAGCGGTGCACACCTTTCCGGGGCTTGAGGTCGACAATTCCTATGTCGCCAGCCAGACCTTTGACGCCGAGCGCAAGGCGCAACTGGCGCTGGGCTGGCAGGTCAAGGCGCATGTGCATCAGGGCGAACTGATCCTTGCCATCACCGATGCCGCAGGACATCCGGTGCAGGCGGCCAGCGTCGGCGGCACCTTTGGCCGCGCGACCGAAGTGCGCGATGACCAGACCCCCGCCTTTGTCTGGGACGGGTCGGTCTATCGCGCGCCGGTGACGACGGCGGCTGGCAACTGGAACCTGCGGCTGGTCGCAGTGGCACAGGACGGCACCGATTTTCATCAACGCGTGATCGTGCTGGTCGATTGATGTCGTTGGCAGAACATCCTGGCCCCGTTGCCTGCCCCGGCTGCCTTGCCGCTCCGGCCTCGGCCCGGTTGGGTATGGCGGGGGGTGAACCGATCCACCTGTCTCTGCCCACGATCCATTGTGCGGGGTGCATCTCAACCGTTGAACAGGGGCTTCTTGCCCTGCCAGGCGTCCGCGACGCGCGGGTCAACCTGACCCGCAAACGCGCCACTGTTCATGTCGATGGACTGACGGCCGCCGATCTGGTCACTGCCGTATCGCAGCTGGGATACGAGGCGCAGCCGCTGGATGCCCTGACCCTTGGGACCGGAGGCACCGACCGCGTGGCCCGCGATCTGGCGATGCGGCTGGGTGTGGCGGGCTTTGCCATGATGAACGTGATGCTGTTGTCGGTGGCCGTCTGGGCCGGGGCCACGGACGCCACGCGCGACATGTTCCACTGGATTTCGGCGGCCATCGCCCTGCCCACTGTCACCTTCGCCGCACAGCCGTTCTTTGGCAACGCGCTGCGGGCGCTGCGGGTAGGGCGGTTGAACATGGACGTGCCGATCTCGCTGGCCATTGTGCTGGCCTGTGGCATGTCGATCTGGGAAACTATTATCCACGGCGAACACGCCTATTTCGATGCGGCGCTGTCGCTGACGTTCTTCCTTCTGGCGGGGCGGTATCTGGACCAGCGGATGCGGCGGACGGCACGGTCGGCGGCGGCCGAACTGGCAGCACTCGAGGTGCCGACGGCACTGCGCCTGACCGGGTCCGGAACGCAGACCGTCCGCATCGCCGAAGTCGGCGTGGGCGACGTCCTGCTGGTGCAGCCGGGCGCGCGGGTTCCGGTGGACGGTGTGCTGACCGCCGGACAAACCGAGCTGGACCGAGCCTGGCTGACCGGCGAAACCGATCCCGTCCCTGCTGCCCCGGGCGACCAACTTCGCGCGGGCGAAGTCAACCTGACCGGGGCGGTGCAGATGTGCGCGACGGCAGTAGGTGGCGACACCCTGCTACATGGGCTGGCCGATCTGGTGGCAGCAGCGGAATCGTCGCGGTCGCGCTACACCACGCTGGCGGACCGGGCTGCGCGCATCTATGCACCAGCGGTGCATCTGCTGGCACTGGCGGCCTTTGCGGGATGGGTGTGGATCACCCGGGATGTGCACCTGTCGCTCAACATCGCCGTCGCCGTTCTCATCATCACTTGCCCCTGTGCGCTGGGGCTGGCTGTGCCTGCCGTGTCCACGGTCGCGTCGGGCCGGCTGTTCCGGGCGGGGCTTCTGGTCAAGCATGACACCGCCCTGGAACGGCTGGCCGAGGTGGACGAGGTCATTTTTGACAAGACCGGCACGCTGACGCTGGGCCCGCCCGTTCTGGTGGGGGCTGAGTTGATTGCGCCGGAAACGACGGCACTTGCGGCGGCACTGGCGCAGGGGTCCGCCCATCCCCGGTCCCGCGCCATCGCGGCTGCCGCGGGGACGACGCTGCCAACGATCAAGAATATCCGCGAGGTTCCCGGCTATGGGATCGAGGGACGGTGGGACGGTCAGGCCGTCCGTCTTGGCCGCCCCGAATGGGCCGGTGGCACGGGCGGCACGACGCTGTCTGTCAACGGCGCGCCGGTCGCCACCTTTCAGTTCGAGGATCGGCTGCGCCCGGGTGCTGCCGACCTTGTCGCGTCCCTGACCGCCCGGAATATCCCCGTGAGCCTGCTGTCAGGGGATGCGAAGTCGGCAGTGGCCGATGTGGCGGCAAAGCTGGGCATCGCCGATTGGCAGGCAGGCGTCCTACCCGAGGACAAGGCGCAGGTTCTGCGGGCCAAGGCCGCCGCGGGTCGTCGTGTTCTGATGGTGGGCGATGGGTTCAACGATCTGGGGGCAATGGCATTGGCCCATGTGTCCATCGCCCCCGCCTCGGCGCTGGACGCGGCACGGGTCGCGGCCGATCTGGTGCTGGTATCGCCCGACCTGACCCATATCGCAGGCGCGTTGACGGTTGCCCGGTCGGCCCGGCGGCGGATACTCGAGAATTTCGCGTTGTCGGCGGTCTATAACGCGGTCGCCGTGCCGCTGGCCCTGTTGGGAGTGGCGACCCCGCTGATGGCGGCGGTGGCGATGTCGTCCTCTTCGATCCTTGTCTCGCTCAACGCGCTGCGGGTGCGGTCATGACCATACTTGGCATTCTAATCCCGGTGTCGCTGGTGCTGGGTGGCGTGGGCCTGCTGGGATTCTGGTGGACCATGCGGTCCGACCAATACGACGACCCCGACGGGGACGCCGCCCGCATCCTGCGCGACGATTACGACGACGCCCCGCCGCAGGATTGACAACCGCCCCGGCGCGGCCCCCGATGGGATTGCCGTAACCGGAGGCCGCCATGACCGATCCCACCCTCGATACCCTGCTTGCCGCCGCCTGGGCCGAGGATGGGTCGGTCACGCCCCCCATCGTGCAGACTTCGCTGTTCACCTTTCCAAACTATGCGGCGTTCGAGGATCGCATGACCGGACGCAGCGGCGGCCCGATCTATACCCGCGTGACCAACCCGACCGTCGCCGCGTTCGAGGCGCTGATGGCGCAGGCCGAAGGGGGCGACGCCGCCGTGGGATTCGCCAGCGGAATGGCTGCGATTTCAGGCACCGTACTTGCCTTTGTCCGGCCCGGCGACCGGATTGCCTGTGTCGAACATGTCTATCCCGACGCCTACCGGTTCTGTGAACGGATGCTGCGCCCCTTCGGGGTCGAGGTGAGTTATCATCCAGTCAAGGCGTTCGAGCACGACCCTGAACTGCTGGCGGGCGTCCGGCTGGCCTATCTGGAAAGCCCCAATTCGGTGGTGTTCCAGCCAATGAACCTGCCCCGCGTGGCGGACCATGCCCGCAGGCACGGTTGTCTGACGGTGATCGACAATTCCTGGGCAACGTCGGTTTTTCAAAATCCGCTGCGGCTGGGGATCGACGTGGTCTTGCACTCGGCCTCGAAATACATCGGCGGTCATTCGGATGTGGTGGCGGGGGTGGTCGTGTCGTCGCAGGCGCATATCGACGCGATCCGGGGGCTGACGCTGCCGCTTCTGGGCGCCAAACTCGCCCCGGCCGAGGCGTTCTTGCTCACGCGTGGCTTGCGGACCCTGCCGGTCCGGATGCGGGCGCATCAGGCGACGGCGGACCTGTTCGTGGACCGGCTTGCCGGACTGCCGGGGGTGGTGCGGGTCAATGCACCCGGGCCGAATGTCGTGCCGGGGTTGACGGGGCGGTCGGGCCTGTTGTCTGTGGAATTTGACGGATCGGTCGATATTCCCCGACTGTGCGACGGGCTGTCCCTGTTTCATCTGGGGGTCAGTTGGGGCGGGTTCGAAAGCCTTGTGATGCCCGTTCGTGCCGCGCTGGCCAGCGGACCGGAACACAACGCCGCCCACCGCTTTGGCGTCTCGGCGCAGGTCGTGCGCCTGTCGCTGGGGCTTGAGACAGCCGATGACCTTTGGGCCGATTTTGCGGGGGCGGTCACGTCCGCGCGGGTCTGACGGGAAATGGTCGGAGTGAGAGGAACAGAACCCGGTTTGAACCAACCCCATGTTTTAAATTAGGTGTATGATAGTAAAAATCTAATGATGAAAATCGTAGTCTGGGCGGGTGCGCCGGAGCAAGACCCAAGAGCTCTTCGTGATGCGCATTTTTTATCCTAGCAAGCGTGGCTCGGTCTACTATGCTCGGCCTGCTGTCCCACTCGATCTGGTGGCTATCTTGGGAACGCAGACCAGAAACGCCTCTCTCAAGACCACGGACGAGGCGGAAGCGAAGCGTCGGCTCTGGCCAGTAATCGCGGCGCGGCAACGGGATTTCGATGATCTTTGGACTCGCCGTGCACTTTTCGGCTCGGACGGCGAACATGCTCTATGGGATCACTACATAACCGTGCTGGCGCGTGACGATGCTGAGCGAGCACAGATGCCTGGCGAACCGGAAATCGCGGCTGCCTGGATTGAACTCATTGGCCGCGTTGATCGGGCCGAAATCAAGGGGATCGACGCGCTCAGTATATTGAATGCGACGCTGGAACCGATGGTTGCGAAGAGTGCAGGTGAGATATCGGCAATGGCGCGGAAGACCAAGCTGGCCGAGCTCGGAAAACATCAACGGGTTCTATGATCCACGTCGGCGCCATTCAGCACTGGGCTGGAAAGGCCCCGTCACCTTCGAACGGAAGGTTGCTTGAACGAGCACTTGGGGCGGCACGAATGCGTGACAGGTCCAAGA
The DNA here is from genome assembly GCA_024642115.1 of Marivivens sp. GTDB lineage: Bacteria > Pseudomonadota > Alphaproteobacteria > Rhodobacterales > Rhodobacteraceae > JAHEBU01. The sequence goes on along the minus strand of JAHEBU010000003.1, from coordinate 353,477 downwards.
TCGAGACAAAGGGCGGAAAGCACTCGTTCATCGCGGGTGCGAGGAAGAGTAGCATGCTGCGGCTCGGATCCGTCGAAGCGGTCTTTTGGGCATCGTCCAGCACATTCTAAACTCGGATCACAGCGCCGCGGCACAGTATGCACCATCGCTGGATGCACGGCTAAGGCTGCTGTTGGGCAGTGATCGTCACATTATCCATGATGAAGACTTGTTTGGCCGGGCAAGTGCTGGGGAGCTATTTCAGATCAGTGATCGCGTTCACGCATTCTGTGGACAGCACGTCTGGCACGTCGATGCTGGGCCAGTGTGACGCCCCAAAAAGCCGGCGCTTGTCGATGTCATGGGACTGTAGCCAGTCAAGCGTGCTTTTCGGGCAATTCGGGTCGTCATAAAGATAGGATACCTTTCCCGACGCAACCAGAACCTCGCCCGGGTGTCGTGCATCTGAAAAGCGACGCGCGTCCCGGCCAAGCTGCCACAGAGCCTTGGGGTCGGCCTTGGCCACGTTGTCGCGGTATCGCGCGTATATGGATGACCCTTGGGCCTTTTCGGCGAGGCGCGCCAGAAATGCCGCGCGAAAGGTCGCCGGGTCCTCGTAGTTTGCTGCGGTTCCCGAGAAATAGGCATCGTCGGCGGTGATGTTGCCTTCAACCGACAAGATCATCTCAAGCGGGCCGTCTTTGCTCAATGCGACAGATGCGATTATGGACGCCACCGAATGGGCAAGAACGATTTGTGCCCCTGTCCGTCGCGCCTCAGCCACCAACGCGTCTGCCAAGGCGTCAATCGTCGTTTCCCCCTCCAGCGGCGGGGCTCCAAAACCCGGCAGATCATAAGGAAGAAGATCATACCTTCGGGCAAGGTCCGTGTCCGCAAGCCCCGCGAACATGCTGGCATTGTCACCGAAGCCCGCGATCATCAATATGCCGGGGCGTGCCGTTTCATTCGGGTCCATAGCTTGCCTTTCGCGGTGCGTTTCGCCGCCCGAAAAGATGTGAAGTCGATCCCAAGGTCCAGAGACAAATGGTCCAGCGCGGGCAAATCTGCTTGAGCAGCGCCCCACGTTCCGGTCAAACATCGGGCGAGGTTTTGGAAGGACAGATCATGACCGCAGCCATGCAGGGCGCACATTTCGCAACCGTCAACCGCCTTGCACTCGGCGAATTCGAGGTGACAACGGTCCTCGATGGGACGGTCTTGCGCGATGCCGTCAAACCACCGTTCTGTCTGGATCGCGACGCCGCCGAAATCGCGGCCCTGGGGGCGGCGGCCCATGTGCCGGTAGATCGGTTTGAACATCCCTTCGTGCCAACCCTTGTGAATACTGGCAAGGAACTCGTCCTGTTCGACGTGGGCTTTGGTGCCAAGGGGCCCAGTGCCAACACAGGTCTGCTGCGCAAACGGATGGCCGCAGCGGGATATGCCCCCGAGGATGTGGACCTCGTCGTCTTCAGCCATGTGCACCCGGATCACATTCTGGGTGTCACCATTGACGGTGCGCCAGCTTTTCCAAATGCGCGCTACGCGATTGGGCAGGTCGAGTTTGACGAATGGAAATCAGGGGCCCGGATCCCGGCAAGCCGCGCCGCCAACCGCGAGATGTTTCTCGACCTTATCGTGCCATTGGCCGACCAGATGACATTTCTCGCACCGGGCGACAGGGTCGCATCCGGAATCACATCAATCGAGGCCTACGGGCACTCCGTCGGGCACATGATGTTCATGGTGGAAAGCGGCGGCAAACAGGTCCTGCTTTGGGGTGATCTGGCCAACCACTATGTCTTCTCGCTGCAAGTGCCCGAGGCTAAGGTATTCTTCGATGACGACTCCGACCTTGCGATCGCGGCACGCAAACGCGTGCTCGACATGGTCGCGACTGACGCGATACCCGTCATCGGGCATCATATGCCGTTCCCGTCCTTGGGCTATGTGGAGCGAACCGCTGACAGTTACCGCTGGGAGCCGGTGAGCTACCAGGTGCGTGTCTAGCTTTCAGCGTGCGATCGGACTGAACCGCGCCGAATTTGCCGGAGGCTGATTGACCTGAGCTATGCGGCGATGGGTTCAGATTCCAGATCTGCGTGGTCGTTGGCCTCGGACTCTGCGGGCAGGATGTTCCTGATAGGCTCAATCAGACGGCAGTTGTTGAATTAGTTGACCCTTCGATGGTTGGTATTCGACGGCCACGAAGCTGCGCCAAGGGCCGGGATCCGGCGCCTTGTCCGTCCATATGCGTCGGAGCGTTGAGCCGGTCCTCCCTATCAAACCAAAGCCGCCATTCCGGCACCATCTGGCGATCAGATCACTTAGAACTTGCGTCCTGCCCTTCTAGACCGATCAATACTTATCTGAATGGCCGTTAGTTCCATTCACATAGGCAACGGAGATATTTCGATGACACGGTTGCGGCTCCATGGATACTGGCGTTCAAATGCTACCTATCGGGTCCGTGTGGCGCTCAACCTCATGGGTCTGCCCTTCGAGGAGGTGGAATATGACTTGCTCAAAGGGCATCAATTCAGCGACGAATTCTTGACCTTGAACCCAAACGCAGCAGTTCCCGCCCTCGAGGTGGATGGCAGGGTCATCACGCAGTCCTTTGCGATCCTTGATTATCTTGACGGAACTGGCAGTGGATATCGATTGTTGCCTTCGGATCCGTTTGACCGGGCAGAGGCGCTTGCGCTGGCTCTCAACACAATTGCCGACGCCCATCCTTTGATAGTGCCCCGGATCCGGAAACATCTGGCAGAAGAGTATGGCGCCGACCCGGATGCGGTAAAGGCTTGGGCAAGACATTGGTTGACCGAAGGAGTGGCGGCCTATGAAGAACGACTCAATCGACGGCCGCCAAACCCCTTTCTCTTTGGCGACACAGTCGGCTTGGCCGAAATTGCCATGACAAGCCATGCTGTCGCTGGTGGCCCCTTCGACGTCGATTTGACCCCGTTTCCTCGCTTCAAAGACTTAACCGACCGACTTCTAGAGCTACCCGCGTTCGCGGACTCGCATCCGCTACGACGCAAGGAGATTGTTGGCGCGACATAAGAAAGTTGCTGATCGACCACCAATAAAAGTGACATCTTCGCCTGAAAAGTCAGCGATTTGGGTTCTGGCGAACCGGTAATGGATCGACACGCTGGATCGGTTCTGACGAGACTCTCTCACTGACCTTCTGACGCTGACGCTGCAGCTTCTGAAAGATCTACGTCCGTCCACTGCGGCTTTTGGCTAAAGCGATGGCGGACGTATCGAGCCAAGTTTTCCCTTTCGCTCTGGGTCAGCAAGGGAAATCCTGGCATTGGCTTTACGAAATACGCGTTCTCTGACGGGGTGATGCCTTCGGTGACCACATGAATCAGGTTCGCCGGGGACGGCAGATTGACAGCACTGCTCAATGCGAGGGGCACCATGTCAGTGCCATCGCGGTGACAGTTCTGGCAACTTTTTTCGAACAGTGCCTGCCCCTCGGAAAACTCGGGCGCGTCGGCGGTAGCGGCTGCTTGGGTCGCAAAAGCGCGGGCCGCGTTGCCCTCGGCCGGATCACGGCCCGATTGAAGCGACAGGACATATTCGGCAAGTGCCGTCATATCGTCTTCCGACAGGGCGCCCACATGTTTTACAACGTCCTGCATCGGTCCTGCGGAAATACCGTGGTCCGCGTCCCAACCATCGTAGAGGTAGTTCATCAAAGCGTCCGACGCCCACGGGATCGGGGCGGGCGACGTGGCATTCAAGGCGGGGGCAAACCAGCCTTCGATCAGGGCGCCGGCGTAGGGCTGGCCGGTGTCGCGCGCGCCGAACCCATTTCGCGGCGTGTGGCAAGAGGCGCAATGACCAAGACCTTCTGCTATGTATGCCCCGCGGTTCCAACTATCGCTTTTGTTCGGGTCGGGGACATAGGGGCCTTTGTTCAGGAACAGCAGGTTCCAGCCTGCCATCGCTGGTCGAAGGTTGAAGGGAAAGGACAGACCGTTCGCAACGGGCGCCTTCGCCACCGCCGGACGGGACATCATGAACGCGTAGAGCGCGGAAAGGTCATCGTCGGACACGTTGGTGAAACTGTCATATGGGAACGCCGGATAGAGCAGGTGACCATCGCGGCTGATGCCTTGGCGCATGGCCCGGGCAAAGGCCATCTCGGACCATGTGCCGATACCGGTGTCGGCATCAGGGGTCAGATTGGTCGAATGGATTGCTCCGAAAGGGGTCTCAAGCGCAATGCCGCCGGACAAGTCGTTTCCGTGGCAGCTTTCACAGCCTCCCAATGTGGCAAGTGTTTCACCCTGAGCGATCTTGGCTGGGTCAAACGCCGCGGCGTCCGGAGGCGAAATCGCCTCGATCTCTCCGGCTCGATTCGCCCAAAGCCATGCGGCGCCAGACAGGGCAATCAGGACGGCAAAGATCGTCAATAACCACTTCATTCCTGCCGCTCCGTGTTCTCGGATTTTCTGTCAATTTCAACCGGGGCGCGCGTGCGCCAATCCCAGATCCGCACCGGCTGTCCATCGTCCCCAAAGATCCAGATGTCGCTGGGCGTGTTGCAAAAGCTATCCACGCCAAACCTTGCCCAGCGTGCCATCCGGGCCTCTGCCGCCGCAACTTCCTCAAAAAATTCACGCGCGATTTCGCCTTCCCATTCGGGGGATCTGTGAGTTGCAACAAGGAGATACATGGCGTGAGCCTCTGTGTGCGTGGCGTCAGCCTTAATTGATAGACTGATAATTTAGCTTGTGCGACTCGGACGAGGGATGTCAACGTGTTCTCACCAAGGTGAAGAATGGGGCCGCCAAACAGTGACCTTGGTGATTTTTTAGACGTCCTGTGAACCGGCAAATCGATAAATCAAAGGCGGCCTCATCTGCAACGCACCCCCAAAAGGTGCAGACGGGAGGATGGACCTTGATCAACTTCAACTTGAACGGAACCGATGTATCGGTGGAGGCCCCGGAAGGCGCCACGCTGCTGTCAGTTCTGACCAATCAACTCGACGCCAACGGTCAGAAATTCGGCTGTGGCAAGGCACAGTGCGGTGCATGCGCCGTCCATGTGGATGGCGAACGGGTCATCTCGTGCCAGACGACGGCGGCCTCGGCTGCCGGGCGGTCTGTTACCACGCTTGAGGGGCTGCGTGAAAATGGCAAACCCAGCAAACTGCAACAGGCCTTTATCGATGAACAAGCCGCACAATGCGGCTACTGCCTGTCGGGCATGATCATGACCGCGCAGGCCCTTCTGGACATCAATCCCAAACCGACCGAGTCGGATGTTCGCGCCGCGCTGAACGGCAACCTGTGCCGCTGTGGCACCCACAACCGGATCGTGCGCGCTGTCCTGCGTGCGGCAGAGGAGGCCTGAGCCATGAACTCCCCTTTCACAATCGACCGGCGGGCATTTCTTGCCACTGCGGGCTTCCTGACGCTCAGCTTTGCCCTTCCTCGCGGCGCATTGGCTGAAGGTGCATCCAAGCTGCCGGGTGACCTTGAAAAGAACCCGATGCTCAACTCTTGGATCAGGATCAATTCGGACGGCACTGTCACCCTGCTGATCGGCAAGGTTGAACTGGGGCAGGGTGCGGTGACAATGGCCGCACAATGCTGCGCCGACGAACTGATGATCGACATGGCCCGGCTGAACGTCATTTCGGGCGACACTCGCGTCGGCCCCGACGAAGGCACGACAGCCGGATCGCAGTCTGCCCCCTACTGCGCGCCTGCCGTGCAACAGGCGTCGGCCGACGTGCGCCAAATGCTGACGCAGATGGCCGCTGACAAGTTGGGCGCAAATGCCGCCGACCTGGTCGTCGAGGACGGCACGATCTCGGCACCTGACGGGAGCCATGTGACGTATTGGGAACTCGTCCAAGGCGACGAACTCAACGTGGCGGCCACCGGTGAAGGCCCCCTGCTTGACCCGATGAAGTATCGCTACATGGGCAAGCCTGTCATGCGGCTCGATATTCCAGCAAAGATGACCGGCGAACAGATCTTCATTCAGGAAACAAACCCCGAAGGCGTCAAGTTCGGCGCCGTGGCCCGTCCGCCGACCTACAAGGCAACGCTGGTCAAGGCTGATGTGGAAGGCGTAGGCAAAATGCCCGGCGTTCTGAAGGTGATCCAGAACGGATCGTTCCTCGGCGTGATCGCAGATCATCAGGATCAGGCTTGGGCGGCTGCAAAAGCATTGGAAACCGGCTCCGAGTGGCAGGTCGAGAGTGCTCTGCCCACATCCGACGGCATCTTCGACTGGCTCAAGGCGGCGCCAAGCGAATTGACCGAATGGGTGAACACCCCGCGCGAGGGTGGCGATCCCGCCGCCAAGGTGATCGAAAACGAATATATGCGCCCCTATCACATGCACGGGTCGATCGGCACCTCCGCAGCAATCGCGGTCATGGATGCGGATGGCGTGATGACGATCAACACCGCCAGCCAAAGCGTGTTTTCAACGGCCGCTGCCATTCAGCAGATGTTGGGCCTTGCAGATGGCAAGGTGCAATGCGTCCACACCCACGGATCTGGATGTTATGGCCACAACAATGCCGACGACGCCTCGGCGGATGCGGCATTGCTCGCTGCCGCGATGCCGGGAACGCCGATCAAGCTGCAATATACCCGCGAACAGGAACACGCGTGGGAACCATATGGCTCTGCCATGGTCATGCAGACGAAGGCCGGAGTCGATGCCGATGGCAACATCCTCGATTGGAACATGGAGATCTATTCGACCCCACACGGCACACGGCCGAGCGGCAACGCAGGCAACCTGCTTTCAGCGCGGTATCTAGAGCCGCCATTTGAAATGCCGACGCCAAAGGACGGCGGCCCGCCGAACTATGCCGCCACCCGGAACGGCATCCCGATCTACACCTTCCCAGGCACTCGTGTGGCAACGCACTTCATCACTGAAATGCCTCTCCGTGTCTCTTCGACCAGGGGCCTTGGAGCATACGCCAACACCTTCGCCATCGAGTCCTTCATGGATGAACTGGCGCGAAATGCTGGCGTTGATCCGGTCGAATATCGGCTGCGCTATCTCGAAGATACCAGGGCGCGGGACGTGCTGACAAAATGCGCCGAAACCTTTGGTTGGGATGCATGGGAAGCGCGGCCGGGCTTTGGCCGGGGTATCGCTTTCGCCCGCTATAAGAACCTTGCCGCCTACACGGCGGTCGCAGTCGAGGTTCAGGTGACGGCCCGCAATGGTCGGGTCCGGGTGGTCCGCGCTGCCGCCGCCAATGACAGCGGTCAGATGATCAATCCCGACGGTATCGCCAACCAGATCGAAGGCGGACTGATCCAGTCGCTAAGCTGGACACTCAAGGAAGAGGTGAAGTTCGACGACACCAAGGTGCTATCGCGCGATTGGGCCAGCTATCCGATCATCACTTTCAACGAGGTTCCGCCGATCGAAGTCTCTCTTATCGACCGTCCTGGCGAGCCGTTCCTTGGCACGGGTGAATCGGCACAAGGACCAACCTCTGCTGCCGTCGGCAACGCGGTGTTCGACGCAGTAGGTGCTCGGGTGACGCGTCTCCCGATGACACCGGACCGTGTGAAGGCCGCGATGCCGGCCTGAGGTAGGTGTGGCTGGCCGTTCAGCGGCCAGCCATCCTCCCAAGCGATGCGGCATTGGCCATACAGTGCCCTTTCGTCTGAGAGCCGAAGACACTGATGTTTCGGTAGCGGTCGCAACACACCCCATTGCGATCATTCTTCCGTGGGTTTCCCAGTCCTCCAAAGCAGCCGGCGGCACCAACTTCATTAGGTCATCATCTTGAGTGGATCAGTTGATGGATGGATCAGCGGGGACGCGCCCGCTCCCAAGGACCGGTATGGCGGCGAAGGCAAAGCTGATCGCCAGCCAACTGACAGTCGGCACCGACAGGGCAAGCGATAGCAATCCGGCAATGATCGACCCGACGACCAAAGCGATCCCATTCGCCAGATGAAACGTCGCATTCGCCCGACCCATCGTCTGCTCTGGCAGGACGCGTTGCCGCAGACTGAGCGCGATGATGAGGAATGCTGTCATGAAGGCGTCGCCTACCAGTTGGTCGGATATCAGCAGTGGGATGGCGAACTCGGTAAAGACCATGGAAAGAGGCAGGGAAATACTCCAGAGCCCGGCGACACTGAGGCAAAGCAGAAGCGTGCGGAACGTGCCCAAACGCCGCTCGAGCGCTGGCGCGAGAAAGGCTCCGCCAAGACTGCCGATCCCGCCGATCCCTATGATCAACCCGATCGTCGCTGGCGAAAGCCCAATTTCGACCAGCGCGATTACCATGTAGAGGGCCATGAAGAACCCGCCCGTCAACGAAACGAGTGTTTCGGCAAGCAGGATCCGTGCGATCAGCGGATGAAAGAGGCAGGCGCGCAGACCCGCCACCGCATCATCGAACATGCCCCGCCCTGCCGCACCCTCTTGCGGCTTGCGCACCTCCGTCCGATCAATCATCCCCAAGAACGCGGCGGACCAAAGGTAGGTCAGCGCATCGATCAGGAGCGCTGCAGGCGCCCCGATCAGTCCGACCAGGACACCGCCCAGCCACGGACCAAACCCCTCGGCCACCGCATCGGTCGTTTCCAGCCGGGCGTTGGCAGCGACAAGATCATCGGGCCTGACCAGGGTAGGCAAATAAGTATTGTCCGCGATGCCGAACAGCGTGTTGGCCGCACCGATGGCCGCCGCGACCAGATAGATTTGCGGCATCGACATCAGGTCGAACATCGCCGCAACCGGGATGGTCAGAATCAGCGCCGCGCGAAAGAGGTCAGCGCCGATCATCAGGGGGCGGCAGGCGTTGCGGTCGACGATACCACCGCCAACCAGGCTAACAACGAGGCCCGGCGCGACCCCCAGCATCGCCAGCAGTGCGACTTGCGTCGGGTTGGCACCGACCGTCAAGATGGCGAACATGGGCAGCACGGTCCGGGTGATCTTGGCGCCCCCGGCGCTTATGGCCGCTGCCATCCAGAGGCGCAGAAAATCGCGGTTCCGGCGAAGGGGCGGTGCAACTGTCGGGGTCACGTCTGTCACTCGAAGGCTTGAGTTCAAGCAATGTCGATAACACGAAACGTCCAGCGGTGGTCATTTCTCGACTCGCAGGTTCGGCGACAACTCCATGATACTGGATCAAGTCCCCAAGCGCGTGCCACCGATCGAGTATTCCGCCGCCATCGGAAGAACGGCCGCCCCGACGGCACGCGCGATGTTGCCCCATCTGCCGGCGACCAGCGCAGGGCGCTTTATGCCTTGCAAGTCCATGTCATCGAACAAGGCGTCAACATCGGCAACCAGCCTGTCCCGGATCCATTCGGGAAATGCGCCGTCGATTACGACAGCTTCGAAGTCGATTACCGAGAGCGATGAAACTGCGCCATGTGCCAGGGCTCGCGCCGTTTCCGCGATCCAACGATCCACCAGCTCGGGATAACGTGTCCAGGCTGCGGTATCAGTCCAGATCTCATAGCGGCTGCCGCCAGCGGCCTCGATCATCTGTTCGAGAACGAAGATTGATGCGTGGTCCATCAGGCGATCTTTGCCGGGCGCGCCATCGGGGACGCGCAGCGGCCCAAAGCCGCCCGCGTTGCCGGTCCGCCCGGTGAACACCTCGGAATCCAGCACGATGCCGCCCCCTATCAGCGTGCCCACGAAGAAATACACTAAGTCGTGGACAGCGTCATGTGATCCGAACGTGTGTTCGGCGCGGCAAGCCGCAGTGCCATCGTTCTCTACAAAAACCTGCCATCGCCCAAGCCTTGAGAGCGCCGCGGCGATATCGAAATCGCGCCAGGCATCCATTTCCTGCTGGGGGGCCGCCATCTCAGTCGCCCAACTCCAAAGTTCGGTCGGGATCGCAACGCCGAACCCGTGTAGCGCCTTGCGCGGCACCTTGGCTTCCTTAAGCAGGGGGCCAATCGATGCCTCAACGAACGCGATGCTCTCTTGGGGCGTTGGATAGGTGTGGAAGGTGCTGCGATGGGCGCGGACCTTGCCTGCAAAGTCGAGCACGATCAGGTCACTGCTGCGCCGCCCCACCTTCAGACCGAGGTAGAATCGCGCGTCGGGATTGATACTGGCGGGAATTGAGGGCTGCCCGAGTTTGCCCTTGTCCGGCTCGCCGCGCAGGAGGAGGCTTTCCGCCTCGAGGCTACGAAAGATCGTCGAAACCGCATTTGCAGAGAGGCCGGTCGCGCGGGTCGCCTCGGCCTTGGTCAGCCGGCCGCGACGACGGATGAGCTGCAGGATGAGCCGTTCGTTGTAATGACGAACAGCGACCTGATTGGATCCGCGGCGGGCAGAATAGCCTGATGGATCTCTTCCGTCCTTCAATTTCATCACTTCCCGTTCTGACCGGACCAAAATGGACCGGCTCCTTTTCTGCACGCCCTTTCCTAAGATGCGCGATGTATCAAGACAAGCCGCGCGTCTGGCGGCATGTGAATTGGCTCATTAATTACTTCATAATGAAATAGTATTGACTCTGCTAGTCTCTTGCAGTCTTTTTGATTTGAGGAATGGCAGTCCAGGGGATTGCGAAAGGGAGGAGTTTCGCCGACCTGGCTGTTACTTGCCGGGTGCGATCTTGCACTGCATGTCCATAATGGAATCAACATCGGACCAAGATGCCCGGCAAGCAGACCCACCGCCGCTTATCGAGCTGCGCCACGTGAGTAAGGTGTTCGGCGGAACCGTGGCGGTCAGCGATGTGTCGCTCGATGTCCGCCGCGCAGAAGTCCTTGCCCTGCTCGGCGAAAACGGGGCCGGCAAGAGCACCTGTGTCAAGATGATGTGCGGGGTCCATCGCCCTAGCAGCGGCGAAATTCTGGTGGCCGGCCAGATCCAGAGCTGGCATTCGCCGCTCGACGCCCAGCGGACGGGGATCGCAGTGGTGCACCAGCACCCTGGCCTCTTCCCGGACCTCTCGATCATGGAGAACATATTTTTCGGTCGGTTCCCAAAGACTTCTGCCGGCTTCCTTGACACAGCCTTGATGTATCGGCGGTCTACCGACTTGCTCAACACCGTTGGTCTGTCGGTTCGTCCAGACGCGATGTTGCGAACATTGAGTGTTTCTGAGCAGCAACTGGTGGAGATCGCCAAGGCCCTTTCAACCGATGCCGACGTGCTGATCTTGGATGAACCCACCGCGTGCCTTTCGCACAGGGAAGTCGAGAAGCTTTTCGTTGTGGTGCGAAGGCTTAAGGAAAGCGGTGTCGGTATCGTCTTCGTCGGCCATCGCATGGACGAGGTTTTCGGCATATCTGACCGCATCTCGGTTCTGCGGGATGGCGCGTTGATCCGGACAGCCCATTCGGACGACCTGTCGCGGCAAGAGGCAATCAATCTTATGGCTGGGCGGGAGCTGCTCTCGTCCTTTCCCAAACGGACCCACAAGCATGGCGCCGAGATCCTGCGCGCCGAAGGCCTGTCTGTCGATGCAGAGTTCGAAGACATTTCCCTCGGCGTCAGCGAGGGAGAGATCTTGGGCATCGGCGGGCTTGTCGGCAGCGGCCGAACCGAGTTCGCAACGACCTTCTTCGGCGTGCGCCACCCTGACCGTGGCCAAATCCTGATCGACGGCGAAGCGGTCCATATTCGCTCCCCGCAGGAGGCTATGCGGCACGGGATCGCGTACGTTTCTGAAGATCGTCACGCGCAATCGCTCATCATGGATTTCCCGATCCGGGTGAATGCTTCGCTGACCATACTCGAGCAGTGCACCCGGTTAGGCCTGTTGAAGCCCTCTCGCGAGATCGCAAAGACCCGCGAATACCTCGAACGGCTCAAGCTGCGCTTCGCCTCATACGAGCAGGAAATTTCTGGGCTGTCGGGCGGCAACCAGCAAAAAGTCGCACTTTCCAAATGGTTGGCGACCCGCCCCCGTATCCTGATCCTTGACGAGCCGACACAGGGCATCGATGTGGAAAGCAAGGCAGAAGTTCACGAGATCATCGCTTCCCTCGCCCAGTCCGGAATGGCGATCATACTGATCTCGTCGGAGCTTCCTGAGCTGATCGGCATGTGCGACAGGATCGCCGTGCTGCGCGAGGGACGCTTGACCGCGACATTCGACGGCGGCGACGTTGATCCCTCAGAAGTGCTCAAAGCGGCTACGGATGAGGGCCCAACTGCAGTCATAGACGCAATCCCGAGCACCGCAGTCCCGGAGCGGGAGGCGCAAAGGCCAGCCCAATCATTCGTCGAGTCCCTGGTGCTTCGGCGCGAGATGGGTTTGGTCATCGCGATCCTTGCAATCGTGATACCCGTATCACTTATCAACCCGCGAATGCTCAGCCCTACGAACCTCGGCTCTCTGTCGATGGATGCAGCCCTTCTCGCGTTCGTGGCCTTGGGGCAGATGTTGGTAATCCTGACCCGGAACATCGACCTTTCAGTTGCTTCTGTTATTGGTCTGACCGCCTATGCCGCGGCGCTTTTCATGCAAGACAATCCGCAACTTCCAGCACTCGCCGCAGTCGCTGTTGCAATGATACTCGGTGGCAGTCTTGGAATGATCAATGGCCTCATCGTCGCCTATGGTCGAGTGCCGTCCATCGTGGCGACGCTGGGAACCATGTCGGTGTTCCGCGGCCTGCACAGCCTATGGGCCAACGGTGACCAGATCAGTGCCGACGAGGTTCCCAAGCACTGGCTGGACCTTGCAGGGAGCCAGATCTTTGGCATCCCTCTCATCGTGATATTCGCAGTCCTCACCTTGGCCGCCGCGTCTTTCCTACTCGGTCGCACTACCTTCGGTCGCGAACTTTATGGCGTAGGTTCCAACCCCGCCGCCGCGGACACCATCGGTGTCCCCGCGGCGCGCCGAGTCTTTGCCGCATTTGCAATTGCGGGGGTGCTTGCCGGTCTGATGGGCGCGCTGTGGGCCTCGCGCTATGCCACCGTCGATGCCCGCGTCGCGTTCGGCTACGAACTGACAGTAATCGCTTCGGTGGTTGTCGGCGGGGTGGCGATCCGCGGAGGCTCGGGAACGGTCTTCGGCATTGCGCTCGGCGTCATCACGCTCCTCGTGATCCGCAACGGCCTAAGCCTAGTCCGGGTTGATCCACTCTGGTTACAGGGGGTCTACGGCCTCGTCATTCTCGCCGCGATTACGGTCGACGCCCAAATTGCCCGCCGAAATGAACGCGCATTGAAGCGGAGGGCAATCTGATGCGACTACCGATTTGGTTGTCCGCTTGGGATCTGTTCATTTGTCTGGTGGCAATTGCGGTGGCGGTTTTCGGCATCGTGGCCGTGCCAAATTTCGGGACAGCCTTCAACATCTCGCAAGTCATCGCCGGCGCTTCGGAACGTGCGCTCATCGTCCTGCCGATGATGTTACTGCTGGTCACACGCGATATCGACCTGTCAGTGGCTAGCACCCTTGCGCTGACAAGCGTCATCCTTGGGCTAAGCGTCAGGGCGGGAGTGCCGCTGATTGCCGCTATTCCGCTGGCCCTGCTGGCTGGGGCAGCGCTCGGTTCCTTTAACGGTTTCATGTCCACTTGGGTCGGCCTGCCTTCGCTGGTGGTGACGTTGGGGACTATGGCGCTGTTCCGCGGTATTGGTTACGTCCTGCTCGGCACCGGCTCGGTCAATATCCTGCCCGATGCGCTGACCAATTTCGGCTTCCTTAACATTGGCTCAATGCCGGTGCCGCAGACCATCCTTCCCTTTCTTATCATTCTGCCTGTCTTCGCAGTGGTGGTTCACGCCACTCCGTTGGGTCGCCGCATCTTCGTCATTGGCGGTAACCCCGAAACCGCACGGTTCTCAGGCATCAATGTCGATAGGATTCGGTTCGGGCTTTTCGTCTTTTCAGGCGTGATGTCCTCGATCGCCGGGATCGTTTACACGGCGCGGCTGGCCAATGCCCGGGCGAACAACGCGTTGGGCATGGAACTTGACGTTATCACTATCGCGATGTTGGGGGGAGTGAGCGTCTTCGGCGGCAAGGGCGGCGTTGTCGGCGTCGTCGGCGCGCTTAGCCTCGTAGCGCTCATCCGCAACCAGCTTGGCATCTCGGGCGTCGGCGGAGACGCGCAAAGCACTGTTGTCGGCCTGCTGCTGATCCTCGCCCTGCTGGCCGGCAACGTCTCACCTGTGCTGTCGGACTGGTTCAGGCGGCTGGGTGTCAAGAAACAGAACGCGCCGCACTGATACTGCGGCATATCGGTCCAGCCTGTGCTGGAAATCAAAACTGGAGGAGAAAGAAATGCTTAGAAGAACCCTACTCGCATCAGTCTGCGGTTTGGCTGTGATTTCGGCCAGCGGTCTGCAAGCGCAAGATTGCGCCACTGAACCCGTCACAGTCGGCTTCCTGCCCAAGCTCGACACCGACCCCTACTTCCAAGTCGCGGGCAAAGGCGCCGAGGAGGCGATGGCCGAGATCGGTGGCAATGTCATCCAGTCGGCACCAAGCCAGGCCACGGCCGAAGCTCAGATCGAGTTCATCAACAATCTCGTGGCCCAGCAGGTCGATGTGATCGCGATCTCTGGCAACGATGCAAACGCGGTTGCACCGGCGCTCAAGCGTGCTGCTGCGAATGGCGTCATGGTGATCTCGTATGACTCTGACGTGGCCCCGGATGCTCGTTCGCTTTTCATCAATCAAGCCCTTGGCTCCAGCCTCGCCTCGATGATGCTTCAGTCAATGTCCGAGATGATTGGCGGCGAAGGCAAGTTCGCCATTCTGTCATCGACACCAACGGCAACCAACCAGAACGCCTGGATCGACCAGATGAAGCAAGAGATGGCTTCTAACCCAGACTACAAGGGGCTGGAACTCGTGCAGGTCGCCTATGGCGAAGAGAGCGAGCAGATCAATCAGCAGCAGACCATTGCGCTGGCGCAGGCTTATCCTGATCTCAAGGGCATCATCGTGCCAGCTGGTATCGGTCTTCCCGCTGCTGCACGCGCTCTGGAAGAAGCCGGCCTGACCGGCCAGATCAAACTGACCGGTCTCGCCCCCGCTACTCTGATCCGCAAATACATCGCCGACGGTTCGGCCCAGGACATCTGGTGGAACGTCTCGGACCTGGGTTATCTCACCTACTACGCCGCCCAGGCACTGGCACAGTGCAAGATCACCGGCGCGGCAGGAGAGACCTTCGACGCAGGTCGGTTGGGCACTTATACCATCGGCGAGAACGGCGAGGTGGTGCTCGGGCCGGCAAAGATCGTGACGCCGGCGAACCTGGACGAGTTCAAGTTCTGATACAAACATACTGCATGCCCCGGCCAAGTCAGCCGGGGCATGCCCTGATTTCCGCTCAGCCCTGCAAATTTCTTCCGACGCCCAACTTGTCAACTTTTTGCACAAAGATGGGGAACGTCTCGAATTGCACGACTGCGGTGCTGAATGTTAGCCGCTGCAAGAGTTTGTTGAACCTAGCTTCGTTCGAGATTTCTATCTGGCTCTTGACGGGTTTGAGTTGAAGGAGCCGTCGATCAAGAAACTTGGGCAGTTCAGTTTCGTCGTGAGGGCGTTTGGGAGTCATCTGTGTCGCTTTCCTGGACACACAGTCGCGATTGATTGTGTGCTTGAGTTATAGCGACGCAGCTTTTGGGAGAGTGTTGGGGCCGCCAATCACGTCGATCCAGTAAACCAAGCGCAAGGGGTGCGACATCGACGCCGGCCTTGCTGATGCATGTCGTCCAGTGGGCGCTTGGCCGGGCGACTCACAAAAGGAAAAGGTCTCGAGCACGTTCCTGACCTCTGGGATTCGAAAGTCGTGGGGTGAGCCGATCCTGTGGTCAGAAATACTGTTCGGGACGAGATGAGTCTTCTAGTTTAACGCTTTGATTTTTCGGGATTTTAATGGTTGGTCGGAGTGAGAGGATTCGAACCTCCGACCCCCTGCTCCCGAAGCAGGTGCGCTACCAGGCTGCGCTACACTCCGACTAGGGGGCGGGGTAATACGACAGGGCCGCTTTGACAAGAGCGTTATTTGGCCCGCAAGGCCATCTCGCGCAGGCGCAGGAACGGGCTGATGCGCGGGCTGGTCCCGGTTTCGGTCCGGCTGCGGGTTTGCAGCACGGGTTGGTTGGCCGAGGCCCCCTTGGACCCTTCACGCAGGACGATATAGACGCCGCTTGCGATGATGATGCCTGCGCCGATCGCCGTGTTAAGGCTGATCGTTTCGCTGAAAAACAGATAGCCATAGAGGCTGGCCCACAGAATCTGGGAATACTGCATCGGGGCTACCACGATCGCCACGCCATATTTGTAGGCGGCAATGATGATGATCCCACCCAGCGATCCCAGAACGGCCATGACGGCCAGTAGGCCGAAATGTTCGATTGGCATCGGTTTGTAGACAAAGCCCAGTGCGATCCCCATGACGACAAAGTTCGCCACCATCGGATAGAGCAGCAGAACCACAGGCCGCTCATCCGCCCCGATCTTGCGCACGATGACCGACGCGAACGACCCTCCAAAGGCCGCGACCAGCGCTGCCAGATGCCCAAGGTTCAATGCGGTCTGGCCGGGTCGCAGTACGACCAGAACCCCGCCAAGACCCACCAGAACCGCGATTCCCCGCCGGATACGGACCTTTTCGCCAAGAATCGGAATGGCCAGCAAGGTGATCAGTAACGGCGAGGCAAACAGGATTGTATAGGTCTGCGCCAGCGGCAGCACCGCAAAGGCGTAAAACGCCGAGATGCCCGTGATCAGCGTCGCCAGCGTCCGCGCTGCCATCCACCACGGATGCGCCGGGATCAGGGTGCCGGGCGTCGAATCCCGCATGATCATCAACATCGCCACCGGAAACGACAGAAGGGTCGAGAAAAAGATGGTCTGGACCGGCGAATAGATCCCGCCCAGAAACTTTACCACCACATCATTGGTCGCATAGACTGCAAAGGCCAGAAGGGCGAGCAGCGCGCCTTTTGCGTTGGGTCCCATGCCGTGGCCTTTCCGTCGTGATTGACCCGGTTGTGCGACCGTTGCGGCCCGGGGTCAATGCAGTTGCAGCATTTGGCATGATGGCGAAACCTTCGAAAGCAGCTTTAGGTTCATATGCTGTCAGGTTAGCCTGACAACGACACTGCCCAGACAGGTTGCCATGCCAGATACCGCCCGCCCCGCCTCCTTTGTTGTGCCAATCCTTACAGATCCCGAACCGCGCCACCTGTGTACCGATTGCGGGCTCAGCCGGATGGGCATCGCCAAATCCTGCGGAACGGCCTGCCAGTTCCTGCAACCGGATTACGCGTCGCAAGAGTCGCGTCTGCATGGACGGGCGCGTGATCCGGCCGTGGGGGAGGAGGCGTTCTTTGGCCGCTACACCGCGATGCACCGGGCCGCGATGCGCGACCCGCTGCCCGGCGCGCAATGGACCGGGATCACCACATCGCTGGGCGCGGCGCTGTTGGAAAAAGGGCTGGTCGATGCGGTCCTGACTGTCGGCCCCGACCCCGTCGACCGATGGAAAGGCCAGCCAATCATCGTGACCGACCCTGCCGGGATGGCACACGCACGGGGGATGCGGATGGGGTTTGCGCCCGTCCTCGCCCTGTTGGAACCGGCCGCCGCTGCCGGTCACAAACGCATCGCCGTCATCGGTATCCCCTGCCAGATCCACGCCCTGCGCAAGATCGAGGCGGATCTGGGGTTTGATCGCATCTATGTCATCGGTACCCCCTGTTCCGACAACACGACCATCGGCAACTTTCACGAATTTCTGGCCCGCCTGTCCGATCAGCCCGACACGATCAGCTACCTTGAGTTTCGGGCGGACTATCACGTCGAACTGCGCTTCGACGATGGGCGCAAACAGGCGATTCCGTTCCTGAAACTGCCCCTGTCCGACTTACCCCACGACTTTTTTCCGCTGACCTGCCGGACCTGCGTGGATTACACCAACACGCTGTCCGACATCACCGTAGGCTACATGGCGGG
Organism: Marivivens sp.; assembly: GCA_024642115.1. Lineage (GTDB taxonomy): Bacteria > Pseudomonadota > Alphaproteobacteria > Rhodobacterales > Rhodobacteraceae > JAHEBU01. Next base: position 335,566 of record JAHEBU010000003.1, on the reverse strand, counting down.
CGAGGGGGATCAGTGGATCATCGTACGCAACGACCGGGGGGCGGAACTGCTTGGGCTGCTCGGCGACAGGGTCCGGCTGGACCCCGTCGGCTCGCGGGGGAACCGAACGAACGCGGTCAAGGGGTTCATGGAAAACACGGCGCGCGCTGCGGGCGGGTTGCCTCTGCGGCGGATGCCGAACTTCATGCGCGGGATCGTGGGCTGGCTGATGCCCCGGATCGGACCGCGCGGGCTGGAATTTGGCCGGGCCCGGGTGGAGATGAAGGCGATCGAGACGATCCTCCACCTGCGCCGCGCCGCGCCCCGCCGGATCAAGACGATGGTCCCGGCGCATGTCTGGCGGCTTGTCGCCCCTTACGGTTTGAAGCCAGAGCAGGACGAAGCGCCGGTCGACCGCTAATCAGGGTCCTCGTCATGTGTCACCATGGCGGGCGGCAGGATGACCCACGGGTGACGGCGGCAGTCATAGATCGAATCGGTCGGCGGCGGAAACGTGGGGTCGGCAAAGCCGCCTACTGCGACATTGACATAGCGATCCTCGAACCCCCATTCGGTGTGGAACAGGTTTGTCCCGCAAACAGGGCAAAAGCGGAAGGTATAGCGCCCACCCTGATCGCCGACCCGCTCGTATTCGGTCGCCGCCCCGGTCACGACATACTGCGGCGCAAAGGCGGCAAGCGTCGCAAAGACGCTGCCCGTCCGGCGTTGACAGGCAAGGCAATGACAGATGCCTTGCCCCAGTGGGTCGCCTTCGACGGTGATCGACAACTGCCCGCAGGAACAGGTCGCCGTCCGGGTCATGGGATCAAAGCGTCGCGTTCAGCGCCGCGATCACCGCATCGCCCATCTGGGATGTACTGATCGGCGTGCCACCATCGGGGCCCATCAGGTCGGCGGTGCGGGCACCGCTGGCCAGCACATCGTTGACAGCGCCCTCCAGCCGGTCGGCCTCGGCCCCCATGTCGAAGGAATAGCGCAGGGCCATCGCGAAGGACAGGATACAGGCGATCGGGTTGGCCTTGCCCTGACCCGCGATATCGGGGGCCGATCCGTGCACGGGTTCATACAGCGCCTTGGGACGGCCATTGGCCTGCGGCAGACCCAGGGACGCCGAGGGCAACATGCCCAAAGACCCGGTCAGCATCGCGGCCATGTCCGACAGCAGATCACCAAACAGGTTGTCCGTCACGATCACGTCGAACTGCTTGGGCCAGCGGCACAGCTGCATGGCACCGGCGTCGGCGTACATGTGGCTCAACTCCACATCCGTGTATTCCTTGTCGTGGATTTCCTGCACGACATCGCGCCACAGGATGCCCGATTCCATGACGTTGGCCTTTTCCATCGAACAGACCTTGTTGGACCGCTTGCGGGCCAGCTCAAAGGCGGACCGGGCCACACGGGCAATCTCGGATTCCGTATAGCGCTGGGTGTTGATCCCCACCCGTTCATTGCCTTCGACAAAGATGCCGCGCGGTTCGCCGAAATAGACGCCGCTGGTCAGTTCGCGGACGATCATGATGTCGAGGCCGGCGACGATATCGCGCTTGAGCGACGAAAAATCGGCCAGCGCGTCGAAACATTGTGCCGGGCGCAGGTTGGAAAACAGATCCATCTCCTTGCGCAGGCGCAGAAGACCGCGTTCGGGTTTCACGCTGAAATCGAGCTTGTCGTATTTCGGCCCGCCTACAGCGCCCAGCAGCACGGCGTCCGCCGCCTGCGCCTTTGCCATCGTCTCGTCCGTCAGAGGGGTGCCGTGCGCGTCATAGGCACAGCCGCCCACCAGATCCTCGGACACGTCGAAATGCACGCCGCGCTTGTCTCCGTACCAGCCGATGATCTTTTTGACCTCGGCCATGACTTCGGGGCCAATACCGTCACCGGCGAGGATAAGGAGCGAGGGGTTGGACATGGGACTGTTCCTTGGCATTTGGCTGGGTTGACGCGGGGTAGCCGTTTGGCCCGCAATGGTCAAGAAACCAACGGGCGCAACCCGGTCGCCAGCATGTCCCAGACCCGCCTGATCCGGGGGGTGTGGCGCATGGCCTGATGCGCGGTCAGCCAGACCGGCAGAACGGGCAGGGGAAAGCCCAGATCGATCTCGACCATGTCCGGATCGGCCCGGCCCAGAGACGCCTGTGCAAAGCCGATGCCGCAGCCCGCGCGGACCAGGTGCCAATAGGTCTGGTTGTCGTCGCAGCGGACCTTGAACCATGCCCGGTCCACCGGAAACCCTGCGGCGCGAAACCCCTCGACGATGCCGCCGTTACGGTCAAAGCCCACGAAATCATGGGTCATCACCTCGTCCGCCGTGCGCGGCGTCCCGCGCCGGGCGATGTAGGATTTCGCGGCAAAAACCGCCAGTTCGATATCCCCCAGATGTTGGGTGACAAGGTCCAACTGGGTCGGCCGGAACATCCGCACGGCGATATCCGCCTCGCGCCACAGCAGGTTCTGCGTGTCGTCCGAGGGGACAAGTTCAATGGCGATGTCCGGCTCGGCCGCACGAATGGCCGCGATGATCGGGGGCAGGCTGTTGATCGACGTGGCGACGCTGGCCGTGATCCGCACCGTCCCTTCCAGCTTGGCCTGCTGGCCTGCCGCGGTCAGTTCGATCTGGCGAACGGCCTCTTGCATCGCCCGCGCCGGGGCGATCAGGGCGGCCCCCGTTTCGGTCAGTTCCAGCCCGCGTGGCTGGCGGCGGAACAGGTCGGCACCCAGCTGTTCCTCCATCGTCCTGATCTGGCGGCCCAGTGTGGGCTGGCTGGCGTTCAGGGACCGGGCGGCGGCAGACAGGCTGCCGGTGTCGGCCACGGCCAGAAAGGCCTGCACCAGCGACCAGTCAAGCGAGGAGAGCGGTTTATCCATTCACAAATGAATACATGATCTGCGATTCCATGCAATTTTCATGTGCGAGTGCATAGCGCATCTTCCTCCCATCAGCGACAGGAGATGCGCCATGACCAAGACAGTTCTTATCCTCGGCCCCTCGGGCAAGATCGGCACCCACGCGGCCGAAGCGTTCTGGAACGCCGGCTGGACCGTCCGTGCCTACAAACGCGGCACCGACATGACCGAAGCCGCGCAAGGGGTCGACGTGATCGTCAACGGGCTGAACCCGCCCAATTATCACGATTGGGACAGGTTGATCCCCGCCATCACCGCACAGGTGATCGCGGCGGCACAGGCCAACGGGGCGACCGTGATCTTGCCGGGAAACGTTTATAACTTCGGGTCCACTCCCGGCACCTGGGATGAAACCACGCCCCAGGTCCCCGCCAGCCGCAAGGGCCGCATCCGGGTCGCCGCCGAACAGGCCTATGCCGCCTCGGGCATCCAGACCATCGTCCTGCGCGCGGGCAGCTTCATCGACCCCAACCACAATGGCGACGTGATGGATGCCTTTCTGCTGCGCGAGATTCGCAAGGGCAAGGTCGCGTTGGCCCACCAACCCGACACGCGCCACGCCTTCACCTACCTGCCCGACTGGGCACGGGCGGCGGTGATGCTGGCCGAAATGCGGGCCGATCTGGCGCAGTTCGAGGATGTGCCGATGCCCGGCCCCGCATTCTCGATGGCCGAATTCAAGCCGGTTCTGGAGCAGGCGCTGGGTCGCCCGCTGACCTTTGCCCGGTTCCCGTGGTGGATGATGACGCTGGCATCGCCGGTCTGGGAACTTGCCCGGGAGCTGGTGGAAATGCGTTATCTTTGGGAAACGTCGCACGCGCTGGGCGGGGCCAAGTTTGCCCGGCTTCTGCCCGCTTTCGTGCCGACCGACCTGAATACCGTGATGCTGGCCGGGCTACCGGCTGACATCTACCCAAACCAAGTGGTGCGGCCCCGCCAGCAGGCCATCGCTGCCGAGTAATGCGGCATCAGGATCGTCCGGGGCGGGCCAGAACACACCCGCTCCTGTGACGTTCCATGTGGCCGCAGGCAGAACGTATGACACCCGCAGGTTTCCCGGCGCCCCGTCGGGCCAGTCGGCGGTATCCAGTGCGGGGTCGCCTGTCTGGCCCTGATCTGCTGCTGCCCGGCCCCCCGCGCTGCGCGGGGTCGGGTCTTGCAATGGCGGATCGGCCAGCAGGGTTGCCATCACGCCCCTGATCCCGTCGCCATCCACCGGGTCCAGATTGGCATTTCCGGCAATCACCACCGCTGGCCCCGGCGGGCCAAAGGCCCCGTCCAGATACAACTGCCAGAACCGCACCTCGTCGGCATTGCGCAGACCATTGGCATCTTCGGGCCCGTCGAATACCGGCGGCGTTGCGGCAAAGGTCAACAGGGTGAGCGGCCCACCCGGCGCGTCGATCGGCACCGCCCAATGGGCCGTGGTGGACAGCCGCTGGATCGCTTGTGCCGCGTCCGACGGAAACGGCTGTCCGTCCCGCTGGGGCATCTGGGCACCGGGAATGTCGCGCCACAGCAATCCGGAAAAATCGACGACCTGATCGGAAAGGATGGGATAGCGCGACAGGATCAGCAGGCCGCCATACCCACTGAACTTGCCATAGCCTTGGGCATCGCGCGCCTCGCCCAGATAGCCATTGCCGTCCATGTCCAGCCCGGTGGGCTGTCCGCTGTTGGGGGGCAGGGCAAACCGATAGGGGTAGTCCAGCCCGTCTGCCGCCAGCATCGTGGCCAGCGCCGCGGCGGCGACCCCCGTCAGATCAAAGTCGAATTCCGTCAGGACCAGAACATCGGGGGCGACGTGGTGCAGCACCTGTTGGACAGCGATGACCTGTCCATCCTTGCCCGACAGGATATCCCGAAGCAGTAGCCCCGGCCCGTCCCGGCTCAGCGGTGCGGCCCAGGTTGCGATGCGCAAAGTTTCGGCGGCCAGTGGCCCGCAGGCCAGCGCGATCAGGCTGGCTGCAACGATCCGTCCGACAGGGCCGTCGACCGTTTGCGTTGATCGTCGATCATCTGCGCCACCCGCCCCATCGCGATACCGCGCATTAACAAAGATGAAGGAAGAAAGGCCCATGCCGTCATCGTCCAGGTCAGGGTGTGGGGGTTGGCCAGCGAGATGGGGTCGAACATGTCCGAGGCCAGTTTGACAAAGGCCGGAATGATGAATGGCAGCAGAAACCCTAAGATAAGGTTAATCTGGCCGTCCCGGTTCAGCCGGTCCACGACGTCGCCCCCGGCGGTGGGGTCAAAGGTGGGCAGGTTCGTCCAGACGTTAAAGCCCGTCCGCCGATTGGGCCATCCTTTCAGCCGCAGCACGACCACAAAGATGGCCAGCGACAGGATGGACACCAGATAGCTGAGCCCTGCGGCGGTCCGCACGCAGGCGATAAGATCGGGATCGGCCTTGGCGGGCATCATCAGCACGACCAGTCGAACCGGCGAATAGGGAAAGTCGATGGATTCGCCCAACCGGCTGCCGATCGCCTCGAAAAACAGGGTAATCGTGGTGGGCTCGGTTTTGCCCCGTGCAATGACGGACAGACAGAACACCGTTGCAAACAAGGCGATAAAGCGAATTCGGTTGAACGGCGGCGCGTCCCGAAATTCGACCAGACTGGGATAGGTGCTGTTGTATTCTGCGATGGTAAAGGCCGCAGCCACAATGCACATCAGCGCGACGATCTGCGTCGTATCGGTCGTCGTGCCGGGCAATAGAACCGACGGCGTTGCAATCAGCAACACCACCATCATTGCACGCGCAATGGCACCTGCGAGCCGTGAAATCACTGCGTTTCTACCCTCATCCCGGCCGAACCCGGTGCTATGCCGGGTTCTTGTTCCGATATGTTCCGCCCCATTTGTGGCGGTCTGCCTCATCTTTGCCATAATCCTGCCCACTTTCAGAGCGCCCAGCAAGCGCCTGTTAAACTTGACTAAATGTGTGGGGCGGTTTTGCGGCGGGGGTGGTGCGAGAATGCAACCATTTCAAAGCGGCAGGATGGCAAAGCGGAGCGGGCTACACCATGCAGAGGGGATTATGGGGTCAGGCGCAAAATATCGCACAATCTGTCAGATGTTGCGGCGACCGTTGCCGTGTCGGCCAAGTCTGGTCCGGGGCGCCCGAACAGCACCCCGGACCAATATTTCAGACCCAGGGGCGCTGGGCGGAGGCGCGAGATTCGAACGCGTCAATGCTCGCCGCCTTTTCCATCGTCAGGCCGATATCGTCCAACCCGTTGATGAGACAATGCTTTTTGTGGCTGTCGACCTCGAACGAAAACACCTGCCCGTCAGACGAGGTGACGGTCTGTGCGGCAAGGTCCACCTCGATCCGGGCGTTTGCGCCCTTCTCGGCGTCCTTCATCAGAACGTCCACCTCTTCGGGTTTCAGCACGATCGGCAGGATGCCGTTCTTGAAGCAGTTGTTGTAAAAGATGTCGGCGTAGGAGGTCGAAATCACGGCACGAATGCCAAAGTCGAGCAGCGCCCAAGGCGCGTGTTCGCGTGACGAGCCGCAGCCGAAATTGTCACCAGCCACAAGGATTTGCGCGTTTCGGTAGGCGGGTTTGTTGAGCACGAAATCAGGGATTTCCGCCCCGTCCTGAGTATAGCGCATCTCGTCGAACAGGTTCACCCCCAGCCCCGACCGTTTGATGGTCTTGAGGAACTGTTTGGGGATGATCATGTCGGTGTCGATATTCACCAGCGGCATGGGCGCGGCGATACCTGAAAGGGTCGTGAACTTTTCCATCGGATTGGTCCTTGGTTAAGACGTGAGGGTCGGTTCGTGAAATTTTCCTGAACCGAAATTAAGAAAGGTTGCGCCGATATTCACTGCCACACCCGGTACACAGCCCGTACACAGGCTGTACACCGGCTGTACAGACAGTGCGTACGGTCACATCATTTCCCGTACATCTGTAAGGTGGCCGGTGATCGCCGCAGCCGCCGCCATTGCGGGCGACATCAGGTGGGTGCGACCGCCCCGGCCCTGCCGTCCCTCAAAGTTGCGGTTGGATGTGGCCGCACAGCGTTCGCCGGGCGAAAGCTGATCGGGGTTCATCGCAAGGCACATGGAACAGCCCGCAAGCCGCCATTCGAACCCGGCGTCGATAAAGATCTGCGCCAGACCTTCCTCTTCGGCCTGCGCGCGAACCAGACCCGAACCGGGAACAACCATCGCCCGCAGCCCGTCTTTTTTCTTTTTCCCCTTCAGGATCGCTGCCGCAGCTCGCAAATCCTCGATCCGGCCATTGGTGCAGGACCCTATGAACACGGTGTCGATCTGGATATCCGACAGTTTCTGGCCCGGCTTCAGACCCATGTAGTCGAGCGACCGCTGAGCCGCCTCGACCTTGCCGCCGGTAAAGTCGGAGGCCGCCGGGACGACCCCGGTGATCGGCAGCACATCCTCGGGCGAGGTGCCCCATGTGACGACGGGGGCGATATCCTCGCCCTTGAGCGTCACAACCTTGTCCCAGTGCGCATCGTCATCGGAATAGAGCGTTTTCCACCAGGTCAGCGCGGCCTCCCATTGCGCCCCTTTGGGCGCGTGGGGGCGGCCCATGCAATAGGCATAGGTCTTTTCATCGGGGGCGATGATGCCTGCGCGTGCGCCGCCTTCGATGGCCATGTTGCAGACGGTCATCCGCCCTTCCATCGACAGATCGCGGATCGCCTCGCCCATGTATTCGATGACATAGCCGGTGCCGCCTGCGGTGCCGGTGGCCCCGATGACGGACAGGGTGATGTCCTTGGCCGTCACACCGGGGCGCAGTTTGCCAGTGATTTCGACCTTCATGTTCTTGGATTTCTTCTGGATCAGCGTTTGCGTGGCCAGAACGTGTTCGACCTCGGACGTGCCGATGCCGTGGGCCAGCGCCCCGAACGCCCCGTGGGTGGCGGTGTGGCTGTCGCCGCATACCACCGTCATCCCCGGCAGGGTCCAGCCCTGTTCGGGGCCGACGATGTGAACGATCCCCTGACGCACGTCAGAGACGGGATAGTAGTGGATGCCGAAATCCTTGGCGTTCTTGTCCAGCGCCTCGACCTGAATCCGAGAATCCTCGGTCATCGTCTTGGCATTGGCGCGGTCCAGCGTGGTGGGCACGTTATGGTCCGGCACGGCGATCGTCTTGTCCGGGGCGTGGACCTTGCGGCCTGCCATGCGCAGGCCCTCGAATGCCTGCGGGCTGGTCACTTCGTGGACCAGATGGCGGTCGATATACAGCAGGCAGGTGCCATCTTCGGCCTCATGGGCGACATGGGCATCCCAGATCTTGTCATAGAGCGTCTTGGGGGACATGGGTCCTCTCCGATATATAGGGGAATGGTCAGGCAAAGGGGCGCTGTGCGCGCAGGTCAGGTCAGACGCGGGCGAGGATGGTGCAGGTGGCACCATAAAACCGCCAAGGCAGGCGGGCGCGGTCGGACATGTCAAAGACCTGTTGCATGGGCCGCAGATACACCTAGTTCCCTGTTCGATCAAGGCCGGGTGATCGCCGTTTGGGTTTGCCCCGTATCATCCCCATATGAAAGGTCAGGAGGCCGACATGGCAAACACACTGGCGAAAGTTCTGACATTGGTGACAGGGGCGGGCTTGGGTGGCACGACCGCCGTGGCCCAAGGCACCTATCATGGCTACGAAGCCCCCACCTATACCGTCGAGCAGGTGATCGACGGGGCCGAGGTGCGCGCCTATGCACCCAGCCTGCTGGCCATCGTGACCGTGCAGGGCGACCGCGACGCGGCCTTGCGCCGGGGGTTTCAGGTATTGGCCGGCTATATCTTTGGTGGGAACGAAGGTGCTGCCAAGGTGGCGATGACCACCCCTGTCACGCAGGCTCCGGCCAAGATTGCCATGACTGTCCCCGTCACCCAGGCTGCCGAAGGGGACGCGTGGACCGTCAGTTTCATGATGCCGTCCAGTTATACCCGCGATACGCTGCCCACCCCGAAATCCGATGCCATCCGGTTTGAAGAGACCCCCGGCACCCGGCAGATCGTGCTGCGCTATTCCGGTTGGGCCACCGCCCGGTCCGTTGCCAGCCACGAGGCCGACCTGCGTGCCATCGCCACCAAGGCGGGGCTGACCGTCGATCCCGACGCCCGGTATTACTACTACGACGATCCGTTCACCGCGCCGTGGAACCGTCGAAACGAAGTGGCCCTGATCCTGCGCTGAGCTTGCCCCTCGCCCTTTGGCGATGCACTATGACCCAAAGGGCAGGGGATCATGGAGCCGGACACAAGCATCGCAGCACAGGCCGGTCAGATCGTCGATCTTGGGCACGGGCTGATCAGCCAGGCTCAGGTGTTTCTAAACACGCTCATGCGGCCGTGGAATGCCTACCAGATCGCTATCGCGCTGGGGGTCTTTGCGGCGGCGCACCTGCTGCGCGGCCTGCTGGCGCCCAAGCTCTATGACTGGATGCGCGCCCGCGAGGGCTGGCCCAAGTGGCGGATGCGCTATCTGGTCGTCACCCACAAACGGCTGCGCGCCATTTTCTTTGTTGCGCTGATCTGGATCGTCGTCGGGGCCATGCGGGCGTGGATGTGGCCCAGCCGATCCTACCTGTTGGGCATCATCGCCAACCTTGCGCTGGCGTGGCTGATCGTCACCTTTGCCACCCGGCTGATCACCAACAATGCCCTTCGCAATATCGTTCGATACGGCGCGTGGATCTGGATTACCCTGCGCATCCTGGGATTGGACGGGCCAACGCAAGGACTGCTGGAGTCGCTGGCAATCGAGTTTGGCACCGTCCGCATTTCGGTCTGGATGGTGCTGCAAGCCATCCTGATCCTTGGGGTGCTGTTCTTTCTAGCCCGGTTCCTGTCACGGACTGCCGCCAGCAGTCTGGAAAGGAACGAAGACCTGAGCCCGTCGATGCGGGTCCTGTCGATCAAGTTCATGCAACTGCTTCTCTATGGCATCGCGGTCTATGCGGGGCTCAAGACGGTGGGGGTGGACCTGACCGGGCTGGCCGTTCTGTCGGGGGCGATCGGTGTCGGTCTTGGTTTCGGCCTGCAAAAGGTGGTGTCGAACCTGGTGTCGGGGATCATCATCCTGCTCGACAAATCCATCAAGCCGGGGGACGTCATTTCGCTGGGTGACACGTTCGGCTGGATCAATTCGCTGGGCGCGCGGTATGTGTCGATCACTACGCGGGACGGAAAGGAATATCTCGTTCCGAACGAGGATCTTATCACGGGTCAGGTGGTCAACTGGTCTCACTCCAACGAATTCGTCCGGCTCGATATCTTTTTCGGCACCTCCTACAACGACAATCCGCACGACGTGCGGCGGATCGCCATCGAGGCCGCGATGGGGGTGGACAGGGTCCTGTCGTTCCGCCCGACTGTCTGCCACATCGTCGGCTTTGGCGACAGTTCAGTGGACTATATCCTGCGGTTCTGGATCAAGGACCCGACCGGTGGCCTGACCAATATCAAAGGCAACGTCTATCTGGCGCTGTGGGACGCGTTCAAGGCGAACGGAATCAGCATCCCCTTCCCGCAGCGCGAAGTGCGGGTGCTGGAAGGATCCGAGCTTCGGACTGGGCCGGTGGTGGTGGACTGACGCGGTGACGACGGCCGACCACAGCGCACATTTTTGCCCCGGTTGCGGAACGCCGTGCGAGCCGTCCCCGCGATACCCCTGGTATTTCTGCAACCGATGTCTGGCCAAGGCGCAGGACAGGGACGGCAATCGGATCGAGTTTGCCAATATTTCGATGTCGGGCGGTTTGCAGTGGAAAGCAGGGCATGCGGCAGACCGGGACTACGCTGCCGCGCAAGTGGTGATCTGCCTGATAGATGGCAGACCTGTCTATGTAACCGAAGCACGTTTCGGCGGGGTCGTGGGCCAGCCCGGCGCCAAAGGCATCGCCGTTGACCCCCAGGGTGACGGAGTGACCGATCTCACCTGAACCAACTGTCGTCAGCCATTCACGGCCGGGCACCTGCCGAATTCGGCAAGCGGCCGCCGCTCACGAAAACCTGTCGTCCACACTGTCCTGACCCGTGTTACCTTGGGTCAAGGTCGGCACTGCACGGCCATTCCGGCCGTCTGCCCTGACCCCGTCAGGAGGAGACAATGCCAAACTCGACGACGCCGAAAACCATCGGAAATCCCCTGTCCTGGGGCGCGAATGCGCTTGCCGGCGCGGGTCACCTTGCGGGCGAGACCCTGGACGGAACCCGCGGTGTGGACCACCGGACCCCTGTCATCCAGACTCTGACGACCGCCGACATAAGGCTGGCCCTGCGCCGGGGGTTAGACGATTTTGTCGCGGTGCGCAGCGACGTGCTGTTCCTTGTGCTGATCTACCCGATCATCGGGGCGGCGCTGTCGTTCGTGGCCTTTCGTCAGGGGTCGGTCCAGATGCTGTTTCCGCTGACTGCGGGTTTTGCCCTTCTGGGTCCGGTCAGCGGGATTGCCCTTTATGATATGAGCCGCCGGCGTGAGTCGGGTGAGCAAGCAGGATGGGGGGCGGTCCTGTCGGACATGCGCACGAGGATCATCGGCCCCGAATTGATCCTGGGACTCGGTCTGGCTGCGCTCTTTGCGTTCTGGATGCTGGCAGCCAATGCGATCTACATGGTGACACTCGGGCCAGAGCGGCCCGTCTCGGCGGGCGCGTTCCTGACCGACGTGCTGACAACCGGGCCGGGTTTTGCGATGATCCTGCTGGGCTTTGCCGTGGGGTTCGTATTCGCGGCGGCGGCGCTGGTCGTCAGCCTGGTGTCCTTTCCGATACTGGTGGACAGGCGCGTGGGCCTGTTGATGGCCATCATGACCTCGGTGCAGGTCGCCCGCCACAATCCGCGCGTGGTGGCGATGTGGGGTCTGACAGTGGCGGTCCTGTTGGCGCTGGGATCGGTGCCGATGTTTCTTGGGCTGATCGTAGTCCTGCCCGTGCTTGGCCATGCGACATGGCACATGTACCGGGCGGCAGTCCGCTAGGGCGAAGGGGCGGTGGGTTGAAACCCACCTTACAGATTGTCCCCAGCCTTTGTGCCAATAAATATCCCCGCCGGAGGCTCCTGGCTTTGACCTGGGAGCCTCCGGCGGGAGTTTTTCAGACCAAAGAAGCCCGAGGACGTTTCGTAGGGTGGGTGCAACCCACCGCCCCCTCACGCTGTCGGGTGAAACAGGCCGCCCGGCGACAGGGTAAAGATATCGCAGCCATCCGCCGTGATGCCTATCGAATGTTCGAACTGCGCTGACAGCGATTTGTCGCGGGTGACCGCCGTCCAGTCATCGGCAAGCACCTTGGTTTCGGGGCGGCCCAGGTTGACCATTGGCTCGATGGTAAAGAACATGCCCTCTTCCAGCCGTGGTCCGGTGCCGGACCGACCATAGTGCAGCACGTTGGGCGGCGCGTGGAACACACGCCCCAGCCCATGCCCGCAGAAATCCCGCACGACCGACATCCGGTGACTTTCCACAAAAGTCTGGATCGCAGCGCCGATGTCACCAAAGGTGTTGCCCGGCCTGGCCGCCTCGATCCCCAGCATCAGCGCGTCATGGGTCACCTGGATCAGCCGCTGCGATTTGACCGAAGGCTTGCCTGCGACATACATGCGGCTTGTATCCCCGAACCACCCATCCACGATCACCGTGACGTCGATGTTAAGGATATCCCCGTCCTTGAGCAGTTTGTCCCCCGGAATCCCGTGGCAGACCACATGGTTGACCGAAATGCACGAGGCGTGCTGATACCCCTTGTAGCCGATGGTCGCGCTGACCGCGCCCGCCGCTGCGACCATTTCGGTAATCAACCGGTCGATCTCTCCCGTCGTTTGCCCCGGAAACACCTGCGGCGCGATCTCATCGAGGATCTGTGCGGCCAGCCGACCGGCTGCGTGCATCCCGGCAAAATCCGCCTCTTCGTAGATGCGGATCCCCTCGCGGGTCAGGCGGCCTTTGTTCGTGTCCACGGGAAAGATCCTTATCGTTTCCCTGAAAATAGGACAATCTTCGCCGATGTTCTAGGGCTGGAAGGGAAGAACGCCGCGCAAGGTGATCTGCGCGGGATCAATGGTGCAATCATAGGCAATCGTTTCGACTCCCGCGGCGCTGGCGGCCCGGTGCGCGGCGGCATAGCCAGGGTCCAGATCGCCGGCCAGTCGCACCGAGCGGCAATCGGTCCGCTGCACCAGAAACAACAAAACCGCCCGGTCCCCGGCCGCAACCCGGTCCGCCAGATCGCGCAGGTGCTTTGCGCCCCGCGTCGTCACGCTGTCGGGAAATTCAGCCAGCCCTGCGGTGCGGCTCAGCGTTACTGATTTCACCTCGACCCACGTCACCGGACCATCCCCGGACAGGTGAAAGTCCACGCGGGAGTTTTCGCCATAGCGGACCTCTGGTCGGACCACACCGCGCAGCCCGTCGATCCGCCCGGCAGCCAGCGCCTCGGCCACCACCCGGTTGGCCGCCCCGGTATCGATTCCGGTGAATTTCCCGTCCCCGTGATCGATCAGCCGCCAGCCGAACCGCAGCTTTTTGCGGGGGTCATCGTTGGGTTCCACCCAGATCTGGCTGCCCGGTTCCGCCAGCCCCAGCATCGACCCCGGATTGGCCACATGGGCCACGCTTTCCGTCCCGTCGGCCAGCCGGATATCGGCCAGAAACCGTTTGTACCGCCGGATCAGCGTGGCCGGGACGAGAGGAGTGGAAAACCGCATGGGGCCGACCTATACCGATGCCAACGCCACAGGAGAACCCGTAATGCCCAACCCCACCGCCGCCATGTTGGTCATAGGCGACGAAATCCTGTCGGGCCGCACCCGCGACAGCAACATGCACCATCTGGCGAACGAGTTGACCCGCGTGGGGATCGACCTGCGCGAGGTCCGAGTGGTCAGCGACACTGCCGCCGATATCATAGATGCCATCCGCGCCCTGTCGGTCCGCCATGACCATGTGTTCACCAGTGGCGGGATCGGCCCGACCCATGACGACATCACCGCCGACTGCGTCGCGCAGGCCTTCAACGTGGGGATCGACGTGCGCGACGATGCCCGCGCCCTGCTCGCCGCCCATTATGCCAAGACAGGGGCCGAATTGAACGCCGCCCGTTTGCGCATGGCCCGTATCCCCGACGGCGCGACCCTGATCGACAACCCGGTCAGCGTGGCCCCGGGCTTCAAGATCGGCAATGTGCATGTGATGGCCGGGGTGCCGTCCGTCTTTACCGCGATGGTGGCCAGCGTCCTGCCGACGCTGACCGGGGGCGCGCCGCTGCTGAGCCAGACATGGCGGATCAACCGGGGCGAGGGTGATATTGCGGGGCCGCTGGCGCAGATCGCCACCGATTACCCGGACCTGTCCATCGGGTCCTACCCGTTCCAGAAGGACGGCATTTATGGCGCCAACATCGTCATGCGCGGGACCGATACTGCCCGGCTGGATGCCGCGATGGCCGTGTTGCAGGGTCTGTTCCCGGCATGATGAACGCGGCCACCCTTTACGACGTGGTGGACCGGACGTGGCCTGATGCGGGTCGCGTCACCGGAGGCAGCTGGGTCGTGCGGATCGGGCAGGGCGGCGGAAGCCGGGTGAGCGCCGCGACCGGCCATGTCACCGCAGCAGGTCTGCCACTGGTCGAGGCGGTGCAGCGTGGGTTGGGTCAGCGTCAATTGTGGATGATCCGGGCCGGGGACGACCCCCTTGACGCGCTGCTGGCCGACCGGGGCTATCGCATCATGGACCCGGTCGTGGCCTATGCCGCCCCGGTCGCGGTTCTGGCCACCCAGCGCCCACCCCCCGTCACCACGTTCGAGGTCTGGCCGCCGCTGGCCGTTCAGGCCGAAATCTGGGTCGAAGGTGGGGTCGGCCCCGAAAGGTTGGCCGTGATGGACCGGGCCAAAGGCCCCAAGACAACCCTGCTGGGTCGTCTTGACGATCAGCCCGCCGGGACCGCCTATGTGGCGATGCATGGCCCCCATGCAATGCTGCACGCGCTGGAGGTTGCGCCCCGGTTTCGCCGTCGGGGGCTGGCCCGTCACATGCTGCATGCGGCCGCGTTTTGGGCCAAGGGGCAGGGCGCGTCCCATCTGTCGCTGGTGGTGACGCGGGCGAATGAGGGGGCCAATGCCCTCTATGCTTCCCTCGGGATGCAGGTCGTGGGACAGTATCACTACCGGATCAAGGAGTAGGCGATGACCGACCAACCCACAGCACTCGACCTGCCGCAGGTCGATCCGCTGCCGCCGCACACCCAGGCCTATTTCGACAAATGCGTCGAAAAGCTGGGCATGGTGCCGAATGTCTTGCGGGCCTACGCGTTCGATATCGCCAAGCTGGACGCTTTTGCGGCCATGTATAACGACCTGATGCTGGCCCCGTCCGGCCTGAGCAAGCTGGAGCGCGAGATGATCGCGGTCGTCGTGTCGTCGATCAACAAATGCTTTTACTGCCTGACCGCCCATGGGGCCGCCGTCCGGCAGTTGTCGGGCGATCCAAAGCTGGGCGAAATGCTGGTGATGAATTGGCGGGTCGCCCCGCTGGATGCCCGGCAGCGGGCGATGCTGGAGTTTGCCGAAAAGGTCACCGTCGCCTCGGCTACGATCGAAGAGCATCACCGCGACGCCCTGCGGCAGGTTGGGTTCACCGACCGGGATATCTGGGACATTGCGTCTGTGACCGGGTTCTACAACATGTCCAACCGCATGGCCTCGGCCACCGACATGCGCCCCAACGACGCCTATCACGCGCAGGCCCGATGATCCTGCGGGCCGCCCTCGTGCTGTCGGTTCTGCCGGGGCTGGCCGGGGCTGTGAGCCTGCACTTTCCGGCCAATGCCACCGAAGAGGTGGTCGAAGTGACCCCGATGGACAGCTATTCGATTCCGGTCGGGCCGTGGAAAGACGGGGCGATTCCGACTGTGGTGGCCGAGGGTGCGGTGAGCCGAAGTGCCTGGCGAATTGGGGCGGCGGGGCTGACGACCTTGCAGATCCTTGCCCCGCTGCGCGATCAGTTGACTGCCGCCGGGTTCGAGATCCTGTTCGAATGTCAGACCGACGACTGCGGCGGGTTCGATTTCAGGTTTGGCACCGAAGTCCTGCCGCCCCCCCGGATGGAGGTCGATCTGGGTGATTTCCGCTTTCTGTCCACCCGCAATGGGGCCGAGGTGGTGAGCCTGATGGTCAGCCGGACTGCGCAGGCGGGGTTCGTGCAGGTGATCCGCGTGGGTCCCCCCGAAGAGGCAGCCCCGGTCGTGACCGAGGCCCCTGTCATGACTGCCCCCTCTGACCAGCCCCCCACCGATTTTGCCACTCAATTGGATCAGGCGGGCCATGTCGTGCTGACGGACCTGACATTCGAGACCGGATCGGCACAGTTGGCCCCCGGCCCCTATCCATCGTTGGTGTCCCTGGCAGAGTATCTCAAGGCGAACCCGACCCGGACCGTCGCCCTGGTCGGGCATACGGATGCGTCAGGGTCGCTGGATGGAAATATCGCCCTGTCAAAGCGCCGGGCGGGGTCGGTGCTGGAGCGGCTGGTGAGCGTCTATGGCATCCCCAGGAGCCAGCTGGATGCCGAAGGGATGGGCTATCTGGCCCCCGTCGCCAGCAATCTGACCGAGGCGGGCCGCGAGGCGAACCGGCGGGTCGAGGTGATCGTCACGTCGACGGAATGACGGGCGTTCACGCGTGAGCGGATTGCAAGATACTGATTTATAATGGATCTCAGGAATCAGCCGTTTCGCCGGCGACATCAGGCGGGCAACGGCGGTCTGCGCCGGGCCATCAGCGCAATCGCCACCCCCGCCCCGGCGACCATCGCCATCCCAAGCAGAGACAACGGCGTGGGCAGGTGCCCGAACACCAGCCACCCAAGCCCGCCCGCCCAGACAAGGTGAAAGTAGTTGATCGGGGCCAGCATCGAGGCGGGCGCGTGCCGGTAGGCCGCGGTAAAAAGGAAATGGCCCATCGTTGCCGCCACCCCCAGCGCCGCCATCAACCCCAGATCGCCGGGGCCAGGCACGGCCTGCCCCCAGGACCCCAGCGCCATGAGGCTGAAGAACACCGCGCCGATCCATGTCACATGGAACAGCATGGCAAAGGTGGATTCGGTGGCCGACAACCGCCGGGTCATCAGCTGATAGGTGGCGGCCAGCATCGCGTTGATGAGCGCCAGCACCACCCCCACGGGATCAAGCCCGCTGCCCGGCCGCATGATGACCAGCACCCCGGCAAATCCCACCACCGCCGCCATCCAGCCCAAGGGCCGCACGGTTTCCCCAAAGAGCATCACGGCAAGGATCATCACCACAAAGGGCGACAAATAGATGATCGAGACGGTTTCAGCGACCGGCATCACCTTGACCGCATAACCCATCGTGAGCGAGGCCATGGTCAGGATCAACCCGCGCACAAGGACCAGACCGGTCCGCCGGGTCCGCCACAGGTCTGACCGCAGGCGGGGCCAGGCAAAGCCGGTAAGCAGGATCAGGCTGACCACATAGCGCCCGGCCACGACCATCCCCACCGGGTGCCGTTCCGTCAGATATTTGGTCAGCACATCGCCGGTCGCAAAGCAGAATACTGCCGCGATGACGAGGAGGATGCCAATCAGGGGGCGGGATTGCTGGGGCATGGGGCCTTGGGGCGTTGCGCCTGCAAAGGATGGCAGGTTGGACGGTCGTGCGTCTATAGGCCATGTCTGGAGGGTGCAACATCCCGTGAGCGGGCGCGACAGGAGTTCGGGCGATGTGGACCGAGGATCCGAAACCGGGTCCGTGCCCGCTAATCGGGCAAATCCCTGTGGCGGCCCGCCCATGACCGGGTCTGGATGCTAGGGGGTACTGCCGTTCTGACGATCCCTCATGCAGAGCGGGTGGCGGTCGGCCTGCCCTTTGTGCCGAAGATGTATGCGCCCCATCTGGTCAACTGGCGGGCAATGGAGGCCTTATCGCTGGACTCGTCGATCATGAGCCCGGGCCCGATGGTTGCGGAACCGGGCGACGAGGGGCGCGTGGATTTGCGGGTAAGCCGGGACGTATTGCCCTACCCCGTCCCGAACCGGGCAGGGTGAGCCCCGACCATCGCGCTGTCGCTGATGATCAAGTCGCGTTTGTCCGAGGTCATCGTCCCCTGCGAGGCGGTGGCGGAGGTGATGCTGTCTGACATTGGTCCGCACGGTCTGCATTCGCGCCACAGGGTCGGCGTCGCCTTGCCGCCGGGCGAACGGGCGGCCAGGGATGGGTGGAGGCTGGGGCAACGGGGTGCGAACGGCTGACCCAAGGGATGTTCGGCCGTAAAAGCCAGAGGGCCGGGTGGCCGCACCGCAGGGCGCGCGCCCCTCGTTTTGAGCGACCTGCCTTGCCCGCCACAAGTAAGGTGGTTTGAAACCCACCTTGCAGAGCCGCGGTCACCAGGGGTCGGCCAGATCACGCTCTGCACCTCTTGGATCGCAGGCAGAGCCTCCTGCGGGAGTTGTTATGGTGAAGTGAAGCTGTAAGATGAGCGTCAACCCGCCTTTGCCGGAGAGGCCCGCCATGTCCACCGCCCTTCTCATCATCGACGTTCAGAACGCGTTTTTCGACGGCGTTCATACGCCCCCTATTGCAGATGCCGGCGCTACGATTGCGAGGCAGGCGCAGTTGGTCGCGCGGGCGCGGGCGGCAGGCACGCCTGTGATCTTTATCCGCCACGGCGAGCCGGACAGCGAATTTCACCCCGGATCGGACAGTTGGCAGTTGCACCCGGCGCTGGGCGTGACTGCCGCTGACCCGGTGATCGACAAGACCCGGCCCGACAGCTTTTTCGAGACCGATCTGGCCGACAGGCTGGCCGCGTTGGGCGCGACCCGGCTGATCCTTGCGGGCAACCAGACCGAGTATTGCGTCAACAGCACCGCCCGGGCGGCGGCGGCGCGCGGGTTCGATGTGACCGTCGTGGCCGATGCCCACGGCACGTTTGACGGTGACACGGCCGCCGCCCGGATCATCGCCGATCACAACGCGGCGCTGGCCAATGGGATTGCTACGGTTCAGCCGTCGGATCAGGTTGCCTTCTGACCCCTGCGACATATTGTAATTTTGGAATGTATTTCCTTGCGCTTTGGTCGGGAAGCGCTAGAGCTAGGGAAACCTAAGCGGGAGCCCGACATGGCCTATACTTCGAAATTCCAGACACTTGCCGATGCGGCCCGCGCCCGCGTGGACGAGGTGACCCCCGCCGATGTGGCCGCCCTGGTTGCTGCCGGGGCGGTACCGCTGGACATCCGCGACCCCGACGAACATGCCGCTGGTCATATTCCGGGGTCGGTCAATATCAGCCGAGGCAAGCTGGAGATGAATGTGGAGGGGGTGATCCCCGACCTCGACACCGTCATCTTGTGCTATTGCAACGCCTATAACCGGGGGGCGCTGTCAGCCGCCACCCTGCGCGACATGGGCTATCGCAATGCCCGGTTCATCGGCGGCGGGCTGAAGGGCTGGCAGGCATTGTGAGGCGGTCTGTAAGGTGGGTTTCAACCCACCTTGCCTGACTGGACCGTCATAGCATTCCCGGCACGACCAGATCGGGCGGCCTGTGGCCATCGTCAAATGTCTTGATGTTGATGATGACCTTTTCGCCCATCTCGACCCGCCCCTCGATCGTGGCGGACCCCATGTGGGGCAGCAAGACGACATTGTGAAGGTCCTTGAGCCGGGGGTTGATCTCGTGCCCTCTCTCGAACACGTCGAGCCCCGCACCGGCAATCTCGCCGGCCCGCAGCATCCGGGTCAGCGCGTTTTCGTCGATCACCTCGCCCCGGCTGGTGTTGACGACGACAGCGTCCGGTTTCATCAGCTTGAGCCTGCGGGCGTTCATCAGGTGAAAGGTGGCGGGCGTATGTGGGCAGTTGATTGACAGGATATCGACCCGGCTCACCATCTGGTCGAGAGAGTCCCACCATGTCGCCTCGAGCGCCTCTTCGATCTCGGGGCGCAAGCGTTTGCGATTGTGGTAGTGGATCGTCAGGCCAAAGGCGCGGGCGCGGCGGGCGACCGCCTGTCCGATCCGCCCCATGCCAAGGATGCCCAGACGCCGACCCGCGATCCGCCCGCCCAGCATTGCGGTGGGCGCCCAGCCCTTCCAGTCGCCCGACTGCATGAGTGCCAGCCCTTCGGGGATCCGCCGGGTGACAGCGAGGATCAGTGCCATCGTCATGTCGGCGGTGTCTTCGGTCACCACACCGGGCGTGTTGGACACCAGGATCCCCCGCTGCCGCGCCGTAGCCACGTCGATATGATCGACCCCGGCCCCGTAATTCGCGATGAGCTTGAGCCGGTCACCCGCGGCGGCCAGAAACCGTTGGTCGATCTGGTCGGTCACTGTCGGAACCAGAACGTCGGCATCCTGCACGGCTGCCACCATCTCGTCCCGGGTCATGGGCGCATCGGTGTCCCGCAGGGTGACATCGAAGAGTTCGGTCATCCGCGTCTCGACCACGGCGGGTAACCGTCGCGTCACGACAACACTTAGCCGTTTCAATGGCATGTTCCGCCCCTCCCACTTTCAAATCATCGCCTGTAGTGTCAGATTGCCCGTATGGGACGCGAGGCACAAGAACATCGCGCCTTTTGGGAAACGAGCAAAGGCAAACCTGCCATGACCCTGTTGCGTGTGTCCGGTTCGGTCGTTCTGGCTGGGCTGTTGATGGTGGCCCTGACAGGGCCTTTTGCGGCGCAAGCCGAAGAGGCGGTCGTGTCGGCGCTGGTGACGACGGACGATCAGGCGGAAATCGCGCTGCCCGACCCGACAGTTGGTCCCGTCACGCACCTGCCGATGCCCCGCTTTGTGTCGCTCAAGTCGAACGAGGCCAACGTCCGCCGTGGGCCCTCCCTGACCCACCGTATCGACTGGGTGTTCACCCGGCGTGACATGCCGTTGCAGATCGTTGCCGAATACGGCCATTGGCGCCGCGTCATCGACCGCGACGGGATGGGCGGCTGGGTCCACTACGCCATGCTGTCGGGAACCCGCACCGTCATCATCGACCAGAACATGGAGCCGCTTTACGCCCGCCCTGACGAGCGCAGCCCCGAAGCCGC
This sequence comes from Marivivens sp., assembly GCA_024642115.1. GTDB lineage: Bacteria > Pseudomonadota > Alphaproteobacteria > Rhodobacterales > Rhodobacteraceae > JAHEBU01. The sequence continues at coordinate 314,599 of JAHEBU010000003.1, read as the reverse complement.
CATGCTGGAGGCCGGCGTGATCGCCCGGATCGAGCATTGCGACAAGGATTGGTGCCGTTTGTCCACAGGAGGCTATCGCGGTTGGTCGCCCAAAACGGCCCTTTGGGGTGTCGGTCCGGACGAAATCGTCGACTAATCCTTTCCCGGCTCTGCCCCCTGCTGTATGGGGCGGCATGAGCCAACCTGCCGATACCAAACTGAACCTTTCTGCGGGTGTCCTGTCGGTCGCCGTTGCCCTGATCCTGATCGTGGCAAAGGGCTGGGCGCTGTGGGTCACCGGATCGCTGTCAGTCGCAGCCACCTTGGCCGATTCCGGGATTGACCTTTTGATGTCCGCCGCGGGGCTGGCCGCCATCGCCTATGCCGCAAAGCCTGCGGACGAGGACCATGCGTTCGGCCATACCTCGGCCGAGGATCTGGCCGCGCTGGCGCAGTCCGTTTTCATAATCGTGTCGGCCACGGTGATCGTCGTCGTGGCGATCCAGCGTTTGCTGGCCGGTGATTCGCCCCTGCCAAAGGAAGAGGCCAAGGGAATCGCCGTCGCCATCTTTTCGATCCTTGTCACCTTTGCCCTTGTCGTCTGGCAGCGCCGGGTCATCGCCCGAACCGGCAACAAGGTCATCGCGGCAGACAATCTGCATTACATCGGTGACCTGATCCCCAATGCGGGCGCCATTTTTGCGCTGGTCGCGTCGCGCTGGTTTGGAAATGGCCATGTGGACAGTTGGGTCGCCCTGCTGGCGGCGGGCCTGCTGGTGTTCGGCGCGCTGCGATTGGGCAAGGGCGCGTGGGACGCATTGATGGACCGGCAGGCGGACCCTGCCATGATCGCCGATATTGCCCGCATTGCGGGCGGGTTTGACGGGGTCCGTGGGTATCACGACCTCAAGACTCGCGTCGCGGGCAGCCGAGTATTCGTGAACATGCATATCGAGTTGGATGGTGGACAGACGCTGGATCAGGCCCACGCCATTGGCGCGGCGCTGCGCCGGGCCATAATCGCCGCCCATCCCCGCGCCGATGTCCTGATCCACAAGGACCCGGTCGGGGTGAAAAAGCACCCGGACGATCACCGGGGCTAGGGACGGGTCGGGCGCGGCCCGGCGTAGTCGCCGGGCGGGCCTGCATTTTTGGACTGTCCTTGTTTCAGGCGGCGTCGGCCAGGCCGCGCCCCTTGAGCAGCGCCTCGACCCCCGGCATCCGGCCCCGGAAGGCGGTGTAAAGCTCGGCGGGGTCCTTGCTGCCACCGGCAGACAGGATGTTCTTTTCCAGCCGCGCCGCCAGTTCGGGATCAAACGGATTTCCCGCCTCGCCAAAGGCGGCAAAGGCGTCGGCATCCATCACCTCGGACCACATGTAGCTGTAGTAGCCGCTGGAATAGCCGTCGCCGCTGAACACATGGGCAAAATGCGTGGTGGCGTGGCGCATCCGGATGGCGTGGGGCATCCCGATCCCTTCGAGGATTTCCGCCTGTTTCTGCATCGGATCGGCGGGCGGTTCGCCCTCGTGAAACTCAAGATCGACAAGGGCCGAGGCGATATATTCGACGGTGGAAAACGCCATGTCGTAGGTCGCCGCCCCAAGCATCCGGTCCAGCAGGTCCTTGGGCATGGGTTCGCCCGTTTCGGCATGGGTGGCGAATTCGGACAGCACCTCGGGTACCTCCAGCCAGTGTTCGTAAAGCTGGCTGGGCAATTCCACGAAATCGCGGGCAACCGATGTGCCGCTGATCGATTCGTAGGTCACGTCGGACAGCATCTGGTGCAGGGCGTGGCCGAATTCGTGGAACAGGGTCCGCGCGTCCTCGTAGGACAACAGCGCCGGTTTGCCCGCCGCAGGTTTGGCAAAGTTGCAGACGTTCACCACGATGGGCCGGATATCGCCCGCAAGCCGCTGCTGGCTGCGCATGGCCGAACACCAGGCCCCGGACCGTTTGGACGACCGGGCAAAGTAATCGCCCACGAACAGGGCCAAATGTTCCCCCTTGCGGGTCACGTCCCACATCCGAACGTCCGGGTGGTAAAGCGGGCCGGTGGTGGGCGCAAATTCCAGCCCGAACAGGCAGGTGGCACAGGCAAAGGCCGCCTCTATCATCCGGTCGAGTTGCAGGTAGGGTTTGAGCGCCGCCTCATCCAGATCATGTTCGGCCTTGCGCCGGATGTCCGAATAATAACGCCAATCCCACGGTTCCAGTGGGCCGGACTGGTTGTCGTTGTGCATCATCGCCTGAAGCCGGTCAGCGTCGGCCTTGGCCTTTGTCACCGCTGGTTCCCACACCTGCATCAACAGGTCGCGGACGGCACCGGGGTTGCCCGCCATTTCGGTTTCCAGCTTGTAATCGGCAAAGCTGTCATAGCCGAGCAGCATCGCCCGTTCGCCCCGCAGCGCGAGGATTTCGGCAGCGATGTCGCGGTTATCGGTTTCGCCACCGTTCGCGCCACGCGCCACCCATGCCTCGTAGGCGCGGCGGCGCAGGTCGCGGTTGGGCGAAAATTGCAGGAACGGGACGATCAGCGAGCGGGACAGGGTGACGACGGGGCCGCCGGCCCCCTTTTCCTGACCCGCTGCCCGGGCGTTGGCCTGAACGAAGTCGGGCAGGGCGGCCAGATCGGCGTCGGACAGGGGCATGGTCCAGGACCGTTCGTCGGCCAGCAGGTTCTGGGAAAACTGGGTGCCCAGAACGGACAGCCGCGATTTGACCTCTTTCAAACGGTCGGCGGCGTAGCCTTCCAGCTGTGCACCCGACCTGACGAACCCGCGCCGGGTCAGCATCAGGACGCGGTCCTGTTCGGGGGTCAGGCCGAGTGTGTCGCGGTCGGTCCATAACGCCTCGACCCGGTCGAAGAGCGGTTTGTTGGCGGTGATCTCTGACCCGTAGGCGCTCAGTTTGGGCGCAAAGTCGCGCTGGAGCGCCTCGCGCGCGTCGGTGCTGTCGGCCCCGGCCAGCGCATAGAACGCGCCCAGAATGTCGCCAAGGCGACCCTCGGCCAGTTCCAGCGCCTCGATGGTGTTGGCGAATGTGGGCGCGTCGGGGTTGGCAGTGATGGCGGCGATGTTGGCGCGGGCTTCGTCCAATGCAGCATCGACGGCGGGGGCGAAATCGGCGTCTTTGATAGCATCGAAGGGCGGCAGGCCATAGGGAGTCGTCCAGTCGGATAGCAACGGGTTGGTCATCAAGGTCTCCTTTGTCCTCTACCTAGTCCTCTTGGCCCCAAGTTGCCACCAGCCGGTCAGCCTTGATTTTGGCGAAGCCGCCGTTCGATCCTGCGCAGCAGCAACGACAGGCCGATGGTCATGATCAGGTAGATCAGCGCGACGACGTTGTAGGTTTCGAAATAGCGGAAATTGCCCGCTGCCGTGACCTTGCCCAATTGGGTGATGTCGGCGACGCCCAGCACGGAAACAAGGCTGGAATCCTTGACCATGGCCACGAAGTCGTTGCCGTAGGGCGGCAGGATCGTTCGGAACGCCTGAGGGGCCACGATGTGCCGGAACCGGTGCCAACGGCTTAGCCCCAGCGCCTCGGCCGCCTCGATCTGGCCTTCGTCCACCGCCTGCAATCCGGCCCGGAAAATTTCGGCCAGGAACGACGCGTAGGCCAGCGTCAGGGCAATGACCGCCCGGGCGAGCAACGGAAAATCCCGCCCCCGCAGCGGGTCTAACCCCAGCGGCGCGGTCGCCCAGTTCCAGAAGGTTACCAGTGCCGGGGCCAGCACGAAGGCCACATAAAGCAGCAGCACGATCATCGGCACGCCGCGCATCACCTCGACATAAAGTCGGGCGATCTGGCGCAGCACGACCGACCGCGACAGCGCCATGAGCGCCAGCATCAGCCCAAGGGCCGAGGCGGCGGAGTAGGAAATCAGGGTGACGACGACCGTCAGTTCGATCCCCTTGGACAGTGTCGCCAGCACCTGCCGATAGGTATCGTCGGCAACCACGCGCCACATCAGCCACGCCAGCGTGGAGCCGACGATGACCAGCCACCAGGGAAAGTCGCCGTCTTGGGGGGAAGGCCGCCTCATGCGCGAAACCGGGGGCGCGGGGCCCCCGGATCAGCCTTTACTGGCCCAGCTTGTAGTCGAGGAACCATTTCTTGTTCAGGGTATCCAGCGTTCCGTCCGCCCGCAGCGAGGCAATGGCGGCGTTCATCGGGGCGACCAGATCAGAGCCTTTGGGGAAGATGAACCCGAAATCCTCGGTCCCGAGCGGTTCGCCGACGATCTTGAGCCCGCCGTTAGAGGCATCGACATAGCCTTGCCCGGCGGTGCCATCGGTCAGGACAAGGTCAACGTCGCCATTGCGCAGCGCCTCGACGCCCGCGCCGAACGTCTCGAACAGTTTGATCCGGGCATTCGCTTCGTCTCCGTCCAGCACATCATAGACGGCCACATAGAACGGGGTGGTGCCGGGTTGGGCGGCGATCAGCAGGTCGGGGTTGGCCCCGAAGGAGGCCGCATCGGTGAACCGCGATTCGTCCCCGCGTACGAGCATGACCATCTGGCTGGTCATGTAGCTGTCCGAGAAATCGACGACCTCTTTGCGGTCATCGCGGATGGTGATGCCGGTCATCCCCATGTCGTACTGCCCTTCGCTGACCGCCGGGATCATCGCGTCCCAGCTGGTGTTGGCGTAGGTCACGGTCAGGTTCAGCCGCTTGGCAATCTCGGCCATCGCGTCGTATTCCCAGCCGATGGCGGTGCCGCTGGCATCCAGGAATTGCAGCGGCGGATAGGCGTTTTCGGTGACAATGGTGATCGCCTTGCCACCCATGTCGGGCAGAGCGGCCATGTGGCTGTCGGCATGAGCGGCACCTGCAAAAAGCAGCGCAGCGGCCAGAGGGGCGAGGAATTTCATGATAAGGCTCCCAAGGTTGGTTTCTGGATTTTTCTGTCGGCAACTATGGCGGGCTGTTCGTCAATGACAAGGTGTCGGACGGGCCGAGTTATGACGAAGGGGCCAGTTGGACGTGAATATGATCGTCGTGCCGCGCGGCGCGGCATCCCTGAAACCGCAGCTTGTCCGATTGGAGCCCCAGATCGGCGGCCAACGCAGGTTCGATAAAGACCTTTTCGACGGTCGGGTCGTCCAGCAAAGCCCGGCCCAAGGCCGATGTTCGGTCCGGATCAATCGGGCGATCCGGCCAGAGCGGGGCCAGCCAGCCCATATTCCAGCGCAGGGTTGGCCTGACGGGGGGACAGGTTTCCTCTCCCCTGTGTTCAAAGGCCCAGTAGCCGACCGGGGACCGGGTTTGGCCGGGCAGGTAGTTGCCGTTCGGATCGGTATAGAAATAAGCGAAATCAAGCTTTGTCCCATCATCGTGGGACAGATGCGGCAAAAGCGGAAAGCCGGTAAAGAACGGGAAATTGCCGTCAAGGGCCAGCGTGACCGTGCCGGGATAGAGCGACGCCACATCCCGGGCCGCCTGCATGGCGACATCCGCCATCTCGGGCGTCACGAAATTTCGCATCGTCGCGCAATAAAGTGGGGACTGCATCCGCAAGACCGCCCCACTGCATGCGAGCGGCACCCGCCCGACCAAGGGGCCGTCACCTGCACCGTGACCCAGATCAGCGCATAGACAAGTCCGAAAGCCAGCCAGCGGCGGCGGGCAAAGAGCCGGGACGCCAGCCACGCCACCCCGCCCGATTGGGTAAGCACTGTCAGGATCAGCACGACGCTCAGATGCCAACCCCAGACTGCGGCCCTAGACATGCCAATCATACATCACAAATCGCGGATCTTGCGGCCAAGAGCGACAAACAGTTCACGGCAATCCCCGGCGGTTGGCTTTGCCTGAGTATGGCGGCCGCAACCGGGAAATCCAGCCCCGCCGAGGGCCGGCGCGGTGACTGCATGAACCCTGCCCGCTGTTTGAACCCCATCCATCCACCAGTGGCGACAGTTTCACGAAAACAAACAGACTTGGATAAAAGCAGGACATGAACAATGCTGAACCATGAGGCAGACATCGGGGAGCGTGCGGATGTCGGAAACCGACCGGACACGTATCGAACGACAGCGCCCCGATCATTCGGAGGGTCTTTTCGCCGCCCTGCGCGATCCGCGGATCTACAAGTTTCTGGACGATGCCCCGCCTAAATCGCTGGACGAGGTGCGCAATCGCGTCATTCGGTTGATGGCTGGCGGCCCGCCGGACGGATCGGAGCTTTGGTTGAACTGGTCAGTCTTTGTCGGCGACACCATCTTCGGGTTCACTCAGGCGACCATTGAACAGGAGGGCCGGGCGTCCATTGCCTATGTCCTGTCGCCAAGTGTTTGGGGGACCGGCGTCGCGCAACGGGCAGCCGAACTTACCTTTGATGTCCTTGCACGAAGCCACGGGATCAAATCGTTGATGGCCGATACCGAAGTGGGCAACCTTCATTCACAGGCACTGCTTGACCGGCTGGGGTTCCATGAGCAGCGGCGCGACGCGGTCGAGATTTTCTATGCCCGCCAGTTGTGAACGCATCTGAGCGCCGCGTAGTCCAGTTTGCTGGCGCATGACGACAGCAAAAGAAAAAACGCGGCCCAAAGGCCGCGTTAAGGTGGGGATTACACCCTGGGAAAAATCTGAGGACTTACCAGACGTCTGGCCCTTTGTCGGCAAAGGCGTTGACGAGGAAGTCGATGAAGGCCCGCACCTTGGGCTGGGTAAAGCGCCCCGGCGGATAGACGGCGTAGATGCCTTGGGTTTCGACGGGCAGGTCGGGGATGGCGACCTCGACCAGACCCTTGGCCATGGCATCGGCATAGAGAAAGGACGGCAGGTAGGCGATGCCCAGCCCGCTGACGCAGGCATTGAGCAGCGATTGACCGTCGTTCACGGTCAGCCATCCGGCGGTGCGCACCTGACGTTTTTCCCCCGACGGGGCGGTCAGTTTCCAGACGGCCGAATTGGCCTGATTGGAATAGTGCAGCAGTTTGTGTTCGTTCAGGTCGTCGATCTTTTCCGGCCGCCCGTGCGCCGCGAAATAGGACGGGGCCGCGATCATCCGCTTGGTCGTGTCGGTCAGTTTGCGGGCGCGAAGGGTGCTGTCCTCAAGCTCGCCAATGCGCACGGCCATGTCGAACCCTTCGGAGATGAGTTCGACGTAGCGGTTGTTGAGCACCATGTTGACGGTGATGTCGGGGAATTCCTGAAGGAAGTTGCCCAGAACCGGAGACAGGTGGTTCACCCCAAAATCCGTCGCCACGCTGATCCGGAGCAGCCCCGAGGGAGCTGATTGCATGGACGTGACCAGCGCGTCAGCCTCGCCTGCATCATTCAAGACGCGGCGGGCGCGGTCGTAATAGGCAAGCCCGATTTCCGTTGGGCTGACCCGCCGGGTGGTCCGGTTGAGGAGCCGCGCGCCAAGACGGGCCTCGAGGGCGGAGACGTGCTTTGACACGGCGGATTTGGAAATCCCCATCTTCTTGGCTGCGTCTGTAAAGCCGCCCTGATCCACCACGGTGGCAAAGGCTTCCATTTCAGTGAGGCGGTCCATACTCGTTCCTCTGGTTCGTTCGTTGGACCAAGTCATGACGTTCAAATCAGGCGGGACTGGGGCGCGGCCCTGACAATTCCGGGGTTTTACCGCGCACTGGTGAAGGCAAGGAAACAACCAATCCGTGTATTAGGGCGCGGATGCGGCCATGGCCTGTGCCAGCAACGTGCCGATCTTTTCCGACCCCCGCCGCGATGGATGGACGTGGTCGAGGAAGTAATCGCCAAGGTCTGTGGTGTCGATTGCGGGCTTGGAGGAGACGAAGAGGATATCATCTTCGCTCGTGGCAAGGCGGGTCATCCGGTCGGCCAGAATGTCGAGTTCGTCTGCGCAGGCGGCAAAGGACCCGCCCGCGATGGACGTGCCGTAATAGCCCATGAGCAAGACGCGGGTGGGGCCGGTCGCCGCCTTGCGGGCCAGGTCGGGGATTGCGCCGGATTGGCCATTGGCGCTGATCAGTTGGTCAAGAACCGCATCGCACTGATTGCAGCCGCAGGTGTTCCGCAAATCGTTTGCCCCGCCGTCGATCACCACCCAGTCCCAGTTGCCCGGCACATACTGCGACTGGATGGCGTTCGCTCCGCCCATCATTTCCGCCCCCGACACGGCTTTGGACAGGACTGGCTGGCCCAACTGACGCCCGATGACCGAGGGAATGTCACCGCCCGTGACCCGGTTCCAGGCCATGACCGAATCCCCGAGGGCGAGAATTTCGGGCTGTCCCTGTGGGGCCGTGGCGCATCCGACAAGGGCGACGAGGGCAAGTAGCGCGACGGGACGCATGTGCAGACTCCTGTTTCCTGCTGACTTAGCCTGTCCCGGCAAGCCCGCCACCCAAAGCATCGTGATCAGAGCGTGGCAGCCAGCCGGGTGCCTTGATCTATCGCCCGCTTGGCGTCGAGTTCGGCGGCCACGTCCGCCCCGCCGATCACATGCGGCGTGCGCCCAAGGTCGATCAGGTCGTCGGCAAGAGACCGTTCGGGCAGCTGTCCGGCGCACAGGACGATTGTGTCGCAGGCGATGAGCGTGGGTTTGTCGCGGGCCGCGCCAAAGCTGATGTGCAGACCGTCGTCGTCGATCCGTTCGTAGTTTACCCCGCCGATCATCTGCACATCCTTCATCTGAAGCGCAGCGCGGTGAATCCAGCCAGTCGTCTTGCCCAGATGTTTGCCCAGCTTTTCGGACTTGCGCTGCAACAGCGTGATCTGCCGGGCGGGTGGGGCAGGCTGGGCCCCTTCGGGTGCCAGCCCCCCGCGCTGCGCTGCGGGATCGGTGACCCCCCATTCGCGCAGCCAGTCCGGCAGGTCGGTGGTGGGGGAGTGATCGGTGACAAGGTATTCGGCCACGTCGAACCCGATCCCCCCGGCGCCGATAATTGCCACCCGGTCGCCCACGGGCGCCTTGCCCCGCAGCACGTCAATGTAAGACAGCACGTTCGGCCCGTCCTGACCGGGGATGGCCGGGTCGCGGGGCTGGACGCCGGTTGCGATGATGACCTCGTCATAGCCCAAAAGCATGTCGGCGGTAACGGCGGTGTTCAGGTGCAGACCGATCCCGGCCTTGTCCACGGCGGTCTTGTAGTAGTCGACAAGACCTATGAATTCTTCTTTGCCCGGCACCTGTTTGGCCATGTTGAGCTGCCCGCCCAATTCGCCCGCCTTGTCAAAGAGGCTGACGTGGTGGCCGCGTTGGGCTGCGGTGAGGGCTGCCGACAGGCCCGCAGGCCCGGACCCGACGACTGCGATGGTCCTTGGTGTGGCCGGGGTGATGGTGAGTTCGGTTTCGTGGCAGGCGCGCGGGTTCACAAGGCACGAGGTCAGTTTGCCGCCGAACGTATGATCGAGACAGGCCTGATTGCAGGCGATGCAGGGGGTGATTTCTGCGGAACGCCCTGCCGCAGCCTTGGCCACGAAATCGGGATCGGCAAGGAAGGGGCGCGCCATGCTGATCATGTCGGCGCAGCCTTCGGCCAGAACCCCCTCGGCCACGTCGGGCATGTTGATCCGGTTTGAGGTAATGATCGGTATGGAGACGTGGCCCATCAGTTTTTTCGTGACCCAAGCAAAAGCCCGGCGGGGGACCGAGGTGGCGATGGTGGGAATCCGCGCCTCGTGCCAGCCGATGCCGGTGTTGAGGATGGTGGCCCCTGCCGCCTCGACCGCCTTTGCCAGCGTGACGACCTCGTCAAAGGTCGATCCGTTCGGGATCAGGTCGATCATGGACAGGCGGTAGATGATGATGAAATCGGGGCCGACAGCGGCGCGGGCGCGGCGCACGACCTCGACCGGGAGGCGCATCCGGTTTTCATAAGACCCGCCCCACTCATCGGTGCGTTTGTTGGTGTGGGTGACAAGGAACTGGTTGAGGAAATACCCCTCGGACCCCATGATCTCGACGCCGTCATAGCCTGCTTGCTGCGCCCGGGCGGCGGCGGTGGCGATGTCGGCGATCTGCTTTTCGATCCCCGCCTCGTCCAGTTCGCGGGGGGGAAAGGGCGAGATCGGGGATTTGACGGCGCTGGGCGCCACACATTCGGGCGAATAGGCGTAGCGGCCTGCGTGCAGGATCTGCATGGCGATCTTGCCGCCGTTGTCGTGGACCCGGTCGGTGACGATACGGTGGTTGGCGATGTCCTGATCTGTGAACAGCCCCGCCGCCCCCGGAAAGACCCCGCCTTCGCGGTTGGGGGCCATGCCGCCCGTGACGATCAGCGCGACGCCACCTGCCGCCCGTTCGGCGTAAAAGGTGGCGACCCGGTTCCAGTCCTTGGTCTCTTCCAGCCCGGTATGCATGGAGCCCATGAGCACCCGGTTTTTCAGAGTGGTGAACCCAAGGTCGAGCGGGGCGAGAAGGTGCGGATAGGCGGTCATCGAAGTCTCCCTTTGTGCCGACATTGGCGCGGGGTGACGCAAAGGTCACGCTGAACGCCGCGTCAGGTGGTGGTCCAGCCGCCGACCCAAAGGGCGCGCAGGGCGTCGCCCTGACCGGCAAAGCTGTTGCCCGACAGGTGGACCGCGCCGATCCGGTCGGTGCGGAAGTTGCGGATCGCCTGCCGCAGCTCGCACCAGCCGACAAGGGTGGCATGGGCGGAATAGTAGATGAGCGCGATGGGCCGCACGGTGCGGTCGGTCGCGTCCCCGGCATCATCAGTGTAGGACAGGTGCAGCGATGCCTCGTCCCGGATCGCCCGGCGCAAAAGCGTCAGGTCGAGGGAGGGGGCGGGCGTGCCCCAGGCGTGGAGCGATCCGGTGTCGAGCAGGCGGTGCAGCGGCGCGGGAAGCGCCGATGCGATCTTGTCCGAGGCGGATCGGGCCGCGCTGTGCAGCCCGGTGTCGCCCGTCCGCCGCAACAGGGCCAGGGCCACCACCAGTGCCTCTGTCTCGTCGGCGGTGAACATCAGGGGCGGCAGGTCGAAACCGGGTCGCAGGATATAGCCAAGCCCACGTTCGCCGTCGATGTGAACTCGCATGGATTGCAGGGCGACGATGTCGCGGTAGATCGTCCTTTGCCCGACCTCGAGCGTGGCGGCGATGTCGGCTGCGGTCAGGGGCCGCGTGGCCCGCCGCAAGAGCTGGATGATGTCGAACAGGCGGGTGGCCTTGCGCATCGGGCCGGGACCTTGCGTTTGCAACCGCCACATCGGTGGCAGGAGGGGGGTGGTAGTCCGTCTAAATCGCCCCTGCATCCGCCGGGGTCAAGTCGAGGAACCCGCGATGACCTATCCGGAAACCCTGTCGCTGTTCGCCCTGCTGGTGCTGGGCATCATCGCCGTGCCGGGGATGGACATGCTGTATGTGATGACCAATGGCCTGACGGGCGGGCGCAGGCCCGCGCTGGCGGCCACGGCGGGGGTCATGGCGGGGGGTATTGTCCACACCATCTGGGGCGCGCTCAGCGTCCGCGCCCTGCTGGCCCTGTCGCCCGAGGTGCTACGGGGGATGCTGTTCGTGGGCGCGGCCTATCTGGCGTGGATCGGCGTCACGCTGCTGCGGTCGTCCATCCGGCTGGACGCGCCGGGTGGCGGGCCTGTGCGTACCTCTGCCGTTGCGTTCCGCCAGGGGGCGATCAGTTGCCTGATCAACCCCAAGGCCTATGCGTTTATCTTTACCGTCTATCCGCAGTTCATCCGGCCCGAATTTGGCCCGGTCTGGCGGCAGGCGCTGGTCATGGGACTGGTCACGCTGATCTTTCAGGCGGCGATTTATGGCGGTCTGGGCCTGTTGGCGGCAAAGGGCCGGGGGCGACTGATTGCGCGGCCTGTGGTCACGGTCTGGCTGGGCCGAGTCGCGGGGGGTGTTTTCGTGGCGGTTGCTGTGCTCACCGCGTGGCATGGGGTGGCGGGTTAAGAAAATGGCTCAGGTCGTCTCGACGCAGTGCCGCCGGAACGCCCGTTTGAGCATGTCAAGTTCGGCCCGCAACAGGTCCATTTCCGACCGGATATCTTCGGCCAGGGCATCGCCTGCCAGAATGGCAAAGGAGGACAGCGTTTCGCCAGCGTCCGTGTCCGTGACGACAAACGTCTGCACGCCATCCGCAATGAGGTCAGCGGGAATGGCGATGCGCACGATCCATTCGCGGTCTGCCCCCGTCGCCGCGACCTCAACCCCGGAAATCGCCGTGTTCTGGTGCGACACGGTCAGGGAAGGGGGGGCAGAACGGGCGGCCTGACTGGTCAGCACTCCTTCCCAGACACCGGCAAAAAGGCGTGTTTTCGTCAGGGTGAGGTCGGTCATCAGGCCCTCCGGTCAGAGTTCGGCGCGGGGATAGCGGGAAAAGGTGATGTCGCGGATCGTGATCTGGTTCATTTCGGGACCTTCAAAGATCAGGTCCACCCACATCCGTTCCACCCGCTTTTCATTCAGCTTGGAATAGGCGAGGTCGAATTCGACCGACACGTCCTCCTGATAAAGCGGCAGTTCGCGGACGATCGTTTCGGTGTTCGGCCCGTGTCGCACGTTGAGTCGGGCAAAGATTTCCAACGGTTTTTCCGTCTCGATGATAGTGTCCAGCCGCACCAGATGCCGTTTCTTGAGCCCCTCGCAGGCGCTGTCGGGCAGGTCCAGCACCAGTGACAGGAACGATCCGTCAAAGCGGAACACATCCATCCGAAGGCCAAAGGGGGCAAGGTCCTCTTCCCGCGAATTGCGCAACTGCCGCAGGGTGAGTTCCGAGATCCGGCAGTCGTGGAACACCGTCACCTCGTCGCCGATGGGGGTCTTGGACGGGACCGAGGCCATCCCCTTGCGCGGCAAGGGACCGCGCCAGATCTGCGGTCGCCAGGACCAGTCTGTTCCGGCTGGTTTGGGAAAGGCGTTCGACCCGATCCGCGGCAAGGCCAGACGGCTGTCAGCCACATACATCAACTCGTCCAGATGCAGGCGCAATTGCCGCGCCTTTTGCCGCAGGCTGCGCAGCCGTGTCAGTTCGGTGGTCGCCGCCTGTCGGGCCGCCCGCCGCCAGCGGGACAAAGCGCCCCGGTGCAGCATCTGTTCGATGACCCCGATCCGTCGTTCCGCCATGATCCCTTTGTCCGCTTGTTCAGTGCTGCGTTCCATTGTGGGAACAGTCCTGACATAACTGCCAAACTGTTTCGCAAAAGGAAACAGCTGTTAGGGGTTTACCTGCCGGAGTGCCGCCACGGCGGCCGTCAAAAGGGACTGTCCTTGCCGGTCTGACAGGGGGCGGTTGGCAAAGCTGCGGATGCCAACGGTCACCAGCCTGCCAGACAGGTCGATGAAGGCCCGCCATTGGTCGGGGGCAAGTCCGGCCCGGTGGGTGGCCCCACTGTCCACAAAGGACACGGCCACCATACCGACCGTCTGGCTGCGCCCGGTGATCCGCACGGTCCCGCCGTTCCCACCGTCAGCCAATAGGGCGGCCCCCTGAGCCGACGTGAGCAGAGAGAGCATGTCCCCTTCGGCCCCCGCCACAGCCGCGCTGTTCGCAGGGCCGATCTGCACCGTCATCAGTGCCGGATACAGCGGCTGAACCGCCTTGGACGAAATCGCCGCGCAGCTTCCCAGAACGACAAAGCCCTTGCCGGGCTGACTGGCGCGGCTGTCGATGCAATAGCCGTCTGGCCCCTGCACCTGGACCGCGCCGTCCAGCACGGACATCCGTTCGACCGGATCGCCCGACATCACGACAGGGTCGCAACCGGAAAGCCCAACAGCGAAGGCAAACGCGCAAAGCCCGCTGCCAAGAGAAAGGCGCCGCCTCATGCCATCATCATTCGCATCGACTACTGAACACCGAGGAAGTCCTTGACCGCCGCATTGAAGGCGTCGGGCTGTTGCCAGACGATAAAGTGCGCCGCATCAGGGATGATTGCCAGTTTCGCCCCCGGAATGCTGTCGGCGATCATCTGCGTATGGGCGGGCAGGATCAGGTCGTGATCCCCCGCCATCACCAGTACCTGTGCCGTGATCATGCTCAGTTGGTCGGTGATGTGCGGTTCCGTTTCCCACATCTTGTTCACGGCGTCATTGAAGGCGTCCCAGCGGTCAGGAGTGGGGGACAGCGATTTGTAGATCACTTCGTCCCGGTCCGAGGGGATATTGTAGGGCACGGTATCAAAGATTGCCCCGTCCACCCCGTCGGGGTCGGTGTTGGCCCCATCGGCCACGATCTTGTTCACGCGGGTCGGATCGTTGATGCCCATGATCAGCCCGATGATGCCGCCGTCGCTCCACCCCACGATGTCGGCCTTGTCGATGCCAAGCGCGTCCATGACGCCCACGGTGTCGCTGGCCATCGCCTCGTAGGTGATGGGCTGGCCATCCCAGCCGGACCGCCCGTGTCCCCGGCTTTCGATCAGCAGGACGCGGTTGTGCGCGGCAAATACGGGGACCTGATTGTCCCAGGCCAGCGCGCTGCCTTCGCCGCCGTGCAGAAATATGATCCACGGCCCCGAGGTGCCGTGGATTTCGTAATACAGATCCAATCCGTTCACATGCGCCAGGCCCGACGCATCGGCCTGTGGCATCGCGGCGGGATCTGGGATGGTTTCCCATGCCGCCTGCGCTGTGGCGACCGACCCGACCGCACCGCCAACAGCAACTGCAAGGAACGTACCGGCGATCAACTGACGTATCGACATGGCCCAACCTCCGTTCGGGATGACTGACCGAGCCTAGGCTTGCGCCAAGGCCGGATCAAGCTGTCCTGAGGATATGGATCACTGGTCCATATAGACGTGGGTTTCGGCCTTGGCGCCGGGGTGGGTGACCGCCCCGTAGCGGGTCGATCCCACCAGTTTGGCGAATTTCCAGATCGCCCCGGTGGCGTAATCGGTCTTGCGCGGGCCCTTCCAGTTGGCCTTGCGCGCCTCAAACTCGTCGTCCGTGAGGTTGACTGAAAGCTCGCCAGTTGTGGCATCAATGGTGATGATGTCCCCGTTCTGGATCATCGCGATGGGGCCGCCATGTGCGGCCTCTGGCCCCACGTGGCCGACACAGAACCCGCGCGTCGCCCCCGAGAAACGGCCATCGGTGATGAGCGCGACCTTCTTGCCCATGCCCTGACCGGACAGTGCCGCCGTGGTCGCCAGCATTTCGCGCATGCCCGGCCCACCAGAGGGGCCTTCGTTGCGGATGACCAGCACTTCGCCCTCTTTGTAGGTGCGGGCGCGGACGGCCTCGAATGCCTCTTCTTCACATTCAAAGACGCGGGCGGGGCCGACGAAGCGCTGGTGCTGGGTGTCGATACCGGCGACCTTAACAATGGCTCCGTCCGGGGCGAGGTTGCCCTTGAGCCCCACGACGCCGCCGGTTTTGGTCAGCGGGGTGGCGGCGGGATAGATGACCCGGCCGTCCGCTTCGCCGGTGATTTCCTCGAGCGATTCGCCAAGGCTTTTGCCGCTGGCAGTGATGCAGTCGGTGTGGAGCAGGCCGATCTTTTGCAGTTCCTTCATGACGACGGCGACGCCGCCGACCTCGTGCAGGTCCTTTGCCACATATTTGCCGCCGGGCCGCAGGTCGACGAAGTAAGGCGTGTCGCGCATGATGTCGGCCACGTCAAACAGGTCAAAGTCGATGCCCGCCTCGTGCGCGATGGCGGGCAGGTGCAGGGCGGCATTGGTGGACCCACCCGTGCAGGCCACGACCCGTGCCGCGTTTTGCAGCGCCTTGAGCGTGACCACGTCGCGGGCGCGGATGTTCTTTTCGATCAGGTTCATGACGGCCACGCCCGACGCCTCGCCATATTGGTCGCGGGATTCGTAGGGGGCAGGGGCCGAGGATGAGTTGAGCAGCGCCAGACCGATCGCCTCGGACACGCAGGCCATTGTGTTGGCGGTATACTGCGCGCCGCAGGCACCAGAGGACGGACAGGCGACCCGCTCCATGAGCTCTAGCTCGGCATCGCTGAGGTTGCCTGCCTGATGCTGACCGACCGCTTCGAACATGTCCTGAACGGTGATGTCGCGGCCTTGATAGCGGCCGGGCAGGATCGAGCCGCCGTAGATGAACACGGACGGCACGTTGAGCCGGACCATCGCCATCATCATCCCCGGCAGGGATTTGTCGCAGCCCGCAAGGCCGACGAGCGCGTCATAGCAATGCCCGCGCATTGTGAGTTCGACCGTATCGGCGATGGCATCGCGGGAGGCGAGCGAGGATCGCATCCCTTCGTGTCCCATCGCGATCCCGTCGGTCACGGTGATGGTGGTAAATTCGCGGGGGGTGCCGCCGCCCTTTTTCACGCCATGCTTGACGACCTGCGCCTGACGGTTGAGCGCGATGTTGCACGGCGCTGCCTCGTTCCAGCAGGTTGCGACGCCGACCCAAGGCTGGTGAACCTCTTCCTCGGAAATGCCCATGGCGTAGAAATACGACCGGTGCGGTGCCCGCGCAGGCCCTTCGGTGACGTGGCGGCTGGGCAGTTTGGATTTGTCGAAACGCAGGTTGGTCATGGCATCCTCCCGGGGAAAGGTTCGCAGGTTGGTCTAAAAGACCGCTGCCGCCTTCACAAGCGGGTTTGCGCAGCAGCCATACCCGCCCTAGTGTCCGCCCATGCGCCCGCCCTATGCCCCTCATGCCGCCTATGCCGCAGCCGCCCTGACCGGACCGGGGCTGGGCCGGACGGTTTTGGGGGCCTTTCTGGTGGTCGGATCGTTTGTGGCGGTGCCCGAAACGATTGCCGTCATGCTGCTGTCGGACAACCAGTTGGGCGGGTTTCTGACCGGAACCACACCGGGCGGTGTGATTGCGGGACTGGCGGGCTTTGCCATTCCCGTCCTGATGCTGTCACTGGTCCTGCGCCGCCTCCACGGTCGCCGGATTGAAACGGTGATTGGCCCGCTGCCGTTGGCCGGGCGGCAGTTTCTGTCCGTGGCGGTGGCCGTCTTTGGCGTCAGCCTCGCGCAGGAGATTCTGCCGCCCTGGCCGACCGCCATGGATATTGCCGCTGTTCGCCCGCTGGGTCAGTGGCTAACCTTTCTTCCTGTGGGGCTGGCGATGATCCTGCTTCAGACCAGTGCCGAAGAGCTGTTTTTCCGAGGGTATCTGCAACAACAACTGGCGGTGCTGTCCACACGGCCACTGGTCTGGATGGTGCTTCCTAGCATGTTGTTCGGGCTGGTTCACTACTGGAACGCGCCCGGCCCGGCAGAGGGGGCACTGTGGGCGATCTGGGCAGGGCTGTTGGGGCTGGCCTGCGCGGACCTGACGGGGCGGTGCGGCACACTCGGCCCTGCCATCGCCTTGCATTTCGTCAACAACATCTTTGCCTTTCTGCTGTGGGGAATGCAGGACGGGCCGGATTCAGGGCTGGCGCTGCTACTTTATCCGCAAGCCCCCGAGGGCGTGGTCAGCACCAGCTTGCAGGACCTGTGGACCCCGTGGAACCTGTTCAGCCTGGCCACCTTGTCTTTGGGTGTTCTGGTCATGTGGCTGGCCGCCCGAATTGCCGTGCGGCGCTGATTGCATTTCCGCCCCCATCGGCATATCTCGCTTTCCAGCCGCCCCGACCTGATAGGGATGACCCATGAACTGGATCACCAACTACGTCCGCCCCACGATCAACTCGCTTTTTTCGCGCCGCGAAGTGCCAGAGAATCTGTGGACCAAGTGCGACGAATGCGGGACGATGCTGTTTCACCGTGAATTGTCGGACAACCTGAACGTCTGCACCAACTGCAACCATCACATGCAGATCAGCCCCCGCGCCCGGTTCGCCGCCCTGTTCGACGGTGGCATCTTTACCGAGGTCAAGGTCCCCGAGCCGATCGTCGATCCGTTGCAGTTCCGCGATCAGAAGAAATACACCGACCGCCTGAAAGCCTCGCAAAAGGCGACGGGTGAAAAGGACGCCATGCTGGTCGCCCGGGGCGAGATCGGCCGCACCCCGATCGTAGCCTGTGCGCAGGATTTCAGTTTCATGGGCGGGTCGATGTCCATGTATGTCGGCAACGCCATCATCGCCGCAGCCGAAGCCGCCATCGCGGCAAAATGTCCGATGATCCTGTTTTCCGCCGCAGGGGGCGCCCGGATGCAGGAAGGTATCCTGGGCCTGATGCAGATGCCCCGGTCAACAATAGCCGTGCAGATGCTGCGCGAGGCGGGCCTGCCCTACATCGTCGTGCTGACCCATCCGACCACGGGCGGTGTCACCGCCAGCTATGCCATGCTGGGTGACGTGCAGATTGCCGAACCCAACGCCCTGATCGGCTTTGCCGGCGCCCGCGTGATCGAACAGACGATCCGCGAAAAGCTGCCCGAAGGGTTCCAGCGGGCCGAATATCTGCTGGACCACGGAATGATCGACCGGGTGACCCCCCGGGGCAAGCTGCGCGACGAGTTGATTTCCGTCGTGCGGATGCTGATGGGCCTCGACATGGCCGTGTTGGCCGATCTGCCTGCACCAACGCCAGTTACCGCCACTGACTCCGCCGCCAAAGGGGCTGCCAAACCGTGACTTCTGGTTCTGACGTCATCCTCCAGCGGATGATGGCGATGCACCCCAAGGTGATCGACCTGACGCTTGACCGGATGCTGGGCTTGTTGCCCAAGCTGGGTCATCCCGAACGGTCAATGCCCCCGATCATCCATGTGGCCGGGACAAATGGCAAAGGGTCCACGCAGGCCATGATCCGTGCGGGACTAGAGGCCGTTGGCTTGCGCGCCCATGCCTATACCTCGCCCCACCTCGCCCGGTTCCATGAACGGATCCGGCTTGCGGGGGACTTGATTGCGGAACCCGCGCTCGAGGCTGTTCTGGCCGAGTGCGAGGCCGCAAACGCGGGCACCAACATCACCTATTTCGAGATCACGACCGCCGCCGCCTTTGTCGCAATGGCCC
Organism: Marivivens sp.; assembly: GCA_024642115.1. Classification (GTDB taxonomy): domain Bacteria; phylum Pseudomonadota; class Alphaproteobacteria; order Rhodobacterales; family Rhodobacteraceae; genus JAHEBU01. The sequence goes on along the minus strand of JAHEBU010000003.1, from coordinate 295,811 downwards.
GGACGCCTGCCGATTATACCTTGTTGGAAGTCGGTCTGGGCGGCCGCTATGACGCCACCAACGTCTTTGACAAGCCGCTTTTGACCATCATCACGCCTGTCAGTATCGACCATCAGCAGTATCTGGGCGACACGTTGGCCGAAATCGCCTGGTCCAAGGCGGGGATCATCAAGAAGGGCGTCCCCTGCATCGTCGGCCCGCAGGACGAGCCTGCGATGGATGTGATCGAGGCCGAGGCGCGCAGCCTGCACGCCCCTCTTATCGCCTATGGCCAGCACTGGCATGTGAGCGAAGAGCGCGGGCGGATGATCTATCAGGACGAGGACGGCCTGCTGGACCTGCCCCTGCCCAACCTGCCCGGCCCGCATCAGGTGTTCAACGCAGGTGCGGCAATTGCTGCGCTGCGGTTTCTGAAAGTGCCCGAGCCGGCCTACGATGCTGCTGTCACCAAGGCGTACTGGCCCGCCCGGATGCAGCGCCTGAAGTCCGGCCCGTTGGTCGAGGCCGCGGGGCGGTGCGAGCTGTGGCTGGACGGCGGGCACAACCCGGCAGGCGGGCAGGCGGTCGCGGACACCTTGCAGCGCATGTCGGACAAGCCGACCCACCTGATCTGCGGGATGCTCAACACCAAGGATATCGGCGGCTACCTGCGCCCCTTGGCCCAGGTGGCGGGTAGTCTGACCGCCGTATCCATCCCTGGCGAAGTCAACACGATCCCCGCCGATCAGACCGCTGCCTATGGCGCTGCCGTCGGCCTGCCCAGCACCGAGGCGCCTTCTGTGCTGGCCGCCGTCCAGTCCATCGCCGCCGCCCACCCGGGCGCCCGCATCCTGATCTGCGGATCGCTGTATCTGGCGGGCCATGTGTTGCGGGATAACGGATGAAAGTGGTCTTGGCCCTGATCCTGCTGGCGGGGTCTGCCGCTGCCTCGGACTATAATTTCTGCTGGCGTGGCTCGAACGACTATACCGTGACGGGCAGGATGACCGTGCCGGAGGCCGCGATGACCAAGGAGATCGTGACCGCCGAGGATATCACCCGGTTCAAGATCGCAGGTTACCATCAGGGCCGGCTGATCGGGACGTGGAGCTTAGACGACAAGACGGACACGACCACGTGGGTCCTGAATTTCGATCCGACTACATCGTCGTTCCTGATGGGCGGCAGCTTTCCAGGCAACTACAGCCAAGGCTGGAACGCCAACGGCGACGTCGCCGATTGCGGCAATCCCGGCTTTGGGTTCAATGCGGGAAACTATGCGCAGGACGTCTGCATGAACGGTGTCTGGATTGAAGCCAGCGGAGTTGACCCCGCCACACCGCTGAGCGCCGGGCCGGACCCGGTCACGCCCGATTGCCGCGCGGCGGAATTTACCAGCAAGCGCCGCTGACTGGTTCACCTTGCTGTAATAACTCTCGGGGGGTCCGGGGGGCGAAGCGCCCCCGGCCCACGGGACGGGCGCTACGCCGCCTTTGCTGCCTCGACAGACGCCTCGAGGATATCCAGCGCCTCGTTGAAATGGGCGTCCGGGATGGTGATGGGGGCAAGGAACCGGATCACGTTGCCATAGACGCCGCAGGTCAGCAGGATCAGGCCGCGCTTTTGCGCCTCCATCCTCACCCGCGTCGTGAAATCGGCGTCTGGCGTGTGGCTGTTGGGCAGGTTGAATTCGACGGCCACCATGAAACCGGGGCCTCGGATATCGACGATCTGGGGCGTGGTTGCCCGCATGGATTCAAGCCGCTGGCGCAGTTTGGAGCCGAGCACGTTGGCGCGACCGCACAGGTCCTCTTCCTCGATCACATCCAGAACTGCATTGGCCGCCGCAATCCCCAAGGGATTGCCGCCATAGGTGCCGCCCAGACCACCGGGATTGGCCGCATCCATGATCTCGGCCCGGCCCGTCAGTGCGGCCAGCGGCAGCCCCCCGGCCAGACCCTTGGCCATGGTGGTGATGTCGGCAGCCACGTCGTAGTGTTCCATCGCAAACAACTTGCCTGTGCGGGCAAATCCGGTCTGCACCTCGTCCGCGATCAGGATGATGCCGTGATCATCGCAGAGCTTGCGCAGGCCGCGCATGAGGTCTTGGGGGGCCTGATAGAACCCGCCTTCGCCCTGAACAGGTTCGATGATTATGGCGGCCACGCGGGCCGGGTCGAGGTCGGCCTTGAAGAGGGCCGTGATCCCTTTCATCGCGCTTTCGGTCGAATAGCCGTGCAACTCGATCGGGAAGGGGACGTGGTAGATATCGGGCATCATGGTGCCAAAGCCCGCCTTGTAGGGCTGCACCTTGCCGGTGAGGCTCATGCCCATAAACGTCCGCCCATGGAACGCCCCGCCAAAGGCAATGACCGCCTGCCGCCCGGTGGCGTAGCGGGCCACCTTGACGGCGTTTTCGACCGCTTCGGCCCCGGTGGTGACGAAGACGGTCCGCTTTTCAAAATCACCCGGCACCAGCGCGTTCAGGCGCTCGCCCAGCCGGATGTAGTTTTCGTAGGGAAGGACCTGATGGCAGGTATGGGTAAAGCTGTGCAGCTGCTTTTCGACCGCGGCCATGACCGTGGGGTGGCAATGGCCGGTGTTGACCACGGCGATCCCGGCGGCAAAGTCGATATACCGGTTGCCCTCGACATCCCAGACCTCGGCATTCAATGCCTTGTCCACATAGATCTGGGTCATCATGCCGACCCCCCGGGCGATCGAGGTTTTGCGGCGTTCGGCGATATCGGCGTTTTTCATGGCAAGGTCCTGATGCGAGGGGCCAGTTCAGTCAGCCCGGAAATCAGGGACCAGAATACGCTGCAATGCTGCACTCGCCAGAGGGAAAACGCCGCAATGGCGAGACGAATCGGCATCTTTGGTTGACCCCGAATCGGCATTTCCTCTAGATGTTGTGTATTGGTGCAGAGTTTGCCCGACGATTGGCGGTCTTTCTGCCAATCTGGGGACTGGGGTAATTGAATGATCCGTGGCTGGGGGTCTGGCCTGTTGCTGGCGATCGCGCCCGCCGCAATGGCGGTGGCGCAGGACAGTGCCATTGTGCCAGGGGCCGATGCCTTTACAATCCGGCTGAACCAGACCCGGATCACGGTAGAGCGGCAGGCAAACGTCGCCTGTCCCCCGGCCTGTGTGCAGCCCTTGCTGGCTGCGCCTGGCGTGCCGACCTTGGCCGAGCTTGAGGTCATCACCTTTCTTCAGGCCGAGGTGGCCACAGGCGCCGGTCTGCTGATCGACTTGCGGGACCCATCGGCATTTGCCATCGGTTCGATCCCCGGGGCGGTCAACATTCCCGTCGCCGCATTGTCCCCCGAAAACCCCTATCTGAGTGAAATTTTGGCCGCCGTGGGTGGTGTCGAACAGAGCGGACAGTGGGGGTTCGCTGCCGTCCAGCATCTGGCCTTTTTCGGGGCTGGCCCGGACGATCCGGCCCCGACCAAGACCATCACCGCCCTGATCGCTTTGGGGTATCCTGCCGACCATCTGCGCTATTACCGGGGCGGCATGGCCGATTGGACGGGGCTGGGACTGAGCGTCGTGCGGCCGGGAGAGGCCGGATGATCCGCACGGTGATCGGCCTGTTCGTCTTTGCGCTGGGCCTGTGCGTCTGGATCGTCGTCGCCCATCCGGTGCGTGCGCCTGCACCCGGCACGATCCCTGAAACCGTGACCCGCGCCGACACGCCCGAGGCACCATTGCCCCCGCCGGCGGTCGCACAAACGGCCCCCGAGACAGCGGTGCAGACGGACCCGCCGTCGGCGCCAGCCCTCCCGACAGCCCCGGCACCACCAGCGGCGGCAGATGCCGATTTGCGGGCGCTGACATCCACAGTTCTTGCCAACCTGGCCCAGAGCGCCATACCTCCGTCCCCGGTGACCGCCGAGGGGCTGCGGCTGGCACTGACCGATGCCGTGGCTCGCAATCGGTCAGAGCCCTATATCCTGGGGTTGATCGCCAATGCGCGGGAAAACGGGGTCGTGCAGATGCCGCTGGCCCTGATCACCGACACCGGGGTTATGGACCTGCGCGTCCAGCTGCCCGCAGGCAGGGCCATCCGCCCCCTTCCGCCCACCTATACCGTGGCCGAGGGCGACAGCCTGCGGTCAATCGCGCAGGCACTTTACGGCGACGGGGGCATGTTCCTGCGGTTGTTCGAGGCGAACCGGTCCCGTCTCAACACCCCCGATGAAATCAAGCCCGGGCAGGTTCTGACAATTCCGCCGCTATAGATCAGCGCGTCCGTCCCGACCCCAGTCTGCGGCCTGCATTTCAACCAGCCGCGAGGCAGTTCGGGCGAATTCAAAGGTCCCCTCGCCTTCGACATACAGCATGTCCGGTTCGGCGGCCGCCGAACAGATCAGCCGCACCCGCGCCTCGTAAAGCGCGTCGATCAGTGTGACGAACCGCTTGGCCTCGTTGAAGTTCGACCGGGACAGGCGGGGGATGTCGTCGAGGATCAGGATGCGCACGGCGTCCGCAAGGGCCAGGTAATCTGCCGGACCCAGCGCCCTGCCGCAAAGATCATAGAACGTCGCCCGGGCGACCCCGTTGTGGAAGAGCGGAAGCTCTACATCCCGCCTCTGAACGCGCAGTTGCAGTGGATGCGCCTGACCGGCGGCAAAGCCATCCCAGATTGCCCCGATTGCGGTGCGGGCGGCCGCATCATTGGGCGTGAAATAGGTTTTTGCCCCGCCTAGCCGCCCCTGCCGGTGGTCGGTCGGGCTCGCCAGTTCGCGCACCTCCATCCGGTCCTTGAGCAGAGCGATGAAGGGCAAGAAAACCTCGCGGTTCAAACCGTTCTTGTACAAATCGTCCGGAGGCCGGTTCGAGGTGGTGATGATCGTCACGCCGCCCGTAAACAGTGCCTGAAACAGGCGGCCCACGATCATCGCGTCCGTGATGTCGCTGATCTGCATTTCGTCGAATGCCAGAAGGCGAATGTCGGCCGCAATGTCTGCCGCGACCGGGGCGATAGGATCGTCCACGCCTCGGGCGCGCGCCTTGGCGATCCCTGCATGGACCTCTTGCATGAAGGCATGAAAGTGCCGACGTCGCTTAGGCACGTCGATCTGCGCATGGGCAAGGTCCATCAGCATGGATTTGCCCCGCCCAACCCCGCCCCACAGATAAACGCCGCGCACAGCGGCCGGAGCCTTGCGGAACAGCCCCTTTTTCTGGGGGGCTTCGAGATCGGCCTGCACCCGGTCCAGCGCGTCCAGAACTGCGGTCTGAGCAGGGTCCGCAATGAGGCGGCCAGCGGACACTTCGACACGATAGGCTTCGGAGACAGTCATGACCCGTGCATAGCCGGGGGTTTGGGCGTTGAAAAGGCAGGGTGGGTTGAAACCCACCGTCACAGGGGTCCTTGCCCTTCACCTTGCCATAACAACTCCCGCCGGAGGCTCCCGGCCTGAGGTCAGGAGCCTCCGGCGGGAGTTTGGCAGACCAAAGAGACCGGGGTATTCTGTACGGTGGGTCTTGACCCGCCCTGCCCGTCATCCATCCTGCGATGATGACACCGCAACTTGCCACTCTTGCCGATGTGCCTGATCTTGCCCGTATCCACGTCCAGGCTTGGTCCGAAACCTATGCTGGCCTCTTGCCCCCCGAAGAGATCGCACGGCGCGATCTGGCTGTCCGGCAGGACCAGTGGACCAACCAGATTATCAAGGGTCACAGCCGGATCGCCCTGGTCCCGGGTCTGGGCTTTGCCCAGGCTGGTCCTCAACGTGACCCCGCCCTTGCTGCTGCGGGCTGGCATGACGAACTCTATGCCCTCTACCTCCTGAGGGCCGGACAGGGGCGAGGGTTCGGTCGTGCCCTGTTTGCGGCCGTCATGGCCGACCTGCCCGCAACTGCGCTGGTTCTGGAAGGTAATACCCCCGCCTGCCGGTTCTATGAGGCGTCCGGAGCCCGCCTGATCGAGATCCGCGACGAGCATGTGGGCCTGACCGCCGTACGCGAACGCGTCTATGGCTGGGGCGTCCCGGTTTCAGGTGATCGCTGATGGCGCCAAACGTCGATTGACGCCCACAAATCGGATTGGCATCACGTCGCCATGCAACCTCGCGCCTCGATCCTCACCCCTGCGCTGATTGTCGGATGTATCATCATTCTGACCGGCTTTGCCATTCGCGGCGCCTTTGGCATCTTTCAGTTGCCCATCGCCACCGAGTTTGGCTGGCCCCGGGCCGAGTTCAGTCTTGCCATCGCCATCCAGAACCTTGCCTGGGGGATCGGCCAGCCGATTTTCGGGGCCATCGCCGAAAAGATCGGTGATCGGAAGGCGATCATTCTGGGGGCCCTCTTCTATGCCGGAGGCTTGCTGTTGTCCGCTGGCGCGACCACGCCATTGGCCCACCAGATGTATGAAGTGCTGGTAGGCTTTGGCATCGCGGGCACCGGGTTTGGCGTGATCCTTGCTGTGGTCGGTCGCGCGTCGACAGCCGAAAACAGGTCCATGTCGCTGGCCATCGCCACCGCCGCCGGGTCTGCCGGCCAAGTGGTGGGCGCCCCGCTGGCCGAATGGCTGTTGAGCTTCATGCACTGGCAGATGGTGTTCGTCACCTTTGCCGTCCTGATCCTGTTGTCCCTGCTGACCCTGCCGTTCCTGCGGTCGCCCGCGCGGGCGACAAAGGCTGAGCTGGAAGAGACCCTGACCCAAATTCTGGGCCGCGCCTTTCGCGACCCGACATTCACGATGATCTTCATCGGCTTTTTCTCGTGCGGGTATCAGCTGGGGTTCATCACCGCCCACTTTCCGGCGTTCGTTACGGAAATGTGCGGGCCGATTGCCGCGGGCGGTGTGCTGGCTGGGCTTGGGATCGCCACGACCGGTGCGCTGGGGGCCATCGCCATTTCGCTGATCGGATTGGCCAATATCGCGGGGACCCTGCTGGCCGGGTATTTGGGGAACAGGTTTCAACGCAAATACCTGCTGGCCTCGATCTATTTGGGCCGCACGTTTGTTTCCATCGCCTTTATCATCACCCCCATGACCCCGGTCACGGTGATCCTGTTTTCGCTGTCGATGGGGGCGATGTGGCTGGCCACAGTGCCGCTGACCAGTGGGTTGGTCGCTCATATCTACGGACTGCGGTACATGGGGACGCTCTATGGCATCGTGTTCTTTTCCCACCAGTTGGGATCGTTCCTGGGTGTCTGGCTGGGGGGGCGTCTGTACGATATCCATGGCACCTATACGGCGGTCTGGTGGGTGGGGATCGGTGTGGGCGCCTTGTCCGCCCTGATTCATCTGCCGATCCGGGAACGTCCGCTGGGCGCTGTCCCGGCCTAGCGACGATCCCGCAGCCATTCGATCTGGCTAAGTCGAACCTGACGCAGCGCCTCGACCAGAACGGCGGTCACCAGCCCCATGTTCAACAGGCCGTTGGCCGCCGCCATCCCCCCCAGAAGCCGCCAGGCATGGGGCAACAACACGTCCCCGAACCCCAGCGTTGTGAAGGCCACCAGCGAGAAATAGACTGACGTTTCCATGTCGGCGAACACGCCCAGCAGCCGAAGGGCCACCGCCCAGACCCAGACACCGGCCGTTACCTGCGCCAGAATCCAGAAGGCGGCGATACACAACAGCAGGATCAGTTTCGGCCGGTGCGGTTCGCGCGACAGCCATGCATGAAGCCGCACGACGGTCACTTCCATCGCCCAGTAGCTGACCCCCGCAAACAGGATAGACACCAGCATAAGTGCGGTTCCCAAGGCGATCTGAACGAACATTGGCGTCTTTCTTGCTGGTGAATGGTGCGGTCAGATTTGCGCGGTCTGCGCGCCTGCGTCCTTGATCTGGGTCACGAATGTCGGACCCGCTCGCCTTTGGGTCTCTTGTGCCTCGGTCCGTCCTCCCTTATCTCGGGTCGATCATGGCGTCCAAGTCCGACAGCAAGAATTACAAGGTCATCGCCGAGAACCGGCGGGCGCGGTACGACTATGCCATAGAGAGCGATGTCGAGGTCGGCATCGTCCTGATGGGGTCCGAGGTCAAATCGCTGCGCGTCGGCCAGTCCAACATCGCCGAAAGTTATGCCAGCGTCGAAGGCGGCGAACTGTGGCTCACCAATTCCTACATCGCCCCCTATGACCCCGCCAAAACCTGGGGCCACGAAGAGCGCCGCCGCCGCAAGTTGCTTGCCAAGTCCAAGGAAGTCGCCCGGATGTGGTCGGCCACCCAGCGCGAGGGGATGACCCTGGTTCCGCTGGTGATGTATTTCAACGACCGAGGCATCGTGAAGCTCAAGCTGGGCATCGCCAAGGGCAAAAAGAACTATGACAAGCGTGCCAGCGATGCGCAGCGCGACTGGGCCCGGCAAAAGCAACGGTTGCTCAAGCATAACGACTGAGCGGGGAAACCTGCGCCGATTCTCCCGCTATCTATGTGATTCCCGAACTTGTTAGGGTGCGTCCCGACGGGTGAACGGGCCGCATCCGCCAAAATCACAATAAACGGGCCGCAAAAGGATGGGGACTATGGATATCACAACTCTGATCATTCAGCTGGTGGCTGGCGCGGTCGGCGGCAACGTGCTGGGCAGCGTGGCCAAGAACATGTCGCTGGGGACCGCAGGTAATTCGATTGGTGGTGCCGTTGGCGGCGGCATTCTGGGCCAGATTCTTGGCGCGGTCATGGGCGGGGGTGCTGCTGCGGCGGCCACCGCGGGGGGCGGCATGGATATCGCCGAGATCATCACTCAGCTGGTTGGTGGCGGTGCGGGCGGCGGCGCGATGGTTGCCATCGTGAGCGTTGTCAAAGGCATGATGTCAAAAAACGGCTGATCTTTCGAGCAGGCGGAGTGCGCGGGATCCCAAGGTCCCGCGCATTTCTGTTTGCTGGCTGTCAGCCGGCCCGCAGCAACCTTGCAAGGCCGCTGCCAGAGGACTAGGACAGGGCCGACCCATAATCGAGGGCAAGAGGGGGACGGCGATGACCCTTGTGGACGATCCAAAGACTCTGGTCAGCACGGTGTGGCTGTCCGACCATCTGCGCGACCCCGATCTGCGGGTGCTGGATGCGTCGTGGTATCTGCCCGACCAGAACCGCGACCCCAAGGCCGAGTATGACAAGGCCCATATCCCCGGCGCCCGCTTTTTCGACATCGACGAGATCAGCGACCTGCGATCCGACCTGCCCCACATGGCCCCGCCGGTGGAGAAATTCATGAGCCGAATGCGCGCGATGGGCGTGGGCGATGGCCATCAGGTGGTTGTCTATGACGGGTCGGGCCTGTTTTCTGCCGCCCGCGTCTGGTGGCTGTTTCGCCTGATGGGCAAGACCGATGTCGCCGTGCTGGATGGGGGCCTGCCCAAATGGTTGGCCGAGGGTCGTCCGGTCACCGACGCCCCGCCTGTCATCCGCGACCGTCACATGACCGTCAGCCGTCAGAACCAGATGGTCAAGGACGTGACCGAGGTCGCCCGCGCGTCCAAGCTGGGCACCCACACGATCATCGACGCCCGCGCCCCCGCCCGGTTCAAGGGCGAGGCTGCCGAGCCCCGCCCCGGCCTGCGGTCGGGCCATATCCCCAAATCGCGCAACGTGTTCTTCAAGGACCTGTTGGCCACCGATGGCACCATGAAATCCCCGGCTGCCCTGCGGGCGGTCTTTGATGCGGCGGGCGTCGATCTGACAAAACCCGCGATCACCTCGTGCGGGTCGGGTGTCACGGCGGCTGTCGTGAGCCTTGCTCTTGCCCGGATCGGCAAGACCGATCAATCGTTGTACGATGGCTCTTGGTCCGAATGGGGCATGTACGCCGACCTTCCCCTTGCCACTGGAGATGCCTGATGTTCGAGACCCTGCGCGACCAGCCTGCCGACAAGATCCTGATGCTGATGCAGACCTACAAGGCCGATCCGCGCACCGACAAGATCGACCTTGGCGTGGGTGTCTACAAGGACCCGACCGGGCTGACCCCGGTGATGCGCGCGGTCAAGGCCGCTGAAAAGCGCCTGTATGAAACGCAGGATACCAAGACCTATGTCGGCCTTGCCGGTGATCCGGCCTTTGCCGATGCGATGATCGGTCTGGTGCTGGACGGGGCCGTGGCGCGCGACCGCATCGCCGCCGTGGCCACCCCCGGCGGGACGGGAGCGATTCGACAGGCGCTGGAACTGATCAGGCTTGCCGCGCCGACCGCCACTGTCTGGCTGTCCAATCCCACCTGGCCGAACCATCCGTCGATCATCAAGTATCTGGGAATGAAATCCGCCGAGTATCGCTATTTCGACGAGGCCACGCGCGGCGTCGATTTTGCCGGTCTGATGGAGGATCTGGGTCACGTATCCACGGGCGATGTTGTTCTGCTGCATGGCTGCTGCCACAATCCGACCGGGGCAAACCTGTCCGCCGATCAGTGGGCCGAGGTCATTGCCCTGCTCAAAAAGCGCGGCGCCGTGCCGTTTGTCGACATCGCCTATCAGGGATTCGGCGACGGGCTGGATGCCGACGCGCAGGCGACCCGGATGGTCGCGGCAGCGTTCGACGAATGTCTGATTGCCGCCTCGTGTTCCAAGAATTTTGGCATCTACCGGGAGCGGACCGGCCTTTTGATGGCTATCGGCAAGGATGCGGCGCAGGCCAAGCTGAGCCAAGCCAATCTGAATTTCCTGAACCGGCAGAACTTCAGCTTTCCGCCCGATCATGGCGCCCGGATCGTCACCATGATCCTGACGGACCCTGCCTTGAGGGCAGATTGGGAAGCGGAACTGGAGGAGGTGCGGGGCACCATGCTGGGCTTGCGCAAACAATTGGCCGACGAGTTGCGCCGCCTGACCAATTCGGACCGCTTCGATTTCATCGCCCACCACCGCGGCATGTTCAGCCGCATCGGCACGACCCCGGACAAGGTCGAGAAGATGCGGGCGGACAACGGCATCTATATGGTCAGCGACAGCCGCATGAACATCGCCGGGCTGAATACCGCCACTGTGCCGATCCTTGCCCGCGCTATCGTGGACGCCGGTGTCTGAGGACGGGGGTGGGTTGAAACCCACCTTACGGGGGGACATGCCCGCAATGGACCTGTCGTCCTTTCGGGCGACCGACCCCGCCGCCCTGTTTCCTGCCAGCCGCAGCACACATCCGCCACGGATCCTGCTGCTGTACGGATCGCTGCGCAACCGGTCGTTCAGCCGCTTTGCCGCCGAAGAGGCGGGGCGCATCCTGACACTGCTGGGCGCCGAGGTGCGGGCGTTCAACCCGTCCGGCCTGCCGCTGCCCGACGATGCCCCTGCCGATCACCCAAAGGTGGCCGAGTTGCGCGAGGCCGTCATCTGGTCCGAAGGCATGGTCTGGTCCTCGCCCGAACGCCACGGGTCGATGACCGCCATCATGAAGGCGCAGATCGACTGGATTCCCTTGGCCTTGGGCGGTGTCCGCCCGACTCAGGGTAAAACGCTGGCCGTGATGCAGGTGTGTGGCGGCAGCCAAAGCTTCAACACCGTCAACCAGCTGCGCATTCTGGGCCGCTGGATGCGTTTGCTGACGATCCCCAACCAATCCTCGGTTCCCAAGGCGTTCAACGAATTCGACGAGGCGGGGCGGATGAAGCCTTCGCCCTACTACGACCGGATCGTGGATGTGATGGAGGAGCTGGTGAAATTCACCCTGCTCACCCGCGACATCAAGGATCATCTGGTGGATCGCTATTCCGAGCGGCACGAGAGCGCGGCAGAGCTGTCCAAGCGGGTCAATCAGTCCAAGGCGACCTGAGGCTAAGGTTGGTCAAGACCCACCTTACAAGCGCCCACCATCTCATACCCAAAAACAAAAAACCCCGGGCGAGGGAGCCCGGGGGAGGTTGTGAACAACTGGCAGGAAGGGAGGCCAGCCGCTCGGTCATCTTGGGGGAGGACGGGCCCATCACAGGCCCGTCGCAGTCCCTTAGCTGTGATAGGCGCTTTCGCCGTGCGAGGTGAGATCGAGCCCCTGCCGTTCGTCGTCCGCAGCGACGCGGATACCAGTGATCGCCTTGGTGATGTAGATCAGGATTAGCGAGCCGATGCCCGACCACAGGATCGTGACGATCACGCCCTTGAGCTGGGCAAAGACCTGAGCGCCCATCGTGCCTGCTTCGACCACAAAGCCGGTGCCGCCCAGCGACGGGGCACACAGCACCCCGGTCAGGATCGCGCCGACCATACCGCCGATGCCGTGGACACCGAAGACGTCGAGGCTGTCGTCATACTTGAACATCTGCTTGACCGTGGTCACGAAGAAGAAGCAGACCGGCGACACGATCAGGCCAAGGACGATGGCGCCAACCGGGCCAGTGGTTCCGCAGGCCGGGGTGATCGCCACAAGACCGGCAACCATGCCCGAGGCGGCACCCAGACCCGAGGCTTTGCCCCGCACCAGACCTTCGACCAGCGACCAGGACACGATGGCGGCAGCGGTTGCCACAAAGGTGTTCAGCATGGCCAACGTGGCCCCGGCGGTCGCCTCAAGGTTGGACCCGGCGTTGAAGCCGAACCAGCCCACCCACAGCATCGACGCGCCGACCATGGTCAGGGTCATCGAATGGGGTGCCATGTTGTCCTTGCCAAAACCGACCCGCGGCCCCAGCACCATCGCCCAGACCAGACCGGCCATACCGGCGTTGATGTGAACCACGGTGCCGCCGGCAAAGTCGATCGCGGACCAGTTGAAGATCAGGCCAGCACCATCCCACACCATGTGCGCGATGGGGAAGTAGATGAAGGTGACCCAGAGCACGGTAAAGAGCAGGATGCCCGAAAACTTGGCCCGTTCGGCAAATGCGCCGACGATCAGCGCGGGGGTGATCGCCGCAAAGGTCATCTGGAAGGCGATGAAGACGTATTCGGGCAGGACGATCCCGCTCGAGAAGGTCGCGGCCGTCGTTTCGGGTGTCACGCCTGCCAGAAACAGCTTGGCCGTTCCGCCCCAGTAAGGCGAGGTGCCGCCACCGAAGGCGAAGGAGTAGCCCCAAAGGATCCAGACGATCATCACCACCGCGGTGATGAGGGTACATTGCATGAGGACCGACAGCATGTTCTTGGACCGAACGAGGCCGCCGTAGAACAGTGCAAGGCCGGGAACGATCATGAACAGGACGAGCAGGGACGAGGTCATCATCCAGGCGACGTCGCCCTTGTCGATCACGTCGGCGGCTACTTCGGCGACCGCTGCGGCCGCGTCAGCGGCCGGGGCGGTTGCATCCTGCGCCCAGCTGCTGCTGGCGATGGCCGCCAGAAGGCCGGACAATCCGGCAAGTTTCGTAAGGTTTTTCATCTTGGTGTCCCTTGTCTGTCTGCCGTTGCCGTCAGAGCGCATCATCATTGGTTTCGCCGGTCCGAACGCGCAGGGCGCTTTCGACATCCAGCACAAAGACCTTGCCGTCGCCGATCTTGTCGGTCTTGGCGGTCGAGGCGATGGTCGAGACCACCTGATCCACCATGCTGTCTGGCACGACGATCTCGAGCTTGACCTTTGGCACGAAGTTCACGGCGTATTCCGCGCCGCGATAGATTTCGGTATGTCCGGACTGAGAGCCAAATCCCTTGATCTCGGTCACCATCATGCCGCGCACGCCCACAGAGGTCAGCGCTTCGCGGACCTCTTCGAGCTTGAACGGCTTAATCGTTGCAATGATGAGTTTCACGTTCTTCCCCTTGCGAGTGGTCTTTGGCGACCTCTCCGTCGGGCCGCTCTTGCGCACCAAGCGGAGTCCGGCGCCTACACTCAAGGGAGCGCGGCCAGTTTGGAAGGCACAAAACCGGCAAAATGCATAATTTTTGTGCGAAATACAGAATTAGCACAAAAATTGATCACATTAAAAATCTGTCTAACCCGACTCAAGGTTCTCTACATTTCCTTGGCGGCGAGGTATGGTTTGCCAAAACAAGGGCCATCGGGCCATCAGTATTGGGCAGACTTGCATGAGTGGATCTGGTGGCCGCAAGCCTCCTTTGGTGGCTGAAAAGCGCTATGTGCCGTCCAAGCCGGCGGCAGAACCTGCGCCCAAGTCGTCGCGTCGCAAACCGCCCCCGCGCAAGCCGACCCGCCGGCGAGGGCCGATCGGCTGGGTCGTGGGCCTGTTCCATTGGATCCTGCGTGTCCTGTGGGGGACGTTCTGGCGGGGGGCTGTCGTATCGGCCCTGATCCTTGCGGGGGCTGTATTCTATGTGGCCTCAACCCTGCCGCCGGTCAGCGCCCTGGTTGATGGCCGGGCGCGCGGGTCAGTGACCATGCTGGACAACGGGGGTCAGGTGTTTGCCTGGCGGGGCGAACAGTTCGGCGGGATGATCACCACCGACACCGTGTCCGTGAACCTGCGCAACGCCGTCGTGGCGACCGAGGACAAACGGTTCTATCAGCATTTCGGCCTGTCCCCTCGCGGCATCGCCAGCGCCGTCCGCATCAACCTGCGCGAGGGACGCGGCCCGCTGTCTGGCAACGGCGGATCGACCATCACTCAGCAGACTGCAAAACTGCTCTGCCTGGGTGTGCCGTACGATCAGGCCACCTGGAAAACGGAATCTGATTACGAGGCCGACTGCCGCAAGACGACCCTGTGGCGCAAGGTCAAGGAGGCCGTTTATGCGCTCGCAATGGAGGTCAAGTATTCCAAGGACGAGATCCTGACGGTCTACCTCAACCGCGCCTATCTTGGCGCGGGCACCCGCGGGTTCGAGGCCGCCGCCCAACGCTATTTCGGCAAATCCGCTGCCGAGGTCACACCGGCAGAAGCCGCCATGCTGGCCGGTCTGCTAAAGGCGCCCACGACCTATGCCCCCACCAACAACCTGCAACGGTCGCGTGACCGGGCCAATGTTGTTCTGGGGCTGATGGAAGAGCAGGGGTATCTGTCCGCCTCTGCCGCCACAGACGCGCGCGCCCATCCCGCCGAACTGTCCGCCGCAGCACAGGCACAGGCAGGGGGCTATTTCGCCGATTGGGTGATGGATTCCGGGCCCGATTTCTTTACCCGCACGACGACCGAGGACGTGATCATCCGCACCACCCTGGACCCGCGCATCCAGAAGGCCGCTGAAGACGCCCTGCAATTCATCTTTGACACCAAGGTCCGCGAAGGGTCCGAAGCACAGGCGGCCATCGTTGTCATGTCCGCCGACGGCGCGGTCCGCGCGATGGTGGGTGGGCGGCAGACGCAGGCCGCAGGCGCGTTCAACCGGGCCACGCAGGCGTCCCGCCAGACCGGATCGCTGTTCAAGCCCTTTGTCTACGCCGCGGCCCTCGATCTGGGGATGTCGCCCAATGACATCATCGACGACAGCCCGCTGACGATCAACATTCCGGGGTCAGGTCCGTGGACGCCGCAGAACTATGACCGTGAATTCAAAGGTCAGATCACGCTGACCCAAGCGCTGGCTGAAAGCCGGAACATCCCCGCCGTTCGCCTGTCCGAAAAGGTTGGCCGCGATGTGGTTAGGGCCGTGGCCAGCGGGTTTGGTATCCAGTCCGATCTGGCCGCCGGCCCGGCGCTGGCGCTAGGTGCGTCGGAATCCACCTTGCTCGAGATGACGGGGGCCTATGCGGGCATCCTGAACGGCGGATCGTCCGTGACCCCGTATGGCTTGGTCGACCTACGTCTCCAGGGTGATGATCAGCCGATCATGGGCACAGGCGGCGGCATTGGTGAACGGGTGATTCAGGAAACGGCTGCCCGCGAACTGACGTGGATGATGAACAAGGTGGTCGAGAACGGAACCGGCCACAGTGCCCAGATTGACGGCTGGCAACTGGCCGGAAAGACGGGGACGACCTCGGCCGCGCGCGATGCGTGGTTCATCGGGTTTTCGGGGGATTACGTCGCCGGTGTCTGGATGGGCTACGACAACAACACGCCCCTGACCGGGGTGACCGGTGGCGGCCTGCCTGCCCAGATCTGGCACGAAACCATGGTGCGTGTGCTGGCAGGCATGACCCCGACGCCGCTTCCCATGCAGGGGCCGCAGGGGTCGACCTTCAACGGTGCAACATTCGATTCGACCGAAGTTCCGGTGGTTCCAGGCACGGATGTCATAGACGGAACCCAACCCGGCGCAGATGGCGTGATCGAGGGGATCCTGCGGGCAATCCTGAGCGGGAACTAGACCCTACTGTGCGGGGGCCGGGGCCGGATCGGTCGCCGGGCAGCGCCCGTATTTGAACGCGTAGCCGTTCCAGACCATGATCAGCCCGTCGTCGTCCTTGGCCTTCATGACCATGGCCCGCTCTGTCCAGCGTTCGTCGTCGCTGGAACACTCCATCGTGTAGAGCGTGCCATCCATGTCCACCACGTTGACGGGTCGTGTCATCAGGCATTGCAGACCCACACCGTAAAAGATGCCGCCTTCGATCTTGAGCGACCCGCCATCTTTTCCGATATTGGCGCAGTCCGCATTGGCGACCTGCCGGTACACCCCGTCATAGGGCGTGGCCCCGGCGATCCCCGGGATCAATGCAGCGATCAGGCAAAGGCGACGCATGACGGTCCTCAGGATGCGGATTGCAGATCGGAGATCAGGGCGTTGATGTCACCGCGGCGCCGGTCCAACATCGCCCCGATTTCCGTCCGTTCGGACAACAGCATGTCGATGCCTTCGATGATGATGTTGTAGAACAGTACCTTGCCCGACGCGTCCGAAACATAGAAATCGACTGCAAAGGGGGATTGCCCGCGCAGGATCGCCATCGTCTGCACGGCAGTTCCACGGGGCAGGGGGCTGGTCCCGCGCACCTCGATCTTGCCGCCGATGAATTCGCGAAAACGACGACCGTATTTACGGGCGGCATAGCCCCGGAAGGCGGCCGTGAACCGACGCATCTGATCGGGGTTAGCACTGCGCGCGTCGGGTCCCAAAGCGTACCGGGCAATCGCTCCTACATCCGAGTAGCGATCGAGGATCTTTTCGAAATCGGAAATCATCCCGGCCTCGGATTTGCCGGAACTGATGACGGTATTGATGTCTGCCACCAGTTTGTCGACCAGCGACCGGGCCTGGTCGGCGGTCATGGCAAACGCCGCACCCGGCAGGGCAACAGCCGCCAGACCAGTGGCAATCAGGAAACGGCGGGACAACATCAAGGTCATCGGGCGAACTTTCGAATCAGTTGGCGTAGGGATCGGCAAAACCAGAGTCCGGCAGGGCGAACGCCGGATCTGCATAAGGATCCACATAGGTCGTTCCTCCGGCAGGCCCAAGGTCGAACCGTCGGTTCTGAAGGTAAATTAGCCGTGTCTGCGCATATCCGTCCGCGCTGTCATACAGGACCGAATCCACCGTATCGCCAAACCGGCCCCGGTCGATAAGCCGACCTTCGACGCGGGTCACCGTTCGCGCGATATTCAAATCGGGCGTTCCATAGACGGCAAGCGGGTCGATAAAGGCATCCACCAGTTCCCCGAATGCATCCCGTGTGGTTGACGGACCCAGCACAGGCAGGAACAGATAGGCCCCCTCTGGCACCCCCCAGACCGCCAGCGTTTCGCCAAAATCAGCCTTCTGTTCGGTCAGACCGATATCGCCTGCCGGATCCAGCAGACCGCCAATCCCCAGTGTCGTATTCAGGATAAAGCGTCCGGTATTGCTGATCGCCCCCTTCAGATCACCCTGCAACAAACCGTTCAGAACGGCAGATGGCAGCCCAAGATTATCAGCAAAATTGACAATCGGCTGTGTCGATTCCGGGGGCGCCTCTGCGATGGCCATGCCGACCGGGCGCAAAATCGCGCGGTCCAGCCGTTTGGACCCTTCATAAACCCGTCGGTTGAACGATTCGTATGGATCGTTGAAGGCTGCCCCTTCGGGTGCTTTGGCGCAGGCGGACAAGCCAAACGAGACAACTACCGCAGCCCAAAGGGCACATCCCCGTGTCAGCCTTGAAGGAGAGAGATCCGGCAATGGCAATTCCAGTTCATAAAATCTACTATTCTCACATAGACACTCCGTCGCCAATGACCAGACAGCCAAGAGATCGGCAGACCGGACGTGTCCTTTTGGAAACAATATCTTTACCGAACCGAGGGCACATGGATAAGTCCGGGAAAACAGGCAAACGGCGGAAAACTGCGCATGGCGATTGATGCGAGATCTAGGGGGCGGGCCGAACTCGTTGCCGCACGGCAGGAAAGTCGGGGGCTCTACTGGGCCGTGGGTATCTTTTCGTTCTTTGTGAACCTGCTGATGCTGACAGGCCCTCTTTACATGCTCAACGTCTACGACCGGGTCCTTGGTTCCCGGAGTTTCGAGACGCTGATCGCGCTGTCGGTGCTGGTCACCTTTCTGTACGGGCTGATGGCCGTGCTCGATTTCGTGCGCGGTCGGATCATGGCGCGGGTTGGCGCACGATTTCAAGCGCGGCTGGATCAACGGGTGTTTGCGGCCGTTCTTGCCGCCACCACAATGTCACGCGCACCGCGCGAAGCGGCGACGGGCCTGCGCGATCTTGAATCGGTCCAGCGGATGATCACGTCTCCTGCTCTTTTGGGTGTGTTCGATATGCCGTTCATGCCCCTGTTTTTTTTCGGCATCTTCCTGTTCCACCCGGTCTTGGGCTGGGTGTCATTGGCGGGAGCCGCCATCCTGGTGGCGATCGGCCTGCTCAATCAGGTGATGACCCGCAAACCGCTGACACTTGCCAACTCTGCCAACCACGCGTCCGAAGTGCTGGGCCTGCAAATCCGCACGGAATCGGAAATGGTCCATTCGCTGGGCATGCGCGGTGCAGCCTTTGGTCGGTGGCTGACGGCGCGAGACGCTTCGCTTGAGGCGACGATAGGGGCCTCTGACACGGCCGGCAGCTTTACCGCCGTGACCAAGGCGTTCCGCCTGTTCCTGCAATCGGCGATGCTGGGGCTGGGTGCCTATCTGGTGTTGCAGGGGTCGATGTCGGGCGGGTCGATGATCGCCGGGTCGATCCTCTTGGGCCGGGCACTGTCGCCCGTCGAAACGACGATCGCGCAATGGGCGGTCTTTCAACGGGGGCGCGAAGCGTGGCAGAACCTGTCGATCCTTTTGGGCGAAATCCAGCCTGAGGAACCGCGCACAGCCCTCCCCAAACCCCGCGCCATCGTCGAGGCGCAGTCGGTCACGGTCGTCCCGCCCGGTGACACGCAGGCGTCGCTGCGCATGGTCAGTTTCCGGGTCGAACCCGGGCAGGCCGTGGGCGTGATCGGCACATCCGGGGCGGGCAAATCGACACTTGCTCGGACGCTGACAGGGGTCTGGAAACCGGCCGGGGGCAAGATCCGGCTGGATGGAGCCGCTCTGGACCAATACGACCCGGATGTGCTGGGCACTCACATCGGCTATCTGCCGCAACGGGTGCAACTGTTCGACGGCACCATCAAGGACAACATCGCCAGGATGTCGATGGCCCCCGACGACGCCGCCGTGGTCCGCGCGGCGCAAAAGGCGGCCGCCCACGAGATGATCCTCAAACTGCCTGACGGCTATGACACCCGTGTCACCGCCAACGGCGGTCGGCTGTCGGGCGGTCAGATCCAGCGGATCGGCCTTGCCCGTGCCATGTATGGCGACCCGGTCGTTCTGGTACTGGACGAACCGAATTCCAACCTCGACAACGAGGGGTCGATCGCGCTCAACCATGCGATCAAGACGATGAAGGCCGAAGGCTGCTGCGTGTTCATCATGGCCCACAGGCCCGCGGCCATCCAGGAATGCGACATGCTGCTGGTCATCGAAGCAGGGGCTCGCAAGGCGTTTGGCCCCAAGGATGAGGTTCTCAAGGAGATGGTGCAGAACCACAAAGTCATCGAAAAGGCCACGACGGCCGGAGGTGTTTCGTGACAGTCCCCGCCAAGCGCCCTGAATCGTCGCCAGCCAATCGCCCGAATGAGGGGGTGCCCGCAACTGTGCCCAAACCGCTGACGCTTCCCTCCGCAGGCAACAAACCTCGGCGGATATGGTCATCCCGTGGGCCGCTCTGGGTCGGCGCGTTGTCAATCCTGATACTTGTCGGCGGCATCGGCGGTTGGGCGGCGACAGCTCAGATCAGCGGAGCCGTGATCGCGGGTGGCCAGATCGAAGTCGATCAGAACCGCCAGGTGGTCCAGCATCCCGATGGCGGGGTCGTACAGGAAATCCGCGTCCGAGAGGGGGACGTGGTCGCCCCGGGCGATCTGCTCATCAAACTCGATCCCTCGACGATCCAGTCCGATCTTGCCGTGGTGGAAGGGCAACTGTTTGAAATTGTGGCCCGCCGTGGCCGGTACGAAGCCGAACAAAGCGGCGCGGAGGAAATCAGCTTTGACCCGCTTTTGACCGAAACGGGCGATCCAACCGCTGCCAAGCTCATGGCCGGTCAGATCAGCCTGTTCGAGGCCCGCAAGGAATCCGAGACCAACCAGAAGGACCAGTTGGCGCGCCGCCGCGACCAGATTGGAAGCCAGATCGACGGCATCCACGCGCAGCAGGCCGCGCTCGAATCCCAGCTTGCCCTTATCGAAGAGGAACTGACCAGTCAGCAAAGCCTGCTGGACCGCGGATTGGCGCAAGCGGGCCGCGTTCTGGAACTCGCCCGGGCCAAGGCAAATTTGCAAGGACAGGTCGGCGAACTGATCGCCTCGGCCGCCGAGGCTGCGGGCAAGACGACCGAGATCGACCTGGCCATCCTCAAGATCGACAGCGACCGCCGGGAAGAGGCGATCACCCGCCTGCGCGACCTGCAATACAACGAATTCGAATTGACCGAAAAGCGGCGGACGTTGCTTGCCCAACTCGATCGGACCGACATCCGCGCCCCGGTCGGGGGGATCGTCTATGGACTGAGCGTTTTTGCCCCTAGGTCGGTCATCAAGCCCGCCGAGCCGGTGATGTATCTGGTGCCGCAGGACCGCCCGCTGGTCATCGCCTCGCGGGTGCAGACCAAGGACATCGACCAGCTTTATATCGGACAGGACGTCGCCTTGCGCTTTTCCGCCTTTGACCAGCGACGCACGCCCGAACTGTTCGGCCATGTGACCAAGATCAGCGCGGATGCGTTTCAGGATCAGCAGACCCGGGCCAGTTTCTATCGCACCGAAATCGTGCTCAATGATGGCGAGGCGGCCCGCCTGCCAGCGGGAATGACCCTGATCCCCGGCATGCCGGTCGAGGCGTTCATCAGCACCGAGGCCCGCAGCCCGGCCGAATATTTCCTAAAGCCGGTCTTTGACTTTTTCGCCAAGGCCTTCCGCGAGACGTGATTGTTCCCGACGCCTATCCCGGTTAGCGTCCGCTCGAACAACGGATGGAGCCCGCCATGACCGGAACGATCGAAGCAAAGCTGGCCGAGCTGGGGGTGACCCTACCCGATGCGCCCGCGCCTGCCGCCAATTATGTCCCTTATGTCGTCACGGGCGATACGGTCTGGGTGTCGGGGCAGATATCGGCCGGGCCTGAGGGGTTCATCAAAGGCAAACTCGGCCAGACAATGACCGCCGAAGAGGGCGCAATCGCAGCCAAAGCCTGCGCGGTCAGTCTGTTGGCTCAGGTCAAGAAGGCCTGCGGCGGCGATCTGGACCGGCTGGTGCGGGTGGTCAAGCTGGTGGGGTTCGTCAATTCGACCGGCGATTTCACCGACCAGCCCAAAGTCATAAATGGGGCTTCGGATTTCCTTGTGGCGGCGCTGGGTGATGCGGGTCGGCACGCCCGCTCGGCGGTTTCGGCTGCGTCTCTTCCGTTTGGGGTCGCCGTCGAGATCGAGGGGGTCTTTGTCATCAAATGACTTTGCCTCCCGCTTTTCTGACTACTCCGGTCGCCCACCGCGCCCTGCACGACAAGACCCAAGGCAGGCCCGAAAATTCGCCATCCGCCATCCGCGCTGCGGTCGCGGCAGGCTATGGGATCGAGATTGACTTGCAATTGTCCGCAGACGGCGTGCCCATGGTGTTTCATGACTACGATCTGGGGCGCCTGACCTGTGAAAAGGGGCCGCTCGCGACACGGACGGCCGCGGAACTGGGTGCAATCCCCTTGCGCCACGGGACTGACACTATCCCGACGCTGACTCAGGTTCTGAAGATCATCAGCGGCTGCGTCCCCCTTTTGATCGAAATCAAGGATCAGGACGGCGCGCTTGGTCCAGACGTGGGGGCGTTGGAAGAAGCGACAGCCGCCGCCCTGCACGGCTATGCCGGGCCGGTCGCTGTGATGTCCTTCAACCCCCATTCCATCGCCGCGATGGACAGCTTTGCCCCTGCTATCCCGCGTGGCCTGACCACTTGTGCCTTTAATGCGGGCGACTGGCCGACGGTGCCTGCCGCCAACCGCGAACATTTGGCCCAGATCCCCGATTATGACAGGACCCGCAGCAGTTTCATCAGCCACGAGGCCGCCGATCTGGCCAGCCCGCGCGTGGTGGCCCTCAAATCACAAGGCGCTGGCATCCTGTGCTGGACGATCCGCAGCCCCCAGGCCGAGGCCGAGGCGCGCAAAGTGGCGCACAACATCACTTTCGAAGGATATCTGGCTTGACCCGCCCGGCGACCCGCCCACCTCAAGCAGCATGACAGACACCATCGAAATCGCTACTCACGCCCGGATCGACGACATCCCTGCCGCCGAGTGGGACAGCTGCGCCTGCCCCGAGGCGGCGGATGGCAGCCGGCCGCGCGATCCCTTCACCACCCACCGGTTCCTCAAGGCGTTGGAGGATAGTCGGTCTGTCGGGGCTGGGTCGGGCTGGCAGCCCCGCCATATGACGGCGCGGGCAGGCAACACGCTGCTTGGGGTGGCCCCGATGTATGTCAAAAGCCATAGCCAAGGCGAATACATCTTTGATCATAACTGGGCCCATGCGTGGGAACGGGCGGGGGGGCGGTACTACCCGAAATTGCAGATGGCGGTGCCCTTTACCCCCGCAACCGGGCGCAGGTTCCTGACCGCGCCGGGACACGAAGCAGACGGTATGGCCGCGCTGATCCAAGGGGCCGTGCAGATTGCCACAGACAACAGCGTCTCTTCCCTGCACGTCACCTTTTGTACCGAGGCCGAGGCGCTGGCGGGGGCCCAGATGGGTCTGTTGCCCCGGGCCAGTCAGCAGTTCCACTGGGACAACGACGGCTACGCCAGCTTTGATGATTTTCTCAACGTCCTCAGCAGCCGCAAGCGCAAGAACATCCGCAAGGAGCGGGCCGAGGCGCAGGGATTCGGCGGGCAGATCGTTCAGCTGACCGGCGACCAGATCGAGCCGCAGCATTGGGACGCGTTCTGGAAATTTTACCAGGACACCGGCAGTCGGAAATGGGGAACGCCGTACCTTACTCGCAAATTCTTTGATTTGATCCAGGACAGGATGCGGAATGATGTGTTGCTGGTTCTTGCCCTGAGGGATGGGCGGGCTATTGCCGGGGCCCTGAACTTTATTGGGCGCGACACTCTGTACGGCCGTTACTGGGGCTGCATCGAACATCACGCCTGCCTGCACTTTGAATTGTGCTACTATCAGGCCATCGACTATGCCATCGCGCACGGCCTGACCCGGGTCGAGGCCGGGGCGCAGGGCGAACACAAGCTGGCGCGTGGCTATCTGCCGGTCGTAACCCACTCGCTTCACTGGATTGGCGATCCGGGGTTCCGGGGGGCAGTGGCAGATTTCCTGCGGGCCGAAAAGGCTGCGATAGATCAGGATATCGAGATCCTGACCAGCTACGGCCCCTTTCGCCGACACAAACAGGAGGAACAGGAATGACCGACAGATTGTCTGATGCAGAGCGTGATTCTGCACTGGCCCCGTTGATTGGCGCTGGCTGGGCGTTGATTGAAGGCCGCGACGCCATCCACAAAACCTATGTTTTCCGGAACTTTGTCGAGGCTTTCGGGTTTATGACAAAATGCGCCATTTGGGCGGAAAAGCTGAACCATCACCCGGAATGGGAAAACGTTTACAAGACGGTAAAGGTGACGTTGACCACCCATGACGCCGGAGGTCTATCCGCCCTGGACGTCAAGATGGCCGAGAAAATGGACCAATTGGCCGGAGCCTGATGCAAGATCTTTTGAATACCCCGCTTTGGAACGGCAAGACGATTGCTGATGTACTGACCCTCGAATTCCTCGCCTCTGTTGCCGGATCTGTATTGGGCGCCGTCCTGATCCTGATCGCAGGCTTCATCGCCGCCCGGATCGTCCGCAACAGGCTCGTGGGGATCGGTTTGCAGTACAAGCGGCTGGACGACACGCTGTTCACGTTTCTGGGCGACATAGCCCGTTATGCGATCCTAGCCTTCACGATCCTGTTTGTCCTCAATACCTTCGGCGTGCAGACCACCTCGGTCGTGGCGGTCATCGGTGCGGCTGGCCTTGCCATCGGCCTTGCTTTGCAGGGAACGTTGTCGAACGTTGCTGCGGGCGTGATGATCATATTGTTCCGGCCCATCAAGCTTGGCGATTTTGTCGAGGTGAACGGGCAGATGGGAACGGTCAAGAACATCACGCTCAACTACATCGAACTTGCCTCTATCGCGAACCTGCACATCGTGGTGCCCAACAGTCAGGTTTGGGGGAATACAATCATAAACTATTCGACCAACCCTACACGCCGCGTGCAGTGGACGTTCGGGGTGAGTTACGACAGTGATCTGAAACAGACCGAAGAGATTATCCGTCAGACGATCATGTCTGACCCGCGGGCGCACAATGACCCCGAACCGTTCATTCAGGTGAATAATCTGGGCGACTTTTCCGTCGATTTTCTGGTGCGCGTCTGGTGCGCGAATTCGGACGCCTTTGCGTTCGAGACAGATATGAAGCGCAAGGTCAAAGAGGCATTCGATGTCGCCGGGATCGTGATTCCCTACCCGACGCAAACCAACTATCCCGCGCTGGAATCCACAGTATCACGAGATCGTAAGGTGGGTTGAGACCCACCTTACAGGGGCGCAATGCGGCACAACCAGCGCTCTGGGGCCGATCTGCAAGGTGGGCCTTGACCCACCTTGCCTGACGCTAGATCTGCGCGAGCAGGGTTTCCCCCGCCGAGATTTCGCACATGCCGGGGCCTTCTTCCTCGTTCAGAATCGTCACCACCCCATCCTCGACCAGCATCGAATACCGCTTGGACCGGTCATAGAACCCGACTGGCGGGGCGGTGAAATTCATGCCGATGGCCTTGGTGAAGTCCGCCGACGGATCGCCCAGCAGGGTAATTCCGGCGGCCGTTGCCCCTGTCGACTCGCCCCAGGCTTTCATAACAAAGGCGTCGTTGACCGCCACGCAGATGATCTCGTCCACGCCTTTGGCCATGAATTGATCCTTGGTGCGGATAAAACTGGGGACGTGAGCGGTGGTGCAAGTCCCAGTATAGGCGCCGGGAAGGCCAAAAAGCACGACTTTGCGCCCCTTTAGCTTGGGCCCCAGCGCCACGGCTTCGGGCCGTTCGGTCAGAATGGCCTGAAATTCGGCCTCGGGCAGGCGGTCCCCTGTCGAAATCGTCATGTTTGTGTCCCTCACGGAATTGCGGTTATGGCTGTCGCGGATATAGGGTCAGCCCTGCACCCCGGCCACAGGAATTTTCCCATGTCTCATGTCGTTGTCATCGGAGCCGGACAGGCTGGATGTTCCCTCGTCGCTAAACTGCGGGCCGATGGGTTCGATGGGCGGATCACACTTGTCGGCGCCGAACCGCAGCCCCCCTACCAGCGACCGCCGTTGTCCAAGGCCTATTTGCTGGGCGAAATGACGCTCGACCGCCTGTTGCTGCGCCCATTGGAATTCTACGTCGACCACAACATCGACCTGCGGCTGAGCACGCGCGCCGTCGAAATCGACCGGACGAACAAGTCGGTCCTTCTGTCGGACGGCACTGCGCTCGATTACACCGATCTGGCCCTCACTACGGGGTCGCATCCGCGCTCGCTCCCGGCCCGGATCGGTGGCGATCTGGACGGCGTTTATACCGTGCGCGACCTGCGGGACGCTGACACGATGGAACCCGAGTTCCGCAAGGGCCGCCGCGTCCTGATCATCGGTGGCGGCTATATCGGACTAGAGGCAGCGGCGGTGGCCGCCAAGAAGGGCGTCAAGGTCACGTTGGTCGAAATGTCGCCGCGCATCCTGCAACGAGTGGCCGCCCCTGAAACCTCGGACTATTTCCGCGCCTTGCACACGGACCATGGCGTTCGCATCCTCGAAGGCATCGGCCTCGACCGGCTGGTGGGCGAGGCGCGGGTGGCCGGTGCCGTATTATCTGACGGGACCGAGGTCGATGTGGATTTCGTCATCGTTGGCGTCGGCATCACCCCAGCCAGCGTCCTCGCCGAAGGGGCAGGCCTGACAGTCGACAATGGTATCGTCACCGACGCTCACGGGCGTACTTCCGACCCGAATATCTGGGCGGCGGGCGATTGCGCGACCTGTCTGTTCAACGGTCATCGCATCAGGCTGGAAAGCGTGGGCAACGCCATTGACCAAGCCGAAGTCGTCGCCCAAAACATCATGGGCAAGGGGGTGGACTACGTTCCCGCGCCCTGGTTCTGGTCGGACCAATTCGACTGCAAATTGCAGATTGCGGGCCTGAACATCGGCTACGACGCCGTCCATGTGAAAGATGCCGAGGATGCACCCGGCACAGGTCCCCGGTCGCACTGGTACTATCGCGCCGGTCAGTTGATCGCCGTGGACGCCATGAATGACGCCCGCAACTACATGATTGGCAAACGGTTGATCGAGGCGGGAAAATCCCCTGATCCGGCCGTCATCTGCAATCCGGCAACCGACATGAAGGCGCTGCTGCGGGCGTGAGGATCATCGGCGGACAGCATCGCGGGCTGCATTTGGCCGAAGTCGGAAAAGGCGACGCGGGAGCACATTTGCGTCCGACAACCGACCGCATCCGCGAGACCTTGTTCAATGTCCTGTTGGGCGGACGGTTCGATGATCCGATTTCCGGCGCGCGGGTGCTGGACCTGTTTGCGGGGACTGGCGCACTTGGGCTTGAGGCTTTGTCGCGCGGCGCGGTTCAGGCGACGTTCGTCGATGATGGACGGGTGGCGCAAAAGTTGATCCGGGCCAATATCGCCCTGACGCGGCGGCAGAGCGACACCGACTTGATCGGGCGGGACGCGACAAAACTGCCCGCCAATTCCGCTGCCCCTTTTGATCTGATCTTTCTGGACCCGCCCTACGGCCAATCCCTAGGGGCCGCGGCGCTTGCAGCGGCGCGGCTTGGGCAATGGGTCCGGCGCGGTGCTCTTGTCGTCTGGGAAGAAAACGCGCCCCAGATGGCGCCAGAGGGATTTGAGGCGCTGGATCAACGTCGCTATGGCGACACCTGGGTCACGTTTCTTGGGGTTGGATGACGCGTCCAACCCGCTCGTCCACGCTGACAATCCTGGTCTGTTGCGGATTTCTGCGGTTGCCAAAGATGCAGAAATAAGTCAGTTGGCGCTCTGCCCTACAGATTGCGGCCAGATTTATTGAAATTTCACTTCCGGCTTGCTACCTTTGGATCAGCCCCAGCGCCGGGGCAAGTGGACGGCGCGCATACCGGAGGACAATGACCTGTCTCTTAACACCGTGGCGGCCGCAGCCGCCAAACCGACGGGCGCCCTGATGGGGGCCCCTACGCAAGCGAAAAGCGAACTGCTTCTTGCCGCGATCCTGACCTCCCTCGATGATGACAAGGCCGAAGATGTCGTGCAGATTTCCCTGCGCGGCAAATCCGAGATGGGTGACTACATGGTCATCGCCTCGGGTCGGTCCAGCCGTCAGGTGGGGGCCATCGCCGAACACCTGACCGACAAGATCAAGCAGGAGTTTGGCGTCGTCTCCAAGATCGAAGGCAAGGACACCGGCGATTGGGTTCTGATCGACACAGGCGATGTGATCGTCCATGTTTTCCGGCCCGAAGTGCGGGAATTCTACCAGCTTGAAAAGATGTGGCAGCCGACCGAGGCCGCAGCCGCCCGCTGATGCGGGTTCACATCTGTGCCGTGGGCCGGCTGCGCGCCGGTCCTGAAAAGGCGCTGCTGGACGATTACCTGACCCGGTTCGACAGGACCGGTCGTGCCTTGGCGCTGGGTCCGGCGCAAGTGATCGAGGTTGAGGACAAGAAGGGCGGCGGCATGGCGGCCGAAGCCGACCTGCTGAGCCGGGCCATTCCCAACGGGTCTCTGATCTGTGTGATGGACGAACGGGGGCAGACCCCCACATCCCCCGAATTTGCCGATCTTCTGGCCCGCTGGCGCGACACGGGGCGCAGCGATGTGGCCTTTGTCATCGGTGGGGCGGATGGGATTGATCCCACCTTGCGCGCCCGTGCCGATGCCGCCCTGTCGTTTGGGCGGATGGTCTGGCCGCACATGCTGGTCCGGGTGATGCTGGCCGAACAATTGTATCGCGCGGCCTCGATCCTGTCGGGGGGGCCGTATCACCGGGCCTGATGGCGCAGGGGCGAAATCCTCGCGGATTTCGGGGTGGAAAACGCGCGTTTTCTGCGTTTCGGTCGCCAAATGCGGTTTTCCCTTGCCCCACCCAATGCTAGGGCGGGCGCATGTGGGACATCTTTCTCAAGACATTGCCCTTTTTCGCGCTGATCGGCCTCGGCTATGGGTCGGGCCGCACCCGATTCTTCACGCCCGAGGCGACGGCCTATCTGACCAAGTTCGTGTTCTACTTTGCCCTGTCGGCCATGCTGTTCCGGTTTTCGTCGAACCTGTCGCTCGGGGCGATCCTGAACTGGCCGTTTGTCTGGGCCTATCTGGCGGGGTCGTCCGTCGTTTACATCCTGGCCACGGCCGTTGCGATGCTGCGCCGCCGTCCGGTGGCCGAAGCTGCGGTCGAGGCGCAGTGTGCCGTCATCGGCAATGTCGGGTTCCTTGGCATCCCGATGCTGACCCTGCTGTTGGGCGAAACCGCTATCGGCCCGGTCATGCTGGTGCTGGCCTGTGACCTGATCGTGTTCGGATCGCTGATCGTCATCCTGATCACCGGGTCACGGGATGGGCGGTTGACGCTGGGCGTGTTTCGGACGGTGGGGCGGGGACTGATCCGGAATCCGATGATCGTGTCCATCGTTCTGGGGCTGGCGGTGTCGGCGGCGGGCCTGCCGATCCCTACGCCGGTCAACGAATTCATGACCCTGCTGGGGGCAGCGGCCACGCCGGGGGCGCTGTTTGCGATAGGCGCGTCGTTGGCCACCAAATCCGCCGAACGGCTGGCCGTGGCAGGCTGGCTGACCCTGTGCAAGCTGATCCTGCATCCCGCTGCCGTCTCCGTCGCGGCCTTGTGGGTGTTTGATGTGCCGTTGCCCATGGCCGGGGTCATGATCGCCGCCGCCTCCTTGCCAGTGGCGGGCAATGTCTACATTCTGGCGCAGCATTACGGCGTGGCCCCGGCGCGCGTGTCGGCCTCGATCCTGATCTCGACAGCGGTCAGCGTGCTGACCGTGTCTGCGGTCATTGCCTGGGTTGCCCCGCTGATCTGAAGGAAAGACCATGTATTCGCGCGACACCGTGGCCTATCAGCCGCTTCCCTTGCCCGACCGATCAGACCTGACCCCCGAACAAAGCCTGAAGGCCGCGCAGGCGTTTTACGACCAGATGCGCCGCCGCCATTCGGTCCGCGATTTCAGCGATGCGCGCGTGGACGAGGCTATCATTGCCTCCTGCATCCGCGCCGCCGGAACCGCCCCCAGCGGGGCCAATCACCAGCCCTGGCATTTCGTGGCGATCAGCGATCCCGCGATGAAGGCGCAAATCCGCGCGGCCGCCGAGAAGGAAGAAGAGGCATTCTATGCCGGGGGCGGGGGCGACGAGTGGCTCAAGGCGCTGGAACCCATCGGGACGGGGGCAGAAAAGCCGCACCTGACCACAGCCCCCTGGCTGATTGTCGTCTTTGCCCAGCGATACGGGATGACCACCGACGGGCACCGCTACAAGAATTACTATGTCCCCGAAAGCGTGGGCATCGCCACGGGAATGCTGATCACTGCGCTGCATCAGGCCGGACTGTCCTGCCTGACCCATACCCCCAACCCGATGAAATTCCTCAACGATTTGTGCGACAGGCCCGAATCGGAAAAGCCCACCATGATCCTTGTTGTCGGCCACCCTGCCGCAGATGCCACCGTGCCCGCCGTGGCCAAGATCAAGAAACCGCTCGACCAGATCCTCACGGTCTGTCGCCCCAAGGAGTAAGCCCATGAAACCGATCACTGAAAACCGCTGCTTTGGCGGGGTGCAGGGCGTGTACACCCATGCCTCGGACGTGTGCGGGGTGGACATGACCTTTGGCCTGTTCCTGCCCGCCGAGGCCGATCATGGCATGGTGCCGGTCCTGTGGTTCCTTTCTGGGCTGACCTGCACCCACGAAAACGCGATGGTCAAGGCGGGGGCGCAGCGCTGGGCGGCCGAACACGGGATCGCCTTGGTCTTTCCCGATACATCGCCACGCGGGGAAGGGGTGGCCGACGACCCCGCCTTTGATCTGGGGCAGGGGGCCGGGTTCTACGTCAACGCGACCGAGGCGCCCTGGGCACCGCATTTCCGGATGTGGGATTATGTCGCGCAGGAATTGCCCAAGATCGTGACGGCAGGTTTCCCGGTCGATGAGAGCCGCCAGTCGATCACCGGCCATTCCATGGGCGGGCATGGGGCGCTGACGCTGGCAATGGGGCTGCCGGGCCGGTTCCGCTCGGTGTCGGCCTTTGCGCCGATCTGCAATCCGACGGACTCTGACTGGGGGCGTAAACAGTTCACGGCCTATCTGGGATCGGTCGAGGCTGGGGCGTCGCACGATGCCTCGCTTCTTATGCGGGACCGAGGTTTCGACGGACCAATGCTCCTCGACACAGGGACCAAGGATCAGTTCGGTGATTTGCTGGGGACCGAAGTGATGGCGTCAGCTATCGCCTCACGTCGGCAGCATGCGACGCTTCGACTTCAGGCCGGATACGACCATAGCTATTTCTTTGTCTCCACATTCATGGAAGATCACGTCGCCTTCCACGCCGGGGCGCTTTATTCGTGACGCTCTACATCGACGCCGACGCCTGCCCGGTCAAGGAAGAGGCCGAACGGGTCGCGACCCGGCTCAAGGTGCAGATGAAGCTGGTGTGCAATGGCGGCATCCGCCCGTCTGCCAACCCGTGGGTCGAACTGGTGATTGTCCCCGACGGGCCCGATGTGGCAGACATGTGGATCGCCGACCGCTGCGGACCGGGTGACGTCGTGGTGACGGGGGACATCCCCCTTGCGGCCAAATGCGTGGCTGCCGGGGCAAGGGTTCTCAAGCACAACGGCGAACCGCTGACCGAGGCCAACATCGGACAAGTGCTGGCCACCCGCGATCTCATGGCGGACCTGCGCGCTGCCGACCCATTCCGGCAGGGCGGTGGAAAGGGTTTTACCAAGGCGGACCGGTCACGGTTTCTGGAGATGCTCGACCGTGAACTGAAGGCTGCCGCACGCGCAGCACCGGGGGCGGTGGGTTGAAACCCACCGTCACAGGGGTCCTTGTCCTTCACCTTGCCATAACAACTCCCGCCGGAGGCTCCAGCAGCCGAGCCAGGAGCCTCCGGCGGGAGTTTTTTTAGACCAAAGAAGCTGGGAGTGGTGTGTAAGGTGGGTTTCAACCCACCGCCCCCACATATGGTGAACACACACGACAACGATCGCCCGACACTGTTATGTGAGTGCGAGGAGACGTTCATATCTGTCGGTCTTGCCCCGCGGACTGCGTTTGCCGCCGCTGGCCCTTGCCTGTCTGCCCCGCTAATGTCGAGCCAAAGGAGCATCTCATGACCCCCGAGGCCGTCATCTTTGACATCGGAAACGTGCTGATCGAATGGCAGCCCGAACGGTTCTATGACCAGACGATCGGTGCGGATCGTCGTCGTGCCATGTTCGCCGAAATCGACCTGCATGCCATGAACGACGCGGTGGACCGGGGGGCGGATTGGCAAACCGAAGTCACCGCCTGCGCCGACCGCTATCCCGATTGGCGCGATGAGATCCTCATGTGGCACAGTCACTGGATCGAGATGGCGACCCCTGTCATCCCCCATTCCGTCCGGCTGATGCAAGCGTTGAAGGCGCGGGGGGTTCCGGTCTTTGCCCTGACAAACTTTGGCATCCAGACATTCGACTACGCCGTGCCGCACTATCCCTTCCTGAACCAGTTCGACCGGGCCTATGTGTCCGGGCATATGGGCGTGACCAAACCCGATCCTGCGATCTACGCGATGGTCGAAGACGATTGCGGGGTCGACCCCGGCGCGCTGCTGTTCACGGACGACAGGCTTGAAAACATCACCGCTGCCCTTGCGCGGGGATGGCAGACGCACCTTTTCGACAGGCCACAGGGCTGGGCAGACAGGCTGGTCCGGGCAGGCCTGCTGACCTTACAGGAGGCCGTATGACCGTCACCATTCCCTTTGCCGAAGGCGAGGCCGGACTGAACTGGCTTGCCCTGACCGATGCTCTTGCCGCTGGCCACGCGTTGCCCCCGGCCGAGGTCGAGGATGTGTTCCTGTATCAGGGGGACCGGACGCTGCTGAACCGAAGCGCATGGATTACGGGCATGGGCATTGCGGTCAAGGCTGCCACAGTGTTTCCGGGCAATGTTGCGCAGGGCAAACCGATGGTTGGCGGCGCAGTCAACGTGTTTTCAGACGACGATGGCCGCCTTGAGGCGATCATCGACTTTCATCTGGTAACCAAGTGGAAGACGGCGGGCGATAGCCTGTTGGCCGCGCGCAGACTGGCCCGACCCGACAGCCGCAGAATCCTGATCGTGGGGGCCGGCACGGTGGGCCACAACCTGTTGGCCGCCTATTCTGCCGCCTTTCCAGGGGCAGAGTTTACCATTTGGAACAGGTCCCGGCTGGGAGCAGACCAGTTCCACGCCCGCCACCCCCACGTTGCCATAGCAACCGATCTGGAACAGGCCGTACGCGGGGCGGACATCGTGACTTGTGCCACCATGTCCACCGATCCCCTGAT
This sequence comes from Marivivens sp., assembly GCA_024642115.1. Taxonomy (GTDB): domain Bacteria; phylum Pseudomonadota; class Alphaproteobacteria; order Rhodobacterales; family Rhodobacteraceae; genus JAHEBU01. The sequence goes on along the minus strand of JAHEBU010000003.1, from coordinate 262,893 downwards.
CCGGGGCGACTGGTTGCAGCCGGGCCAGCACATCGACCTGATCGGAGCCTACCGCCCCGACATGCGCGAGGCGGACGATGCTGCCCTTTTGCGATCCCGCGTGTTTGTGGACAACCTGCGCACGACGACGCACCACATCGGCGAACTCAAGACGCCGATCGAGACGGGCGTCATTCCGGCCAGTCACGTCATTGCCGATTATTATGACCTTGCGTCCTTTGTCCGCCATGACGATGCCGAAATTACCTTGTTCAAGAATGGCGGGGGGGCGCATCTGGACCTGATGACAAGCCGCTACATTCTGGATGTCTGGAGGGGTCGATGACCAAAGGTGACGCATGATCTGGTTCCTGATCCTTCTGGTGGCCCTGGCCGCTACGCCCATTGTGATCGAAGCCCGGCGCAAACCGATCGACCGCAAGGCTGCCCCAGGCAAATTTGCCGACCTTAGTCAGGGCACTACCCACTACCAATGGCTTGGGCCGGTCCGTGGGCCGGTGATCGTTGCCATCCACGGCATTTCGACGCCATCGCCCGCCTGGTATTCAGTGGCCGAGGGGCTGGGCAGGCTGGGGTATAGGGTGCTTGTCTATGATCTCTATGGCCGGGGCTATTCCGACGCGGTGCCAGGGGCGCAGAACCGGGCGTTCTTTTTGCGGCAGCTGGATGATCTGTTGGCCTCGCAGGGGCTGGCCGAGGACCTGACCCTGATCGGCTATTCGATGGGCGGGGCCATTGCCACCGCCTTTGCCGCCAGCGAGCCCGAGAGGATGAAACGGCTGATCCTTGTCGCCCCGTCCGGAATCAAGACTGTGCAGGACCCCTTTACCCGTTTCTGTGCGCGGACACCCGTTCTGGGTGACTGGCTTTGGGGAACGGTCGGCGGCTGGCGGATCGCCAAGGACATGGCCGCGCATCGCGACAAGGTGACCGAGGTTCCGGGCATCGTGGATATTCAGGCAGTACAACTGCGGCGCAAGGGATATTTGCCCGCCCTGCTGGCCAGTCGGCGCGGTATCCTCTCTGAGACGATGGAGGCCGAACATCGCAAGATCGGTCATGACGACATCCCGACTGTCGCCCTGTGGGGCGATCAGGACACCGTGATTCCGTTGGCGGCGCTGGGCACGCTGACCCAATGGAACAGGCTGGTGCGGCAAGAGGTGGTCAAAGGTGCCGATCACTGGCTACCTATGACCCACGGGGCCGAGGTGGCCGAAACCTTGCGTGACATTTTGCGCGAACAGTGAGGAGGGTGGGTTGAAAACCACCTTACAGAGGGGCGCATGACCCTGCCGATAATAACCAATGACCTCGCCCGCAGGCTGTTCCTGCACCGGCACCTGCTGTCTGACGCGCCTACCGGTGAAGGCAAGGGGGCAGACCTAAAGGCCGTGATCGACACCCTGGGCTTTGTCCAACTGGATTCGGTCAACACCTTTGCTCGTGCACACGACATGATCTTATGGTCTCGGCGGCAGCAGTACAGGCCCCCTGCCTTGGGTCACCTGCTGCACCGCGACCGACAGGTGTTCGAACACTGGACGCATGACGCCTCGGTCATTCCGGTGCAGTTCTTTCCCCACTGGCAGCACCGGTTCACCCGGGACCGAGAGCGGCTGGCGGCCCGCTGGGTCAATTGGCATTCGGGCGATTTCCTGCACCAGGTCGATCAGGTTCGCGACCGGATCGCGGCCACTGGGGCCTGCACAAGCGGCGATGTGGGCGAAGGCGAGGCGCGCACGCCCGGCGGCTGGTGGAACTGGCACCCGTCCAAGGTGGCCATCGAATATCTCTGGCGGACCGGTGAGGTGTCGGTCGTCCGCCGTGACGGTTTTACCAAGGTCTATGACCTGACCGAACGGGTGATCCCGGCCCAGCATCTGAACGCCCGCCCGCACAGTGCCGCGTCAATTGATTGGGCCTGTTCGCAGGCGCTAGACCGGTTGGGGTTCGCTACCAGTGGCGAGTTGTCTGCCTTTTGGGACCTGGCCACGCCGGACGAGGCAAAGGCATGGTGCGTGCAGGCACTGACCCGTGGCGACATCATCGAGGTGCTGGTGCAGGGGATCGACGGCAGCTTGCGCAAATCCTTCGCCCGGCCAGATGTGATGGAGGCAGCTGCCCCTGAACCGACAAACCGCCTGCGCATCCTCTCCCCGTTCGACCCGGCCCTGCGCGACCGCAAGCGGGCCGAACGGCTGTTCGGCTTCTCTTACCGGATCGAAATTTTCGTGCCCTCCCCCAAGCGGACCTACGGCTACTACGTCTTTCCGGTCATGGACGGGGGACGGATGATTGGCCGGATCGACATGAAACGCGAAGGTGAGACGCTGATGGTCACTGCATTCTGGCCAGAACAGGGAGTGCGGTGGGGCAAGGGACTTCAGGCGCGGCTGGACGCCGAACTGGCCCGAGCCGCGCGGTTCGGAGGCTGCAACCGGATCGACTTTGCGCCTGCTTGGCTTACCAATGGAACGCTAGGCTGAAACGACCTTTTAGGGTCACGGTCCCTGCGCGGTGTCACAAAAGGTCCAACCGGGGCCGCTTGCCGTGCTGTTTTGGCCTGTTGCAAGTTGGTGATGTCCATCTATGAAACGCTGTTTCGACCCTGTATCAAACCACTGAAAAACGATCATCTTCCACGACTCGGCCTTTGGCCCGCCCAAACCGTGGTAAACAACTGAACGCAGCCGCAGAGTGAAGAACCTGATCTTGCGCGACTGGCTCCTGTGTCTTGAACCGGGAACGAATAAAGGAATAGACACTTGAAAAAACTGGTTGTTCTGTTGATGCCTTGGGGGCGTGTCGGTAGCAATCTGGTCAATGGCGTCGTGCAAAGATCCAAAGCCATGAAGGTCTGGAATGAACCTCTGACAGCTGTACAGACGGTGGTTGTTGGACAAGGCGGAAGCAGAGCTGATATCGCAGCAGCGCAATTCAATTGGATAAAAGAGAATCTGGAAAGCGCCACAACAGATATCTTCTTGAATATTGCAGCCAATTCTATCGAGGACCCAAATCAAATGGGTTCTCTGCTTTGGGATCTTAAGCCAACCTTCATCTGTCTGGATCGCAAGGATGACCTCGCAACCGCCATTTCGGCTTTGAGAACAGAGCAATGGGTTAGGGAAGGGGCATTAATTGGAGAAAAACGCGCGTGGTCAATTCCAAGCGGCCTTTCCGTCTCATTTCGACCTCATATCGAGGCATCGCGCCTTCGTGCAGCAATCAATATCATAAGAGAGGGGCGAAGGAAGATGGCAATAATTACCGGCCAATCTCAATGCAAGACATTTTTCTACGAAGATTTGGTCGCTGACATGGGTGGAACGATAACAACGATCTTAACGGCCGCTGCAATACCAGCTTATGACTTCAAGATCAGCACAGCTAAATTTGGTTCATCGAATCTGGCTGACATGCTGGAAAATCATGAAGAAATTCGCACTGTTGCTGAGGAATTGGGTCTGTCGACTAAACTTGAGACAGGCTGATTTCTGGTATGGAACGACTTTCATTTTCCCCGAGCGAAACGTATTCGCCAACAGAATTAGCGATACATTTGGCGCGTTACGCCCCAGTCTTTCCTCACGTGAAAGATAAAAAAGTACTCGATATCGCATGTGGAGAAGGTTACGCAAGCTTTTGTATGCATCGCTATTGGGGCGCTGCATCGGTTCTTGGTCTGGATGTCGACGCAGATGCTATCAGGCAGGCTCGCCGAATGTTTGCAACAGATGGATTGAGCTATCACTGTGCTGATGCGTCTTCCTGGCTTTCTTCGCGCAAAGCGAAATTCGAAGTAATAACCTGCATCGAAACAATAGAGCATCTGGACGACCCTGAGCGGTTTCTAAAGGCGTTGAACCAAGTCCTGCGGAAGGATGGTGTTCTAATCATGACCTGCCCAAACGATAATTGGTACTTTGGCAAAGGCCAAAGCCTGAATCCTTTTCACAAGAATGTCTGGACCTTCGCGGAGTTCAAGTTGTTGGTTGAGAACATCTTTGGACCCGCACGCAAGTGGTACTTTGGTACCAGATGCGAGGGCTTTGTAAATGTAGACATTCAAGAGCAAAAGGATGATTGGATCAATGCACTAAATGGCACGTTTCAAAATCGCAAAGTTCTTGATTTTGTACCTCCAAAAACAGAGGCCGAAACGAGTGAAAGTCAGTGTCTCTGGTATTCGGCCATTTGGGGACTTACTGGCGAGAGCGCTAGTCTTGGGAGCGTAGGGGCCGTAGTTCCCACCGAACCTAGTCCGAAAGCAAAGCGGATCAGGGGTTTCGAAATAGTTACGCGGCCGAATTTTAACGCTGCTGTTCTTTTGCCGGTCGACGGTCCAGAAATCGAGGTTTACAGGTCCATGCACACATTGTTGGATACTCGCCTACATTTCGAAATTATTCCATATTCGACAGACACGATCTTGGATGAAGTTCAAAGACTTCTGTCAATGAAGCTTTCTCATGTTCGCGTTGTGGGGCTGGAGGCCGTTACAGCGTTCAGTCGATTGATGTTGACTGCAGATGTCGAGTTCCTCAAGCGTACCTCAATTGCCGTTGAACTCTCCGAGGTTGAAAGTCGGCAGTTGGGCAGCGATGGAGCTTTTTTAGGTCTGGTTGACTTAGTCTCACAGAGCCTGGTCCTCCAAGACGATGTGACCAAGGTCGCGAAACGTTTTCTGGCGGACATTGGCCATGCAATACGCAATTTTCCGCTTCTTTCCGCAGCGAGACTTGCGGCAGCCAAAGCTATAGCGGGCCAAAAGCCACCCGCAGGCGATACACCTGAGACATAAGGCAAAGTGCATCAAGCGCGCTGATTTATCGGTCGGGAGTCACCTATGCAGGCAGTTGGTTCATAGGATCAGCCGCCAAGGAGGTCATGGACGCGGTCGATCTGCTTTTTAAGCGAAAATGAACTCCGCACAAAGGACGGACCGGCCGATTTGGCGGTATTTAGCCATGACGTGTCTGACAGCGCCCGGTCCAATGTGTCGGCCATGGCTTCGGCTGTATCTTCCTGAACCAGCAGGCCGGTTGTGCCCGGCAGCATCGTCTCGGCTATTCCTCCGACATCGTAGGCGGCAACGGCCACTCCGACCGCCTGAGCCTCGATCAATGTGTTCGGCAACCCCTCGGACGACGAGGTCAGCACGAACATATCCATCGCTCGCAACACCCGGGGCATGTCGCTGACCAACCCTGTAAAGTGAAAGCGGTCGGCATACTGGGATGCGGCCACCTGATCCATGAGCGCCTGTCGCATTTCCCCATCCCCACACATCAGGAAATGCATGCTCGGCTGTCGCTCGACAAGGATCATCGCCATCTCCACCCAACGATCCGGTCGTTTGACAGTGGTGAACCGAAAGGCGGTGCCGACCACACGTGCCTCGACAGGAATATCAAGAGATTGGCGAATTTCTTTAACATCAGGGCTGGTATCGGTGATGTCGAAAGCCCCGAATTCGAACCCGTTGTGAACGGTCAGCGACTTGGCAAATGCCGCATCCATTGGCTGAGTCGGATCAGCCGCTTCGTCCTCGATCCACTGGAAATAGTCGCGCCGTGCCGCCTCGGAAACCGATATGAACTGGACCGCGGGAGCCCGGAACAAGCTGCGGTATGCCATGGGCCAGCCTTGCGTCACACTGGCCACGGTGGCCGTCGAGGATGGTCGCATATTGTGGCTGTGCAGGACGATGTTCGGCACCCCCGCCAGAACGGCCGCCGGTCCCGCCGACAGCATGGTATGATCCATGACTGCATAGACGGCACGCGGCTTGACCCGAAGGAACAGGTTGAACAGTGCTGCCGCGTCGGTCCCCAACGCTCCTCTGAGCGCATGGAGCATCACGCCGGGAGCTGTCATTGCGTGGTCGCCCCCCTGTTCAACAAGGTCATGGGCCAGGTCACGAAAGCCAACCACCTGGTCGGCCGTAAACCCCGTCAGGGGCAAAAAGAACAGATCTTCCTCTTGCTCCTTGCGTCTGAGCCAAAGCTGAACGTCGGATCCGTGCCGCTCATGAAGTCCGGCAACGATCTGCGCCGTGATCCGCTCTGCACCACCCGCGCCCAAGGATCCGCAGATAACCACGACAGGGCCGGTGAATTCCTCGAGAGGAAGAATGGGCGGCGCAGAACAGATCGCGCGAATGGCAAGATCCGGACTGCCCCTGAAACTCGGTTTTGGCAGACCCACAAGATCCGCGTTGGTGCTGACTGCAGCCAGCACCGCGCGGATGCCGTCACCCAGAACTCTCTCCCTCTCGGGAATGTCATCAATCTTTGACAAACGCTCAAAGACGGCTGATTGCTGCGCCCAGTCGCCATTCCAGATAAACTGGGCCCCAAGCAGCCTGAGTGCCGCAGGATTGTTGATCGAAAGTGGCAGAAGAATCTCTTTGGCCTGGTCCCAGTCGCCGGTCCGGGCAAGCTGGCGTGCCAGGACAAGCTTCGCCTGATCTGACGTGCTACGCTGCCGCAAATCCGCCAGACCCGACTGGTAAAGGGTCGTCTCCGGATCAAGATATGACAGCGCACGATGCACAACGTCAGGGGGAACCTGCCCAGGATCAATTGACTGGGCCTCAAGAACGTCCTTGGCGACCGACAATATGTCGTCCGACCGTTCCAGCGACCGTTCCGCCGCCCACAACAGCAATCCCATCAGGCGGAAATTTCCTGGAAACTTCGAGACGAGCGAGCGTCCCCATGTCAGGGCATCCCCATCGCGCCCGACCTTGACGAAATGAGCCAGCGCCTTTTGCCCGGTGTCATGGTCGATCTTGTCAGGTGTCGCAATCTCGTCGAACCGGGCTCCGGCCCGGTCGATTGCCAATGCCACGTCCCCTTTGAGGTACAACAACCGCGCAATCATCATCGTTGCGCCTTCGTCAGACTCGATCTGCGATTCAAAATGGGCGAGTAACCGCGTGAAATCCGCGTGTTCTGGTCCCAGAATCAATGCCGCCCGAAACAGCGAGGGGAGCGGGACCGGCTTCCCGGACTGCTTCACACGCTCGATCAAAGATTCCGCGATTCCCACCGCCTCGGCAGACGGTTTCGGCTGCTTTGCTGCCGCCCGCAGGACAAGCGTTTTGAGCCAATCGTCATTGGGGAAACGACCAATAGCCTCCCAACCCAGATCAAGAGCTTCTTGCCATTTGTTGATCGCAAGAAGGTCGCGCATCTTGCTCTTGTAGTCGTCTTTACTCAGGGGCATGGCCACATTTTACACGATCACAGTTATTCAGATCCCAGCCTTTATATCGCGCGACGGGACCGATTTCTTTGATTATCCTCAGGACCCCAGGGTTTCGGCGGTTTGCCGCATCAGTCGGGCTGATTCAAATTCAAATGCCGAACGAACAATTACGTCGACGTCGTCAAACTCTGGTATCCAGCCCAACTCCTGCCGCGCGAGCGACGAGTCGGCGACAACTTCGGCGATGTCTCCCGGACGACGGGCCACATACCTGACAGGAACGGCGATGCCTGCCGCTGCACCGACCGCCTTTGCGATTTCGGCAACGGTCGTGCCCTTTCCATAGCCAAGGTTATAAAGACCAAACCCGCCAACCCTCCGCAACCGCTCCAGCATCAGCCGATGAGCTGTCACAAGGTCGCTGACATGGATGAAGTCGCGGACACAGGTGCCATCGCGTGTGCCATAATCTGACCCATAGATCTCGAGCACATCGCGACGACCAAGCGCAACCTCGCACGCGACTTTGATCAGATGGGTGGCATTTTCCGTCATTTGCCCGGTTCGACCCAGACGATCCGCTCCGGCGACGTTGAAATAGCGCAAGATCCCGACATTCAGACCGTGCGCCTTGGCCACGTCAGACAGGATCTGTTCCACCATCAGCTTTGACCAACCGTAGGGTGACTCGGGCAGACAGGGCGCGCCCTCATGGATCGGGACCACGTCGGGGGTGCCATACACGGCTGCGGTGGATGAAAAGATGAAGTGGTCAACGCCGTTGCGCACGGCACTTTCGATCAGTGCCCGAGACCCCTCGGTGTTGTTGCGATAGTAAGAAAGAGGCTGCGCCACCGACTCCGGCACGACGATCGACCCGGCAAAGTGAAAGATTGATCGGATGCCATGCTCGGTACAGAGCCGATCGACAAGGTCCTGATCGGCAACCTCGCCCACAACCAGGGTCGCATCCGGCGAAACCACATCCGCATGGCCTGTCGATAAATTGTCCAGCACGACCACGCGTTCGCCGTGGCTTACAAGATCAAGAACCATGTGGCTACCGATGTAACCTGCGCCGCCAGTCACCAAGACAGACAAGAAAAACCCTTTCACTTTAGGTTTGCCAGTTAGAGACTTTTGCGCAAAACCTCAGGCCGACTAGAGTCTTTGGGGTCAGGTGTCAATCAGAGGCCCCCAATGCCGAGCTACGAAACGATCCACCCCACGGGGGAAACTGGCATTGGTTTTCCCCTATCCTGACAACTGCGCTCCTGCATCCAACACCGATGAAAAGGTGGTTAACATTGTCTAGTCGTTTGTGCGCCCGACCTCGGCAACATAGTCTTCACCATGTGGTCACGGGGACAGAGGCGACCCCGAACGGTCCCCGGCATTGACCTTGACATAATGCAGGAACCAGACAGGGCGCTGCGCCCGACCGGCCCGAATTTTCGGCAGGCACGCAACGATCTGATTTGCCAGATACTCCAACGGCCGCGCCTGCTGTACGTTCGGGCGCGCGCTCACTTCATCTTCTGTGCAGTCAGGCCGGCAGCCTGTCCAAGGTGGATTTCAACCCACCCTCCCCGGATCAGTTCAGCAGACCCGCATGGACCATCCCCGCCCGGATGGCGGATTTGGTTGCATCGGTCAGCCCGACCAAGGGTGACCGGACCTCGTCCGTGCACAGGCCCAGCTGCGACATGCCATACTTGGCCCCGCACACGCCGGGCTCAATGAAAATCGCCTCGTGCAGCGGCATCAGCCGATCCTGGTAGGTCAGCGCAGTCTTGTAGTCGCCGGCCTTCATGGCGTCCTGAAATTCCGCACACAGCTTTGGCGCGACATTGGCCGTCACCGAAATACAGCCGTGACCGCCCATCGCGTGGAACCCCAGCGCCTGGGCATCCTCACCTGACATCTGGATGAAGTCGGTGCCGCAGGTGATCCGCTGCTTGGACACGCGCGACACGTCCCCGGTCGAATCCTTGACACCCGCAATCATCGGCAGTTTGGCCAGTGTTCCCATCGTTTCGGGCGACATGTCCACGATGGACCGACCCGGGATGTTGTAGATGATGATCGGCAGTCCGCACTCGGCAGCTGCGGTATAATGAGCGATCAACCCGCGTTGAGTCGGTTTGTTATAGTAGGGGGTCACGACAAGGGCGGCATCGGCGCCCGCAGCCTTGGCCGCCTTGACCAGCCGCACCGTTTCGATCGTGTTGTTGGACCCGGCCCCGGCGATCACCGGCACGCGGCCCGCCGCCTGACGGACGACCGTGGCCACGACCAGATCGTGTTCCTCGTGGCTCAGTGTCGGGCTTTCGCCCGTCGTTCCCACCGGAACCAGCCCGTGCGAGCCCTGTTCGATATGCCAATCGACCAGCTTTTTCAGCGTGTCGACATCCACCTGGCCGTCCTTGAACGGCGTGACAAGGGCCGGCATCGACCCCCGGATCGTTTCACGGATCATGGCACGCATCCTTTGCTGGTTGGGGCGATCTGGCCCCGGTTCAAAACGGGCGGACCCTAGACGGGATTGCGCCGCTTGCCAAGTTTGTGAGTTGTGGTCAAAGGCAACTGCGATACCTTTGCCGCAAAAGAGGAAAGAGGCAGTTTTGACCCCCATGCGCGGATTGGCTTTGGCCGCCCTCCTTCTGACCTGTTGCGCGGCCCCTGCCGGGGCGCAACAGGGGTCTGCGCTTGCGTCAGCCTTTGAAAGCGGGGCATCGGGGGATTGGACGGCAGCCTATGCCCTGATCGGCACCGATCCGTTGGCCCGCGACCTGCTCACCTGGACTCGACTGCGCGCGGGCGAAGGGACGTTTGACGACTACCGCGCCTTTGACGCCGCCCGGCCCGATTGGCCCGGCATGGACCGGCTCAAGTCGCGCGGCGAAGAGGTGATCGAAAAAGGAACCGATCCGTCCCTGATCCTGAGCTATTTCAACGGCTACACTCCCCAGACCGGCCAAGGCGCCACCCGTCTGGCCGAGGCGCTCTATGCGACTGGCGCGGGGGACATGGCCGCGTCGGTCCTGCGCGAGGCGTGGCTGACCCTTGGCCTGACAGACGACGGTCACAAGGCCATGATCGAGGCCTTTCCCGACGTTCTGGCCCCCTATCACGCGGGTCGGACCGATACGATGCTCTGGCGGTGGCGCACCTCCGATGCGGCGCGGATGCTGCCGTTGCTTACGCCGGACCAACGGGCGCTCGCCTCGGCCCGGATCGCCTATATCCGTAAGTCGGGCGTCGATACGGCGTTGGCGGCCGTTCCGGCCGCGCTGCGCAGCGATCCGGGGCTGGCCTATGACCGGTTCAATTGGCTGGCCGACCGGGGCAAGAATGTGGATGCCATCGCCCTGCTGCTGGGTCGCACCGACGACCCGGCAAAGCTTGTGCAGCCATGGCGCTGGGCGGGCTGGCGGCGGCAACTTGCCCGGTTCGACATGCGGCAAGGCAACTTTGCCGAGGCTTATCTGCTGGCCTCGCGCCACCACCTGTCGCCCGAGGATGGCGAAAATTACGCCGATCTGGAGTGGCTTTCGGGCTACATCGCCCTGCGGTTCATGGATGACCCGGCAACTGCCCTGAAACACTTTGACGCGGTCGAGGCAGCCGTGGACAGCCCGATTTCCGAAGGGCGCGCAGGCTATTGGGTGGGTCGGGCGGCGGACGCGCTGGGGGACGGGGCCACGGCAGACGCCGCCTATACCCGCGCCGCCAACAACCAGACCAGTTTTTACGGACTGCTGGCGGCGGAAAAGATGGGCATCCCGCTGGATCCGGCGCTGACGGGGCGGGAAACCTTTCCCGACTGGCATCATGCGGCCTTTCTTCAATCAGACATCACGCGGGCGGGGCTGACGCTGCTGGCGGCAGGGGAACGGTCGTCGGCCGTGCTGTTTTTTTCGCAACTGGCCAAGTCGCTGGATCGGACCGAACTGGGGCAGCTTGGGGCCATGCTGGACCAGATGAACGAATCCTTCTTTGAACTGCTGGTCGCCAAGACTGCGGTGACCCGGGGGATCGTAATCCCCTCGATGTATTTCCCGCTGCACGATCTGGCACAAAAGACACTGCCGGTGCCGCCCGAACTGGCCCTGTCCATTGCCCGGCGGGAAAGCGAATTCAACGCGTCCGTCGGCAGCCCGGTGGGCGCGCTGGGGCTGATGCAACTGATGCCCGGCACGGCGGAAGAGGTGGCGCAAGGCCTTGGCCTGCCCTATTCCAAGGCGCGGCTGACGTCGGACTGGGACTATAACGCGACGCTGGGGTCGGCCTATCTGGCACAACTGGTCGAAAAATTCGGGTATAGCCCGGTGATGATCGCGGCAGGCTACAACGCCGGGCCGTCGCGGCCTGACCAGTGGATTGACGAACGGGGTGACCCCCGGTTGGGCGAGGTGGATGTGGTCGATTGGATCGAGGCGATCCCTTTTACCGAAACCCGCAACTACGTCCAGCGCGTTACCGAATCGATCCCGATCTATCAGGCGCGGCTGACCGGGCAGACGGGGCCGGTTCGGTTCAGCGAATTGTTGCGCGGGGTCAAACCGATCATCCGCCCGCAGGCCCGGCCAGACCGAACTACGCCCGCGCCCTTGCCCGTGCCTGCGGCGGCTGATGCGGCCCCGAATGGCATCACCGCTCCGGTCGCCCCGCCTGCGCCGCCCGCCCCGCCGGGGATCCGGCCGCTGTCCCGCCCCGGCGGCTGAGGCCGCAAACGACGCGGTTGCAAACGGACACTCTATCCCCGAGACATACCGCAAAGCTCTGGCAGTCATGGCTTTTGTGCTTCGGAGAGGTTTGCGCGTGCGTCTTTTGTTAAAATTTGTCGGCCTGATCGGGCTCGCTGCCCTGATAGGGTGCGCCCAACCCTCGATGCCTGTGCCTGCGGACCCCGCCACATTGGCCCCGGCCGGTCAGGCCGTGCTGGTCAGCCGCGGTTTCGCCCGACTCGAAGTGGTGGGGTCGGAAACTCTGGACGTGGTTCAGGGTGTGATGGCCGTTCGCCGCGCCAGTGGTGCGCCGTTGGTCAATCTGCTGTCCCAAACGGGCGGCTGGGCGCATAATACCGGGCTCTACAATATTCAGGTCGTGCCCGCCGGAACCTACCAACTGGGGGCCGTGTCGCTGGGGAACTTGTCGACCAACCCATCGACCCTCGATCCCGTGTCACGGATCGTCATGGCCCCGGGCGAAGTGGTCTATGTTGGCGATATAGACCTTCGGGCGGTGACAGAGGGCAGGTCCAGCAGGGCCGAGGCGCGGATCAGTGATCAGTCAGCCCAGGCACGGGCCGGGTTGGCGACTCAGTCGCCGCAACTGGCCGCGCAGATGAAAACCCGGCTGATCACCTGCCTGATCTGCGTCAGGCAGTAACGCCACTTTTCCTTTCGGCAGCTCTGGCGGCACGGTGTTGCCGCCAAAGGGTAAAGATGCCTGCACCCACGACGATGGCCGTCCCGATCGCTACGTTCGGCTCCAGCTTTTCGTGGAACACGACCAATCCGATGGTCGAGGCAAAGACCAGTTGCAGATAGGCAAAGGGTTGGACCGCACTCGCCTCGGCCACTTCGTAGCATTTGATCAGCAGGAAATGCCCGGTGGCCCCGGTCACGCACAAGATCGCCATCCAGACCCAATCGGATCCCGTCATCGGTTCCCAGAACCACACCCCTGCCGTCGTTGTTGCCACGGCGCCAACGACCCCAGTCCAGAAAAAAGAGGTCGCTGCCGTATCCTTTCGGGCCGCGAAACGGGTCAGCAGTCCATAAAGAGCGAACATGGCGGCTGAAACGAACGGGATCACGGAATAGGGGGAAAACACCGTGACTCCGGGTTCCAGAATAATCAGGACGCCGACAAACCCCACCGCAATCGCAGCCACCCTGCGCCATCCGACCGTTTCACCTAGGATTGGCCCCGACAGCGCAGCGATCAGCAGCGGATAACAGGCGAAAATGGCGTGGCTTTCGACCAGTCCCAGTTTGACAAACCCCACCACCAGCACGCAAATCTCACCTGCCAGCAGCAGACCCCGCACGATCTGAAGGATCGGCTGGGTCGTCGCGGCGGCGCGGCTGACCGACCCCTCCTTGCGGGCAGCCACGGTGATGACAAAGGCCGCAAAGAACCAGTAGCGGATCATCACCACCATCATCACGTTGTATTCGCCCGCCAGATGCCGGGAAAGCCCGTCCTGAACGGCAAAGACAAAGGTCGTGGCGATCATCAGCCAGATGCCAAGGCGGGTGTTCGACTGCATCTAGGCGGGCATCCTTGCGCGGGTCATGTGACGCTTGGTCCCGTATCCCGGTGCGCGGACAACGTCAAAGCCCGCGTTCGCCAATGCCCGGCGCACATGGCCCGCCGCGGTATAGGTGGCCGCCGTACCGCCGGGGGCGGTGTGCCGGGCGACCGCGGCCATCAGGCCGGCCCCCCACATTTCGGGGTTCTTGGCGGGCGAAAAGCCGTCCAGAAACCACGCATCGGCACGGCCGTCCCACGCAGGCAAGGTCTGGCGGACATCGCCCAGGATGACCTCCAACGTGACCGGGCCAAAATCATGCCGCCCCAGCCTCTGCGCCACAGCCCTGACCAGTTGGTCGGCCCAGGGGGCAAGGTCGGGAAAGGCCGACAGCGCCTGACCCATCTCTCGGGCTGACATCGGAAACCCCTCGAACGAGGTGAAATGCAGGGTGCCGGGCCGGCCTGCCGCCTCGAACGACCGCCAGGCCGCCAGAAAGTTCAGGCCGGTCCCGAATCCGGTCTCGGCAATCCGGAACGCGCCGCCGAAACGGGAGGGCAGATCGTTCCCCGCCAGAAACACATGGGCCGTCTCGTCCAATCCACCGGCGAGCGAAAAGTAGGGATCGTCAAATTGTTGGGACACCGGGATGATCCCGTCGCGCCAATCCAGTTTCGCCTTCTGGTCGTTCATGTCCGGCTACCTTAGGGTGCCGGCAGACTTTGGGCTGCGGGGTGGGAAATGGCAACGGCAGACGTGACGGTGCGCGGAGCCGGGGTGTTTGGGCTGGCCATTGCGTGGACTTGCGTGCAGCGCGGGGCGCGTGTGCAGGTGATCGACCCATACGGGGTCGGCGCCGGGGCGAGCGGTGGCATCGTCGGCGCACTGGCCCCCCATGTGCCCGACCAGTGGAACGCCAAGAAACAGGCGCAGTTCGACAGTCTGCAAATGGCCCCGGCGTTTTGGGCGGGGGTCGAAGCCGCCTCGGGCCAGTCCACCGGATATGGGCGCACGGGACGGCTTCAACCGTTGGCCGACGCGGCAACAGTGGCGCTGGCGCGGGACCGGGCGGTGCAGGCCAAGACACTTTGGCAGGGGCAGGAGGTGTGGGCCGTAGTCCCCGCATCCGACCATCCCCAATGGGCGCCGCACACCCCGTCGGGGTGGTTGGTCCACGACACACTGAGCGCGCGCATCCATCCCCGGAAAGCTGTCCGGTCATTGGCCGCGGCCCTTGCGGCATGCGGCGCAGAGGTGGTCGGCGACGGCCCCGATCAGGGTGCAGTCGTCTGGGCTACCGGGTATGCCGGATTGACAGATCTGTCGACAGACATATCCAAAAACGTCGGATCAGGCGAAAAGGGGCAAGCAATCTTGTTGCAATTTGATGCACGCAATCAACCGCAACTGTTTGCCAACGCTGTCCATATCATCCCTCATCAGGACGGAACCACGGCCATCGGATCGACCACCGAGCGAGACTGGACCGATGCGACGACGACCGACCACCACCTCGACACGATCTACCACACAGCTCTCGCGGCCTTTCCCATTTTGCAAAACGCCCCGATTGTCGAACGGTGGGCGGGGGTCCGGCCACGCACCCGCAGCCGTGCGCCGATGCTGGGACACCACCCGACCAAACCGGGGCAGTTCATCGCCAACGGCGGGTTCAAGATCGGGTTTGGCATGGCCCCTCTCGTCGCCGCACTCATGGCCGACCTGATCCTGTCCGGCACAGACCATATCCCGGCCAGCTTTCGGCCGGAGGCAAGCCTTTAGGTCGCTTCTGCCGTCAGGCACTGGCGGCCATCCGGTCCACGGACCCAGGCGGCACCATCGGCCCAGCAGAAATCGGCCTCTTCGCCCGCCAGCAATGGGGCCGTGGCGCGATAGGAAAACGTGGCCAGGGGGCGGCCCATCTGCTGGGTAGCCAGCAACATCAGAACCTGCGCCAGCAGTGGCCCATGAACGACGATATTCTCGTATCCTTCGACCCGGCGGGCATAGCCTTTGTCGTAATGAATACGGTGGCCGTTAAACGTCAGGGCCGAATAGCGGAACAGATCGGTGCTAGAAAACCGCATCGACATGGCAAAGGATTCATCCGTTCGGGCGCGAGGCACTTCGGCGGGTTTGGCATCGGGGCCGGGATCAGCGCGATAGACCAGTTCCTGCCACTCGGTCAGGGCGATCCCCTGCCGCTGACGAATGTCATGGCGCACTTTGACAAAGGCCAGCGGGCCGGTCCGGCCATCCTTGCGGGTGACACTTTCCACTGTGGAAATCTTGTCGGCGACGGTGCCTGCGATCAACGGACGATGAAACTGCAACCGACCGGCAGCCCACATCCGGCGGGGCAAACCCAGATCAGGCAGGAACGCACCGGTGCGCGGATGCCCGTCACGGCCCAGATCGTCGGACACGACCGGGTCCCAGAAATACAGATGATGAAAGAACGGCGGCAGCGGGTCGCCCGACGCGATTCGCGCAGACGACCCCAACGTGACCTCCATCGCCCTCGCCCGGGCGGGGTCCAGAATGTCGGTCAGGGTTTGCGTCGTGGGAGAAGTATCTGACATGCTCCGCTCTGTATCAGGCCCCGAAAGGAAGGCAAATTGCCCAAAATCCAATCGCTCGACCATCTGGTGCTGACCGTGGCAGACCTGCACGCCACGACGGAATTCTACACTCAGGTTCTGGGGATGACAGCGCAAACCTTTGAGGCGGCGGATGGCAGCACGCGGACGGCGCTGTTGTTCGGGGGGCAAAAGATCAACCTGCATGTCCGTGGGGCCGAGTTCGACCCCAAGGCGGCGAATCCGCTGCCCGGATCAGCAGACCTGTGTTTCTTGTCGCCCGACCGGCTGTCCGACTGGCAGGGGCATTTCATGCGCCTCGGGATCGCGGTCGAACAGGGGCCTGTGGCTCGCACCGGGGCCGCAGGGCCGATCCTGTCGCTCTATATCCGCGACCCCGACGGCAACCTGATCGAGGTGTCAAACCCCGCCTAGATCGCCTTGCGCAGGTCGTCCATCAGGTCGGTCAACAGCTTGACGGTGAATTCGGACTTGAGCCGCCCGTCCTCGTCAAAGGCATTGCGGCTGTCTGCCACCATCACCTCGGGTCCGGGCAGGACTCGGGCGCGGAATGGGTTGAGGCACAGGCGCAGCGAAAACTGCGACCTCTCTCCCCCGGCACGTCCATCGGCGGCAGAAATGATGGCGACGGGCTTGTCCCGCCACGGGCCGCCCTTGGTCCGGCTCACCCAGTCCAGCGCGTTCTTGAGCACACCAGGTAGCGCCTTGTTGTATTCCGGCGTTGAAATGACGATCGCATCGGCGGCGGCAATCTGATCGGCCAGCTTTTGCACGTCGGCCGGAATGCCTAGGGTGTTCTGAATATCCTCATCGAACAGGGGCAGGCGCAGATCAGCCTCTACAAACTTATCCGGAGCGAACAACCGCGCCGCCTCGCGCATCAGCTTGCGGTTCGTGCTTTCGACGCGCAGCGCGCCACAGATTCCTAACAGTGTGGTCATGCCGACCCCTTTCGTTTCGTTGGGGCAAAACTAAGGCCCGCGCGGCAAAGGGCAACGGCTTGTCTCTGCCCGCGCCCTGTCCCAAGGTGGCTGGATACAAGGGCGGGGGTGACCATGCGGCACGGCGGCAAGATTCTGGCTGATCATCTGGCAAAGTACCGCGTGCGGCGGGTCTTTTCGGTTCCGGGGGAAAGTTTTCTGGCCGCGCTGGATGGTCTGTACGAGTCGGGTATCCAGAACGTCGTCTGTCGTCAGGAAGGTGGGGCGGCCATGATGGCCGAGGCCTATGGCAAGATGACAGGCCGGCCCGGCATCTGTTTCGTCACGCGCGGGCCGGGGGCCACCAATGCCAGCGCGGGGATCCACATCGCCCGGCAGGACAGCACGCCGATGATCCTGTTCGTGGGCCAGATCGACACCGCCCACCGCGACCGCGAGGCGTTTCAAGAGGTGGACTACAAACAGATGTTCGGCGGTCTGGCCAAATGGGTGGCCGAGGTGGACCAGACCGACCGCCTGCCCGAATACATCGCCCGGGCGTTCCGTGTCGCCCTGTCAGGCCGACCGGGGCCGGTGGTGCTGGCCCTGCCCGAAAACATGCTCAGCGCGGTGTCCGATGTGCCGGATGCGACCGGTGAAATGTATAGCTTTCCCAGCGGGGACTGGGCGTCGTTTTCGATCATGACAGATTACCTCATTTCCGCGCGCAAACCGCTGATCGTCGTGGGCGGCTCACAGTGGAGCGCCGCCGCCGCCGCAGATCTTGTCCAATTCGCCGAAAAGACGGGAATCCCCGTCGCGGCCGGGTTCCGGCGGCAAGATTACATGGACAACCGTCACCCCCTTTATGTGGGCGACCTGAATGTCGGGGTCAATCCGCGACTGGCCCAGCGGCTGCGTGATGCCGATTGTCTGCTCCTGCTGGGGACCCGCTTTGGTGACATCGAAACCGGCGGCTACACGCTGGTTGATCCGGCCGCCCCAGGCAAGGTGATCCTGCATTGCCACACCGACGCCGACGAGATCGGGCGCGTCTACGGGGCCGACGTCGGGATCACCGCACCTGCACCCGTAGCCATCGCGGGCCTGTTGCGCTGTATCGCCAGCGATGATCCCTGGCCGGACTTCCGCAGCTGGGGGGCTGCGGCGCGGGCGGATTACGAGGCTTGGATCGCGCCACATGAAAGCCCCGGCGCGGTCAAGCAGGAACAGGTCGTCACATGGCTGTCCGAAAACCTGCCCGACGATGCGATCCTCACCAACGGGGCGGGTAACTATGCCGCGTGGCTGCACCGTTATTTCGTCTACAAGCAGCATAGAACACAACTCGCCCCCACCTCCGGCTCGATGGGCTATGGCTTTCCGGCGGCGGTGTCGGCCAGCCTGGAATATCCGGACCGCACCGTGGTCTGTCTGGCAGGGGATGGCTGTTTCCAGATGACCCTGAACGAGATGTCCACGGCGATCCAGCACGGGGCCAAACCGATCGTCTTGGTGATGAACAACGGGCGCTACGGTACGATCCGGATGCATCAGGAACGGCACTATCCGGGGCGGGTCAGCGGCACGATGCTGGCCAATCCAGACTTCGCTGCACTGGCCAAAGCCTATGGCGGGTACGGGGAAAAGGTGACGGATGGGATGGATTTTCCTGCGGCATTCGCCCGGGCGCAGGCGTCCGGCAAACTGGCCGTTCTCGACCTCATCCTAGACCCCGAAGCGTTGTCGACCGGGCAGACGTTGAGCGCGGCAAGGGCGACAGCGCTTGCTCGGTGATGGCGCACGGAAAATGCACATTTTCCGTCCCGAAATCTGCGCAGATTTCGGTCTCTGGCCTTAATATTCTACGCCGATCTGAGCCTTGATCCCGGATCGGAACGGATGTTTGACCAGCTCCATCTCGGTCACCAGGTCGGCCAATTCTATGAGGTCTTCGTGGGCATTGCGGCCGGTCAGGACAACGTGGGTCATGGGGGGTTTTTCGTCGCGCAGAAACTGCACCACCTCCGCCACGGACACATAGTCATAGCGGATAGCGATGTTGATTTCGTCCAGCAGAACCATGCGGTTGACCGGATCGCGGATCAGTTCCCTGGCCTTGGCCCATGCGGCCTGGGCCATCTCGGTATCGCGGGCCTTGTCCTGGGTTTCCCAGGTAAACCCTTCACCCATCGTGTGAAACTGGCAGATATCGGTAAAGCGGGACAGGATCAGATCACGCTCGCCCGTGCTCATGCCCCCCTTGATGAACTGGACGACGGCGCAGGGCATCCCGTGGGCGATGCATCGAAAGATCATACCGAACGCAGCCGAGGATTTGCCTTTGCCCTTGCCCGTATGGACGATGACCAGACCCTTCTGGTCAGTCTTGGTCGCCATGATCTTGTCACGGGCCGCTTTCTTCTTGGCCATCTTGACGGCGTGGCGATCCAGATCGGCGGGGTCTTGGGTCATATCTGTGCTCCGGTAATGGCCCCGAACCTTGGGACAGGGACAGGCCATACGCAAGGGGTCAGCCGAACAAGGACACCAGCCAAGGGGCAAGCAGTGGGGCAACCAGAGCCGTCAGCAGCGCATTGAGTCCCATCCCAACGCCCGCAAAGGCCCCGGCGGTATCATTGACCTGAAACGCGCGGGCCGTGCCGATCCCGTGGGCGGCCACACCCACAGCGAACCCGCGCGCGCGCCAGTCGCGGATGCGCAACAGATTGAGCAGAGGGGTGGCGACAATGGCCCCGGTGATCCCGGTCAGGATGACCAAAACGGCGGTCAGGGTGGGCAACCCGCCGATCGCCTCGGACACGCCGATGGCGACCGGGGCGGTAACGGATTTGGGGGCCAGTGACAGCAGAACAGGCCCCTTGACGCCCAGCAGCGACCCGATCGCCACGGCACTCGCCATCGCGGTTACTGACCCGGCGACCAAGGCGGCAACCATCGGCAAGGCTGCCCCCTTCATTCGGCCCAGATTGGCGTGCAACGGCACGGCAAGTGCGACTGTGGCCGGGCCCAGCATGAAATGGACGAACTGCGCCCCTTCGAAATAGGTGGCATAGGGGGTGCCGGTCAGGCGCAGGATGACTGCCAGAATGGCGACAGCCAATAAGACCGGATTGACCAGCGGCCTCCGGCCAGAGGCCTGAAACGCCATGTCGCCCAGAATGTAGGCGACCAAAGTCAAGGTCAGCCAGACCAGCGGATCGGCGGCAAGATAGGTCCAGATCGACACCACGTCAGTCATCAGCGGACCCGGTCAGCCGGGCGACCCCGACAAAAGCCAGCACGCCGGCCGCGATAGCCAGAACGGTAGAGCCCAGAATGGCGAGGGCCAGACCCAGCCCATCCTGCCCCAGCTTGTCCAGATGGCCCACAACGCCGACACCTGCGGGAACGAACAGCAACGACAAATGGGCAAGCAACCCCTTGGCCGTGGGCGCAATGGCCTCGGCCAGTCTTGAAAACAGGACCAGAGCCACGAACAGACCGGCCATGCCGATCACCGGTCCAGGCAGAGGCAACGACAGCGCCTTGGCCAGAACCGTCCCACCCAGTTGAAAAGCCAACAGGATGGCAATGGCCCGAATCATACCCCGCTCCGCGGCGCGGGTTTGCGATACGTGATCGAGGTTGGGCGGGAATATCCGGGATGGGCGGTTCGGGTGACTTCGACAAAACCCAGTGATTCAAAGGCTCGCTGGTTGGCCACAAGCTCGACCCGGGTCTGCAATTCCAGCCAGTTCAGGCCCAGAGACCGGGCGCGGCGTCCCGCATGGTCGATCAGGGCGCGGGCATGACCCAGCCTGCGGGCCATCGACAGAACGGCGATCTTGCCCAGATAAAGTTTGTCGGTCTGCACGGTAAACACAGCACAGGCAACAGGCGGCTCGCCCATCACCCAGACTTCGTCAGCGGCGGCCAGATCGGCCAGCGTCAGCCGGTGGACCGACGAAGGCGGATCAATCACCTCGTCCATATAAGCGAATTCGGCCCGGATCAGGTTCAGAACCGCGGGCAGGGCAGGGTCGTCAGGAACAATCAGTCGCGGCGTGTCGGTCATGGCTGGCCTTGTGGGATGTCTGGGACAACTTTCCCCCTGACGACAAGGAAAGGAAAGGGCAAAGCACAAGGGAACATCGGGGGATAGGAATGCAGTATTTTGTCGGCGCTTTGATCGTGCCCTATCTGGCCGTGGCGTATGCCGCCGTTGGATAAATAGCTATGGCTTGACCTGACCGACACGGAGAACAGGGGGCGCTGCCCCCTCGGGCCTTTGGCCCTCACCCCCGGAGTTTTCAGGACCAAAGAAGGGACGAGGGCCGAATAACCCCCCGGCTTAGTCACCTGGTGCCACCGGGGGGCTTCTTCGGTCACGGCTTTCGCTCTCCAGCTCCACCGTGGTTGTAGCGTGCCAAATTAACCTTAACGCGCCGTTACCGGCTTCTTTGGTCTGAAAAACTCCGGGGGTGAATGCCGTAGGCAGAGGGGGCAGAGCCCCATTTCGGCGGCTCACCAAATAGGCCAAGGTCCGTTTGACGGTCGCGAGGCCGCGGGGCGAGCAAGACGGTCAATCAATCAATGAAACTTGGACTTTCTTTTTAATTCAATATATTAAAAGCCGTTCACACGTGAACGCCTGCCTAGACCGACAAATTCACGGGTCCAAAAGCCCCGAGATCCGCGCCCGAGCCGAGTTTGACTTGGGCTGCCAAAGCCCCCTTTCGATGGCCTCTTCCAGCCGCGCGGCAATCTCTTGCAAGGCGGGTCGATTATGTTCGGCGATGAAGTCGCGGGTAGCCTCATCCTCCAGAAACGCCGCCTCGACCAGATCGAAATGATGCGACCGGACCGCCCCGGTCGTGGCAGCAAACGCGAAGAGATAATCGACGGTAGCAGCGATCTCGAAAGCCCCTTTGTAGCCGTGCCGTTTGACCCCCTCGATCCATTTCGGGTTGACAACGCGGGACCTGACCACTCGTCCAATCTCATCCTCGAGGGTTCGGATCACAGGCCGCTCCGGACGGGAATGGTCGTTGTGATAGATCGGGCGATCCTGTCCTTGAAGGGTGGCGACGGCGGCCGCTGCCCCCCCTTCAAACTGATAATAGTCGTCGCTGTCGAGCAGGTCGTGTTCTCGATTGTCCTGGCTTTGCACGATGGCCTCGACCTGGGTCAGGCGAGCGGCAAAGCCGGCGCGGTCGGCCGATCCTTCGCTACCCGAACCGTAGGCATATCCGCCCCAATCGAGGTAGGCGTTCCCAAGATCGGCCTTGTCCGACCAGATCCGTTCGTCGATCAGCGCCTGAAGCCCCGCTCCGTAAGCTCCCGGCTTTGATCCATAGACCCGCGCCGCCGTGTCGCCTGCCCTTGCCCGCGCGGCGGCAGGGTTCAGATCGGAGGGTTCGTCCAGCGCCTGAATGGCACGGGCCGCTGAATCGACCAGTGCAATAAGTTGAGGGAACGCATCGCGGAAGAACCCGCTGATCCTGAGAGTGACGTCGACTCGGGGGCGGCCCAGGACCCCCTGCGGCAAGACATCAAAGCCTGTTACCCGTCGGTTGGCCGCGTCCCAGGTCGGTTTGACCCCCATCAGTGCCAGCGCCTGCGCGATATCGTCGCCGCCTGTCCGCATGTTTGCGGTGCCCCAGGCGGTGACGAGCAGGCTGCGGGGCCAGTCGCCATGGTCTTGCAGATGTTTTTCGAGGAGCAGGTTGGCGGACTTCCATCCCAGCGTCCAGGCGGTCGGGGTAGGGACGGCGCGGCTGTCGACCGAGTAGAAGTTCCGTCCGGTCGGCAGCACATCCAGTCGCCCCCGCGTCGGCGCGCCGGACGGGCCAGGGGGGAGGGCGCGACCGTTCAGTCCGGTGAGCAGCGCCGCGCCTTCGGCAGGACCACAGGCCGCGATGGTGGGCAGGATGCGGGTGGCGAGTTCCATGAGAACGAAGTGGCTGGCAGGGCCGGGCGGTGCCGCTCGTGCGACCGGCGGTACCGCATCGCCCCACCCCCCATCCCGCAGAAGCGTCTGGCTGAGGTTTTCCAGCCGTTCCACTGTATCTCCGGTTGTCCGCCAGACGCCGCCGGTGTCGAGCAGGTCTGGCCGGGGACCTGTCCATAGCTCGCCGAGGTCGGCCGAGAGGGGATCGAACGCCAACCCCAGATCCTCCGCCAGCGCCCGCAGGAGTGAGGCATCCCCGCCTTTGCCCGAACCCCGCGGCACCCTTGCCAGAGCGATGGCCAGATCACGGGCCTGCTGGCCGGTGGGCGACAGTCCAAAGATGTGCAGCCCGTCCCGGATCTGCGCCTCTTTCAGATCGCAAAGATAGGCGTCGAGTTTCGCCAGATCGCTGTCCGCCTCGCCCTTCATGCCCACATCCGCGGCCAGTCCGGTGACTTGGGCCAGGCCTAATATCTGATCGCGAAGAAGGCCGATCCGGCGCGGATCGACGCCAGCTGCTTCGTAGTATTCGTCAACCAGCGCCTCGAGGTCGCGCATCGGTCCATAGCTTTCGGCCCGAGTCAGCGGCGGTGTCAGGTGATCGATGATGACCGCCTGCGCCCGCCGTTTGGCCTGTGTTCCCTCGCCCGGATCGTTGACGATGAAGGGGTAAAGGTGGGGCATCGGTCCCAGAGCTACCTCGGGCCAGCAGGTGTCCGACAGGGCAACCGATTTGCCGGGCAGCCATTCGAGGTTGCCATGCTTGCCCATATGGACGATCGCATCGGCCCCCCAGTGGTGCCGCAGCCAGAAATAGAAGGCGAGGTAGTGGTGCGGCGGCACGAGGTCGGGCGAATGGTAGGTGTCGGTCGGGTCGACGTTGTAGCCCCGGGCCGGTTGCAGGCCGACGATCACGTTACCGAAGCGGTGGATCGACAGGGCAAACCCCGCGCCTGCCGGATCGTGCGGAGCCTCCGGCGGGAGTTGTTTTGGTGAAGTGAAGGGATCATCTTCGGGTTCCCCCCAACGTGTTGCAATTTGATTTTTGATGTCCCAATGGAGGGCATCAAAGTGTTTTCTGTATATATCGACGGGTAGGAAAACCCCGCCTTCGCGGTCCGCCCGGTCGGTGAGCCAGTTGGTGGGGCCGGCCATGATCTGGTCCATCAGGGCCTTGGCATCGGGCGGGGCCGACGCTACGCCGTATCCTGCGCCCGCCAGAAGGCCCAGCGTGTGGACGGTGGCCGCAGGTGTATCCAGCCCCACCCCATTGGCCAGCCTGCCGTCCTTGTTGGGGTAGTTGGCAAGGATCAGCGCGACCTTGCGGTCGGCCGCCGGGGTTTGCCGCAGCCGCGCCCAGTTGGCCGCGAGTTTGGTAACAAAGTCGATCCGGTCGCCCTGAGCCTGATAGGTGGCGATGGTACACTCGGTCGCCTCGTCGAAATAGGCTTCGCCCTTGAACGAGATGGCGCGGGACAGGATGCGCCCATCGACCTCGGGGAGGGCCACGTTCATGGCGATGTCGCGGGCGGAGAGGCCGCTGAGACCTTCGCTCCACTGGGATTCGGTCCCGCCCGACAGCACAACCTGAAACACGGGCGCGCCGTTGGCTGAGGGCGCGGCCAGCGGGTTGACCGGGCTGTCGTCGCCATCGTGCGGGCTGCCGACTGCGAAAGCAGTGCAGTTGAGGATGACGGACGGAGGCGCCGCACCGAACAGATGGTCCAGCGTTGCGACGCTGAGCGGGTCCTTGAGCGAGGCTACAAAGACCGGCAGCGGGTTCAGCCCCGCCCGCAGCAGCGACCGGACGAGGCGGTTGATCGGACCCAATCCACCGCCCTGGACCAGCGCCCGGTAAAAGACGACCGGGACGACCGGTGCGTTGGCCGTCCAGTCGGCCTGTGCCGCGTCAAGCCCGCCCCCGGATGGCCAATAGACCCCGGCGCGCAGCAGGGGGGAAGCCGCCGCCGGTTTTTCGCCGCCGTCAAGCATCGCGCGGGCATAGGCTAGTGCGTTGATGCTGTTCTGCGGACCTCCTTCGACGAAGTAGGACCAGAGCGCGTCATAGTCCTGTCCCGATACCGTCGACAATTCCTGCAATTCCGCATCGGGCTTGTCGTCGCCGGGCAGGGCGGCAAAGGCCACCCCTGCCTCGCCCAGACGGGCCGCGTATTGGACCAGTCCGTATTTCCAGTATCCCGCTCCGCCCAGAACGCGGGCGATCACCAGCCGGGATTTCGTGGCGCAGTTGTCCAGATGCAGGTCCACCGACATCGGGTGTTGCAGGTGCATGAGGTTAGCCAGACGCAAGGTGGGCGGGTTGTCCATCGCGGCCCGCGCCTCGCTCAGCGCGGCCAGTTCCGTATCGGCCGCGCTGATGATGACCACGTCCGCCGGGGTCTGCCCCAGATCGACCGGGTCCTTGCCATCGGCGATCGTGCCGGGGGTTGCTGCCAGCAGATGCATCAGCGGCTGCCTTGTGCGGGGGCCTGCAAATGGGCTAGAGGCGGGGCAAAGCCACGGAAGGCAACGTCATGGATTACAGCAAGTCGGGCAGCATCAAAGGCCCAAAGGGTGCGCCCAAGCACCGCGAACACAATCAGCCCGGCGGGCGGAAGAACCCGTTCAATTCCCGCCCCTCCAAGGAGGAGTTGTTGGCCAAGATGAAGGCCAATGCCGAGAAGGCGAAAAAGGGCGAGTAGCCTCACAGCCGCTTTTCCATGAAAATGCTGCTTTTCGCCTCGGGGTAATCGCCGAACGGGCCGCAGACAGTGAACCCGTGTCGGGCGTAGAGGCGATGGGCTTCAAACAGCACGTTGCCGGTTTCCAGCCGGAGCCAGCCTAAGCCCTCGTCCCGCGCCAAATCCTCGATCATCCGCAGGACGGATCCGGCTACCCCGCGGCCACGGGCGGCGTCTGCGGTGAACATGCTTTTCACTTCGCCGTAGCCGTTCTTGATCGCGAGGGCTCCGGTTCCCAGAATGGTCGTCCCTTCGCGGGCGATCAGGAACCGGATTGATGGGTCGCAGAGCGCGTCGATGGACAGAAAATAGTTCTCTTCCGGCGGAAACAGCGACTGCATGAGAGCGTGGCTTTGCCGCAGCAGGGCGGTGGCCTGCGGATCGCGCGGGTCGCCCTGTTCGACGATGATCATGCGGCCAGCGCCGCCGTGATCGCGGCGCGGTCCAGCCCTGCCTCACCGATGACGACAAGCCGGGTTTCGCGGGGGCCGGTGAAGGGTTGGTCGAAATAGGTGTCCACCCGGGGGCCGACTGCCTGCATCGTCAGGCGCATGGGTTTGCCGCTGACCGCGATGAACCCCTTGAGCCGCAGGATATCGTGGGTGCGGATGACATCGGCCACCTGAGCGGCAAACGCCTTGGGGTCGGTGATTTCGCCGCGGGTGACAACGAAGGATTCGAATTCGTCGTGCCCGTGATCGTGGTGGTGATCGTCATCGTCATCATCATCATCATCATCATCATCATCATCATCATCGTCGTCGTGATGGTGGTGATGGTGGACCTCGTGCCGGGCCTCCATGTCGCCTTCGGCCCCGTTTCCCTGCCCCAGCAGGACATCGACGGGCAGGGCGCCCATACTCGCGCGGACCACCTGCACGCCGTCCCGGCTTTCGCCTTTGAGCGTGGCGATCAGGGCGTCGACTTCGGCTGTGGTCATCAGATCGGTCTTGTTCACCACGATCATGTCGGCGCAGGCGATCTGATCGTCAAAGAGTTCGGACAGGGGTGTTTCGTGGTCGAGGTTTTCGTCCTGCGCCCGCTGGGCATCGACCGCAGCGACGTCATGGGCAAACCGTCCCTCGGTCACGGCCTTTCCATCGACCACAGTCACTACGCCGTCCACCGTCACGCGGGTGGAAATGCCCGGCCAGTTGAACGCCCGGACCAATGGCTGCGGCAGGGCAAGGCCGGACGTTTCGATCACGATGTGGTCGGGTTTGACATCGCGCGACAACAGCTTTTCCAGCGTCGGAATGAAATCCTCGGCCACGGTGCAGCAGATGCAGCCGTTGGACAGCTCCATGATGTCGTCCTCGGTGCAAACCTCGGAGCCGCATCCTTTAAGGATATCACCATCCACGCCCAGATCGCCGAATTCGTTGATGATAAGGGCGATCCGCTTGCCCTTGGCATGGGTCAGCATGTGGCGGATGAGTGTCGTCTTGCCTGCGCCCAGAAAGCCTGTGACGACGGTGGCGGGTATCTTGGCGGGCATGGCAGTCTCCGGTAACGGTTGTGGTCTGGTTTGGCCCAATGGGCCGGGAAAGGAAAGAGGATGGCGGACAAGATCACCATCTGTTCGGGGTGTCGGGCGGCCGGTGGCCCGGCCCTGGGGCAGGGGCTGGCCGACCGGTTGCGCGGGATGGTCGGGGCCGAGGTGGCCACGACCGACTGCATGATCGTTTGCAGCACACCCGTTTCGGTGTCGTTCCGGGCGCCGGGCAAGGCCGCCTATCTGTTTTCGGGCGTCGATCCGGAAACGCAGGCAGGCGAGTTGGCCACCTTTGCGGGGCTTTATGCCGCAGCGCCGGACGGGATGGTGGACGATGTCCGCACCTGTGGCGACCTGCGGTTCCGGCTGGTGGGCCGCATCCCGGCTTAGACGTCCCGCGCCCAGATAGCCCCGGCGATGGTCCCCAGCAGCGCCCAACTTGCCGCCCCGGTGCCCAGCGCACGCGCCGTGAATTGCGCCGCAAGGTCAGGCGGGACGACACCGGATGGATCAGCCAAAGGTGCGCCGATCAGATGCGGCAAGGCCAGCATGACTGCCCCAGCGCCCAGCATTATTGCACTTCGTCCAAAGGCGAGCAGGGCGATCCCGCCGACCGAGGCCGCGACACAGCCCGCCCACCAGAGTTGCCGCACCTCGAGCGGGGCACCTGTGCTGCCGGGCAGTTCGGGCGGCAGCCCAAAGGCCGGGGCAAGTTGCACCGCCAGAAACCCCATCAGCCCCCAGATGACCCCGGACCGGGCGGTGATCGTCGCCCCGGCCCGTTCGGCCAGCGCGAAGCCTGCCACCATGACAAGGGCAAAGCCGGTATAGCTGGCAAGGAACATTCCGACCGTCCCAAGTGCTCGGGGCATAAGGAGAGGGGAATCTGCGGCCATGCTGGCCCCGTGGTCGTGGCTAGCGTGATCATGTCCCGCCGCCGCGCCGGCGTCTGAAACGGCAAAGTAGGTCAGGTCGCCTGATTCATACTGTTCGCCCTGAGCGATCAGGGGGACGACAAAAGTCAGTTCCAGCAGGGCGGCAAGCACACCTGCGGCGAGGCCTGCAAAGACCGCGCCGACAATCAGCTTTTTGAACATCTGAAGACTGGGGTGCCGGTCAGTGGCAGGGGAACGCGATGGCGTGCCGCTGGTCGTGGCTGACGTCATGCAACGTCGCACTGTTGGCAAAGCCGGCGACGAACACCAGGGCGAGGCCAAGGAAGGCAGTCGCCGTAATGGCCAGAATGTCGGTGTTGGTCCGCGCGATGGCGAGAGTCTTGGTCATATCAGGTCTCCTGTCCCGTCCACCCGACGGGATGCGTGGTTTCTTGTGCAAGGCCGGTCTCCTGGCTTGCGGGTCGTCGCGTTCTGCCTGCCTTCCCGGTTGCCCAGTGGCCTGATTGGCAGGACGCTCACCGCATACAGTCGCGGGGGCGGCTGCGGCATTGGACCTCCATCATGGATCGATCCCACCACATTCCCGTTTGATCCCCTGATGCTTTGCACCGTTGGCGGGGAACCATGCCTGTTTGTTGTGCGCCGGGGTGGGGCGGGGCGTCAAGGAAGATTGCGACATTTCCGGGGTTCCGAACGGCAAACCGGCGTGCCCGGTGGCGGTTGGAAGAGCCTCCGGCGGGAGTTGTTATGGCAAGGTGAACGGGTGGGTGGGTCTCTGAGGCATCAATATGTTGTGGATAAGTATGAAGCCTGATCCAAATACAGGGTCTTTTCATTGACTCCGGGTGGGTGGGTCCCGCAAGGTCTGGAACCAACGGAATCACGGGGGCCTTTGCCCATGCGCTTTACCCGGCTTCGCCTGAACGGATTTAAAAGCTTTGTCGATCCGACCGATCTGGTGATTGCAGACGGATTGACGGGTGTTGTAGGCCCCAACGGCTGCGGCAAATCCAACCTGCTAGAGGCGTTGCGCTGGGTCATGGGCGAAAACCGCCCTACCGCGATGCGGGGCGGCGGTATGGAGGATGTGATCTTTGCCGGGGCGGCCACCCGGCCTGCCCGCAACTTTGCCGAAGTGGCCTTGGTCATCGACAATTCCGAACGGCTCGCCCCGGCGGCGTTCAACGACAACGATCAGCTTGAGATCATCCGCCGGATCACCCGCGACGCCGGGTCCGCCTACAAGGTGGGCACCAAGGAGGTTCGCGCCCGCGACGTGCAGATGCTGTTTGCCGATGCATCCACCGGTGCCCATTCGCCCGCGTTGGTCCGGCAGGGGATGATTTCGGAACTTATCAACGCCCGACCCAAATCGCGCCGCCGGATCCTGGAAGAGGCGGCGGGGATTTCCGGCCTGTATCAGCGCCGCCACGAGGCCGAGCTGAAGCTGAACGGAGCTGAACAGAACCTGTCGCGCGTGGATGATGTGATCGAACAGTTGGCTCAGCAACTGGCCCAACTGGCGCGTCAGGCCCGTGCGGCTGCCCGGTATCGCGAGATTGGCGAGGCGCTGCGGCGGGCGGAGGGATTGCTACTCTACCGCCGGTGGCGCGAGGCGGACGAGGCCCGTGCCGCTGCCATTGCGCAGTTGCGCGACCGCACAGTCGCCGCCGCCCAGTCCGAAACTGCCGCCCGGCAGGCCAGCAAGGCCCGCGTAGACCGCGAAGCTGCCCTGCCGCCACTGCGCGAGGAAGAGGCGATTGCCGCCGCTGTGTTGCAGCGCCTGTCAGTTCAGCGCGACACGCTCAAGGATCAGGAACAGCGGGCGCTGGACACCATCCGCACGCTGGAAAGCCGGATCGCCCAGCTGGCCCGCGATATCGACCGTGAGGCGGGGCTGAACAAGGATGCCGGTGAAACCATCGCCCGGCTGGACTGGGAGGCCCGCGAAATCGCCAAGGCGGGCGAGGGGCACGAGGCCCGGCTCGCGGCAGCCCAATCAGCCGCGCGCGAGGCCGCCGCCGTGTTGCAGGCCCGCGAAACCGACATGTCCGAACGGACCGAGGATGTGGCCCGACTTGCCGCCCGCCACCAGTCCGCGACCCGCCTGCTTGACGATAGCCGCAAGACCCTGAGCAAGGCAGAGGCGGATGCCGACCGCGCGCGCATGACCCAGACCGATGCCGCCGCCGCCTTGGCCCGTGCCGAGGCGGATTTTGCCACGGCAGGGCAGGCCGAGGCGCAGGCGACGGCCACCGCTGCCCGCGCCGAAGAAACCCTGCGTGAAGCCGAAACCGCCCGCGCTGAAACTCAGTCCCGCGAATCGGATGCCCGCGCCCAACGCTCCGAAGCCGAAGGCGAGGCGAATGCGCTGCGGGCCGAGGCAGCTGCCCTGGCCCGCCTCGTCGAACGGGATACCAAGGAAAGCGGACAGGTCATGGACCTGCTGCGCGTTCAGGGAGGATATGAAAAGGCGCTGGGCGCGGCCCTGGCCGATGACTTGCGCGCGCCCGCGATCAAGGCTGACGGCCGCTCTGGTTGGGCCGTTCTGCCCGCCTATGCACAGCCGCAAGCCCTGCCCGCCGGGGTGCAGGCCCTGACTGACGTGGTCACAGTGCCCGAGGTTCTTGTGCGCCGGATGGGCCAGGTGGGGCTGGTGGACCGGGCCGACGGTGCGCGGTTGCAACCTGACCTGAAACCGGGGCAAAGGCTGGTTAGCGTCGAGGGCGACCTGTGGCGTTGGGACGGGTTCAGGGCCGGTGCAGAGGACGCGCCCTCGGCGGCCGCCTTGCGCCTGCAACAGTTGAACCGGCTGGTCGAACTGAAACGTGACCTGGAGGAAGCGTCTGCCAAGGCACAGGGTGCCGCGATGGCCCATGACAGCCTTACCAAACGTCTGGCTGACCTGACGCAGGCCGATCAGGCCGCCCGCGGGGCGCGGCGTGCAGCGGACCAGATGGTTGCCGATGCGGCCCGGGCGCTAAGCCGGGCAGAATCGGATCGTAACCTGGCGCAGGGCAGGCTGGAATCGTCGGGGTTGGCTGTGGCCCGGCACGAGGAAGAGGCGATGGTGACCCGCCGCACCTTGGCCGAGGCTGAGAAAGCTGCCCGCGACCTGCCCGATCTGGCCGCCGCTCGCGCCGGGGTCGAGGACGTCAAGTTGACGGTCGAAGCCGCGCGGATCACCATGATGTCCCGTCGCTCCGCTCATGACGAGGTCCGCCGCGAGGGCGAGGCGCGGACCCGCCGGTCGCAGGAGATCACCAAGGAAATCAGCGGCTGGAAACACCGGCTGGAAACCGCGACCAAGCGGACGACCGAACTGGCCGAACGCAAGGAGGCCTCGGAAGGCGAATTGAAGGAGGCCACCGCAGCCCCCGAGGAAATCGCCGCCAAACGTGCCGAACTGATCGAGGCGATCGAATCGGCCGAGACGCGCCGCAAGGCTGCCGCCGACCGGCTCGCAGAGGCTGAGACTGCCCTGCGCGACGCCCAGATAGCGGAACGGGATGCGGAACGGTTGGCCTCCGAGGCCCGCGAGGCCCGCGCCCGGTCCGAAGCCCGCGCCGATGCCGCCCGCGAAACCGTCACCTATGCGGCCGAACGGATCATGGAAGCGCAAGAGGTTACCCCCGAAAAGCTGCTGCAATCGCTGGACGCCGACCCCGACCAGATGCCGCCCGTCGATGCGATCGAAGGACAGGTCGCCGCCCTGCGCCGCCAGCGCGACGCGCTGGGGGCGGTCAACCTGCGCGCCGAAGAGGACGCCAAAGAGGTCCAGACCGAACACGACACCCTTGTCGGTGAAAAGGCCGATCTTGAGGCCGCCATCAAGGCCCTGCGCCACGGTATCGCGGGCCTGAACAAGGAAGGCCGCGAACGCCTGCTGACCGCCTTCGAACAGGTGAACGAGAATTTCGGGATGCTCTTTACCCATCTGTTCGGCGGGGGTGAGGCCAAGCTGGTTCTAGTGGAATCCGACGATCCGCTAGAAGCGGGGCTCGAGATCATGTGCCAGCCGCCGGGCAAAAAGCTGGCCACCTTGTCGCTGCTGTCGGGGGGCGAACAGACGTTGACGGCGCTGGCGCTGATCTTTGCGGTGTTCCTGGCCAACCCCGCGCCGATCTGCGTGTTGGACGAGGTGGACGCGCCACTGGACGACGCCAACGTGACCCGGTTCTGCGACCTGCTGGACGAGATGTGCCGCCGGACCGAAACCAGGTTCCTCATCATCACACACCATGCCGTCACGATGGCCCGGATGGACCGCCTGTTCGGTGTGACGATGGGCGAACAGGGGGTCAGCCAGCTGGTTTCGGTTGACCTCAAGAAAGCCGAGGCAATGGTCGCCTGATTACCTGGGAAATGGGCAAAGCGCGGTTTGTCGGACAAAAGGTTCGGCCATTGATGTGGGCAGCCCTGTGAAATCAATGACGCCACCCGTTCGCGGCGGGGTCGGATTGGCGCCGGCACTGGGGCTGGTCAGGGCGTTGCCGGCGGCAGCCGAGCCAAGGTCGATCAGGGTTCCCACCCCAGCCTGAACGACAAAGCCCATGTTTTCGATACGCGTGCCTAATACGGACCCCAACGCCGTTCCGCCTGCGCTGACCAGCGCCTGTGTGGCCGCCGTTCCCATCGATTTTCCTTCGATGACGGCCTGCGCACCCGAGGCGATACCTGCCCCGGACGAGCCTATAAAGATCAGCGTGCCGGTTTCGGCGCTGGTCAATGTGGCGCTTGCTCCGCCGATCCCGATTGCGCCAACGATAAAGCTGCCAGCCGCGTTGACCGTGGCAGACCCGACGTTGCCGGTGTCCTGATAGGTAAAGGCCCCCCGCATCGCCGACCCCACGGCAAGGGTCGTCATCGCAGTGCCTGCCGAGACTCCGGTCATGCCGACGGCCCCGGCGGCGGCCAGCCCCGCACCGCCCGTCACGATCCCCGCCGTGACAATCAGGAATGTCGCCGATCCGTCGCGGATTCCGCGCGTGACGGTCAATGCCGTTTCCCAGTTGTCCACATTGTTGCTGATGCTTGCGGATGTGCGCCGCTGAGTGCGGGCGCGCAAGTCGTTGTACCAGAACGTGTCGTTGATGGCGTCATTGGCCAGACCAATCAGCGTTTGAAAGAAAGTACGCGGGTCCAGGCGCACCTGCATTTCTGCATTGGCCCAATAGCGTGCAGCCTCGACATTCAGTGCGTTGCGAAAGCCGGTCCAGTCGGTTTCGACCTCCCACGTGGTAGGCATGA
The DNA here is from genome assembly GCA_024642115.1 of Marivivens sp. Lineage (GTDB taxonomy): Bacteria > Pseudomonadota > Alphaproteobacteria > Rhodobacterales > Rhodobacteraceae > JAHEBU01. The sequence continues at coordinate 229,558 of JAHEBU010000003.1, read as the reverse complement.
AGAACCCGTTGTCAGTCTCGGTCACGCGGGTCCGGCGGCGGATCAGGCTGGCGCGAACGGCGGCGCGGACAATCAGGTAGGTTCCGTCCGGGTCCCAGGCCCACCGTCCACCCGTTGAATCCATCAATAAATATGCTGGCATGAAAAGCTCCGCAAAAATGAGGTCATAAAAAACTTTTAATGACTTGAATAGGCGTCCGGTCGCCTGATTCTGTCAATGGGATGGTGCGTTGGACTATCAGAGCCGGTCAGTCGTAGGGCAGGTCGCCCGGGGACGGATCGACAGGGTCAGGCGGTTGCATCGATCAAACAGGTCCTGTCGGTTCCGGAACTCTGGCCGAGCAGAACATCAACAACGGCGTCGGCGGCAGGGGCCGACAGCCGCCGCACCTTCCCCACCCGGATATGCCCACCGTCCTACTAAGCGGGATATTGCGGCCGGATCACAGCCGGTCCAGCAGCGCCTTTGTGGGCCATGCATCCGCCGCAAGGCCAAGCCGGGCCTGTTCGCGCTGCACCGCTTCGCGCGTCTTTTCGCCCAGAATGCCGTCTGCCCCACCCACATCGTACCCGCGCGCCATCAGCTTTTGCTGAAGCGCCTGCATCTGGTCACCACTAAGACCCGGATCAGGGGTTCCGGCCTGATAGACCGGGGCGCCCATCAACCGGGTGCCAAAGTAGGCGGCTGTGGTCACATAGACAAAGCTTTGATTCCATTCGAAATAGACGTTGAAATTCGGATAGGCGAGGAAGGCCGGGCCATTGCGCCCCATCGGCAGCAGGACAGAGGCCTGCAACCCGGGAGGCAGCGATCCCGTTCGCGCCTGCACCCCAGCCGCCGCCCAGTCGGACACGGGCCGGGGATGGTTCAGCCCGGTCTGCGCCCAGTCAAGTGTCGGCGGGACGGTGACCTCTTGTAACCAAGGCTCGCCCGCCCGCCACCCCAGCGCGGACAGCATCTTGCCTGCCGACATCAGCGCATCGGGGGCCGAAGTTTTCAGCGTTACATGACCGTCGCCGTCGCCATCCGTCCCGTTGGCCAGAATATCGGCAGGAAGCATCTGGACCTGCCCGATCTCGCCTGCCCATGCGCCCGTCGTCGTCGCTGGGTCGAAATCCCCCCGCGCGAACAGCCGCATCGCGGCGATCACCTGTGGGCGGAACAGATCGGGGCGGCGGCAATCATGCGCCAGGGTGACCAGCGCGTCGCGCGTGTTGAAATCGCCCTGCACCTGACCGTAGTCCGTCTCAAACGCCCAAAAGGCGAGGATCACTCCCCGAGGGACCCCCCACGTCTGCTCGATCCGGTCAAACACCGCATCATAACGACTGGCGAGCCGTGTTCCGTTGTCGATCCTGCTCTGGCTGATAAGCGAGCGAGAAAAGGTGATGAAATCCTTCTGGAACACGCCCTGCCTGCGATCGGCCCGCAAAACGCCCTGATCCTGCTGAACACCGCGAAAAAAAGCGTCGGCGGTGGCGGTCGGAATACCGGAGGCCACCGCTTCGGCCTTTAGCCCCGCAACAAAGTCAGGAAAGGGGCCGCCGCAGGATTGGGCCTGAACGCCGCTGGCGGCAAGGATGAGGGCTAGGGCAAGACGCATGGAACCTCCTGACGTTCGGTTCGGTCCATCCTGACCAGACGCAACCGGAAGTCACCTCACAGGATTGCGATGACCCCAACAAGGACAAGCGCAATCCCCCAAGCCTGCCACAAGACGCGCACCGCCGCATCGACCGTGTCAGGACCAAGGTCATGCACCCCACCCGGATGGACAAAGGGAAAGTCGCGTCGCTCTCCGTCATAGCTGCGCGGCCCGGCCAGCGCGATGCTCAGGCGGCGTGCCATGGCGGCCTCGGGCCAGCCCGCGTTGGGAGATTTGTGCAAGGCGGCATCGGCCCGGATTGGCCCGAACTGCCCCACCTTTGGTCCGGTCAGCCAGATCAGCAGGGCCGTCAGTCGGGCGGGGACGAGGTTGAGCAGATCGTCGAACCGCGCTGCCGCCCAGCCGAATTGTTCATGCCGGGGGGTGCGATAGCCGATCATGCTGTCCGCAGTATTGGTAATCTTGTAGATCAGCAGACCGGGCAGCCCGCCCAATAGAAACCAGAACAGCGGGGCGATGACCCCGTCGCTCAGGTTTTCCGACGCGCTTTCGATGGCGGACCGCGCCACGGCAGAACGGTCCATGTCGCCCGTGTCCCGGCTGACGATCATCGCCACCGCCCGCCGACCGTCGCCGACCGAGAGACGCAAGGCATCGGCCACAGCCCGCACATGATCCGATAGGGATTTCTGCGCCAGAAGGATCGCCCCCACGATCACATCGACCCATACGCCTGGGACGGCTTGCAAGGTCATCCCCAGAAGTCCGGCCGCCACAATCAGTCCGGCGAACGAGGCGACGCCCTTGGCCTTTCTCTGGTCACCTTGGTTGAAGGTCCGGTCGATCCAGCCCACGGCCCGCCCCATCAGCACAGCCGGATGCGGCAGTCGATTCCATAACCATTTCGGCTCTCCGGACAGCGCATCCAGCAGCATCGCCATCAGGATCGTCACAGCGCCGCCTCAAGCTGGTCCCAGCGGTCTGGATGGGGCAGGCCCAGTCGCAGCCATGTTCGGGAATAGGGAAATATGCGGCTCCACACATGCCCTCGCGCCAGCCGGTCCTGCCAGGCGGCGGCATCGTCCAGATCGTACAGGCGGAACAGAGTCGTCCCACCTACGACCCTGGCCCCCTTGGCGATCATGATCCGGTCAAGCCGGTCGGCATCGACGGCCAGCCGCTTGCGTGTAGCGTCAGCCCAGGCGTGATCCGACAATGCCTTTGTTCCGATTTCCAACGCCGGGCCAGAGACCGCCCAAGGGCCCAAGGCATCGCTCATGGATGTCAGGGGAAGGTCTAGATCCATTGGTGCCAAAGTTTCGGGTCGCCCGATCGCGAACCCAAGTCGTAGGCCCGCAAGTCCCCAGAACTTGCCAAAGCTTTTCAACAGGATGATGCCTCGATCCTCTGAAAGAGCAATATGGCTATCGGCAGGGCTGATGTCGCAAAAGCTTTCGTCGATCACTGTCAGCGGTCGACCACCCATCACGGTTGCGTCCCAAAGACGTCCGTCGGGATTGTTCGGGTGGACATAGATATGCGCAACCGAATCCTCCGGATCCTCGGATATCCAATGGCCGCCAGAGGTCGCAAAGGGCGCTGCATGTTCGTTGTAAGTTGGTCCGGGAATATGGATACCGCCGACGTAAGGTCTTATCATCAATGGCATTCTGGCAATCAGGGCCGAGGCCCCGTTCGCCGCGACGATGTCCGCCCCTTTTGGCACCTTCCAAAATGTCCGTGCGGCACCCAAAAGCCTGTCCATTGCGCCCCGGTCCGGCAGGGCGGTCCAAGCCTCGGGTGTGATCTGCTCCACGAGATAGGGGACCGGGTTGATCCCCGTGGACAGGTCCAGCCAATCGGCCCGGGTTCCGCCATAGGCGGCCACGGCGGCATCCAAGCCGCCCCCGTGATCGCGGCCATGAACGCCCCCACCCGTCATTCGGGCAGCGGAATATGGCGGCTGACGAAGTGGCCCTTGACCCCCAAGGGCCATTCGCGGAACGGGACCTGGCCAGTGTCGCTTGCCGCATGTTTGGCGGCATAATCGACGATGGCTTGGGCGTCCTCCTCGGTTGGCTCGAAGCGGCCAAGCGAATAGCCGATCTTGCCCTTGCCCTGCACGATGATGTTGCAGGCCCGTTCACAGCCCATGGTGCAGGACACCCGCCGGGTCGCCACCGGACCGGCGACGCGGGCCTCGATCAGGGCGGCAAGAGCCTCGCCATCGGTGCGGGCCATATCGGTCTGATCCCACCCCTCGCGCTTGCAGGTGTCGCAAATTGTAATCCAGGTGGTCATGGCCGCTCCTTGGTCTGTCGCGTCTCTTACAAGCGGATTCGCGCCCAATTCACAAGCAGTTGCAGTCAAGTTGGTCAGGAGTGATCGCGGGGCGGCAATTGTTAAGACTTCATTAAGATATTCGGCTGAGACAGAGGAGGGTGTCAGACCGTGGATGAGAGAACCCGTCCGGTGCAGCAGGAGGATCCGCGCAATGAAAGTCCTGATCGTCGAAAGTAACGGTGAACTTGGTGCGCTATGGCAGCGACATCTGCGTCGTCACGGGATGACGACAGACTTGATCCTGAGCGGCGATGAGGCCACCGCCCGAATCGAGACAGAGGATTATGATGTAATCGTTCTGGACCTCGTTCTGGAAAACGGCAGCGCCTTTGCCGTGGCCGACTATGCGCGATTCCGCCATCCGCGAACCAACATCATCTTTGTTACCGACACGGCGTTCTTTTCGGACGGGTCGATCTTTGCTTTGATTCCCAACGCACGGGCTTTTCTGGAAAGCCACACCCCGCCCGAAGATCTGGCGGCGATGGTCGAATATTACGGACGTTCCCCTCCGCCCAACCTGACGATCCCGCCCACGTCCATGTCCTACCGGGCGCTGCCCGGGGCGCGGTGATCAACCGCGCCCGTGCGGCGCAGTCAGATCAAGGATAGGGCCGATCGGAACGATCCTGTGCGGGTTTATCGTTTCGTGGCTATAGTGATAGTGCCGCACGATATGATCCAGATGAGTCGTCTCGGCCACGCCGGGCCACTGATACAGCTCTTTGGCGAAGCCCCAGAGGTTCGGATAGTCGACGATCCGGCGGCGGTTGCATTTGAAATGACCGTGATAGACGGCGTCAAAGCGGATAAGGGTGGTCCAGAGCCGCCAGTCAGCCTCGGTGATGCGGTCGCCCATCAGGTAGCGGGACTGGCCCAGCCGATCCTCGAGCCAGTCCAGACTGTCAAACAGCGGGCCGACAGCCGCGTCATAGGCCGCCTGCGTCGTGGCAAAGCCTGCCTTGTAGACCCCATTGTTCACTGTGTCATAGATACGATCATTGACAGGTGCCATCGCGTCACGAAGGTCGTCGGGCCAATAGTCGTCCGAATTGCCCGTGATCCCGTCAAAGGCCGAATTGAACATGCGGATGATCTCGGACGATTCGTTTGAAACGATCCGACCCGTGGCCGTGTCCCATAGGATTGGCACTGTCACCCGGCCCGAAATAGTCGGGTCGGCGCGCAAATAGATGTCCCGCGCAAAGGGCAGGCCGAACAGCTTGTCCCCCGTCGCTCCGTCGAAATCGGTGGCAAAGGTCCAACCGTCCGCCAGCATGTCGGGATGCACGACCGACACATCGATGAGCGGGGTCAGCCCCTTGATCGCCCGAACGACAAGGGTGCGATGCGCCCAAGGACAGGCATACGAGACATAGAGATGATAACGCCCGCTTTCAGCCGCAAAGCCGCCGGTTCCGGTCGGACCTGGCGCACCATCGGGCGTGATCCAGTTGCGAAATGTCGTGGTCGACCGGACGAATTCCCCGCCCGAGGCTTTGGTATTGTACCAGCCCGTATCCCATTTTCCGTCGATCAACTGGCCCATCTGGCGCTCCTGCGTATGTCTTGACTTAAGTAGAGGGCGACGCTGCCTGCGAAAACCACGCTGGGCGCGCAGCCCCTTGCGCATCACCGCACGACGTCGCAATCGGTCGGCCCCCCGCCGCATAACCATTTGCACCCCTGCGCCTCGCGGGGTAACCAGACGTCAGACGAAGCCATTTCGGCCAGAGAGGTTGGTGGGGCGGCGGTTGACCCGAATGGGGACCAATGCACCACGTCGTCCGCACCCGCATGCCGCGGGCCTCTGGCCATCAGACGACAGAGGACGCCATGCGCAAGTTGCTCAGCCTTTTTCTGACCCTGACCGCCGGGGCCGCCTCGGCCCATCCGGGGCACCTGACTGAACTGGCCGGTCACACCCATTGGGTTGCTGCCGGGGCCTTTGGTGCCGCGGTTCTGGTCGGCCTCTGGGGTGCCATGACCGGCAAGAAAAAGGACGATCCCGAGGCGGAAACCGACACAGGCGAGCGGGAAGAGGAAGCCGCATGAAAACCGGTGTGATGATCTGCGGGCATGGGTCGCGCAGCCAATCCGCCGTTGATGAATTCGCGGTTCTGGCGGAAAAGCTGCCAGAGTACCTGCCGGCCGACTGGATGGTCGATTATGGTTACCTCGAATTCGCCAACCCGGTGATCCGCGACGGGCTGGACCGGTTGCGACAGGCGGGATGCGACCGGATTCTGGCAGTGCCGGGGATGCTGTTCGCCGCAATGCATGCCAAGAACGACATCCCCACCGTCCTGAACACTTACGCCGCCCAGCATGGTATTTCCGTCAACTACGGGCGCGAACTGGGGGTGGACCCCAAGATGATCGCGGCGGCAGCGGGCCGCGTGCAGGAGGCGGTCGATGCTGCAAACGCCGCCCACGGGGCCATCCCCCTGCATGACACCTGCCTTGTGGTCATCGGGCGCGGGGCCTCTGACCCCGATGCCAACGGCAACGTGTCCAAGATCGCCCGCATGATCCAGGAAGGGATGGGCTTTGGCTGGGTCGAGGTCGGTTATTCCGGCGTCACCTTCCCGCTTGTCGAACCCTGCCTGCAACACGTCGCCCGACTGCCCTACAAACGGGTCATCGTGTTTCCATATTTCCTATTCTCGGGGATCCTGATCGACCGGATCTACGGGTTTACCGATCAGGTGGCGGCACAACACCCCGACATTCAATGGATCAAGGCGCCCTATCTGGGGGACCATCCGCAGGTGCTGCAAACCTTTGCCGAGCGGATTCTGGAGCAAGACAGCGACACCCCGCCACCCAACTGTGGCACCTGTGGCTACCGCACCCAGATTCTGGCCATCCAGGGGCAACCGGTGCGGGAAATTTCAGCCTCGGAACGGACAGGTCATCCCGCCTTTGGAGCGGTCCCGCCACCGACCTGCGTCCTGTGCAAATATCGGACTCAAGTGCTGGGGTTCGAAGCGGAGGTCGGGGCAGTGCAGGAAAGCCACCATCACCACGTCGAGGGGCAGGGGGCCTCGGCGCCAGGGTCAAACGTGGCCGACTGCGCGCTATGCGATACATTCTGCACGGGACTGTGCCGGCTCGTGGACAAACCCAAGCCTCAGCCGCACGGGCATGCCAGCCATTTGGCAAAGGGCGACTGGCACGATCATGGCGACGGGCACGTCCACTTCCATTCGCAGGCTGACAGTCACAGCCATGATCACGGACATGACCATAGCCATCCGACCTACCCCCACGCCGATCACCCTCTGGGGCCACTCAGTGTCCTGAAACCTCGCAAATAACCGCCTCTCCGAGCACGAAAAATCGCCGTCGGAGGCAAGAATTCTCGTCGAAAATTCTTTCCCCGCCTCAACCGGATCGTCCATGCGCCCCTACGAAAAAGATCCCGCTGCGATCTACGCCGCATCCTTCGCGACGGTCCGGGCCGAGGCGCGGCTGGAGCGGTTCGCGCCCGATCTGCATCCCCTGATCACTCGGCTGATCCATTCCTGCGGGATGATCGAAATCGCTGACCGTCTGGCCTATAGCGAAGATATCGCGCGGGCGGGGCAGGCGGCCCTGCGCTCGGGCGCGCCGATCCTGTGCGATTGCGAAATGGTGGCGGCCGGGATCATCCGCCGCGCGCTGCCCGCCGGGAACGAAGTGGTCGTGACGCTGAACGACCCCACCACGCCCGGTCTTGCCCAGACCCTTGGCACCACCCGGTCGGCCGCTGCCGTGGACCTGTGGCGCGACCGGATCGACGGCGCGGTCGTGGCCATTGGCAACGCGCCCACGGCGCTGTTCCACCTGCTAGAACGGCTGGACGAAGGCTGGCCTCGGCCCGCTGCCATCCTCGGATTCCCGGTGGGGTTCGTTGGGGCCGCTGAATCCAAGGCCGAACTGGCCGCCAATCCTCGCGGCACTCCCTTTGTCGCCTTGCGCGGGCGCAAAGGCGGATCGGCAATGGCATCCGCCGCCGTCAACGCGCTGGCCGCGGGCCTGACCGGAGGAACACTGTGACCCAACCCTGGCTCCATATTGTGGGCATCGGTGAAGACGGCATGGACGGACTGACCCCCGCCACCCGCGCCGTGGTCGAGGCGGCCGAGGTGATCCTTGGCGGTGACCGCCATCATACCCTTTCCGCCAACCCCACAGCAGAACGGATTGCCTGGCCCTCGCCCTTTGACGCGATGATCGACACGATTCGCAGCCTCAAGGGACGCCGCGCCGTCGTTCTTGTCACCGGCGACCCGCTCTGGTTTTCAGTGGGCGCCCGCATTGGCAAGGCCATCCCGCCCGCCGAGATCACCTATCACCCTCAACTCTCGGCGTTCCAACTCGCTGCCGCCCGCATGGGGTGGAGCCTTGCGGACGTCGAAACCCTCACCGTCCACGGCCGACCCGTCGAACAGATGATCGCCTTCATCCAGCCCGACCAACGGTTGCTGATCCTGACGACCGGTGCGGAAACGCCCGCACAGATTGCCAAATTCCTGACCGACCGCGGCTTTGGCCAGTCACCCATGACCGTGCTTGCGGCGATGGGTGGCAAGGAGGAACAGCGGTTTGATGGCACGGCAGCCACCTGGTCGCACATCGTTCCGCCCTTCAACACGCTTGCGGTCGACTGTATCGCAGCACCGGACGCAGCCCTTTTGCCCCGCGTTCCCGGCCTGCCCGACGACTTGTTCCAGTCAGACGGCACCATGACCAAGCAAGAGGTTCGGGCCGTGACCGTGGCCAAGCTGATGCCGATGCGCGGGGCGCTTTTGTGGGACATCGGCACCGGTTGCGGGTCGGTCGCCATCGAATGGATCCGCGCCGCCCGCTATGCCCGGGCGATTGGTATAGAACCCCGCGCCGACCGCCGTGCCATGGCCGCCGCCAATGCGCTGGCGCTGGGCGCCCCCGGTTTGCGGATCATCGACGGCGAGGCCCCCGCTGTTCTGGAAGGGCTCGACAAACCCGATGCCATCTTCATCGGAGGTGGGCTGACAAGTGACGTGTTTCCGGCAGCATGGGCCGCCCTTCGGCCACTGGGGCGGCTTGTGGCCAACGCAGTCACACTGGAATCCGAGGCGGAACTGTTCGCCCTGCACGCCACCCACGGCGGGCAATTGACCAAACTCAGCGTGCAGCGGGCCGAACCTGTCGGGCGGCTGACCGGATGGAAGCCGCACATGACGGTGACACAGTGGAGCCTGATCAAGCGATGACAGGAACCTTGTACGGCGTGGGCGTCGGCCCCGGTGCGCCCGATCTGATCACGCTGAGGGCGGCCCGACTGATCGAGGGGGCGCGAGTCATTGCCTATCCGACCCTTGCCGGGGGAGAGAGTTTTGCCCGGGCCATCGCCGCTGATCTGATCCCTCGGGACGCTCGCGAAATCGTCATGGACGTGCCGATGAGCACAGATCGCGCGCCTGCACAGGCAGCCTACGATCAAGGTGCCATAGATATTGCCGGGGCCTTGGACGGCGGCGATGACGTGGTTTGCCTCTGCGAGGGCGACCCGTTCTTCTATGGGTCATTCATGTATCTCTTCGCCCGCCTCTCGGCTCGCTACCAGGTCGAGGTTGTGCCGGGCGTTACCTCGGTGACGGCCTGTGCAGCCCAAGCGGGACGGCCGCTTGTTGCCCGCAATGAACGACTGACCGTTCTGCCCGGACCCCTGCCCGAGGACGAATTGCGCGCCCGCATAGACGGGGCCGAAAGCCTCGCCATCATGAAGGTGGGACGTCATCTGCCCAAGATCCGGGCGATCATCGACAGCCTCGGGCTGACCGCAAAGGCAACCTATGTCGAGCGGGCCACGCTGGCGAACGAGGTCGTTCTGCCGCTGGCCGACGCGCCGGACAGCGCGCCATATTTCTCAATGATCCTGCTCACGAAAGGAGCCGACCCATGGCTCTGACTTCAGTTGTATCAGCTCCGGTTGTGCTGGCCCTTTCGGCTTCGGGCGAAGGAACGGCGCATCGCATCGCAAAGGCTTTGAACGGCTCCGTCCACGGTCGGATGGACAGGGTCACGCATGCTGACGCCTATTTTGACAACGCGCTGGACCATGCCCGCGACCTGTTCGCCGCGGGGATCCCGATTATTGGGGTCTGCGCCAGCGGCATCCTCATCCGCGGTGTGGCACCGCTTTTGTCCGACAAGCGGTCCGAGCCACCAGTGATTTCGGTCAGCGACGACGGGGCGGTGGTCGTTCCACTTTTGGGCGGACACCACGGCGCGAACCGCTTGGCCCGGCAGATCGCCGAGGCGTTGGGCGGGCTCGCGGCGGTGACCACAGCAGGCGATGTGGCCCTTGGTGTCGCACTGGATGAACCGCCGCCCGGCTGGCGGCTTGCCAATCCTCAGGATGCCAAATCGGCGATGGCCGCATTGCTGGACGGACAGGGGGCAACAGTCGAAGGAGAAGGCGCCGATTGGCTCAAGGACTTGCCGCAAGGCCACGGGGTCAAGATCAACTGCACGATGGACCCGGTGACGTCCGGCCCCCAGCACCTGCATTTTGCGCCGCAGCGGATCACGCTGGGCGTGGGCTGTTCCCGCAACTGCCTGCCCGACGAACTGTGCCGACTGGTGACACAGGCTATGTCCGACGCAGGTATTTCCCCCCATGCCGTTCATTCGGTCAGCACGATCGACCTCAAGGCGGACGAACCCGCCATTCTTGATCTGGCCCGGCGGCTTGGCGTGCCACTCAGGCTGTTCACATCGGCAGAATTGGAGGCAGAGACCCCCCGGCTTGCAACCCCGTCCGACGTGGTGTTTGCCGAGGTCGGCACACATGGCGTAGCCGAAGCCGCAGCCCTGGCCCAAGGGGGAGCCGGTGCGACGCTGCACCTGACCAAACGCAAGACGGGCAATGCAACATGCGCACTTGCCCTGACGAACGAGCCGCTGACCGTGCTGCGGGGCCGCCCGCGAGGCCGGCTTTCGATCCTGGGGATCGGACCGGGCCAGTCGACATGGCGAACGCCGGAAGTGTCCCGCCTTGCCGCCGATGCCGAAGAATTGGTGGGCTATGGGTTGTATATTGATCTGCTCGGCCCTCTGGCGGCGGGAAAGCAGCGCAGCGATTTTCCTTTGGGCGGAGAAGAGGATCGCTGCCGCTACGCGCTGGAACGGGCGGGCGAAGGGCGCAACGTCGCACTGGTCTGCTCGGGCGACGCGGGCATCTATGCGATGGGCGCACTGGTGTTCGAACTGTTGGACCGTAGCCCCGACCAGCACGGTGTCAGCGACGCGGCCCGCCGGGTCGAGGTGGTTTGTTCGCCCGGCGTCAGCGCATTGCAGGCGGCGGCGGCCCGTGCCGGGGCGCCGCTTGGGCATGATTTCTGCACGATTTCCCTGTCCGACCTGCTGACCCCGCGCACCGACATCCTGCGCCGCCTGCACGCGGCGGCCGAAGGCGATTTCGTCATCGCCTTTTACAACCCTGTCTCCAAGTCCCGGCGCACCCTGCTGGCCGAAGCCCGGGATATCCTGTTGCAGCATCGTCCGGCAGATACGCCTGTTCTGCTGGCCTCGAACCTTGGACGCCCGACCGAAACGGTCCGCTATCGACGGTTGGACGAATTGGAGGTGGACGAGGTGGATATGCTGACCGTCGTTCTAGTCGGATCGTCAAACACCCGGCTGGCACACCTGGGCGAAGGCCCGCGCATGTTTACCCCGCGCGGCTATGCCCGGCGGATAGATGGCGATCTGCAAACCGTCGGCAATCGGCACATCGAAACGGAGACAACAACATGACCGTCTATTTCATCGGGGCGGGCCCGGGCGATCCGGAATTGCTGACTTTGAAGGCCGCGCGGATCATCGGGTCCTGCCCGGTCTGTCTTTATGCGGGGTCGCTGGTGCCGCCCGAAGTGGTAGCCTGTGCGCCGGCCGGGGCCCGCGTTTTGGACACGGCCCCCATGACGTTGGACGACACCCATGCGGAAATCAGGGCCGCCCAAGCCAAGGGGCAAGACGTGGCCCGTGTCCATTCGGGCGACCCGTCGCTGTATGGCGCGATTGCCGAGCAGATCCGCAGGCTCAAGGCGGACGGGATCGACTATCAGATCATTCCCGGCGTGCCCGCCTATGCCGCCGCCGCCGCTGCGTTGGGACAGGAACTGACCATCCCCGAGGTTGCCCAGTCAATCATCCTGACCAGGATGTCGATGAAATCGACTTCGATGCCTGCGGGCGAAACGCTTGAGAATTTCGCGCGAAGCGGCGCGACGCTGGCCATTCATCTGGGCATCCGCGCCCTGCGCGAGATCGAGCGGCAACTTATCCCGGCTTACGGGGCCAATTGCCCCGTTGCCGTCGCCTATCGCGTCGGCTGGCCCGATCAGCAACTGATCCGGGGGACCCTGTCGGACATCCGCGACAAGGTTCGCCTGGCCAAGATTACGCGAACGGCGCTGATTCTCGTGGGGCCGGGATTAAGCCAGGATCATGGCTTCCCTGATTCGGCTCTTTATGATGCCGCCCGCCCACATGTGTTGCGGCCGCACGTCACTTCCAGATAATTCAGATGGATCAAAAGGTTATGCGGCAGTGCAGCGTAACGTTTTCTTGATTTTGCCATGATCCGCTCCATCCTCGTCCCTCGGGGGCTGGAGGAGTGACATGTCGGAATATCTGCCTGAGGCCGTCCGCAAGGGTCTGGAAGAGGCGCGCAAGGCGTCGTTGCGCAGGTCGTCGCGTCTGTGCGTGCATGACGGAGACCAAGTTTATCGTATCCTGCGCCTGTGGGACGGCGGTTTTGCCATTGATGCCGATGATGCGCCGAAACTACGGGGCTTTGTCGAAATATACGACGGGGCCAAGCACCTGTATCAATGCCTGGTCGTCTCTTCGCGCGAGGAAGAGGGCGAGCGCGTCTTCGAATTCAAATGGTCAACCGCCGTGGCGGACCGTCCCGCGCTCGACTTTGAACAGACCCGGGACGCCCCCGTCGCCTTGATCGGTCGCAGCGGTCACTGAAGGTCGCCGAATGCCTCTTGCAGGCGGGCGACCGCCTCGACCACTTGTTTACGGGGGGCGGCAAAGTTGAACCGCAAAAAGCTGTCGCCGCCCAGACCGAAGGATGGCCCGTGGTTTACCGCGATCCGCGCGCCCTTTTGCACTCGGTCCGTGAATTCTGCCTGCGACATGCCCGTCCCTGCGAAATCGACCCAAGCGAGGTAGGTCGATTCCAGCGGCATCGACCGGACCCCCGGAATGGCGTTGACCCCGGCATCGAACACCTTGCGATTGCCATCCAGATAGTGGCGCAGGTCATCGACCCAGACAGCGCCTTCGGGCGAATAGGCGGCCGTCGCCATGTGCAGGCCGAACGAATTGGGCGAAATGCCCATCGCGGCCATCCGCCCGGCAAAGATCGCCCGCAGGTCAGGGTCCTCGATGATGACATTGCCGGAATGGCTGCCCGCGATGTTGAACGTCTTGGTGGTGGCCGTCATCATCACCAGTCGGTCGGTAATCCCGTCGATGTGGGACATGGGCGTGTGGATGTGACCGGGCATCGTCAGGTCGTGGTGAATCTCATCCGACACGAGGATCAGTTCGTGCCGCTTGGCAAAGGCCGCCACGGCGCGCAGTTCAGCCTTGGTCCAGACGCGGCCCCCCGGATTGTGCGGCGAACACAGGATGACCATCCGTTCGTTGCCGGTCATCATCGCGTCGTAGGTCTGGAAATCCATCTCGTATCGGCCATCCACATTGGCCAGCGGGCATTCGACCACCTGCCGCCCGGCAGCCCGGATCACCCGGGCAAAGGCATGATAGACCGGGGTGAACAGGACGACTCCGTCGCCGGGTTGGGTAAAGGCATCGACACACATGGCCGTGCCGTTGACCAGACCGTGGGTGGTAAAGATCCACGACGGATCTACCGCCCAGCCATGCCGGGTCTGCATCCACCACTGGATCGCGGCGGTATAACGGCTGTCGTTCCCGAAATAGCCATAGACCCCGTGGTTCAGCATGGATTGCAGCGCGTCCTGCACGACCTGTGGCGGACGGAACTCCATATCAGCCACCCACATGGCGATCCCGTCATCAGGGGACACCCCATAGAGTTTCTCCATGCCGTCCCATTTGACGCAATGGGTGCCGCGGCGGTCGATCGGGTCGTCAAAGCTCATACAGGGTCTCCCTTTTGCCTGCCACGCTATCCGACGGTGCGTCCGGTGCAAGCCCATGTTGCACCGCCTTGTTGCACGGACCCTGCACTTGGCCTAAATCCCTGCCCATGACATTGCGCCCCATCCTCATCCATCCCGATCCGCGCCTGAAAACGGTGTGCAAACCCGTGGGCGATCTGACTGACGACATCCATCGTTTGGCCGAGGATATGCTGGCAACAATGTATGACGCCCCCGGCGTCGGCCTTGCTGCACCTCAGGTGGGCGTGCTGTCCCGGATGCTGGTCATGGATTGCGTCAAGGACCCCGAGGCGAAACCGCGCCCGATGGTCCTGATCAATCCGCAGGTGATCTGGGCGTCGGACGACCGCAGCGTCTACGAGGAAGGCTGCCTGTCGATCCCCGAACAATATGCCGAGGTTGAACGCCCCGCCGAGGTGGCCGTCCGCTGGACCGACCTGAACGGGCAGCAGCAGGAAGAGCAGTTCGATAAGTTGTGGGCGACCTGTGTGCAGCACGAAATCGACCATCTGGATGGCAAGCTGTTCATCGACTACCTCAAGCCTCTCAAGCGGCAGATGATCACCCGCAAGATGGTCAAGCTCAAACGCGAACAGGCCCGCGAAACGGAACGCGGCTGATGGCGGTCCTGCCGATCGTGACCCACCCCGATCCGCGCCTTGAACAGGTGTGCGAACCTGTGCACCAGTTCGACGATACCCTGCGCCAGCTGGCCGCCGACATGCTGGAAACGATGTATGATGCCAAAGGGCGCGGTCTGGCTGCGCCGCAGGTCGGTGTGCTCAAACGGCTGTTCGTCATGGATATCCGCTGGAAAGACGGGGCACCTGAACCTGTCGTCGTGATCAATCCGTCGATCGTGGACCAGTCCCCAGCGACCGCCGTCGGGGTCGAGGCATGCCTGTCGATCCCCGGCCGGACGTTCAAGGTGCCCCGCCCGATCTGGGTCGATATGCACTGGACCAGCCTGTCGGGCATTGCCCAGAACTGGCGGCTGCATGGGATCGGTGCTGTCTGCGTCCTGCACGAACTCGACCACCTCAACGGCCGCCTCATCACCGAAACCGGGACCGAGGAATGACCCGCCCCTTTGTGATGTGGCCGGACAAGCGGCTGCGCACCCCCGCCGCACCCGTCGGGGCGATAACTGACGACATCCGGGCGATCTGGGCCGAGATGGTTGAAGCGATGGAGGCGATGCCAGGTGTCGGTCTGGCTGCGGTGCAACTGGGTATCCCGCTGCAACTGGCAATCGTCGATGCCTCGTCTGCCCGTGGTCAGGTCGTCCGCCTTGCCAATCCGGTGATCCTGCACAGCAGCATCGAACCGCGCGAGTATGAAGAAGCCTCGCCCAACCTGCCCGGCGTCAGCGCTGTCATCACCCGACCCCGCGCCGTGACTGTGCGGTTCCTCAATGATCAGGGCGTGGAGGAAGATCGCGATTTCGTGGGCCTCTGGGCGACCTCGGTGCAGCACCAGATCGACCATCTTGCGGGCAAAATGTATTTCGACCGGCTGAGCAAGGTCAAACGCGACATGCTCCTGCGCCGCGCGGCCAAGGTGCGCGGCTGATGCGGATCGTGTTCATGGGGACGCCCGACTTCTCGGTGCCGGTCCTTGATGCGCTGGTCGCCGCCGGTCACGACATCGCCGCCGTTTACAGTCAGCCGCCCCGGCCCGCCGGGCGCGGGAAAAAGGATCGGCCCAGCCCCGTGCAGGCTCGGGCCGAGGCGCTGGGTCTGCAAGTCCGTCACCCCCTCAACTTCAGGGCCGAAGCTGACCGCGCCGATTTTGCCGCCCTGAACGCCGACATTGCCGTCGTGGTCGCCTATGGTCTGATCCTTCCGCAGGCGATTCTGGATGCGCCGCGCCACGGCTGCCTCAACATTCACGCTTCGCTCTTGCCGCGATGGCGCGGGGCCGCACCGATTCACCGGGCGATCCTCACGGGGGATAACGAAACCGGCGTCTGCATCATGCAGATGGAGGCGGGGCTGGATACCGGCCCCGTCCTGCTCCGGCAGGCGATCCCCATCGGGGCGGAAGAAACGACCGGGCAGCTTCACGACCGGCTCAGCACACTGGGTGCTGTGATGATCGTGCAGGCGCTGGACACGTTTCCCACCCTGATCCCAGCCCCCCAGCCCGAAACCGGCGTGACCTACGCCACCAAGATCGACAAGGCCGAGGCGCGGATCGACTGGAGCCATCCGGCCGTCGAAATTGACCGCCTTATCAGGGGGTTGTCGCCCTTTCCCGGGGCATGGTGCGACGTGGCTGGCGAACGGGTCAAACTGCTGGGATCGCGGCTGGGCCAAGGGTCTGGCCGCCCCGGTCAGAGCCTTGGCGGATTCGTCATCGCCTGCGGGCAGGGCGCGGTCGAGGTCACCTTGGCCCAACGCGAAGGCAAGCGGCCGATGCCTGCGGCCGAGGTTCTCAATGGGCTGACGCTGCCGCCCGTTCTGGGCTAAAGCCCGCCTCACGGGCGGATTTCTGCCCATTGCCGGACGGCTTGCTTGCTTTTCGATCACGCAGTTAGCACAAACCGTCACAACTTCGGTGGGGACCGGAGAACGGGACACCTGAAACTTCGGGGGACAGATTGCAGACCGACCACGCCCGACAGCCCTCGCGGCTGCACCTGACGCTTTTGCTTGGAATGTTGGCACTTTGCGCCGCTTGTGCCCGGCCCGACATGCAGCAATCCGCAGATGTCAGCCGGACCATGTCGTTTGCCGAAGACCCGCAGCAGGGCGGTCTTGATCCCGACCTTTTGTCTCAGGCGATCCATCAGGCAAATGCGCTTCGGTCGGCAGGGGCACGTATCTGGTGCGTTCCGTTTGCCCGTGCGGCCAGCGGTGTCGATATCCGGGGCAACGCCAATACCTGGTGGATGAAGGCCGCGTCTGAATTCGACCGCAGCCACGAACCTTCGATCGGCGCGGTCATGGCTTTCAGCGGGACGCGCAAACTTCCGATGGGCCACGTCGCTGTCGTGTCCAAACTGGTCTCGGACCGCGAGATCGAGGTCGATCACGCCAACTGGGTGCGCAACCGGATTTCTCTGGGAATGCGGGTTCTGGACGTGTCGCCAAACAACGACTGGTCGGCAGTGCGCGTGGAAAGCAACCCCGGCCAGTTCGGCCGCGTCTATCCCGTCGACGGGTTCATCCTGCCGCCGACTATGATGGCCTCGAACTGAACTCGGTCAGCCTTTTGACGGCTTGAACGGTTCCATGCCCCGGCGGGCCAACTCATCGGCGCGTTCGTTTTCGGGATGGCCCGCGTGGCCCTTGACCCATTCCCAGGTAACCCGGTGACGGGTCCGGGCATCGTCCAGCCGCTTCCACAGATCCTCGTTCTTGACCGGCTTTCCGGCGGCGGTTTTCCAGCCCTTCTTCTTCCAGCCAAACAGCCAGCTTGAAATGCCGTCCTTGACGTAGGCGCTGTCGGTGATGATCGTGATGGTGCTGGACTTTGTCAGCGATTCCAAGGCGTTGATCGCCCCCAGCAATTCCATCCGGTTATTGGTGGTATGGGCCTCGCCGCCGCACAACTCGCGTTCCTTGACGACCATGTCGCCGTCGCGGGCAATCAGCAAGGCGCCCCAACCGCCGGGGCCGGGATTGCCCGAACAGGCGCCATCCGTATAGGCAAACAGGTCAGGCATCAGGGTCCTTCAGGGCGCGGCAGATCACAAACGGGTCCTGACTGCCCGACAGGCCGATGTCTACGCCCTCACGCATGGCAACGACGGAAAATCCGGCATCGGCCAGCAACCGGTGCAACTCGGCCACCGTGACATAGGTGTAAAGGCGGTCGATGGCGTCGCGGGCCTCGCCGCTGCCGGTTTTCATGGCGATGTGGAACAACCCACCGGGGACCAACGCCCCCGTAATGGCGGCCAGGTGGCGGGGCAGGTCCGCGCGGGGGGCATGCAGCAGGCTGAAGTTGGCCCAGACCGCGTCATAGGCGGCCACCGCGTCCAGATCATCGAAACTGGCCTGTCGGGCGGGCAGCCCGAACCGATCCCGCGCCAGCGATACCATCGCGGCCGAAGCATCTACCGGATCAGGCGACAGCCCTGCGGCGGCCATGTGGGCCGAGGACGTTCCCGGCCCGCAGCCCAGATCCAGCACTCGTGCCCCCTTGGGTAACCCGTCGATAAAGGCGCGCAGGTCGGCATCCGGCTGATCCGAACCGGTCAGCTTGGCATAGTCCGCCGCGCGGGCATCATAGACAGCGATGGTGCGCGGATCGACTGTCACAGGATCACCGGCATGAACGATAGAACAACGATGGCCGTCAGCAGCCCGCGCAAATGCATCCACCAATGCGGGGCCAACCCCTGTTTCCAGAACATCCAGTCCAGCCCCAAAAGTCCGATAAACCCGACGCTCAGGTTGATGGCCGCACTTTCCGGCCCATTGCCCGTCATGAAAAATGCCCAAAGGGCCGGCAGGACCGACAAGGCATAGCCAGTGGTGGCAATGGGGCCGGTTGCCCGGGTGGCAAAGCCCCATAGCACGCCGGACATGAACGAAAGGATGACCGCGCCATAGAACAACTGGACGTAAGGGCCGACAAAACGGGGGCCGACCGTCTGCACGCCCCAGGCACCGACAGCAGGCGACAAGACCGTCAGGGCGCCCCACAAGAAGGGGATCAACCCGGCCAGTCCCAGGATCAGGGCGGAAGGCGGGATATGCCTCATGGTTCGGTCCTCATGGGTCGCCTTTCGGGTCGATCAAGGCTGCCGGGCGCGCCGCTTGGCGGCCTCCACTAGGTCTGCGGGCGTCGCGCGCCGCAACACCGCCAGCGCGTCGGCCACGCGGCTGGCATCGGCGTCACTGGCAAAGGGGGGCAGGTCGATCTCGGTCCCGCCGACCACCAGCGCGCCAAAGACAGAGCCGCCACCAATCGGAACAACGTCGGTCTCGCGGGGCGGGGCGGCGGCTATCGCTTCGACAATCGGGGCCAGACTTGTACTGAACGCGGCGAAATCGTCGGCGGACAACTTTTGGGTGACGGTGGCGCATCCGGGTTCGGTTTGGGCATAGCCCTTGCAATAGCGGGCCGAAACAATGTGATCCGTGAAAAACGTCACGACATAATCCCAGGCATATTCCGGCGGCAGCGATCCGCTGTAATCGCCCCAGCGCGCCATCGGAGTTCCGGTCACGTCGCTCGCCGGTGCCGCGCAGCCCGACAAAAACACAAGGCAGGCCGCAATTTTTCGCAATCTCATGTCAGTGTTCCTGCCTGTTCCCGCAGGATGCGGGGAACCTTGAATTCGACGTTTTCCTCGGCGGTGACGACGGGCTTCACCACCACCTCGAACCGGGCGCGGAACGCATCGACGACCTCGTCGATCAGCACTTCGGGGGCCGAGGCCCCGGCGGTGATCCCGACACTGCGGATCCCGTCGAGCGCCCGCCAGTCGATGTCGGTGGCCCGCTGGACCAGTTGGGCATAGGGACAGCCTGCGCGGCTGCCCACCTCGACCAGGCGCCGCGAATTCGAAGAATTCGGGGCGCCGACGACCAGCATCGCATCGCAGTCTGCCGCCATGGCCTTGACCGCCTCTTGGCGGTTGGTGGTCGCGTAACAGATGTCTTCCTTGTGGGGGCCGACGATCGCCGGAAACCGGGCCTGAAGGGCGGCCACGATGTCGGCGGTATCATCGACCGACAGGGTGGTCTGCGTCACAAAGGCCAGCCGGGCGGGATCGCGCACCTGAACCTGCGCCACATCAGCCACGGTTTCGACCAGCAGCACCTCGCCCTCGGGCAACTGGCCCATGGTGCCTATGGTTTCGGGGTGGCCAGCATGGCCGATCATGATCATTTGCAATCCGTTTTCGGCGTGACGGGCCGCTTCGATATGGACCTTGCTGACAAGCGGGCAGGTGGCATCGACATAGATCATTTGCCGCGCAATGGCGGCCTGCGGGACCGATTTGGGTACCCCGTGGGCCGAAAAGATGACCGGACGGTCGGGCGGGCAGTCGTCCAGTTCTTCGACGAACACAGCCCCTTTGGCCCGCAGATCGTCAACGACGAATTTGTTGTGCACGATCTCGTGCCGGACATAGACGGGCGCGCCCCATTTCTCCAAGGCCATCTCGACGATCTTGATCGCCCGGTCTACGCCCGCACAGAACCCGCGCGGCGCGGCAAGGAAAAGGGTCAGGGGCGGTTTGGTCATGGGCAACTCCGGGCTATGGCCCAGAGGTAAGCGGTCAGGCCGCAATCGTCCAGAGCGCGCCGGCACCGCAGGCCGTCGCTTGGGTCACCTGCGCGAGGCATTGACCCGTGGAAAGGGCCGATCTGGCACCGGCTTGTCATAAAACGCAGCGAGGGCCGACCAGTTCGAAAGTCCCCGCCATCCCAGTTCAAGGCAGCGATCCGGATTGCTCTGCTTGAAGGTGACGAACGCGCGGTAGGCCTTGTTTCGAACCGCAATCTTCTTGGCGCGCTTGCGCTCGGGATCCTCGATCCATTCGTTGTGATTGGGATAGGTGTCCGGATGGGTCATTTCCCAGTTGCGCACGCTGGCCAACCAGTCGTCCTTTGCGCGCATGACCCAGATAAACCTTGCCTCCGGGGCGATCACCCTGCGGACAAACAGGTGCAGGTGGGTGTGACCAAAGGGGGCATCGTGAAAGATGTCATAGGGGCGTAACGCCGATATCAAACCGCCCAGATCGTCACGCAGGTCCGCCCCATGCAGCGACGCAAAGGTGGCAAAGTCTTCTGATTTTCGCGCCAGCCGGTTCCACCGCGAGCACCGTTTTGAGTATGACTTCAATAGCCCGTGGTCATAGGGCATGATGGAAGACCCTACACCCAGTTCCAGCAAGGCCTGTGCGATGGACGAGGTGCCGGTCTTGAACGGCGAGGCCACCACATGCACCGGGTGTATCAGGGGTGCGACAGGCTCGGGCGTATTCGAGATCAGGCGCAACACCCGCGAGAAAAGTGGGTTCATGACACGCATGCCGGTTCGACAGCACAATTTGAACGGGTCACGCACCCTGTCGTGGTGCCGACAAATCCGGGAAAAGGCATATCATCAGAGGAACGGGTCAGAATGATGGTCCTGTCTTGCGTTTGCTGTGCCGAGCCGTCGTGCCGCCGCACGACAAGGGCGAGGACTGTGATCTCTTACCTTCGGGCGATCAAAGGGGCAAACTGGTTCCCGATGTCTAGACCGCGCGATCAGGCGGATCTGGTCCAGATCACCGGAAACCAGTCCCCCCGCAGCTTCTGGCCCGGTGTCATGTCATGTCCGGGATAGGGGGGCGAGGTGCGGCCGGGGCGTTCGACATAGCGGGTATCGTCGCCCAGCAGGCGCAGGGAAAATGCACGGCGGCGGTTGGCAGTTTCATTCCCGCGCGCCCCGTGCAGGGTGCGGTAATCAAAGGCGACGGCGTCGCCCGGTTTCATCGCCCATTCGCGGACCACCATGCCTTCGGCATCGGGATCGGGCACAGGCATGTAATCGTCAGGATTGGGATAGAACGAGGTATCGGCGAGCCAGCGTTTGGGCAGAACCGGCTTGGGCCAGCGATGTGACCCTGCCACACAGCGCAGGGATGCCTCGGTCACCGGGTCCAGCGGCGACCAGAAGCTGACGGTCTGCTCGCCCTCGACAAAATAATAGGGGCCATCCTGATGCCACGGTGTGGGTTTTGAGGTGCCGGGTTCCTTGACCAGCACATGGTCGTGGAACATCTGCACCGTCCGCGATCCCATCAGATCGGCGGCCACTTCGGCGGCGGGCGAGGTGCGGATCACCTGCTGGAATTCGGGGATGCGCGTCCAGTTGCAGTAGTCGTCAAAGAACCGACCGCCCTCGCCGGGTTTCAGGTTCTCGGCGGCGTAGGGGCCGGGGTCGGCCATGTTCCGGTCTATGCCTGCCCGTAACGCCTCGACCTGGTCAGCAAACAGGCCGCGGATCAGAACGACGCCCTCGGTGCGGTAGGTGTCGATGTCGGCTTGAGTGAGCAGGGGGTGGGGCATGGCGTGTCTCCGTTCGTGTCGAGGGAGTGTCCCGAAAACAGCAGTCGTCGCAAGCCCCAGAAAGAAAAACCGGGGCCGCTGAGGCCCCGGTTTGTCTCATTCGTTTTCGACCATCGCCTCTTCGCGGTCGGGGCGGGGTTCGCGGGGTGGCCGGCCCACGACCTCGCGCAGTTCGTCCAACTCGATAAAGTTGTCGGCCTGACGGCGCAGTTCGTCGGCGATCATCGGCGGTTGACTGCGGATGGTGGACACGACGGATACGCGCACCCCCTTGCGTTGCAACGCCTCGACCAGCGGTCGAAAATCGCCATCGCCCGAAAACAGCACGACGTGATCGACGTAAGGGGCCAATTCCATGGCATCGACGGTCAGTTCGATGTCCATGTTCCCCTTCACCTTCCGGCGGCCCATGCTGTCGGTGTATTCCTTGGCCGGTTTGGTGACCATGGAGAACCCGTTATAGTGTAGCCAGTCGACCAGCGGACGGATCGGCGAATATTCGTCATTTTCAAGCAGGGCGGTGTAGTAGAACGCCCGCAAGAGCTTTCCGCGACGCATGAACTCTTGCCTGAGCAGTTTGTAGTCGATGTCGAACCCAAGAGCCTTTGCAGCGGCGTATAGGTTCGAACCATCAATGAAGAGCGCCAAGCGCTCGTCACGATAAAACATAAAAATTTCCTTCCAAATGTGGTCGCGCCGGTTGTGAGTCTGTGAGTGGTATGAGAGTCGGCGAACCAGAACGTAATGTAAGGAATTCATGACATGCGGCAAGCCCGGCCCGAGGTCCGTTTCGGCCAAATGGCGCTGATCGCCTTGGGAAGTAACGCCGCGTCACGCGAGATTTCGCCTGCCGACCTCGTTCTTTCGGGGATTGCCGCACTGTCTGACAAGCTTGGCCCGGACCTGAACCGCAGCCGGTTGTTCGCGTCCCCTGCGTTCCCGGCCGGGTCGGGGCCAGATTATGTCAATGCCGTGATTCGGGTTGCGACCGATCTGCCGCCCGACCGGATCATGGCCGCGCTGCACCAGATCGAGGCGGACCATGGGCGCGTGCGCGGCGCACGCTGGGCGAGCCGCACGCTCGACCTTGACCTGCTGGCCGTGGACGATGCTGTCTTGCCGGATGCGGCGGTCCAGACCTCATGGCGAACCCTGAACCTTGCCGCCCAGCGCACCCGGACGCCCGATCAGTTGATCTTGCCCCATCCGCGCTTGCAGGAACGCGCCTTTGTGCTGGTCCCGATGATGGACGTGGCTCCCGACTGGCGGCACCCGCTGCTTGACTTGACCGTGGCCGCAATGCTGGCCGAATTGCCAGAAGATGACCGGGCGGCGATTGTGCCAATTGACTAAGCCGGCCCCCTGAATCCGCTTGTCAATCCTGATCTCTGCCCTTACATGGGTGGCTTCCCGAGGACCCACCCGCGAACAGATGGAGGGCAGCAATGGCCCGAGTGACCGTAGAAGATTGCGTCGACAAGGTTCCCAACCGGTTTGAACTTGTCATGTTGGCCGCCCACAGGGCGCGCGAAATCACCGCCGGATCGCCCGTGACGGTAAGCCGCGACAACGACAAGAACCCCGTCGTGTCTCTGCGCGAAATCGCCGAGGAAACCCAGCTGGCCGACGACCTGCGCGAACGCATGATCGAAGCGCACCAGACCCAGATCGAAGTGGACGAACCCGAAGAGGACGCGATGGCGCTTCTTATGGGGGCCGAGGTGGACAAACCCGCCGAAGACGACATGTCCGAAGAGAAATTGCTGCGCGCCCTCATGGAAGCCCAAGGGCAGCGCTAAGGCCCATACCGGCCTTTATGGATAAGGCGCGGGACCGATGACGACTCAAGATGAACTGATCGCCCGGGTCCGCGCCTACAACCCCCGCACCAATGAAAAACTGCTGCGCGACGCCTATGCGTTCGGCGAGGCGATGCACGACGGCCAGATGCGCCAGTCGGGCGAGCCCTATTTCAGCCATCCCGTCGCCGTCACCATGATCCTTGCTGATCAGCAGATGGATGACGCCACCCTCGTCACCGCCCTGTTGCACGACACCATCGAGGACACCAAGGCGTCCTATGCCGAGGTCGAAAAGCGGTTTGGCCGCGAAATCGCCGAACTGGTCGATGGCGTGACCAAGCTGACCAACCTGCAACTCAATTCCACCAAGACCCAGCAGGCCGAGAATTTCCGCAAACTGTTCATGGCGACCTCACGCGATCTGCGGGTGACGCTGGTCAAACTGGCCGACCGTCTCCACAACATGCGCACGATCAAGTCGATGAAGCCGGAAAAGCAGGCGCAGAAGGCCCGCGAGACAATGGACATCTTTGCCCCCCTCGCCGGGCGAATGGGCATGCAATGGATGCGCGAAGAGCTCGAGGACCTGGCCTTCAAGGTCCTCAACTCCGAGGCGCGCAATTCGATCATCCGCCGTTTCATCACCCTGCAACGTGAAACCGGCGACGTGATCCAGAAAATCACCGCCGACATGCGCGTCGAACTGGAAAAGGCCGCGATCACTGCCGATGTCATCGGACGGGCCAAGAAACCCTATTCGATCTGGCGCAAGATGCAGGAAAAGGATCAGGGGTTTTCCCGGCTCTCGGACATCTACGGCTTCAGGATCATCACCGCGACCGAGGCGGATTGTTACCGCGTTCTGGGGGCGATCCACCAACGCTGGCGGGCGGTGCCGGGTCGGTTCAAGGATTACATCAGCCAGCCCAAATCGAACGGCTACCGGTCGATCCACACGACCGTCTCCGGTCGCGACGGCAAACGGGTCGAGGTGCAGATCAGAACCCGCGAAATGCACGAAGTCGCTGAAACCGGCGTCGCCGCTCACTGGTCCTACAAGAACGGCGAACGTGTCGAAAACCGCTTTGCCGTGGATCCAGTGCGTTGGATTTCGTCGCTGACCGAACGGCTGGACGAACAGCAGGACCACGATGAATTTCTCGAAGCGGTCAAGCTCGAGATGTATCAGGATCAGGTATTCTGTTTTTCGCCCAAGGGCGACGTGATCAAGCTGCCGCGCGGAGCTACGCCCATCGACTTTGCCTTTGCCATCCACACCCGGATCGGCATGGCCTGTGTCGGGGCCAAGGTGGACGGGATGCGCGTGCCGCTGTGGACCCGGCTCAAGAACGGGCAGTCGGTCGAAATCATCACCGCCCAAGGGCAATCGCCGCAGGCCACCTGGATCGACATCGCCGTGACGGGCCGAGCCAAGACGGCGATCCGGCGATCCCTGCGCGAAGAGGACCGCGAACGGTTCATCAAATTGGGCAGCGAGTTGGCCCGGGTGGCATTCGAGAACGTTGGGAAAAAGGCAACGGACAAGGCGCTGCGGACCGCCGCCAAGACACTTGCGCTCGACTCCGTCGACGAAATGCTGTCGCGCCTGGGCAGCGCCGAACTGATCAGCCGCGACGTGGTGGCCGCCATCTATCCTGATCTGGCCCACAAGCCCGGGGAAGAGGTCGATCAGGGCCGCGCCGTCATCGGCCTGGACCCCGAAACGCAGCACCGTCGCGCCGCCTGCTGCCAGCCGGTGCCGGGCGAACGGATCGTCGGTATTACCTTTCGTGGACAGGGGGTCGTCGTTCACGCCATCGACTGCGCCGCCCTCGCCGATTACGAGGATCAGCCGGACCGCTGGCTTGACCTGCGCTGGCAGGACGGGACCCACCCGGCCAGCAACACGGTGACGCTCGACCTCACGATCACCAATGACGCCGGTGTGTTGGGACGAATTTGCACATTGATCGGCGAACAGAACGCCAATATCTCGGACCTGAACTTCGTTGATCGCAAACCGGATTTTTACCGGCTTCTGGTCGATGTGGATCTGCGGGACGCGGAACACCTACACCGGGTGATGACCGCGCTCGAGGCGGAAAGCAACGTATCGTCCATCGGGCGGCACAGGGATCCAAAGCGGGCCACCGCCAGCTTTGCCAAGGTTTGAGATCGGGAAGGGGTAGGGGTGGTTTTCAAACGCAGGGACAGACGGTCGATCTGGAAGATCGTGACCGAATCCGTCTGGCCCCGCGGTGGCTGGGTGCGGGCCTTTGAATACGTCAAACACCGCGTTCGCCGCTTGCCCGACACGCCCGAACGGATTGCGCGCGGGATCTGGGCGGGTGTGTTCACCACCTTTACCCCCTTCTTTGGCCTACACTTCCTCGTGGCTTGGATCATCTCGCGACTGATGCGGGGCAATCTTCTTGCGGCGCTGTTGTCCACCTTCTTTGGCAACCCGCTGACCTATGTGCCGATCGCAGCCATTTCGCTGGAAACTGGGCATTTCCTGCTGGGCACCAAACCGCGCGACGGGGACAAGATGTCACTGGCCGAAAAATTCGGCGGCGCATGGCATGATCTGTGGCACAATTTCATGGCGATCTTCACGCCCGAAGTGGCGCATTGGGATCGGCTTGCCGTGTTCTACCACCAGGTGTTTTTCCCTTTCATGATCGGGGGCATCATTCCGGGGATCATCGCCGGGACGATCGCCTATTACATCTCGCTGCCTGTGTTGACGGCCTATCAGAACCGGCGGCGCAAATCGCTGCGGGCTAAATTGGACCAGTTGCGCAAGAAACCCGGTGCGGGCCCGACACCCGGCTAGACCCACCCATAGGAGACCCGACAGATGGCAAAAGGCAGACTTCGACTGGGCGTCAACATTGACCACGTCGCCACCGTGCGCAACGCCCGTGGCGGGGCCAATCCCGACCCGATCCGTGCGGCAATCCTGGCCCAGGAGGCCGGTGCCGATGGCATCACCGCGCATTTGCGCGAGGATCGGCGGCACATTTCCGACGCCGATATCGAAGGATTGATGGCCGCGCTCACCCTGCCGCTCAACTTTGAAATGGCCGCCACGGACGAGATGCAAAAAATCGCCTTGCGGCACAAACCCCACGCCGTCTGCATCGTCCCCGAAAAGCGCGAAGAACGCACGACCGAGGGCGGGCTTGAGGTCGCGCGCGAAGAAAACAGGCTCGCCCATTTCATCGCTCCCTTGCGCGATGCGGGATGTCGCGTGTCGCTGTTCGTCGCTGCCGACCGACCCCAGATCGAAAGTGCGGCCCGGATTGGGGCCACCATTGTCGAACTGCACGCCGGGGCCTATTGCGACCTGCACGCCGAAGGACATTTCGTCGCCCGCGACGCCGAACTGGAACGGCTGCGCGAAATGGCCACCTACGCCGACAGCCTCGGGCTCGAGGTCCATGTCGGCCACGGGCTGGCCTACGACACGGTGCAACCCGTCGCCGCCTTCCCCGAGGTGATGGAGCTGAACATCGGGCATTTCCTGATCGGCGAGGCGATCTTTCTGGGGCTGGCCCCGGCCATAGCCGAAATGCGGCGGCTGATGGATACGGCGCGGGGCTGACCCCGCGCCATCTGTTCCGTTACTCGGTGACCTTGATCGTGGTCCACATGCCCAGCACATAGTGGCCGGGGATATTGCAATACAGGATATAGTCGCCTGGCGTCAGGGTGACGGTCAGCGCCCCCTTGGCGCCGGGGTCGAGCTCGGCCACTTCGCCCAGATGCTTGGCAGCGTCTTCGTCCACCATGTTCATGTCCGCCAGATAGGGCAGGGCAGCGCCGTCCGCTGGGACGGGGGACAGGATCATCTCGTGAATGGTGTCCTTGCTGTCATTGGTGACGGCAAAGGTGACTTCGCCCGCCTTCACCTCGGTCACGTCTACCTTGACCCCCATCGTTGCCTTGGACATGTCGGTGTTTCCGCCCAGCACGATATCGGGCATCGTGCCCATCGCGGCCATGGCATCGGGCCCGGTGTCCCACAACGAAACATTGATCGTCTCGGCCGCCTGTGCAGCGGTTGCCATCAACAGGGCCATCATTCCGGCCCCAAGGGCCAGTGTCGCGCGTCTGGTCATGGTCATCTTGGTCGTCCTTTGTTTATCGGCCCTTTGGCCTGCGCCGACTCTGCGCGCATCGGCGACCTGCCGCCATGATACAGATCAATCTCGCATGGTTTGCCAAACGGGCAGTACTCATGCGACATCTGACAGGCGACGCAGCAAAGGACACCTCATGCGCCTTTTTCTTGGATTGGCCCTGTCCGCTCTGGCAGGCGTGGGGCAGGCCCAGACCGTGATCGGCTGTTTCACCGACAGTCCGGCAACTCAGGTGGCCTCTCTCGGCCTGATCCCCGAACCGTGGGAGGATCACACGCGCACCTTTGCCAACGGGGCGATCCGGGCCACGTTGGTCGATACGATCGAACCAGTTTGCTGCGGGCAATATCTGGTCCTCACGACCGAGGACCCCGACGAAGGGCCGCAATGCTGGATCGTGGCCGACACGGGCTTTGGCTTTGCGGCCATCGGTTTCGACCGGATCACCGCCGCAGACGATCCGACCACCGGGCTGGGGTTGACCGTCCCGGTCGGACGGCTCCCCACGGGGCTGGAAATCGACCCGGTCTGGTCCGACCTCCTCGTGACCGTCAACCGGGCGGACAAGACAGTGACGGCGGTCGCGCAATGATCCTCGGCATTGGCACGGACCTGTGCAACATCGACCGGATCGAGGGGACACTGGCGCGTTTCGGCGACCGCTTTCTCAACCGGGTCTTTACGGAACGGGAACAGAAAAAGGCCGCCAGCCGACCCCGCGCCATCGCTGCCACCTACGCCAAACGCTGGGCCGCCAAAGAAGCCTGTTCCAAGGCGCTGGGAACCGGCCTGCGCATGGGCATCGCGTGGCGGGACATGGCCGTGACCAACCTGCGGACCGGCCAGCCCGTCATGCACGTGACCGGCTGGGCGGCAGAGCGGCTGGCGCAAATGACGCCACCAGGTCACCGCGCCGTCATTCACGTCACTTTGACAGACGATCACCCCTGGGCGCAGGCCTTTGTGGTAATCGAGGCCCTGCCACTGACCGACGCGACGCCGGGCGTCGCTTGACTCCCCCTTGCCGCCTGCGCATGTAGCGCGGAACGAGGGACAAAGGACACATCATGTCGGAAACCGAAGGCGGCGTTTGGGCCGGTATCAAGGAAACCGTGAAAACGGTGGTCTATGCGCTGCTCATCGCCGGGGCGTTCCGCACGATCCTGTTTCAGCCGTTCTGGATTCCGTCAGGGTCGATGAAGGACACATTGCTGATCGGCGACTTTCTGTTCGTGAACAAGATGGCCTATGGCTATTCCTACGCCTCTTGCCCGTCGATCCGCATCCCGGCGATCGGGGTGGATATCGGGGCGGATGATTTCTGCGGCATCTTCAAGGGGGCCAAGACGCGGCTGTTTGGCTCTGACCCGCAGCGCGGCGATGTGGTGGTGTTCCGGCATCCTGTAACAGGCGAGGACTTCATCAAGCGGCTGATCGGCCTGCCCGGCGACCGGATTCAGGTCAAGGAGGGGCTGCTTTACATCAACGACGTGCCCGTCACCGTCGAACCGGCTGGCACCTTCGAAGAAATTTTTGGCCCCCAAGGCCCCCAAGGGCTGCGCCCGCGCTGCATGACGGGCACCGGGCAAAACGTCGGGGACCCCTGTGACAAGGAACGGTTCATCGAAACGCTGCCCAACGGGGTCAAACATGACATCCTGAACGTGGCGATGGAGCCGCAGGACAACACCGGCGTCTATACCGTTCCCGAAGGCAACTTCTTCTTTATGGGCGATAACCGGGACAACTCCACCGACAGCCGCTTTCCGCAGACACAGGGCGGGGTCGGGTTCGTGCCGCTGGAAAACATCGTGGGACGGGCTGATCGAATCATGTTCTCGTCGGCGGGGCGGTCCATGCTGGCGTTCTGGACGTGGCGGTCGGACCGCTATTTCAAGGCGATTGAATAGGGTCGCGGATGGCGCGGCGGGGTAACCCACTCACACTTTTGCTGGATGGGCTGGATTGGTCCGGACGGTCCACGCGGCTGCCCTTCGTGCTTTTGACGCTGGCGCTGACCGTGGCACTCGGGGCTGCGACTGTTGCGGATATGCAAGGCGCGGCCCGCTGGTCCCGTCCGGTCGAGGTGACAGGGTTTCTGCTGGCCGGGCTTCTGGTCGTGCCGGCCACCGGACATACCCTGCGACGGCTCAACGATCTGGGCTGGTCGGGCTGGGTGTTCTGGCTGACGGCATTGCCGTATGTCGGGGTCGCCCTGTGGCTGGTCATGGCCCTGCGACCGACCAGCCAACGACGCCGGGGCAGCGACGATTCCATTCTGCGCAGCCTCGGCTTTGCCCTGACCTGCCTGCTTGCGGTCATCCTGATGTCACGAATTTTCTGGGCGCCCTTCTACGTCCCTTCGGGCAGCATGAAACCGACCCTGCTGATCGGCGATTACTTCCTTGCCACCAACCAGTCCTCTACACCCCCGCGTGGGGCAGTCGTAGTGTTCCGCCATCCCTTCACCAAAGAGATCTTCGTCAAACGGGTGATCGGCCTGCCGGGGGACACTGTGCAGATGCAGGACGGAACGGTGATCCTGAACGGGACAGCCCTGCCGCAAACCCCGGACGGCGAATTTGTCGAAATGATGGAACAGCAGGGACCGGCCGGCGTCCTGCCGCGCTGCGCCAACGGGGCCGTGGGGCAAGGGGCCATCTGCCGCAAGGGGCAAGCGGTCGAAATGTTGCCTGACGGGACCAGCTACCGCGTCCTCGACATAGACAGCGCGATGCAGGACACTACCGCCATGTTCACCGTGCCACCGGGCAACCTGTTCCTGATGGGAGACAACCGCGACAACTCCACCGACAGCCGCTTTGCGCAGGCGGCGGGGGGGCTTGGCTTCGTGCCGATAGAAAACGTGAGCGGGCGGGCGCGACTGGTGCTCTTTTCGGCAGCGGGCCGGGCGCTTTGGCAGGTCTGGACCTGGCGCAGCGATCGCTTTTTGGAGGGGGTGCGATGAAACTCTCCGCCGACCTCATCGCCTTCTCGACCCGACTTGGGCACCGCTTCGGCAAACCTGACCTGCTGATCCGGGCTGTCACGCACGCCTCTATGTCCTCGGCCAACCGCGACGACAACCAGCGGCTCGAGTTTCTGGGCGACCGGGTGCTGGGCCTGGTGATGGCCGACGCACTGCTCAAGGCCGACACGGCAGCCACCGAAGGACAACTTGCCCCCCGCTTTAACGCGCTGGTGCGCAAGGAAACCTGCGCCGCCGTCGCCCGACAGATCGACGTGGGCGCGGTGCTCAAACTCGGGCGGTCCGAACAGCAATCCGGCGGGCGGCGCAAAGAGGCGCTGCTTGCCGACGCGATGGAGGCGCTGATCGCCGCAGTTTACCTCGACGCGGGCTATGCGGCTGCGCAAAAGATGGTCACGACACTCTGGGCAGACCGTATCGAGGGCGTCCAGGACGACGCCCGCGACGCCAAGACAGCGCTTCAGGAATGGGCGCAGGCGCGGGGCGAACCGCCGCCCGACTATATCGAAACCGGGCGGGCCGGCCCCGACCACGCCCCCACTTTTACCATCGAGGTCCGTCTGGCCTCCGGTCCCCATGCGCAAGCGACCGCAGGGTCCAAACGGCAGGCAGAACAGGCAGCGGCCAAATCCCTGCTCATGAAAGTATCCCCATGACCGACCTCCAACGCGCGGGCTTCGTTGCCCTGATCGGCGAACCCAACGCGGGCAAATCCACGCTTCTGAACCACATGGTCGGGGCCAAGGTCTCGATCGTGACGCACAAGGTGCAGACGACCCGGGCGCGCATCCGCGGCGTCTGCATGGCCGGTCAATCGCAGATCGTCTTTGTTGATACGCCCGGCCTCTTCAAACCCCGGCGCAGGCTTGACCGGGCGATGGTGGCGGCGGCCTGGGGCGGGGCTGCGGATGCCGACGTCGTGGTCCTGATGATCGAGGCGCACCGGGGTGTGACCGAAGGGGTCAAGGCGATCTTCGAGAAACTCGAAGGGATCGGGCAGGGGCGCAAGGTGGCGCTGGCCATCAACAAGATCGACCGGGTCAAGGCCGAGACGCTTCTGGGCCTGTCCAAGGAAATGAACGACGCCTACCCCTTTGCCGAAACCTTCATGATTTCCGCGGAAAAGGGCTACGGCTGCGACACCCTGCGCGATTGGTTGGCTGCCCAAATGCCTGTGGGCCCCTGGCTCTACCCCGAAGACCAGATCGCCGACCTGCCCCTGCGGATGATCGCCGCCGAAATCACCCGCGAAAAGCTGACGCTGCGGCTGCACCAGGAACTGCCCTACGAACTGACCGTCGAAACCGAACAATGGACCGAACGCGAAGACGGCTCGGCCCGGATCGACCAGATCGTCTATGTCGCCCGCGACGGTCACAAGGGGATCGTGCTGGGTAAAGGCGGCGAGACAGCCAAATCGGTGGGCAAGGCCGCCCGCGAAGAACTCGAAGAATTCCTCGGCCGCCGCGTCCACCTGTTCCTCACGGTCAAGGTGCGACCCAACTGGCTCGAAGAATCCGAACGCTATGACGAGATGGGCCTCGACTTCAAGGACGGCAACGCATGATCATGGCCAGCGTGCCGCTAATCTCTTGTCCTCCCCCGAACCCCCTGCCTTTGTGCCCCAAATATCCCGGGGGGAGCGCAGCGGGGGGCAGCGCCCCCCTCCGCCACCGCCCATGCGCCTGACCGCCGACATCTGGGTCGCGGCCTACCTCACGCGGCTACGGCTGCACGGCATCCCCGCCTTTGTCGTAAAACGGGGCGACAACACCGCCGGGGCCGTGCTGATAAAGCTCAACACGCTCGACGGTCAGGCCACCAGCTTTCAGCGCAGCTTTGACCTGATGACCGGCGACCGCCGTTGGACCATCCTCGCGCAAGGAGCCGAGCCCGAGGTGGACGCCTCCATCGCCCGGCAGCGCACCTTCGATCCCGACCTCTGGGTGATCGAGGTCGAGGACAAGGCGGGGCGCCACCTACTGGACGAAGACGGGTTGGACTAGACGAAAGAGTCGTTGCAATCGTGCCCCGATCGCCGCAGCATCGCCAGATCGGGGGGTGGCATGGAACGCGAACATCGACACCTGTCGCTGACAGCGGCGCATGTCGCCCTGGTCCACCGACAGATTGAGGACGCCGGGCCGCCCGCCGGGCAGCAGACCCAGACCGACGCGGATTACGCGGACTGGGTCACGCGCATGATCGCGACCCACCCGGCCCCTGACAGCCCGACCCGGCTTTTTGCCTATGGCTCGCTGATCTGGCGTCCCGAGATCGACCATGTCAGCGAACGAAACGGCCTGTTGCGGGGCTGGCACCGGTCTTTCTGTCTGCGCCAGATGCGGTTTCGCGCCACGCAGGACAATCCCGGGCTGATGATGTCGCTCGATCAAGGAGGAGAATGTCAGGGCGTGCTGTTCGAATTGCCCCCCGAGGATCCGGAGACTCAATTCCACCAGCTGTTTCGGCGGGAATTTACCGTCAAGCCGAACACCAACATGCCCTGCTGGGTCAGTGTCACGACCGACACCGGCCCTGTCGCGGCGCTTGCCTTCGTGATGAGCCGGACCTCCGATCTTTATGCCGGGGACCTTTCGCTGGAAGAGGTGGCCGATGTCCTGTCCAGATGCTGTGGGCATCTGGGCACCGGGGCCGAATACCTGCTGAACACCGTCACGCAGCTTGAGGCGCGGGGCCTGCACGACCCGACCCTCTGGCGCCTGCAAGAACTCGTCGCCGATCGCATCGGACCGATCTGACTTCCGCCCCGGCCAGCCTCACGGACCGACGGGCCGGCGTACCGTCGGTCCCTCGCCTCAAATCCCCCTTGCACCTTGCCCGGTCACCCCAATACTGCCCCCATGATCGAATGGCGCGACCAAGGGGCCCTTCTGGCGGTCCGAACCCACGGAGAATCCTCGGTCATCATCGAGGTGTTCACCCCCACCCACGGCCGCCACGCAGGCGTCGTGCGGGGCGGGGCCAGCCGAAAACAGGCCCCCCTCCTGCAACCCGGTGCCCAGCTTGACCTGACGTGGAAGGCGCGACTGGATGACCACCTCGGCAGTTTCACCGCCGAGCCAATCCGCAGCCGGGCGGCGCAGGTGATGGACGACCGCCTCGCCCTCGCCGGCCTCAACGCCGTTTGCGCGATCCTCCACCAGACCCTCCCCGAACGCGAAGCCCATCCACCCCTCTACGATCGGACGATCGCCCTGCTCGACCTCCTCGGCCAGACCGAGATCTGGCCGCTCGCCTACCTTCAGTGGGAACTGGCCCTGCTGACCGAAATGGGGTTCGGGCTAGACCTGTCCGCCTGTGCCGTTACCGGCACCAACGAAGACCTCTGCTATATTTCCCCCAAATCCGGCCGTGCCGTCAGCGCACAGGCGGCGGGCGACTGGGCGGCGCGGATGCTGCCCCTGCCCGACGTCCTGAAAGGGCAGGGAGAGGCCAGCGGACCCGAGATCGCCACGGCCCTGACCACAACCGGGTACTTTGTCGAACACCGGCTGATCCGCAGCCTGGGCGACAAACCCCTGCCCGTCGCACGGGCCCGACTGGTCGAGGCGATTGCCCGGCTGACCTGACCTCAGACCAGCTTGTGGTCGATCAGATAGTCCGCAGCAGCCTCGATCGCCTCCTTGGGCGGAATAAAGGTCATCCCCATCTCTTGCACAGCTTTGGCATTCGAAAACTCATCCCGTCTGCCCAGATCGGGGATGATCCCGCGCACAGTGGGATCAAACAGGCCCAGCAGGCGGATCAGAAAATCGGGCGCCTTGCGGGTGACGGTCTTGCGGGCGGGCCAGCGGGCCTTGATCGCCGCGGCAATCTCGACGAACCAGACCGACCCTGATGTGGCAAGGAACCGTTGCCCTGCCGTGTCCGGTCGCTGCACTGCCCGCAGGTGCATCTCGGCCACGTCGCGCACGTCGACGACAGAAAAGCTGAGGTTGGGGACCATCGGGTCTTTGGCCCGCAGGACCCGTTCGATGATCGACACAGAGGACCCGAAATGCTGGTCCAACGGCGGCCCCAGCACCAGCGCGGGGTTGATCGTGGTCAGTTTGATCTGCGGGGCGGTGTCCCGCACGAAATCCCAAGCGGCCCGTTCGGCCAGCGTCTTGGACTTTGCATAGGCCGAGGCGCGGGGGTTGGCAGGGTCCGTCCAGTCTGCCTCGGTGTGGGTCGCGGTTCTGGCGGATGATCCCGAATACATGATCGCGACGATCGACGAGGTCAGGATCACCCGGTTCACCCCCGCCGCCGCAGCGGTCCGCACGACACGCAGCGTCCCGTCCACGGCGGGGCGGATCAGGTCCTGTTCGTCCTTGGGCTGGCTGAGCGGAAAGGGCGAGGCTGTGTGCATCACCGCGTCGACCCCCTCCATCGCCTCGCGCCAGCCATCGTCCCGCGTCAGGTCAAGCGGCACAAACGTCAACCGCCGGTCGAGATCGGCGGCGTCGGTCAGATGCGGACGGACGGCCGCGACGACCTCGGCCCCGCGCGACAGATCGCGCACGGTGCCCCGCACGACGTAGCCCGCGTTCAACAGTTTCAGAACGATATGCTTGGCAATGAAACCGGTCGCCCCGGTCACGAGGATGGTCTGTTTCATGGTCGCTGGCCCGATCGAAAGGTTACCCCCAAGAGGTAGGGTGATTGAGCGAGGATCAACCGCGTCGGTCGGGGGCTGACTCTGCCGTGTCGCGGACGGGGCAGACGGCCAAGGCGTCCGGGCGGTCTATACGGACAACGCGAGAATCCCAAGCCATGTTTACCCCCCGCACTCCTGTTTACCTGTCCCACGCGCCCACCCCGCGCGTGCAGGATTTTGCATTGCTGGCCGCACTCGAGGCGGGGATCAGGGGCATCCTCCTCTCGGTCATGCCGCTGGTGGTCTACCGCGCCTTTGGTGACGCGTCGCTGGTCAGCCAGATCTATTTCATGGTGGGAGTCGCCTCGTTGTTCTGCGGACTGATGGTGCCGTGGGTGACCCGGTTCGTCCCGCGACGCTGGATGTTCACCCTGTCGGGGGTCCTTTACCTGACAGGCATGTCGTTCGCCATTTTCGGATCGCCCCATCTCAAGGCGGCGGCGCTGCTGACCAATGCGGTGGGGACGGTCACGTTCACGGTCTGCTTTAACGCCTATGTGCTGGATTACATCGCCCGGCTGGACCTCGGCCGCAACGAATCCACGCGCATGGTCTATTCGGCGGCAAGCTGGACAATCGGGCCGGTCGCTGGGGTCTGGCTGCTGAACTGGTGGGCGCCTGCGCCGTTCATCGTGGCATCGCTCTTTGCCGTGGCTTTGGTCGTGGTGTTCTGGTGGCTGCGGCTGGGCAATGGCAAGCAGATCAGCCGGGCGCGGGGACCGGCGGTCAACCCGCTGGCCTATCTGGGGCGGTTCTTTGCCCAGCCGCGCCTGATTGCCGGGTGGCTGTTTGCAGTGATCCGGTCCTGCGGCTGGTGGGTCTATGTGGTCTATCTGCCGATCTTTTGCATCCAGAACGGGCTGGGGGACAAGGTGGGGGCAATTGCCCTGTCGCTGTCCAACGGGCTGCTGTTCACGACGCCGTGGATGCTACGGCTGGTGAAACGGATCGGGGTGCGGCAGGCGGTGCGCGGATCGTTTGCCCTGTGCGGCGCACTGTTCGGGCTGGCCTGGATCATGTCCGGGCAGCCTTGGTTGGCCTATGGCGCAATCATGGGCGCGTCGGTCCTGTTGGTCATGCTGGACGTCTGCGGCAGCCTGCCATTCCTGATGGCCGTCAAACCGTCCGAGCGGACAGAGATGGCCGCAGTTTATTCCAGTTTTCGCGACGTGTCGGGCATCCTCACGCCCGGTGCGGCGGCGCTGGTTCTGCTGGTATCGCCTGTGGCGGGTGTATTCGGGGCCTGTGCGGCAGGGATGGCCATTGCCTGGGCGCTGGCCGGGCGGTTGCACCCCCGTCTGGGGGCACCCAAAACCGGCCCGGCCCTCCCCGCCGAATAGGTCAGACCGGAGCGGCCTTGTTGAACACCAACCTGCTGGAGCCCGACGTGAGGGTCAGCGTGTTGCGCGTTTCAGCCACCGCCGTCACCCCGCCCAACAGACCCAGATACAGCCCTTCGGCGGTCAGGTCGGGGCAGGCCATCTTGGTCGCCACGATATTGCTGATCGACATGCCGTTGACCGTGCCGGTGTAGGTGTTGCAGGGGCCGTGGCCCACAATCTGTGTTCCGTCGATCCCCAGCGTGGCCGTGGCGGGGAAGGCCGCACCGTCAATGCTGGCCAACAGCCAGATCTCCTGTGGCGCTGTGGCCGAAGCCTCTGCCGCAGGGGGGGCATCGGCGGGGGCCGGTTCCATACAGGCCGACAGGGGCAGCAGGGCCAGGGCGGCAAAGGTAAAGGGACGCATCGCAAACTCCTCATGATCCAATTGGGCCATGATCGGCTGTGCGGTCAGGTCAGTCAAGCAGCCTGCGGGCAATCACCTGCGCCTGAATTTCGGCGGCACCTTCGAATATGTTCAGGATGCGGGCGTCGCACAGGATGCGGCTGATCTTATATTCCAAGGCAAAGCCGTTGCCGCCGTGGATTTGCAGGGCATTGTCGGCAGCGGCCCAAGCGACCCGCGCGCCCAGCAGCTTGGCCATCCCCGCCTCAAGGTCACACCGGCGGTCCGCGTCCTTTTCCCGGGCGCTGAAATAGGTCAGTTGCCGGGCCACCATGATTTCGACGGCCATCATCGCCAGTTTGCTGGCGACGCGGGGGAACGCGATCAGGGATTTGCCGAACTGCTTGCGATCCTGCGCGTATTGCATCCCCACATCCAACGCAGATTGGGCGACCCCGATGGCGCGGGCGGCGGTCTGGATACGCGCCGATTCAAAGGTTTGCATGAGCTGCTTGAAGCCTTTGCCCTCTTCCCCGCCCAGCAGGTTGTCGGCCTTCACCTCGAACCCGTCAAAGGCCAGCTCGTATTCCTTCATACCGCGGTAGCCCAGCACCTCGATCTCGCCGCCGGTCATGCCGAGGGTGGGAAAGGGGGCGTCGTCCGTGCCGGGGGTCTTTTCAGCCAGAAACATCGACAGGCCGCGATGGTCAGTGCTGGCCGGATCGGTGCGGGCCAGCAGCGTCATGACGTGGGTCCGGGCAGCGTGGGTGATCCACGTCTTGTTGCCCGTCACGCGGTAGGTGTCGCCGTCGCGCACCGCACGGGTGCGCAGGCTACCCAGATCAGAGCCGGTATTGGGTTCGGTAAAGACGGCGGTTGGCAGGATCTCTCCACTCGCCAACCCCGGCAGCCAGTGCTGTTTCTGCGCCTCGGTCCCGCCGCAGAGGATCAGTTCGGCCGCAATTTCGGACCGGGTGCCCAGCGACCCCACGCCGATATAGCCGCGCGACAATTCTTCCGACACCACGCACATGGATGCCTTGGACAGGCCAAGGCCGCCGTATTCTTCGGGGATGGTCAGGCCAAAGACGCCCATCTCGGCCAGATCGGTGATGACCTCCATCGGGATCAGTTCGTCGGCCAGATGCCAGTCGTGCGCAAAAGGTTCGACCTTTTCGAGCGCGAACCGCCGGAACTGGTCGCGGATCATCTCAAGCTCTTCATCCAATCCTGTCTGGCCCACCGTGGCATGGGCATTGTCCTGCATCAGCGCGACCAGCCGCAGACGGGCGGCCTGAGTGTTCGCCCTTTGGATCAGGGTGGTGACAGCAGGGACAAAGAAATCGTCCCAATCAGCCCCGGCCACGCCCAGTTCATCCAGTCGGACGAATTCGGTCTGGTTCATCGGAATGCCGCCGCCGATCTGGGCAAGGTATTCGCCGAACGCGATCTGGTGGATCAACTGTTCGATGTCGCCAAAGGTGCTGTCGGCGGTCAATCTGTCAGCCCATCCCTGCATCTGATGCAGGCTTTGCGCATAGGTGGCCAACCAGGCCAGACCATGTGCCGCGGTCTGATGCGCCTCAATCAGATCGGCGCTGACGCGGCCGTCGATGCTCACCATTGACCGGACGGCAGAGGTGGCAGCGGACAGGATCGAATCCACACCGGGCAAGGCGGCGCGGGTCAGGTCCAGAAGGTCAGGCAAAAGGGTAGGTCCGATCATCGTCCGATCTTGTCCGTCATGGGGCATGGTCTGGTCCTTTCCTGTGCTGGCGCAGAATTAGAGCCTTTGCAGTCGCAGCGCAACTTAGTTTCAAGAACAAATCCTAAAAAGACCGGAAATGTCGCAGGCGATTTGGGGTGCAGAGCGCAAACGAGCGGGCTAGACAGCCATCATGGACCAGTTCACGACCCTCCTCAGCCCGCATGTCCTGCTTTTGGCGGTGTTCATCACGTTGGGGGCGGGGGTGGTCAAGGGCGTGGTGGGATTCGCCATGCCGATGGTCATGATCTCGGGCCTGTCCACGCTGCTACCGCCCGATCTTGCGCTGGCCCTTCTGATTCTGCCGACACTGGTCACGAATGTCTGGCAGGCCCTTCGGCAAGGCATACGCGCTGCGCTGGACTCGGTGATCCGGTTCAGGGTGTTCCTCGGGGTCGGGCTGGTGATGTTGCTGGTGTCGGCCCAACTGGTGCGGGTCCTGCCGCACCGGCTGCTATTCGGGCTGA
This sequence comes from Marivivens sp., assembly GCA_024642115.1. GTDB lineage: Bacteria > Pseudomonadota > Alphaproteobacteria > Rhodobacterales > Rhodobacteraceae > JAHEBU01. Next base: position 189,832 of record JAHEBU010000003.1, on the reverse strand, counting down.
TCGGCGGGCCGGTGTCGATCTTTGCCCTGATGCAACTGGCCGGATGGGCCCCCCGGATCAGCGGGGCGTCGCGTCTGCTCGAAGCGGCGATCGGCGGGTTCGCCGGTTTTATCGGCGGGATATCAGGGGTCTGGGGGCCGCCGACGGTCGCCTATCTGACAGCTATCGACACACCCAAGCACGACCAGATGCGGGTGCAGGGCGTGATCTATGGGCTGGGGGCGGTCGCGTTGTTTGGGGCGCATATCCAGTCTGGGGTCATGCGGGCAGAAACGGCGCCTCTGTCTGCGATGATGATCGCGCCGGCGTTGATCGGCATGACCATCGGCCTGCGTATCCAAGACAGGTTCGATCAGCGGAGGTTTCGGCAGGCGACACTCGCGGTGCTGCTGGTGGCGGGCCTGAACCTTGTCCGCAAGGCCATTCTGTAAGGTGGGTTTCAACCCACCTTACGACAAAAGGTTCTGGTAACCGCATACCGCGGCCAGATCGGGGACCAGTTGCGGCGGCATCACGTCGAAGGTGGCAGAAAACAGGGGCTTGCCACCTTCGGAGGCTGTAATGGTCCAGGTGCCAATCGCGAGTTCATACTCTTGATCGAACTGGAAGAAGGTCATCGAATTGGGTGCACCCACCCCGTTGATCGATGTGTCATATGTTTCGACCGACACACCGTTTGGGCCCATCGGCGGATGCGTCACAGTGATGATCACGCTGTCATATCCCAGCGGCGTCTGCGCGGTCGACTTGACCCCGAACCCCACGCCGATCACCGCAGGAACCGACCGGCCCGTGCTGACGAAATCCGGCTCGCCGACCAGAACATTGGTGATCCCCGCTATTGTGCCGGGGGCGGGGCGGGTGTCGGTGATATCCTGCGCACAGATGATCCCGGCCTGGAACGTGGCGAGTCGCGGACTGACAAGGTCGCGCGGGCCGATTACGCCGGGCGCAGTGCCTTCGGCGACAGCGGCGGTGGCGAGGAGGGCCGACAGGCAAGCCGAAGCAAGAGAGCGGATCATGATTGCACTTCCGGCGCATCGCACAGCTGCGCCAGATCCGGCACCGATGCCGGGTCCACCACGTCGTAAGCGACGCGATAGAGCGTCTGGCTGCCTGCGACCGCCGAAATTGCCCAACGGCCCGTGACGAGTTCCGACGTCTTTTCAAACCGGTAAGAGTTCAACAGGCTCTCCATTCCGTCTAGTGTGGTGTCCCACGTTTCCTTTGTGATCCCCTCGGGACCTATGGGCGGATGGGTCACGACGATGGTGACGACCTGCGACCGCATGGGATCGGCCAGCCGGGCCCTGACGCCGAATTCAAATCCAAGAACGGCCGGAACCACACGCCCTTTGGTCATGAACCCGGCAGGGTCCCGCACGACATTGACCGATCCAGCCACAGTGCCTGGCGCGTCGGTCTTGCCATCGACCGGAAAGGCGCAGGACAGGCCAGCCTCGACACTGGCAACATCCCGACTGATGATATCAGCAGGAGGAGGCGCGCCGACGCTCTGAGCCAGTACCGGTTCGGCGACAAGACAGAGGAACAGAATAAAAGACAGACGCATGAACCCATGCTGCCCTATGGCCCGCCCAAGTCAACGCCCATTTATGCAGGTAAGGTGGGTTGAAACCCACCTTACGGAAATCCGCTCAACCGATAGCGGCCGCGCGCACATCGTCGTCGATGAAGGGGACGTATTTGCCAAAGTTGTCGGCGAACATGGTCACCAGCTTGTGTGCCTGCTTGTCATATGCAGCACCGTCCGGCCAGGTCCGGCGCGGATCGAGAAGGACAGGATCCACCCCCTCCACATCCATCGGCACGTCAAACCCAAAGTTCGGGTCCTTGCGGAAAGACCCTTCCGCGAGGCTCCCATCCAAGGCAGCTGCCAGTAGCGCGCGCGTCGCCTTGATCGGCATCCGGGTGCCTGTGCCATAGGCTCCGCCGGTCCAGCCAGTATTGACCAGCCAGCAGGTTGCGCCGTGCGTGGCGATCTTGTCCTGCAAGAGCTTGCCGTACACCTCGGGCCGGCGCGGCATGAAGGGCGCGCCGAAACAGGTGCTGAACGTGGGCTCGGGTTCGGTCACGCCCCGCTCGGTGCCCGCCACCTTGGAGGTGAAGCCGGACAGGAAATGATACATCGCCTGCGCAGGGGTCAGCCTGGCAATGGGGGGCAACACGCCAAACGCATCGCAGGTCAGCATGATGATGTTCTTGGGATGGCCGCCCAGACCGGTGTCCGACGCATTCCCGATGTAATGCAGCGGATAAGCCGCCCGCATGTTGGCGGTGAGCGACGCATCCTCGAAATCCAGCGCCTTGGTGTCAGGATCAAACACCATGTTCTCGATCACCGTGCCGAACATCGTTGTCGTCTTGTAGATTTCCGGCTCTGCCTCGGGCGACAGATTGATCGTCTTGGCATAGCAGCCGCCTTCGAAATTGAAGGTGCCCCGGTCCGACCATCCGTGTTCGTCGTCGCCAATCAGCACGCGGGACGGTTCAGCGGACAGCGTCGTCTTGCCCGTTCCCGACAGGCCAAAGAAGATGGCCGTGTCCACCGGATTGCCCGGCGCATGGTTGGCCGAGCAATGCATCGGCATGATGCCCTTTTCCGGCAACAGGTAGTTCAGCAGGGTGAACACCGCCTTCTTGTTCTCTCCGCCATACTGCGATCCGCCGATCAGGATCAGCTTTTTGTCAAAGTTCAGAGCGATGACCGTTTCGGACCGACAGCCGTGTCGCGCCGGGTCGGCCTTGAACGTCGGGCAGTTGACGATGGTGAAATCTGCGGTGAAAGTATCCAGCTCGGCGCGGTCCGGACGGCGCAGCATGTGCCGGATGAACAAACCATGCCAGGCCAGTTCGGTGACCATGCGCACGTCCAGCCGCTGTGCGGGGTCTGCCCCCGCGTAAAGGTCCTGCACATGATAAGTGCCACCCTGCATGTGGGCGAGCATATCGGCGTGTAACTGGTCAAAGGCAGCGGGCTCCATCGGCGGGTTGTTGTCCCACCAGATGGTGTTTTCGGTGGCGGGCGTCCGAACGACGAACTTGTCCTTGGGGCTGCGGCCGGTGTGCTTGCCCGTGGTGACAAGGAAAGCGCCACCCTGACCCAATGTGCCCTCGCCGGCCATGACGGCGGCCTGCACCAAATCCGCCTCGGTCTCGTTATAATAGACGTGGGCCAGTCCCGGAAAACCCATCGCATCCAGCGTCATCTGGGGATTTACGCGTCCGTGGTCCATATCTTTCACTCCTTGATCCGGGGCTCCTCCGCCCCTGCATGACCACTTAGCACGATGATTTCATTCACAAACAACCCGCTTTTTGGCAGTTAGCGCAATCATTAGCGCAACCACTCCCTGTGTTAGCGCCACCAGTTTCCGATCGGACCCAAGGTGAGGCATTTTAGCCATTGGTTACGGATTTTCGGCGCAAATGAGACAGGCCAGAGGCGGTGATTCGCAGTTTGGGATTGATTCGCGCCTGCAAAACAGGGACATACTTGTGAAAAAGCAGGCAAAAACAACAATTGAGCAGTAAGGGGAACCTCCCATGTCGAAAATCGCATTGGTGGATGACGACAGGAATATCCTGACGTCGGTGTCGATGACTCTCGAAGCCGAAGGGTTCGAGGTTGAAACCTACAACGACGGTCAGTCCGCGCTGGATGCCTTCAACAAACGCATGCCTGATATGGCCGTGCTGGACATCAAGATGCCGCGCATGGACGGGATGGACCTGTTGCAACGGCTGCGGCAGAAAACCTCGATGCCGGTGATCTTCCTCACCTCCAAGGATGACGAAATCGACGAGGTGTTGGGCCTGCGGATGGGGGCGGACGACTATGTCAAGAAACCCTTCAGCCAGCGCCTGCTGGTCGAACGTATCCGCGCCTTGCTGCGCCGTCAGGAAGCCAATTCCGGCGAAGTGATTGAAGAAACCGAAGAGACCAAGGTGATGGTCCGGGGCAACCTGACGATGGATCCCCTGCGCCACGCGGTCAAATGGAAGGGGATGGACGTCTCCCTGACAGTCACCGAATTCCTGCTGTTGCAGGCATTGGCCCAGCGGCCCGGTTTCGTGAAATCCCGCGATCAACTCATGGACGTGGCCTATGATGATCAGGTCTATGTCGATGACCGCACCATCGACAGCCACATCAAGCGGTTGCGCAAGAAGATGCGTCAGGCAGACGACGATTTTACGGCGATCGAAACGCTGTATGGCATCGGCTACCGCTACAACGAAGAATAACTCATGAACATGTCGCCCAAGATCGACATTCACGACCTCTCTTCGGTCCGTCAGGCCGCAAACAGGTCGTCTGAAGTCGTTCTGGGCGACGATTGGGTGTCAGGCGACGCCGTCGCTGACCAAGAGTTGCGCGAACAGCGGGCCAAGCGGGGGCTCGTCACGCTCAACCGGTCGCCACTGGCGCGCAAGATCATCACGTTCAACCTTCTGGCCATCATCATCATGGTGGCGGGCGTTCTCTATATGAACCCCAGCCGTGACAACCTTGCCTTTCAGCGGGCCAACGGTCTGGTGAACGAAGCCGCCCTGATCGCCAACGTGATCGAGGCGCAACTGCCCGTTTCCGCCCCGGTCAACCTCGCCTCGGGCGACGGGATTGACCTGCCCACCACCCTGGATGCGCTGACATTGCGCGGCGGCATCAACGTTTTTGTCTTTGACACCACCGGCACCGTAATCGGATCGGTCGTAGCACCCGAGTCGACGACGTCTGTCGATGGCCTGAGCCAGTCCCAAGGCGGCACGTTGATCACCGATTTCCTCAACGGGGTCTGGGACGGTCTGGCGGGGCTTTTGGCCCCTGACACGGTCATGCCCCCGTCGGTCGGAGCCCGGCAAGAGGCCGAAACCGTGGCGGGCGCGGCACTCGCGGGAACAAACGTGACTTCGCGCACGAATGGGCAGGGCCAGTCGGTGTTTGTTGTCGGCACGCCGATCCTTCAGAACGGCAAGGCCGTGGGCGCCGTGGCCATTGTCAGCGCTGCGGGCGAGCTGGATTCGCTGGTGCGGCGCGAACGCGAGATGGTCCTGCAGATGTTCGTCATCGGCATCCTGGTGTCCATCGGGCTCAGCCTTGTTCTGGCCTCGACCATTGCCAATCCGCTGTCCGATCTTGCCGCTGCCGCTGAGTTGGGGCGGGAGCGCAACGCGCGCAAGATGTCGCCCAACCGCATCCGCATCCCCGATCTGACCGCGAGGCCGGATGAAATCGGGCGGCTGTCCGGGGCGCTGCGCGGCATGGTTTCGGCGCTGTATGAGCGGATTGAAAGCAACGAACAGTTCGCCGCCGACGTGGCCCATGAAATCAAGAATCCGCTCGCCTCGCTGCGGTCGGCCGTTGGAACGATGCGCGTGGCCAAGCGGGACGATCAACGCGAACGCCTGCTCGAGGTGATCGAACACGACGTGCGCCGTCTGGACCGGCTGGTCAGCGATATCTCCAACGCGTCGCGGCTTGATTCCGAACTGGTCAAGGAAGAAGAAGAAGAATTTGATCTGCTCAAGATGTTGGGCAATATCAACGATTTCCTTGGGAACGAGGCAAAGGGCAAAGGCATCGAATACATCGCCGACTTGCCGCCCGAACCGATTTTCGTCCAGGGGCTCGAAGGGCGGCTGGCCCAGGTTTTCGTCAACCTGATCACCAACGCGATTTCGTTCTGCGAGGACGGCGATGCGATCCGCGTCTGGGTGCGCAAGCGGGAAAATCGCGTGCTCATCGTGGTCGAGGATACCGGGCCCGGTATTCCCGAACAGGCACTGCAAAAGATATTCAAACGGTTTTATTCCGAACGGCCGGCGGGCCAGTTCGGCAACAATTCGGGCCTTGGCCTTGCCATCTCTAAACAGATCGTCGAGGCACATGGCGGTGTCATCTGGGCCGAAAACATCCGCCCGACCGAGGCTGACATTACCTCGGACCCGCTAGGCGCCCGTTTCGTTGTCGGCTTGCCGGTCTGACCGGACCGGCAGCCATGACTGCCAGTGACACCCTGCACGCCACGACGGTCACCTTTGGCCCCTATGGCATCCTGATCCGGGGCGCGTCGGGCAGCGGCAAATCCGCGCTGGCGCTGGACCTGATGGCGCTGGGGGCCACGCTGGTCGCCGATGATCGCACCTTTCTTCAACCCGGCCCCGACGGCCCGGTGGCCTCCTGTCCTCCGACGCTCAGCGGTTTGATCGAGGCGCGGGGGATCGGCATCCTGCGTGCCAGTCCGGCCCCCCGGACGATCGTCCGCCTTGTGATCGACCTGGATACTCCGGAAACCGACCGGCTTCCGCCCCACCGGACTGTTGCGCTGATGGGACAGGACGTGGCGTTGCTTCACAACATCGACAACCGGCATTTTGCCGCCGCAATCGTGCAATATGTACGTGGCGGACGGAGTGAGTGATGTCTGAGGCCCAAATCCCCGCGAACGATCCGCAACGGATCGTCCTTGTCACTGGTCCTTCGGGGGCCGGTCGGTCCACGGCTGTCAACACACTCGAAGACCTCGGGTTCGAGGTCATAGACAACCTGCCCTTGTCCTTGTTGGGCCGACTGATCGACGGTCCGCCGCTGTCGCGCTCGCTGGCACTGGGGCTGGACGTGCGCAACCGGGACTTTGGCGTGGATGCCTTGATCGAAGCGATTGACCGTCTGACAGCGACGCAGGGGGCGGCCGTGCAGGTGCTGTATCTGGACTGCGCCGAGGATGAACTTGTCCGCCGCTATTCCGAAACCCGGCGCCGGCACCCGCTGGCCCCAGAGGCGCCGCCTCTGGTCGGGGTGCAGCGTGAACGCGACCTGCTTGTGCCGATCCGGGCGCGGGCCGATTTCCTGATCGATTCCACCGGCATGTCCCCCCATGACCTGCGGGCCGAGATCGAGGCCTGGTTCGCGCCCCGCGGGCGCGTCCTTCTGGGCGTCACGATCCAGTCGTTTTCCTACAAACGGGGACTGCCCCGCGGGCTTGATATCGTCATGGACTGCCGGTTCCTGCGCAACCCGCATTGGGAGGCCGACCTGCGGGGCCTGGACGGACGCGATGCGGCCGTAGATGCCTATGTGGCGGCCGACCCGCGCTTTGTCCCCTTCTTTGACGGGGTGCGCAATCTGGCCCGCCTGCTGCTGCCCGCCTACCGGGACGAGGGCAAATCGCACCTGTCCATCGGCTTTGGGTGTACCGGCGGGCAACACCGGTCGGTCGCCGTTACGGAACGCATGGCCAAAGCCCTTGCAGAGGACGGATGGCATGTGTCTAAACGGCATCGAGAATTGGAACGCCGAAACCTCTCCGGGACGGGAGAGCAGACCGGTGTAGCGAGGGCCTGACGGGTGATCGGGATCGTCATCGTCGCACATGGCGGGTTGGCACGGGAATACCGGGCCGCCGTGGAACATGTCGTGGGCAGTCAGGACGGAATCCGCGATATCGCGATCCTGCCCGAGGATGACCGCGCCTCCAAACAAACCGAGATCTGCGATGCCGCCGACGCGGTCGATACCGGCGACGGTGTGGTGATCGTGACCGACATCTTTGGCGGATCCCCCTCTAACCTGTCTCTGCGCGCCTGTTCCCCGCAAAACCGCCGGATCCTCTATGGGATGAATCTGCCCATGCTGATCAAGTTGGCCAAAAGCCGCCGCAAATCCGTGCCCGACGCTGTCGAGGCGGCGCTGACAGCCGGGCGGAAATACATCGACAGTCATGCCGTATCCTCTGATGGGCTGATGGACTGATGGCCTCGCTCCGCCTTCAGATCGTCAATATCAAGGGGTTGCATGCGCGCGCCTCGGCCAAACTGGTCGAAGTGGCCGAACGGTTCGACGCCACCGCGACGGTATCCAAGGATGGGCAATCAGCCAGCGGTGACAGCATCATGGGTCTTTTGATGTTGGCAGCCTCAAAGGGAACCTTTATTGAAGTCCAGACAACGGGTCCCCAGGCCGATGAGCTTGCGCAGGCCATAGCTGACCTCGTGGCTGACAAATTCGGTGAAGGCGACTGATCCAACCGTCCTGCCGGGGCGACTTAAAGGAACCTGAACGATTTGACCGATACGAGCCGGAATGTGCCGTTGCGGCAGCCCGTGAGCCTTGAGGCTCCCCGGGTCTATGACCGTCGCAGTCTGACCTATTCCAACACCTTTGAAAGCCCGGTCAAACGCACGGTCATCCGCGCCATCGAACTCGTGACGGGCAAGATCACGATTTTACGGCGCATACGAGAATTCGAACGGCGGGGCGCACCCACCGGGCAGGCCTTCTGGCCCGCCACCATGGCAGTCATGGGGATCGACCTGCGCACACCACAGGCCCAGCTTGACAACATCCCCGCGACGGGGCCGGTCGTGCTGGTCGCCAATCACCCCCACGGGCTGGTCGATGGCATGATCCTGGCCGATCTGATCGGCCGGCGGCGCGACGACTACCGCATCCTGACACGGTCGCTGTTGACAGGGATCGACGAATCTGCGGCCAGTTACATGATCCCGGTCCCGTTTCCGCACGAACCCGATGCGCAGGCCAAGATGCTGGAAATGCGCAATATCGCGCGCGACCATCTGGCAAAGGGCGGGCTGATCGCCGTGTTCCCCTCTGGTGCGGTTGCTGTGTCCGACACCATGTTCGGCCCCGCGATCGAGGGGGAATGGAACGTTTTTACCGCCAAGCTGATCCGCACCTCGGGCGCCACCGTCGTCCCGCTGAAATTCCAGGGCCAGAACTCGCGTTGGTATCACGTCGCCAACCGCATCTCGGCGACGCTGCGCCAGGCAATGCTGCTGCACGAGGTGGTGCATTCCTTCGACAAACCTCAGGCGCCGATCATTGGCAAACCGATCCCTGCCGAAGAGATTGCCGCCCGGATCAAGGAGCCGCGCCCCTTCATGGCCTGGCTGCGCGAACAGACACTTGCGCTCACGCCTTAGGATCGCGCCCTATATCCTGCCAGCCTCTGTGCTCAAAATATCCCGGGGGGAGCGAAGCGGGGGGCAGAGCCCCCTTTTGCCTGTGACCTAACGGGTCGGGACCGGATGGTCCCCGCGGTAATCATAGAACCCGCGCTGGGTCTTGCGGCCCAGCCACCCGGCCTCGACATATTTGGTCAGCAGCGGGCAGGGGCGATATTTCGTGTCGGCCAGCCCGTCGTGCAGCACATTCATGATGGCCAGACAGGTGTCCAGCCCGATGAAATCGGCCAGCTCCAGCGGACCCATCGGATGATTGGCCCCCAGTTTGAGCGAGGTGTCGATTGACAGGACTGATCCGACCCCTTCGTACAGCGTGTAAATCGCCTCATTGATCATCGGCATCAGGATGCGGTTGACGATGAAGGCGGGGAAATCTTCGGCAGTCGCACTGGTCTTGCCCAACCGTTCGACCACAGCATGACACGCCTTGAACGTCGGCTCGTCGGTAGCGATCCCCCGGATCAATTCGACCAGCTGCATGATTGGCACGGGGTTCATGAAGTGGAACCCCATGAACTTTTCCGGCCGGTCCGTGCGGCTGGCCAGCCTGGTGATCGAAATGGACGAGGTATTCGAGGTCAGGATGGTCGAAGGTTTGAGGTGGGGAACCAGATCCTCGAAAATGGCGGTCTTGACGGTCTCGCGCTCGGTCGCGGCCTCGATGATCAGATCCGTCTGGCCCAGGTCGGTCAGTTTCGGCGTGGTCGATATCCGCGCCAGCGCCTCGGCTTTTTGATCGGCGGTGATCAGGCCCCGGCCGACTTGCCGATCCATGTTCTTGGCGATCACCGCAACGGCGGCATCCATGGCGTCCTTGTTCACGTCGGTCATCAGCACGTCATAACCAGCAAGCGCAAAGACATGCGCGATGCCATTGCCCATCTGCCCCGCGCCCACGACGCCCACCCGTTCGATGCTCATGGCTTGGCCCTTTTGATTGATCCTGCGCACCATAGGCCGCGACCCGCCCGGCGTTCAAGGCGCAGAAATCTGTAAAACTTGCCATGAATTGGGGTCTTAGCGTCTTGGCAATGGATTTACGCGACTCTCGCAGGTGGTGAGTGAAAATCTAATGTGGTGGGAACCATGAAACATGACACGCTTGGCGAAGCGGGGCTCAGCTATGCCCCGTGCCGGTACGGACTAAGCCGTATCTTCTTCCGCGGTCCGCGTCGGCCGCTTGACGGGAAATATGTGGCCTTTGTGGGGGGTACCGAAACCTATGGGAAATATATCGAATTTCCCTTTCCGGCCCTGATCGAACCCTCTCTGGGCGAGGTCTGCGTCAATCTCGGGATCGTCAACGCTTCGGTGGATGCGTTCATCCACGATCCGTCGATCGTCTCGATCTGTCACGACGCCGATCTGACGGTGTTGCAGATCATGGGGGCGCAGAACCTGTCAAACCGGTTCTACAAGGTCCACCCGCGGCGCAATGACCGGTTTCTGTCGGCCTCGACGGTGCTGGGCGCACTTTACAGCGACGTGGACTTTTCGGATTTCACGTTCACCCGGCACATGCTGTCCACGCTGTATGCCCGTTCGCCCGAACGGTTCGAAATTCTGCGGGTCGAACTTCAGAACGCCTGGGTGGCGCGGATGCGGCTGATGATCGAACAGCTGGGACCGCGCGTCGTGTTGCTGTGGTTTGCTGACGCCCCGCTGACCGACGATCCCTGGAACGTGCGGCCGCACCCGTTTCGGGCCGATCCGCTGTTCGTCACACGCACCATGGTCGAAACCCTGCGCCCCCGCGTGCTGGATATCGTCGAGGCGCAGCCGTCGGCCTCTGCCCTTGCACGGGGCACCAGCGGAATGGTTTATCCGTTCACCCAAGCTGACGCCGCCGCCGAACTTCTGGGCGTCTCGGCTCATGAAGAGGCGGCAACCCGGCTCATCCCGGTCGTGCGCCGCGCCATGCAGAAATGAAAGAGGCCCGCCATGCAGGCGGGCCTTTTTCAGATATCACACAGGCATCACAGCTTGCCGGTCAACTCCGGAACGGCGGTAAACAGGTCGGCGACCAGCCCGAAATCAGCCACTTGGAAAATCGGGGCCTCTTCGTCCTTGTTGATGGCGACGATCACCTTGCTGTCCTTCATTCCGGCCAGATGCTGGATCGCGCCCGAGATACCGACGGCGACATACAGATCAGGGGCAACCACCTTGCCGGTCTGGCCAACTTGCCAGTCGTTCGGGGCATAGCCCGAATCGACTGCAGCACGGGACGCGCCGACAGCAGCACCCAGCTTGTCGGCCAAGGCTTCAATGATCTTGAAGTCATCCTTGGACCCCACGCCGCGTCCACCCGACACGACGACGCCCGCGCTGGTCAGTTCGGGGCGGTCGCTGGCGGCCACGCGGTCCTCGACCCATTCGGACAGGCCGGGGTTGGTGGCGGCAGCGATATTTTCAACCGGTGCAGAGCCACCCATCTCGGCGGCGTCAAAACCGGCGGTGCGGATCGTCATGACCTTGATCTTGTCCGACGACTTGACGGTCTGGATCGCGTTGCCCGCATAGATCGGGCGCTCGAACGTGTCGGCGTCCATCACGCCGGTCACTTCCGAAATCATCATCACGTCCAACAACGCAGCCACACGGGGCATCACGTTCTTGGCGTCAGACGTGCCGGGGGCGGCGATGTGGGAATAGTTACCCGACAGACCCACGATCAGCGCAGCGGTGGGTTCAGCCAGGCGATGACCCAGCGTGGCATCCTCGGCGCATAGAACCTTGGCCACGCCGGCAATCTTTGCAGCCTCGGCAGCGGCGGCCGACGCATTGGCCCCCGCACACAGAACCGTCACCTCGCCCAGCGATTTCACGGCCGTCACGGCCTTGGCGGTCGCGTCCACCGACAATTGCCCGTCGGTCACTTCTCCGATCAGAAGAACAGCCATCACGCCAACCCCGCTTCTTTGAGTTTTGCCACCAGTTCATCGACCGATTTGACCATCACGCCCGCCTTGCGGGTGGCCGGTTCGGTCGTCTTGACCACGCTCAGGCGCGGCGTCACGTCCACGCCATAATCGGCGGGGGTCTTTTCATCCAACTGCTTTTTCTTGGCCTTCATGATGTTGGGCAGCGACGCATAACGCGGCTCGTTCAGGCGCAGATCGACAGTCACGATGGCGGGCATCTTGACCTTGATCGACTGCAATCCGCCGTCCACTTCGCGGGTGACGGTGGCGGTATCGCCATCGACCGACAGTTCGGACGCAAACGTGGCCTGCGACCAACCCAGCAGGGCGGCCAGCATCTGACCCGTGGCATTCATATCGTTATCAATGGCTTGCTTGCCGCACAAAACCAGCCCCGGCTGTTCCTCTTTGACGATTCCGGCCAGGATCTTGGCCACGGCCAGCGGCTCGATATCCTGATGAACGTCTTCGGTGGCGATCACCAGAATGGCACGGTCCGCGCCCATGGCGAGTGCCGTGCGCAGGGTTTCCTGGGCTTGGCGGACGCCCACGGACACCGCGATGATCTCGTCGGCCTTTCCGGCCTCTTTCAGGCGGATCGCCTCTTCGACGGCAATCTCGTCAAACGGGTTCATCGACATCTTGACGTTGGCAAGATCGACACCGGACCCATCCGCCTTGACGCGGACCTTCACGTTGTAGTCGATCACGCGCTTGACGGGTACAAGGACCTTCATCGGCATGGCTCTCCCTGAAAAACAGTCGTGGGTTACCGGGTGGTGTTACCGCGATGGGGCAGGGGAAAACAGGGAAAAAACGACGCAGATCGGATCAGGGACGCCACGTCTTTACCAATGCGTCAACTATCAGCGCGGATCAATTCCGATCAAGACAGGCGCAAGCGGCCATGTCACGCTGATGGGGCAACAACGGTGATCGGCTCCATGTCCATCGTGCAAAAGACCCTGTGGTATATCGAAAGTCATCTTGACGACGACCTGTCGCTGGGGGTCTTGGCAGCCGAGGCGGGGGTTTCCGCCTCCCATCTGGCCCGCACTTTCGCCAAAGCGACGGACCTGCCGGTCATGCGCTACGTCTGGCGGCGCAGGCTGGCCCGCGCCGTTCAGGCGCTGTCGTGCGGACAGGGGGCGATCCTGAACGTGGCCCTTGATGCCGGCTATGCCTCGCACGAGGCATTTTCCCGCGCTTTTCGCGCCGAATTCGGCCTGTCGCCTGCGATGATGCAGGCGCTGGGCGACCCCGCCACCCTGTCCGTACTTCAGCCAAAGGACTTTTTCATGGACGCCCCCGTCACTCTTGATCCGCCCCGCCTTGTTCCCTGTGGTCCCCGCACGTTTGTCGGCCTGAATGCCCACTATACCCACCAGACCAAACAGGGGATTCCGCAGCAGTGGGAACGGTTCAACATGGCCGATCCCGAGATCGAAAACAGTCTGGGTCGGGCGGCATACGGCGTCATCCACGCCTTCACCGATGATGGCGCATGGGACTATGCCTGCGCCTATGAAGTGTCCCGGCCCGGCGCCTACCCCGACGGATATCAGGTCATGACCTTTCCGGCCCGGACCTATGCCGTGTTTTCGTCGGGGGATCATATCGCCAGCATTAGCGCTGTAATCGACGGGGTGTTTTCGTGGATCGCCGGGTCCGAGTGGATGTTTGACGACGGCCCTACGCTGGAACGCTATGGCCCCGAATTCGATCCCGTTACCGGTAAGGGTGGGTTCGAAATCTGGGCGGCGGTGCTGCCCCGACAGGGGCAAGACCGACACGCCTGAAAATCGGTTACTTCAGGATTTTTATTTGGAATCAGTTATTTGAAGAGCGTTCAAACGTGAACATGCCGTAGGGTGGGTGGAACCCACCCCCCTCAGCGGTTCTTTCCCGGTACCCAAAGCACGTCATTCTTGCCATTCTCGTTGGCGATCCGGCTGGCCTGAAAGAACCAGTCCGACAGCCGGTTCAGATACTTGACCGCCGCCGGGTTGACCGATTCCATCGTGGCAAGCTCGACCGTCAACCGCTCCGCCCGCCGCGAGACGGTCCGGCACAGATGCAGATGAGCGGCAAGCGCCGACCCGCCCGGCAGGATAAAGCTGCGCAGGCTTTCCAGATGCCCCGTCATCTGGTCGATCTCGGCCTCAAGCCTGGCAACCTGAGCGTCCACCATCCGCAGGACGGGATAGGGGCTGTCTGCGTCCCGCTCCATATCGGGGCGGCACAGATCGGCGCCCAGATCGAACAGGTCGTTCTGGATCATCGCCAGCCAGCTGTCCATCTCGGCGTCTGCATGCAGTCGGGCCATGCCGACCGTCGCGTTCGTCTCGTCCACGGTCCCGTATGCCGTCACCCGAAGCGAATGTTTGGCCACCCGGCTGCCATTGCCAAGGGCGGTTTCCCCATCATCGCCGGTCTTGGTGTAGATCTTGTTCAGAACGACCATCAGTTGCCCCCCTTGCTGCGTATCCAGGCGAACAGAAGCAGCATCATGACAGCCACGAACTGCGCCCCGATCCGCCATTGCATGATCTTGTTAGCGTTCTTGCGGTTGAACTCGCCGCCTTTGCCGAACGTGCCGATCCCGAACATCAGGATGCCCGCCACCACCAGACAGGCGATGGCGACGGCGATGAAAAGCGGGTCCTTGAGCATGTCTGTCCCTTTCGTCAGTCTGGCCCGATGTAGCAGGCTGGCAGGCGCTGCCAAGGGGGATGACCCGGCTCAGCCCTTGTCGATGACCCAGTCCAGCGCCCGCGACGGCAACAACCGCTTGAGCGTGCCCATGATCCAGGTCGGTGTCGTGACAAAATAGCGCGGGGCGGGATTGCGCGCCGTCAGCGCCTTTAGCAGCCGTTTCGTGACCGCCGAGGCGGGCAGTTCGAACCGGTCCGGCCCGCTGTCGGTATAAAGCCGGTCGCGCAGCACCCCGTATTGTCCGGCACGGGCCGATCCGTGCCAGTCGATCCAGCGTTCAAAATGCGGGATCGCCTTGGCCCGGATGGACGATGTGATCGGGCCGGGTTCGATCAGGATGACCTTGATCGGGGTGTCCCGCATTTCGATCCGCAACACATCCGTCAGCCCTTCCAGCGCGAACTTGGTCGCCACATAGGCCCCCCGCCATTTCATCGGGGCCAGCCCAAGGACCGAGGAACAGTTGACGATCCGCCCATGCCCCTGCGCCCGCATCACCGGGATCACCTGACGGGTCAGGTCGTGATAGCCGAACAGGTTCACCTCGAATATCGCGCGCAGGGCGTCGCGGGGAAGGTCCTCGACCGCGCCCGGACAGGCGAAAGCACCGTTATTGTAGAGGGCATCCAGAGTCCCACCCGTCGCCTCCAGTACCTCGTCCAGTCCGGCGGAGACCGTATCAGGGTCGGCGTAATCAATCCGGGGGCTGTCAAAGCCCAGGCCGCGCAGCCTGTCGCAGTCGGCCTCGGCCCGGCAAGAGGCGAACACGCGCCACCCGGCGTCCCGCAGCCCATGCGCCGCGTCAAAGCCGATTCCGGACGAACAGCCGGTGATAAGGATAGTCTTGCCTGTCATCGGGCCGTTCTGGCCCGTTCCGGCCTTCCCGGCAAGTGGGGTCAGAGGTTCGACTTGGTCAAAAGCCGCTCGGCCATCCAGCCGACCTGATCCGTATCCACGATCCGAACCTTGGCCCAGCCGTCTGCACCAACCTCGATCACTTCGGCCAGCGTTCCTTGGGGCAGCGTATCGACGACGCCAAACGACGTACCGGGACCCTGCCGCATGTTGACCCGCTGGCCGGACACGCTCCGCAGATCGGCGGTCACGACGGTCGAGGAGGTGGCAACGTCCGCCGCTACAGTGGCCGCGACCGGTGCAATGGCCGGGGTGGTTTCAAAAGATGCGGGTTCCGCCGAAACGACTGCTGCCGCAGCCGGAATCGCGGTCGCTGGCTGGACCAGTGGAACCGATCCTTGCCCAAGCGAGGCCATGTCGGTCGTGTTGGCGCGTGTCACGGTTTCGGCTGTGGCCAGCGGATCGACATTAGCCACACGCGCCTCTGGCACGAAATTGGCGCCGCCCGACACCTCGTAAAATGCCCATCCCAAGAACAGGAATGTGACAAGGATGAATCGTTTCACGTCTTAGACCCCCAGAATCGGCAACATCACCAGCAGTGCGCATAGCATACACTTTTTGGTGACCGGTATTTAGGGGGAAATCCCGGAAACTTGCATTGGTTCCATCATTCGGTGTTCGGCCAAAACGGGTCTGGATCAGTGCGCCCTCAGCCGCTAGACAACATCTATGACCGATACGCCCGACACCCCCCAGATAGAGCCGGTCGAGTTTACCGAAACTCTGCGCCGCGCGATCGGTGACCGCTATCTGACCTATGCGCTGTCCACCATCATGAACCGCGCACTGCCTGATGCGCGGGACGGGTTGAAGCCTGTCCATCGCCGCATCCTCTATGCGATGCGCGAGTTAAAGCTGGCGTCCAACGGCGGGTTCCGCAAATCAGCCAAGATTTCGGGCGACGTGATGGGCAACTATCACCCGCACGGCGATGCGGCCATTTATGATGCGATGGCCCGTCTGGCTCAGGATTTCAACGTCCGCTATCCGCTGGTGGACGGGCAGGGGAATTTCGGCAACATCGACGGCGATAACCCCGCCGCCAGCCGCTATACCGAGGCGCGGATGACCGCCGCCGCCGAAGCGTTGATGGAGGGCTTGGCCGAGAACGCCGTCGATTTCCGCCCCAACTATGACGGCACACTTGAGGAGCCGGTGGTGTTTCCGGCCGCATTTCCCAACCTGCTGGCAAACGGGTCGTCGGGCATTGCCGTGGGGATGGCTACCAACATCCCGCCGCATAACCTGCACGAACTGATCGGCGCCTGTCTGCATCTGATCAAGACCCCCGATGCCCGCGACGAAACCCTGTTGCAATACGTCCCCGGCCCCGATTTTCCGACCGGTGGCGTGCTGGTCGAACCCGCCGCCAATATCGCCGAGGCCTATCGCACCGGCCGCGGATCGTTCCGCCTGCGCGCCCGATATGAAATCGAGGATCTGGGTCGGGGTCAGTGGCAGATCGTGGTCACCGAAATCCCCTATCAGGTCCAGAAATCCAAGCTGATCGAAAAACTGGCCGAGATCATCCAGACCAAGAAGGTCCCGATCCTGGCCGATGTCCGCGACGAATCCGCAGACGATATCCGCATTGTTCTGGAACCTCGCGCCCGCACGGTCGATCCCGACATGCTGATGGGGATGCTGTTTCGAAATTCCGATCTGGAAATCCGGTTTTCGCTGAACATGAACGTGCTGATCGACGGCCTCACCCCCAAGGTGTGCAGCCTCAAGGAAGTTTTGCGCGCCTTCCTCGATCATCGCCGCGCCGTCCTGATCCGCCGCAGCCAGCACCGCATGGACAAGATCGACCACAGGTTGGACGTGCTCGAAGGCTTCATCATTGCCTTTCTCAACCTCGACCGGGTGATCGACATCATCCGCTATGACGACGATCCCAAGGCCGCCCTGATGGCCGAGGATTGGTCGCGCGATCATGCCCGCGCGATGTCCGAAAAGGATTACAAGCCGCCAATGCCTACGCCTGCGGGCGAAGATGCCGTGGGTTTGAACGAGGTGCAGGCCGAGGCCGTGTTGAACATGCGCCTGCGGTCCCTGCGCCGTCTGGAAGAGATGGAACTGGTGGCCGAGCGGGACGCCCTTATGGTCGAACGCGCCGAGTTGGAGGACCTGCTGGACAGTGGTGACCTGCAATGGGGCCGCATTGCCGACCAGTTGCGCGAAACCCGCAAGCAATTCGGCAAGGACAGTCCCGGCGGCGCCCGTCGCACCACGTTCGCCGAGGCGACCGAGGTCGCCGAAGTCCCCTTTGAGGCGATGATCGACCGCGAGCCGATTACCGTCGTCTGCTCGAAAATGGGTTGGATCAGGGCCATGAAGGGCCACATCGACAAGGCGACCGAGCTCAAGTTCAAGGACGGCGATGAGGGTCGTTTTGTCATCCATGCCGAGACCACAGACAAGCTGCTGATCGTGGGCAGCAATGGCCGGTTCTATACCGTCACGGGGGCCAACCTGCCGGGTGGGCGCGGCATGGGCGAACCCCTGCGCCTGATGATCGACCTGCCCAACGAAGCGGGGATCGTCGATATCCTGATCCATCGCCCGGGCGCCAAACTGCTTGTCGCTTCGTCCGACGGTGACGGGTTTGTCGTCCCCGAGGACGAGGTGTTGGCCCAGACCCGCGCAGGTAAACAGGTCCTCAATATCCGCGAAGGGGCCGTGACCAAGGTCTGCAAGCCCGTTGCCGGCGATCACGTCGCGGTTGTGGGTGACAACCGCAAGGTTCTGGTGTTTGCTTTGGACGAGTTGCCAGAAATGGGGCGTGGGAAGGGTGTTCGGTTGCAGAAATACAAGGATGGCGGGTTGTCGGACGCGACGACATTCACCCTGTCCGACGGGCTTAGCTGGCTCGACCCGGCAGGCCGGACCCGCACCGAAACCGATTTGTCGGAATGGCTGGCCAAGCGGGCGACCGCGGGCCGGATGGCCCCGCGCGGGTTCCCCCGGGACAACACCTTTACCTGAGGCGCCGAGATGCTGAAGAACCCCCTTGTTCCACTGGCGGCAGTAGTCGCTATCGGGGTGGCCGGGGTGATGGGCTGGCTGTACTTGACCATCAATACGCCAGTTGACGGGCCGGACTGCTCCGAAACCACGGCCGAGGCGGCCACCGCCGCTGGTCTGTCCTACAACCACACCATGTCGTCGATGCGTGATCCGTCCAACGGCGTGCTGGTCGTGAACGCAGTGGGCCAGCCCTATACCAAATGCCGGATGCTTTTCTCGAACTTCCGGTGCGAGGCGCCGGGGCCTGCGACCGTTCGCGCCCGCGCCGGGGCCGACGTCCGCTATTTCGACGTGCCAGCGGGGCAGGTGGGCATCGTGCGTGGCAACGGGACCGAGGCGCATTCCTGCATCCTCGTCCCGGCAGGCAGCTAAGGGGTGGGTGGTCCTCCTCCAGTGCCGCCACCGCTGCGGGTCGTGCAGCCGCCGCCGGTGCCGCCCCAGCGCCCCGTGCATGTCGAGCCGACCGAGTTTCAGACCGAATTCGTGGGCTCGCGCGGGCGGCTGTTCGGGCTGGCGCTATGGACCGGGCTGCTGACGATCCTGACGCTTGGCTTCTACCGGTTTTGGATGAAAACCCGCCTGCGCCGCTGGTACTGGTCAGGCATCCGCCCCGGTGGTCTGCCAC
Organism: Marivivens sp.; assembly: GCA_024642115.1. GTDB lineage: Bacteria > Pseudomonadota > Alphaproteobacteria > Rhodobacterales > Rhodobacteraceae > JAHEBU01. Next base: position 170,611 of record JAHEBU010000003.1, on the reverse strand, counting down.
TGGAATACACAGGCACCGGCATTGAAAAGATGATGGGCTTTCTGGTCGCGGTCGTTGTCATGGCGTTCTACATCGGCATCGTGAACCTGGTCCTGATGTTCGTCAGCTTTTCGCTGCTGGCCAATAATTTTGCCGCCTATGCGGTCAGCCTCGCCGGAGTGGTGCCGATCTGGTTCTACGCCCGCTACCGTGCCCGCCGATACATCCTGTCGCGAACCCGCTGGCGGGGGATCCGGTTCGGGATGGAGCCGGGGGCCTGGGGCTATGCCGGACGGGCGCTGATGCACTGGGTCATCACCATCTTGTCGCTGGGTCTGCTGTGGCCGCGCATGACGTTCTGGCTTGAGAAATACCGCACCGACCGGACCTCGTTCGGCAGTGTCCGTCTGGTGCAGGGGGGGCGGTGGCAAATGCTGTATCGCCCCTTTCTTGACGTGGCGGTTCCGGTGCTGGGGACGGTGATCCTGTTCGCCTATATGCGGTTCACAGGCGACGGGATCGACGGCAACCTGCCCTTGTTCTGGCTGCTTGTCCCCTTGGGGCTGTGGTTCAGCATCGGGATCGTCAACTATTCGGTCAAGGCGACCAAGCGGCTGGCCGACACCAAAACGGCGGGTGATATCGGCCTGATTGCCCAGCCCCGGACAGGAACCGTCTTTCGCATCTATTCGGTGGGCTATCTGCTGACGTCGATTGCCATGCTTGTCCCGTTGGTGCCGTTGACCATCCTGTTCGGCTTGATGCAAATTCAACGGATGCAGGCGGGCCTGGGTGAAGCAAGCGATCTGGCCCACTTGTTCGATCTGCCGCGCTGGCTGCTGATTATTGTCGGTCTGGTCCTTTACTTTGGCGTGTTCCTGTCGTGGTCTGTGCTGCGCCACGTCTTTGTGACCATGCCGCTGTGGCGGCACTATGCGCAGACTATCACGGTCACTGGCGTTCCCGGCTTGACCAACGTCCACCAGCGCGCCCGCGATACGTCGACCGAGGCAGAAGGTTTTGCCGAGGCGCTGGATCTGGGGGCGGCGATATGACCGAGGTGCCGACGACCGAGCCGCTGTTCATTCCGGCCCTCTGGCTGGACGGGGAAACGGCCGCCGTTCATGAAGTTCTCTTGATCCTCGAAGACGACGCCAATGGCATCCTTATCCTTGAGGGCAAAACCGAGCGGGATGCCTGGCCCTATGCCGACCTGCGCATCGTCCCCGATGTGGCGGGGCCCGACCAGATGATCCTGTCGGTTCAAGGAGAGGAAACCGCCCGCCTGATCGTATCCGCCCACGACGCGGGCCTGATCCGGGCGCGGGCGGCCAACCTGCGCCGCCGTCCTCCCCTGCGCCAAAAGGGCAAGCTGGCGGCCTGGGCTTTGGCCGCCGTCGGGTCGGTCGCGCTCATCATCTTTGGTCTTGTGCCGCTGATGGCCAACCAACTGGCCGCCTTTCTGCCACCGGCCGGGGAAAAGGCGTTGGGCGATGCCACGCTGACCCAGATCCGTCAGGCGCTGGACGAAACCGGATATGGCGAGTTGCCGCTCTGCGAAACCACGGATGGTCTGGCCGCCCTGCGCACGATCGAGGCGCGGTTGACCGCCAATGCCGACCTACCCATCGAGATCACCGTGCAGGTGCTGGATCACGAGATGGTCAATGCCTTTGCCCTGCCGGGCGGCTATATCGTCGTGTTCCGCGGATTGCTGGAAAAGGCCGAAAGCCCCGAGGAAGTCGCCGCCGTGCTGGCCCACGAGATGGGCCATGTGTCTGCCCGCGATCCGTCGCGCATCGCGTTGCGATCCGCCGGGTCGATCGGGGTTCTGGGCCTGCTGTTCGGCGATTTTGCCGGGGGGGCGATGGTCCTGTTCATCACCAACCGGATCATCCAGGCCGATTACACCCGCGAGGCCGAGGCGAACGCCGACCTTTATGCCCACGACCTGCTGCGCCGGTCTGACCTGCCGCCCTCTGCCATTGCCACGTTCTTTGAACGGTTGCGGGCTGAGGGGAACGAGGACGACACCAGTATCCTGCGCCACTTCATGTCGCACCCGGCGCTGGGCGACCGGATCGCCGCCGCCCGCGCGGCGACGCCTGAGGGTCAGGTCACCGTGCCGCTGCTCGAACCCGCCGAATGGAAAGCGCTCAAGTATATCTGCGATTAATCGGCAGCCCACAGCCGCAGCAGGTTCGTCCGCGTCTTGGCCAGGGTATCGAACAGGGCCGATTTCCCCTCTGCCTCGTGCACCTGGCGCAGGCTGCGTTCCAGATCGAACAGGATTTCGCGCTGATCGGCAGATCGCACCCAACTTTGCACCCAGCCCACCACCGCCAGCCGTTCGCCTGACGTGACAGGCTCGACCCGGTGCAGGGTGGTCGAGGGATAGAGAATCAGGTCGCCTGCAGGCAATTTGACCGCCCGCTGTTCAAACGTGTCCTCGATCACCAATGCGCCGCCTTCGTAAGTGTCGGGATCGGACAAAAACAGGGTAAAGGACAGGTCCGTGCGCACACCGTTCATCAGCGCATCGTCCACATGCAGGCCATAGGTCTGGCCTGTCCGATATCGCGACAGGATCAGCCGGGTCATCAACCGGGGACGGGCGGCAAAGCCAAAAATCGGGTTGGCCGTAAGTGCCTGGGTGACTTGTCCCAGAACTGCGTCCAGTGCGGGCGAGGGGGCGGCCTGATCGTTGGCTTTGACCTCGCGCGCGAATTTCCCCGCGCTGGCGGCCCCGTCGCCGAATGTCAGGCCGGGGATCGCCGCGCGGATCGCCGACACCTCGTCCGGGCCGAGGACCTGGTCGATGGCCAGCATCATGGCTAGTTTATCCCGGCGGCGGCAAAATCGATCTGGGCGGCCGCCCCATAGATCAAGCTGGGGTCCACCGTCAGTGTCGTGCCCGTCAGATCGCCGAAGGCCGGGTCAGTCGTGTTAAGCGAATCAAGCGCCGCCGCACCCGCAGTCGCGACCGCCGGGTCGGGCGAGGTGGCCAGCGCGCTGGCCATCTGCCGGGCCGTCTGGATATATCCAAAAGCCTCTTGCAGGGTGACCGGATCCGAAACCGCGCCATCCGTCACGCTCTGATCGTATTCGGCACCGGCCCCCCGGGTCAGCGCGGCAATGGCATCCAGCCGGGCGCGGGGTTCGCCGTCTTCGGCCTTGGCGGCTTCGGCCAGTTGGGCTGCGACGACGCCATAGGCAGTTTTGACGTCGGCCAGCGGGGCCTCGGCCCCGATGGCAGCCGAAAGCGCGTCGAGCGCATCGGTGAAATCAGGGACATTTCGGTCGGCCAACAGCGGGCGCAGGTCGCCCATCACTTCGGCCTCGGGGTGTCCGGCCAGACCGATCGCCTCGGGCACCATTCCGGCGGCATAGACAGCGACGGCGGCGCGCAGGTGGGCGTCCACGATCCCCAGATCGGTCAGATAGGCGGCGTCCTGAGTATTGGTGGCCAAGGCGCCGCTTTCCCCGCCTTCACCTCCTTCGGCCTGGACGGTCCAGATCATCGCATCGGCCGGCGCAGTCATTGCATCCTGCGGGGCAACCTGAGCCGTGGCAGGCGACCACGCAGTCAAACCGGCCGCCGTTCCTGCAAGAGCCAGCGATTGCCAGCGGCGGGGGTTTGCAGCGCGAGGAGATTTGAGTGAAGACATGGTACGGTCCTTATTCCGAGTCTTTTACTTTGTATTCAGTTGCCGTGCGGGCCGCAAGATATCTTGACTAAATTAGTTGGTCAAAAGGGGGCGGTTCACGCGGGCTTGCGCCATGGAGGTGGGTTCCGTAGCGTGGGCCGACGCCGCAACAAGGACGCCCGCCGTGCAGACACTCCTGACCCGTTTTCTGGCCCTGATACTATTACTGGGGCTTTCGGCCTGCGGCGGGGTGCGCGACGACCTGACACAAACGCCCGATCCGATCGGGCACTTCTTGTTGGGATTTAATGTGGTTGTCGCCGAAGACCCGCAAAAGGGGCCCGTGTCGCGCGATGCCACCCCGGATGAATGGATCGCCGCAGTGGAAAAAGCGGTCAACGACCGGTTCAAACGCTATGATGGGGACCAGTATTATCACATCGCGGTGGCGGTGCAGGGCTATGTTCTGGGCCGGGCGGGCATACCGCTGGTCTATTCGCCCAAATCCGTCCTGATCTTTTCTGTGACGTTCTACAACGATGCCACCCAATCCAAGATCAACCCCGAACCGATCCAGCTGACTGTGTTCGAACCCTGTTGCAGCGTGCCGTTCCTGTCGTCGGGGATGACCAAGACCCGCGAAGAACAGATGGACGGCCTTGCCTTCAACGCGGCACGGGCGATCGAGCGGCTGATGCGCGAACATGCCGACTGGTTCGGCGGAACGCCCGAAACGCCCGAGGCCGACCCGACCATCGTGGCCGGGAACGTCCTGGTCGATAATCCCGCTGCACTGGAACCGGACCAGACCCCGCCCGCCACCAACTAACAGCGGCTTGATTTCCCCTTCGAATGCCAATACATCGCCCGCGATGTTAAAACGGGTCGGCTGTCGGCCCCTCTAACCAGAAGGCGTCAGGCACATGGGTAAGGCAAAGTTTGAACGGAACAAACCGCACGTGAACATCGGGACGATTGGTCACGTGGACCACGGCAAGACGACGCTGACGGCGGCGATCACCAAGTATTTTGGGGATTTCAAGGCCTACGACCAGATCGACGCCGCGCCCGAGGAAAAGGCCCGCGGGATCACGATCTCGACGGCCCACGTGGAATACGAGACGGCAACCCGTCACTATGCGCACGTCGACTGCCCCGGCCATGCCGACTACGTCAAGAACATGATCACCGGTGCCGCCCAGATGGACGGCGCGATCCTGGTGGTGAACGCTGCTGACGGCCCGATGCCGCAGACCCGCGAACACATCCTGCTGGGTCGCCAGGTGGGCATCCCCTACATGGTCGTCTACATGAACAAGGTCGATCAGGTGGATGACGCCGAACTGCTCGAGCTGGTCGAGATGGAAATCCGCGAGCTTCTGACCTCGTACGAATATCCCGGCGACGATATCCCGATCATCCCCGGCTCGGCGCTGCACGCGATGAACGGCACCCGTCCCGAGATTGGCGAAGAGTCGATCAAGGCGCTGATGAAGGCCGTGGACGAGTACATCCCGACCCCCGCCCGCGCGGTGGACAAGCCGTTCCTGATGCCGATCGAAGGCGTGTTCTCGATTTCGGGTCGGGGTACGGTTGTGACCGGCCGGATCGAGCGTGGCGTGATCAACGTCGGTGACGAGATCGAGATCGTGGGCATCAAGGACACCAAGAAGTCGGTCTGCACCGGCGTCGAGATGTTCCGCAAGCTGCTGGATCGTGGTGAGGCTGGCGACAACGTCGGCGTCCTGCTGCGCGGTATCGACCGTGAAGGCGTGGAACGTGGCCAGGTGCTGTGCAAGCCGAAATCGGTTGCCCCGCACACCAAGTTCGAAGCCGAAGCCTATATCCTGACCAAGGAAGAAGGCGGCCGTCACACGCCGTTCTTTGCGAACTACCGCCCGCAATTCTACTTCCGCACGACGGACGTGACCGGGACCGTGGTTCTGCCCGAAGGCACCGAAATGGTGATGCCGGGGGACAACCTGAAGTTCAACGTCGAACTGATCGCCCCGATCGCCATGGAAGACGGCCTGCGCTTCGCCATCCGCGAAGGCGGCCGCACCGTCGGCGCAGGCGTCGTGTCCAAAATCGTCGCCTGATCCAGACCTCTGGATAGATCACAAAAGGCCGCCTTCGGGCGGCCTTTTTCATGCGCGTTTCCCGCCCGCCGTCATCAGTTCAGCCCAGCGCCGGAATCCATCTAGGCGAACCTCGGAGACAGGCGTAATCTGAATCTGTTTTCAGCCGCTCCCATTTCCAGAACAGGTTTCACAGTCATGCCATACAATGCCATTGCTGCTGTCGCTTCGATCCAGCAAAAATCAGGCCGCTACGGTGACGGTCAGTGTTGGACGCTTGTCGAGGACACTGTCGTCGCCAATGGCGGCAAATCCTCGAAATCGCTGACGCCCAATATCGGTCCGGGGGTGTCCGTGATTTGGGGCAAACCGGTCGCCATTGCGGCCCTTCAGCCGGGGGATGTCCTGCAATTCAGCCACTACGACTGGGCGCAGACCCTCAACATCAAGATCGTGCGCTCTGACGGAAGCGAGGACGAGGACTCCAAGACCCCCGGAGAGTCGCGCGGCCAGCCGCAGCACAGCGCAATGGTCATCCGCGTCGTGTCAACGGGGCTGGTCGACGTCATCGAACAAAACATCCCCGACATGATCGGCGAGGTTCAGGTCGTCCGTCTGCAACTGATGACGACTGCCACTGCAAGCAGCGTGGAAAAGTCGACCACGCCTGACGGCAAGATCACGATCACCACCACCACTACCATTTCCAACAAGGTGCTCAACGCGCCCAAATGCTACAGACCGATGGACGCCTGACACAACACGATGTCTTGCCCTCTTGATTCCCCGTGGCAGGTGCCGTAAGCCCCGCTTCGGTCCTAGGGGTATAGCTCAGTTGGTAGAGCGACGGTCTCCAAAACCGTAGGTCGAGGGTTCGAGCCCTTCTGCCCCTGCCACGGACCACCGGCCTGTCGATCCGGTCGGCGCGGCCGACGGATTTGATGGCAATATCGGATGGTGCCTTGGCAAAGCTGATCTCGGTCACGATCCACATGGGGGCGCATAAGACGGCGACCTCGCACCTTCAGAACAGCCTTGAACAGCATCACGACATTCTGGCCGACGACGGTGTGCGGTTTTACGGGCCGTCCTATTTGCGGCGCAAAGGCAAATCGCTGGACCGGATGTTCGGGCTGCGCGGCCTTTGGCCCGCCGGAGGACCCGAAGATGCGCAGGCCCGGCTCGAGATGCTGGCGCGCGGCGGGACTAGGGTTGTCATCAGCGAAGAGAATTTTCTGGGGCCGCTCTACCTGCCAGGTGGGCGGATCAGCATACCGATCTATGCCGCGGGTCCCGAGCAGTTGGAAAGCCTTGTCCGCTCGGTGGCCCCCAACCCTGTCCGCCTGTTCCTGTCGGTCCGCAACCCCGCAACATTTCTCACCTCGGCCTACAGCCAGACCCTGTTTGGCGGAAATGTCCTGACCCCAAAGGCGTTCCGCACGATGAACCCGGTCGAGGACATAGATTGGGCCCAGCTGGTCGCCCGCTTTGCCGCCATTCCCGGCATCGGCGAGATCTACGTTTGGCGGTATGAGGATTATCGCGCCCTGTTTCGCACCCTGATGCGCCGGATGCTGCGATGGCGGCTGGGCAGCCGGATAGCCCCGATCGAAACTCCCGTCCATCCCGGCCTGTCGGAGGACGCCGTCCGGCAGGTGCTGGCATGGCATGACAAGGGGCAGACCCGGGCGCTTGCCGGTCGCGCCCGCGAGGCGCATCCGATTTCGACCACTAATCCCAAGTTCGACCTCTACAACACCGCCATCAATGCCGCGGCGACCGCCGTTTACGATTTGCAGATGGAGGAGATCGCGGCCCTTCCGGGTGTCACCGTCCTGACCCCGCGGCTGCCAGCCGCCGCCCCGTCTGGCAAGGCTTGAAAAGCTGCTCCATAGGCCGTATGTCGCCCCGTGATCCATGAAGGAAATGTCGATGGCCCGCACCAACCCCGTTCAGTTCATCCAACAGACCCGCGCCGAAATCGCAAAGGTCGTCTGGCCGTCGCGGCGTGAGGTGCTTTTGACCACGGCGATGGTGTTCTTCATGGCCACACTCATCTCGATCTTCTTTTCGCTGGTCGATCTGGTCATCCGGTCAGGTCTGACCGGGGTGCTGGGTGCCTTTGGCAACTGACGCTCCGTCAGGTCCGGCGCCAATTCGCCCCGGACCCCCTTGAATTCAGGGGGGAAGGGGGGTAGTAGCCACGGACTTCGGAGGATGGCGTGCGGCGAATCGTGTTGCGCGCCGATTTTCTTTTTCGGAACAGGCAGTGTGAACTGCTTGAAAATAATGGAACTTCCGGTCCTTGGGGCTGGCACGGACAGGGCACGGTGAATATGGCGAAACGGTGGTACTCGGTCAGCGTCCTCTCGAATTTCGAGAAGAAGATCGCCGAAACGATCCGCACCAAGGTCGCCGAACAGGGCCTGGAGGATCAGATCGACGAGGTTCTGGTCCCGACCGAAGAGGTGATCGAGGTTCGGCGCAACAAGAAGGTGACGACCGAGCGGCGGTTCATGCCCGGATATGTGCTAGTGCACATGGAAATGTCGGACGAAGGCTATCACCTGATCAACTCGATCAACCGCGTGACCGGATTTCTGGGCCCGCAGGGCCGCCCGATGCCGATGCGCGATGCCGAAGTGACTGCGATTCTGGGTCGCGTCCAAGAGGGCGAAGAAAGCCCGCGGACGTTGATCCATTTCGAGATCGGCGAAAAGGTCAAGGTGGCCGATGGCCCGTTCGAGGATTTCGACGGCATGGTCGAGGAAGTGGACGAAGACAACCAGCGCCTCAAGGTGACTGTGTCGATCTTTGGCCGGGCAACACCGGTCGAACTGGAATTCACGCAGGTTGTCAAACAATAGACGGCAGGCGCGATCAGACGTGGGAGCGGTGACGCGAACCACGGCAAACCGCCCTTTGGGGCATTGTAGGGTGGGTGCAACCCACCGCTGAAACGAAGGAGAGGCCTCATGGCCAAGAAAGTAATGGGCTCGCTCAAGCTGCAGGTGAAAGCCGGGCAAGCAAACCCCTCCCCGCCCGTCGGCCCCGCACTGGGTCAGCGCGGCATCAACATCATGGAATTCTGCAAGGCGTTCAACGCCAAGACCGCAGACATGGAACCCGGCGCACCGACGCCGGTGATCATCACCTACTATCAGGACAAGTCGTTCTCGATGGAAGTGAAGACCTCGCCTGCGTCCTATTTCCTGAAAAAGGCCGCCAAGCTGACGTCCGGGTCCAAGACCCCCGGTAAAGCCGTGGCAGGGTCGGTCACCGTCGCACAGGTCAAGGAAATCGCCGAGGCCAAGATGAAGGACCTCAACGCGAATTCGATCGAAGCCGCGATGCAGATCATTCTGGGCTCTGCCCGCTCCATGGGCATCGAGGTGAAGTGATGGCAAAAATCGGTAAGCGTATGACTGCGGCCAAGGCCGCGTTTGAAGGCAAGGGTGATCTGTCGGTCGCCGAAGCCGTGGCACTGGTCAAGGCCAACGCCAAGTCCAAGTTCGACGAAACCATTGAAATTTCGATGAACCTGGGCGTCGACCCCCGCCATGCCGACCAGATGGTCCGTGGCACGGTCAACCTGCCCAACGGCACCGGCAAGACCGTGCGCGTCGCCGTGTTCGCTCGTGGTGCCAAGGCCGATGAAGCCAAGGCAGCCGGAGCCGACATCGTCGGCGCCGAGGACCTGATGGAAATCGTGCAGGGCGGCAAGATCGACTTTGATCGCTGCATCGCCACCCCCGACATGATGCCGATCGTCGGCCGTCTGGGCAAGGTGCTGGGCCCGCGCAACCTGATGCCGAACCCGAAAATCGGGACGGTGACGATGGATGTGAAAGAGGCCGTGATGGCCGCCAAAGGCGGTCAGGTTCAGTTCAAGGCCGAAAAGGCCGGGGTCATCCATGCCGGGATCGGCAAGGCCTCGTTCGACGCGGCCAAGCTGGAAGAAAACCTGCGCGCCTTCGTTGATGCCGTCAGCAAGGCCAAGCCTACCGGCGCCAAGGGGACCTATATGAAAAAGGTCGCCATCAGCTCGACCATGGGTCCGGGCGTCAGCATCAACGTGGCAAGCGCCACCGGGAACTGATCCCGCGCGGTGGGTTGCACCCACCCTACGAAATTTGACGGGTTCGCCCGTCAATGGCAGGGCCACAAATTTGGCCCTGTCCTGTCCGAGACGGAGGGCTGGGGCCCGGATCTGATCCAACCCCGCTAAGTCCTTCCTGAGATGGGAAACGAGACAAGATTTCCGTTCGGATGCCCCGCGGCATTCCTTCGGGCGATCCAGGCCTCGGGACCCGTAAGGACCCGAAGTGCCCGCCAGACCATCGGCGGGTCAATATGAGCCGGAGGGGGAACCCTCCAAACTTGGAGTGAAACTGTGGATAGAGCACAAAAAGAGAAGCTGGTCGAAGAACTCGGCCAGATCTTTGAAAGCTCTGGCGTCGTAGTGGTTGCCCACTACGAAGGCATGACGGTTGCACAAATGCAGGACCTGCGCGGTAAAATGCGCGAAGTTGGTGGGTCCGTGCGCGTTGCCAAGAACAAGCTCGCCAAGATCGCCCTTGAGGGAAAGCCCTGCGCAAGCATCGGTGACCTTCTCACGGGCATGACCGTGTTGTCCTATTCCGAAGACCCCGTCGCTGCGGCGAAGGTGGTCGATGCCTATGCCAAGACGAACGACAAGTTCGTCATCCTTGGCGGGGCTATGGGCAATGCGGCGCTGGACGTCGCCGGTGTCAAAGCCGTCGCACAAATGCCGTCGCGTGAGGAGCTTATCGCTTCGATCGTCGCCTGCATCGGTGCGCCTGCTTCGAACATCGCCGGGGCTATTGGTGCGCCTGCTTCGAACATCGCGAGCATTCTTTCGACCATTGAAGAACGGGCCGAAGAGAAAGCTGCATAAGCAACCTGAACTGTCCTCGGGGTTGAAAACCCTGACGTTGGAACACACCTTAAACGAACGGAAAGCAAAATGGCTGATCTGAAAAAACTCGCAGAAGAGATCGTGAACCTCACGCTGCTGCAAGCTCAAGAACTGAAAACCATCCTCAAGGATGAATACGGCATCGAGCCGGCCGCCGGTGGCGCCGTCATGATGGCTGGCCCGGCCGCTGGCCCGGCTGCCGAAGCCGCTGAAGAAAAGACCGAATTCGACGTCGTCCTGAAAGACGCCGGCGCCCAGAAGATCAACGTGATCAAGGAAGTTCGCGCGATCACCGGTCTGGGCCTGAAAGAAGCCAAGGACCTCGTCGAGGCCGGTGGCAAGGTCAAGGAAGGCGCCAACAAAGCCGACGCCGAAGCGATCAAAGCCAAGCTGGAAGCAGCTGGCGCCAAGGTCGAACTGGCCTAAGCGATACGTGGGTTGCACCCACCCTACGCGCGTAGGGTGGGTGCAACCCACCGCTCATTTCAAGGCTGGATCCGCGTCCTGCGGGTCCAGCCGAACCTGTCTTGGCAGAGGGCTGAACGCAGCCCCCTCCTTGGGCAGGTTCCCAATGGTCGGGAGGCTTTCGGTGGGACGAAAGCCACGAATGGACCGGGAACCCCCGTTCTCAGATGGGCGACATGCCGCGGCCCCGCGCGACATGACCCCGCAGAGATTTGAAAGGTGACGACGCACATGGCACAGTCCTTCCTCGGTCAGAAACGCCTGCGCAAGTACTACGGCAAAATCCGTGAAGTTCTTGAAATGCCGAACCTCATTGAGGTTCAGAAATCCTCTTACGACCTGTTCCTGCGCTCCGGCGATCAGGACATCCCCGCCGATGGCGAAGGGATCAAGGGCGTGTTCCAGTCGGTGTTCCCGATCAAGGACTTCAACGAAACCAGCGTGCTGGAATTCGTCAAGTACGAGCTGGAAAAGCCCAAGTACGACGTCGAAGAGTGCCAGCAGCGCGATATGACCTATTCGGCACCTCTCAAGGTGACGCTGCGCCTGATCGTGTTCGATGTCGACGAGGATACCGGCGCCAAGTCGGTCAAGGACATCAAGGAACAGGACGTCTTCATGGGCGACATGCCCCTGATGACCCAGAACGGAACGTTCATCGTGAACGGGACCGAGCGCGTGATCGTTTCCCAGATGCACCGCTCTCCCGGCGTGTTCTTCGATCATGACAAGGGCAAGACGCACAGCTCGGGCAAGCTGCTGTTCGCCTGCCGGATCATCCCCTATCGCGGCTCCTGGCTCGACTTTGAATTTGACGCCAAAGACCTCGTATTCGCGCGCATCGACCGCCGCCGGAAACTGCCGGTGACGACCCTGCTCTATGCCCTCGGCATGGATCAGGAGGCGATCATGACCGCCTACTACGACACCGTCGATTTCAAGCTCGACAAAAAGGGCAAGAACTGGGTCTCCAAGTTCTTCCCCGACCGCGTGCGCGGCACTCGCCCCACCTATGATCTGGTTGACGCGGCGACCGGCGAAGTCATCGCCAAGGCCGGTGAAAAGGTCACCCCCCGCACGGTGAAAAAGCTGGTTGACGAGGGCAAGGTCAAGGAACTGCTGGTTCCCTACAATCACATCGTCGGCAAATTCGTCGCCCGCGACATCATCAATGAAGAGAACGGCGCGATCTACGTCGAAGCCGGTGACGAACTGACGCTCGAGATGGACCGTGACGGCACCATCATTGGCGGGTCTGTCAAGGAACTGGTGGATGCCGGGATCACCACGATCCCCGTTCTGGATATCGACAACATCAACGTCGGTCCCTACATCCGCAACACCATGAACGCGGACAAGAACATGAACCGGGAAACCGCGCTCATGGATATCTACCGCGTCATGCGCCCCGGCGAGCCGCCGACCGTGGACGCCGCCAGCGCCCTGTTCGACACCCTGTTCTTTGACAGCGAACGTTACGACCTGTCCGCCGTGGGCCGGGTCAAGATGAACATGCGTCTGGACCTCGATGCCGCCGACACCATGCGCACCCTGCGCCGTGAAGATATCGTGGCCTGTGTGAAAGCATTGGTCGAACTGCGCGACGGCAAGGGCGACATCGACGACATCGACCACCTCGGCAACCGCCGCGTCCGGTCCGTTGGCGAATTGATGGAAAACCAGTACCGCGTCGGTCTGCTGCGGATGGAACGGGCGATCAAGGAACGTATGTCCTCGGTCGAAATCGACACGGTCATGCCGCAAGACCTGATCAACGCCAAACCGGCGGCCGCTGCCGTGCGCGAATTCTTCGGCTCCAGCCAGCTCAGCCAGTTCATGGACCAGACCAACCCGCTGTCCGAAGTGACGCACAAGCGGCGCCTGTCGGCCCTCGGGCCGGGCGGTCTGACCCGCGAACGTGCCGGGTTCGAGGTGCGCGACGTCCACCCGACCCACTATGGCCGGATGTGTCCCATCGAAACGCCCGAAGGGCCGAACATTGGCCTGATCAACAGCCTTGCCACCTTTGCCCGCGTGAACAAGTACGGGTTCATCGAGACGCCTTATCGCAAGGTGATCGACGGCAAGGTTACCGATCAGGTTCAGTACATGTCGGCGACCGAGGAAATGCGGCACACCGTGGCGCAGGCCAACGCCCGCATGAACAAGGACGGATCGTTCGCCAACGATCTGGTGTCGACCCGTCAGAACGGCGACTACACGCTGGCGCCCCGCGAAAGCGTGTCGCTGATCGACGTGTCGCCCAAGCAGTTGGTGTCGGTCGCAGCCTCGCTCATTCCCTTCCTGGAAAATGACGACGCCAACCGCGCCCTGATGGGATCAAACATGCAGCGTCAGGCGGTTCCGCTGCTTCAGGCCGAGGCGCCGCTGGTCGGCACCGGTATCGAAGAAGTGGTCGCCCGCGATTCCGGTGCTGCCATCATGGCCCGCCGTGCCGGCGTCATCGACCAGGTCGATGCGGCCCGTATCGTTGTGCGCGCCACGGCGGATCTCGAACTTGGCGATGCCGGGGTCGATATTTACCGGATGCGCAAATTCCAGCGGTCCAACCAGAACACCTGTATCAACCAGCGCCCGCTGGTTAAGGTTGGCGATACGGTCATGAAGGGCGAGGTCATCGCCGATGGCCCCTCGACCGACATGGGCGAACTGGCCTTGGGCAAGAACGTGGTCGTCGCGTTCATGCCTTGGAACGGCTACAACTACGAAGACTCGATCCTGATTTCCGAACGGATCGTGCGCGATGACGTCTTTACCTCGATCCACATCGAGGAATTCGAGGTCGCCGCCCGCGATACCAAACTGGGGCCGGAAGAGATCACCCGCGATATCCCCAACGTCGGCGAGGAAGCCCTGCGCAACCTCGACGAAGCCGGGATCGTCTATATCGGTGCCGAAGTCGGCCCCGGTGACATCCTCGTGGGCAAGATCACCCCCAAGGGCGAAAGCCCGATGACGCCAGAAGAAAAACTGCTGCGCGCCATCTTCGGGGAAAAGGCGTCTGATGTCCGCGATACCTCCCTGCGCCTGCCCCCGGGCGACTTCGGGACCATCGTCGAAGTACGGGTGTTCAACCGGCACGGCGTGGACAAGGATGAACGCGCGCTCCAGATCGAGCGGGAAGAGGTGGATCGTCTGGCTCGTGACCGCGACGACGAAATGGCGATCCTGGACCGCAACATCTACGCCCGTCTCAAGTCGATGATCCTGGGCAAGCAGGCCGTCAAAGGCCCCAAGGGGTTCAAGGCTAATGCCGAGATCACCGAAGAGGTGCTCGAGGATCTGTCCCACGGTCAGTGGTGGCAGTTGGCGCTCAAGGACGAAAAGGATGCCCAGATCGTCGAGGCGCTGAACGAACAGTACGAAATCCAGAAGCGGACGCTCGACGCCCGGTTCGAGGACAAGGTCGAGAAAGTGCGCCGGGGCGATGATCTTCCTCCGGGGGTGATGAAGATGGTCAAGGTGTTCGTGGCGGTCAAGCGCAAGCTGCAACCGGGCGACAAGATGGCCGGACGTCACGGCAACAAGGGGGTCATCTCCAAGGTTGTGCCGATGGAAGACATGCCGTTCCTTGCGGACGGAACTCCGGTCGACTTCGTGCTCAACCCGCTGGGGGTTCCCTCGCGGATGAACGTCGGGCAGATCCTTGAAACGCACATGGGCTGGGCCGCACGCGGTCTGGGCATCCAGATCGACGAAGCTCTCCAAGAGTATCGCCGGTCGGGCGACCTGACCCCGGTGCGCGACGCGATGAAGATCGTCTATGGCGATGATGTGTACGAAGAAGGCATCAAGGGCATGGACGAAGACCATCTGGTCGAAGCTGCGGGCAACGTCACCCGTGGCGTTCCGATCGCCACGCCGGTCTTTGACGGCGCCAAAGAGGCGGACGTGAACGACAGCCTGCGTCGTGCCGGGTTTGACACATCGGGTCAGTCCGACCTGTTCGATGGCCGCACGGGTGAAAAGTTCGCCCGCAAGGTCACCGTCGGGGTCAAGTACCTGCTCAAGCTGCACCACCTTGTCGACGACAAGATCCACGCTCGCTCGACCGGGCCGTACAGCCTTGTCACGCAGCAGCCGTTGGGTGGTAAGGCCCAGTTCGGCGGCCAGCGTTTCGGCGAGATGGAGGTCTGGGCTCTGGAAGCTTACGGCGCCGCCTACACCCTGCAGGAAATGCTGACGGTGAAGTCGGACGACGTGGCAGGCCGGACCAAGGTCTACGAGAGCATCGTCAAGGGCGAGGACAACTTCGAGGCCGGTATCCCGGAATCGTTCAACGTGCTTGTCAAAGAAGTCCGGGGCCTCGGCCTCAACATGGAACTCCTGGATGCGGAGGAAGACGAATAAGGGCCGGAAAACGCGCGTTTTCCGGGACGGTTTCCGCGCGGAAACCGTCGCCCTTACTCTCCTTCCGACGCACCTTATTTGAGGATCGAAAATGAACCAGGAACTGACCAACAACCCGTTCAACCCGCTCACGCCCGCCAAGGCGTTTGACGAGATCAAGGTCTCCTTGGCCTCGCCCGAGCGGATTCTGTCGTGGTCCTTCGGCGAAATCAAAAAGCCGGAAACCATCAACTACCGCACCTTCAAACCGGAACGGGACGGCCTGTTCTGTGCCCGTATCTTTGGCCCGATCAAGGATTACGAATGCCTGTGCGGCAAATACAAACGCATGAAATATCGCGGCGTCGTCTGCGAAAAGTGCGGCGTCGAGGTGACCCTGCAAAAGGTGCGCCGCGAACGGATGGGCCACATCGAACTGGCCTCGCCCGTCGCGCACATCTGGTTCCTCAAATCGCTGCCCTCCCGCATCGGCCTGATGCTGGACATGACGTTGCGCGACCTCGAGCGGATCCTCTACTTTGAAAACTACGTCGTCATCGAACCCGGCCTGACCGACCTGTCCTACGGCCAGTTGATGACCGAAGAGGAATTCCTCGACGCGCAAGACGCCTATGGCACCGACGCCTTCACCGCCAACATCGGCGCAGAGGCCATCCGCGAAATGCTCGCCGCCATCGACCTCGACGCCGAGGCCGAACAGCTGCGCGCCGACCTCAAGGAAGCCACCGGCGAACTCAAGCCCAAGAAGATCATCAAGCGCCTGAAGATCGTGGAAAGCTTCATCGAATCCGGCAACCGCCCGGAATGGATGGTCCTGACCGTGATCCCGGTCATCCCGCCGGAACTGCGCCCGCTGGTCCCGCTCGATGGCGGCCGCTTTGCGACCTCTGACCTCAACGACCTGTATCGCCGGGTCATCAACCGCAACAACCGCCTCAAGCGGCTGATCGAACTGCGCGCCCCGGATATCATCGTCCGCAACGAAAAGCGGATGTTGCAGGAATCTGTCGACGCTCTGTTCGACAACGGCCGTCGCGGCCGGGTCATCACGGGTGCTAACAAGCGTCCGCTGAAATCGCTCTCGGACATGCTCAAGGGCAAGCAGGGCCGCTTCCGCCAGAACTTGCTGGGCAAGCGGGTCGACTTCTCGGGTCGTTCGGTCATTGTGACCGGTCCCGAACTCAAGCTGCACCAGTGCGGTCTGCCGAAAAAGATGGCGCTCGAACTGTTCAAGCCGTTCATCTACTCGCGGCTTGAGGCCAAGGGCCTGTCGTCCACCGTCAAGCAGGCGAAAAAGCTGGTCGAAAAGGAACGCCCCGAGGTTTGGGACATTCTGGACGAAGTGATCCGCGAACACCCTGTTCTGCTGAACCGTGCGCCCACGCTGCACCGTCTGGGCATTCAGGCGTTCGAACCGATCCTGATCGAAGGCAAGGCGATCCAGCTGCACCCGCTGGTCTGCTCGGCCTTCAACGCCGACTTTGACGGCGACCAGATGGCCGTTCACGTCCCGCTGAGCCTCGAGGCCCAGTTGGAAGCGCGCGTCTTGATGATGTCCACCAACAACGTCCTGTCCCCTGCCAACGGCGCGCCGATTATCGTGCCGTCGCAGGACATGATCCTTGGTCTGTACTACACGACCATCGACCGTGAAGGGATGAAGGGCGAAGGCATGGCTTTTTCGACCATTGAAGAGGTCGAGCACGCCATCGCCGCCGGCGAAGTCCACCTGCATGCCCGGATCAAGGCCCGGATCAAGCAGATCGACGACGAAGGCAACGAGATCATCAAACTGTACGACACCACTCCCGGCCGTCTGCGGCTGGGTGGCCTTTTGCCGCTCAACGCCAAGGCTCCGTTCGAACTGGTCAACCGACTGCTGCGCAAACGTGAAGTGCAGCAGGTCATCGACACCGTCTACCGCTACTGCGGCCAGAAAGAGTCGGTTATCTTCTGCGACCAGATCATGACGATGGGTTTCCGCGAAGCCTTCAAGGCGGGGATTTCCTTTGGCAAGGACGACATGGTCGTGCCCGACACCAAATGGACGCTGGTCGACGAGACCCGCGATCAGGTCAAGGATTTCGAACAGCAGTACATGGATGGCCTGATCACTCAGGGCGAAAAGTACAACAAGGTCGTCGATGCCTGGTCCAAGTGCAACGACAAGGTGACCGAGGCCATGATGTCCACCATCTCGGCCAAGAAGAAAGACGCGGACGGATCCGAAAAGGAACCGAACTCGGTCTACATGATGGCCCACTCCGGCGCCCGGGGTTCGGTCACCCAGATGAAGCAGCTTGGCGGGATGCGCGGCCTGATGGCCAAACCGTCGGGCGAAATCATCGAGACGCCGATCATCTCGAACTTCAAGGAAGGTCTGACCGTTCTTGAATACTTCAACTCGACCCACGGCGCCCGCAAGGGTCTGTCGGACACCGCGCTCAAGACCGCCAACTCGGGGTATCTGACCCGGCGTCTGGTGGACGTGGCGCAGGACTGCATCGTGCGCGAAAAGGATTGCGGCACCGATCGCGCCATCACCGCCGAAGCAGCCGTGAATGACGGCGAGGTCGTGTCCTCGTTGGCCGAACGGGTTCTGGGCCGTGTGTCCGCCGATGACGTCCTGAAACCCGGCACGGACGAGGTGGTTCTGAAGGCCGGTGAACTGATCGACGAACGTCGCGCCGATCAACTGATCGCGGCGGGCGTGGCCAAGATGCGTATCCGCAGCCCGCTGACCTGCGAGGCCGAGGATGGCGTGTGTCAGGCGTGTTACGGTCGTGACCTTGCCCGTGGGACGATGGTCAACATCGGCGAGGCTGTCGGCATCATCGCCGCCCAGTCCATCGGTGAACCCGGCACCCAGCTGACGATGCGGACCTTCCACATCGGCGGCGTGGCGCAGGGCGGCCAGCAGTCGTTCCTCGAGGCGTCGCAGGCTGGCAAGGTGGAATTCCGCAACGCCAACATCCTGCTCAACGCCAATGGCGAACAGATCGTCATGGGCCGGAACATGGTTCTGGCGATCATGGACGACAACGGCGAAGAGCGGGCGCAACACAAGATCGGCTACGGCACCAAGATCTTTGTCAAAGAGGGCGCCAAGATTGCCCGCGGCGACAAGATGTTCGAATGGGACCCCTACACCCTGCCGATCATCGCTGAAAAAGGCGGTATGGCCCGCTATGTCGACCTGGTGAACGGGATCGCCGTGCGCGAAGATACTGACGATGCAACGGGCATGACCCAGCGGATCGTGTCGGACTGGCGGTCGGTGCCCAAAGGCAACGAGCTCAAGCCCGAGATCATCATCGTGGCCGAAAACGGCGAACCCGTCCGTAACGAGGCTGGCAACCCGATCACCTATCCAATGTCGGTGGACGCCGTTCTGTCCGTCGAAGACGGTCAGGACATCAAGGCCGGCGACGTCATTGCCCGCATCCCGCGCGAAGGCGCCAAGACCAAGGACATCACCGGGGGTCTTCCCCGCGTGGCCGAATTGTTCGAAGCCCGTCGTCCCAAGGATCACGCCATCATCGCCGAAATCGACGGTTATGTGCGCTTTGGCAAGGACTACAAGAACAAGCGCCGGATCGCGATCGAAGCCTCTGACGACTCGGGCAACCGCGTCGAATACATGGTCCCCAAAGGCAAGCACATTCCGGTTCAGGAAGGCGACTTTGTCCAAAAGGGCGACTATATCATGGACGGCAATCCCGCGCCGCATGACATCCTTGCCATCATGGGTGTCGAAGCGCTGGCTGACTACATGATCGACGAGGTGCAGGACGTTTATCGTTTGCAGGGCGTTAAGATCAACGACAAGCACATCGAGGTCATCGTCCGTCAGATGCTCCAGAAATGGGAAATCGACGAAAGCGGGGACACCGTGCTGCTCAGGGGCGAAACCGTGGACAAGGCCGAGTTTGACGAAGCCAACGCCAAGGCCGTTGCCCGTGGCGGACGTCCGGCAACCGGCGAGCCGATCCTTTTGGGGATCACCAAGGCATCGCTGCAAACCCGGTCGTTCATCTCGGCGGCGTCGTTCCAGGAAACCACGCGGGTCCTTACCGAAGCATCGGTGCAGGGCAAGCGCGACAAACTGGTCGGCCTCAAAGAGAACGTCATCGTCGGTCGTCTGATCCCGGCAGGGACGGGGGGCGCTACCAGCCGCGTCCGCCGGATCGCGGCAGAACGCGACAACACCGTGATCGAAGCCCGCCGGGAAGAGGCCGAAGTGGCCGCAGCCCTGGCCGCGCCCGTGATGGTGGATGATGTGGTCGGTGGGGACGAGTTCGACAACCTGATGGTCGATACCCCCGAAAGCCGCGACGAATAACAAATCCCTCGGGATGTGTACGGAAAGGGCCCCCTCGCGGGGCCCTTTTTGTTTCTGCGTCACCCTTTTCAGTCCCCTTGACCTGCATCAAACATAAAAATTTCTGAATGTGTTATCGGCGAGGAAGAGGGTTCGGACATCGGACCCAAAATCCCTAGGAGAACGACAGATGACCAATCTCATCCAGACCGCCCGGGCCGCACTCTTGGCGTCCGTCCTTTTGGCAACCTCCGCGACCGCCGGACCTGTCACAGATGCCGAGGCGCAGTTGCGCGACGCCTACACCGCCTACCGGACGGCATTGTTCCAAAGCAACGCGGGCAACGCCCCGGCGACCCAGACCGCGTTGGATCAGGCCGTGGAAAAATGGGCAGCGATCAGCGCGGACTGGACTGCCAATCCCCCGCCGCAATACGCAGACGATTCAGCCCTGTCCGGCACGCTCGACACGGTGGGCACCATGCTGGCGCAGGCCCGCGATACCGTGGGCGCAGGCGATCTGACCAAGACCCACGAAGAGCTTGAGGCGGTGCGCAACCAGATCTGGGATCTGCACCAGCGCAACGGTGTGATCGGCTTTTCCGACCGGATGAACGCCTATCACTTGACGATGGAGGAAGTGCTGGCTGTGGACCCCGCCACGCTCACCGTCAACGAAATCCCGGCCCTGCGGGATCAGGCAGCAGTCCTGTCCTACCTTGCTGCCGACATCGCAGCCCATCCCGCGCCCGAGGCGGCCAGCAACGGCTATTCCGGTTTGGCCAGCGGGATGCAGGCGGCCACGCAGGCGCTGTTCGACGCAACCCGCGCGGGCGATGTGGCACAAGTCAAGGCGGCGATTGCGGCCCTCAAACCCGCCTATGCCAAGCTCTTTGCCAACTTTGGCTAGGCCCCTGTTCCCTCCGGTTTTCGCCTGCTAAGGCAGGCTGACCGGAGGGACCCTGATGGCAGTCACGGACAACACGCGCGGCGCGCTTCTGATGATGGCGGCGATGACCGCCTTCACCTGCAACGACGCCTGCATGAAGGCGTTGTCGGGCGACTTGCCGCTGTTTCAGGCCCTGTTCATCCGGGGCTGCGGGACGACCCTGTTCCTGCTGCTCCTCACCAAATTCATGGGGCATCTGCGGTTTGACCTCGCCCGGCGCGACTGGGCGCTGATCGGTCTGCGCACGGTGGCCGAGGCGGGCGGGGCGTGGTTTTTCATCACGGCGCTGTTCAACATGCCCATCGGCAACGTCAGCGCCATTCTGCAATCGCTGCCCCTGACGGTAACGCTGGCCAGCGCCCTGTTCCTGCGCGAAGCGGTGGGCTGGCGGCGGATGATCGCGATCGGGATCGGCCTGATGGGCGTCTTGCTGATCATTCGCCCCGGCACCGAGGGGTTTACGCAATATTCGGTCTTTGCCTTGCTGTCGGTGGTCTGCGTCACGGTCCGCGACGTCAGCGCCCGGCGGATGCCCCGGCATATCCCGTCCCTTTTGATCGCGCTCATGGCGGCGGGGGGCGTAACGCTCTTTGCCGGTGTCGGGGCGTTGTTCGTCGATTGGCGACCGGTGTCGGGCCAGACTGCGCTGGAACTGGGCGGGGCGATGACCTTTGTGATCGCGGGCTATGTCGCCTCGGTCGGGGCGATGCGGGTGGGCGAAATCGGTTTTGTCGCGCCGTTCCGCTATACCAGTTTACTGGTCGCACTGGTTTTGGGCTTTGTGATCTGGGGCGATTGGCCTAAACCCCTGACCTTGCTGGGGGCGGCCATCGTGGTCGCAACAGGGCTGTTCACGCTGTACCGCGAACGCAGGGTCGCGGCATTGGCACGGGTCAAAGGGTAACAGATGCGCGTTCAGGTTCTGGGGCTTTGCCGGTTTTCCTATCTGACCAACCTCAACGGATTTCAGACAGTCGGGCGCACGATGCAGGAACACCGGGCCGCCCTGTATGATCCTGTTCGTCTGGCCGAACGGATGATGTGGTTCGAACACGTCACCCTGCCGGGAATCAAGACGCAGGGCGACAGCGATTTCAAACTGATCCTGTTGCTCGGCGAGGATTTCCCGGAACCGTTCCGATCCCGCCTCCTGGACCTTGTTCAGCCAGTGGCCCAGATCGTTCCGGTCTTTCGCGCTGTGGGCGATCTGAAATCCACCTGCAACGAGGTCATGCAGGCCGCCCGCGACCCAAAGGCCGACTGGGTCGCCGAATTCCGGATGGACGACGACGATGCGGTCGCCATCGATTTTGTCGGTCAGTGCCGGGGAAAGGCGCGGTGGCTCAGGCCCATGTTGACAGCCCAGAACCGGGCGGCCCTGGATTTTCAGCGGGGCATGGTGGCCCGGACCGAACCGGACGGGGTCAGCTACATCCCGTTGGTCACGACCTATTGGGTTCCGGCAATGGCGCTCTATTTCAAACCGGATGATCCGTCGTCGCTACTGGACTACCCGCATAACAAGCTGTGGTGGCGGATGCCCACCCTGACACTGTCGGACCGGTTCATGTTCGTGCGCGGGGCGCATGGCAGCAATGACAGCACGGTCGGTCTGAAAAAATCGGTCTTGCTGCCGACGGATCCGGCCGGGGTTCCTGCGCTCTTGCGCGATCGGTTCGGGATCGACACCGCCGCTTTTGCTCAGGCCTGGGCAGAGTTGCGCACGACCGCCGCTTGATCTCGGCAGGGTGATCCACTGGGGCAATTTCCCTGCCGCCCGCCCTGTTGACACCCCCTCCGACTCCCCCTATACGCCGCACATCCGGGCGCAGGGGCAATCCCCTTGTCCGCATATCAGAGCTGACGTGGTCACGATCCGGGCAAATATCGCTCCGATCCTCTGCAGACTCACCGCACCGAACCTCCGGTAAGGGTTCGACTGCGGGATTTTTGTGCTTGGCGGACACGTCATGCGATTGATGAAAACTGGCGGACCTCCGGGGCCGCGACACAAGTAGGAAACGGGGAAAAGAGCCCAATGCCAACGATCCAACAGCTGATCCGCAAACCGCGCCAGCCCAACGTCCGCAAGTCCAAGTCGCAGCACCTGGAACAGTGTCCGCAAAAGCGGGGCGTCTGCACGCGTGTTTATACCACGACCCCGAAAAAGCCGAACTCGGCCATGCGTAAGGTTGCCAAGGTGCGCCTGACCAACGGGTTCGAGGTCATCAGCTACATTCCCGGCGAAAGCCACAACCTTCAGGAACACTCGGTCGTTCTGATCCGTGGGGGCCGTATCAAGGACCTTCCCGGCGTGCGCTACCACATCCTGCGCGGCGTGCTCGACACCCAGGGCGTCAAGAACCGCAAACAGCGCCGGTCCAAATACGGTGCCAAGCGTCCGAAGTGATGCCGCAGGCGGCGTCCCGGACCTGATCCGGGATCCGCCGATCCAGTTTTGCGCGCCGCCCCGGACCTGATCCGGGGCCTCGCCCCAGCCGAAATTAGAGGAATCCGCAATGTCGCGTCGTCACGCCGCCGAAAAACGCCAGGTCCTGCCCGATGCCAAGTATGGCGATACGGTCCTGACCAAATTCATGAACAACCTGATGGTTGATGGTAAGAAATCCACCGCCGAACGCATCGTCTATTCGGCGTTCGAACGGGTTGAAACCCGCCTGAAGAAGGCCCCGGTGGAAGTGTTCCACGAGGCGCTGGAAAACATCAAGCCGTCGATCGAAGTGCGCTCGCGCCGCGTCGGTGGTGCGACCTATCAGGTCCCCGTCGAAGTCCGCCCCGAGCGTCGTGAAGCGCTGGCCATCCGCTGGCTCATCACCGCCGCCAAAAAGCGCAACGAGCACACCATGGAAGAACGCCTTGCCGGCGAGCTTCTGGATGCTGTGAACGGCCGCGGAACGGCTGTGAAAAAGCGCGAAGACACTCACAAGATGGCCGACGCCAACAAAGCGTTCAGCCACTACCGCTGGTAAGGAGTTCCCCACATGGCACGCGAATATCCGCTTCAGCGCTACCGCAACTTTGGTATCATGGCCCACATCGACGCGGGCAAGACCACGACGACCGAACGCATCCTCTACTACACCGGCAAGTCCCACAAGATCGGCGAAGTCCACGACGGCGCCGCGACCATGGACTGGATGGAGCAGGAGCAGGAGCGCGGGATCACCATCACCTCCGCCGCCACCACCACGTTCTGGCAGCGTCAGGAAGACCCGACCAAAGAAGGGACTTCGGATACGAAGTATCGCTTCAACATCATCGACACCCCCGGCCACGTCGACTTCACCATCGAAGTCGAGCGCAGCCTTGCCGTGCTTGACGGTGCGATCTGCCTGCTCGATGCCAACGCCGGTGTTGAACCGCAGACCGAAACCGTCTGGCGTCAGGCCGACCGGTATCACGTCCCGCGCATCGTGTTCGTCAACAAGATGGACAAGATCGGCGCCGACTTCTTCAACTGCGTCAAGATGATCAAGGACCGGACCGGGGCCACCCCGTGCCCGATCGCCCTGCCCATCGGTGCCGAGGACCAGCTTGAAGGCATCATCGACCTGATCAAGATGGAAGAGTGGGTTTACGAGGGCGAAGACCTCGGTGCTTCCTGGGTCCGCAAGCCGATCCGTGCCAGCCTCAAGGATGTGGCTGACGAATGGCGCGCCAAGATGATCGAGATCGCCGTCGACATGGACGACGACGCCATGGAGAAATATCTCGACGGGATCGAACCTGACGAGGCAACACTGCGCAAGATGATCCGCAAGGGCTGTCTGACGCTGGCCTTCGTTCCTGTCACTGCCGGTTCGGCGTTCAAGAACAAAGGTGTTCAGCCGCTGCTGAACGCCGTGATCGACTTCCTGCCCAGCCCGCTGGACGTGGTTGATTACATGGGCTTCCGCCCCGGCGACGAAACCGAAACGCGCAATATTCCCCGCCGGGCCGAAGATGACATGGCCTTCTCGGGCCTTGCCTTCAAGATCATGAACGACCCCTTCGTCGGTTCGCTCACCTTCACCCGTATCTACTCGGGCGTCCTGAAAAAGGGCGACGCCATCCTCAACTCGACCAAGGGCAAGAAAGAGCGCGTTGGCCGGATGATGATGATGCACGCCATCAACCGCGAAGAGATTGATGAAGCCTTTGCCGGTGACATCATCGCTCTGGCCGGTCTCAAGGACACGACCACCGGGGATACCCTGTGTTCGGAAAAGGACCCCGTCGTTCTGGAAACGATGACCTTCCCCGAGCCGGTGATCGAGATCGCCGTGGAACCGAAAACCAAGGCCGACCAGGAAAAGATGGGCATCGCCCTCGCTCGCCTGGCTGCCGAGGACCCGTCGTTCCGCGTCGAAACCGACTTCGAATCCGGGCAGACCATCATGCGCGGAATGGGCGAACTTCACCTCGACATCCTCGTCGACCGGATGAAGCGCGAGTTCAAGGTCGAGGCGAACATCGGTGCGCCGCAGGTGGCTTACCGCGAAACGATCGGCCACGAGGTCAAGCACACCTATACCCACAAGAAGCAGTCGGGTGGGTCGGGCCAGTTTGCCGAAGTTACGATGAACATCATGCCGACAGTGCCGGGCGAAGGGTATTCGTTCGAATCCAAGATCGTCGGTGGATCGGTGCCCAAGGAATACGTCCCCGGCGTCGAAAAAGGGATCAAGTCGGTCATGGACTCCGGTCCGCTGGCAGGCTTCCCGGTCATCGACTTCAAGGTGCAGTTGCTGGAAGGCAAGTATCACGACGTGGACTCCTCGGTCCTCGCCTTTGAAATCGCCGCCCGGATGTGCATGCGCGAAGGTCTGAAAAAGGCCGGTGCGAAACTGCTCGAACCGATCATGAAAGTCGAAGTCGTCACCCCGGAAGAATACACCGGCGGCGTCATCGGCGACCTTACCTCGCGTCGGGGCATGGTTCAGGGGCAGGACAGCCGCGGCAATGCGAACGTCATCAACTGCTTCGTGCCGCTGGCCAACATGTTCGGCTACATCAACACGCTGCGCTCGATGACGTCGGGCCGGGCCGTGTTCACCATGCAGTTCGACCACTACGAACCGGTGCCGCAGAACATCTCGGACGAGATCCAGAAGAAATACGCATAAGCGGTGTGGCGGGGCGATCCCGCCGTACCACTCCCGTAGGGCGGGGCTCTCCCCGCCGCCCAAACATCGAATTGAAGGAGACCCATCATGGGTAAGGCAAAGTTTGAACGGAACAAACCGCACGTGAACATCGGGACGATTGGTCACGTGGACCACGGCAAGACGACGCTGACGGCGGCGATCACCAAGTATTTTGGGGATTTCAAGGCCTACGACCAGATCGACGCCGCGCCCGAGGAAAAGGCCCGCGGGATCACGATCTCGACGGCCCACGTGGAATACGAGACGGCAACCCGTCACTATGCGCACGTCGACTGCCCCGGCCATGCCGACTACGTCAAGAACATGATCACCGGTGCCGCCCAGATGGACGGCGCGATCCTGGTGGTGAACGCTGCTGACGGCCCGATGCCGCAGACCCGCGAACACATCCTGCTGGGTCGCCAGGTGGGCATCCCCTACATGGTCGTCTACATGAACAAGGTCGATCAGGTGGATGACGCCGAACTGCTCGAGCTGGTCGAGATGGAAATCCGCGAGCTTCTGACCTCGTACGAATATCCCGGCGACGATATCCCGATCATCCCCGGCTCGGCGCTGCACGCGATGAACGGCACCCGTCCCGAGATTGGCGAAGAGTCGATCAAGGCGCTGATGAAGGCCGTGGACGAGTACATCCCGACCCCCGCCCGCGCGGTGGACAAGCCGTTCCTGATGCCGATCGAAGGCGTGTTCTCGATTTCGGGTCGGGGTACGGTTGTGACCGGCCGGATCGAGCGTGGCGTGATCAACGTCGGTGACGAGATCGAGATCGTGGGCATCAAGGACACCAAGAAGTCGGTCTGCACCGGCGTCGAGATGTTCCGCAAGCTGCTGGATCGTGGTGAGGCTGGCGACAACGTCGGCGTCCTGCTGCGCGGTATCGACCGTGAAGGCGTGGAACGTGGCCAGGTGCTGTGCAAGCCGAAATCGGTTGCCCCGCACACCAAGTTCGAAGCCGAAGCCTATATCCTGACCAAGGAAGAAGGCGGCCGTCACACGCCGTTCTTTGCGAACTACCGCCCGCAATTCTACTTCCGCACGACGGACGTGACCGGGACCGTGGTTCTGCCCGAAGGCACCGAAATGGTGATGCCGGGGGACAACCTGAAGTTCAACGTCGAACTGATCGCCCCGATCGCCATGGAAGACGGCCTGCGCTTCGCCATCCGCGAAGGCGGCCGCACCGTCGGCGCAGGCGTCGTGTCCAAAATCGTCGCGTAACACTCCGCGATTGCAAGGCAAGGGAAGGTGGGCTATGGCCCGCCTTCCTGTTTCGACAAGACAGATTCGATGTGGCCCGTGCAATTCCGCGCAGTCCACCTCTCAATCTGAAGACAACGAGAGGCCATGATATGGCAGCCAGCCAGAATATCCGCATCCGCCTGAAGGCGTTTGACTACCGCGTCCTCGACGCCTCCACCGCCGAGATCGTCTCGACTGCCAAGCGCACGGGCGCTTCGGTCCGTGGCCCGATCCCGCTGCCCAACAAGATCGAAAAGTTCACCGTTCTGCGTGGACCGCACATCGACAAGAAATCCCGCGATCAGTTCGAGATCCGCACGCACAAGCGTCTGCTGGACATCGTCGATCCGACCCCGCAGACCGTGGACGCGCTGATGAAGCTCGACCTGGCCGCCGGTGTCGACGTCGAGATCAAGGTTTAAGGGGGGCTCATGACCATGTTGCGCTCTGGTATCATTGCGAAAAAGGTCGGCATGACCCGCCTTTTCATGGAAGACGGCAAGCAGATCCCTGTGACCGTTCTTCAACTCGAAAACCTTCAGGTCGTCGCCCAGCGGACCGTTGAAAAGGACGGCTATACCGCTGTCCAGCTCGGCGCTGGCACGGCCAAGGTCAAGCGGGTGTCTCAGGCGATGCGCGGCCACTTTGCCGCCGCCAAGGTCGAACCCAAGCGGAAGGTCGCGGAATTCCGCGTCGCCCCCGAAAACATGATCCCCGTGGGCGAGGAAATCATCGCCGCCCACTACTTTGACGGACAATATGTCGACGTGTCCGGCACCTCGATCGGTAAAGGCTTTGCCGGTGCCATGAAGCGGCACAACTTCGGTGGTCTGCGCGCGTCGCACGGTGTGTCCGTGTCGCACCGCTCGCACGGCTCCGTGGGTCAGTGTCAGGATCCGGGCCGTATCTTCAAAGGCAAGAAGATGGCCGGTCACATGGGCTCTGCCCGCGTTACCACCCAGAACCTGCAAGTGGTCCGCACCGACCTCGACCGTGGCCTGATCATGGTCAAGGGCGCTGTCCCCGGCTCCAAAGGTGGCTGGGTCACTGTCAAGGACGCGGTGAAAAAGCCCGTGCCCGAGCATGTGATCTATCCCGCCGGCCTGCGCAGCCACGCCGAAGAAGCCAAGCGTCTGGCCGAAGAAGCCGCCGCTGAAGCCCACGCCGCCGAAGTCGCCGCCGCCAAGGCCGCAGCCGAAGCAGAAGAAGCCGCCATCAAGGCCGCTGAAGCCGAGGCTGCAAATGCAACGCCGGCAGATGACGCCGCAACTGACGCGTCCGAAGGAGGCGACAAAAATGAAGGCTGATGCAATCAAGCTCGACGGCAAGGCCGCTGGCTCGGTCGATCTGGACGATGCCATCTTCGGGCTCGACCCGCGTGCGGACATCCTGCACCGCGTCGTCCGTTGGCAACGCGCCAAGGCCCAGCAGGGTACACACTCGACCCTGGGCAAATCCGACGTGTCCTACTCGACCAAGAAGATCTATCGCCAAAAAGGCACCGGTGGCGCACGCCACGGCTCCAAAAAGGCCCCGATCTTCCGGCACGGCGGCATCTACAAGGGCCCACAGCCCCGCAGCCACGCCCATGACCTGACCAAGAAGTTCCGCAAACTCGGCCTGCGCCATGCGCTGTCGGCCAAGGTTGCAGCGGGCGAGCTGGTCGTTCTGGACGTCGCGGAAATCAAGGACGTGAAAACCTCGATGCTGGCCAAGCAGGTCGGTGCTCTGGGGTGGAAACGTGCGCTCATCATCGACGGCGCGTCGGTGAACGAGGATTTCGCCCGGGCCGCCCGCAACATCGCCAACCTTGACGTGCTCCCCTCGGTGGGCGCCAACGTCTATGACATCCTGCGCAGTGACACGCTCGTGCTCACCAAAGCCGGTGTCGAAGCCCTGGAGGCTCGCCTGAAATGAGCAAAGCACCCAAAAAGGTCGACTCGGCCGCAAAGCCCGAGCATTACGACGTGATCCGCAAGCCGATCATCACCGAAAAGGCGACCATGGCCTCCGAAGCCAATGCCGTCGTGTTCGAAGTGTCGATGGGCGCAAACAAGCCCCAGATCAAAGAGGCCGTCGAGGCTTTGTTTGGTGTCAAGGTGAAGGCCGTGAACACGACCATCACCAAGGGCAAGGTCAAGCGGTTCCGCGGCGCCCTGGGCACCCGGAATGACGTGAAAAAGGCCTATGTGACCCTCGTCGAGGGTAACACCATTGACGTGTCGACCGGTCTTTAATACTTGACCGCATCGGCTCGGCCCCGGATTCGTCCGGGGCCGCGTCTTTTATCGCCGGGCCTTCGGGTCAGGCTTCGTAGGGTGGGTGCAACCCACCATTACCTGGGACCTTCGGGGCCCTTTATCACAGACGGGGATAACCCCCCGCAAAGCAAACGGAAGACAGAAAGCATGGCACTCAAGTCGTATAAACCGACGACGCCGGGCCAGCGTGGGCTGGTGCTGATCGACCGTTCGGAGCTTTGGAAAGGTC
Organism: Marivivens sp.; assembly: GCA_024642115.1. Classification (GTDB taxonomy): domain Bacteria; phylum Pseudomonadota; class Alphaproteobacteria; order Rhodobacterales; family Rhodobacteraceae; genus JAHEBU01. The sequence goes on along the minus strand of JAHEBU010000003.1, from coordinate 140,962 downwards.
GCCCTGTGAAGGCCCTCACCGAGGGTCTCATGAAGCACGGCGGCCGGAACAACACCGGACGGATCACGATGCGTCGTAAGGGTGGGGGCGCAAAGCGTCTTTACCGGATCGTCGATTTCAAGCGGAACAAGTTCGACATGTCGGCAGTCGTTGCCCGCATCGAATACGATCCCAACCGGACCGCGTTCATCGCCCTCATCCAGTATGAAGATGGCGAACAGGCGTACATCCTTGCTCCGCAGCGTCTGGCTGTGGGCGACAAGGTGATCGCCGGCGCGAAAGTGGACATCAAGCCCGGTAACGCGATGCCCTTCTCGGGCATGCCGATCGGCACGATCATCCACAACATCGAAATGAAACCCGGCAAAGGCGGACAGATCGCCCGCGCCGCTGGCACCTACGCCCAGTTCGTCGGCCGCGACGGTGGCTATGCTCAGATCCGCCTGTCCTCGGGCGAACTGCGCATGGTCCGTCAGGAATGCATGGCGACCGTTGGTGCCGTGTCGAACCCCGACAACTCCAACCAGAACATCGGCAAGGCCGGTCGGAACCGTCACTACGGCATCCGCCCCTCCGTCCGCGGTGTGGCGATGAACCCCATCGACCACCCCCACGGCGGTGGTGAAGGCCGGACCTCTGGGGGCCGTCACCCTGTGACGCCCTGGGGCAAGGGAACCAAGGGTAACAAGACCCGTAACCGGAACAAGGCGTCCAGCAAGCTCATCGTGCGCTCGCGGCACCTCAAGAAAGGGCGCTGACACATGGCTCGCTCAGTATGGAAAGGCCCTTTTGTCGATGCTTACGTGCTTAAGAAAGCCGAAGCATCGCGTGAAGGTGGCCGTAGTGAAGTGATCAAGATCTGGTCGCGTCGTTCGACGATCCTGCCCCAGTTCGTGGGCCTGACGTTCGGCGTCTACAACGGCAAAAAGCACATCCCCGTCAACGTCACGGAAGACATGATCGGTCAGAAGTTCGGTGAATATTCGCCGACCCGGACCTATTACGGTCACGCCGCCGACAAAAAAGCGAAGCGGAAATAAGCCATGAGCAAGGATAAAAATCCCCGCCGCGTGGCTGACAACGAAGCCCGCGCCAAACTGCGGATGCTGAAAACCAGCCCGCAAAAGCTGAACCTCGTCGCCGGACTGATCCGCGGCAAAAAGGTGGACAAGGCTCTCGCCGACCTCACCTTCTCGAAAAAGCGGATCGCCGAGGACGTCAAGAAGTGCCTTCAGTCGGCGATTGCCAACGCTGAAAACAACCACTCGCTTGACGTGGACGAACTGATCGTGGCCGAAGCCTATGTCGGCAAGAACCTGGTGATGAAGCGCGGTCGTCCGCGGGCTCGTGGCCGGTTCGGCAAGATCATGAAGCCGTTCTCGGAAATCACCATTCTGGTCCGTCAGGTCGAACCCCAAGGGGAGCAAGCATAATGGGTAACAAAGTCAATCCCGTCGGCATGCGCCTTCAGGTCAACCGCACTTGGGACAGCCGTTGGTTCGCCAACACCAAGGACTACGGTGACCTGCTTCTCGAAGACCTCAAGATCAAGGCTTTCGTCAAGAAAGAGGCCAAGCAGGCCGGCATCAGCCGCGTGATCATCGAACGCCCGCACCGCAAGTGCCGGGTCACGATCCACGCTGCCCGCCCCGGTGTCATCATCGGCAAGAAAGGTGCAGACATCGAAGGTCTGCGCAAGAAACTGGCCGCGCTGACCAAATCCGAACTGCACCTGAACATCGTCGAAGTCCGCAAACCGGAACTCGACGCCGCCCTGGTCGGTGAAAGCATTGCGCAGCAGCTCGAACGCCGGGTGTCCTTCCGTCGCGCCATGAAGCGCGCCGTGCAGAACGCCATGCGGATGGGTGCACTGGGTATCCGGGTCAACGTTGCGGGCCGCCTTGGCGGCGCCGAGATTGCCCGGACCGAATGGTACCGCGAAGGCCGTGTGCCGCTGCACACCCTGCGCGCCAACATCGACTATGCCCTGTCCGAAGCCATGACCCCCTACGGGATCATCGGGATCAAGGTCTGGATCTTCAAAGGCGAGATCATGGAGCACGATCCTCAGGCTGCCGACCGCAAGCAGGCCGAAATGCAAGAGGGTGCGATCCCTCGTGGCCCCGGCGGCCCCCGCCGCGACCGCGACCGGTAAGGAGTATTAAAGATGCTGCAACCAAAGCGCACAAAGTTCCGCAAGGTCCACAAGGGCCGGATCCACGGCGAAGCCAAGGGCGGGTCTGACCTCAACTTCGGTCAGTTCGGCCTCAAGGCCACCCAGCCCGAGCGTGTGACCGCCCGTCAGATCGAGGCAGCCCGCCGCGCCCTGACCCGTCACATGAAACGGCAAGGCCGCGTCTGGATCCGGATTTTCCCGGATACCGCCGTGACCTCCAAACCCGTCGAAGTGCGGATGGGTAAAGGTAAGGGGTCGGTCGATTACTGGGCGGCCAAGGTCAAACCCGGCCGTATCATGTTCGAAATCGACGGCGTGAGCGAAGAAGTCGCCCGCGAGGCCCTGCGCCTTGCAGCGATGAAGCTCCCGCTCAAGACCCGGACGGTGGTCAAAGAGGACTGGTAACCGCGACCCAAGGTCGTCGGTCGCGCGGTGTCGGCGATGGCAAAGCCATCGTCCGGGCCGTCACCCGGTCGAGCAAAAACGAACCCCCGCCTCAACAGGCGGGGGTTTTTCTTTGCCCGCCCCCCAACCGCCCGCCGTAGGGTGGGTGAAACCCACCGCACCCCGCCCCAACCACCTCTCACTCGTGGCCCTCTTCCCTCCGCTCCCCGCTCAGGATAAACCCGGCCCCATGACCACAATCTCCTCCCTCTTCGTCACCCGCCTCTACCGCGCGCAACTGTCCGATCAGGGCAAGGCCCCGGACCTTGAGGAATTGGAAAACACCTGCCTCGGCATCGCCGAGGATGACGAGGCGGGGCAGGACTGGTGCGAAAAGAATGGCTATGCGGGCTACACCAGCTACGCCTCGCTGACTGACCTGCCGTGGCGCAGCCCGATCATCAAGGATCTGGTCAAACTGCTAGACAAACACGTCGCGGCCTTTGCCAAGGACGTGGCCTTTGACCTCGACGGCAAGAAACTGAAACTCGAGGATATCTGGATCAACATTCTGCCGCAGGGGGGCATCCACACGGGGCACATCCACCCCCATTCGGTGATCTCGGGGACGACCTACGTCGCCATGCCCTCTGGCACCAGCGCCATCCGGTTCGAGGACCCGCGCCTGCCGATGATGATGGCCGCCCCCGGCCGGAAGAAAAAGGCGCCCGACGAGCTCAAGCAATTCATCTACCTGTCCCCCGATGCGGGCGAGGTGCTGCTGTGGGAAAGCTGGCTGCGCCACGAGGTCCCGATGAACATGGCCGAAGACGACCGGATCAGCATCAGCTTCAACTACAGCTGGGGCTAAAACAGTCCACCGATCAGACGACTCATACGGCGGACACGCCGGGCCGCTTAACCCCTGTAGGCTGGGGTTCACCCAGACTCTCAACAAATATCCCGCCCATGCAGGGCAGGGGGGTTGCGCCACAGGCCCATCCCGTCTATGAGCCAGCCTTCATCTGACCTCCACCGGAATCAGGGTGACCCATTCAGGGCCCTCCGGTGATGTGAAAAAAGGAAATGGCATGAACGCCAACGAACTTCGGGGCAAGACCCCTGACCAACTCCGCGAGGATCTGGTCACCTTCAAGAAAGAGCAGTTCAACCTGCGCTTTCAGCAGGCCACCGGCCAGCTCGAAAATACCGCTCAGATCCGCAAGGCGCGCCGCAATGCCGCCCGCGTCCTGACGATCCTGAACCAGAAAGCGGCCGACGCCGCCAAGTCGGAGGCCTAACGAATGCCCAAGCGTATCCTTCAGGGTGTCGTCACCTCCAACCAGAACCAGCAGACCGTGACCGTGTCGGTCGAACGCCGCTTCAAGCACCCGCTGCTGCAAAAAACCGTCCGTAAGTCCAAGAAATACCGGGCTCACGACGAAATGAACGCCTTCAACGTCGGCGACACCGTCCGTATCCAGGAATGTGCGCCCAAGTCGAAAACCAAACGCTGGGAAGTGATCGCAAACTAAGCGACCGCTTCCTGGCTCCATCGAAACCCTGGGCTCGTCAGCCCAAAGGTCGGGAGAAACCAAATGATCCAGATGCAGACCAATCTGGATGTAGCTGACAACTCCGGCGCTCGCCGAGTTCAGTGCATCAAGGTTCTGGGTGGTTCCCACCGTCGGTACGCCAGTGTTGGAGACATCATTGTCGTATCCGTCAAGGAAGCCATCCCGCGCGGCCGCGTGAAAAAGGGCGACGTCCGCAAGGCCGTCGTCGTGCGCACCGCCAAAGAAGTCCGTCGTGAAGACGGCACCGCAATCCGGTTTGACCGGAACGCCGCCGTCATCCTCAACAACAACATGGAGCCTGTCGGCACCCGTATCTTCGGGCCGGTTGTGCGCGAACTGCGCGCCAAGAACTTCATGAAGATCATCTCGCTTGCTCCGGAGGTGCTGTGATGGCTGCGAAACTCCGCAAAGGCGACAAGGTCGTCGTTCTCGCCGGCAAGGACAAAGGTCTCAAGGGCGAAATCGCCTCCGTGGACCCCAAGGCCGGCAAGGCCGTGGTTGAGGGCGTCAACATGGCGATCCGCCACCTCAAGCAAAGCCAGAGCCAGCAGGGCGGCCGCACGCCCAAGGCGATGCCCATCGACCTGAGCAACCTCGCTCTGGTGGACGGCAACGGCAAGGCGACCCGCGTCGGCTTCCGCATGGACGGCGACGCCAAGGTGCGTTTCGCCAAGACCACAGGGGAGGCCATCTGATGCTTGATACCGCAACCTATACCCCCCGCCTCAAGGCGCAGTATATGTCGACCTTCCGGGCCGCTCTGAAAGAAGAGTTCGCCTACAAGAACGACATGCAGATCCCGCGTCTGGAAAAGATCGTCCTGAACATCGGCTGTGGCGCCGAAGCTGTCCGTGACAGCAAAAAGGCCAAGTCGGCTCAGGAAGACCTGACCACGATCGCCGGTCAAAAGGCCGTCGTGACCAAGGCCAAGAAATCCATCGCCGGCTTCCGGGTCCGCGAAGAGATGCCCTTGGGTGCCAAGGTGACCCTGCGCGGCGACCGGATGTACGAATTCCTCGACCGTCTGATCACCGTGGCCATGCCCCGCATCCGCGACTTCCGCGGCGTGTCGGGCAAATCCTTTGACGGTCGGGGCAACTATGCCACCGGCATCAAGGAACACATCATTTTCCCCGAGATCAACTTCGACAAGGTCGATGAAGTCTGGGGAATGGACATCGTCATCTGCACCACCGCGAAAACCGACGCGGAAGCCAAGGCGCTGTTGAAGCAATTCAACATGCCCTTCAACTCGTGACGCGGAAGGACCGAACCAATGGCTAAAAAATCCATGATCGAGCGCGAGAAGAAGCGCGAACACCTGGTCAAGCAGTATGCCGCCAAGCGCCTCGCGCTCAAGGCGATCATCAACGACCAGTCCAAACCGGTTGAGGAGCGCTTCAAGGCGACCCTGAAACTGGCCGAACTGCCGCGCAACTCGTCGGCCACACGGCTGCACAACCGTTGCCAACTCACCGGGCGTCCGCACGCCTATTACCGCAAACTCAAGGTCAGCCGGATCATGCTGCGGAACCTCGGTTCCAATGGCGAGATCCCCGGCATGGTCAAGTCGAGCTGGTAAGGAGCGCATGATATGAACGATCCTATCGGTGATATGCTGACCCGCATCCGCAACAGCCAGATGCGCGGCAAGGCCACGGTGGAAACACCGGCGTCCAAGCTGCGGGCCTGGGTGCTCGACGTGCTGGCCGACGAAGGCTACATCCGCGGTTACTCCAAGATCGACGGCAAGGACGGCCACCCCGCCCTGAAAATCGAACTGAAGTACTACGAAGGCACCCCCGTCATTCGCGAAATCAAACGGGTCTCCAAGCCCGGTCGTCGCGTCTACATGGGCGTCAAGGACATCCCCTCGGTCCGTCAGGGCCTGGGTGTGTCGATTGTCTCCACCCCCAAGGGTGTGATGTCTGATGCACATGCACGCGCTGCCAATGTCGGCGGCGAAGTGCTGTGCACGATCTTCTAAGGAGAGCAGGGAATGTCTCGTATTGGTAAGAAGCCGGTCGAGCTGCCCAAGGGGGTTTCGGCCACCATCTCCGGGCAGTCGATCGAAGTGAAGGGGCCGAAAGGCACCCGGTCGTTTCATGCGACCGATGACGTCACGCTGACGATGGAAGACGACGCGATCAAGGTCACCCCGCGCGGCATGTCCAAGCGGGCCCGCCAACAGTGGGGGATGACCCGCTCGATGGTGGAAAACCTCGTGACCGGCGTGTCCACGGGTTTCAAGAAAGAGCTTGAAATCCAGGGCGTGGGCTACCGGGCCAACATGCAGGGCGACAAGGTCCTGAAACTGGCGCTGGGTTACAGCCATGACGTCAACTTCGAGGTCCCCGAGGGCGTCACCGTGACCGCCCCCAAGCAGACCGAGATCATTGTGGAAGGGATCGACCAGCAGCTTGTTGGTCAGGTCGCCGCGAACATCCGCGAATGGCGTGGACCCGAGCCGTACAAAGGCAAGGGCATCCGCTACAAGGGCGAGTTCGTCTTCCGCAAAGAAGGCAAGAAGAAGTAAGGAACGCATCATGGCAAACAGCAAAAGAACATTGTTTCTCAAGCGCCGCATGCGCGTCCGGAACAAACTGCGGGCGGTGAACGCCGGGCGCATGCGCCTGTCGATTCACCGGTCCAACAAGAACATCAGCGTCCAGCTGATCGACGATGTGAACGGCGTGACCCTCGCGGCCGCGTCCTCGCTCGAAAAAGATCTGGGCGTTGTTGGCAAGAACAACATCGACGCGGCCAAGGTCGTGGGTGCTGCAATTGCCGAGCGGGCGAAAAAGGCGGGCGTCAGCTCGGCCTACTTCGACCGCGGCGGTTTCCTGTTTCACGGCAAGGTCAAGGCTCTGGCCGACGCCGCCCGTGAGGCCGGTCTGCAAATCTAACGGTGCGGTGGGGTGAAAACCCCACCCTACCAATGCGCCGTAGGGTGGGGTTCCACCCCACTACGACACGACAACATGCAAGGGGCCCAATCGCCCTTTCGATGATCCGGGGGCCTCTGGCCCACCAGGGATCGACCTAACTCAAGGGCGTCAGCCGCCCGCAACGACAAGGATGCCACCATGGCAGAACGTGACAACCGCCGGGGAGGCCGCGAAGAGGCCGCTCCTGAATTCGCCGACCGCCTGGTCGCCATCAACCGCGTGTCCAAGACCGTCAAGGGCGGCAAGCGGTTTGGTTTTGCAGCCCTCGTCGTCGTCGGCGACCAGAAGGGCCGCGTGGGCTATGGCAAAGGCAAAGCCAAGGAAGTGCCGGAAGCGATCCGCAAGGCCACCGAACAGGCCAAGCGTCAGATGATCCGCGTCCAGCTGCGCGAAGGCCGCACCCTGCACCACGACATGGAAGGCCGCCACGGCGCCGGACGCGTCGTCATGCGGGCCGCTGTCGAAGGGACCGGGATCATCGCCGGGGGCCCGATGCGCGCCGTTTTCGAAATGCTGGGCATCAAGGACGTCGTGTCCAAGTCGCTCGGCTCGACCAACCCCTACAACATGATCCGCGCCACCATCGACGGCTTGAAAAAGGAATCGTCGCCGCGGTCCGTCGCTCAGCGTCGGGGCAAGAAAGTGGCCGACATCCTGCCCCAGCGGGCCGATGCCCCCACCGAAGCCGCCGAAGCGGCCGAAGCGTAAGGAACTGATCCAATGGCAAAAACCATCGTCGTCAAGCAGATCGGCTCGCCGATCCGCCGCCCCGCCAAACAGCGCTCCACGCTGATCGGTCTGGGCCTGAACAAGATGCACAAGACCCGCGAACTCGAAGATACCCCTTCGGTGCGCGGCATGGTCGACAGCATCCCCCACCTCGTCGCGATCGTCGAAGAGCGCGGGTAACGTAGGGTGGGTGCAACCCACCGCTATCGGAAATCTGAAACGCCCTCGGGAAACCGGGGGCGTTCTGCATTTGAAAATTGGCGACGCCTGGTTGCTGGCCGGAATTCATCTTTTTCTGATTTTCATTTAAAATCAATATATTGATGACTGCTCACGCGTGAACGCCGCTGCAACACCCCCCTTGCACGACCTTCACCAACCCACTATACGCCCCAAGTCCGCTCCTTCTTGGGGCAGACTCATATGAAACGCCGTGTTTGCCCGCTCCCGTCGCTGGGGGGCAGTTCCGGCCAAAGGAGAAGCGACATGAAACTGAATGAACTTCGGGACAACCCCGGTGCCGCCCACAAGAAAAAGCGCGTCGCGCGGGGTCCCGGTTCGGGCGTCGGCAAGACTGCTGGCCGTGGTATCAAGGGTCAGAAATCCCGCTCGGGTGTGGCCCTGAACGCCTATGAAGGCGGCCAGATGCCGCTCTACCAGCGTCTGCCCAAGCGCGGCTTCAACAAGCCCAACCGCAAGGAATTCGCCGTCATCAACCTCGGCCTGATCCAGAAATTCGTCGATGCCAAGAAACTCGACATCAAGGGCGAGATCACCGAAGACGCGCTGGTTGCCGCTGGCCTGACCGGGCACAAGCGCGACGGAATCCGCATCCTCGCCAAGGGCGAACTGAAATCCAAGCTGACCCTGAACGTGACCGGCGCCTCTGCCGGTGCGGTCGAGGCGATCGAAAAGGCGGGCGGCAAGATCACGGTCAAGACGGCCTCAGTTTCCGGTGATGCGGCGGAATAACAGGTTGTGAGCGGCCCCCGCGCCGCTTACATCTGACCCCAGATTTCCCAACGCCGCTGACCGGGAACGGCCAGCGGCGTTTTTGATGAAAAGAGAGCCCCATGGCATCCGCAGCAGAACAAATGGCCGCCAACCTGAGCTGGAGCACCTTCGGCAAGGCGACCGAATTGCGTCAGCGTATCATGTTCACCCTCGGCCTGCTCATCGTTTACCGGCTGGGCACCTTCATTCCCGTCCCCGGTATCGACACCGAGGCGCTGCGCTCCTTCATGGACGAAGCCCAGACCGGCATCGGCGGCATCCTGTCGATGTTCACTGGCGGTGCGCTGAAGCGTATGGGGATCTTTGCCCTCGGCATCATGCCCTACATCTCGGCCTCGATCATCGTGCAGCTGATGGGGTCGATGTACGAACCCTGGAAGCAGCTCAAGAAAGAGGGCGAGGCGGGGCGCAAGAAGCTCAACCAATATACCCGCTACGGCACCGTCCTGCTGGCCACGTTCCAGGCCTATGGCCTGTCCGTCAGCCTTGAGGCAGGGAACCTTGTTTCCAACCCCGGCCCGTTCTTTCTGGCCTCGTCGATCATCACCATCGTCGGCGGTACCATGTTCCTGATGTGGATCGGCGAACAGATCACGGCCCGTGGCATCGGCAACGGTATCTCGCTGATCATCTTTGTCGGTATCGTGGCGGAAATTCCTGCGGCCCTTGCCCGGTTCCTCAGCCAGGGCCAGTCTGGCGCCATCAGCCCCGGCATCATCATCGCGGTGATCGTCATGATCGCGGCCGTCCTGACCTTTGTGGTGTTCATGGAGCGATCCCTGCGCAAGATCCACATCCAGTATCCCCGCCGCCAGGTGGGGATGAAGGTTTATGATGGCGGGTCGTCGCACCTGCCGATCAAGGTCAACCCGGCGGGCGTGATCCCGGCGATCTTTGCCTCGGCCCTGCTGCTGCTGCCGACCACGCTGGCGACCTTTTCGCATAGTTCCAGCGGACCGATCATGTCGACCATTCTGGCCTATTTTGGCCCCGGCCAGCCGCTGTACCTTGTGTTCTTTACGGCGATGATCGTGTTCTTTACCTACTTCTACACCCACGAAGTGGCGTTCAAGACCGACGAGGTCGCCGACAACCTCAAGAACCAGAACGGCTTTGTCCCCGGTATCCGTCCGGGCAAGCGGACGGCGGAATATTTCGACTATGTCGTCAATCGCCTGCTGGTCCTTGGGTCGGCCTATCTGGCTGTCGTCTGCCTGTTCCCGGAAATCCTGCGGCACCAGTTCGCTATTCCCTTCTACTTTGGCGGCACGTCGATCCTCATTATCGTGTCTGTGGGGATGGACACGATCCAGCAAATCCAGTCACATCTGCTGGCCCACCAGTACGAGGGGCTGATCGAGAAATCGCAACTTCGCGGCAAACGCGGAGCGACCAAAGCGAAAAAGGGACCGTCGCGCCGATGAATATCATTCTGCTGGGACCGCCTGGGGCGGGCAAAGGGACACAGGCGCGCAAGCTGGTGGACGAACGCAACATGGTTCAGCTGTCCACCGGGGATATGCTGCGTGAGGCCCGCACCAGCGGGACCGACATGGGCAAACGCGTCGCCGAAGTCATGGACAAGGGCCACCTTGTCACCGACGAGATCGTCATTGGCCTGATCCGGGAAAAGCTGGAAAGCGGCCAAAAGAATGGCGGCTATATCTTTGACGGCTTCCCTCGCACACTTGCCCAAGCCGACGCCTTGGGTGCGCTTCTCGCCGAAGAGCATCAGACGCTGCACGCCGTGATCGAAATGCAAGTGGACGACGCCGAACTGGTCGCCCGCATCACCGGGCGAAGCACCTGCGCGTCGTGTGGCGAGGTCTACCATGACGTGACCAAGCCCGTTCCTGCCGATGGCAAATGCACTAACTGCGGCGGAACCAGCTTTACCCGCCGCGCCGACGACACCGAAGAGGCGCTGAAAACGCGCCTGCTGGCATACTACAAACAAACCAGCCCCCTGATCGGCTACTACTATGCCAAGGGCGATCTGAAATCGGTCGACGGGCTTGCCAGCATGGACGACGTGGCCTCCGCCATCAAGACCGCGCTGGCCTGATATCTTTGCCCGATATCTTTGCCTGACGGGGGTCTTGACCCCCGCCTGCAATCCCCATATGGAGACCCGTCCCGCAAGGGAATCGCTGTCATTGGCAGGACCTGTTCTGTCGGTGATGACCACCTCAATGAAATGCGGCCCGTGGGGAAACTCGTCGGGCCTGCGTTGTGAAAAAAGGGTCCGGCATGACGGACCCGCAACGAAAGGAAGCCTGACGTGGCACGTATTGCCGGCGTGAATATCCCGACTGCAAAGCGGGTTCCCATCGCCCTCACCTATATCACCGGAATTGGCCCCGCGATCGCCCACCAGATCTGCGAAGCCACCAAAATCGACGAACAGCGCCGGGTCAACGACCTGTCCGACGCCGAAGTGCTCGCCATCCGCGAATACATCGACGCCAACCTGACGGTTGAAGGCGACCTGCGCCGCGAAACGACGATGAACATCAAGCGTCTGATGGACCTTGGCTGCTACCGCGGCCTGCGTCATCGCCGCAACCTGCCCGTTCGCGGTCAGCGTACGCACACCAACGCCCGTACCCGCAAAGGCCCCGCAAAGGCCATTGCCGGCAAGAAGAAATAAGGGAGGGCATCAGATATGGCTCGTGATACCCGCCGTGGTGGCAAGAAAAAGGTTTCCAAGAACATCGCCGCTGGCGTTGCTCATGTGAACTCGTCCTTCAACAACACCAAGATCCTGATTTCCGACGTGCAGGGCAATGCGATCGCATGGTCGTCTGCAGGCACCATGGGCTTCAAGGGGTCGCGTAAATCGACCCCCTATGCCGCCCAGATGGCCGCCGAGGATGTCGCCAAAAAGGCGCAGGAACATGGCGTGAAAACGCTGGAAGTCGAAGTGCAGGGCCCCGGTTCGGGCCGTGAATCGGCGCTGCGCGCGCTGGCTGCTGCCGGGTTCAACGTCACCTCGATCCGTGACGTGACCCCGATGGCGCACAACGGCTGCCGTCCGCCGAAGCGTCGCCGCGTCTAACCCACGCATTGATTAGCCGGGGTCGTGCCCTTTCGCACGGCCCCGGTCCGTTATTTTGAAACCTCGGGCGTCTGACTTTACGGACATGGAAGTTGGACAAGAATGGAGGGACGCATGATCCACAAAAACTGGGCTGAGCTGATCAAGCCGGTGCAGCTTGACGTCAAACCGGGCAACGACCCGGCGCGTCAGGCGACCATGATCGCCGAACCGCTGGAGCGGGGCTTTGGCCTCACGCTTGGCAACGCGCTTCGCCGCGTCCTGATGTCGTCGCTTCAGGGTGCCGCCATTACTGCCGTGCAGATCGACAACGTTCTGCACGAATTCTCGTCCGTGTCGGGCGTGCGTGAAGACGTGACCGACATCGTCCTGAACCTCAAGGGCGTCGATATCCGCATGGACGTCGAAGGGCCCAAGCGTCTGACCGTTCAGGCCAAAGGTCCGGGCGCTGTGACCGCTGCTGACATCTCGGAAACCAACGGGATCGAGATCCTCAACAAGCATCACGTCATCTGCCACCTCGACGAAGGTGCCAGCCTCTATATGGAGCTGACCGTCAACACTGGCAAAGGCTATGTCTCGGCTGACAAGAACAAGCCCGAGGACGCGCCCATCGGCATGATCGCCATCGACGCGATCTATTCGCCGATCAAGAAGGTCTCTTACGAAGTGCAGCCCACCCGCGAGGGCCAGGTGCTGGACTATGACAAGCTGACCATGAAGATCGAAACCGACGGATCGATCACCCCGGACGATGCGGTGGCCTACGCCGCCCGGATCATCCAGGACCAGCTGTCGATCTTCGTCAACTTTGACGAGCCGGAATCGGCCTCGGCCGGGTCGGTGGACGATGGCCTCGAATTCAACCCGCTGCTGCTCAAGAAAGTGGACGAGTTGGAACTGTCTGTCCGTTCGGCAAACTGCCTCAAGAACGACAACATCGTTTATATTGGCGACCTGATCCAGAAAACCGAAGCCGAGATGCTCCGCACCCCGAACTTTGGCCGCAAATCCTTGAACGAGATCAAGGAAGTGCTGTCGGGCATGGGTCTGCACCTTGGCATGGATGTCGAGGATTGGCCGCCGGACAACATCGAAGATCTGGCCAAGAAGTTCGAAGACCAGTTCTAAGACATCGGGTTTGGCGTTCGGTGGGTTTCACCCACCATACGCCGGCCCGGAATATCCGTAGGGTGGGTGAAACCCACCGTGCGGAGAACCCGAATACCCGGGCAATCCCGCCCCAATAACGCGGCTGGCACGCATCAGACCGCTGCACAAAGCATAAAGCACTAGGAGACTTCAAATGCGTCACGCTCGCGGATACCGCCGCCTGAACCGGACCCACGAACACCGCAAGGCGCTGTTCGCCAACATGGCCGGCTCGCTCATCGAACACGAACAGATCAAGACGACCCTGCCCAAGGCCAAGGAACTCAAGCGGATCATCGACAAGCTGATCACGCTGGGCAAACGCGGCGACCTGCACGCCCGCCGTCAGGCCGACAGCCAGCTCAAGCAGGACATGCACGTCGCCAAGCTGTTTGAAATTCTGGGCCCGCGCTACAAGGACCGCACCGGTGGCTATTGCCGCGTGCTCAAGGCCGGGTTCCGCTATGGTGACATGGCCCCGATGGCGATCATCGAACTGGTTGACCGTGATCCGTCCGCCAAAGGCGCTGCCGACCATGCCCGCATGGACGCCGAAGAGGCGATGGCTGACGCTGAATGATCTGACCGACCTTTCGATCGGTTCCGGGCCTCGCGGTGAACGCGGGGCCTTTTGCGTTTCAGGTGCGGGGCCTGTTTCGCAGGATCAAAAATACGCCTGAAAGGACCGGATCAAACCGGGACCAAGACGCCTTGGCAGGGTGGATTTGATTGCCTTTTTGACCGGCCTCTGCCGGCCCTCGAACCTCTAGTTCCGGGATATGTCCTGACTTGACCTTGCGTCACCTGATTTGGCCGGATCGCGTGTTTCATCTGCGGCCTGTCCATCCTCGATGAACATGAATTCCAGTAATGCTGTCAGATCCTTACGATCAAGACCTGCAATCCTGGCAAGGACGTCGGAATCTCTGGGTTGCATATGCGACTCACCTTTTTATTCGCTCATTTTCTTACAATTTAAAGTTGACTGCATTTGAATCAACTTGTCTAAAAAGGCATGTCTCTGAGGTCCGGAATCGATACGCACACAGCCCGCCTCGCCCAACTGGCGCCAGGCGGTTTCTTTTTCGCAATGCACATCCGCTTTGCACTGCCGCTGCTGCATCATCAGACCTACCCGCAGGGATGGACCGACCGTTATACAGAGGAGGCTTATGCGCTTCGTGATCCGATTATTGCCTGGGGGTTCAGTCGGATCGGCACTGCACGATGGAGCGAAATCGACATTCCCGACCCGTTCAACATTCTTGGACAGGCAAGGGAATTTGGAATGGCGTATGGCTTTGCCGTTTCCTGCGGCCCGATGAAGTCACGGACGATCGCCTCTGCTTCGCGGTCGGATCGGGAATTTCAGGATGCCGAGATTACGGAATTTGCAGAGCTCATTCAGCAACTCCATGACATTACCGAGCCCCCGAAATCACTCACGGACGCCCAAATAGAAGCCCTGCGGTGCATCGCCGAGGGGGATCGTCATGCAGCTGCCGCAGCACGATTGAACATTTCGGAAAGCGCCCTCAAGGCCCGTCTTTCGGCGGCACGGTCGAGTCTGCTCGCTCGAACCACCACCGAAGCCATTCAGCGGGCGAGGGATTACAGATTGCTCTGACTGTCCCCTAGGACAGCTCCGGCAGGGTTGTGTGACCCTTTCCTTTGCTGGAGGTACCGATGCAAAGCACGACCCTTTCGTTCGCCAATATGCACAACCATGGCGAATTATTCGCCAATATTCTTCGTGCCAGACGGGAATCTTTCATCGTCCGGAATCGGTGGGAACTACCCGAGACGATGGGGATGGAATACGACCAGTATGACACCCCCCAATCCCGCTGGCTTGCCGTTCACGATGATGTGGGCCGCGTTCTGGCCGGGGTGCGGCTGACGCCGACCACCGCCCGCTGTGGCATCTACAGCTACATGATCCGGGATGCGCAGCGCGGCCTGCTCGATTCGATCCCCGACGATCTGCTATTTTCGCAGGCACCCGTGGACGCCTACACGTGGGAGGTGACGCGCGGCTTTGTCGCCCATGACATTCCCGCCAACATCCGCCACCGCGTGCGAATGCGCCTTGTCCTGCAGATGCTGCGCACCTCGCGCGAAGAGGGTATCAGCCGGATGCTGGCCCTTTTGCCGTCCAACTGGGGACGTTGGGCCGCGCGGTGCAGCCTTGACATGCAGGCGGCGGGCCGGAACATGAACATGGGCGGGATCGACTATCAGGCGGTCTGGATCGACTTTTCCACCCAATTGCATTGAACGGGGTCGCTGTTCTTTCAAACCGGCCAGAGGCAGCATAAGTTGCCTTTATGGCCGACCTGTTCGACACCGCGACTGACGATACCGGCGCCGCCCCCCCGCGACCGCTGGCCGATCGTCTGCGCCCGAAAACGCTGGGTGACGTGATCGGGCAGGAACAGGTGCTTGGCCCCGAAGCGCCGCTGGGCATCATGCTGGCCTCGGGGTCGCTGTCGTCGTTGGTTCTGTGGGGGCCGCCGGGCGTGGGCAAGACCACCATCGCCCGCCTTCTGGCCCGCGAAACCGACCTGCATTTCGAACAGATCAGTGCGATTTTCACCGGCGTCCCCGAACTGCGCAAGGTGTTCGAGGCCGCCAAGATGCGCCGCCGCACGGGCAAGGGCACGCTGCTGTTCGTCGATGAAATCCACCGCTTCAACAAGGCCCAGCAGGACGGGTTCCTGCCGCATATGGAGGATGGGACGATCCTGCTGGTGGGGGCGACCACGGAAAATCCGTCGTTTGAACTGAACGCGGCCTTGCTGTCGCGGGCGCAGGTGCTGGTGCTCAATCGGCTCACCCTTGCCGACCTTGAACGGCTGGCCCAACGGGCCGAACAGGAAATGGGTCGCGCCATGCCGCTGGACGGTCCGGCGCGCGAGGCGCTTTTGGAAATGGCCGACGGCGACGGGCGTGCGCTTCTCAACCTGATCGAACAGGTGGCCGCGTGGAAACTGCCGGGCAAACTGGGCACCGACGCCCTGACCACCCGCCTGATGAAGCGGGCCGCGAAATACGACAAATCGGGCGATGAACATTACAACCTGATCTCGGCCCTGCACAAATCGGTTCGCGGGTCCGATCCGGACGCCGCGCTGTATTGGTTCGCCCGGATGCTGACCGGGGGCGAAGACCCCCGCTTTCTCGCCCGTCGCATCACCCGCATGGCAGTCGAGGATATCGGCCTGGCCGACCCCCAGGCCCAGACGATCTGCCTGCACGCGTGGGAAACCTACGAACGACTAGGCAGTCCCGAAGGCGAACTGGCGCTGGCGCAGGCCGTGACCTACCTCGCGCTCGCGCCCAAATCCAACGCAGGCTATGTGGCGTTCAAGGCCGCGATGGATGGCGCGCGCAAGACCGGGTCAGAACCGCCCCCCAAACATATCCTCAACGCCCCGACGCGAATGATGAAGGAACAGGGGTTTGGCGCGGGCTACTCCTACGACCACGATGCCGAGGACGGGTTTTCCGGCCAGAACTATTTCCCCGACACCATGAAGCGGGGCGTCTATTACACCCCGGTCGATCGCGGCTTTGAACGGGAACTGAAAAAGCGGGTCGAGTTTTTCGCGGGCTTGCGGGCGAAACGCAACCCGGACAAAGGGCGAAACTGACCGCCCGATTGACTCTGCCCCGCCAAACCGCCAAGGGACAGCAATGATCAATTCACTTGTATATGTGGCGCTTGGCGGTGCCATCGGCGCGTCGGGCCGGTATCTGACCAATGTCGGGGCAGGGCGGCTGTTTGGCACAGGCTTTCCCTACGGCACCATGATCGTAAATATCGTCGGGTCGTTCGCAATGGGCTGTCTGTTCCTGCTTTTGGCGCAAAAGGGCGGCACCGCGAAACTGGGTCCCTTCCTGATGACGGGCGTTCTGGGCGGGTTCACCACGTTTTCGGCGTTCTCGCTGGATGCGGTGACACTGTATGAACGCGGGGCCGTGATGACCGCCACGGGCTATGTTCTGGGGTCGGTTGTTTTGTCCATTTTCGCCCTGTTCGCGGGCATGTCCTTGATGCGGTGGGTGCTGGCATGAGCAATGTGCAAAACCGGATCGTCGGCCCCGACGAAGGCGATCAGCGGCTTGACCGGTATCTGCGCCGCCTGTTTCCGCACCTTACCCAAGGGCGCATTGAAAAGATGTGCCGCACCGGCGAATTGCGGGTGGATGGCGGGCGGGTCAAATCCAATTCCCGGGTCGAAGTGGGTCAAAAGGTCCGCGTCCCGCCGCTACCTACCGAAGAAGAGGCCGCAGCGTTGGCGGCCCTTGCCCGCAGCGAAGTCAGCGCGGCAGATGCGAAAATGATCCGCGACTGCGTAATCTACAAAGACGACCACATGATCGTCATCAACAAACCAGCCGGGTTGGCGACCCAAGGCGGTACCGGCACCACCAAACACGTCGATGGTCTGTCCGAGGCGCTGCGGTTCGGGTTCGAGGAAAAGCCGCGCCTTGTCCACCGGCTGGACAAGGATACCTCGGGCGTCCTGATCCTGGCCCGCACCCGCACCGCCGCAGCCAAGCTGACCGAGAACCTCAAACACCAAGACTCGCGCAAGATCTACTGGGCCGCCGTCGCGGGCGTCCCCAACCCCCGCGCCGGCACCGTGAAATACGGGCTGGTCAAGGCCCCCGGCCACGGCAAGGGCGGCGAGAATGAAAAGATGCGCTGCGTCCACCCCGCCGAAGTTGCCAAGACCGAAGGGGCCAAACGGGCGATCACCGACTACGCCGTCCTGACCAACCTTGGGCAGCGGGCGTCATGGGTAGCCTTGGTGCCGATCACCGGGCGGACGCACCAGTTACGCGCCCACATGGCCGAAATCGGGCATCCGATCCTGGGCGACGGCAAATACGGCGGGTCCGATCAGGAAAACATGGGCGATGGCTGGGGGGCCGGCATGGGCGGCGACATCAGCCGCAAGATGCACCTGCACGCCCGGTCGCTGCTGATCGAACACCCCGAAACCCGCAAGATGGTCCAACTGACGGCCGATCTGCCGGATCACATGCAGAAAACATGGGATTTCGTGGGGTGGGACGTGACCCACGCGCCGGTTGATCCCTTCAACATGCCGGACTGACCGGGCGCATGTCCGACCGGCGGCTGGTGATCTTTGATGTGGACGGCACCCTGATCGACAGTCAGGCGCATATCCTGTCCTGCATGGACGATGCCTTTGGCGCGGCAGACGTGCCGACGCCTGAACGGGCAGCGGTTCTGGGGATCGTCGGTCTGTCCCTCGCCGAAGCGTTCGATGCGCTGGCGCCCGATGTCACGCCCGCCCAGCGGGCGGCGATGGTCGAACGGTACAAGGCAGGGTTCAGCGCGATCCACGCCGACGCCGCCCCGTCGCCCTTGTTCGCGGGCGGCGCCGAGATCCTCAGCCACCTGCACGCCGACAGGCAGAACGTTCTGGCCGTGGCGACGGGCAATTCCCGCCGCGGCCTCGACCGGATCATCGGACAGCACGGATGGGGCGGCCTCTTTGCCAGCACGCACACGGCGACCGAACACCCGTCCAAACCGCATCCGTCAATGATCCTGACCGCCATGGCGGAAACGGGTATCGGGCCAGAGCGGACGGTGATGATCGGTGACACCAACTGGGATATCGACATGGGCCGCGCCGCTGGGGTGCGAACCATTGCCGTCGGCTGGGGGTATCACCCGGCAGCAGGATTGGGGGCGGATGCAATCCTGCACCGCTTTGCCGACCTGCCGGACCACCTTGACCGACTGATCGGAGGCAGATCATGACCGAATGGAAAATCAAACGGTTCTGGACCGAGGCCCGGGTCGTGGACCACCCAGATGGTCACACCGTCCATCTGGATGACCGCCCCGTGCGCACCCCTGCCAAGGCTCCGTTGGTCGTGCCGACCCGCGCCTTGGCCGAGGCGATTGCCGCAGAGTGGGACGCGCAGCCCAAGATCATTGATCCCGGCACCATGCCCGTCACCCGCGCCGCCAATGCCGCAATCGACAAGGTGACGCCGCAGCGGGCCGAGGTCGCCGATCTGCTGTCCGCCTACGGGGGCAGTGACCTGCTCTGCTATCGCGCCGACACCCCCGAGACATTGGTGCGGCGGCAGGCCGACGGATGGGACCCGCTGATAGACTGGGTTGCCGACCATTTGGCTGCCCCGCTCAGGGTTGGGGCAGGGGTCATGCCGATCGCGCAGGACACCGCGACGTTGGACAGGCTCGCCGTCCGGGTCCACGCGCTCGACCCCTTTGCGCTGGCCGCGTTTCATGACCTCGTGATGCTGTCCGGGTCGCTGGTGCTGGCGCTGGCCGTCACGGATCACCGGCTCGACCCTGAAACCGCATGGCAGTTGTCGCGGATCGACGAAGACTGGCAGGCGGAACTTTGGGGCGACGACGAGGAAGCAACTGCTGCAAATGCGATCAAACGCGCTGCTTTTCTGGACGCAGCCCGAATCTATTTTCTGGCCTGTTCCTGAGCAGACAGGAAAATCGCCCATATTCCGGGCGATAAGGCATCGTTTGGCCTGATAGTTCACTTCAGTTTCCCTGATGCGGCACTTGACCTCGAGGCGTGAATCCGCCCACTCTTAGGCCGTCGGGGCCAAAAGCTCTGCAAACCGTTCGTGTCCGTCAGGACAGAAAGAAAACCACCCCCGGAAACTCGTGCGGGTGGATACTCAGGAAGAGGTAAACATGAACAAAACCCTATTTCTCGGCGCTCTGACAGTAGCCAGCATTGCTGCGGCTGCTTCGTCGGCAGCGACGCTGGACGATGTCAAGGCGCGTGGCAAACTGAACTGTGGCGTGACCACCGGTCTTCCCGGCTTTGCCGCACCCGATGCCAATGGCGTCTGGGAAGGCTTTGACGTTGCATTCTGCCGTGCTGTTGCCGCCGCCATCTTTGGCGATCCGACCGCCGTCGAATTCGTGCCCACCACCGGCGAAACCCGGTTCACAGCACTTCAGTCCGGCGAAATCGACATGCTGGCCCGGAACACCACCTGGACCTTCAGCCGTGATACGGACCTCAAGTTCGACTTTACCGGCGTGAACTACTACGACGGTCAGGGCTTCATGGTTCCCAAGTCGCTGGGCGTGTCCTCGGCCAAGGATCTGGACGGCGCCACCGTCTGTATTCAGACCGGCACCACCACCGAACTGAATCTTGCCGACTTCTTCCGGTCCAACAACATCAGCTACCAGCCGGTGCCGATCCAGACCAACGCCGAAGCCCAGCAGCAGTATCTGGCGGGCGCCTGCGACGTGTACACGACGGACGCCTCTGGTCTGGCCGCCACCCGTGCGACCTTTGAAGCCCCCGCAGATCACATCATTCTGCCGGAAATCATCTCCAAAGAGCCGCTCGGCCCGCTGGTGCGTCACGGCGACAACGCCTGGGGCGACATCGTGATGTGGACCCAGAACGCGCTGGTTTCGGCCGAAGAGCTGGGGATCACCTCGGCCAACGTCGAAGAGATGGCCTCGGCTCCGACCAACAATCCCGAAATCAACCGGATCCTCGGCACCGAGGGCGATCTGGGCGCGATGATGGGCCTGTCCAAGGACTGGGGCAAGAACGCGATCCTCGCCGGCGGCAACTATGGCGAGATCTTTGAAAAGAACATCGGGGAAAACACCCCGATCGGTCTGGCGCGCGGCCTGAACGCGCTGTGGACCGAAGGCGGTCTTCAGTATTCGCCGCCCTTCCGTTGATCTGAAATCCCGGATGGGGCGCGGTTCATGCCGCGCCCCGTTCCAATAACGACAAGACAAAAAGCGCATCCCGCGAGACGGGCACAGTCGGGCCAACCGGCGTGACCCAAGGAAGACCGGGAGCCCGGGGAGACCAACATGACGATCTCGATAGATCCGCCGAAGCAAAGCTTTCGGCTCAGCCAACTCATATACGACACGCGGTACAGGTCGATCACCATTCAGGTGGTGACGCTTTGCTTGGTCGCCCTTGGGATCATCTGGCTGGGCTACAACGCGTCGGTCAATCTGACAGCGCTGGGTCTTGAACCCAACTTCAGTTTCCTGTGGAACCGGGCCGGGTATGACATCAACCAGACCCTGATCCCTTATAACAACAGTGACACGCACGCCCGCGCGGCGTTGATCGGTATCCTCAACACCCTTCTTGTCGCCGGCCTTGGCTGTGTGACCGCCACGCTGATCGGCGTCATCGCCGGGGTCCTGCGCTTGTCCAAGAACTGGGTCGTGGCCAAGCTGATGACAGTCTATGTCGAAGGCTTCCGCAACGTCCCCCTGCTGCTTTGGATCATCCTGATCTACGCCGTCATGACCGAAGGAACCCCCTCTCCCCGCGATTTCCGCGAAGGAGGAACGGCGTCCATGTGGCTCGACAGCACGGTCGCCGTCACGAACCGGGGACTTTATATTCCGGCGCCAGTCTGGGGGCCGAATTCAGGCTTTGTGGTTGCCGTTTTCATCCTGTCGATCATCGGCGCGCTCTTCTATCGCCGATATGCGCGCAAGGTCCTGTTCGATACGGGTCGGCTTTTGCCGATGGTGTGGCCCGCCCTGCTGATCGCGATCATCCCGGCTGTGCTGGTGTTCTTCATCCTTGGTCGGCCAATCGGGCTGTCCTATCCTGAACTGGGCGGGTTCAACTTTGCGGGCGGGCTTCAGATTTCTAACCCGCTGATTGCCCTTTGGGTCGCACTGTCGCTTTATACCGGGGCGTTCATCGCTGAAATCGTTCGGGCCGGTATCCTGGCAGTCTCCAAAGGACAGTCCGAAGCGGCCTTTGCGCTTGGCCTTCGACCGAACCGCACGATGAGCCTTGTGATCCTGCCGCAGGCGATGCGGGTCATCATCCCGCCGTTGATCTCGCAATACCTGAACCTCACGAAAAACTCGTCGCTTGCGATCGCCGTGGGCTATGCGGATGTGCGGGCGACGCTGGGGGGGATTACGCTCAACCAGACCGGACGGGCGCTTGAATGCATGCTGCTGATCGGGCTGTTCTATCTGGCCATCAGCCTGCTGATCTCGGGCGTCATGAACATCTACAACAACAGCATGAAGCTGAAGGAGCGCTAGGATGTCAGATATTCACGCGCAAACCGCCTATGTCCGCACCGCGATGCTGCCGCAGGCCGCGCCGCCGGTGCGCGAAACGGGGGCGGTCAAATGGGTCCGGGAAAACCTGTTTTCCAGCTGGCTCAACATCATCCTGACGCTTGCCTCGATCTGGTTCGTCTGGACGGTCGTCAGCCACCTGTTCCCGTGGTTCTACAATTCGATCTGGCGGGCCAAGTCGCTGACCGAATGCCGGGCGATCCGAGATGCGACACTTGGGCCGGACGCTTCTGCCGCCTGTTTCGCCGTCATCACCGACCGTTGGAAACAGCTTTTGTTCGGGTTCTATCCCAGCAGCGAATACTGGCGGCCCACGCTGTCGCTGGTCCTGCTGGTGGTGGGCATCTTGCCAATGCTGTTCACCACCCTGCCGCGCAAGCTGCTGTGGGGGACGCTGGCGCTGCCGTTCGTGCTGTTCTTCCTGCTTTGGGGGGGGTCGATCTGGACAACGGTGATGGTGGCGGCTGGGTTCGTTCTTGGCTTTGCGGCGATCAAGATTCTGACGCCCATCGGCGGGGCGATCCTGGCGGCCATCGGTGCCGTTCTGATCCCGATCCTGTTCTGGATCTATGCTGCCGGTCCGCTGGCCGAATCGTTGCATAGCATCCTGCCGATCGGGCTGGAGTTCGTTCAGTCCAAGGATTTCGGCGGCTTCATGGTGTCGACCGTCATCGGCGTCGCGGGCATCGCCCTGTCGCTGCCGCTGGGGATCGTGCTGGCGTTGGGCCGCAAATCGGACCTGTTCATCGTGAACAAGCTGTCTACGGCGTTCATCGAGATCATCCGCGGTGTGCCGTTGATCGTCTGGCTGTTCACGGCATCGCTGCTTTTGAACTACTTCCTGCCGCCGGGCACCAACTTTGACCTGCTGTTGCGGGTCATCATCATGGTGACGCTGTTCTCGGCGGCCTATATCGCCGAAGTTGTCCGGGGTGGCCTCGCTGCCCTGCCCAAAGGGCAGTACGAAGGGGCGGATTCGCTGGGACTATCGTACTGGCAGTCCATGCAGTTGATCGTCTTGCCGCAAGCGCTGAAAATCTCGATCCCCGGCATCGTCAATTCCTTCATCGGGTTGTTCAAGGACACGACGCTGGTCGTGTTCATCGGCATCCTCGATCCCATCGGACTCACCAACTCGATCCGCGCCAGCACCGACTGGAACGGCATCTATTGGGAGCTTTACGTTTTCATCGGCCTGATGTTCTTCATCTTCTGCTTCAGCATGGGCCGCTATTCCCTCTACCTGGAGAAGAAACTCCAGCGTGAACATCGTTAAGGAGACCCAATATGTCTGAACTCGCCGTAGATCGCGACGTCGACCGCAGCAAGATGAAGGTGTCCGACGAGGTCGCCATCCAGATCAGCCAGATGAACAAATGGTACGGGACGTTCCACGTCCTGCGCGACATCAACCTGACCGTCTACCGGGGCGAACGGATCGTCATTTGTGGCCCGTCCGGGTCGGGCAAATCGACGCTGATCCGGTGCATCAACCGGCTTGAGGAACATCAGGCCGGGCAGATCATCGTGGATGGGACCGAACTGACCTCTGACCTCAAAAACATCGACAAGATCCGGTCCGAGGTCGGCATGTGCTTTCAGCACTTCAACCTGTTCCCGCACCTGACGATCCTGGAAAACTGCACCCTCGCCCCGATCTGGGTCCGCAAGACCCCGAAAAAAGAGGCCGAAGAGGTGGCGATGCATTACCTGCAAAAGGTCAAGATCCCCGAGCAGGCGAACAAATACCCCGGTCAGTTGTCCGGTGGTCAACAGCAGCGGGTGGCCATCGCCCGAAGCTTGTGCATGAAGCCGCGGATCATGCTGTTTGACGAACCGACCTCGGCGCTGGACCCCGAGATGATCAAAGAGGTGCTCGACACCATGATCGAGCTGGCCGAGGAAGGGATGACCATGCTCTGCGTGACCCACGAGATGGGATTTGCGCAGGCCGTCGCGAACCGGGTTATCTTTATGGACCAGGGACAGATTGTTGAACAGAACGAACCGCGCGAGTTCTTCAACAACCCGCAGTCGGACCGGACCAAGCTGTTCCTGAGCCAGATCCTGGGGCATTGATCAAAGGGTGGTGGGTTTCACCCACCCGACATCCCGCCCCGTAGGGTGGGTGAAACCCACCAAACCGTTCAATCGCCGTCCCCCCCGATCAGGTCGCGGGGGACGGTGAAATCCACGACCCGTCCGCTGCCGGGGGCGAGGTTTGCCCAAGTGTCAGCATCAAAGTCGATGACGGCGGTGGCGCAGGTCGGATAATCGAAATAACGCGGATGATCCGGCCTTTGGCCCACGATCCCGCAGGCAAACGACCCGATCCCCGGATTATGCCCGATCATCGCCACGACCCGCCCGGTCGATCGGCGCAGCACGTCCAGCATCGCACTGGCCGAGGCGTGATACAACGACGGGCGATAAGACACCGTCGGCGTCGGTTGCAGCACCTTGGCGATGCGACCCCAGGTTTCGACTGTTCGGGCGGCGTCTGAACACTGCACCTGATCCGGCACATATCCCTTGGCGGAAAGCCATGCCCCGATGGCATCCGCCGACGCGCGGCCCCGATCATTCAGAGGGCGGTCATGATCGTCCTGCGCGGGTTCGTCCCAGCTGGATTTGGCATGACGGATCAGGATCAGGCGCAGGGTCATCGGGGGTGAAAGGCCTTCATATGAAACGCGGATTGCGGGGTGGTGCGGCGATCCTGACCGACCGGGCAGGCCCGACGCACACCGCATCCTGATGTCAGGCAGTCTGCTCCGGCCGCAGTATCAAGGAACGCGTGACAGGCGGACACGTCATAGCCAGCGCCCGTCAGCGCGGCTACCGGACAGGCCGTCAAGCAGGGTCGGGGGCATTGGGTGCAGGGATTGGTCCCGGCGACCGGGGCAATCTCCTCGGTCAGCGCAATCGCCCCCCGCACCGAATAGAACAGGCCCGCCGTGTCATGCACAAGCAGGCCCACAGGGGACTGAAACGCCCGCCCCGACCGCAAGGACCACGCGATGAAAGGACGATAGGGTGACCCGCCAAAGGGGAACACGGCCTTGGCCCCCAAATCACAGGCGATGGTCCCAAGAACCCGGCGCGACCAGCGGTCCAGGGGATCGGGGTCGCCATCAGCATATTCGGGTGACGCGGTAAAGCCCGACCAAAAGCCGGGCTCGTCCGGGCCGATCAGAACCACGCTGCGGATATCGGGCCGCAGACCATCATCGGGCAGAACAGGTGCGACGCCCACCACCGTCAGGCCGTGGACCTGCGCGGCGACGTCAATCCCTGCAAGGTCGCTCACGTATAACGGGGCTTGGCAACACGCGGTTCGGTCGAGCGGATGATCGACCCGGCCCCGTGTTCGGTGAACAGTTCCAAAAGGCTCGCATTGGGCAGGCGGCCATCCAGAATGACCACGGCGCGCACCCCCTCCTCGATCGCCTTCAGGGCGGTTTCGGTTTTGGGGATCATGCCGCCCGCGATGACGCCGCGTTCGGTCAGATCACGGACCTGTTCGGGGCTCAGCTGGGTGACCACAGCGCCCGTCTCGTCCTTGACCCCCGCCACATCGGTCAACAGCAGCAGGCGGTCGGCCTTGAGTGCCCCGGCAATCGCGCCCGCAGCCGTATCGCCGTTCACGTTGAACGTCTCGTTCGGATTCATGCCGGTGGCCACGGGGGCCACGACGGGGATGATCCCGGCGGCAAAGAGATCGCGCAGCACCTGCACGTTCATCTCGACCGGCTTGCCGACAAAACCCAGTTCCGGGTCGTCGGCCACACAGACCATCAGGTCGTCGTCCTTGCCCGACAGGCCCACGGCCCGGCCGCCTTCGTCCATGATCGCCTGCACGATCCGCTTGTTCACAAGGCCGGTCAGGATCATCTCGACCACCTCTACGGTGGCCTTATCGGTCACGCGCTTGCCCCGGACGAATTCGGATTTGATACCCAGCTTGGCCAGCATGTCGTTGATCATCGGGCCGCCGCCATGGACAACGACGGGGTTCACGCCCACTTGGCGCATCAGCACGATGTCGCGGGCAAATTCGGCCATCGCATCCTCGTCGCCCATGGCGTTGCCGCCGAATTTGACGACCACGATGGCCCCCGAATAGCGCTGAAGAAACGGAAGCGCTTCGGACAGGGTGCGGGCGGTGGCGATCCAGTCTCGGTTCATCTCTTGTTTCCTCATCTTCGGGCCTCCGGGGGTTCGGGTCAGTCTATCGTGGCGATGATCGCACGCAGCGTTTCGATGCCATCGCCCTTGTCCGAACTGGTCAGGATCAGCTCTGGATAGGCGGCGGGATGTTTGGCAAGCGCAGCGCGGGTGATGGCCAGCGACGCGTCAAGCTCGGCCTTGCTCACCTTGTCGATCTTGGTCAGGACCGCCTGAAACGTGACGGCAGACCGGTCAAGCAGCGACATGATCTCTTCGTCCACGGCCTTGGCGCCGTGCCGGGCGTCGATCAGCACGAACACCCGGCGCAGGGTCTGGCGGCCTGACAGATACTGGCGCAGCAGCTTTTGCCAGCGTTCGACCACGGCCACCGGCGCATTGGCAAATCCATAGCCAGGCAGGTCGACGACATAGTGGCTGTTGCCCACATTGAAAAAGTTGATTTCCTGCGTCCGCCCCGGTGTGTTGGACGCCCGGGCTAACCCCTTACGGCCGGTCAGGGCGTTGATAAGACTTGATTTTCCGACGTTGGACCGACCGGCAAAGCAGACCTCGATCCGATCAGCCGGGGGCAGGCCCGCCATCGCCACGACCCCCTTGAGGAACACGGTCTCGCCCGCGAACAAAAGCCTGCCTGCCTCGCGGTCGGCCTCTTCGGGTTGGTCAGCTTGAGGAAAGGACAGTTGCATCAGATTACCTCGACCGGGTCACCCACGGCGACAGGGCCGCCCGTGGTCACAACGGCATAAACGCCGAAATCCTGATGGTCCCACCCGGCGCGCAGCGCGCCCAGAGTGTCCACATCCCTTTGCCCGGTCACCGGATTGGCCATCGTATGCTTGCAGCGTGCGATATGATCGCGAACCGACAGGACAGCGCCGCCAATGCGCAGGTCGCGGCCGATCCAGTCGCGTTCGACCCAGGGGGCAAAGCCGCTCATCCAGATGTTGCCGCGCCAGCGCTCGGACTCCAGCGGGTGGCCCAGTCGTTCCACGACGGCGTCATGGCTGGCCACAGACATGAGGGAGACCGACGGATAAGGGGTGTCCGTCATGCCGCGCAGGCCAGCCGTGGCAAGTCCGGTCGCCCTTAGGCTCGTGTCCTCGGCCAGCGGGGCGATCCAGGTCAGGAACCTGTCCGCGTCAGCGGGGTCATCCGGGCAGAACGACAGATTGCCAAGGTCGGCATGGCGCAATTCGATCCGCCCCGCGTCCTCGTCCAGCTGCGCCCAAATACCGGCCTGCCGGGGAAACGACGTGCCGATCATGAAGTTGCGGCAGCCGACCCAGCCCGGGTTGGCCGGATCGAATTTGGTCTGGTCATGTGTCACGGCCCAGTGTCGGTCCCATGGGATCGTCTGGCCTTCGGTCAGCACCACACGCTCCAACACCTCGCGGCCATGGCTCTTGATCGGATGCCGCCAAAGCGCCGCGACGTCTGCCATCACTTGCTGCCGGGCTTGCTTGGCTTTGACGGTTTGTTGGCGGCTGCCGGGACAGGTTTGCGCCGGAACGCACCCAGAATATTGCCGAACACGTCCGGCTTGTGTCCATGGCTGCGCATGATCGAATACTGCTGGATAAAGGTGATCGTGTTGTTGGTGATCCAGTACAGCACCAGACCCGAAGCAAACGATCCCAGCATGAACATAAAGATCCAGGGCATCCAGGCAAAGATCGCCTGTTGGGTAGGATCGGCGGGGGCCGGGTTCAGCTTTTGCTGCAACCACATGGAAATGCCCAGAATGATCGGCAAGATCCCTAGCGAGATGATGTGGATCGGCGAATCCAGCCCCGGGGCGGCAAAGGGGAGCAGGCCGAACAGGTTCAGGATCGACGATGGATCGGGTAGGGACAGGTCGTGAATCCAGCCGATCCACCCGGCCTGCCGCAATTCGATCGTGTTGAAGATCACCTTGTAGAGCGAAAAGAAAATCGGGATCTGGATCAGGATTGGCAGACAGCCCGAGGCCGGATTGACCTTGTTGTCCTTGTAGAGCTTCATCATGCCCTGTTGCAGGGCCTGCTTGTCCTCTTTGGTGCGCTCCTTGAGCGCCTCCATCTCGGGCTGCAATTCCTTCATCTTGGCCATCGAGACGTAGGATTTGTAGGCCAGCGGCAGCACCAGCGCCTTGAGGATCACGGTCAGCGCCACAATCGACCAGCCCATGTTGCCGATCAGGCCGTGCAGGTGGTGCAGCAGCCAGAAGATCGGCTTGGTGAAGAAAAAGAACCAGCCCCAGTCGATCGCCTCGACCAGCTTTTGCACGCCGTCCTTCTGTTCATAACCGCGCAGCAGTTCCCATTCCTTGGCACCCGAAAACAGCATGCTGGTCACTTCGGCGCTGCCGCCGGGGGCGACGGTCTGCATCGGGGCCACTGTTTCGGTCTGATAAATTTCCGTTGTCGGGTTGAACCGCGCTGTAGACCGGAACGCCGTACCCGGCTGCGGGATCAGCGAGGTCATCCAGTATTTGTCGGCAAAGCCGATCCAGCCGTTCGACGCGACCTCTTGGGTCTCGGACACGCCGCCACTGCGGGTGTCTGCAGGCAGATCCTTGAGCTTGCCATAGGCGACCGTGTTCAGAATACCATCGGACATCTGCACCAGACCTTCGTGGGCGATGTAAGTCGAGTGTTTGACCGGGTTGCCGTGCCGCGCGACGATGCCGTAGGGGGCAAGGTTCACTGCGGCGCCCGTGGTGTTGTCCACCGACTGGGTCACGGTGAACATGTAGTCGGCATCTACGCTGATCGTCCGATGAAAGATCAGGCCGGCGCCATTGTCCCATTTGAGCGTGACGGGTGCCTCGGGCGTAAGGGTATCGCCCGCTTCCTGCGTCCAGACCGTGTTCGGGCCAGGCACGGCCTCGGGTGACACGCCATCGCCCGCGGCCCAGCCATACAAGGCATAATAGGCGTTCTCGGACCCAAAAGGCGACAATTGGCGAACCAGATCGGACCCCGGATCGAGCGTTTCGTGATATTTGACGAGCGACAGATCGTCGAGCCGCCCTCCGATCAGGGAAATCGTTCCGGTCAGGCTGGGGGTGCGGACGTTGATGCGGGGGGCATCGGCGGTGGCCGCCAAAGTTTCGACTGCCGTTTGTCCGACGGCCGGGGTGGACGGCGTGGCGCCGTTAACGGCCGGAGCGGCCACTTGGGGCGTCGCCGCTGTCGTTGCCGAGGCCGTCGCTGGATCGGTCTGCGTTGCGGGATCGGCAGGCGGGAACAGCCAGAACCACGTCAGGATTACCACGAAGCTCAATACCGTTGCCAGCAAGAGGTTCTTGTTCTGCTCGTCCATGAAAGCCGCCCGTTTCTTAAGGAAAGGTGAGGCTGGTTCAACAGGCCGGGGGCTGAAAGGTCAAGCGGTTTTCCCCTTAAAACCCCCGATCCGTCCGGTCACATCCCGGTGCGGGCCAGATCGGGTGTTCCAACAGCCGCCCGTCTCTGCGCATTTGGTCGCCGGGCGACGCAACCCGCGCAGGGGCCAACGGGCCGGTCCTTGTCTCAGACTGCCCTGCGCTGAAACGGAATCGTACCGGCAAGAGGGGCCGAGCGGGCATGGATCCATCCGGTCGCATCGCGCAGGGTCATCGGCCGGGCGATGCCGAACCCCTGAACATGGCGACATCCCAGATCTGCCAGCATGACCTGCTCCTGATCCGTTTCGACCCCTTCCGCGAGGGTTTCCAGCCCCATCCGTTCGGCCATTGTGATGATGGCGGCCACCATGTTCTGCTGTTCGGGGTCTTCGTCGATCCGGGTGACGAACGACCGGTCGATCTTGATCCGTTGAATTGAAAATTGGCGGATTGAGGTGATCGAGGCGTGGCCCGTGCCAAAATCATCCAGATCCAGCTTGCAACCCAGGGCCGCCAATGCGGCGAGGTTGCGGATGATACTGTCCTCTGACCGGCTTGCCACAACGGTTTCCAGAACCTCCACGGCCAGCCTGTGCGGTTCGAGGTTGTGCCGCTCCAGCTCCCACTCGATCCGGTCGACCAGCCGGGGATCGCGCAATTCGGCGGTCGAAAAGTTGACCGCGACCTGGGGCACGTCAAACTCAAGCCGATCCCATTCAGCCAGCGCGGCCAGGGCATCGCGCACCATCACCTCGCCCAGCTGTCCCATCAGCCCGGCCTGTTCCAGCGCGGGGAGGAACTCGATCGGCGGGATCAGACCGCGGTCGGGGTGAGTCCAGCGCGCAAGCGCCTCGAACCCGGTCAGCCTGTTAGTACGGGCATCGACCTGCGGCTGGAAAAAGGGGGCGATCTGCCCCGACTCCAGGGCCGCGGTGACCTGATCCACCAGATTGGCCCTGGACATCACCCGGTCCTGCATTGACGTCGAATAGCTGCGGACCGCCGAGGGCCCGACCTTGATCGCTTCGGCCAAAGCGATTGCTGCGCCCCGCAGGACAGCCGCACCAGTGGGTCGGTTTAACCGCTGCCCGAGCGCAAAACCCACCGAGACGCTGACATAGACGTTGATCCCTTCGATGCGGATGGGGGCGGCCAGGGCCTGCTGCACCCGTGTTGCCAGTTGCAGGGCCGTTTCAAGATCCAGCCGACGGACGGGTGAAAGGGCGACCACGAACGAACATCCTTCCCCCCGGCCGGCCAGATCACCGTCGCGAATCGTATCGGCAAGCCTGCGGGCGCAGGTGCGCAGGATATAGTCGGTCTGCGTGAGGCCAAGTCGCGCCTCGAGGCCGCGGAAATCGTCGATCTCGATCATGAGCGCCCCGGTCGACCACCCTTTTCGCCCGGATGTGGCCAGCGCCGAATCAAGGAACCGTTCCACACCGTCCAGCCGAATCAGCCCGGTCGAGGGATCGACCGCCCAGCCCTGCCACTCCGCCTCTGACGGGAGCGCGATGGCCAGAACCACAGGGCACAGCACCACCATCGCCAGCATTCCGATCTGACCGCTTACCATCTGGCCCAACAGAACAATCAGCGGAACGGCCAACAACGTGTGCGGCCGGCGTGCCATGCGCAGTCGCCGAAGCAACCAGCCGTGGGCGCCAAGTCGGTCCATCCTCTGTGGCACCTCAGTCTCCATTCCACGGTCCGTTGCGCGGGCCAAACCCGCCCATGGCGCCATGGTTAGGGACCAATCGTTTTGAGACCCTTAACGCAAAACCGGAATGTCGGACTGATCGGCGGTGCCTTCGGTCGATCGGGTCAGGCCCGCGAAATCGAACAGGGCCGGGTCCAGCAAATGAGACGGCCGCGCGTTCATCAGCGCCCGGAACATGATCTGCCGACGACCGGGGCTGTTCTTTTCCCAGCCATCGAGGATCGCCTTGACCTGCTGACGCTGCAATCCGTCCTGCGACCCGCAGAGGTCACAGGGAATGATGGGATAGTTCATGCCCCGCGAAAACTTTTCGCAATCGGCCTCGGCCACATGGGCCAGCGGGCGATAGACGAAGAGGTCGCCCTCTTCATTCACCAGCTTAGGCGGCATGGTGGCCAGCCTGCCACCGTGGAACAGGTTCATGAAAAACGTCTCGAGAATGTCGTCGCGGTGATGGCCCAGAACCACCGCCGAACAACCTTCTTCGCGGGCAATCCGGTAAAGATTTCCGCGCCTTAGCCGCGAACAGAGCGCGCAGTAGGTCCGCCCGGCGGGGACCTTGTCCATGACGATGGAATAGGTGTCCTGATATTCGATCCGGTGCGGCACGCCCATGCGCGTCAGAAACTCGGGCAGGACAGTCGCGGGGAACCCCGGTTGCCCCTGATCAAGGTTGCAGGCCAGCAGATCGACAGGCAGCAGGCCGCGCCATTTCAGTTCGTACAGGATCGCCAGCAGGGTATAGCTGTCCTTGCCCCCCGACAGGCACACCAGCCAGCGCGCGCCGGGTTCGATCATGCCGTATTGGTCGATGGCTTCGCGCACGTTCTGGACGATCCGTTTGCGCAGCTTCTTGAAATCGGTGCTTTTGGGGGCCCCGTGAAACAGCGGATGGATGTCGTCCAGATCGTCGAGCATGTGATGGCTTTACGGCGTTTGAGGAGGCTGGGCAATGACGGGTTAATCCCCTGACGACGCCGTACACCAGCCGTACACCGCCTGTACACACGCTGTACAGACACTGCGTCCCGCATCCGAAAAGGTTTCCGCAACGTACTACGGTAAACAAGGAGTAAACCCATGCGCCTGTCTGTCCGGACCCTCGCCCCACTTATCCTGACCGTCGCCCTTGCGGCCTGTACCGGCAAGCCGTCCTTTGATGACCCCAGCCTGTCGGACCGGCAACTGCATCTGGAGAAGTTCTTTGCCGGCGACCTGATCGCCCACGGTCAGTTTCAGGACGTCTTCGGCACCGTCCGTCGCCAGTTCGAGGTCAAGATCAAAGGTCATTGGGACGGCCATACGCTGACCCTGACCGAGAATTTTGTCTACGAGGACGGATCGACCGAACAGCGCGTCTGGTCCCTGCACAAGACCGGCGATCGCACATGGGCGGGGACCGCACCTGGCGTCATAGGCACCGCCACCGGAGAGGAACAGGGCGACCGGTTCAACTGGCAATACACCATCGACCTGCCGGTCCCCTCGGCCGACGGGACGGTCACAACCACCCGCGTCAGCTTTGACGACTGGATGTGGCTGCAATCGGACAATCGCCTGTTCAACCGCGCCTACATGCAGAAATACGGGGTCGATATCGGCGACGTGTCGATCAGTTTCGAGAAGCTGCGCTAGGGAGTTTCCCAGCTTGACCGGCGCACTAAGGGGCGCGCCCGACTTTGGGTGGGCGCTGCGTGGCCGATTTGATGCGGCACCTCCCGGATTGCGCCAGGATTGGTCTCTTTGTGGCATTGCATCGCGCCATCCCGGGGGGAGAGTCGGGCGCGGCCCGTCGTGTCCGCCGGGCGGAACACCCGGCAACAGCGGTCAGGAAACCCGCACCCCCGTTTTACGCCGATCCATGCTACGCTCCCCGCATTAGAAGGAGCCATTGTCATGATCTATTTCTTCAGCCGCCGGGCCTTTAATCCGCAGACCGGCAGGTTCAGCAACAACCCGTCCGAAATGACCCGCTATGTGGGAATCGACGACGTGGGGACGACCGTGTCCAAGGGAACCCTGATCGACAAGCCCCAATGGGTGCAAAAGGTGCTGATGCAGGCGGGGCAGGGACCGATCCTGTTTTTCGTGCACGGGTTCAACACCAGCCAAGCACAGTTTCTCAAAAACCTTGAGACGATCCGCAACGGGCTGACCGCGCAGGGATTTGCCGGGGCCGTGGTCGGCTATGACTGGCCCAGCAACGGCGATCTGTTCAGCTATGCCAGCGACCGGACCGATGCCAAAAAGGTGGCGCAGTTCCTTCCCATCGACGGGCTGGCCCCGTTCATGGCCGCCGCCCCGGGGAAAAAGCTGCATGTGCTGGCCCATTCGATGGGCACCTACCTGACCCTGCGCGGCTTTGGCGAGGTGCCGGATTCGGGCAACCCCGGCACGGTGCCGTGGAAGATCGACCAGTTGATGTTCACCGCCGCCGACGCCGATCAGACTTGGCTCAATGCGGGGGCGTGGGGCGCCTTGGTGGTCGAGCGGCGGTCGAACCGCCTGACCAACTATTATTCGGGCATGGACATGACGCTGGATGTGTCAGGCAAGATCATCAACGGCGGCAGCCTGCGGGCCGGGCGACACGGGATCGGCACGAGCAGCCCGCACAATGCAGCGGATGTGAATACGATGGGCCGCTATCTGGGCGTTGTCCCCCCCAACAAGCGGACCGAGGTCAAATCGCACAACTGGTACTACGACGATCCGGCGATCTACCGCGATATGGCCCTGACGATGGCGGGGACGGCCGCAAATGCCATGCCGACCCGTGCGCCCGATGCGGGTGGGGATCAGCAGATCATCGCGGGGTTGGTCTAATCGGGGACGTTATCGATCCCCGACCCGCCCCACGGATGGCACCGCAGGATGCGCCGCACGGTCAGGTAGCCGCCCTTGATCCCGCCGTGTTTTTCCAGCGCCTCAAGCGCGTAGGCCGAACAGGTGGGATGGAACCGGCAGCCGTGCCCGACCCAAGGGCTGAGCACCACGCGGTAGGCGCGGACTGGTAGCGAGAGGGCATAGGCGAGCGGGGTCATGGGTGGATCTTTCGCAGCGCCCGTTCCAGATCGGCCACGAGATCGGCAAAGGCTATGGACCCCGTCACCTCGGCCCGGCCAACCAGAACGTAATCCCACCCGGGCTTGCCCAATTGGGGCAGTACGATCCGGGCGATTTCGCGAAGACGACGCTTGGCCCGGTTGCGGGCAACGGCGTTGCCGACCTTTTTGGAACAGGTAAAGCCCACCCGCATCGGCCCGTCATCGCCCCGGTTGCGGGCCTGAAGGTGCAGGCTGTGGACCCCTTGGCGCAACGCGGTCGAGGCGCGGACGAAATCGGCGCGTTGGGTCAGGACAGGAATGCGGGCAGGCGACCGGGTAGGCGTTGGCCAAACGGAAACCGCCGGCGATCCCGGAGCCTGGGCCTGTTGGCCTGCCTCGGGGATCACCGGCGGTTCCAAACCGTTTGCCGTTCTGGCGCTTACGCGCTCAGCTTGTAACGGCCACGCGCACGGCGGGCGTTGAGGATCTTGCGGCCGTTCTTGGTGGCCATGCGGGCGCGGAACCCGTGACGGGCCTTGCGAACCCGGTTCGAGGGTTGGAACGTGCGTTTCATCGCGTTCTCTCCATCCGTTGGGGCCGACCCAGATAAGGGATTCGTCGCCCGGTGTCATTCGAAGCCCGTCCAATAGAGCCGCCCTCGCCCCATGTCAACGAGGGGCAACGGCATTTCCTGCAACAAAAGTCGCCGGGCGGGTGGTGCAATTGTTACAGACCTGTGATCGGATGCCGGGATCGGGGGTCTGATGATCAACCGCGCGTGATAGGGGTATCGGTCCGGGCCGAACGCGGTCATCTACCATGGCAGACCCCACCCGCACAGGGACGAAAGATGACCGATATGCCCCAGACCACCCCCGGCACCCAAGGCAGCGCCCTGTTGCGCCGCCTGCCGCTGTTCGCCATTGTGGTGGCCGCCCTGTTGGGCGCGTTTTTCCTGCGCGATTACCTGAATTTCGACGCGCTGGCCCGCAACCGCGAGGCGCTGATTGCCTTTCGCGATGCACATTATGCGGCGACCGTTGGCCTGTTCATCGCGGCCTATATCGTCATCGTCGCCTTTTCCCTGCCCGGTGCCACGATCGCCACGCTGACCGGAGGCTTTCTATTCGCCACCTTTCCGGGCGCCTTGTTCAATGTGACCGGCGCCACGTTGGGGGCCATCGCCATCTTTCTGGCGGCCCGCTGGGGTTTGGGTGAACGGTTGGCGGTGCGGATGGAATCGTCGGGCGGGGCGGTCAAGAAGATCAAGGACGGGATCGACGAAAACCAGTGGTCGATGCTGTTTCTGATCCGGCTGGTGCCTGCGGTGCCGTTCTTTGTGGCCAATCTGGTGCCCGCGCTGGTGGGCGTCCCGCTGTTGCGCTTTGCCATTTCGACCTTCCTTGGGATCATTCCCGGCGCTGTCGTCTATACCTCGGTGGGGGCAGGTCTGGGCGACGTGTTCGCCAAGGGCGAGACGCCGAACCTGGGCATCATCTTTGAACCGCAGATCCTGCTACCCATTCTGGGCCTGTGCCTGCTGGCCGCCCTGCCTATCGCGATCAAGGCCCTGCGCGGCAAGAAAGGGATCTGACATGACCCGGATCAAGACGGATATCTGCATCATCGGGGCCGGATCGGGTGGGCTGTCCGTGGCCGCAGGCGCGGTCCAGATGGGGGCCAAGGTCGTCCTGATCGAAGGGCACCTGATGGGCGGCGATTGCCTGAATTATGGCTGCGTGCCGTCCAAGGCGCTGATCGCCAGCGCAAAACAGGCCTATGCCATGTCCCACACCGCCGATCTGGGCATCGCGCCGGTCGCGCCGCAGGTCGACTATGCCGCCGCCAAGGATCATGTCCGCAAGGTGATCGACACCATCGCCCCGGTGGACAGTCAGGAGCGGTTCGAGGGGCTGGGCGTTCACGTCATCCGCGAGATGGGCCGCTTCATCTCGAAAACCGAAGTGCAGGCGGGCGACCATGTGATCGAGGCGCGGCGGTTTGTCGTCGCCACCGGGTCCGGCCCGTTCGTGCCGCCCATTCCGGGGCTGGAAACAGTGACGGTCCATACCAACGAAACCATATTCGACCTGCGCGAACGGCCCGATCATCTGCTGGTTATCGGTGGTGGCCCGATCGGCATGGAAATGGCGCAGGCGCATCGCCGTCTGGGATGTCGCGTCACGGTGATCGAAGGGGCCAAGGCGATGGGCAAGGACGACCCTGAACTGGCCGTGCTCGTGTTGGACAAACTGCGTGGCGAAGGCATCGAGATTGTCGAAGGCGCACAGGCCGAACGGGTTAGCGCCACGGACGGGATCACCGTCCACACCTCCAAGGGGGATTTTTCAGGGTCGCATCTGCTGATGGCCGTGGGGCGCAAGGTGAATGTCGAGGGGCTTGATCTGGACAAGGCCGGGGTCAAGTGGGACCGCAAGGGCGTCACTGTCGGTGCCGACCTGCGGTCTGTCACCAATAAAAAGGTCTATGCGGTGGGTGATGCGGCGGGTGGCCTGCAATTTACTCATGTCGCGGGCTATCACGCGGGCGTCGTCATCCGGTCGCTGCTGTTCGGGCTGCCGTCCAAACAAAAGACGTCGCATATCCCTTGGGCCACCTACACCGACCCCGAATTGGCACAGGTCGGCCTGACCGAGGCCGAGGCGAAAAAGAAGCATGGGAGCACCCTGACCGTCGTCCGCTTTCCCTATCACGACAACGACCGGGCCATTGCCGAGGGCAAGACGATGGGCCTGATCAAGGTGATGGTGGTCAAGGGGCGGCCTGTGGGCGCCTCCATCGTGGGCGCGCTGGCGGGCGAATTGATCGGCCTGTGGTGCATGGCTATCGCCAACAATATGAAGATGTCGGCCATCGCCGGCACCGTTTTGCCCTATCCGACCATTGCCGAGATTAACAAACGGGCCGCTGGTGCCTATTTTAGTCCGAAGTTGTTTGATAACCCGTGGGTCAAGCGGATCGTGGGGCTGGTGCAACGCTGGCTGCCATGATCCGGCACAGTTAGGGATAGAATGCTCAATTCTCTTTCCGGTCGGTTCCTGATCCTGACGACGGTCTTCGTGATGCTGGCCGAAGTCCTGATCTTTGTGCCGTCTGTCGCCCGGTTCCGGCAGGATTACCTGTTGTTGAGGCTGGAGCGGGCGCAGATCGCGTCGCTGGCCACGCTGGCGGGGGACATGATTACCCCCGAACTGGAAAAGGAGCTGCTGACCAACGCGGGCGTTTTCAACGTGGTTCTGCGGCGGGACGAGGTGCGGCAGTTGGCCCTGTCGTCGCCCATTCCGGCCCCGATCGAAGCGACCTACGACATGCGCGAGCCGATGGGCCTGACCCTGATCCGGGACGCGATGATGACCCTGTGGGAACCCGGCGATCCGATCATCCGGGTGATCGGCCGCCCGGTGCAGGACGGTGGCCTGCTGATCGAGGTGACGATGGAGCAGGGGCCGCTGCGCAAGGCGATGATCGACTATGGCCTGAACATCCTGGCCTTGTCGGCGGTCATTTCCATCGTGACGGCCCTGCTGTTGTTCCTGGCCGTGCGGGTGTTTCTGGTCAAGCCGATCAAGGGCGTCGTGGCGCATATGCAAAGCTATGCACAGGCCCCCGAAGATGCGCGGCGGATCATCACCCCCTCGGCCGGTGTGACCGAACTGCGCGAGGCCGAAGAGGCGCTAAAAACCATGCAGACGCAGTTGACCAGCGCGCTCAAGCAAAAAGAGCGGTTGGCGCAGTTGGGCGGGGCGGTGGCCAAGGTGAGCCACGATCTGCGGAATATCCTGACCTCGGCCCAGTTGTTCACTGACCGGATCGACGCGTCGCAAGACCCCACGGTGCAGCGGATGGCGCCCAAGCTGGTGTCGTCGATCACCCGCGCGGTGAACCTGTGTGAAAGCACGCTGGCCTTTGGCCGGGTCGAGGAGCCGCCCCCCGCACTCAACCGGATCCCCATCGCCGGGATCGTGGCCGACGTGATCGACAGCGAACGGCTGGCGGCGGGGGAGCATGACCTGTCGTTCTCAGAGGATATTCCGGCGGGTCTGACCGTGCGCTGCGACGGCGAACAGATGTTCCGGGTCATCGCCAATCTGGTCCGCAACGCGCGCCAGGCGGTCGTCGCCACCGGCAAACCCGGTGAGATCAGCGTGCATGCCCACGAGGACGACGAGGCCTGGTGGATTTCCGTGGCCGACACCGGCCCCGGCCTGCCTGCCAAGGCGCTCGATCACCTGTTCCAGCCGTTTCAGGGCGGGGCGACCAAGGGCGGATCGGGACTGGGCCTTGCCATCGCGGCTGAACTCGTGCGCGGGCATGGCGGCACGCTGGAACTGGGCCGAACCAGCCCCGAGGGCACGGAATTCGTTATCTGCCTGCCCAAGTCCGAGGTGGCGCTGGGTGCTGCGGCCGAGTGACGGGACAGGGGCGTTTTGGCCCTTGCAATGCCCCGGCGCGGGCGTTACATGCGCCTACCGAAGTGGATTGGTAGCTCAGTTGGATAGAGCACTTGACTACGAATCAAGGGGTCGGGGGTTCGAATCCTCCCCAGTCCACCACCGGTTTTCCAACAGTCTCGTCGCCATTGGCCTTGGTCGCTGAACGGCCCTTGCCCGCTTGTCCGGGCATATTTTGCGGGAATAGTCGGGATGTGCCTCGGTCGGCTGTCGGCGGGAAAGCCTGTCCAATGGCCGACCCGACCCGAAAGTAAGGCGATGAGAACGCTCGCTATACTTCGAAGTCGACCGAGTCCCAGATCCGATTAGCGCAGCCTCGGAACCCACATCTTGCATGTTCTGCGCGACATACCGACCGTCGCCGCCTCAATCGTCAAAGCGTATCTAGAAACTCTTTGTAGAGACTGTTTCCGGGTGAAATCGTGCAAGCCAAACCGGCAAGATCCTTTGCCTTTTGCGCGTTGCCTCGAGCATTTTCCAATTTCGCCAATTTGTAGTAGGGCAGCCCTACGCGATTGGATATTTCCAGAGCAACGCTATAGCATTTGGCTGCTTCATCCCAATTGTCACTGGCAAAATATATGTCACCGAGCAATATCCTCGCGGGCATATATTTGGGGGAAGTCTGGACGCAGGACTCAGCCGAGATCAGCGCGCCTGCATATCTTTTTTCCTGAAAAAGAAGTCTGCTGAGAAGGTGCCTGAGGTCCGGATCAACAGTATCAACGTTTTCTGGCGTGATTTCGTCGATACCGACGGCTTTCAACAGATATTCCAGAGCGTCCTTGCGACGACCAAGCTTTACCAGCGCCCGGGTCTTGATGGACGTCGCGCGATCGGTAGCGGGAACCAGCGCACTCGCACGTTCAAGGTATTCAAGGCTCAGTTCAGGATTGTCATCGAGCCGGTTTTCCGCAAGTTGGATCATTATATCGGGATCATCCGATGTTCCTGACAGATCTGGGCAAAACTCTGTGACCATTCGGGACACGTTGATATCGATCATTTCCTGTCGGACATGCACCATATCATCCTCCCAGGCTATCTTTCGGTCGGTGACCGTTATCGATTCAAAACTGGGATAGTATGAAATGTCTTGCGCGGATAATGCGACTTCCTCGGCCGCGGACCTTAAAGTTGCCTTTGAATAGCAATTGGCAAGCACAACGTCCATATCTTTGCGGAATGTCGACTGTAACGGAACAGGCGAAACCGTGATGACGAAACGAACCGACTTGGCTTCTGAATGCGCTCGAACTTTTTCAAATAAACTTAGCAAGGTCCGAACAACCTCAGACTGGCTCAGGACGCGCACGACGAACCGATTTGGAAAACTCTCGAGCAGCGACTTCATCGGGGGGCTATTCAAATAGACTTTCAACTCACGGTCGTACCAAGCTTCGGCAAGCCCGAGCGTCAAGATTACAAGTCTGCATTTCTTGAGTGACGCGTAGGCGTCGCCAATGGACTTTCGCCTCTCGATGGCTGTTTCAAGTGAGGTTGGAAGTGCCCAACGCCCGCCGAGATGGAGATCAACGACCTTTCCGCCGATCTCGTACAGATATTTATCTGGATTGAACGATGCCGTTTCATCAAGCGCCCAGCCGACTTCGTTGAGCATGGATGGCGCGGTATAGTTATTTAGCACACTGGTTGATTGCCCGACAGCCACGGCCCTATGCGTTGGAATGTCAAACCCAAGCCTGATCAAGCTTTTTTCAACATTTCGCGCGAAACAAGACCCTATTGTAAACACCGAAGATCCCGGTTCCAAAGTGAATGGAGCCTGGAAGGCCGGAATGCAGATAGGCTCAACCCGATTGGCAGTTTCCCGTTGGGGCCAGGTTCCACTTTGATTGTTCCGCAGGTTGCTGAACGCGTCCTTTCCAGAAATTTCTTCAAGGAAACCGCAATTTTCGACTGCTGATGTCATCGTCTTTGCCTCATGGATTTCAATCTTGGTCGCCTTTCCCCGTTCTGGAACAAGGAAAGAACGACATGCAGCCGTTCGACCTTAATTTTTGTGGGACGACATGTCGCTGTTACTCTTATCTGATGGCCCTGTTGTCCTGTTTCACCCGACCGGGTGCCGAAAGTGACGAGGTTTATTTCAGGTCTGGTCTTGACGGTCCCGGCCGATACTCGTCCCTCCTTTTGCACACAGATTTGCAGATTCTTCAACTGCACGACGGATCGGCTGTCGGGCTCGACACCCTGTCTTGAGCTTAATTCCACGGCATATTACTTCCCCGTCGCATCTTTGTTCAGGTACGCCTCTCGCAAGAGTGGCGCGGCTCATTGGGCGACTGGCTCTTTCGACTTCCCTACCTCAGAGTTGGCGGGCAAAGCATCTGTGCCAATTGGGCGCCCCAAACCCTGGCGTCATTCGATATTTTCGCACTTCAGCTTTTCCGCAGCGTGACGGACATCGAGTAGGTTTCGAGCTCGTCCTGAGGGAGATCGGCCCACCGGGGAAGAATGGAATTGAACGTTGTTTCCGGAATCGCCTTACGATTTCCATCAGTTGCAAGGATCTCAAACCCCGCTGATTCAAACGCAGCGAGGTGTTCATGCATCCGCAGTCGGTTGAGATTTGGCGCTGCCGCCTCTTCGGTCAGGAACGAAAACTCGTTAAAGACGCCGTCGTGACGATAGGCGCGATGGTCGGCCAGATCAATGAAGTGATGATTGACACCGCCGTCGGCCGTTATGTCATAAAGATATTTCGTCACTGCCGGAATATCCATCACGTGCTCGAACACGGCGAAAGAGACCAGCATGGACACAGAAGAGGGCGCGAGTTCCGAGTCGACGATGTCGCAACTCAGAAAATCGACCTTTCCCTTGAGCGCCTCGAAGCCCCCAGCGAAATCACCCTCGCGCAGCTTCTTGAGATCTATCTCCTTGAGCCGACCGATCAGATCAGAGGGTTTAGATCCTTTCGACAAAAACTCTTCGGGAAACATCAGCATGTAGGTCACGATATCATACATCGAAAGTGCCGCATATTCCGGAGAGCGGATTGGCAGGAAGTCGTTGGCGACACATTTGTCGAACTGGTTGGCATAAAAATATGTCGACAGGGCAAGTGGTTCATGGGCTCCGCAGCCGAAATCGACAAATGTGCCGTTATCCGGAATTCCGTACCTATCAATCACCAGATTGACGATCCTTGCCTTGTTCTTTAATTTTCCTACCCCATATTTTCCCAAATCCAGGTTTTGCAGTCTCCGGCCCGCAAACGTGAGATGTTTCAGCTTTTCTTTGCGGTTCATGTTACCGCCCAGAAGTTTTGGGAAAACGTCGATCAGCAGGGACAGCGCCTGTTCCCCCTTGTTGTCGGAAACCAATGCATTGAATTCGGAATCGAATCTTTTCTCGTCGAACCTTTTCAGATTGGCGAGG
This sequence comes from Marivivens sp., assembly GCA_024642115.1. Lineage (GTDB taxonomy): Bacteria > Pseudomonadota > Alphaproteobacteria > Rhodobacterales > Rhodobacteraceae > JAHEBU01. The sequence continues at coordinate 98,586 of JAHEBU010000003.1, read as the reverse complement.
GGGGTCAGACTCGGCTGGTCGGTTGGCGGGGTCTCAACAGGATTGGGGCGGGGCATATTGGGTGTCTTCCTCGGTTCATTCTTCTGAACGTCGATGCATTTATCCAGGATTTCGATCAGATCGTCTTTTTTGAGGGATTTCCGGGTGTGCGCAAAAGGTCCGACCTGATCCCTCAGAAGCTCGACCAGTTCCGAATGTGCAACGAAACCTCGATCTCGGACTTTCGCACCTGACTTTTCGATCGCCGAAAGCAGTACGGCAAAGACGGATTCGCCTTTGAGTTCGTCCGATCCGTCCCTGATGATGTCTTTGGCGCGGTTGAGAATGGAAATCTCCCACCCGGCGTCAGACGTCTGTTTTACCTGACCCGCCATGGTTCCAAACTCCTTGACATTCAAAGGCCCGCGGCAGGAGTGAGGCGGACGTGCGCATTGGTCTTGCCCCAAGTTTTCCACACAAACCTCGGATCGGCAATCTAATGTGGGAACGTTGGTTCAGGCTTGTGCGACCACGACATGCCCTTATGGAATCGCCCGGGTTTAGTCGAGAGCGTTTGGCGCAGTTCCTGGGCCTTCGTCGTTGGGTGCCATTCTCTTGATCGCAGGATATGCAGCAGGGGTGTCGCCCTAGTTTGGCCAGTCGGTCGGCCCTGACGCCATGCACCGGGGACAGCGGTAGAGAGAGATACGGTGAAAGTCGCCGCCAACAGTGCTATCCCAACGGCGGCCCTCTGACGCGCCTACTTTTCCACGATGCATTGTTCTGGGCCCGCTTTTGCAAAATGTTTGCGGCAAGAATCGACAAAATGCCCAACCAGTCGGCGCGGGCGGGATTTATCATAGGCGATGGCCAGCGGCAGAGGCGGCAAGGGGTCGGAGATGGGCAAACCGATCACCGCATCGCCGCTATAGGTCGTCGTGGTAAGCGGCTGCATGTTGAGAACCGCAAGCCCATGTCCCGCGCCGACGAGGCTGCGGACCATTTCGGTCGAGTTGGCATAGGCGGCGATGGAAATATCATGGTCCTGGCTGGCAAACAGGCCCCGATAATAGGCCGAGGCCACCGGCCGGTTCAGTACTACCAAAGGTTCTTTGCTGATGTCGCGCAGGCTGACGCTTGATTGGGTTGCCAAGGGATGGGCGGCGGGCAACAGGCAATAGGCAGGAGCCTCGACCATGATGTCAAAGCTGATCGCGGGGCGCACATCTTTGCTCACGAACAAGATGACATCATAGGTGCCGTCGAGAAAACCTTGCTGGGCGCTTTCATTATCGCATTCTACAAGGTCCAGGGTGACATCGCTTGACCCCGGTACAAAGGATTTCAACAGCTTGGGTAGGAATGGGGGCGTAATATCCGATGCGCAAACTGCCGCTAAGCGCTTGTTTCAGCTCGGCCCCTTCGGCAAGGATAGAGCGATATTCGTCCAGCAACCTCTCGAACTTGCGCGCCACGGCGACGCCGTTCGCATTCGCCTGCACCCCGCGCGAGCGTTGCCGCATGAACAACTCAAGATCAAAGGTCGCCTCGATCTGATCAATCGCCGTCGAAACCGCCGAGGCCGCGATGTTCAGCTCGGCCGCGGCTTTGGCGATATTGCCGTGCCGCACCACGGTCGTGAAATATTCCATCACCTTGAGTGATATCGACATCCCTACCCCTGATTATCAGAGGTAGTTGTCATGTTTAATCTGTTTTTCACAACTAGGATTCTCTGTCAGGCTTTGGGCGATACAGATGAAATCGAGGTATCCCGGATGGACGACACCCCTCTCAAAGGCTGGCATCATGTGCCAAAAGTGCCAATTCAGGTTTCGCCGCTGTTCAGATGGCCGTTTCGACCCCTGGAGATGCTGAAATGGGTATGGAGTTCGTGGTTCCTGATCTCGGAAAAACTGATCATCGTCGGGATTTCCTTCGCCTCGTTCTTTTGGTTCCAGCCGCCGCTGGAGGCGTCGAAAACCTTTGCCGTCTGGTGGATTGCCGAGATGTTTCTGCGCAATCTCGTTCTGATGTCCGTGGTGGCGGGGGGGCTGCATCTTTATTTCTACAGTTTTACCAAACAGGGGCAGCGGCTTAAATACGACCCGCGCCCACTGATGAAGAACGGCAAGCAATTCACCCTTGGCGGTCAGATCCGCGACAACATGTTCTGGACATTGGCCAGCGGCGTGACGGTGTGGACGGGGTATGAGGCGCTGATATTTTGGGCCCTGGCGAATGGATATGCGCCGATGCTGACCTGGGCGGCGCATCCGGTGTGGTTCGTGGCGATGTTCCTGCTGATCCCCGTGTGGGAAAGCTTTTATTTCTACTGGATACACCGACTGCTGCACGTGCCGTTCGTGTATAAACACGTCCACGCGCTGCATCATCGCAACGTCAATGTCGGGCCGTGGTCTGGGCTGTCGATGCATCCGGTCGAGCATCTGATCTTTTTGGGATCAGTGTTTGTCCACTGGATTGTCGGGGCGCACCCAGTGCATGTCCTGTTTCATTTGCAGTATTATGCCCTGACCGCCGCGACCACTCACACAGGGTTCGAAGGTCTGGTGGTCAAGGACGAGAACCGCCTGAAACTTGGCACCTTTCACCACCAGATGCATCACCGCTATTTCGAGTGCAACTATGGCTCGCTCGAGATCCCATGGGACAAGCTGTTCGGCTCTTTCCACGATGGTACAAGCGCGGCGAATGATCGGATGAAAGATCGTCGCAAACGGATAATGGGCAGCTAGGGCATGACCGGATTGACCGTCAAGCACTTGGTGAAGGCGATGCAGGGTGTCAAGTTATCGACTGTTCCTACGCGACCTACTCGAGTGTTTAGGGCTAAACGCAATCAAAGGCATTCCAAGCCTGCGGCCTGTATCCTGACGTGACCTCCTCAAATCGGTTGCTGCCACGGCTGTCTCGAACTTTTTTAAAAGCGGTCGCTCATCCGCGCCGCTCCATGAACACGGCTGTCTTGTCCGTGCCGGACGGCAGGGGCGTGTAGGGCTCGATTTCTACAAAACCCATTTTCCGGTAAAGTGAGATCGCGTCTTTGAGGAAAATGGCTGTGTCGAGCCGGATTGTCGGGTGACCCCAAGTGGCCATCCGCACAACGAGCGCCTCGATCAGCACACGCCCCAAACCCCGCCCCCGAGCTGTCGGAAGAACGAAAAGCCGCTTCATTTCTGCGATGCCCGGTTCGATCGGATGTGCGAGCACACAACCGACCGGTTCGGTCCCGATCATGGCAATTAGGGCAATGCCGTTGGGAGGAACAAACACTGTCGCAACTTCATCCAGCGCCTGTTGGATCCGTTCATGGCTGTAATAAGAGCCAAGATCCTCGGTCTCGTCGGGAAAGGTATCGAACAGCCACTTCACATAGCTGCGCACCATCATGCGAACCACCTCGATTTCGCTCTGAGTTGTCATTTCGCGAATGTCTGGCGGGTTCATGGCAACACCTTTGGGGCAAGTGCAGGGAGCAGTATCACCGACAAATGATCTGCCCCGCAATCGGAATGAATTGGGGTTGATCGCGGGCAGTCACCGGCAATCTGGTAGCCCGCGCCACCAACCATTGAGCGCCGTTCCGAAAACCTCCTCCGACCTTGGGGGGGCAAAGCTGACGGAGCGGACTTCACTAAGCTTCAGGATGTGGCCATGCACTTGCATCGCGCGAACGAGCCGCCCGTTTCTCCCGTGACAGTGGGGGGAGCATTTCACCGGATGTTTCGGGCGGCGTTATCTGAGCTGCCCCGCGAGCCTCTGAAACGGACTGAGACGCATTCCGGGGCAGTCTGGGAGGGGGAGCGTCACCGAACCAAGGCCTTCGGGCTCAAAGTCTTGCTGGCTGGTGCGGTAGGCTGAAGGTCCCGCAAAAACAACCCAAGAAGGGTCGGCTCTGGCTGAACGACGGATCGTGTGTTCCGCGGCGGCTGTCAGACTGGGACCCGCACGGGCCAGACGGGCGGCACTGGTCTGGTATCACGCGGGTTTGGCAACGTTGAAAAATCAGGATGTGGACCGTTGGCGATCAGAGTTCTGAAACAGCGCCAAAACCGATCGAGCAGTAATGGCGCTACCCCGCCAAGGAAACTTCCATGAAGATGAGATGGCTGTGCAAATGAGGCGGGGCTTCGTAGTAAGGTGCGATTTCTTGGAAGCCGAGAGATCGGTATAGGCCTACCGCCTCTTCGTGGTTGCGGCCCGTATCAAGCCGCATGACAGTGTAGCCCCGTGCAACAGCCACCCGCAGAATGGTCTCGGCGAGGCGGCGGCCCAACCCCAAACCTCGGCCGTCTGGGCCGATAAACAAGCGCTTCATCTCGCATGTGCGTTCGTCAATCCGCTGCATCATCGCGCAGCCCACCACTTTTCCATTCAGGCGAGCAACTAGGATTTCCCCATCTGGGGCCGAGTGGATCTTCGGGAGGCTGTCCAGTAGAGTGGTCCATTCTTCAGGCTTATAGTAGCGGTCTACGAACCATGCGTTCTCACCGTAGCGCGACCGGCACCAGTCAAGGAACCCGTTACACAAGTCTCGAATGGCAGGTAAGTCGTCAGACTGGAATGCGCCGATCTCTGAACTTAGTTCCACTTTTGCGCTCCAATTGGGATGTTCTTCCTGACAGTGGCCCCCTCGAACGTCGTGTATACCGATCAGATCATGATCAAATATACCAAGACGAGGCTCCACTGACAATGTCGAGCCACTCGTTCGGCTCCAGATCCAACTTCCGATCCACGACGGCGGCTTTGCCGTCAGCGATGGTCCTTCAGACAATCAGGCGGCACAGCGCTCTGGCATACCGGCCACCAGCGCCTGAAAGCATCGTCCCGATAGACCAGAGCCCGACCGTGCACTAACATTCAAACCGGACCACGCGGCCGGGGCAGACCAACCCCTTGGGTCGAAGAGCACGGATCAGGAACCCCGGTGTTCCAGACCCCTTGACGCAGTCCTCGGGGCCGTCGGGAGGTTCGGGTGAACGTTTGGGGTGTCAGAAGATCTTAGCCACGGGCGCAGGCAGTCATCCGGGGCGATCGTCGTGTTGAGGCCCCGAACGGGCTGCCACCCGGTTTGGGATATGTCCGACGGTTGATATCCAATCAACGCAGGTTTCCGCAAGTTTTTTGCAGTCAGTGCCAAGGTTTGACCAGAAGGGTCCGAAGAGGCCGTAGCGGACCGAACCAGCTTTCGGCATTGCGGGCCGGGTTTGGCTGAAAGCCGTGGGGGCAAAAAGATAGGTCGAATGGGAAAATCGTGCAAAGGTTCTTGGGACTTGAGGTCAATATGGGGGGACGCCACCGTGAAAGTGACCGCAGTAAACGAACCACCAGTCTATCACGACCTGCTGGCGTCGCTTGAAAGGGGTGTCGAAATCATTGCGCGCGCGGCATCTGAAGGAAGCTCCCTTGTCGTTTTCTCGGAAGCCTGGCTACCGGGATATGTCGATTTTGTCTGGCTACTCACGCCGACGAATAGCCGAGAGGGCGACTATGCCGCGATGTACCGCAGGCTTTGGGACAATGCGGTTGATCTCGACACTGACGTTCTTGCGCCGATCAGGGAAGCCGCCCGCGAAAATGGCATCGTTGTCGTCCTCGGCATTCAGGAGAAGTCGGGCGGCACCCTTTACAATTCCGGGGTCATCATTGATGCCGACGGTGCGATCCTCAATGTCCATCGAAAGCTGATGCCGACAAATCCCGAACGATTGGTCTGGGGGTACGGCGACGGGTCCACGCTCAAGGTGGTGGAAACCGCTGTGGGGCGGATTGGTATGCTGCTGTGCTGGGAAAGCTTTATGCCGTTCGCGCGGATGGCCCTCTTTGCGCAGAACATCGAAATCTACTGTGCGCCGACTGCAGCCACCGACGATGTCTGGCAGTCGACGATGCAACACATCGCCAGAGAGGGTGGATGCGCCGTCATCGGGGTTGCGCCCTGCGTCCGCAGTGATGATCTTCCAGAGGATCTGCCGGGTCGGGACACCCTGACGGCCCTGGGCGACTGGATCTCTCCTGGCAATGTCTCGATCGTTGCACCTGGCGGGCGGGTTCTTGCGGGGCCGTCGCGCAAAGAGATCGGGCTTGTTCATGCCGATATCGATCTTGCCGATGTCGCTCAGGCGCGTCGACTGTTTGATGTCGTCGGCCACTACGCCCGCCCTGACGTGTTTACGTTGACAGTGAACCAGACCAGAAATGTCCCTGTAAAATTCGATTGAACGGAGGGAATGCGGTACGAAGGGTCACGGACCGTCCAGCGGCTCAAGGCCTACGGCCAACCGCGAGGCACTTTCCGGGGCAGTCTGGGAGGGGGAGCGTCAGCGTACCAAGGCCTGGTGGCCCAAGGTCTTGCTGGCTGGGGCGGTAGGATACCCTCTAGTCCGAAGAAGCACATCAAGAACCCCGATGGGTCAGACCCCTTGAGGCAGTTCTCGGGGCCTTTGGGGGTCTCGGGTGACCGTTAGGGGTGTCGTAAGAGCTTGGCTACGGGCTCAGCCAGTCAAGTCAACTGCCACCACCGCCCACACTGCGGCCACCGCTCATGCTGCTCCCACCGCTCACACTGCTCCAACGGTGCCACCCCTGCCGGTGCTCCCACCGCCATCAACTGGGGCCCGTGTTCTCGGGTTGGGGGGCGGGGGCGGGCGCTGGGTCCGGAGTGCGGACTAAGCAGAGTTTCAGCAAGGTCCGTTCTTGTTAGGCTCCATCGATCATCCAGCTTACATCATAGCGAGGAAGGGCTGGTGCATTCACGACCGCACGGGTGCTGGCTGAGAGAACTTCGAAATGCCCTCGCTGCCCGAGGGCTTCACAGCCGGTTTCCCAGTTTGCGCACCAGATGCCGAGCGCGACAGCCGCATAGTATCGCGAAGCCGTCGCCGAGAAAAAATCAAACCGAACCAGCTCGTCTGATCCGTCGCGCAGTTCTGTCACCGCAGCGCAACGCGTGGGTTGTGCGTTGTAAGACGATGGCGACCACTGGCACACTTCATAGCAACGCCCAAAGTCATCAAAAGGCTTTTCATCCGTCTTGAGGGGGTCGTTGAACGTCGGATCGGCAAAGAACAGGTCAGACAGCGGGCGGCGCTTTCGTTGCGATTGTTGAATGCCAACCAGCGCGAGCGGCCTGAACCGCGATCGATATCCCAAGGCGCAGACGCATATGACATGATCCATCGTAGGATCGAAACGGTCGCCAAGGTGCTGAATAACGCTTTTCTGATCGGCTCCCGGTCCGATCCAACATGTGGCCAGCCCCATGCGCGTTGCGTGAAGAACGATCTTTTGCAGACTGCGACCAACGTCGATGACCGATAGCCTGTCGTATTCGCGCGGGGCAATCGCAACAAGAAACTCATGCCCTCCGACTGTGAGCCAGACCGTCAATGGTGCGGCGATATACTCAAACCGGATCGGCCGTTGGCCAAGCTGATGCTCCGGCGCAGAGTTGATGCGGACAACTTCCATCAGTTCTGTAAGATGGTCCTGCGTCAGATCGCGGGATTGGAATGACCTACAGGAGACGCGGGCGCGCATCAGATCGAAGGCATCGAGGTGATCCAACGCCTTTGGGAAGGCCTCAGCTGGGCGAAGGCTAAACCTGACGGTTACGATGTCGAAAACCAGTTTCAAAGCCAGGATGGCGGCGAGTCCTAGAGGCAAACCTACCAGGAACGCTGGCCAAAGCCCGATGATTGACCCAACACCCGCGACAAGCAACATAACAAGCACCATGACGGCGTTGGCCAAGTAGAGCAGCCAACCGGTGAATTGAAGCCAGACCTTGATTTTCCAAAGGAAGGTATCCTCGAACCACTGCTCCGAGGGGTTGGCCGCTAGAATATTGGATTTTGTCATGGTCATCGAATACCTCACGTGTTGAGGCGCAACTAAAATAGCAAGCCCTAATGCAAGTCAACACTTACATTAGATGCCTTCACCCTTTATGAACATCTCCAAATCATGTCAGAGATACACATGCCCAAAGTGATTGACACCGACAGCCTGTTTCGCGCGACAACGCAGCTTTTTGCTGAAAGGGGCTATGACGCGACAACGACGCTCGAGATCGCCAGGCGCGCGGGAGTGAACGAGGTGACGCTGTTCCGGCGCTATACAAGCAAGGCGAACCTGATCGGTGCGGCGTTGTCTCACTGCCTTTCGACGTCGCCATTCGGTCAGTTGACGCTCACTGACAATGTTCAGTCCGATCTGATCGCAATTGTTGAGGCCTATCAATCGACGTTCAAGGATTTCGGTGGCGCGGTCATGACCATTATGATCGAAATGCCGCGACACTCTGAACTGCGCGAGGCGACTTCAGCACTCTTGCCGAACCTGCGAACCGCTGCGGGTATCATATCAGCGCATCAAGGCAAGGGTTCCATCGGTCCGGGGGATCCCCTGCAAAAGCTGATCCACTTGATCGCGCCGTTGATGATGGCGGGGCTGTGGGGCCGAAGTGGTGCGCAGGTTGAGGCTCCGGTTTTCGATGCCGCAGAGGTCGTAGAGCGCTTTCTTCATGGCCACCGGTCGGCCTGATTGCTCGACCAAAACCGACGTCCATCGCTGTGCAGAAGTTAGTCTCGATGGGCTCAGACCTGCCGTTTGCTGGACTCCGAAATCCTCTATCCCAGTGGCTTTCACCAATTGTGTGAAACAGCAACTCTTCGTAAACCCGACTCCAGAACTGGCGAGAAGTCAGCCCAACCCCTCCGAAAAAACTGAGGAACCCTCTGTATCTAAATAAAGAAACAGAGGAGATAGATCGTGTCGATCTTAGTTTTACGCTGGCTGCTTCAGCCCTCAAGGCCCATCCGGAAGTCTTCCGGTTCCCACCCGATAATCGAAGTTCTGACCCTTCTCGTGGTGCTCTCACTGCTTGGGGGCTGCCATGGATGACTATCGCGAAGGAGATGTCGTGGTCATCAAGGCGGGCGAAGACTGGCCCGAGCACCTTTTCCGCATCCACGAGGTCTATGAAGACTGCGTGACCGGCTACTCCATCACGGGGCCGCTCACTGACTGCTATGGCGAACCTGGCCTGGAGCTGATCCTGGGACGCTACGAGGACCCCGGCAAGGATGTTTAGCATCCCAGCCACCACCTGAAACCCCAATAAATCATCAACTTACTCAACTGAGGCACTGCCTCGGAAGGAGAACGCATGTCTATTCGTATCAAGTACGCCTACCTGCACGGGCAGGTCTGGCTCTATCGCAGGAACTACCCCGAGGACGTGGCGCTGGTGCTCGGGAGCAAGGCGCTGAAGCGGTCGTTGAAGACCAGTGACGCCAAGGTCGCCCGAACGAGGGTGGCCGAGGTGAACGCTGTTTACGAAGAGCAAGTCGAACGGGTCCGAACCGAAACACCGAGGCTACTGCCAGCGCCCCAGGGGGAGCCTACTGAGGGGGCGCTTGGCATCGGATGGGGGGAGGTCACCAAACAGTCAGTGGCTCGCCTGCGGGCCGCTCTGGAGACCTCTGGTGCCCTTGACTTCGGGGGGTTCGAAAGCCCTCAGAGAAGGTCGGTGAGTTGGCAAAGGTCTATCTACGCCAGCGGGCAGGTGAGCTTCGACCGGGGGGCTACAAGTCCGTTCGGTACTCGGTCGGGCTGTTCGCCAGCAAGTACGCTCAGCTCCCGGTGACACAGTTGACCCGTGACGATGGGCGGGTGTTCCTCGACACTATACCCCTGCTCTCGAAGGTCATCGGTAAGTCAGAAAAGACCAGAAGAAAGGGCCTTGATGACTTGGTGGCGTTCTCTTGGGGGCGGCACGATCTCATAGCCGTCAGGACCCAGAAACGCATCTGGTCGCAGGTCAAACACTTCCTCGACTGGATCGTCTACGAGGGGAAGCTGGACCAGAACCCCTTTCGAACGGTTCGGTTCGACCGAAAGGTCCGACCATCGCCGTATGCGGTTCTGACGGATGAGGAGGTCGCCCGGTTTCTCGGGGCTGAAGATCGGGAGCTTCATCGGGTCCTGTTGTTCTGCTTGCTGACCGGGATGCGATCAGGGGAAGCGGTCGGACTGCTCCGGGAGGACCTCCAGCGCAAGGGCAACCTTGGCTGGTTTGCTCTGGTCAGACCGAATGAAGTCAGGGAGCTGAAAACCGATGCTGCCAGTCGTCAGGTTCCGCTCCACCCGGTGCTCCAGGACCTGCTCCCCCGGTTGCCCAGCGAGGGGCGGTTGTTTCCCGACCTGACCGTCAACATCGTGACCAAGCGGTTCTCTGAGTTATGGGACCGGTTGGAGTTGAAGCGTCCGGGGCTGGTGTTCCACTCCACCCGTAAGTGGTTCATCACCCAGTGCGAGCGAACTGGCGTTCCTGAGCACTTCACCGCCTCTCTGGTGGGCCATAAGTCGGCCCGATCAGAGAACCAACTGACCTACGGCATCTACTCGGCGGGATCAGTGACCAGCAACAGCGGGACATCGTTGACCAGATACGATTACCGGTATGAGACCGTTCCCGAACATCGAGGAGTTCGAGGAGCGGGCAGCGATAACTCAGTTCGAGTCCGACGCCACGAAGGAACAGGCTGAGGACTATGCCGCTCGGGAACAGGGGTTTGCTGATGCTGACGACTACTGGGCGTGGCTGGCTGAGTACGTGTTGGCGCGGGGTGTTCCTCGCTAAGAAAACCCTCGGCGGCTTCGGCTGCCGGGGGGCTCTCGCTTTGCTTTTTTTATCATACTCTAAAATCATTTAGGCCGGATTAGTACGCCGTGCGACCCTCTCAGCCGATGTCGGCTCTTCCACTTAGAGGGAACCAGATGAGCTTCGACTCATTTCGATGCCGACCTCATTTGGCGTCGAACACCCTGATGAGTGGAAGGGAGTAGCGATAAAAAGTACATTGCATCGATGCAGCAAAGCGTTGAAGGTGCTTCGAGATCGATCAAACTTATTTTTTTGTTTCAGGATGGAGAGTTACATGCCGATCCAAAAGCTTAGGAATGCGCTGGACGTGAATGGTGATGGCGTCATTGACCATCGGGACGCGATCGTCGCCGCGAAGATTGCAGGCGCAACTGTGGTTGGGGCAGGAGCGACCGCTTTAGCATCAGCGTCCGCAGGGTCGGCTATCGTCGCCACTGGGGCTACAGTTTTGGCAGGCAAAGTAGCTGCCATTGCAGGCGCTGCCGCTGGCGTATTCATCGCCACCACTGTTGGAACAACCACGACCGCAGCATTCGGTATTTTTCAGATAGGTTCGAGCGTCATAGTTGCAACTTCTTCTGTCACCGTCGGACTTAGTGCCAAGTTAGCAGCATTGACGGCAGGCGGTGGTGCCCTTCTTGGTCAGGTTGGAACGAATACAATTGCGGGGCTGCCTATAGTCCAAAAGATAGCCCTCGCGAACGCGGTAGCAGCCAAAGATGTGATCGTTATCGGAGGCGTAACCTTTGGTGTTACAGCCGCCATCACGATGGGGCTGATCGCAATAGTTATAGTCGGGGGGTATGCTTATTACCTCCTCACCAAAGACCGTTTGGATGAGAGCGAAGTCGAATTTGGGGTGCCCATCTTAACCTGAAGACACGACTTCTCAAGGTGTTAGAACTAAGAAATGGCCGCTCCGTCCGCACTCCCCCCCTCGCCCCCCCCACCCGAGAACACCGGCCCCAGTTGATGGCGGTGGGAGCACTGGCAGGGGTGGGAGCGGTAGCACCGTTGGAGCATCGTGAGCAATGGCAGCAGTGTGGGCGGTGGCAGCATCGTGAGCAGTGGCAGCGGCTGATCTGACTGCCCGAGCCCGTGGCCAAGCTCTTACGACGCCCCAGACGGTCACCCGAGACTCCCAAAGGCCCCGAGGACTGCCTCAAGGGGTCTGGAACACCGTGGTTCTTGTTGGGCTTCTTCGAACTAGAGGGTATCCTACCGCCCCAGCCAGCAAGACTTTAGGCCTCCGGGCCTTGGTTCGCTGACGCTCCCCCTCCCAGACTGCCCCGGAAAGTGCCTCGCCCAAGTCAGAGGGTTGGCACGTCTCTTTCTTGTCATCAGGTGCGGAGGGGAAGAAGGTGGGAGGGGTAATAGGTATTAGTAATGAATGAAAGGGGACCGAAGAGGCAAGAACAGCAACCTCAAACGCAAGCCCCTAGTAGTTCCTCCCCCACCCCCCTTAAGAAGCGGACCTAAGGAGGTCTTCATGTTCCTCCAACCGCTTAAGGTAACCGGGAGACCGGGCTAACTGCCGCCAGTGGATGAAGTCGAGTTGGACTTCATGTGGGAGGTGGGCCATCTCGTCGAGGCCAGCTTCGTCCGAGGCGACCTCGAGTTCCTTGCCAACTACGGCTCGAGAAGCGTTCTTCATCACCGTTCGAAGGCGTTTGGCCCGTCAACCTGAGCGAAGCTGGACAACTCTGCCTTCGGGCGGTCCAACGTTGGGGAACGGATCAATGCCAAAAGTCTAACCGCTTGGATTCGCGATGTGATTCCCCGACGGTCAAAGTTCTGCAGTAACGCCGAGTGCCGGACTAAAAAGGGGGTTCGTAAGACCTCAATCCCGATGTGAGACTAAGGCTATCAGGCTGCCAATATTAAGACGTCTGGCGATGGGATGGTTCACTCCATCGCAGCCGCGATCTGTGCAGAGACCGATGTTTCCATTGCCGCCATCATCTCCGGGCCCATGTTGGTCCCTTCTGCGGCTATCGTAACTACGTCCGTGATTCCGACCACGCCAAGAATTGCTCGCAGATAGCTTTCTTGGTGGTCGTATGACTTAAATGGCTCTTGGGAATAGATGCCCCCACGAGACAAGACGAGGTAAACCTTCTTGCCTGGAGGAATGAGCCCGACCACACCAGTCTCGGTATACTTGAACGTACGGCCCACCCGGACAACGCTGTCGATCCAAGTCTTCAGGACCGCCGGAACAGAAAGATTATGCATCGGGGCCCCGATCACAACGATATCTGCAGCTAGGAGTTCATCCACCGCTTCATCTGACCGTGCGATCGCCGCCTTCTGATCGACCGAAAGCGCTTCGGCTGGCATGAACATTCCCGCTAGCATTGCACCGTCGACCAATCGGTGGGGCTTGCTCACCAAGTCATGTGTCGTCACCAAGGCCAATGGATGCTTTTCCATCAGTCGGCCCACAACTTCTGCTGAATACTTGCGGCTTGTCGATGTGGATCCTGCTGGACTCGAGTCGATGTGAAGAATCTTCATTTACGTACCTCCCCGGCATCCCGTATTGGGGTGCTACCCGGAGGAAAGAACAGCCAGTTTTTGTCTCGGTCAAGTTCTCTTTATCGTTGAAGGTCAATTTTCCGAGTGGGTCGCCGGACAGTATTTGAGCGCCACCCGGCCCGCCGATCCGGCGGCGGATGCGAAAGGGTCTGAGGAGCTAGTTTCGGGTTCGGATGACTTCGCTCGACACCGGGTGGCTTTTGCTAAAGCGGCACAGTAGTTGATATCTCAGGGGCGCTGCACTGCTGCGGACTTTCGAGAAATGGGCGGGTGGGTGAAATCATAAGTCAGATAAATCAGCCTATCTATTTTACCTACTGTGGCGGACCCAGCTTGGCGAACCGACTCTATTTGAATGCCGACACCGGCGAGGTTTTCCGGTAACGGAGGCCGCCTGCGGGCTCAGTTAGGTTTACATATGATGATCGACGATCCTTGGCATTCCCGACCGATTGATGTGCATCGCTGGTCCGATCACCCCGAAGCCATACGTCTAGCGGACCAACTCTGGGCTAAGTTCTTCCCGGACTTGGTCGGCGAAGATTCTCGCCCCGGCCCCAAGCCGAAAACCAGTTTCCGACACCAGCTCAGGGTGTTGATCCTCGACCTCTGGGTGGCTTGGAAAGAGGACCCCGAGTTATCCATCGGCGTGCCGCTGTCCAGCAACGCTTGGGACACGACGTCCCGCTACAACGCTCTCCACATCAGCAAGAAGATCATCCCACTGATCAAACGACTTCGCTACGAAGGCTTGGTCGACTTTGCTCACGGAAGCTATGGTGGGGTCTATGCGCCTGCAAACCGGAACTCCCGGATTAGGGCCTCAGCGAAGCTCGTGGCGTACTTTGAGAAGTGCGACTTGCAACTCCGCCAAGTGACCCACCACCCCGACCAAGAATGTATCATCCTGAAGGCTCAGGACGACCTTGAAGCGACCGCGAAGCCGATCGACTACCAGGATACCGACCAGACACGTGCGATGCGGCAGGTCGTCAGGAATTACAATGCGCTGCTCTCGAAGACCTTCATCGACATTCCTTCCCTCGATGGCCCCTATGTAGAGCGCCTCGTCACCAGTGGCCCTCGCACTGGCGAGATCGAACGTGTCTCGACTGACCCGTCAAGAACCTTTGTCCGTCGAATTTTCAGTCGAGGTTCTTGGAAGAAGAACGGGCGCTTCTATGGTGGTTGGTGGCAGCAGATCAACAGGAAGGAGCGTTCAAGGATTTTCCTGAATGACGTCCCGACGATCGAGATCGATTTCAAGGGATTGCACGTTGCGATCCTCAGCCATGAGCAAGGTGTTGAGTTGGTCGGAGACCCCTACGAGCTGGATGAGGGCACGGTAGCCGGGGCATCAAAGGGGGCTCAACGGAAGGTCGTGAAACAACTCGTGTTGACCTGCTTGAATGCTCGGTCCCACAAATCAGCCTACGCTGCCTTCCGGGAAGGTTGGCCGCCTGACCATGTTGCTAAGAACATGAAAAACAAGGAGTTGGATAAGGTGCTGGCTGTTTTCCTCGCAAAGCACCCCCATCTGACGGACTCGATTTGTTCAGACCAAGGCATCCGTCTGATGAACCTCGATAGCCAAATCGCTGAACGCGTGATCCGGCTCTACACTGCTGCTCGAGTTCCAATACTCTGTGTCCATGACAGCTTCATTGTTCCCTATGACCGGGCCGAACGTCTTCGAACGATGATGAAGAACGCTTCTCGAGCCGTAGTTGGCAAGGAACTCGAGGTCGCCTCGGACGAAGCTGGCCTCGACGAGATGGCCCACCTCCCACATGAAGTCCAACTCGACTTCATCCACTGGCGGCAGTTAGCCCGGTCTCCCGGTTACCTTAAGCGGTTGGAGGAACATGAAGACCTCCTTAGGTCCGCTTCTTAAGGGGGGTGGGGGAGGAACTACTAGGGGCTTGCGTTTGAGGTTGCTGTTCTTGCCTCTTCGGTCCCCTTTCATTCATTACTAATACCTATTACCCCTCCCACCTTCTTCCCCTCCGCACCTGATGACAAGAAAGAGACGTGCCAACCCTCTGACTTGGGCGAGGCACTTTCCGGGGCAGTCCGGGAGGGGGAGCGTCAGCGAACCAAGGCCTGGAGGCCCAAGGTCTTTGCTGGCTGGGGCGGTAGGATTCGAACCTACGGTACACGGTACCAAAAACCGATGCCTTACCACTTGGCCACGCCCCAGCAGCGAAGCGGTGGATACTTTGAAGCGCTGGGCGGTTCAAGCCCTGAATCGGCAAAAAGTGCGCCCCCGTGTCAGGTCCCGACTGGGGGCGGAAACGACAGCCGGACGCGCAGGCCGGGGGCGGCGTCCTCGAGCGTGAGAGTGGCGTCGTGCAGGTCGGCGATGGCCTTGACCAGGCTCAGGCCGAGGCCCGATCCGGGTGTCGTCCGGCTTTTCTCGAGCCGGTAGAGGCGCAGGATCACCTTGTCCCGTTCGGCCTCTGGCACGCCGGGGCCGGTGTCCTGAATGGTCAGGTCCACCCGGTTCCCGACCTTTTCCACCGTGCCAGTGATGCGCGTCCCGGCGGGGCAATGGTGAATGGCATTCTCGATAAGGTTGACCAGCGCCTGCGCCAGCAGATCCCGGTCGCCCGGAATGGTAGCCTGTGGGGCGGTGACAGTCAGGGATTGACCGGCATCTTCGGCCACACCTGCATAGATGTCGCCGATATCGGTCAAAAGCCCCCCCAGATCGACAGGAGCGAACCGTTCCCGCCGCGCCCCGCCTTCGATCTGGGCGATCCGCAGGAGGGCCGCAAAAGTGTGGCTGATGGCGTCGCAGGTGTCGATGGCCTGCGCCAGTTCGGCCTGTGCCACCTCGCCGCGGTCGGCCTTGTCCTGCGCTTCGAGAATGGTCATCTTGAGCCGCCCGAGCGGGGTGCGCAGGTCGTGGGCAATGTCGTTGCTGACCTGCCGCATCCCTTCGACCACATGGCTGAGCCGGTCGAGCGCCTGATTGACCCCGCGCGACAGCTGGTCGACGTCGTCGTCCGCCACCGACAACGGCACCCGCGCCGACAGATCGCCCTGACCCACGCGGTCCAGCGTCGCCTCGAACACCTGTTGGCGTTCGCGGACCCGACGACCGACATACTGCCCGCCGATGATCGCCACGATGATCGCTGCCAGCGACGACCACGCCAGCGCCCACAGGATCGACCGGTTCAGGTCGATCACCTCGGTATCGTCCACTGCGATCATGATGGCATAGGGGCCAATCATGCCGCGGTAGGTCAGGTATTCGTGCTTTTCATCCTCGCCACCGGGGGCATAGCGCAACCGCGACCAACCCAGCGCAGGATCGAGAGGAAGGACCGACCCGGCCACAATGGTCCCGGTGCTGTCGCGCACCTCGATCAGCGGCGCGCTGCGCACCCGTGCCTCGGTCAGGGCGGTGACGGTGGTCAACAGCCGGTCTGGACCATCGAACCGCGCCTGTGTTTCAAGGATCGACAAGATCGACCCGATCCGGTCCTGCTGAACCCGGACGGTTTCCCCCGAGATGAGCCTGTAGGCAATGGTGCCGGTGGCGATGAACGAGGCCGCCACCAGCCCCGACACCAGCAGCGCCAGCCGGAACGGGGTTGTGCGGAACAGCCTAACGCGGCGCATGCAGCGAATAGCCGACGGTTTTCACGGTGTGCAGCAGGGGTGTGTCGAACGGTTTGTCGATCTTGGCCCGAAGGCGGCTGATATGGGTTTCGACGACGCTGGTCTGCGGGTCGAAATGGAAATCCCACACCCGTTCGAGCAGCATGGTCCGCGTGACCACGCGGCCTTCGTTGCGCATCAGGATTTCAAGCAGCAGGAATTCCTTGGGCAGCAGCGACAGGGCCTTCCCGGCCCGGTGCGCTGTGCGGCGGACCAGATCAAGCTCAAGATCGGCCACGCTCAGGACCGTCTTTACCTCTTGCACTGGCGGGCGGCGGGCCAGGGCGGTGACGCGGGCCGACAGTTCGGCAAAGGCAAAGGGTTTGACAAGGTAATCGTCCGCTCCGGCCTCAAGCCCCTCGACCCGGTCGTTGACCCCGCCGATGGCGGTCAGGAACAGCATCGGTGTCTTGTTCCCGGTCGCCCGCAGCGCCCGGACCAGCGACAGCCCGTCCAGCCCCGGCAGCATCCGGTCCACAACGATCACGTCATAGGTTTCGCGGGTCGCCTGAAACAGGCCGTCCTGTCCATTGTCCAACGCATCGCAACTGTGCCCGCCCTCTTTGAGGCCACGGGTCACATAAGAGGCGGTGGACGGGTCATCTTCGATCAGCAGGATTCGCATGGGGCCTTTGGGGAAGGAGCCCCGCCGACGACAACTGGGATATTGCGTCGGCGGGGTTTGGAGGAGGAGGGTGAGTGGTCGTCAGTTCCTTACATCTAGGGGCCGGCCGTGTCGGGAATGTTTCGGCGGACTTACAATTCTGTAAGTCACCCGTCGATCCGGGCGGCCATCAGGGCGATGGCCCTTTGATAGACTGTGGCGGCATTCCATTCCTTGATGACCTCAAAGTTGGGCTGCCCTTCCGCAAAGCCCGCGCCGGGGCGCCAGCCCTTTTGCGCCAGATAGTTGGCCGTCGAGGCCAGCGCGTCGGTCTGGTTGGTCAGGTCCACCACGCCGTTGCCGTCCCCGTCCACGCCATAGCGCAGGACATTGCCCGGCAAGAATTGGGTATGTCCCACCTCGCCGTGTCGCGCGCCGATGGTCTGGGCAGATAGGCCCCCCCGGTCGACCAGTTGCAAGGCGGCCAGCGCGTGCGGCGTAAAGTAATCCGATCGGCGGCAATCGTAGGCCAGCGTGGTGATCGCCGAGACGACGTTGCTGTCGCCCATGTTGTTGCCGAACCCTGTTTCCATCCCCCAGATCGCCACCACGACCGAGGCGGGTACCCCAAAGCGGGCTTCGAGGCTGGCATAAAAATTCGGGTTGCGGGCGATCTTCTGCCGACCAAGGCGCACAATGGTATCGGCCCCACGGATACGCAGGAATTCGTCCAGTTCATACCGGAACGACCGCTGGTTGCGGTCAGCGCTGATGGTGCGGGTGGCGTATTGGGCGCCAGCCAGCGCCGCCAGTCCTCGCTGACCCACGCCCTGGGCGGCAGCCTCGGCCGCAAAGTCGCGTTTCCAACGGTCAAACCCGCTGGAGTCGTTGCCGCAGGTGGCGGCAGAGGCCGTGACGGCTGGCAGCGCAAGGACAAGGGCAAGAATGGCAGATTTTAACATGAGAGACCCAACTGGTTCAGGAATTTGAATGACCTTAGCCTGCGCCGGGCCGCTATCCAATAACCTTGACTACCGGGTGTTTGGCGACCATTGGAACGGGCGTTTTCCGGCCTGCGCCGCGTCGACGATATCGCCGATCTTGCGCGTCCGCGTCTCGGCCCGTTTGGCATTGAGCAGGATTTCGAGGGCCGCCTCAAGATCGGGCGGGACCACGCCGTTTTCCACATCGTCCAGTGCGGTCCATGTGCCATCCGCCTTGGCCCGGTCGATCACGGCCCGGCCCCCCGCGGTCATCTGCCCCGCTGTTTCAAGCTCGGCCACGAGGCCCTTGTTCACCCGGCTCCAGTTCGATCCGGGCTTGCGCGGACTGATCCAGAGCATCGAGCGCAGGTCGTCCTTGCGCCGGGTCAGGCTGTCCACCCAGCCGAAACACAGACATTCCCTGACGATGTCCCCGGTCGAGAGGTGCAGGTCGCCTGCGGCCCCTTTTTGTAGGTCACGAGCCAGACTCCGCTAGGCTGGCTGTGATGGTCGGCCAGCCAGTCGCGCAGGGCGGCACGGCTGGTCACTTCGACCTGGGGGGCGTCGGTCAGGGGGCGTTTGGGCATGACGGAACAGGTGGGGTGCGGATTTGCCTAGCCTACAGAACCCCTGCAACCAATCAAGGTCGCCACCTTGTTTGATGAGGATGAACCTGCCTGCCCCTGCTCGTTTCGTCGGGATCACTCGAGCGTGAATTTGCATACCCGACGGTATTGTCCTTGCAAGGCGCACCCCATGCAGCGGTGCGAAAAACGGATCATGGCAAACCTGCCAGACACTTTTGAAAAGGAAGTATCAGATGAAAATCTCTCAGATTCCGGCTATCGCTGCCGTTGCTCTTCTGCTGGCGACGGGGTCGCAGGCGGCCACAGCTTCGGTCCAGGCCACCCCGTACGCGACCTCTCTGGTCGATATGCGCAGCAACGTGCAGACGCACCTCGATGCCTTGGGGGTCAAGGGCAAGGCCCGGACGCTGAGCTACGACAAGCTGTCGCGGATCAATGCCGTCCTCAAATCCATGTCGAACGATCACATGAAGGCATCCCAGATCAAGACCATCCTCAAGCACGATGAAAACACCAATTGATCTTGGACGACCTGGGGGCCGGTCGGCACTGCTGCCGCCGGCCCTATGTCAGGTTCGCACCCCGGCGAACCGCGTTTGCCAGTCGGCCCGTTCGTCGTCGGTGATCTTGCGGAACGTCACTTCGGGAACGGTGAAGGCGTGGCCGGGGGCGAGCAGTTGAAGGGCCGCTGGCACGTCGTCGGGCCATGTGGCGTCTTCGGTGTGCATCGCGGCCATGAGTTCGGCGCTGGCATCGGGGATGAAGGCGGCGGACAAGACTGCATAGAACCGCACGAGGTTCAGGCCCAGCCGGACCTGCATGGCGGCCATCACAGGGTCTGTCTTGATCGTGGTCCAAGGGGCGGCGGCCTGCAAATATTCGTTGCCTGCAACCCAGATGCTGCGCAATTCGGCGGCGGCGCGGCGGACCTCGATGGCGTCCATGTATCCCTCAAACGCGCGGGTCTTGGCGGTCAGGTCGGCGATCAGGGCAAGTTCCCGCTCGCCATATTCCCCACCCTCGGGGACGGCTTCGGTGAATTTCGACCGGCAGAATTTGGTGATCCGGCTCACGAAATTGCCCAGAACGTCGGCCAGATCCTTGTTCACCGAGGTCTGGAAATTCTCCCAAGTGAATTCGGCGTCGGACGTTTCGGGGGCATGGCTGAGCAGCCACCAGCGCCAGTAGTCGCTGGGGAGGATTTCCAACGCCTGATCCATGAACACGCCACGGCCGCGCGACGTGCTGAACTGGCCGCCGTCATAATTCAGGTAGTTGAACGACTTGATGTAATCGACCAGCTTCCACGGCTCGCCGGACCCCAGAATCGTGGCGGGGAAGGACAGGGTGTGGAACGGCACGTTGTCCTTGCCCATGAACTGGACATAGCGGACGTCATCGGCGCCCTTGTCGGTCCGCCACCAGCGTTCCCAATCGGTGCCTTTGCCCGCATCCACCCATTCCTGCGCACAGGCGATGTATTCGATGGGGGCGTCGAACCAGACGTAGAACACCTTGCCCTCCATCCCCGGCCAAGGCTGGTCGCCGTCACGCACGGGGATCCCCCAATCAAGGTCGCGGGTGATGCCCCGGTCCTGCAACCCCTCGCCATCGTTGAGCCACTTCTTGGCAATTGATGTCGTCAGGATTGGCCAATCGGTCTTGGAATCGATCCATGCCTGCAACTGGTCGCGCAGGGTGGATTGCCGCAGATAGAGGTGTTTCGTCTCGCGGATTTCCAGATCAGTGGACCCGGAAATGACCGAGCGGGGATTGATCAGGTCAGTGGGGTCCAGCTGTTTGGTGCAATTGTCGCACTGGTCCCCGCGGGCGCTGTCAAAGCCGCAGTTGGGGCAGGTCCCCTCGATATACCGATCCGGCAGGAACCGGCCATCGGCATTGGAAAACATCTGCTTTTCGCTGACTTCGCGGATCAGCCCGGCCTTGTTCAACTGGCCCGCGAAATGTTGGGTCAGTGTGTGGTTCTGCGGGTTCGAGGACCGCCCGAAATGATCGAATGACAGGCGGAAGCCAGCGGCGATCTGCGCCTGCACCTGATGCATTTCGGCGCAATATTCGGCCACCGGCTTGCCCGCCTTGGCGGCGGCCAGTTCGGCGGGGGTGCCGTGTTCATCGGTGGCACACAGGAACAACACTTCTTGTCCCCGCGCCCGCAAGTAGCGGGCATATAGGTCGGCAGGCAACTGGGACCCCACAAGGTTTCCCAGATGCTTGATCCCGTTGATATAGGGGATCGCAGAAGTGATCAGCGTGCGGGCCATGGTCAGGGTGCCTTCCGGGTCGGTTGGCACCCCGTTTAATGCGGCTTTGGCCCAAGGGCCAGAGGCCGCGACGCCCCTACTGTGCCGTATAGCCGCCATCGACCAGATGATAACTGGCCGTGATGAACGACGCCGCATCCGACAAGAGGAAACAGGTCAGGGCAGAGACTTCCTCGGCGGTGCCCAGCCTGCCGATGGGATGCATTTGGGCGATACCCTCAAGCGCGGCCTTGTCCAAGTTCTTCTCCAGCAGAGGTGTGGCGATGAACCCCGGCCCGACCGCGTTGATACGGATGCCGCGCTTGGCATATTCCATCCCCGCCACTTTGGTCAGTCCGACCACGGCGTGTTTGGCGGCGGTATAGGCGCAGGCGGTCTGGAACCCGACTGTGCCAAGGATTGACGCCATGTTGACGACCGCCCCGCCCCCCGACGCCTCGATCAACGGCAGGCCGTAGCGCAGGCCGTAGAACACGCCGTTCAGGTTCACGTCCATCACCTTGTGCCAGCCGTCCAGCGGATACTCTCCGGTCACGTTGGCAGGTCCGCCTATTCCGGCGTTGTTGACCAACAGATGCAGCCCGCCGCATGTGGACTTTGCGAATTCCATCAGGGATTCGACTTGGGCGGCCCCGCTGGTATCGACGGTGCGCACATGGGCTGTTCCGCCCTTTGCCCGGATCTCTTTGGCGATGGCCTCGGCCCCCGGTTCATCAAGGTCGGCCAGAATGACTGTCGCCCCTTCGGCAGCCAACTGCCGGGCGATGGCCGCGCCGATCCCCGAACCGGCGCCGGTGACGATGGCTGTCTTGGTGTCGAATCGTTTTGGCATGGAACTGACTCCTGATCTGGGTGGGATCAGTCATCTTTGGCGGCTGGACCGGAGGATGTCGTTGATCGGGATCAATCCCTGCCGCGCTGCCGTCCGGTCAATCGTCCGATCAGGAACGAGGTGCGCGGCGCATAGACATAGCGGGTGCGGCTGTCGGGGTCGGGGGCAGGGCGGGCGCGCATCCGGGCCACACCGAACACGACCAGGGCCAGATGCCCCAGCGCCAACACCACGAACAGCGCCGCAGGACCGAAAAGCTCGATCAGGTAGGATGTTCCCCATGGCGCGGCGATGGCACCCACCGCGTAAAAGAACATGAGCGCTGCGGAGAGTTCGACCCGTTCGTCGTCGCTTGCGAAATCATGGGCGTGGGCCGAGGCGATAGAATAGATGGGAAAACTGCTCAGCCCGAACAGGCCCGCCGCGATCAGGATGCCCGCGGTGCCCATACCGGCCGCGACAATCGTGACCATGCAGGCCGTGCCAGAGGCGACAGACAACCCGATCAGTACCCAGCGCCGGTCGTATTTGTCGGCAAGCCAGCCCACCGGATACTGCGCCAGCGCCCCGCCCGCCACATAGGCCGCCAGAAATCCGCCAATCTGGTCAGGGCGCAGACCGACCTCTTGCCCATAGATCGGCCCGACCATCCGGAACGACGCTGCCGACAGGGCCGACACGATTACGGCAACCGTGGCCAGCGGCGACCGCGCCCAGGCCAGCGACGGCCGCAGGCGGGTGGCCCCTGTCGATACAGGCTCGGCGGTTTTGGTGATGGCCAGCGGCAGGACCGACGCGCAGCACAGGATCGTCAGCAGATTGTAGGCGATATAGGTCTCCATGCTGGCCAGTTGGCCGATCATGAACTGCGCGACCAGCGAAGCCGAAATGTCGATGACCCGGTAGGTCCCCATCGCCCGCCCGCGCGTTTCGTTGGTCAGCTTGGCCTGCAACCACGCCTCGATCACCGTATAGCAGCCCGCCACGCACAGGCCCGTCGCCATTCTGAACAACGCCCACCACGCCGGATCGGTCACAAGGACATGGGCGGCAAGGCCGATCGCCCCCATCGCGGTAAACGTCGCATAGGTGCGGGCGTGGCCCACATCGCCCATCAGGCGCGGCGCCCACCAGCAGCCGATGAAGAAGCCAAGGAAATGGGCCGAGCCGAGGATGCCGACCTGGGACTTGGTGAACCCGGCCCCCAGCCCCGTCAGCGCGTCCAGTGGCCCGACGCCCCCTGACGACAGTTGCAACATGGCAACCGAGGCAAAGAGGGCGGCGAAAGAGATGATCAGGCGCATGAGCGCACCTTGGGATCGGGCCGGGGCAGGTGCAATGGTCAATTATCGCGCCTGTCGTCTTGCTGTCCCCGGTCATCTGGCTAGGTTGCGCCGGAACAGACATGCAAGGACGCCAGATATGAAGACCCTCCCCCTTGGCCGGACCGATATTCAGGTCACCGAATGGTGCCTTGGCACGATGACTTACGGCAACCAGACCCCCGAGGCCGACGCGCACGGACAGTTGGACCGGGCAGTGGCGGCGGGGATCAACTTTGTCGACTGCGCCGAGATGTATCCGGTCAACCCCTTGGCCAAGGAAACCTGTGGTCGGTCCGAAGAGATTCTGGGTAACTGGCTGGCCAAGCCCGGCAACCGGGACAAGGTCATCTTGGCGACCAAGATCGCGGGCCCCCACAACGCGATCCGGGGCGACAGAGGGCCGGACGCGTCCCTGATCCCCGAAACGGTCGATGCCTCGCTCAAGCGGATGAAAACCGATGTGATCGACCTGTATCAGATCCACTGGCCGTCGCGGGGGACCTGGGCGTTCCGGCGCAACTGGGGGTACGATCCGTCGGGGCAGGATCGTCAGCAGACGATGGACATGATGGCCGAGGTTCTGGAGGCCTTGGATTTGCAAATCAAGGCTGGCAAGATCAGGGCGATCGGGCTGTCGAACGAGACGGCATGGGGGACCACGAAATGGGTCGATGTGGCCGAACAGGCCAATTTGCCCCGGATGGCGACGATCCAGAACGAATATTCGCTGCTGTGCCGGTTCTACGACACCGACCTGTCCGAGGTGGCGGTGAACGAGGATGTGACGCTGCTGTCGTTCTCGCCGCTGGCGGCGGGGTTGCTTACAGGGAAATATCAGGGCGGGGCCATTCCAAAGGCTAGCCGGATGGACCTGAACGGCGACCTTGGCGGGCGGAAATCCGACCGGGTGTTCGGGGCGGTGCAGGCCTATCTGGACCTTGCGGCCCGGCACGGGATCGACCCGGTTCACATGGCGATGGCGTGGCAGAGAACGCGGCCGTTTCCGGTCTCGGCCATCTTTGGGGCGACGACGGTGGGGCAGCTGGAGCAGATTCTGGCGGGCCGCGATCTGATCCTGTCGGACGAGGTGATCGCCGACATCGACACGGTCCACAAAGCCTATCCGATGCCCTATTGAAGGGTGGTTACGTTTGAACGCGCCTTAGATGGCTGATTCAAAATGGAAAAATAGTTAATGACTTGCCCTCTTGTGGGCGGGGCGTGTCCGGTTGGGTCCAAATATTGCCAGATTGAGAAGGAATAAGACCGGGAAACGAGTGAGGCTGCGACAGGGATGACGATGGGCAAAGTCTGGACAGCTTTCAAATACCTCCTTGTCGGGGCGATCTTGTGGTTTGTCGCAGAAGCTACGGCCAACATGGGTCAGGAATTCGTCGCCCGGTCAGAACCCGCCCCTCTGATCGTCCTGGGGCTGGACACCATGCGCGATCACGACGGCTATACGGTCTATCGGCCGGTCTTTGGGCTGGACACCCCGGCCCGGCCCCGGCCCCAATACGCACCCGAATATTGGAGCCGCATCCCGGTCCAGCGGACAGGTGACAAGGTCGCTGGCCGGTTTGATCCGGGCAGCGGCGAAATGCGCAGCACCGCCATGATCGGAAAGACAGGCTGGATCGGCACGATAGCCAGACTCCTCGGCCTTTTGTCGGTTCTGCAAGGGATCGTGATCCTGTTCGGCATTCCCGAGATATTGATGCCGCTACGGGTCCGCATCGGAGCGTAACGGGTCATTGGCGGTGGCCCGCGTCCCGGGTGCGCCGGGGCGCGGGCCTAGTCCAGCGCGATCCGGAAATGCGGGCCGAACGGTCCTGTTTCCGTCAGTCCCATGGCGCGGTAGGCGGCCTGTGCCCCAGCATTGTCGGGGTGGGTGCCGATCCGGGCGTGGGTCAGACCTTGCGCCCGGCCAAGATCACAGGCGGCGACAATCAGCGACCGGCCGATGCCGCGCGAGCGGTTACCTTCGCAGACATAAAGGTGCTGAAGATCAAGGAATGAGGTTCCGGAGTTCAGCCGCAGGACAGGCAGGCAGGCGATGTAGCCAATAACCCCCGACGCATCGCAGGCCAGCAGGGCGGTCGCCGGGCCGCCGATGAACAGGGTCTGCGTGCGTTCAAGGCTGATCGTCGCCTCTTCGCCATGAAAGGCCGACAGGGCGCGGATCAGGCGGTGCAGCGTAGGCACGTCGCGGGCGGTGGCGGGGCGGATCGTGGGGGGCATCGTAGGGGTCCTTGGGACTGGCCACAGGACGCCCAACAAAAAACCGCCCTGCGGCGGTTTGGGATCAAGACAGAAATCACCAACCGCGCCCTATGTGGGGGCGGTAAAATAGACGCTGTGAGGGCGGTGGTGTCTGACCATGCCGCTTGGTGGCGCAAGAGGGGGCGGTGTGTCAAGTCAGAGGTCCGAACCAGCGCTGAAAACGAGCATCGACGCGGGGCGACAGGAGGGTCCACTGTCAGGGATTTGGCTGCGGATCGGCTGACAATGGCCGGTCGGCAGGGTCGCCGCGAATAGACTTGCGAGTCGCCCTGAAACGGATGCTCCATCCCGGTCAGGTTTTGACGCCAATTCCCTTTCATCCTCATTTTTTGGAAAACATGATGCAGTCAAATCTTGAATCGACCACCCTCCACAAAGATATTGCGCCGCTGTTTGATCGACCACTGACCAAGGACACTTACGATGTGTGGGCCAGGTCCGTGGCGACCGGCGCGGTGCACAACGCGTTTTCCGACGTGGCCTTTGGGACCATCGAATGGCTCAGGGTTCTGGGCAGGCCCACCACACCGACCCTGTCCGAAGGGTTTTCCGTGAAATTCTGGCTGTATCAGGATGTCGGCTTTGACACTCCGGATGGGTACATGCCCCGCTGGACCCACACACCCATTCCCGTCACGACGTTTGACGGCCAGTCGGACGACACGACCTACCGGGTCAATTATATCGTGACCAACATGGCGCAAGACCGCATTTATCTGGCGGATGTCAATTTCGCGAATGGCAGAAAAGGCTGGCCGCTGCTGCCCAGCCGGTTCCTGACCATCACGCCCGAGCCGTTCTTTTTCGAGAAAACTGCGGACTTTCTGCTGACGAAATACGTCGTCGATTCCGGGTTTGCGCGGGCGCAGATTTCCGGCTGGTGATCTGTCCGGCCGAGGGTCCGGCCATCAAGGTGCGGACCCGAGGTCGGTCGGACGGATCGGCCTGCCCCTCATGATCGACTGCTTGCACCTTGGCGCGAAATGGCGTTCCGTCTGGCAAAACGGGAGGGTTCCATGCCGCTGCAAATGAATCGCGAAGTGTTCATCACCTGTGCTGTCACAGGATCAGGGGCCACGCAGGACCGCAGCCCGCATGTTCCGCGAAGCCCCGCGCAGATTGCCGCCAGTGCGATTGATGCGGCCAAGGCTGGGGCGGCCATCGTGCATTGCCATGTGCGCGACCCGGACACCGGCAAGCCGTCCCGCCGGCTGGACCTGTACCGCGAGGTGACCGACCGTATCCGCGCAGCCGATGTGGATGTGGTCCTGAACCTGACCGCAGGCATGGGTGGCGACATGATATTCGGCCCGACCGAGCGCCCCTTGCCGCTGATCGACGGGACCGACATGGCGGGGGCCGCTGAACGTGTCGAACATGTGGCGCAATGCCTGCCCGAGATTTGCACGCTGGACTGTGGCACGATGAACTTTGCCGAGGCCGATTACGTGATGACCAACACGCCGGGGATGCTCACAGCGATGGGCCGGATGATGACCCATCTGGGGGTCAAGCCCGAGATCGAGGCGTTTGATACTGGCCATCTGTGGTATGCCAAGCAGTTGGTCGAGGATGGCGTGCTGGACGGCCCGGCCTTGGTCCAGTTGTGCATGGGCGTGCCGTGGGGCGCGCCGGATGATCTGAATACATTCATGGCGATGGTCAACAACGTTCCGCGCGACTGGACCTTTTCGGCGTTCAGCCTGGGTCGCAACCAGATGGCCTATGCCGCCGCCGCAGTGCTGGCGGGGGGCAATGTGCGCGTCGGGCTCGAGGACAATCTGTGGCTGGGCAAGGGGCAGTTGGCCACTAATGCCCAACTGGTGGAACGCGCCGCGGGGATCATTGAAAACATGGGTGCGCGGGTCATCGGCCCTGCCGAAGTGCGCGCCAAGCTGGGCCTGACCAAGCGTGCCCCGGTGGCTGCGTGAGGCGGTTTGCCACGCTGATCCTGCTGGCCGCCTGCACCCCTGCGCCGGAACCGGTGGACCTTGCGGCAGGGTTGCCGTCGTTTCGTGACCGCACCCAGCCTATCGCGTCAAAGGCCCTGTTCGATCCAGCCCGGTTCGACGGCAATTGGCAGGTCGTCGCCCGCTATCCCACCCCGTTCGAGGAGGGATGCGTTGCCGCCGCTTTCACCTTTCAAGGGTCGCTGGCGGGGTTCGTTTGCGCGGGCGCGGATGGCCAGACGCTACATTCGGCCACGGGAACCGTACAGGTTCAGGACCTTGGCCGCCTGTCGTTACGACTGAGCGACCCCGCCCGGCCCGGTGTCGCCTTTCCCGCCCGCGCGTTCTGGATTCTGTGGGCCGATGACGGCTATCGGACCGCCGTCATCGGCACGCCGGATGGCCGCGCGGGGTGGATTTTGAACCGTTCCGCGCAGATTCCAGCCGACCGGCGGGTCGCGGCGCGTGAAATCCTCGACTTTAACGGCTATGATCTGACGCAGTTGCAAGGAGTAGGCCCATGAAGCGAGTCGTTTTTCTGATGATCCTGGCCCTGGCGGGCTGTGACGAGGCGACGATGGCGTCCTTGGGAGCGACCGGCGGCACCTCTGCCGGGCGCACGACAAGCGCCTTTACCGAGCAGTTGGTCATCGGGTCGTCCATGTCGTTCGCGCAATGTCAGGCCAAGGGCGGGTTCATCATCCGCGATCAGGGCAGCCCGATGGTGGCCTGCGATCCGTCTGTGGTGCGGGCCGCCCCGCCGGCAGACGACCTGCAACATCCGACCGTTCAACCGGGGGCTGGCCCGCTGAACGACGCATAAAGACCAAAGCACTTTTCGGGGGGGACTGGACGTGGCGCAAACTGCGGCCATCATCGGTGGTGGCGTGATCGGGGGCGGCTGGGCCGCCCGTTTCCTGTTGATGGGCTGGGATGTGCGGGTGTTCGACCCCGACCCCGAGGCGCAGCGCAAGATCGGCGAGGTCATCGCCAACGCCCGCCGGTCGTTGCCCGGATTGTCGGACGTGGCCCTGCCGGACGAAGGGCGGCTGAGCTTTCATGAGACGATCACCGACACGGTCGAGGGCGCAAGCTGGATTCAGGAAAGCGTGCCGGAACGGCTCGACCTCAAGCACAAGGTCTATGCGGCGATCCAGCAGGCCTGTGACACGGATGCGGTCATCGGGTCGTCCACATCGGGATTCATGCCCAGCCAGTTGCAGGAGGCGACAGCGCGCCCGGCGCAGATCGTCGTGACCCATCCGTTCAACCCGGTTTACCTGCTGCCGCTGATCGAACTGGTGCCCAGCCCCGAAAACCCGCCGCAGGTCATTGCCCGCGCCAAGGACGTGCTGACCGGGATCGGCTGCTATCCCCTGCATGTGCGCAAGGAAATCGACGCCCATATCGCGGACCGGTTCCTTGAGGCTGTCTGGCGCGAGGCGCTGTGGCTGATCAAGGACGGCATCGCCACGACCGAAGAGATCGACAACGCCATCCGATACGGCTTTGGCCTGCGCTGGGCGCAGATGGGGCTGTTTGAAACCTACCGGATCGCCGGTGGCGAGGCGGGGATGCGCCATTTCATCGAACAGTTCGGCCCCTGCCTGGAATGGCCCTGGACCAAGCTGATGGATGTTCCGGAGCTGACGGACGAATTGATTGATGCGGTGGCGACCCAGTCGGACGCGCAGTCGGGCGCCTTCACCATCCGCGAGTTGGAGCGTATCCGGGACAACAACCTTGTCACCATACTGCGGGGACTCAAGGCGCGGGACTGGGGCGCGGGCAAGCTGCTCAATGCGCAGGACAAGCGGATCAGCCGATTGCCCGACACGCTGGATGATGCGGACCTGACCAAGCCGGTATTGACGGTGGACCGGGCGGTCCCCCTGGACTGGACAGACTACAACGGCCACATGAACGAGGCGCGGTATTTGCAGGCGTTCAGCGATGCGACGGACAAGCTGATGGCGCTGGTGGGCTGCGACATGGATTACATCGCTGGCGGCGCGTCGTTCTTTACCGCTGAAACGCATATCCGGCACCTGGACGAGGTCAATGCCGGAACGCGGATCCGGGTGGAGACTCAGGTGATGTCGGGGGCGGGCAAGAAGATGCACGTCTTTCACTGGATGCTGGACGGCGACAGGCTGCTTGCGACGGGCGAACAGATCCTGATCCACGTGTCGTTGGCCACGCGCAAGGCTTCTGTGCCGGATGACCGGGTGGCGGTGCCATTGGCACGGATCGCAGCGGCCCATGCCAGCCTGCCCCGGCCCGAAGGCGCCGGGGCTGCGGTAGGCGTAAGGTGAACCGGGTTCTGATCACCGCCGGGGGGGCAGGCATTGGTCGCGCCATCGGCGAGGCGTTCGAGGCTGCGGGCTATGATGTCTGGGTTGCCGATATTGACAGCGCGGCCTTGGCCGGATGTCCGGACGGCTGGCACCGGCGCGAAATCGACGTGACGGACGAGACCGAATTGCGCACGGTGTTCGATGAGATCGCGGCGGCAGGCGGGCTGGATGTGCTATGCGCCAATGCGGGCATCGCCGGACCTACCGCTCGGGTCGAGGATGTCGATTTGGCCGATTGGCGCAAATGCTTGTCGGTCAATCTGGAAGGCGCGTTTCTGGCGGCCAAACACGCCATCCCGATCATGAAGGCGGCAGGGCGCGGGGCGATGATCCTGACCTCGTCGACCGCCGGGATCTATGGCTATCCCAACCGCGCGCCCTATTCTGCGGCCAAATGGGCGATCATCGGTCTGATGAAAACGCTGGCGATGGAGTTGGGGCCGTTCGGCATCCGGGCCAACGCGATCTGCCCCGGATCGGTCGAAGGCGACCGGATGGAGCGAGTGCTGGAGAAAGAAGCCGCCCTGAAAGGCATGACCCGCGATCAGGTTTACGATGGCTATGCCAAGGGCACATCGATGCGGACCTTTGTGACAGCGCAGGACGTGGCGGCGATGGCCGTCTTTCTGGCGTCCGACGGGGCGGCGCGGGTGTCTGGGCAGGTCATCGCGGTGGACGGCCATACCGAAAACCCTGACCCCAAGGTGTGACGGACCGATTACTGGGCCAGAAACGCGCCCATCACCCGGCTTTCCGAAACGAACAGGGCCAACCGCTGCGGGTCGAGCGCACGGTAGGCCGGATCGGTCGCCATCGCCGTGTATTCGTCAGGGCCCGGCACCGAATAAAGGTTGAACCAGTTTGCCGTGGGGCCAGAGCCGGTCAGACGGACCAGCCCTGACAGGCTGGCCTGACGTGCGATTCCGTGAGTGGCCGCGATGCGGTCGACCTCTTGCATGTAGGCGATAAAGGCCTGCTTGTCCCAGCTTTCTTCGCGAAAGGTCAGCAGTTCAAGGTGATAGGCGGTCCCCGGCATCACATTGGGCGCACTGATCTTTTCGGCCAGATACAGGGTCAGGTCATGGGTGTTGTGGATGCGATCGACATCCGGGCGCAGGGCCACGTAATCAGGATCGTTGCCCCAAGCCTGAAGCGCCTGTGGCGCGGGCAGGGTCCACAGATCGACGCGCGCCAGCGTTTGCGGGCCGTCCGTGATTGCCAATGGGTCGAGCGTGGCGATCAGGTTGATGCCGTAACGGGCGGCGATAGGCGCGGCCTTGGCATTATAGGCCGTTCGGTCCGCAAGGGTTTGCCCGTCGTTTAAGAAGACGAAATCGAGCATGTAGATCGGGTCTGACTGGCTGCGAGCGGGCGATGTGACGGAAAATAGCAAGGCCAGCGCCACGGCGGCTGTGCGAAGAATGGTCATGAAATGCTCCGGTTCTATTCAAATAATCGGGGTCATTGCGCCAAAAACCGGCACCCCATGACGGACAGAGTGACTTGATTGCCCTCACGGGGCAAACCTTTTTCGCGGTCACTGCACCAATGAGCGCAGTCGCTGAAGTTCGACGGGAAGCTGGCGGGAAGACACCTGAGCCTCGCGCACCAGTTGGTCAAAGTGCCGGCTGATCGCCTGCACCCGTTCGGTATCGCGGAACGCCAGGTAATTCCGCCCCAGATAGACCACCGCCAAAAGCGGCCCGAACACGGTGATCGGCGCCGAAAACAGGCGGTGGGCGTCGAACAGGAACACCCGCAGCGACGGGTAAAGCTGGTCGTGCAGCGCGGTCAGGTGGTCGATCTGGTCGCGCCTGACCTGGGCGGGCAGGCCCGCATAATACCCTGTCCCATTGGCGAAATTGTCCAGTTCGTGCAGCGGCAGGGCGATTTCATAGTCTGACCGGGCCTGCCGCATCCAGGTCAGTCGGTCCTGGCTGGCCCCGATCGCCTGCTCGGTCGTCCGTCCCAGCGACGGTTCGTATTCCCAGCGCAGCATCTCGTGCGTCTTGAGCATGTCGGGAAGCCCTGCGGGGACATGCCGGATCTTGTATCCTGCCGCCTCTTGGTGCCAGCCAAAGATCCTCTCGTCCACCAGCGCCCGCGGGGCTTCGGTGATGGTCATGGCGGCGGCGATCAGGTCGGCGGCTTGTTCGGGCCGGTCCGACAGGCCCAAGAGCCAGTCTGACGACACCCCCAATACTGTCGCACATTCGCCGATCACCTGCGCGTTGGGCAGGCGCGTGGTGTCGGGCGTCAGCAACTGACTGACAGACGAGCGGTCCACCCCGATCTGCCGGGCCAATGCCGCCTGGCTAAGCCCGCGGGCGGTCATGCCCTGGTCCAGTCGGTCCCTGAACAGCCTCGCCCGGTCGCGTTTGTCGATTTTTCCAGCCATTGTTTTGTTTTATCACCAATGTTGGATAATAGTTGCTTAGATATCAAGTTTTCTGCCCCTGTGGCAATCCCTAGAGTCAAATCAGACGCGCCGGGGACAGGCGCGCGGGAACGGGTATGGCAAAGGCAGCAGGACGTTCGGTCGAATGGCCGACGCTGGGATTGATTGGCGCGTGTTACGCGGCCTGGGCGGTCGGGATCTTTGTCCTGCCCGGGCTGTCGGTGGCACTGGCGATCAGTGTGGTCGCGGGTGCGGCGGCTCTTCATTCCTCGCTCTCGCACGAGGTTATTCATGGGCATCCGTTTCGCGCAAGATGGGCGAATGTCCTGTTGGTCGCCCCGGCCTTGACCCTGTTCGTGCCCTATCTGCGGTTCCGCGACACCCATCTGGCCCACCATCAGGATGCGCGGCTGACCGATCCCTACGACGATCCCGAAAGCAATTACCTGGATGCGGGCGATTGGGAGGTTTTGCCTCGAGCGCTTCAGACAGTCCTGCGGTTCAACAACACGCTGGCTGGCCGGTTGCTCATTGGCCCGGTCGTGGGGCAGTTGTTCTGGATGGCGTCGGACTGGCGGTTGATGCGGGCGGGCGACCGGGCGGTGTTGCGTGGCTGGCTGTGGCATGTGCCTGCGGTGGCCATCGTGGTGGCCCTGGTCTGGGCCGCGCCCATGCCCGGATGGGCCTATCTGATTGCGGCCTATCTGGCCCTGTCGATCCTCAAGATCCGCACGTTTCTGGAGCATCAGGCCCATGAAAAGGCGCGGGGCCGCACCGTCATTATCGAGGATCGGGGCGTGCTCGGATTCCTGTTCCTGAACAACAATCTGCATGTCGTCCACCATATGCACCCAAGGGTGCCGTGGTACCGGCTGTGGCGGCTTTATCGCGCCAATCCGGCCCGCTATCTGGGCTGCAACGGCGGCTATCGCTATCGGTCCTATGCCGAAGTCTTTGCCCGGTATTTCTGGCGGGCCAAGGACCCGGTGCCGCATCCGCTCTGGCGTCGGTAGAACCGCCCCGCCATAAGGCGGCATGATGTGGATTCCGGTCACTTTGCTCGCGGCCTTTGCCCAGACGCTGCGCTTTGCGCTGCAAAAGCGGCTGCGCGGGGCGGAGTTGAGCACCGGGGGCGCGACCTTTGCCCGGTTCCTGTATTCGGCCCCGCTCATCTCGATCATGGCGTGGGTCTATTCGCGGGCGAGCGGGCAGGCGTTGCCGCAGGTTCCAGCCCGGTTCTGGGCCTATGCCCTGAGCGGCGGGATCACGCAGATATTGGCGACGATGTGCGTGGTGGCCCTGTTCGCGCACCGAAATTTTGCAGTTGGGATCACGTTCAAGAAGACCGAAGTGCTGATGAGCGTTCTGGTTGGGCTGGTGGTGTTGGGCGAGGGGGTCAGCGGGCTGGGTTTGCTGGCGATGGTGCTGGGGTTGGCCGGGGTGGTCCTGCTGTCGGACCCGCCGGGCGGCACAGGCCCGTGGCACCGGCGCATCGTCAATCGAGCGACAGGATTGGGCCTGCTGTCAGGGCTGTTCTTTGCCATTTCGGGCGTTGGCTATCGTGGCGCGGCGCTGTCGCTGTCGTCGGGCGATGCGTTTCAGCGGGCGGTCTGTTCGCTGGCCATCGTCACCGCGTTTCAGGTCACTGTCATGGCGATTTGGCTGGCATGGCGCGAGCCGGGCGAGATTGCCAAGGTTCTGGCGGCGTGGCGCGTCGCGGGTTTGGTGGGGTTGGCGAGCATGGTCGGATCGACCTGCTGGTTCACCGCCTTTACCTTGCAGACCGTCGCTTATGTCAACGCGCTGGGGCAGGTGGAATTGCTGTTTTCGCTCGCGATGGGGGCTTTTGCATTTCACGAGACGATCAGCCGCCGCGAATGGCAGGGCTTGGGCGTCTTGAGTGCCAGCATCCTGATGCTGGTGCTGGTCGCCTGAGGCCCCGACGCGGAGGCCGGGGCGGCGGGGAGTCAGTTATGGCTGAGGGCGATCAGACCCGCAGGGGGTCGGCCTTGGCCAGTTTGTCAAAGTCCATGAGGCTGTTCACCAGTGCCTGCATCTGGTCGAGCCGGATCATGTTCGGCCCGTCAGAGGGGGAATTGTCCGGGTCCTGATGCGTTTCGATGAACACCGCGGCGATGCCCAGCGACACGGCAGCCCGCGCCATCACCGGCGCGAATTCGCGCTGCCCGCCGGACGAATTGCCCTGCCCGCCGGGTTGCTGCACCGAATGAGTCGCGTCCATGACGACGGGATATCCGGTACGGACCATGATCGGCAGCGACCGCATGTCGGCGACCAGCGTGTTATAACCAAAGGACACCCCGCGTTCGGTCAGCAGGATGCGCGAATTGCCGGTGCTTTCGACCTTGGCCGCGACATTGGCCATGTCCCACGGGGCGAGGAACTGCCCCTTTTTGATGTTGATGACGGCCCCGGTTTCGCCTGCGGCCAGCAGCAGGTCGGTCTGACGGCACAGGAACGCGGGGATTTGCAGGATGTCGCAGACGGCGGCCACCGGTGCGCACTGGTCGATACCGTGTATGTCGGTCAGCACCGGGCAGCCGATCGCCTTTTTCACCTCGCCCAGAACCTTGAGGCCCTCGTCCATCCCCATCCCGCGCCGACCTGACAGCGAGGTGCGGTTGGCCTTGTCGTAGCTGGCCTTGAACACATACTGCGCGCCTGCGGCCGCACAGACCTCGGCCATGTGGCCTGCGATCATCTGGGCATGGTCCAGACTTTCCAGTTGGCACGGCCCCGCGATCACAAGGAGCGGGCGGTCGTTGGAGACCGTCAGCCCCCCGATAGTGACGTCTTTCATCAGCCGGTTACCTGTTCACGAAGGATCGACGCGGTGAGCGAGATCATCAGGTAGATACCCGACATGATGAGGAAGGCAAGGATCGTGTTTTCGAATGACCGGGGATAGGTCGCCTGATCGGGGGCCACCGGAGCCACGCCCATCGACAGGTATCGCACCTGCCGGTTGGCTTCGGTCCGGGCCACCTCCATCATCGACTGGGCCTGCTGCACCATCACCGTCTGGAACTGGTAGTTTTCCTGTGCCAGCCGCAATTCCGTGCTTTTTGAGGCGAGCGTGTCGGGGTTGCCGTCGGTCGTGGTCAACTGGCTGCGCAACTGGCTGATGAGATCGTCCAGCCCTTGCAATTCCTGCTGCACGCCGTTCACGCGGGCCGCGTTGGGCCGCGGCGAGCTTTGCAATGAGGCCAGCTCCAGCTGTTTCTGGCTGCGCCGGGATTCAAGCGTGGTGATCTGTTGCAGGACCGAGGCGGATTCGCCCACCGGATCGAGCACGGCGGCAGCGTTCTGCACCTCGAGCAGTTTTTGCAGGGCCTCGACGCGACGCGCCTCGGCGGCCTCGTAACTGGTTTGGGCACCGGCCATCTGATCCTCGCGCAGGCGCTGGGTCAGCTTGTCGACCTGTTCTTCGGCATAACCCACCAGCGCCTCGGAAAATTCCTGACTGGTCTTGGGGTCGGCGGCGATGACGTCCATCTTGAGGATGCCTTCGGTCGGGTCATAGCTGATCTTGACCATGTTGGAGTAGAGTTTGAAGGCCGC
Organism: Marivivens sp.; assembly: GCA_024642115.1. Classification (GTDB taxonomy): domain Bacteria; phylum Pseudomonadota; class Alphaproteobacteria; order Rhodobacterales; family Rhodobacteraceae; genus JAHEBU01. Next base: position 62,522 of record JAHEBU010000003.1, on the reverse strand, counting down.
TTCGTTGCTGGCATCCGCAGGCAGACGTTGGATCGGATCGATCCAAGGCTGGCTGAAGTGGGCCTTGAACCCGTGATCCTCGTTCAACCTTACCATCGCCTCGCGCGAGGTGAGAAAGGCCTGCACGGTGATACTGTCCTGTTGGGTAGCGATACCCGTCCCCGCGAAAAGCCCACCCAGACCGGCCGAAGCCGCGGGGGCCTGCGCGTTCTGGATGACGAATTCGGTCTTGGTTTCGTACATCGGTGTGGCGACCGCGTAATAGTAATAGCCTGCCATGATCGTCGGCAGCAGGACGAACAGGAACAGCCGGGTGGCCAGTGCAATGGCGGCCCGCCGCCGCCTGCGGGCGAGTTCCTTTTGAATCTTCATGATCTCGGTGGCGCGGCGTTCGCTGGCCGGGATCTTTTCGGTCGAGGGCAGGTTCTTGCCGGGTTGCGGCACGGTCTGTGGCAACTGGATGCGCCCGTCGCCCGGGCCGACCTGTGGCACCGCGCCCCCTTCGCCCTCGGGCAGGACGAGTTCGAGGATGTTGGACCGCTGGAATGGGTCGATCCCGTTGGCCCGCAACTGGCGGACTGCGTCGAAATCCGAGGTGACGGCGAGCCCGTGTTTCTGGGCCACCCGCCGCGCCATGCGCAACTGGCGCCCGGTGAGCCCCTCTTGCCGGATGGCGTCCATGTCGGTTTCGCCCGCCACGGTCGCAGGGCTGTCCACCGCGCCGCTGAGCGTGGGTTGCGCCGGTTGGGCGGACGGTGGCGGGGTCACCATCTGGTTTGGCTGAGTGGGCTGCTGCGGGACCGCCCGAAGCCGCGCAGATGCGGCCGGATCTGCGGAAGAGGCCACAGGTGCAGATTGCAAAGGGACAGGACGCAGGGGCGCAGGTTGTGCGGCCGCAAGATCGTCACCTTCGTCATCGTCCTGCTCTTGCAGGCCAGCCGCCGTCGCCTGTCCGCTGCTCAGCGGGCTGCTGCGTTTGATCCGGAATTTTCTAGCCTTGGGTTTGGTAGTCATAAAGCTGCTTTGCCTCTTCCAAGGTGTCAAACATGTGAAGTTGCCCGTCCTGAAGCACCGCTGCCTGTTTGGCAAAGCGTTCCAGCGTGGCCGGTTGGTGGGACACGATCACGACCGTCGTGGTCTCAAGCCGCTCGCGCAGGATTTCCCCGGCCTTGCGGTTGAATTCGGCGTCGGTGGTCTGCGGCATCCCTTCGTCGATCAGGTAGATGTCGAAATCGAGGGCGAGCATAAGTGAAAACATCAGTCGCGCCCGCATCCCCTGACTGTAAGTGCCTACGGGCATGTCGAAGTATTCTTCGATCCCGCACAGCCAGCGGCAGAACGCCTCGATGTAGTCGGGGTCCAGGCCGTAGAGCCGGGCGATGTAGCGGGTGTTTTCCTTGCCCGTATGTTTGTTGATCATCCCGCCCATGAAGCCCAGCGGAAAGGAAATGCGGCAGCCACGGATGATCCGGCCCTCGTCCGGCTTTTCGAGGCCCGCCATCATGTTGATGATCGTCGTCTTGCCAGTCCCGTTGGGGGCAAGGATACCCAGCGAATTGCCAAGCTCGACCCGGAAGGAGGCCCGGTCAAGGATCACCTTGCGCTGTTTGCCTGTCCAAAAGGACTTACTGACGTTCTGAAACTCCAGCATCCGATTTCCGCTCTGCCCTGCTCGGGCTCCGCCCTTGATGGCGGATCATTCTTAACAGTCGATGATCGGCTGTCTTTTTCTCATTATGTGCGAGGACCGCCCCAAGTTCCAACGGATTCTGTCCTGACAGCCTTCTTTTGCACGGCAATCGTGAGCAAAATAAGGCAAATCGTGCATAGTTTCGCGCAAAGCGACCACATCTGCGTGAGCATCCAAAGGCGCGGATACCCATGCTGCATTCAAAAACGTCGGCCTGCCGGTTCGAAGCGGTTGCACCCGAGGACGTGGCGCACTAGGCAGATCGAAACCCGGGGTTGCCCCGGTTCCGGTCTGAGGAGTTCCGCATGCGTCTGGCGTTGATCCTGATTGCGTTTTTCGGCTCTGCCGTCCCGGCGTTGGCCGCCGAAGGCAACGTGCCTAACCTGACCGCAAGCCCGCTGTCCACGCTGGTCCTGATCGCCTTGATCGTGTCCTACGTGTTTGTCATCTGGGGCGAGCGGCAGGAACTGAAAAAGTCGATCCCCGTCCTGATCGGGGCCGGCTTCATCTGGGCGGTCGTGGCCTATGAATACAAGGTCCAGCACGACGAAAGCATGACGGAAGTCATGAAAGCCGGGTTTGATCATTCCCTGATCGAGATTGGTGAGCTGACCTTTTTCCTGATCACCGCCATGACCTATGTCGTCACCTTGCAAGAGCGCAATGTGTTCGAGGTGGTCCGCTACAAGATGCTGGGCGCCGGGCTGTCCCAGCGCGCTATTTTCTGGGCGACCGGCCTGTCCGCGTTCCTGCTGTCGCCGTTTCTGGACAACCTGACCACGGCGCTGGCTCTGGTCAGTGTCGTCATCGCGGTCGGCACCGCCACAAAGGACAAGGGCTTTGTCGCCCTGGCCGCCATAAATCTGGTCGTCGCCGCCAATGCCGGGGGGGCTTTCAGCCCGTTCGGTGACATCACCACCCTGATGGTCTGGCAGTCCGAAAAGGTCGAGTTCTTTGAGTTTTTCTCGATCTTTCTGCCCTCGCTCGTCAATTGGCTGGTTCCGGCCGTCATCATGTCCTTTGCCATCAAGTCGTCAGATGCCGAGGTGCAGAACGATCCGGTCCGGATGAAGCGCGGCGCCCCGGTGATGATCGCCCTGTTTGCTCTGACTTTGGTCATGGCCGTCCTGTTTCACGTCGTTCTGGACCTGCCCCCGGTCATCGGCATGACCACCGGTCTGGGTTTGTTGATGCTGTATGGCTATTTCCTGCAACACCGCGAACACGCCGAGTTCGAGCCTCCGGTTTTGCCGCAGGGCATTGATATTCAGGTGCTCGAGGTTCTGGAGCGCGATTACAAGCCCCGCGCCAAGCCCTTTGACGCGATGATCAGCATCAAGAATCTGGAATGGGATACCTTGCTATTCTTTTTCGGGATCCTGATGGCTGTCGATGGTGTGGCCGAGCTGGGCTATCTGGTCGAGGTGTCCAAGTACATGTACGGCGAGCTGGGCGCGACCATCGCAAACAGCTTTGTCGGAGTCCTGTCCGCCGTGGTGGACAATATCCCGGTGATGTCCGCCGTTCTCAAGATGAACCCTGACATGGTCCATGGTCAGTGGATGCTGGTCACCCTGACCGCAGGGGTCGGTGGGTCGCTGTTGTCGGTCGGATCGGCGGCCGGTGTCGCCCTGATGGGCGCGGCCAAGATGCCCAACGAGGCAGGGCGGATGGTGTCGGTTTACACGTTCATGTCCCACCTGAAATGGACCTGGGCGGTGGCGCTGGGTTATATCGCCAGCATCTATGTCCACACCCTGTTGCATGTGATGCAGTAAACGATTGGCGGTTTCGGCTGAGATTGCGGGCTGTCGGCTGTGCGCCGACCGCTTTGCGGTCACCGCCACCGCTCATGATCCCCGCCCGGTCGTCTGGTTCCGTCCGGGTGCGCGCATCCTGATTGCGGGGCAGGCACCGGGCGCGCGGGTCCATGCGTCGGGACGGCCCTTTACCGATCCTTCGGGGGACAGACTTCGCGATTGGCTGGGGATGACCGAGGCGGAGTTCTATGATCGCGACCGGGTGGCCATCGTGCCGATGGCGTTCTGCTTTCCGGGCTATGACGCCAAGGGGTCGGACCTGCCCCCGCCGCCGATCTGCGCCCGCACATGGCGCGACCGGGTGATGGCCGAGTTGGGTCCGATGCCGTTGACTGTTCTGGTCGGCGGGGCCGCCCACCGCTGGCATATCGGTCCTGGCCCGGTCACCGACCGGGTAGTCCGCTGGCGCGACCATGTGCCAGCCGTCTACCCCTTGCCTCATCCATCGTGGCGCAATACGGGCTGGCTGAACCGCAATCCGTGGTTCGCCGCTGACCTGCTGCCCGCCCTGCGCGCGCGGGTCCGTGAGGTGCTGGAGGGATAGATGGACGATCTGACCGAACTCGACCACGCCCATGCGGCGATGGAGGCCAAGCCCGAGGAAGACGGCCCGCGCATGGCATTCTACGAACGGCTGGCCGATACCGAGCTGTTTCTGGTTCTTGAGGCCGAGGCGGACGAGGACACCGTGACCCCCGCGACCTTTGAGGTCGAGGACCAGACATTCGTGCTGGTCTTTGACCGGGTCGAGCGGTTGGGCGGTTTTGTCGGCGAAGGCACCCCCTATGCCGCCCTGTCCGGCCGGGCGCTGGCCGAGATGCTGGCCGGGTCACGAGTGGGCATGGGGTTCAACCTTGAGGTCGCCCCGTCGGCCATGCTGATCCCGGCCGAGGCCGTGGACTGGCTGGCCGAGACTCTGGCCCATCGTCCCGTCGTGTCCGAGGCACGCCCGGTGAGTTTCGATCCGCCGCGCGGTTTGCCGGAAACGCTGATCCTGAGCCTTGACCGCAAGCTGGCGACCGCTGCGGGCATGGCCCGCGCCGCCTATCTGGCTGCTGTCACCTATGACGACGGGGTCCGGTCGCATCTTCTGGCCTTTGTTGGCGCAACGCCCGGAGCCGAGGATGCGCTGGCTACGGCCGCGGGCGAGGCGCTTACCTTTTCCGGAATAGAGGCGGGGGTGATGGATGTGGCGTTTCTGCGTGCAGTCGATCCAATGGCGGCCCAACTGGCCAGAGTGGGGTTGCGGTTCGACCTGCCGGAGCCGCCTGCGCCGACTGAGCCTGTGGCCCCCGGCATGGACCCCGATCGCCCGCCGCGTCTGCGGTAGGGGGCTGTCTGCCCCCCGGCCCGTTGGGCCGCCCCCTGAGAGTTGTTATTGCAAGGTGAACGGGGGTTAGTAGCCCAAGCGCCGATCGACGAGGTTGAGCAACGGCTCGCCTGCCTCGCCCCGCCGGATGTTTTCGGCGATGACCAGTGACGCGGTCGAGGGCCGGGTGTCGGCGGCGATGTGCGGTGTCACGGTGACCTGCGGATGCGCCCAGAACGGGTGATCTGCGGGCAGCGGTTCTGTCCGGAACACATCCAGCGTGGCCTGCCCGATCTGCCCGCTGTCCAGCGCCGCCAGCAGCGCCGCGTCGTCTATCAGTGACCCGCGGCCGGGGTTGATGAGGGCCGCGCCGGGGGCGGGCAGCGACAGGGTGTCGGCGTTCAGAATGTTCGCGGTGTCGCGGGTCAACGGCAGCAGGGTGATGACGATCTGCGCCCCTGTCAGCGCCTGTCTCAGCCCGGGCGCACCTTGCAGGGTGCGGATGCCGGGAATGGATTTGGGATTGCGGCTCCATCCGGTGACGGGGAAGCCGAGCGTGGCAAGGGCTGCCGCGCAAGCGGACCCGAGCGCGCCGAGGCCCAACAACGTCACGGGCCGTTCGCTGGATAGTGGCGGGATGTAATCCCGCCAGACCCCATCTTGTCCGAAGAGATGCCGATCCATCCCCAGATGAGTCCGCAGGGTATGTCCGACGACATATTCGACCATGCCCTGCGTCAGTCCGGGATCGACCATGCGTGTCAGTGGCTGAGTAAGAGTGGCGTTTGTCACGATGCTTTCGACTCCCGCCCAGAGGCAGAGCACTGCCTTGGCCCGCAAGAACGGGGTAAAGTCGCTGACCGGGCCGCCGGGGGCGTAGATCAGATAATCCACCGTGCCGGGCGCGTGGTCGCGGGACAGATCCACGCGCAGGCCGAGCGCATCGAAGGCCGGGGGCAGGGCGCGGCTGTAGGCGTCCCACCGTGTCTCGGGGGCGGTGAACAGGGCGCGGATCATTGTCGCGGTCGCATCAGCGTGGCCGGTGGACATGAGCGCTTTGCACCAGCCCGAACGCCACCAGCAGCACGAGCATCGCCGACCCGCCGTAGCTGACCAGTGGCAGCGGCACGCCCACGACCGGGGCCAGACCCATCACCATCGACATGTTGACAGAGAAGAAGAGGAAGAACGTCATTGCCACCCCAAGGATCAGCAGGGACGAAAACCGATCCTTGTTCTGCATCGCAGAGGTGATGCAAAAGACGATGATCAGCGCGTAAAGCACCAGCAGGGTGAAGGCGCCGATGAACCCGAATTCTTCGGCCAGGGTCGTGAAGATGAAGTCGGTGTGCTTTTCGGGCAGGAAGTTCAGCCGCGACTGTGTGCCCTGCATGAACCCACGCCCGGTCCAGCCGCCCGACCCCAGTGCGATCTTGGCCTGGGTGATATGGTAGCCCGCGCCAAGGGGATCGTTCCCCGGATCAAGGAACGTGTCGATCCGTTTGAACTGGTAATCCTTGATCAGTTGCCACGGCGTTCCTCGGCTTTGGAATACCGCTGCCACGCCGCCCACCCCGGCCGCGATCACCGTGACGAAATACGCCCAATGGACCCCCGCCAGAAACATGATTGTCCCGCCGCCGACCAGCAGCAGGATCGCCGTGCCAAGGTCGGGCTGTTTGAGCACCAGCGCGGTCGGCACGAGGATGATCAGTAGCGCCACCAGAACATAGAGCGGGTGCGAGGTCTTTTTCACCGGCAGCCAGTCGTAGTAGGCGGCCAGGAACATGACCAGGGTGATCTTCATCAACTCGGAGGGTTGCAGGCGTAGCGGCCCAAGTTCGATCCAGCGCTGGGCGCCCATGCCGATGGACCCAAACAGTTCGACCAGAACCAGCAGCAGAAGTGCCGTGCCATAGGCCAGCGCCGAAATGTTTCGCCAGAACCAGATCGGCACCATCGCGACGCCTAGCATCAGGACCATGCCAACGCCGAAGCGTTTGAGTTGCGGGCCCATCCAGGGGTCCACCGATCCGCCCGCCACCGAGTAGAGCATCAGGAACCCGGCAGAGGCCACTGCAGCCAACAGCATGACGATGGCCCAATTGACATAGAGCAGCTTGCGAAAGCCGGTGGGGACGTATTTGACGTTGTATTCAAGATAGCTCATCCCGGCCCCCGCTATGCCCGGTCGCTTGCAGTGCCGCCCGGCGGCACGCGCTCTTGAATACGCTGTTGTTGTTCGGCGATCCGTCCGCGCACGTTGGCGGGATAGGCGTCGAGCGGCGGCGGCCCGTCGTAAAGCGCCTGAAGCATGATGTCCCGCGCGATGGGGCCCGCCGCCGTCGACCCGCCGCCGCCGTGTTCGACGACGATGGCCACGGCAAATTTCGGGTCATCGACCGGGGCAAAGCAGACGAACAGCGCGTGATCGCGCCGTTCCCACGGCAGATTGGCGTTGGACGTGACACCCCGCGCCCGTTCTTCGGCTGTGATCCGGCGGACCTGGCTGGTGCCTGTCTTGGCGGCCATCCGCATTTCGGACACGGCGATTCGGCTGCCGTAGGCCGTGCCGCGCTGATTGTTGCAGGTGGCGTCCATCGACTGGCGCACCCGGCGCAGGATGTTTTCGTTCAGGCCGAGGGATTCCCCGGCCCCCGAGGGCTCTTCGACCCCGTCGATGGCCCGCACGATCCGGGGCGTCAGGTTGCGCCCGGTGGCGATTCGCCCGGCCATGATCGCCAGTTGCAAGGGCGAGGCGAGGACGTAGCCCTGCCCGATAGAGGCGTTGACCGTGTCGCCGATCCGCCAGTCCTCGCCCCGGACCTGCTGTTTCCACGCCTTATCGGGGGCCAGCCCTTCGGTCACCGCCGACAGCGGCAAGTCATGTTTGACCCCGATCCCGAGCTTGCGGGCCATGGCGGCAATCTGGTCAATGCCGACCCTTTGGCCGACCTCGTAATAATAGCAGTCGCAGCTGAATTTCAGACTGTCGTGGAACACGACGTTGCCGTGGCCAGACCCTTTCCAGCAGTGAAAACGCGTGCCGGACACTTCGGTATAGCCCCGGCAATAGATCGATTCCTCGGGGTCGAGAACTCCAGCCTCAAGCGCGGCCAGAGCCGTCACCATCTTGAAGGTGGACCCGGGGGGATAGGCCCCTTGAACGGCTTTGGCGGCAAGGGGGCGGTATTTGTTTTCGTTCAGGTCGGTCCAGTCCGTGACCGAAATCCCCCGCACAAAGAGGTTGGGGTTAAAGCCGGGGGCAGAGGCGACGGTCCGCAAATCCCCGCTTTCAAGGTCGATCACGACGGCGCCGGCCGATTCCCCTTCGAGCCGCGCCTCGGCATAGCTTTGCAGGCGGGCGTCGATGGTGAGTTGCAGGTCGCCCCCCGGCACGCCCTCTTGCCGGTCGAGTTCGCGCATGACGCGGCCCAGGGCATTCACCTCGATCCGCTTGGTGCCGGCGCTGCCGCGCAGCGTCCTCTCCATCTTGTTCTCGACCCCGGTCTTGCCAATCTGGAATTTCGGGATTTGCAACAGGGGGTCCTGATCGTCGATCCGGCTGAGGTCGTAATCACTGACCGGGCCGACATAGCCCACCACATGGGCCATGTCCGCGCCAAGGGGATAGTGGCGCGACAGGCCCACCTCGGCGATGACGCCGGGCAGGGCGGGGCCGTTGATGGTGACCCGAGCGATATCCTCCCACGACAGGCGGTCCGCGATGGTGACGGGGACAAAGGGCGACCGCCGCATCATCTCTTCCATGGCCCGCGCCGCATCCTCGTCCGACAGGGGCATGAGTTCTGCCAGACGGGCGAGGATCACCTCGGGGTCGCCCGCGTCCTCGCGCACCATGACCACGCGGTAGTTCTGTTCGTTTTCCGCCAGTTTGACTCCGTTGCGGTCAAAGATCAGGCCGCGCGCGGGCGGGATCAGCCGGATGTTGATGCGGTTTTCATCGGCCAGCAGCCGGAACTGATCGGCCTGTTCGACCTGCATCGACCGCATCCGCAGGCCAAGCGCCCCCAGAACACCGGCCTGTGCAGCGCCCACGACCAAGGCACGCCGGGAAATGAGGCGTGCGCTGTCGGCGGTTTCCTTGGGCGGTCGTCTCATAGCCGGTGTCCAAACGCGTCAACTTCGCCGGGGGCGGGGCGGCTGATGCCAAAGATATAGTGCGAGAGTCCGGCGATCACCGGGTAGATCAGGATGGTCGCCACCATCTGGATAACTGTCAACGCCAGCGGCGCCTGCGGGGTCATCACAATGGCAAGAGCCGCCCGGTTGGCCAGTGTGATCCCCACTATTCCCATGCCCACCGTCAGCCATTCCAGCGGAAAGGGCACGTTGCGCAAGGCCCCGGCGCGCGCGCGCAGCATTTCGGTCAGGATCAGGACCAGCCCGGTCCACAGGCCCGGGGGTCGCTGGAACAGCAGGTCGGTAAGCAGGAACACACCCGCAATCAGCAGGATCGGCATGACATCCGGCCGCCGCGTGACCCAGACCAACGTTGCGGCCAGCAGGATGTCGGGCGGTGCCCAACTGCGCGGGACCGTGTCCATCGGCAAGAGTTGGACAAAGATCAGCACCACGGCGATGACCAGATAGGACAACCCGGCCATCCATTGCCGCCCGACCGGAGAGTCAGCCATTGCCGCCTCCGGTTGCTGTGTCGGTTACTGCGGGTTCGGGCGCGACGGCCCCATTCGTCACCAGACCGCCAGGATCGGTGATCGCGGGACTGGGTTGGCTGCGCAGGACCCGCAGGAATTCCAGCCGTTCATAATCGGCAGCCAACCGCACCCGCAGCCGCCTGTCGTTCCCGAGCGCCACCTGGCCCACGAGCAGGTCGGCGGGGAACACGCCGCCATCCCCCGAGGACACGACCCTGTCGCCAGGCCGCACAACGTCTGGGTTCTCAAGAAACTCGATCGGCGGGTTCAGCGTGTTGTCCCCGGTCAGGATGGCCCGCTGCCCTGACGGCTGGATGATGACCGGGATCCGGCTGGAGGTGTCGGTCAGCAGGATCACCCGGCTGGTCCGTTGCCCCACCCCCGAAATCCGTCCGACCAGACCGATGCCGTCCATCGTCGGCCACCCATCAATGATCCCGTCCCGCTGGCCCACGTTCAGCAAGACCGACTGCCGGAACGGCGAGCCTGAGTCTGCCATCACCACCCCCGTCACAAAGGTCAGCTGCGGATCAAGTCGGACGTGATTGAGGTCCAGAAGCTTGGCGTTTTCCTGTTCCAGCTGAAGCGCTGCCTCTTTCCACGCCTTCATCTGCTGCAATTCGCGGCGCAGGTCGGCATTCTGTTCGGCCAGACGCTGATAGCTTTGGAAATCCGAAATCAGGTTGGCCATCCCGGTCACCGGGGCCATCGCCCAGTCGAAAGATGGCACGACCCGGTCGATGACCGCCGCCCGGAACCGTTCGACGCGGGGGCTGTCGATCCGCCAGATCAGAAAGGTACCCAACATGACGATGACCAGCAGCCCGACCAGCAGATTGCGGATCGGGCCGACATAGTTTTCGTCATTGTCCTTGTTGCGCGCCACGGGTGGGTCCGCCCCCGGTCAGATCAGCTGTCGTAATCTATCACATGACGCAGCTGTTTTTCATACTCCAGCGCCTTGCCGGTGCCCAAGGCCACACAATTGAGTGACTCGTCGGCGACCGAAATGGCAAGGCCGGTCTGTTCGCGCAGGGCGAGGTCGAGTTGACCCAGCAACGCCCCGCCGCCGGTTAGCATCACACCCCGGTCGACGATGTCCGCCGCCAGATCGGGCGGGGTCGCTTCCAGCGCGGTCATCACCGCCTCGCAGATCTGCTGAACGGGTTCTGCCAACGCCTCGGCGATCTGGGCTTGGCTGATTTCGGTTTCTTTGGGCACACCGTTCAGCAGGTCACGCCCCCGGATCATCATCGACTGTCCGCGCCCGTCGTCGGGCATGCGAGCGGTGCCGATCGTGGTCTTGATCCGTTCGGCGGTGGATTCACCGACCAGCAGGTTATGCTGGCGGCGCAGGTAGTTGATGATCGCCTCGTCCATGCGGTCGCCGCCGACGCGGACCGAGCGGGCATAGACGATGTCGCCCAGCGAAAGCACAGCCACTTCGGTCGTCCCACCGCCGATGTCTACGACCATGTTGCCGGTGGGATCGGTGATGGGCATGCCCGCCCCGATGGCCGCCGCGATGGGTTCGGCAATCAGGCCCGCCCGGCGTGCGCCTGCGGACAGGACCGACTGCCGGATCGCCCGCTTTTCAACCGGGGTCGCCCCATGCGGCACGCAGACGATGATCTTGGGTTTGGAGAAAGTCGTGCGTTTGTGGACCTTGCGGATGAAATACTTGATCATCTCTTCGGCCACGTCAAAGTCGGCTATGACGCCGTCACGCATCGGGCGGATCGCCTCGATGCTGCCGGGGGTGCGGCCCAGCATCAGCTTGGCATCCTCGCCCACGGCCAGAACCTTTTTCACCCCGTCCTTGACGTGGTAGGCCACGACCGACGGTTCAGACAGCACGATCCCGCGACCCTTGACATAGACAAGCGTGTTCGCTGTCCCAAGGTCGATCGCCATGTCCGACGAAAACCAACTTCCCCAACCCGCCATAGCCCGGCCTTCCGTTCTTCAATATCCAGCAAGGCCCGCGACTCGACAGTCCGGACCGGTCGTTGTTATAGGCGTGTCGGGGATTGGGCGAAAGGCCCGGTTTTCCTGCGTTCGGCACGTTTGTGCCGCTTGTCATAATTCAACTTTTCGGTCGCGATTTCGGACCGTCGCACCCCCAAAGATGACCTTTTTGCAACTTTTTGGCCGTGATAGGTAAAGGTCGGGACAGCCGGGGCCGATGGACGGCCCCGGCGTCGGGCAGATGAAATCAGCCCGCGTCCTTGTAGCTGACGCCCTTGATATCCTCGCCTGGGGCCGATTTGGACCGCCGCACGATCAGCCGATTAAGCGCGTTGACGTAGGCCTTGACCGAGGCCACGACCGTATCGGTGTCGGCGGACTGTCCGGTTGCAATGCGCCCGTCCTCTTCAAGCCGGACGCTGACTGTAGCCTGCGCGTCGGTGCCTTCGGTGACGGCATTCACCTGATAGAGTTGCAGCCGCGCCTTGTGCGAGAACAACTGTTTGACTGCGTTGAAGCTGGCATCGACCGGACCGTCGCCGGTGGCGGTAACGGAATGTTCCGTGCCGTCGATGTCGAGCGTCATGTCGGCGGTTTGCGGCCCCGTGGTGCCGCAAACGACCCGGAGGGATTTCAGTTTGATATGATCCTCGACCGTGTCGTTCTGCCGGACCAGCGCCACCAGATCGTCGTCGTAGATTTCCTTTTTCCGGTCGGCCAATTCCTTGAACCGGACGAATACATCGTTGAGCTGATTATCGGCCAGTTCAAACCCCAGGTCCTTGAGTTTGGACCGCAGGGCGGCGCGCCCGGAATGTTTGCCCATCACCAGATTGGTTTCGGACAGGCCGATGTCGGTGGGGCGCATGACTTCGAACGTTTCGCGGTTCTTGAGCATACCGTCCTGATGGATGCCGGATTCGTGGGCAAAGGCGTTCTTGCCCACGATGGCCTTGTTGAACTGGACGGGAAAGCCAGACACGGTGGCGACCCGGCGCGAGATGTTCATGATCTTGGTCGTGTCCACGCCGGTCGTCCACGGCAGGATGTCGTGGCGCACCTTGAGCGCCATGACGACTTCTTCCAGCGCGGTGTTACCCGCCCGTTCGCCCAGTCCGTTGATCGTGCATTCGATCTGCCGCGCCCCGCCTGCAACGGCGGCCAGAGAATTGGCCGTCGCCATCCCGAGGTCATTGTGGCAGTGGGTGGCAAAGATGATCTGGTCCGCGCCGGGAACTTTTTCCAGCAGCATCCGGATCAGGTCCGCACTTTCCTGCGGGGCAGTATAGCCCACGGTATCAGGGATGTTGATGGTCGTGGCCCCCGCCTTGATCGCGATTTCCACGACCCGGCACAGGTAATCGTGTTCGGTCCGGGTCGCGTCCATCGGCGACCACTGCACGTTGTCGCACAGGTTGCGGGCATGGGTCACGGTGTCATGGATCCGCTCGGCCATCTGGTCCTTGTCCAGATTGGGGATCGCCCGATGCAGGGGCGACGTGCCGATAAAGGTGTGGATGCGCGGGGATTTGGCGTGCTTGACCGCCTCCCAGCAGCGGTCAATATCCTTGAAGTTGGCCCGCGCCAGCCCGCAGATCGTGGCAGTTTTGGCCAGACGGGCGATTTCCGACACCGCCTTGAAGTCGCCTTCGGAGGCGATGGGAAACCCGGCTTCGATGATGTCGACGCCCATGTCGTCCAGCAGTTCGGCAATCTCCAGCTTTTCGGCGTGGGTCATGGTGGCGCCGGGGCTTTGTTCGCCGTCGCGCAGGGTGGTGTCAAAGATCAGCACGCGGCTGGGGTCGCGGCCTGTTGCGGGGGTTTGTGTCATGATTTTGGTCCTTGTTGCCTTGTTGTGATCCGGCGCTGATCCTCCCCTGAGCGGTCGCGCCGAAAGGCACGCTCAGAGGCGGCTAAGGAGCAGGAGGCCGGAACGGGCCATCAAGGGTTGGGCCAAACAAGTCATGGTCACAGACTATACCGGGGTTTGCGTGGTTGAAAAGGGGGTCTGGAATACCGCCCCGTTTGTTAACATCCTGTTGACTTTATGGGCAGATTTCAATTGCCCCATGCGTCGGCCGGGTTTTAGGGTGCCAAGGCGCGGTACTTGCGCCTGCGTCCGGAAGCGGCGTCCTCCCCTTCAACCTAGTGCTCTCCTGCCGTCCATGGGGCGGGGCAACGGGATTGCGCACCGTACAGTCAGGCCCTGCCCATGTGTATCCTTTGCCAAATGCGCGACACGCTTCCCAGCCCTTCCGAACAGGAGGCGATTCATGCCGCCTATGCCTCGACCCCGTCCGCAACGCCGCAGACAGCGACCTTTCTTGCGCCCATTCCGGCCTCTGCAGTGACGGGCATCGCCCGGCAGCTGACCCATGGATTCTGGCAGACGAACGGGGGTGATTGGGCGGCCTTTGACATGCGGGCGCTGGGTGGCGTCATCAATGTCGACATCAGCGGGCTGACGGCGGCCGGCCAGAACCTGGCGATCATCGCCCTGGACAGCTGGAGCCAGCTGACCGGCATCACGTTTGAAGTCGCTCCCGCCAATGGGGCAACGATCCAGATCGTGTTCGACGACGATCAAAGCGGCGCCTATGCGACGCGCGATGTGACCGGCCATACGATTACCGCCGCCCATGTGAACATTTCGACCGACTGGGTGGCCACCTATGGCACCGGCATCGACAGCTACAGCATGCAGACCTACCTGCACGAAATCGGCCATGCGCTGGGCCTTGGCCATTCGGGCAATTACAATGGAAGCGCCACGTTCAGCCGCGATGCCCTGTTTACCCTCGACAGCTGGCAGTTGTCGGTGATGTCCTATTTCGCCCAGACGCAGAACCGCAATACCGCCGATTCTTACGCCTTTGCGCCGGGACCGATGCTGGCCGACATTCTGGCGATGCAGACCCTGTACGGCGTGAACAACAGGATCCACCAAGGCAACACGACCTATGGGGTTGGATCGACTGCGGACGCGTTGAACGCAGGGATCGCGGCGCTGATGGCGGACGGGGTCCTGCAAACCCCCATCGCCATGACCGTCGTTGACCGCAGTGGCATCGACACGATGGATTTCAGCACCGACACCCGCAACCAGTCAATCAACATGAACGGGCTTGGCGTATCGAGCATCTATGGCCTGCGCGGCAACCTTTTGATCGAAGCGGGAACGATTATCGAAAACCTGATTGCAGGGTCGGGCGACGATGCGGTTCTGGGTAATGCGGCGAACAATTCGATTGCAGGCAACGCGGGCAACGACACTCTTCAGGGTGAACGGGGCAACGATACCCTCGACGGTGGCGCGGGCGATGACGTGCTGTTCGGCGGCGACCAGAACGACAAGTTGTATGGCGGGCTGGGCAACGATGCCTTGATGGGCGGCAATGGCAACGACAGCTTGTATGGCGGGGATGGCGACGACCGGATGATCGGCGATCTGGGGGCCGACCTGATGGAGGGCGGCGCGGGGTCCGATACGATGTCGGGCGGTTCCGGGGCTGACCGCATGTACGGCGGCGATGGCGACGATGTGATGGATGGCGGCGATTCGGCGGATCGGCTCTATGGCGGGGCAGGCAACGATTCCCTCAACGCCGGGACCGGGTCCGACCTGATCTATGGCGGCGACGGCGACGATGCCATGATCGGTCTGGATGGGAACGACGTGATGTATGGCGGGTCTGGGGCAGATGTTCTGGACGGTGGTCTGGGGAATGACCGCCTTGTCGGGGATGCGGGTGCGGACAGCCTGTTCGGTGGGCTGGGCAACGACATCATCTACGGTGGCGACGACAACGATTCCATGTCCGGCGCGGCCGGAAACGACGTGATGTTCGGCGGCGCAGGCGGCGACATCATTGATGCCGGCGACGGCAATGACGTGGTTTATGGCGGAGCCGATGGCGACGCCATCTCGGGCGGTGCCGGAAACGACATTCTGGGCGGCAACGAGGGAAATGACAGCATTTCCGGCGGAGCGGGCAACGACCGCGTTCTGGGACAGGACGACAATGACATGCTCTGGGGCGATGCCGGAAATGATCTGGTCGACGGTGGCGAGGGGAACGACCTCGTTTATGGCGGGGATGGCAACGACACAATCAACGGCGGCAACGGCAACGATATTCTGGACGGCGGGGCAGGCAACGATTTGATCAATGCCGGGGATGGCAATGACATCATCATCGGTGGCGAAGGGACGGATACGATCAAAGGTGGGGGTGGGAACGATGTGTTCATCTTTGTCACGGTCGCAGACAGCCTTGCCTCGGCCTATGACACGATCAGCGATTTCGGATTCGGCAATGACCTGATCGACCTGTCCGGTATCGATGCCATCAGTTCGACGGGCGGTGACGACGCCTTTACCCTGATCGGTACAGATGCCTTTTCCCAAGCCGGGCAACTGCGGTTCGAGGTCATTGGCCGAAACCTGCTTTTGTCGGGGGATGTCGATGGTGACGGTCAGGCCGATTTTGCTCTGCTTCTAAGTCGGATCACGACCATCGACCAGTTCAACTTCATGTTGTGATAGCGCCGTAGGGGGGGCTGGTCCCGAGGCGGACCGGCCCTACCTGTGCGCCCATGAAACGGATTTTGGTCATCGGAGCGTCGGGCGGCATTGGTTCAGCCCTTGTCGCAGCGTTCGAGGCGCGGCACGACGCCGTGACCCCTCTGTCACGGGCGAGTGACGGGCTGGATGTCGCGCGACCTGAAACTGTTGACAGCGTTCTGGGCGCCCTGACCGGACCGTTTGATCTGATCCTTGTGGCCCTGGGTATCCTCGCGCCACCCGGATTGGCGCCGGAAAAGTCGCTGACGCAGATCGGGGTCGACCAGATGGCACAGGTCATGGCCGTCAATGCAATCGGCCCCGCCCTGATCTTGCGCCACGTCCCGCGACTGCTGGCCCCCGACGGGACGGTCGCTGTCTTGTCGGCCCGGGTCGGATCGATCGGGGACAATCACATTGGTGGCTGGCATTCCTATCGAGCCTCAAAGGCCGCGCTGAATCAGATCGTGCGCGGGGCCTCCATAGAACTCAAACGAACGCACAAGGGCTCGATCTGCGTGGCCCTGCATCCCGGCACGGTCGAAACGCGGTTCACCGCCGCCTATGTCGGGCGCCACAAGACCGTCCCGGCAGCCGAGGCAGCCGCCAACCTGATCGCCGTGATAGAGGCATTGACTCCAGACCAGACTGGCGCCTTTTACGATTGGCAGGGGCAAGAAGTGCCGTGGTGAGGCTGGTTCTGGTGCTGGCCGACCAGTTGTCCGACACCCTGTCCGCATTGGCCGAGGCGGACAAGGCCACCGATGTCATCGTCATGGCCGAAGTGATGGGCGAGGCCACCTATGTCCGCCATCACCCCAAGAAGATCGCCTTTGTCTTTGCCGCCATGCGCAAATTTGCCGACCGTTTGCGCGGGGATGGCTGGCGCGTGGACTATACACGGCTGGATGATCCCGACAATTCGGGGTCCATCGTCGGTGAACTTGTCCGCCGTGCCGCCGACCACGACCCCGACGGAGTGCTGGCGACCGAACCCGGCGAATGGCGGGTCATTCAGGCGCTTGAGGACTGCCCGGTTCCGGTGACCCTGTTACCCGACACCCGTTTTCTGGCCACCCATGCCGAATTTGATGACTGGGCCGAGGGCCGCAAGGAACTCAGGATGGAGTGGTTCTATCGCGACATGCGCCGCAAGACCGGGTTGATGATGGACGGCGACGACCCTGCCGGGGGAAAGTGGAACCACGACCACGACAACCGCAAGGGACCGCCGAAGTCGGTCAATTATTCCGGCCCGATGCAGTTCACCCCCGATGCGACGGTCGAGGAGGTGCTGACCCTGGTCGAGGATCGATTTGCCGACAATTTCGGCGACCTGCGCCCGTTCTGGTTTGCCACCGACACCGGACAGGCGCGGCGGCATCTGGCGCATTGGGTCAAAAACGCCCTGCCCAGTTTTGGCGACTATCAGGACGCGATGATGGCAGAGGAACCATTCGTCTATCATTCGGTCATCGGCCTCTACCTCAACGCGGGCCTTCTGGACGCGATGGAGGTCTGCCGCGCGGTTGAACAGGCGTGGAAGGACGGCGACGCACCCGTCAATGCCGCCGAAGGGTTCATCCGGCAGATCATCGGCTGGCGTGAATATGTGCGCGGAATCTATTTCCGCGAGGGGCCAAACTATGTTGACCGCAACGAGTTGGGTCAGACCCGCGACCTGCCGGCGATGTTCTGGGGCGCAAATACGCGGATGGCCTGTATTGCCGCATCCGTGAGTCAGACCAAGGCTGAAGCCTACGCCCACCACATTCAGCGGTTGATGATCACCGGCAACTTTGCCCTGCTGGCGGGGATCGACCCGGCGCAAGTGCATGAGTGGTATCTGGCCGTCTATGCCGATGCCTACGAATGGGTCGAGGCGCCGAACGTGATCGGGATGAGTCAGTTCGCCGACGGCGGGGTCATCGCCTCGAAGCCGTATGTTTCCAGTGGAAACTACATCGACAAGATGTCCGACTACTGCAAGGGCTGCGCCTACAAGGTCAAGGACAAGACCGGGCCGGATGCTTGCCCGTTCAACCTGTTGTATTGGCATTTTCTGGATCGGCACCGGGACCGGTTCAGGACCAATCCGCGCATGGGTCAGATGTATGCCACCTGGGACCGGATGAACGAGGACAAGCGAAATCTGATCTTGAAAGATGCAGAGGTCTGGCTCACACGGCTGAATTCGGGCGATCCGGTTTAGTGGACTGGGGGGCGCAGGAACGCCTTGACCGCCGGGTCGTCGGTCAGGTCGATCGCTTGCTCGCGGGTTGCGTGTTCGCTGGTGTCACCTGACTGTCGCAACACCTCGGCCCGCGCTGCCCAGTAGGGCTGGTCGCAGGCGATGCGGTCCGGTGGGAGGTCATCCAGAATCGCGAGTCCCCGTTCCAGGCCGTGCAACTGCCCATGGGCGACGGCGCGGGCGACCAGACCACCTAGACTGGGGGCTTGAGCAGCCAGCAAATCGTAATGCACGACCAAAGGTTGGGGGTCCGGGTCACGGCCTGTTGGCGTCTGTACATGAAGCGATTTCAGCGCCGCATCGATCTGGAACCTGCCAAACAGCCGCAGGCTGGCGGCCCCGGTCAACAGCCCCTTGGCCGCGATTATCAGGGGACCCTGCCACTGGGCGCGGTCCTGATCCCTGAGCGACACATACCTGCCTGCACCATCTCGACCGGCGCCGCGCCTCGGAAAAGAGTATGAGCGCGAGCAGCCCTTTGGGTTCGGGTTCGCCCGGCATCAGGTCGATGACGAGCCGGGCCAGATAGATCGCTTCTTGCGCAACGTCAGGACCCGCGTCATCGGCCCCAACGACCTGATCCCAAGCGACCCCAAATGTGGCATAGATCGCCGCCAAAACGTCGTGCAGGCGGACGGGGAGAGCGGCCGGTTCTGGCGTCTGAAACGGAATCCCGGCGGCGCGGATTTTGGATTTAGCCCGCACAAGTCGCTGCCCCATCGTTGTAGGTGTCATGGCAAAGGCCGCGCCGATCCGCACGGCGTCCAGTTCCAGAACGGTCTGAAGCATCAGTGGCGTGCGGCTATCGGCGCCGACGGTGAGCGGGGCGCCGCCGCCAATCACGCCCGCCTCTCGGCCCCTTCGTCGCCGCGCAGGTCGATCTGTGCGGGGGTTTCGGAGATAAGGATGGTGAAGGGATCGGCAACGGCCGGACGGGCAGAGAGACACAAAGTCACGGCCAAGGTCCGTTTGCGGTTCTTCAAAAGGTTACTCCTGCGTTGATCGGCCCGCCCAACGGGCCTTGTGACCTCAAGAGCCGCGAGCCGGTGCAATTTCGACAACGAGGTGAAAATTTTTCTCTATTTCGGTCGGTTTGATTGGTCCGGTTTCCGTGCATCGGTAGGCTTGGCCGCAAAACTGGAGGTGCCCATGTCCCTGCAAACCGTCCCGCTGTCGCCCCGTGATCCGGACGAGCCGCACCGGGCTGCCACCCAACTGGAACTGTTCTTTGATCTGGTCAGCGTCGTGGCCATCGCCGCCGTCACCGAAAGTCTGCATCACGCCATTTCGGACGGGCACGGGCTGGCCGCCTTTGCCAATTTCGTCTTTCTGTTTCTGGCGATCTGGTGGGCGTGGATGAATTTCACCTGGTTTGCCTCGGCCTTTGACAACGACGACGCGCTTTTTCGGGTTCTGACCATCTTCATCATGGGCGGCGCCCTGACCTTTGCGGGTGGGGCCGACAGGATCATGGAGACGCTCGATTTCGGCTATGGCCTGCTTGGCTGGATCATCATGCGGGTGGGGATGATCGCCATGTGGCTACGGGCAGCCGCCGCCGGGCCGGAACACAGGGCGACCGCGTTGCGCTATGCGGGCGGGATATTCGTGGCGCAGGTCCTGTGGTCGATCCTGTATTTTGGCTTTGCACCAGGATCGCCGTCGTTCTTTGCCTTTGGCATCTTCTGTTTTCTGGTGGAGTGGACGGTTCCCGTGATTGCCGAACGGGCCGGGGTAACGCCCTGGCATCGGCATCACATCATGGAACGCTATGGCCTGCTTAACATCATCGTCCTGGGTGAAATCCTCGTGTCGATTTCCCTGATGGTAGGGCATATGTACGAGGGGCATATCGACACGGCCTTTGTGCGCGAGGCGGTGGCGGCCCTGATCCTCGTGTTCGTGCTGTGGTGGATCTACTTTATTGATACTGACCATCTGAACAGCACCGATTTCGGGCGCGTGTTCCTGTGGGGCTATGGTCATGTGTTCGTGTTTGGCGGCGGGGCGGTTCTGGCGGCGGGGCTGGGGGCCTATCTGGATGTGTTGACCCATCATGGTCATGTGACCGCAGCGATTGCGGCCGCATGGATCAACGCGGCCCTTGCGGTCTATCTGGGGGCACTTTGGGTCATCCGTGACCAGTTCGCCGGGATCGGCTGGCGGGGCCATGTGTTGTTGGCGGCGGCGCTGGCCTATGCCGTCGCCGCTGTGTTTGGGGTCCCGCCGTGGGGCTCGGCGCTGTTGGCCGTAATCACGTTGCTCGTGCGGTTCCGTCTGGGCGCGTCTCCCGCCCCCTAGTTCGCGGCCGGCGCGGCAGGGGCAGCCCCGTCGGCAGGCGGGGTGGCGTCCGGTGTCGCAGGTGCGGGCGCCGTCGTCCCGTCAGCCGGGGCCAAGGTTCCGTCCGTCCACTCCCCCGTCGCGGTTTCACCCGTGGCAAAGCGCATGGTGCCTTCGCCCTGACGGCGGCCGCCCTTGAACATGCCTTCGTAAACGTCGCCATTGGCATATGTGGCCACGCCCATCCCGCTCATGTCGCCGTTTTCCCAAGCCCCTTCGTAGGTGAAGGATTCGTTCTCAGGGGTGGCGGGGTTGTCGGGCAGGGTGATCTTGCCTTGCCCGTGCCGCTGACCGTTCAGGAATTCGCCCACATAAACAGTGCCGTCTGCATAGGTGGCGGTGCCTTGCCCGTTGCGCTGGCCATCTTTCCACATGCCTTCGTAGGTATAGCCGTCGGCATAGGTCATCTTGCCCATGCCATCGTTCTTGGCATTCTTGAAGTCGCCTACATAGACCAGCCCATTGGCATAGGTGGCCGTGCCGGTGCCGTTGATGACCCCGGCGACCCAGTCGCCGTCATAGGTCGACCCATCGGGATAGGTGATCTTGCCCTTGCCATCGGCCAGATCGGCCTTGAACTGGCCCACATAGACCGACCCGTCGGGATAGGTGACCTGACCCTGCCCTTCGATCTGGCCCGCGACCCAAGAGCCCACATAGACGTATCCGTCCGCCCCCCGGAACGTGCCCTGACCGTGTCGTTTGTCCTCGTGAAAGCCGCCCTGATAGACATCGCCGTTGGCATAGGTGACAGTCCCCGTCCCCTCGCGTCGGCCAGCCACAAGGTCTCCTTCGTAGATGTCGCCGTTGGCCTGAACCAGACGGCCCTTGCCTTCGATCTGGCCGTTCACCCAGGTCCCCGTGTAGGTGAGGCCGTCCGGCATGGTTAGCGTGCCTTCGCCCTGCCGTTCACCGTTTTCCAGCATCCCGTCGTAAATCGCGCCATCGGGATAGGTGATCTTGCCCTGTCCCTGCTTGACCCCGTTTACCCAGGGACCCGCATAGACATAGCCATCCGGGCTGGTCATCGTGCCGGTGCCATTGTGCATGGCGTTGCGGAATTCGCCTTCGTAGACCACGCCATTGGCATAGTGGGCGATGCCGGTGCCGTTGATCTTGCCATCGGACCAGGTGCCTTCGTAGGTGCCACCGTCGGCAAAGGTGATCTTGCCCTGCCCCTCGGGCTTTCCGGCGGCGAATTCACCGACATAGACCGACCCATTTGGGAACCGGGCGGTGCCCTGACCGCGAATCTCGCCCTGTACCCACTGGCCGGTGTATTCATATCCGTTGGGCAGGCGGTAGGTGCCTGTTCCGTCCTGTTTGCCGTTGACGAACGTGCCTTCATAGACTCCGCCGTCGTCATACTGCTTGACCTGAACCGATTGGGCGATGGTCTGTGATGCAAAACCAAAGCCCACGGCGAGGACGCCAATGGCAAGGACGTGTCTGTTCATGGTGCCTGTATTCCCTTTGTCAGCGATGGGCAGACTAGAGGACCGGAAAGGTTCAGACAACCAGAGTCGGCGGGGATCGGAGCCGCAATCGGCTTTCCCTTGCCGGACATTCTGGTAAACCCTCCGCGATCCCATCCAAGGTGCCCGTGATGACCGACCGCTTTCGCCTGACCCTTGCCCAGCTTGACCCGACCGTGGGCGACTTGTCGGGCAACGCCGCCAAGGCGCGGGACGCGTGGGCGCAGGCCAAGGCGGCGGGGGCGGACATGATCGCGTTCCCCGAAATGTTCATCACCGGCTATTCCACGCAGGATCTGGTCCTCAAGCCCGCCTTTCATCAGGCAGCGATGGAGCAGATCGACCGGCTGGCCGCCGAATGTTCCGATGGCCCCGCCCTCGCCATCGGGGGGCCCTTTGCCGAACGGGGGCGGCTTTACAACGCCTACCACACCTGCATCGGCGGCAAGGTGGTGGCCCGCGCGCTCAAGCATTTTCTGCCCAACTACAACGTCTTTGACGAGGTCCGTCAGTTCAACCGCGGCGCCATACAGGGGCCGGTGTCGGTCAACGGTCTGCGCATCGGCAGCCCGATCTGCGAGGATGCGTGGTACCGTGATGTGGCCGAAACCATGGTGGAAAGTGGCGCTCAGGTCCTGCTGGTCCCCAACGGGTCGCCCTATTACCGGGGCAAGTTTCCCGTTCGCATGAACCAGATGGTCGCCCGAGTGATCGAAAACGAGGTGCCGTTGGTGTACCTGAACATGGTGGGCGGGCAGGACGATCAGGCATTCGATGGCGGGTCCTTCGTGCTGAACCCAAGTGGCCGGTTGGCCGTGCAACTGCCCGTCTTTGACGAAGCAATCGTGCATGTGGATTTCGAACAGGGGCCTGCGGGCTGGGTCGCGGTCGAGGGGGCAAAGGCCAGTTTCCCCACTGACATCGAACAGGATTACCGCGCCATGGTCCTGACCTTGCGCGATTACATGCGCAAGACCGGGTTCAAAAAGGTGCTGCTTGGTCTGTCCGGCGGCATCGACAGTGCAATCGTGGCGACCATTGCCGCCGATGCGCTGGGCCCGCAGAACGTACGTTGTGTCATGCTGCCCTCTGAATACACCTCGCAATCCTCGCTCGACGATGCGGCGGCGGTCGCGGCCAATCTGGGATGCAAACTCGACACCGTCAGCATCGTCAAACCGCGCGAGGCAGTGTCGGGCGCGCTGGCCCATCTGTTCGACGGCCTGCCGCAGGATCTGACCGAAGAGAATATCCAGAGCCGCCTGCGCGGCCTCCTTCTCATGGCGCAGTCCAACAAGTTTGGCGAGATGTTGCTGACCACCGGCAACAAGTCCGAGGTCGCCGTGGGGTATGCCACGATCTATGGCGACATGGCGGGCGGCTACAACCCGATCAAGGACATGTACAAGACGCGGGTGTTCGCCACCTGCCGCTGGCGAAATGACAATCACCGCGACTGGATGCTGGCCCCTGCGGGCGCGGTCATCCCGCAGCAGATCATCGACAAACCCCCCAGCGCCGAACTGCGCCCCGACCAGCGCGACGACCAGAGCCTGCCACCCTATGACATCCTGGACGGTATTCTGGAAATGCTGGTGGACGGCGAGGCCTCGGTCGCCGATTGCGTGGCCGCCGGCTACGACCGGGCGACGGTCAAGAAGATCGAGCACCTGATTTATGTCAGCGAATACAAACGTTTCCAGTCCGCTCCCGGAACCAGGCTGAGCAAACATGCGTTCTGGCTGGACCGGCGCTATCCGATCGTCAACAGGTTCAGGGACGACACATAGCGCTTGACCGGCTGCTGGACGCGCCAGCGGTCATTCAGGTCCGTGACTTTGTTGGCAAGACGACCTTGGTTTCGGGGCTGGTTGTTGAGGCTCGTTCCTTTGCGCTCTGACGGGGCGGATCAGATCACGCGGCGTGCCAGTTCAGGGCTATGATCCATCTCCTTGCCGAGGGGCGCATGATCGTTGGCGTGTTTACTTTCCGGCCCGGCAGGATCATGCACGCCCTTGTCTTCGGGATGCCCGCAGACGGTTGAGGTCGCATGCCGGCCCGACCCCTGCGACCGCCCTGTCCCCGGAGCCGAGATGATATCAGTTCACACCGTGAACGCTGCCTTTTCCGATGCCGACTGTGACCGTATCGTGGGCTATGCCCGTGGCACGCCGCCCAGGGATGCCCGGCTGGTCGGGGCCAACCGCGACCACAATCTGCGCCGCGCCGAACTGGTCTGGCTGGACGAGGTGCCGCAGGCGGCCTGGGTCATGGACCGGATCATCGACATCGCCCGTGAAGCAAACCGCGACACCTTTCATTTTGACCTCACAGAATTCGCCGAAAGCGCCCAGGTCGCCCGGTATGGCGCCGAACGCGAGGGTCATTTCGACTGGCACTCCGATGTCGGCGACGGCCCCTTGGCGCAAAAGCGCAAGCTGACGATGGTGGTGCAGCTGAGCCGGCCCGATGGTTATGCCGGTGGCAAGCTCGAGGTGATGCCCTCGGCCCATGTCCTGACCGCTGCGACCGGGCGCGGGGACGCCACCGTCTTTCCCAGTTACCTGTTGCACCGCGTTACGTCGGTAACTGAAGGTGAACGCCATTCCCTGACCATCTGGGCGCACGGACCGGCCTTTCGCTGAGGTATGGGCGCGGGTCAGGCTTGCTCTCAGAGAACCGGACAGAACGTTTTGGATGAATCGAGCTCGGATCGGGCAGATTCTCGTGACGATGACGCAAATGAAAACGACCGAACCAGACGCCGATGTCAGAGCCTTTCTGGCAGCGGTGTCCGAAGCGGGGCGGCGGGTGGATGACCTTGGCCTTGATCTGCTTTACCGCCGGGTCACAGGGTGGATCCCGCGCAAGTGGGGGCCGAACATCGTGGGCTATGGCCGTTACGACTATGAAAAAACAAGTGGTCGCAGCGGACAGATGTGCGCAACCGGGTTTTCCCCCCGCAAGGCCAACATGGTGAACTACATCATGCCGGGATATGCGAATTTCGACCAGAGTCTTGCCCGGCTGGGCAAGCACAAGGCGGGAAATGCCCGACTTTATCTGGGGCGCCTGTCGGGGGCGGACATAGACGTGCAGGCGGAACTCGTCCGCGCTGGATTGGACGATCGGGCCAGACAATGGCCCGTATCCGGGCCCTGACATCTGTGCGCTGGCGCGCGTGACATTCCGCGCACCCCTGCTAGATAACCGAATAACGGGTCGCACCGCGCGCCCCTACCGTATGAAAGCATTCAAGATGACCGAAGCTAAGCCCGACGCCCTTCTTCCGGGTCGCTGGATCGCCATGGCCGCCCTATTGGTGGCTGGCTTCATGAACCTGATCGATGTGACCATCGTCAACGTGGCCCTGCCGTCGATGAAAGACGCCTTTGCCGCCACCGACAGCCAGATCGAATGGGTCGTGGCGATCTATATCCTGACCTTTGCCCTGTTCCTGCTGCCTGCCGGGCGGATGGGCGACGTGTTCGGGCGGCGTCGCATGTTCATCGCGGGCGTGGTGGTGTTCACCATCGGATCGGCCTTGTGTGGGCTTGCGCCTTCGATCGGCGGACTGGTCGCCGCCCGCGTGTTGCAGGGGATTGGCGGGGCGATGATGACGCCGCAGACGCTGGCCATCGTCCCCGCCATCTTTCCGCCAAAGGAACGCGGTCTGGCCTTTGCACTGTTTGGATTGTCCGCCGGTCTGGCAAGCGTCACGGGCCCCGTTCTGGGCGGTCTGCTGATCGGGGCAGACCTGTGGGGAATGGACTGGAGGCCGATCTTTCTGGTCAACGTGCCGGTCGGCGTGATCGCCGTTCTGGCCGCACTGCGCTATGTGCCGGACCTGCCGGGATCGTCGGGGCTCAAGATCGACTTTGTAGGGATCGCGCTGGCAGCCGCTGCATTGATGATGGTTCTGTTCCCGCTGATCGAAGGACGGCAGATGGGCTGGCCCGTCTGGTGTTTCCTCATGATGATCGCGGCCTTGCCGATGGCCGCGCTGTTTTTGGCGTGGGAACGGCGGCAGGCGGCGCGGGATGGGGCGCAATTGCTGCCCGTCTCGCTCCTCAAGAACCCGGATTTCGTCTGGGGATCCGGGCTGGTCATGCTGTTGTTCGCGGGCATGCCGGGGTTCTTTCTGGTCTTTGCGATCACCCTGCAAACCGGAAACGGGCTGACGCCGCTGCAATCGGGGCTGACGACAGTGCCGTTTTCGCTGGGCGTATTGCTCGCCTCGATCGCGTCGGGCCGTTTGGGCATTCGCTGGCCGCGTCAGCGCATCACCATTGGTGCCTTGATGTTGTCGAGCGGCATGTTCGCCCTGCGCTACATGCTTCCCGAGGCGGGCGAGCCGTTGTCGCGGATGGCATTGGCAGGACCGCTGCTGTTTGCCGGGATCGGCCTTGGCACCGCGATTTCACCGCTGTTCCAGACCGTGCTTGCCAATGTGAGCGGGCGCGATACGGGATCGGCCTCGGGGGCGCTGCAATCGTTTCAGCAGGTGGGCGCGGCGCTGGGCCTTGCCATCATGGGCGAGCTGTTCTTTTCCACGCTTGGCGCACAGATTCCGGGGGCGACTGATGTTCACGCGGTGTTCAGCCACGCACTGTTGATGGCGCTGTTGTTCAACACGGTGACCTTCGCCTCGGTGGCGGCGCTGATCTGGCGACTGCCTGAACCGCAACTGGGCGCGGGCCAGGTCGCGCGTCCAGCCCCGGCAGAGTAACCTAAACCGACGTCACCAAGCATTGCGGCAGCGCCTCGGCAAAGCCTGCGGGGGTGCAAAGTTCGGTGCCTTCGGTCATGACGGCCGCGCTGGCGGCGGCGGCCCCATGGCTGAGCGCGGTCTCAATCGACTGACCCTCCGCAAGAGCCATGACGAACCCACCGACGAAACTGTCGCCCGCGCCCACTTTGCTGCGCACGGGGACACGGGCGGCGGCGACGTGCAGGCGTTTGGTTGCCGACACCAGAACCGACCCTTCGGCCCCCCGCGCAATGATGACGATATCGGCGGCCTTGCGGTCGATCAGTTCGGCACCAAAGGCAGCGGTATCGGTCCGCAGCGGCAGGGCGCGCAGGGCCAGTCCCTCGGCCTCGGCCTGATCCATCCGCAGGACATAGGGCCAGTTCGGCTGTCCCCGGCCCAGAAACGCCAAAGGCGGCCCAGAGGTGTCGATGATGACCTGCGCCCCCTGCGCCTGCAATCGGGCGGCCAGCGTGGCATATAGATCCGGTGGCACACCCGAGGGACCAGAACCTGACAGGACAACAAATCCGTCCCCGGTCGCCTCGGCCGCGATGGCGTCGCAGGCGGCGCCCACGTCTGCGGCAGACCAATGCGGCCCCGGAAGCATGAAGCGGAATTGATCGTTCAGTCCCAGATCCGTCACGGCAAGGCTTTGGCGGGTTTCGCCGGGAGCGGGATAAATGACCGGGTCCAGACCGGCCTCCCGGATCAGACGTTCGAGCGTGCGGCCTGTATCACCGCCAAGAGCCACAAAGGCCCGGGCCTGCCCGCCGAGCTGGTGAATGGCCCGCGCAACGTTCAACCCGCCGCCGCCTGGGTCCATCTGCGGCGCGGCGCATCGCAGCTTTATCCCCGGCGACACGTGACCGACCGAAGTCGCGATATCGAGCGCGGGATTGAGAGTGACAGTCAGAATGGGACGCATCGGGCGGGCCTTTGGCTCTGGATCACCCTGACCCTGCCAAAACCCCCGCCCGATGCCAACAGCCTTACATCAGCTGATAGCTTTGCGGCACAAAGCGGAAACCGTCGCCGTTCGCCTCGACAAAGCCTGCGCCGGGGAAGGGCATGTGGTAGCCGATCATCGGCACGCGGTCGGCGGCCAGCATTCCCATGATGGTCTTGCGGGTCTGGGCAGCGGCGGCCTTGTCCGCGTCAAAGCTGACTTCCCATTCCGGATAGGCCAGCGAATAGACATAGTGGTTGGCCACATCGGCGGTCAGCAGCAACTGTTTGCCCCCGCTTTCCAGCATGTAGGCCATATGTCCAGGTGTGTGGCCAAAGCTGTTGATCCCGGTAATCCCCGCCCGGACCGCGCCGCCATCGTTGATGAACGTCATCTTGTCGGCCAGCGGTTTGACCTTGGTATTGAACCCTTCGTTGTCCATCGCTGACCAGGCGTCGAATTCCGTCTGGCCCGTGACATAGGCGGCATTGGCAAAGGTGACGGCGCCGCTGTCGTCGGTCAGTCCGCCGATATGGTCGCCGTGCATGTGGGTGAGGACGACATGGGTGATCTGGTCGGCGGTGTAGCCCGCGGCAGTCAGGGCGGCGACAGTGCCTTCGGCGGACAGGCCGGTATCGAACAGGATGACCTCGGTCCCGGTGTTCACCACGGTCGGGGTAAAGAAGAACTGGGCAACATCGGCAGGTATGAAGTTGGCCTGACTGACCTCGGCAAAGGTGGCATCATCCACGTTCAGGCCAAAGATCTTGTGCGGTTCGGGCACGGCGCGCGATCCGGCCAGCAGGGTGGTCACCTTGAAATCGCCCAGGGTGAAATCGCGGTAGGTCGGCAGGCTGGCAGCCATCGCGTTGGAATGGGCATCGGCACGGGCAATCGTGGCAAAGCCAGAGGTGGCGGCGGCCAGCGGCAGCGCCGCGCCGGCCAGCAGGGTCTGTCTGCGGGTCAGTGTCATGTGGTCGTCTCCTTGAAAACATTGCAATGTCTCAAGGGTAGGGCGCGGGGAGGCGATGACGACTCAAACCTGCGTTGGCCACTTTGCGCTGTTGCGCGGTGCCTGTGCGCTGACGCTCAGTCAGGTCCACCATTCGTCGATGCGGGCGATGTCGTCGTCGGACCAGCCGAAATGATGGGCAAATTCGTGAACGGTTACATGCGCCACCAATTCTTCGAGCGTGACCTCTGGACGTTCGGTCAGCTCATCCAGGATCGGGGCGCGGAACAGCCAGACGGTATCAGGGCCTTCGGGGATGTCGTCAGGCCGCTTTTCGGTCAGGGGGACACCGGTATATAGGCCGGTGATGTCCCACGCGTCCTCGTCCAGTTCGAGCCAGATGAGCGGGATGAAATCCTCGACCCGGATTTCAACCTGCTGGGCATAGATACGAAATTGTTCGGGCATCGATGCCACGGTGGCATGGGCGATGCGTAACAGGTCCTCGGCGGTGGGCTCTCGGTCGGTCATGGGCTTCATATGGACAAATTTGCGGATGTGTGAAAGAGCCAACCGCGACAGGAGACCCCCATGACAACGACCCGTTTCGCCCCTTCGCCCACCGGCTGGATCCATATCGGCAACCTGCGGGCTGCCCTGTTCAATTATGCGATCGCCCGACAGAACGGCGGAACTTTCATTCTGCGGATCGACGACACCGATCCGGAGCGGTCGAAAGAGGAATATGTCGAAGGGCTCAAGGCCGATCTGACATGGCTTGGCCTGAAATGGGACCGGGTCGAGCGGCAGTCGCTGCGACTGGCCCAATACGCCGAAGCCAAGGCGCGGCTGATTGCCGATGGCCGGATCTATGAATGTTTCGAAACCCCGGTCGAACTGGATCTCAAGCGCAAGAAGCAACTGAACATGGGCAAGCCGCCGGTCTATGACCGCGCCGCCCTGGCCCTGACCGACGCGGAAAAGGACGAGTTGCGCAAGACGCGGTTGTCGCACTGGCGCTTCAAGCTCGATCTGGAGCGGATCGAGTGGGACGATGGCATCCTTGGCCCGATTTCCATAGATGCGGCATCGGTCAGCGACCCGGTGCTGTTCAAGGAAGACGGGCAGGTTCTGTATACGTTTGCCTCGGTCGTGGACGACGTGGAAATGGGCATCACCGACATCGTGCGCGGCGGCGACCATGTGACCAATACCGCCACCCAGATCCAGATCATCAAGGCGCTGGGTGGCACTGTGCCCCGCTTTGCCCACCATTCCCTGCTGACCGGGCCAGACGGCGAAAAGCTGTCCAAACGGATTGGCGCACTTGCCCTGCGTGACATGCGGGCCAAGGGGATCGCGCCCATGGCCGTGCTGTCGCTGATGGCGCGGCTCGGATCGTCTGACCCGGTCGAAATGCGGCAATCGGTGGCCGAGGTCGTGGAAGGTTTCACCTTGGGCCATTTCGGATCGGCCCCCACCAAATTCGACCCCGCCGATCTGGAACCGTTGACCGCCCGCTATCACGCGGGGCTGCCGTTCGATACGGTCAAGGATCAGATCGCAGCGTTGGGCGTGCCCGATGCGATTGCTCCGAAATTCTGGGATGCCGTTCGCGAGAACATTACCTTTCTGGACGATATGGCGGGCTGGTGGGACCTGTTCTCGATGGGAGCCAAAGCCGAAGTTGCGCCGGAAGATACGGAGTTCGTGGCTCAGGCCTTTGCCCTGCTGGGCAATCCCCCCTATGCGGCCGACACCTGGTCCACCTGGACCAATGCGGTGAAAGAGGTGACCGGGCGCAAGGGCAAGGGCCTGTTCATGCCGCTGCGCAAGGCTGTCACCGGGGCCGAACGCGGGCCGGAAATGGCGGATGTCATGCCGCTGATGCAGGTCAAGCCGGGCCTCTGAGAAACGCGGGTGTTCCGCTGGCACGAAGCCTCCAGCGGCGGTTTTTTGGCTCTGAGACGCTGAGGAGTTCAGCAGAACCGGCTACCGAGCCGCTTCAGGGTATCGTCGATGTAGGCGCTCTGTGCGGCGGTTAGTTTTTGGTGGCGGGGGTAGCGCGGGTCATCGCGATCATTCAGGATCGGGGCATCCCAGCCATGGGTGGTGGCAAAAAATGCCTCTGCCCCATCTTGGCCATGAACGGTCAGAAACCCTTGCACCACCACGTCGATATAGCTGAGCAGGATCGGATGCCGGTCGGAAGGGGCCGCCAGATGGGCGACGCTAGCCTGATAGGTGGCGACGGGCGTGTCATGTCCCGGCATGACCTGATGCGTCACATCGCGCCGGTCATAGGCCGCCTCGCGACGGTCCAGCGCGGCCCAATCCCCGCCCGGCACCGCAGCCGTGATCCCGGCAATCGTCATGCCGGGTGCGGGTTCGACCGACAGAAAGGCCACCTGCCGCAGGGCCGAATGGACCCAGACCCGCCGCCAGCCAGTCAGGGTTGCAGGCTGTGGATCGGCATAGTCGTGGGTCGCAAGGTTGACCAGACTGCCGTAGCCAAAAAAGCGTGGGTCATTCATTCCCGCGCCCGCAGTACCTGCGCCGGTTTGGCCTGAAGTGACCGCAGGGCAAACCCGAGCCCTGCGAGCATCGACGCCGCGATCCCGCCTAGGATGATCCACAGAGCGTTTGACCAGATCACGATGTAGTCGTTTTCCATGATGTAATGCGACACCGCCCAGCCGCCCAGGATGCCCGCCCCCAGCGCAACGATCCCCGCGGCCGCCCCCAGCAACCCCGCCCGCAGGGCAAAGGATGACAGGATCCGCGCCCGGGTCGCCCCAAGCGTTTTCAGCACGGCCGCCTCGAACGTGCGGCCTTGTTCGCCGGCCGCTGCCGCGCCGATCAGGACAAGAAACCCGGTCAGCAGCGTCGCCGCAGCCCCGTAGCGGACGGCAGCGGTGATCCCTTCGACCAGTGTGCTGATCTGGTCGATGGCGTCGCGGATCGCGATGGCGGTGATGTTGGGATAGGCGTTGGACAAGTCGCGCAGGATCTTTGCCTCGCCCTCGGGCTTGGCATAGACGGTGCTGATCCAGCTGTGCGGCGCGCCTTGCAGCGCGGCGGGGTCCATCACCATGACAAACCCGATCCCGGCAGTTTCGAAATGCACTTCCCGAAAACTGGCGATGGTGGCGGTGATGTCGCGGCCAAGGATGTTGACGGTGATCGTGTCGCCCAGTTTCAGGCCGATTTCCTTGCCCTCTTCGGCCGAGAAACTGACCAGTGGCGGACCGGCATAATCGGCGGGCCACCAGTCCCCCTCGGTCAGGGTCGTATCTTCGGGCAGGTCGGCGGAATAGGTGACGCCCCGGTCCCCTTGGACAACCCAGTGTCCCTTGGCATAGGTCTGCGCGTCCTGCCCGTTGATCTGGGTGATGATGCCCCGCAGCATGGGTGCGGCCTGCACTTTGGTCACGGCAGGGTCATTGGCCAGGCGTGCCTTGAACCCGTCGATCTGGTCGGGCTGGATGTCGACAAAGAAATAGGACGGGGCGACTTTGGGCAGTTCACTTTGGAATGCCGCTCGCAGGTTGCCGTCGATCTGGCCCACGGCGGCCAGAACGGCCAGCCCCAGACCCAGCGACAGGACGACTGATGTCGCCTCGCCCCCGCGCGCGCCGATGGCCCCCAGCGCCAGCCGCAACGCAGGCCGCCCCCGCGCCACGATCCGCGACCGCCGGGCAATCCAGCGGATGACAAGGGCCGCCAGCGTCAGAAGGATCAGCGCCCCGGTAATCCCCCCCGCCGTCCAGAGCGTCAGCCACATCGTCCCCGAAAACCATACCGCCGCCCCCAGCAGGGCGGCAATCAGCATCGCCGTCGCGATCAGATAGCGTAGGGAGGGAAGGGCGCGTCCGGTCGCAAAGGCGTCGCGGAACAGGGTCGCGGCCCGGATATCTTCAGTCCGAGCCAGCGGCCAGAGGGTGAAGATGAGCGCAGACAACAGTCCGTACAAGCCCGCCTCGAACAACGGTCGGGGATAGAGCGCGAATTCAGCCGGAATCGGGAGCGAGGCTGCGATCAGCGGCGCAAACAGCAGCGGCACCCCGGCCCCCAGGATCAGCCCCAAGGCGATTCCGACCAGCGTGAGCGCCCCGATTTGCAGAAAATAGGTGAGAAAGATAATCCGCCGGGTCGCGCCCAACGTCCTGAGCGTGGCAATGACCCCCGTCTTGCCCGCCAGATAGGCACGCACGGCGGCCGATACGCCCACGCCCCCCACCGCCAGCCCGGACAGCCCGACAAGGATCAGGAACGATCCGATCCGGTCGACGAACCGTTCGGTCCCGCTGGCCCCCTTGCGGCTGTCGCGCCAGCGCATCCCGGTATCGCGCCATTTGGCCTCGGCCTCGGCCGACAGGGCGGCCAGGTCGCTGCCGGGGGGCAGGGTCAGGCGGTAATTCGTGGAAAACAGGGTGCCCTCGGCAATCAGCCCCGAATTGGCCAGATCGCGGGTCAGGACCAGCGACCGGGGGCCAAGGCCGAACCCGCCCGAGGCGTTGTCGGGATAGGCGGCCAGAATGGCGCTCAGCACAAAGTCCTGATTGCCCAGCTTGAACGTATCGCCCGGTTTCAGGGCCAACCGATCCGCCAGAATGCGCTCCATCACACCGCCCGGCAGACCATTCGCCCCCTTGAAGGCGTCGGCGATGGGCATGGGCGGGTCCAGCGTGACCTGCCCGATCAGGGGATAGACGTCATCGACGGCGCGGATCTGCGTCAACCCGCGTTCGGTGGTCCCGTTCCGGTCCACCACGACCATAGACCGGAAATCGATAGTCTCGCTGACCTTGGTCGCCACGCTGTCGAGCCACGCGCGTTCTTCGGGACTGGCAAAACGATATGTAAACTCGGCCTCGGCATCGCCGCCGAGCAAGGCGGCGCCATTGGCGGCCAGTCCCGCCTCGATTCCAGACCGGACAGTGCCGACGGCGGCGATGGCGGCCACGCCAAGCGTCAGACAGGCCAGAAAGATGCGAAACCCGCGCAAGCCGCCGCGCAATTCGCGGGCGGCCAGACGCGCCGCGATGCGCAGGCTCATTCAGCGGCCTCCGCCATTGCGGCCAGATCAATCCGGCCATCGCGCAGACGGATCACCCGGTCACAGCGGCGGGCCAGTTCGGGCGAGTGGGTGACCATCACCAGTGTCGCCCCGTGCCGGTCACGCAGGTCGAACAGCAGGTCCATGATGGCCACGCCATTGGTCTCGTCCAGATTGCCGGTGGGTTCATCCGCCAACAGGATACGCGGGCGTGGGGCAGAGGCGCGGGCCAGCGCCACGCGCTGTTGTTCGCCACCTGACATCTGGTTGGGGTAATGATCGGCGCGATCGCGCAGCCCCACGGCCTCCAGTTCGGCCAGCGCACGGGGAAACGCATCCTTCACGTTTGCGAGCTCAAGGGGTGTTGCGACGTTTTCCAGCGCGGTCATGGTCGCGATCAGGTGGAAGGATTGGAACACCACCCCCATATTGTCCCTGCGGAACAGCGCCAGACCATCCTCGTTCATCCGGGTCAGGTCCTGGCCCAGCGCCGTGATCGTACCGCCGGTGGCCTGTTCCAGCCCGCCCATAAGCATCAGGAGTGACGATTTGCCCGATCCACTTGGCCCCACCAGCCCCAGCGTTTCCCCCGCCCATACCTCCATCGAGATGCCGTGGAGGATATCAACCATCCCGGCATTGCCCCGCAGGGAAAGACTGGCATCGCGAAGCGTGAGGACGGGATCGGGCATCATGACGGCCTTTGGCTGGTTCCGGTCCCTTGGATATGGGGCGGGACGCGGGGTGCGCAACCTTGCTTTGACGCTCTTGGTAACTGCCGGGGCGGTCCATGCCGAAACCGTGACCATTGCCGCGCTGGGTGACAGCCTGACCGAAGGGTACGGGCTTGCCCCGCAGGATGGCTTTGTGCCGCAGATGCAGGCATGGCTGACGGCGCATGGTGCCGATGTGAAACTGATCAATGCGGGCGTTTCGGGCGATACGACAGCGGGCGGGCTATCCCGCGTGGACTGGACACTGACCCCGGATGTGCAGGGGATGATCGTGGCGCTGGGCGGCAATGATTATCTGCGCGGGCTGGACCCTGCCGTATCGCGGGCGAACCTTGACGGCATCCTTGCCGCCGGACAGGCCAAGGGCGTTGCGATGCTGCTGATCGGGCTTGAGGCGGGGGGAAACTACGGCCCAGCCTTCAAGGCAGCCTTTGACGGGATGTACACCAATTTAGGGGCCAAATACGACGTCCCGGTCGTGCCCAGCTGGTTCCGCGGGCTACTGGCGACCTCCGGCGGGCAGGCCGCCATGGGGTCCTACATGCAGGCCGATGGCATCCATCCCAACAAAGACGGCGTGGCGATCATCGTCAATGATTTGGGGCCGGATGTTCTCGACCTTATAGCGCGGGCGCAAAAATAGATGCCGGGGCGGTTGTTCTTGACCCGCCCGCTGGCCGATATCTCGGACTGGGCGGGTGTGTCGGGACCGCTGTCCAACGACCCGCCCCGGGCCAACATCGCACCGGGGCAAGAGGTCATCACTTTGACCACCCAAGGCTGGGAAAAGATGCGCTGGGGGATGATCCCGGTGGGCCGGGTGAACGCGCGGGGTCGCCCTGTGATGGAGACGATCATCAACGCCCGGTCTGAAACAGTCTTTGACAAATCCGCCTTTGACCGTGTGGGGCGGGCCGTAGTTCTGGTGGACGGCTGGTATGAATGGACAGGCGAAGGGCGCAAGAAAACTGCGTGGCGGATCCGGCCCAAGGACGGCGCACCGATGGCCTTTGCCGCCATTACCGATGTCTGGAACGGCCCCGGCGGGGTGCGGGTACCGCAGGTCGCGATGGTCACCTGCGCGCCCTCGGCGGATGTTCGGGCGGTCCATCACCGCATGGGCGTGATCCTGCGACCCGATCTGTTTTCCCTTTGGCTTGAAGGTGATACGGCGGCAGCATCGGCGCTGATGGTGCCTTATCCTGACGGCTTGCTCACCGTCGAACCAGCCTTGGGTGTGGACTGGACCGGGCCATAGTCCTAGTCTGCGGCCTTGGACCTCAGAAAGGACCCATCATGTCTGTTGCAAAAGTTACCGAAATCATCGCCTCCAGCACCGAGTCGTTCGACGATGCCGTGAAAAAGGGCATCAAGCGGGCGTCCAAGACGCTCAAGGGAATCACCGGGGCCTGGGTCAACGAACAGAAGGTCACCGTTAAGGATGGCAAGATCGAGGAATACCGTGTGGCCATGAAGGTCACCTTTATCCTGAACGATTGACGGGCAAAGGGCGCGAGGGTTGCCCCCCGCGCCCCTGAACTTCAGGCCAGACCTACTGATCAGGCAGGCTTAGTCGGCCAGCTTGAGGTTGATCGCGGACTCGCGCCCGTCGCGGCCCGCTTCGATGTCAAAGTTGACCTTCTGGTTGTCCTTGAGGCCGGTCAGACCGGACCGCTCGACAGCCGAGATATGAACGAACACGTCCTTCTTGCCCCCGTCAGGAGCGATGAAGCCGTAGCCTTTGGTGGTATTGAACCATTTGACGGTACCAGACGCCATTTGAATGTCTTCCCTTGTTCACCGCTCGCGGGATGCAGCGGTCCGGCTCGTCAGTGCTTGATCGATTGACTGGGCCGAGGAGGAGACAGGTGGTCGATAGAGATAACGTCGCAGCCCCAAATATGAGGCCGATTCTGCTTGAAATCAAGAATGTTTGGAGGGGTGGGGCGAGTCGGCACGACTCTGCCGGGTCGGGCGCGCGCGAACGCGCGCCCGGATCGGTTTGCGACAGGCTTATGCCAGTTGCAGGTTGATCGCCGATTCACGACCGTCACGGCCGGCTTCGATGTCGAAGGTGACCTTCTGGTCATCCTTCAGGCCGGTCAGGCCCGAACGCTCGACAGCGGAGATATGGACGAAGACGTCCTTTTTGCCACCATCGGGAGCAATGAAGCCGAAGCCTTTGGTGGTGTTGAACCATTTCACGGTGCCAGTGGCCATCGTGTGTTTCCTTCTATGATCTGTCCGCGGGATGCGACAGCGCGGCTCGTCAGTGCAAAATCGATAGACTGGCGCCGATGAAGGAAGACAGTGGTCGAAAGAGATAACGTATGCAGGGGGGTATATGGGCGCGTTGCCCGAGAATAG
Source organism: Marivivens sp. (assembly GCA_024642115.1). GTDB lineage: Bacteria > Pseudomonadota > Alphaproteobacteria > Rhodobacterales > Rhodobacteraceae > JAHEBU01. The sequence goes on along the minus strand of JAHEBU010000003.1, from coordinate 25,615 downwards.
CAAGGCATTTCCAAAAAAGGTGCCGCACCGGCCGGTTGTGGCCGATGCGGCGGATCGCCTTAAAAGACGTTGAGCAGGTAGAGGATGATGATGATGGGGATCGGGATACCGATGGCCCAGGCTAGGATGCCTTTCATGACAGTTCTCCTTGGATTGGGTCAGACCCGGCCGGTGAGGACCAGGATGAGCAGGATAAGCAGGATCAGGCCAATGCCGCCCGAGGGAGCGTACCCCCAGCTGCGGGAGTGGCCCCAGGTGGGCAGGGCGCCGACGACGGCCAGCACGAGTATCACGATGAGGATGGTGTAAAGCATGGTCTGGTCCTTGATGGGTCGTTGTCAGGTCAAGTCAAAGACCCGCAATTTGGTTCCCTGATGGTCGTGCCTCCCCCTCAGTTCACGCGTGAACGGCTAACAGAGCATTGTTTCTAAAGGGAAATCAGAAACTTATGTTTTTAGGTCCGATGGGCGGGCCTTGACCTTGCCTTGCGTCATACACATCTACTTAATGAAATATATTCGGGAGAATGGTGATGGCCGGATTGAAAGTGACCTGTCTTGACTGTGGTCAGGTGAACCGGGTGCCTGGTGACCGGATCGCCGAGGCCCCGAAATGCGCCCGGTGCGGCACTGGCCTGATCTCTAACAAAGCGGTCGAGGTCGATCTGGCCACGCTCGAAAAAGCCGCCCGCAATGACGACCTGCCGTTGGTCGTTGATTTCTGGGCGCCGTGGTGCGGCCCGTGCCGGACGATGGCCCCGGAATTCGCCAAGGCCGCCACCGCCCTGCAAGGGCGGGCGCGGCTGGTCAAGCTCAACACCGAGGCCGACCCGCAAGCGGGTGCAAAATACGCCATTCGCGGTATCCCCACGATGGTCAAATTCGCGGGCGGGCGCGAGGTCAAGCGCCAGTCGGGGGCCACCAATGCCGCAGCAATAGCAGGATGGATCCAAGGCTAAAGCCCGCCAATGTCCCTGATCTGGGCGATGACCGCGTCCAGCCCGGTCCCGTGCCTTAGCGCGGTGAACAGGAACGGCCGTCCGGCCCGCATCCGCGTGGCGTCCCGCTCCATCACGTCCAGACTGGCGCCCACATAGGGCGCGAGGTCGGTCTTGTTGATGACAAGGATGTCGGACCGGGTGATGGCCGGGCCACCCTTGCGCGGGATCTCTTCGCCTGCGGCCACGTCGATGACGTAGATCGTCAGGTCTGCCAGTTCCGGGCTGAAGGTGGCCGACAGGTTGTCTCCGCCGCTTTCAATCAGGATCAACTCCAGATCCGGGTGCCGCCCGCGCATTTCGGCCACGGCTGCCAGATTGATCGACGCATCCTCGCGGATCGCGGTGTGCGGACAGCCGCCGGTTTCCACACCCATCACCCGGTCAGCGGGCAGGATCTGCATCCGCATCAGCGCCTCGGCGTCCTCTTGGGTGTAGATGTCGTTGGTGATGACAGCGAGCGACACTGTGTCTTTGAGCGCGCGGGCGAGCGCCGCCGTCAGCGTGGTTTTCCCCGCCCCGACGGGGCCGCCGATCCCGATGCGCAGGGGGCCGTTTGCAGACATTCAGAACGCTCCGATCAAAAGGATGAGGTAGAGGGCGCTGAGCCCAAGGCAGAGTGGCCCGTAGTACCGCCGGTCGAGCGTGGCAAAGGGTTCCTGGCTGACCACACGGCGCCATCCGGGCGCATAGGCCAGCCCGCCCCGGATCGCGAAGACGAATGCCGCCAGGATCAGGATCGCAGTGCGCAATCGACTGTCTGGCCACCACGGCGCGGCGGCCCCGATCAAGAGCGCCACGCAGATCAGTGCGCTGGGGATCGGTCCCGGCATCCGCTTGGCGTTGCGCACGCCGATGACCGTCCGCACGAGCGCCTCTTCATCCTTGATCGGCACCCAGTAGCCAAGCGCCCAGAGCAGGTGAAACGCCGCCACCACGATCAGGATCGCCGACAGGAGGAGTGCGAGAATCGTCATGACCGGAAGATACGCGAATATTGCGTTTCGTGCCGCATCGAACCGATGTCCGTCACAAAGGCCGCGCTTCCGATATCGTCGAGGGCGGCATGTTGCGCCTCGGCCGCGATCCGGCCGATCAGCGGGGTGAGGTCGTGCAGGATGCGCTGCCCCGCCGTCTGCCCCAGCGGCATAAGCCGCAGCGCGCACTGGATCAGGTTCGCCGCGACTCCTTGCAGCCAGACCGCCGTGACGGGTTCGCTCGGCAAATCGAGCAACCGCGCCGCCCGCCCGACCGCCACGGGATAGGCCATGTCTGCCACGTCTATCCCCCAGACCGCCCGCGTCGTCGCCGCAAACGCCGCCCCTTGGTGCAGCGTCTCCTGCCGTCGTTCGCGCGTGGGGGCCAAAGCCAGCGCATAGTCGTTGAGGTCTGTCGCCGCGTCGGTCGTGGCCGCCAGCGCCAGAAGGATTGCATCCGCCCGTCCCGCCCCGTGGTCGAGCACATCCGTCAGCCAGTCGCCCAGCCTGTCGGGCGTGATCGTCCCATCTGTCGCCAGTCGTTCCAGCCCGTGGCTGTAGGCAAAGGCCCCGACCGGATAGGTTGAGGCCAGAATCTGCGTCAGGGTGAGCAGGGTTTCAGTGAGCATTGGGGTCGGCGTGGCTGTGCCCCATCGTCCGACCCATCCCATAGGCGCCGCCTTCGGGGGTGAAGGGGGCCATGACGTGGGTCACCCGGGCGCCGAGTTGGGTCAGCATCCGTTCGAGCACCCTATCCAGCCTGATCCGCAGCCGGTCGCCCATGATCTGGCAAGGCGCGTGCCGGTTGCCGATGTGCCAGGCCAGACGCGGCAGGTCGCCGGTGATGTCCATGAGCGGCTCGATCGCCGCCTCGACCCGAACTGCCCGCCCGTCCGACAGGATCAGGTGGTCGCCGTGGTCCAGCCCCACAGTTTCGGGCAGGTCGACCATAACCGTGCCGCCGTCCGTCGTGGTCAGCCGTTTGCGCCGGATCATCCGGTCGTCGTAGGCCAGCCGGACCGTGCCAGCCAGTGCGGCGGACGCGGACCCCCGGTGGACCGAGGTGGCGGAGGGCAGGCCCAGCCCGCTCATCCCGCCACCCTGTGGGTCAGAGGTAGAAATGCCCGCCAAAGATCCGCTGCACTTCGCGGTCGCGGGTCGTGCCTTTGGCGGCAAGTTGGGCGTCTGTCGTTTCGTTCAGCTTGCGCACGGCGGCCATGCGCGGACCGGCCTCTGCCAGTCGCACCATGACGTTGATGTAGCCTGTAAATCCGCGTTTGACGCTGTCCCAGACCGATCGGGCCGGAGCGGTGGTGAATGTCGCTGTCTGTGCCATTGGAAACCCCTTGTGGTGTCACAGGTTGTTTCCTCCCTTGAGATGAAAATGGCCCCGGAAGTGGGTCAGCACAACTGTCCATTGTGGGACTCTGCCTTGCGAGTGCGACATGGCTCTGACAGCGGGTCATTCGAAATTCACGATCTCCGTATAGCCGTATACATAGGATTGCGAGGCGTCGCCAACCACCGCGTATGAGGTTTGCAGGCTGATCCCAAGTTCGGGCAGGTACATCAGACCTTCGTTCAGAAGGCCGGCGTCGCTGGCATAATCGACTGATCCAAAGATAGCCTGATAGGTGCAAGTGCCAATGGCGACATCTGTCAGTTCCCCCCATGTGGCGGTCTGGGTTTCGGGATATTCGGGGTCGAGTTTGGGCCGCACATAGGTCCGCAACACCTGCACAAGGCCGGGCGCGGGCGGGGCCATTTCGGACGGGTCCTTTTCGTAGATGAACAGCATGTTCGACGCTTCGTCCTCGACCGTGTCCTGTTCCATCTTCAAAGCGAACGGATAGGTGCCGTGGTAGAGGACGTTCTTGGCCAACAGTCCATTCCCGAAATCGAGCGTCTGGGACACCGCAACATCGTCGAGCGTGAAAAAGTATAGTGACACCGCGTCGTCGCGACGCACGCCAATGCCATTGGCCATGTCGGCCCCCGTCGGGCAGGCCGCAATCGCGGGACTGCTCAGCAGCAGCAAAAGAGGAAGCAGGGCTGGGCGTTGTAGATGAGGAAAAGCCATTTTTGAATCCTGTACAAACTAGACTTGGGTTAAAACGATTTGCGCCCGCAAAAATTTCGAGAGCATGGTCGAGCCTAACCCCAACTCTGCATGTCAGAAAAGAAAATACCGCTGCGCCATCGGCAGGCTTTCGGCGGGTTCGCAGGTGAGCAGTTCGCCGTCTGCCCGCACTTCGTAGGTTTCGGGGTTCACCTCGACATGGGGCATGGCGTCGTTGAGTTTGAGGTCGCGTTTGCCGATCGTCCGGGTGCCTGCGACGGCTACGGTTTCCTTGCCCAGACCCAGCCGTTTGCCGATCCCGTCAGACTGCGCTGCGGCACTGACGAAGGTCACAGCAGAGCGTTCCACAGATTTGCCGAACGCCCCGAACATCGGCCGCGTATAGACCGGCTGTGGCGTGGGGATCGACGCGTTGGGGTCGCCCATTTGCGCGGCCACAATGGTGCCGCCCATCAGGATCATTTCGGGCTTTACCCCGAAAAACGCCGGATTCCACAGGACCAGATCGGCGCGTTTGCCTTCCTCGACCGATCCGACCTCGTGCGCGATGCCGTGGGCGATGGCGGGGTTGATGGTGTATTTGGCGATATAGCGGCGGGTGCGGAAGTTGTCGTTTGCCCCCGTTTCTTCGGCCAGACGCCCGCGCTGCACCTTCATCTTGTGCGCGGTCTGCCATGTGCGGATGAGGACTTCACCGACGCGGCCCATCGCCTGACTGTCGGACGCAATGATCGAAAACGCGCCCATGTCGTGCAGGATATCTTCGGCGGCGATGGTCTCGCGCCGGATGCGGGATTCGGCAAAGGCCACGTCTTCGGGGATGGATTTGTCCAGATGGTGACAGACCATCAGCATGTCGAGGTGTTCGTCGACCGTGTTGACGGTAAAGGGCCGGGTCGGGTTGGTCGAGGAGGGCAGCACATGCGCCTCGCCACAGATCTTGATGATATCCGGCGCATGGCCGCCCCCCGCCCCTTCGGTGTGGAAGGCGTGGATGGTGCGGCCTTTCATGGCGCCCACCGTGTTTTCGACAAAGCCGGATTCGTTGAGTGTATCGGTGTGGATCATGACCTGCACATCCATCGCATCTGCCACGGTCAGGCAGCAGTCGATGGCGGCGGGTGTGGTGCCCCAGTCCTCGTGCAGTTTCAGACAGGCTGCCCCACCCAGCACCTGTTCCTCTAACGCCGCAGGCAGGGACGCGTTGCCCTTGCCCGCGAACATCAGGTTCATTGGAAACGCATCAGCGGCTTGCAGCATCCGGCCCAGATGCCAGGGGCCGGGGGTGCAGGTGGTGGCGAGCGTCCCATGCGCGGGGCCGGTGCCGCCGCCGATCATGGTCGTGACACCGGAATAAAGTGCGTCGTCGATCTGCTGCGGGCAGATGAAGTGGATGTGGCTGTCGATCCCGCCTGCGGTCAGGATGCGCCCCTCGGCAGCAATCGCCTCGGTCCCCGGTCCCACGATGATGTTCACGCCGGGCTGGGTGTCGGGGTTGCCCGCCTTGCCGATCTTGACGATGCGCCCGTCCTTGAGGCCCACGTCGGCCTTGTAGATGCCCGACCAGTCCACGATCAGTGCGTTGGTGATGACGGTATCCACCGCCCCCGCCGCGCGGGTCACCTGCGACTGGCCCATGCCATCGCGGATCACCTTGCCGCCGCCGAATTTCACCTCTTCGCCATAGGTCGTCAGGTCGCGTTCGACCTCGATCACCAGATCGGTGTCGGCCAGTCGCACCTTGTCCCCGGTGGTAGGGCCGAACATGGCGGCATAGTCGCGGCGGGAAATACGGGCGGGCATGGGTCTCTCCTTAACCGGGCAATTTCGGGCCGCGCTTGCCCAGACGGGCGGCGTTGGCGCGGGTTTTGGCACGCAGGGGTTTCATCGCGGCGGCAGCGATCTGATCGGGGCGTTTGCCCGCTATCATCGCGGCGGTGCCTGCGGCGGCAGAGGCGGCGAAGGCAGGCCCCTTTTCACTGACCATGCGGTCGTTTTCAGACGGGGTGACGGACCAGAGCCCCGCCATCCCCATCATGCGCATTGCCACGATGTGTTGGGTTTCGGCCATCAACGTCCACCAGGTGGTCGAGACGGCGATCAGATCGGCAGGCGTGGGCGCTTTGGCCATCAGAATTGTCCTATGAATATGGTTAGGTCCTCGGTGCGGGCGCGGGTTAGCCGGTCCATGCAGCCGGAATAGATCATCGACTGGATGGACCCGCCCTCGAACGGAAGGGCTTCCAGTGTGCAGGCCGCGTCCCTGAACGAAATCCAGGCACGCTGGGCTGTCCGCAAGGCATCTTCGGCCCCCGCCTTGGCGTTGGCATCCATATAGCGGGCCTTGTCCAGCGCCTGGGCGTAGGTCTGGTTCAGCTCGGCATCCGCCTGATCCAGACTGCTGCCCGCGCATTGGTTCATGTCCTGCTGCGTTACGGCAGCCGTACAGTCGGGGGTCTGTGCGGCCAACGTCCCGGGGAACAGGACGAGCACGAGAACAGCCCTTTTCACAACGCACCCATGACCTTGCCATTGAACCCATAGACGGTGCGCCCACCTGACAGTGGGATCAGCGTCACCTCGCGCCGCTGGCCGGGCTCGAACCGGACGGCTGTCCCTGCGGCAATATCCAGCCTGTGGCCCCGCGCCGCGTCCCGGTCAAAGGACAGCGCCGGATTCGTCTCGGCAAAGTGGTAATGGCTGCCCACCTGAACGGGCCGGTCGCCGGTATTGGCAACCTCGATCGTGATGGGGATCGCCCCTTCGTTCAGGATCAGGTCGCCATCCAGGGGCATTATTTCTCCGGGGATCATGGGCTTACCTTATAGGCTGGTGAACGGTGACAAGTTTGGTGCCGTCGGGGAACGTCGCCTCGACCTGCACTTCGTCGATCATTTCGGGGATGCCTTCCATGCATTGGGCGCGGGTGATGACGTGCGCCCCCGCCTCCATCATGTCGGCGACAGAGCGCCCGTCGCGCGCCCCTTCGACGACGGCGTCGGTGATCAGCGCGATGGCCTCGGGATAGTTCAGTTTCACGCCACGGCTCAGCCGTTTGCGGGCCACTTCGGCCGCCATGGCGATCAGCAGCTTGTCTTTTTCGCGGGGGGTCAGTTGCATGGGCTCACAGTCTCCAGACTTTGGGGAGAGGGGAAAGGGACAGCGCCTCGATCACCGGGATCAGGATCTTGCGCAGGGCAAAGCCGTCAGGGGCGAGCAGGCGCAGAAACAGCAGGCCGTCACGGATAAGGCTGGCCCCGCAGGTGTCGGGCAGCAGGGCACGGAGGGGGGGCAGGTGGGCCTCGGCCTCCGGGGCGGCCAGAAGGACCGATGCCATTGCCCCGGCACCGCCCGCGATGCCCGGTCGGTCAAGACGCGCCGCGAGGTCCCCCGACAGGTTGACCGCATCGGCAAAGATCAGGCTGCCGTCGCACCGGACCTGCCAGCGGTCATGAAACGCCGCGTCGCGGACGACCTCGCCCATTGCGGGTCGCCCAAGGATGAGCGGTTCGACGATCAGAAGGCGCGAGGTGCCGGTGATGTCCGCCGTCAGCCGGCGCCGCAGCGCCGCCCCGTCGAACAGCAGCGTTTCCTGCGGGATCCAGGCGAGAGCGGCGTTCGCCCCGGCGGACAGATGGACGTCCAGTCGCGCTTCTGACCCCGGTTGCGCTCGATACGCCCTTTCGGCCGCCTGGGATGAGATCTGGATCGCCGCGCCCTCGTCGGCGCGCACGGACATCCGCATCCGGTCGCCGCCTGTCAGACCCCCGGCAGTGTTGAGAAAAACGGTTTCGACAGCGGGTCCGTAGCGGCGCGGGAACAGCGCCTTGAGCGAGCCCATCTGCCGCAATCCATCGAGCCGGGTCTGGGACCCATCGCGGCGCACGCTGACCACAAGATCGCCAATTGCACGAGGCTGGCGGCCTGTAGCGGGCGTCAAGGCGGGTGGGTCAAGGCGGGTCATGGGGCGACCTTAGGAGGTGAACAACGCCCTGTCATCTTTCAGATGCGCCGCTGCGATTACCAGCAGGCACACCGCCAAGCCCCGGAAAATGCGCCTTCTGTCGGGCGATTGCCTTTTATTTGGGCAAACGTCCCCATGAAAAAGGGCGCTGTTTCCAGCGCCCTTTGTAACACCGTCCCTCCGAGGAGAGATCAGTTCGGTTCGTCCATCCGGGCAAGAACCCGCACCGTCCCGGTACAAGCGGTTCCCCAGACCAGACGGACCTGGGATTTGGTCGGTCCGAACTCCAGATTGCAGTAGGGCGTTTCCGTGACAAGCACGTTGCCCGCATCCGCCACCTTGCCGACCTTGACGATGGATTCCACGGACCGCAGGCGGCCGTTGAAGGGGAGTTCAGGATTGCTTTCCACGATCCAGTTCTTGTCGGCCGTGGCCTGCACATGCTGCAACAGGACCGGGTTGCGGCAGGCTTGCGAGATGCTGTTGAAGGTGTTGCCTTCAAACAGGATGTTCCGCATCCGGCCATAGTCGAGATCGGCAAAGGCGGTATCGACCCGCTCCAACCGGTCAATGTTGCCCAGCGTCGATTTGAATACGTTGCCCTGAACTGCAAAGCCCTGGATGAAATGGCCCGTTCCATAGGGTTTGATGACGATAAAGCTGAACCACGGGGCGACACTGCTGCACAAAAAGAAGTTGTTGGTGATCGACAGCCCGCCAAAGGAAAACTGAATCCCAAGGTTGGGGTTTTCCTCGTGTTCATTGGTCCATTCGATAAAGCTGTTGTCGACGTAGTTACCGGTCAACTGGGTCGAACAGTTGATTGCGGTAATGACGATGCCAGCGACCCGGACGCCCTGCGGTTCCACATCCCCTTGGAACCAATGGTTGCTCATGATCATGTTTCCGGTGCCGGTCAGCACACAGAAATGGCGGAACTTGACTGCCCGGTTTTCGCGGATCTTGGCATCGTTGCCGTTGATGTTGAACCCGATGGTCGTCCGGTTCGGGACAGTCTGGTTCTGCTCGTTGGACAGGAATTGACAGCGGTCGATCAACATCCCCTGGCAGCCAGTCCCGATGGAGGTGACGCCGCGGTCCTTGGGTCTGTTGATGAAACAGTCGCGCAGGTGAAACGTCAGCCCCTGCTTGGCCAGCATGATGCAGCTGGCATAACCACCGCCCAGAAATTCGACGTCATCAAAGATGAACTGGCTCAGGTCGTCGAAACCACTGAAATCCAGCAGATACTTGAACCGGGTAAAGGTCAGGACCTGTGTGCCCTCGGCGTCGTACAGCGGGTTGGACAGGGTGATCGTCTTGGCCCCGATGTTGACGTCGCGCACATAGACCTCTCGCCCGATGCCGTTGCCGGTGACAAGCGATCCGACGGGTACGTTGGCGATGTTGGTCACGTTGGTCAGCGTTAGTTTGCTGGACCGCGAATATGTCGCCGGCGAGGTGACGACAGTGTTGTTCCAGGCTGGGTAGTTGGAGGTTACGAACTGCCCGTTCCGCACCACCCTGCGCGTCGCATACGAGGTTTTTCCGGCCGCGAGCGCCATGTCGATGGGTCCGGTCAAACTGACCCGGTGCCCCTGAAGATCGAGCGATTCATGGTCCGTCTGCCCCAGAAGGGCCTGAAACGCCTTCTTGAAGGCAAGCTCCTCGTCCCCGAACGCGTCGAGGTAGGACGTGAAATCAAAGTTCTTTTGCAGCGCCAGGACCTTGTCCGTGGGCATCGTCACGGTGCCTTCAAACCGGATGCGGTTGTCGATGGTGACGTTGCTGCCCAGGAAATAGGTTCCTTTGGACACCAGCACCATCCGCCCGTTTGCGGCTGTGTCTGCCGCCTCGAACGCGGCGGCATCGTTGGTGACCCCGTCGCCCTTTGCTCCATAGTCGCGCACATCGACGACCGACATGATGTCGCGCAGAAAGGCGCTGGTTATGTCTTCGATGACGATGTCGTCTACCCGGACGAGGCCGCCGTTGGGCCCGGTCAGATCAAGGCCGAAGTGGCCAAAGATCGCGCCGTTCCAGACCATGTTGACGCCGGTGCGGTTGCCGGTGCCGATGATGGCGCTGACTTCGACAATCTGGCCGTAGCTGGTCAGTTGAGTGGCGGGGCCGACCTCGACCACGCCACTGACATGGGACCCGCCCGCCCCCCCCGCCCATCCGGCGATCCGCACGGACGGCAGGGCGCCTGCCACCGCCTTGACCCGGGCAGTCACGCGCAGATAGCAGCCGGGCAACAGGGTCGTTTCGCCCATATAGCGCAGCTTGGTCGTGGTCGACGACTTGAGGATTTCAAGGCATCCGCCGAAATCCTGATCGGCGGGCACAAAGACGCCGCTGCCCGACACGGCATAGGTGTCCGATCCGGGCGTGCCGTCCCCGCTGGACCACACCCCCAAGCCTTGCGCAAACGGCGGCGGCATCAGGACCAGCCCGTCGGTAATCGCCTTGTTCATGAAATCCCCTTTCCGCTGGGCGGGTTCGGGGCGGAACGGACATGCCCGACCCGCCCCGAAATCGCCCGCCAAATCCAATCACGACACGGACGAGAGCCGTCCGGTCATGACACGAAGAGGTAACCTCGGCGGGTAAGGGCAGCCTTGGGGCACCGTGACGTTGGCGGGTGCAACAGCCGGTTGGGCCTGTCAGGCGCCGACGTCGGGGGCGGGGATGATGGAGACGGCGTCGATCTGCCAGCCAGCCTCGGTCTGGATCATCTTGTAATCCAGCACCCAAAGCGCCCCGCCGGTATCGCGGATCAGCAATTTTTGCCAAAGGCTGCCGTCAACCTCGCGCAGGTCCAGGAATTTCGGGTCGGCGTTGGTCCAGACCATGGGATAGCCGTTTCGCACCATCGTCCCAAAGTTTTCCGGCGTCCGGAACATGCTTTGGATCGTGGGCGAGGCGTAGGACCACGCCTTGTCGATATCGCGGTCGTTGAAGGCTTGAAGCTGGCTCGTAATGGTCGATTGGATGGCCGCCGAATCCTGAGCCCGGGCAGGCCCCGTGATCGTCAGAAGGCCCAGACAGAATACGATGATGCGCAGCATTGCCGCCTCCAGATCTTGTGCTTCCTGTCAGAAGATACGGGGCGGGGCCGAATTTAGTTTCAAATTTACAAGATCACGCAGTCACAAGCCGCCCGGCCAGCCCGTCTTCGATCAGATTGATCGTCTGGTCGACGCCGTAGAGGGCGATGAACGAGCCGAACCGCGGACCCTGATCCGCCCCCAACAGCACCTGATACAGGGCCGCGAACCATTCGCGCAGGGGCTCGAAGCCGTGGTCCGTGCCGACGGCGAACACCATGGTTTGCAGCGCCTCGCCATCCGCAGGTCCATCCCAGGATTTGAGGCGGGCCAGCAGGTCGTCCATCGCCGCCCTTTCCTTGTCCGAGGGGGCGCGGAACACTTTGGTCGGTTTGACGAAATCATTGTAGTAGCGGACAGCGAACCCCGCCGCCTGATCCAGATCGGCGTGCGTTTCGGGGGTGGCCTCGGGCGCATAGGCGCGGATGAAGCCCCACATGGTTTCGGTGTCCTCGGCCCCTGCGGCGCTGGCGAGGTTCAAAAGCATCCCGAACGGCACGACCATGTTGGACGCGGGAACATTGTGGCCGTGGATGTGGAACACCGGGTTGGCCAGCCGCGCCGCCGTGTCCTGAGTGCCATAGGCCCGCAACTGCTGGTGATATTCATCCACCGCTTTGGGGATCACGTCGAAATGCATCCGCTTGGCCGTCTTGGGCTTTTGATACATGAAATAGGACAAGGATTCCGATGCGGCATAGGTCAGCCATTCGTCGATGGACAGGCCATTGCCCTTGGTCTTGGAAATCTTTTGCCCGTGTTCGTCAAGGAACAGCTCGTAGCTGAAGTGGTTCGGCTTGCGCCCGCCCAGAACCTCGCAGATGCCGTCGTAGATCGGCGTATTCGTCGAATGATCCTTGCCATACATCTCGAAATCGACGCCAAGGGCTGCCCAACGCGCGCCGAAATCGGGCTTCCATTGTAACTTCACGTTGCCGCCGGTGACGGGCAGCGTCCATTCGCGGCCATCTTCGTCGTCAAAGGTGATCGTGTGATCGCGGGCGTTAACCTCTTTCATCGGCACATACAGGACCCGACCCGTTTCGGGGTGGATTGGCAGAAACGCGGAATAGGTTTGTTGCCGCTCTTCGCGCAGGGATTTGAGCATGATCGCCATGATCGCGTCATAGCGTTCGACAGCCAGCCGCAAGGTGTCGTCGAACTGGCCGGACTTGTAGAATTCGGTCGCGCTGATGAATTCGTACTCGAACCCGAACGTGTCCAGAAACCGGCGCAGCATCGCATTGTTGTGCGCCCCAAAACTGTCGAATTCGCCGAACGGATCAGGCACGGATGTCAGCGGGCGCTGCAAATTCTCCAGTAACATCTCGCGATTGGGGACGTTGTCGGGAACTTTGCGCATCCCGTCCACATCGTCGGAAAAGCAGATCAGGCGGGTGGGGATATCCGAAATCACTTCGAACGCACGGCGGATCATCGTCGTGCGGCTCACCTCGCCAAAGGTGCCGATATGGGGTAGGCCGGACGGGCCATAGCCTGTTTCAAACAGGACATATCCCTTTTCCGGCGGCTTGGCGTCATAGCGTTTGAGCAGGGCGCGGGCCTCTTCAAAAGGCCAGGCCTTGCTTTGCATCGCCAGTTCGCGCAGTTCGGACATCTTTGATCTCTCGGCAGGTCGGGCGGCCCCCAATGGCTGCGCCGCCCGCACTCCCTATTGCGGCAGGGGGGGCGCGTCAATAAATGGGAACGGAACCCAAGGAGAATGCCATGATCGAAGACGCCCCGATGACCGCGCAGGACGCGCTGCTAGCCCTGATGATCGCCGTCTCTGCCGCAGACGAAGAGGTGCGCACGGCCGAACTTCTCCAGATCACCAACATCGTCAACAATCTTCCGATCTTTGGGGATTATGATGCCGAACGGATCACGCCCATGTCGCGCACCGTTTTTGATTTGCTGGAGCAAGAGGAAGGGTTGGATGCGCTGTTCGGCCTGATCCGCGACGCACTGCCGGAAAAACTATTTGAAACGGCCTATGCCATCGCCTGTGACGTGTGCGCCGCCGACGGCAGCATTACCGAAGGAGAAGGGCGGATGCTCGAAGAAATCCGCTACGAGCTGGACATCGACCGGCTGCATGCAGCCGCGATTGAACGGGGTGCGCGGGCTCGTCACATGACGCTTTGACGGAACAAGGGGGCCAGCATTGCGTTGCATTGTGAACCCACAACGCAGAGGTGCGTCATGACCTATTCCATCTTCGGGATCATCATCCTGATCCTCGATATTTATGCCATCTACCAACTCCTGACCTCTGGCACGTCAACCGGAGCCAAGGTCATCTGGAGCCTGGTCGTCGCCATTTTGCCGGTCGTCGGCCTAATCGCCTGGCTGATTGCCGGCCCGCGCGGTTCTGCGGCCCGCCTGTGATCCAGGTCCGCTAATTGGCCTGCCCCATCGCGGCCCACCGCTTGAGCAAGGTTTGCTGAAGCGCCTTGGCCTTGGTGTTCCAGGCGGATGCCCCTTCGGGCAATTCCTCGTCCGAGGATCTCGTGGCCTCACGACGGTCCTGGTTGATCGAAAAGATCGCAAATGCCAATTCGGACCTGCCAGCGGCCCTGACATACCCGGCCAGGGCGCTGGCAAAATTCAGAGTTCCTGTCTTTGCCACAACCTCGGCAGGCTGGTTGGGCAAGGCTTTCCCATCCTGTCCCGTCAACAGAACATGCTTCAGAAGTGGGGAGATCTGCGACTCGGTCCCGACCGTTGTCAGAAAGCGCACCATCGACCGGGCCGAGATGTGCGACTCGTCCGACAATCCCGAATGGTCGGCAAATCTGGCCGCGACCCCTGCAGTTTCCAAAAGGTCTATCGCCATGCGCCGGGCCGAGTCCCGGGTTGGCAGCACATAGCCGGCGGCCGCCTTTGTCGCGGCAAGGCCCAGGATCTCTGCGGTCAGATTGGTCGAATATTTCAACATGTCGCGGATGATATCGGTCAACGGCGCACTTTGATGGGTGACCAGGGCCACGCCTTCCGGCAGCGATGACACCTCGACGGGCTCGGCCATCTTTATCCCCCGCGACCGTGCCAAACTGCGCAGGACCTCACCCGCATAAAGTGCCGGATACCGGACGGGCAACCATCGCGACCCCGATTTCCCCAACGCCACACGGGCCACCGTCCACTCATCAACACCGCCGCCGTCTTGATAGGTAAACAGGGGGGCAGGGCGATCCACCACCTCCATCCGGGCCATGCTTACCGCTGGGCGGGCCGTGTCGCTGCGGGCGTCCATGCTGACCTGATAGGTGCCGTTGACGCGGGTCCATTCGAAATAGACGCGGTTGAAGTTCAGGTTCAGCCCGCCAATGGCGGGGTTGTATCCCAGATAATCCAGTTGGGTCGGGTCGATGGTCTGCCTGCCGGGCAGCGCCCCGCCCCAGACGAGAAACGCACCCGAAACCTCTTTGAGCCCGGTCGCATCCAAAAGCCGGGCCATATCGGCCAGGTCGTCAGTCAACAGAGACGGGTCCCCTCCGCCCGTTAGAATAAGGTCGCCCTGAAGGACCCCTTCGGTCACCGGCCCAGTCGCAATCAGCCGGGTGTCGAACCGATAGTCAGGACCCAGCGCGTGCAGGGCATACATCGACGTGATCGTCTTGGTCACGCTGGCCGGAGGGATCATTTCCGACGCGTTATGGCTTTCCAGAAGGGTGCCGGTCGCGACATCAGCCAAAGCGACGCCAATCGACCCATCCAGCCCGGCGTCGGCGATCACCTGCTCCAGAGTGGTCCGCGCACGCGGCCCCGTGCCGCGCGCCGACGCGGGAACGCTGTCGCGCGACACTGGGCGGGGCGACCGGACCGGCGCATCGGCAATCGCCGGACCTGCCGCCGCAGCCAGAAGGCCGGCAAGAATGGTGCGTCTGGACAGGGGCAAATTCATGGGGAGGACCCTAATTTGGGCGGAACAACAAACACAAGCAATCCACCCTCACGTTTTCGCGGGGGGACTGCCCCATTCGCCGCGCGCCCGAATGGCCGAGGATGACTGATGTGACATCGGGACATTGATGAAACACCAGACCGGGGCTTCCATCTGCCCCAGCAGGTGCGAGGCTGCCCCGGACAGGCGCGATCCACGATAAATCCGTGCGGCATGCGACAAACGCGCCGAAATGCGGTCACCCGGTCGCGCCACGACCCCGATAGGCACGGTGTCCATGATCTGTCGCCAATGCTGCCAGCGGTGAAACTGGGCCAGATTGTCCGCGCCCATCAGCCAGACGAACCGCACGCCAGGATAGGCACGACGCAAGGCGGCGATGGTCTGGGCCGTGTAACGTGTTCCCAGCCGCGCCTCGATATCCGTCACGGCCACGCGGGGATGGTGCATAAGGGCGCGGGCGGCCTGCATCCGCTCGGCCAAAGGGGCCGGTCCACGGGATTTCAACGGGTTTCCGGGGCTCACCAACCACCAGATATTGTCCAGCCCGAACCGACGCAGGGCGGCTCTTGTGATATGGACGTGGCCCTCATGCGGGGGATCGAACGATCCGCCGAGCAACCCAACGACTTGGCCCGCGCGGGCAACTGGAAGTCCTGTTCGTATCACTCGCATCCCCCGGACGTCAGCAAAAGACGCTCACCCGCGATAGGTCAAGAGCAAGACCTCGAGGCCCGCGTTGGAAAACCGGTCGATCGCGGTCTGGATGGCCAGGTCGATCCACTCTGTCGGGTTGCCAAATGCCCCGCCGCCCAGACGGGTCAGGACGACACGATTACATCCCGTCGTGGCCTTGTTCAGAACCGCCACACTCAGCGTCGCCTCGTAGGCGGCGCGCAGGATCAGTTGGGCAAGGTCCGACCAGTCCGCAGCCAGACCGGGCGCATAGGCCACGGGTGCGGCGCTGCAATAGATCTGGGTCACCAGTGGGCCAGGCGACAGGTCAGTCACCTCTGTCTGCCAGTGGATGGCATACCGCAGGGTCGCCATCATCACATCCCGGTCCGACGGGGAAAGGGATGCCAACTGCTGGGTAATCTTGGTCAGCGCCCCGGGTCGCGGCCAGAGATATCCGTTGCGCATGTCCCACAGCGGCGGTCCGTTGGCGCAAAGGGCGGCGTGCAGGTCGGCAGCCCCATCCAGTTGACGTGCCGAAGTTTGTCCGAACCCGTCCCCTGCAGGAACAAGGTATTGCCGCCAGATCGTCCCTGCTCCGCAGGCCATCGCACATGCCGGGCCTTGGGTGCGGTCATAGGCATAGCCGTTGATTCCCGCTTCGGGCGAAACGTCGGGGCCAACCATTTCCAGCATGTTGAACTGCGACGCGACTTGAAACACTGCCCCCTCAAAGGCCGGATCGGCGTGAATTTTGCGCACATCGCCAAAGATTTCAGTCAGCCCGGTCTTTGCCTTGGGCAGATCCAGTCGGGCGACCGATTCCCGCAGGTCGGACAAGCTGGGCATTTCATAGCTGCCCAAGTTCATTGTGCGGCCGGTCGGCATCGCGGTCAGGTGGGTCCCCTTCACCGACAATCCGGCGCGGATGACCTCGGGGTCACCCTCATCAATTCCGGTCAGTGTCGTGAACCATCCCTGTTTCATGAGGCGCGGGAATAGCGCACAAAGGCAAACCGGGTTCCGTCCGGGGCCCAGCAGGGAACGTTGATCGACCCTTGCCCGCCGTGCAGGGTGGTCAGGTCGCGGGCCTGTCCGCCCTCGGACGGCATCAGCCGCAGACTCACATCCACGCCACCCGGATGCCCCTTGGTTCCCGGGGGGTAGGCCAGATACAGAACGTCCCGGCCATTTGGCGACGGATGCGGAAACCAGTCCACACTCGTCCCTTCGGTCATCCGTTGCAGGTCGGCCCCGTCCGGTCTGACCCGCCACAGATCGACTGCACCGTCCCTTTCGCCGTTGAACCAGATCCATGCCCCGTCGGGCGTGTAGTCGGGCCCGTCCACATGATCGAACCCTTCAGAAAGGCATGCTTCATCTGCCCCGTCCAAGGCGCAGGTATAGAGCAGGATCGGCCCGCCGTTGCGCGCACCCACATAGGCCAATTGCGCCCCGTCCGGCGACCAGCCATGCCACCACGACGGGGTCTGCGGCGTCACCCGTCGCGGTGTCCCCCCGTCAATAGGCAGCAAATAGATGCACGATTTGCCATCTTCGGTGCTGTCCGAGATGACCAGCGTCCGGCCATCCGGCGAAATCCCGTGGTCGTTGTTACATCGGCCAGCGAACCCTGTGTCGATGGGATTCAGGGCAGGGACGTCCAGTGGTACGCGAAAAAGGCGCCCTCCGCCGTTCACGATCAGAAATCCGTCCCGATGCCAGTTTGGCGCTTCGATTTGGCCGTCATGGGTCAGCAGGACCTCGACCTTGCCCTCCAGGTCGCACAGGCAAAGCTCGCTCTGCATCAAGCTGGACCCGGCATATAGTCGAACCGCGTGAACCGCGCCTCCTTGCCTTGCCCGGTGATGTCAAAGGCCACCATCCCGACGAACGCGCCGGTAAAGGACGCATGTTCGCCCCGCCCGCCTTCGTCCGAAATGACCGAAGCGTCTAGCGCGGGGCCGAACCGCTCCCAATCGCCGCCCTGTCTGACCCAGAACTGCTGGGTCGCGCCGTCCACCTCGACCCGCAACTCGACGGAACCGTCAGCCAGCGCGACGGGCTTGGCGGGCCAGCTCAGCCGCTGTTCGGGCCAGTCGCCGGGACAGGACATCAGGACCAGCGCCCGGCCCATCCCCGGCTCGTCGGTGACCAGTGCCGCGTGGAACTTGTGCCGATTGTAATAGGTGATGAGGCCAGCCCCCTGCTGATACGTGGTCGACAAGAAATCCACTTCGGTCTCTGCCGAATAGGCTGGGTCCTCCTGTCTGCGGGCGACAAGGGCCTGCTCGAACCAGGACCCCACGCTTTCCCGCCCGATCAGGACCAGCGCATCGGCGTCCTCGCGAAAGATGCGGGCAGTTTCAGGGGTGCGCAGCCACTGAAATTCTGGGGGCAACGGGCCGCCCAGCCTGCGATGAACAGCGCCGCGTTCGGGGGCCTCTGCGCCTGTGGGCGAGGGGACCTCGGCCCGCGCGACCAATCCACCTGCGGCCAGATAAAGCCACCCGTCTCGCCAGACGACCTCTTCCAGGCCGGTTTCTCGGCCTGTCGCGCAGAATGGCTTTCCATCCGGTCCAAGCCGAGGGCGTCCCATCAGGAACGAATGGTAATATGTTCCCCAGTGGGTCTCGACATATTGCCCATGCCCAGTGCGCTGAATGGGGCCGGTCGAACTTTCGGCGCACATCACATGCAGATCTGGGTGGGTCTCGTATGGCCCCCAGATGTCCCGAGACCTGGCGAGGGTGACGGCATGGTTGTACCCCGTCCCACCTTCGGCCGTTGTCAGGTAATAATAGCCTTCCCGCTTGAAAAGGTGCGGCGCTTCGGTCAGGCCGCGCTCGGTCCCGTCGTAAATATTCTTGACCGGACCAAACAGGCCACGGTCAGGGGACCATTCCTGCAGCAGGATACCGTCAAACGACGCATGGGCCGGATTGCCCCCCGTGCCGGGGCCGCGGTGGTTCCACTGCATGTTGACGAACCACTTGCGGCCATCGTCATCGTGAAACAGGGACGGGTCAAAGCCGCTTGAGTTGACATACCACGGGTCAGACCACTGGCCGTCAATCGTTTCGCAGCAGGTGATATAGTTGGGGGCGTCCTTGAAGGCGCCATCCAGCCGCTTGACGTCAGTATAAACCAGCCAGAACTTGTCGCCATCGTGGCTCAGGCAGGGGGCCCAGATGCCGCAACTGTCCGGATTGCCACGCATGTCCAGCAGGGCGGCGCGGTTCAGCGGGCGGGCAACCAGCGCCCAGTTCACCA
Organism: Marivivens sp.; assembly: GCA_024642115.1. Taxonomy (GTDB): domain Bacteria; phylum Pseudomonadota; class Alphaproteobacteria; order Rhodobacterales; family Rhodobacteraceae; genus JAHEBU01. Next base: position 6,629 of record JAHEBU010000003.1, on the reverse strand, counting down.
GATCGCGGCTATGGTAGATGCACACGCCAGGATACCACTCAAAGGTGGAGGTGGCGATGTAGTAATCCTCGCCCACACGCAGGAAAGACGGATCGGGGTTGAACCCCGGCAAAACGGGATTGCGGATCATGTGCAGACCTTTCCGGGTTCACCTTGCCAAAACAACTCCCGCCGGAGGCGCGGCGTCAGCCGCAGCGACGGGCGGAACGGCCCCGCTGACCGCCGGCTCATTCGTCGATCTCGGCCGACCTGGCCCACAGATTGATCTGCTCCTCGTCGGCATACTGGTCGATCAGGGCCAATTCGTCGGCGGTAAAGTCCAGATTGCGGACAGCGCCCGCGCAGTCGATGACCTGGCCCGGTTTGGAGGCACCGATCAGGGCGCTGGTAATCCCGCCTCCGCGCAGCACCCAGGCAATCGCCATCTGAGCCAGTGTCTGCCCACGCCCTTCGGCAATCTCGTTAAGTTTGCGGATATTGGCGATGGCATTATCGGACAACATGTCCTTGCCCAACGATTTGCCCTGCGCCGCACGGCTGTCCTGAGGAATTCCGCCCAGATATTTCTTGGTCAGCATCCCTTGAGCTAGGGGCGTAAAGGCAATTGACCCCACACCCAATTCCTTCAGCGTGTCCTTCAGGCCATCCTTTTCGACCCAGCGGTTAAGCATGTTGTAGGACGGCTGATGGATCAGACAGGGTGTGCCCAGATCCTTCAGGATCGCAACAGCCTCGCGCGTCCGCTCGGAATTGTAACTGGAAATCCCCGCATACAGCGCGCGACCCGACCGCACGATATAGTCCAGTGCGCCCATCGTCTCCTCCAACGGTGTGTCGGGATCAAAGCGGTGGGAATAGAAGATATCAACATACTCCAGGCCCATCCGCTTGAGGCTTTGATCGCAGGATGCGACCAGATACTTGCGGCTGCCCCACTCGCCATAGGGACCATCCCACATGCCATATCCAGCCTTGGACGAGATGATGAGTTCGTCGCGGTAGGGACGCAGATCCTCGGCCATGATTGCGCCAAAGGCGTATTCGGCTGACCCTGGCGGCGGGCCATAGTTGTTTGCCAGATCGAAATGGGTGATCCCGTGATCAAACGCTGTCAGGCAGATGTCGCGCTTGGTCTGGTGCGGAAAATCATGTCCGAAGTTGTGCCACAGTCCCAGCGACACCGCAGGCAGTTTGACCCCGGACGCTCCGCACCGACGATAGATCATCTTTTCATAGCGGTCGTCGGCGGCGTGATAGGTCATGGTGCCCTCCCAAGGCGTCTAAAACGATTACGCGCAGAGGAGCCATTTTGACCGGGTCAAGTCAACCGGGTTCAGCAACCGTCCTCACAGGCTCGGTGCCGATAAACAGACCGAACGACCGCATCCCGTCCACATTGTCGCAGATCACCTTGACCAGAACGAGGATCGGAACCGCCAGAAGCGCCCCTGGAACACCCCATAGCCATACCCAAAGGACAACCGTGATGAACACGGCAGAGGTATTCAGCTCCAAACGTCGCCCGACCAGTGTCGGCGTGATGAACTGCCCTTCGATGGAAGTGCAGAAAAAATAGATCAGCGGCGCCAACAGGGCGTGACCCACGCTGTCGAACGTGACAATGGCAATTGCCGCGACCAACGTGGTGCCAACTACCGCGCCCAGAAAGGGGATGAAATTCAACAGGAATGCGCCGATCCCCCACAGATAGGCATACGGCATCCCTATCAGCCACAGGCCAACGCCGATCGACAGGCCGAGGATCGCGTTGATCAGCGTGATCGACGCAAGATAGCGTGAAATCTGCCGTTCGATGTCCCGCACAATGGTTAACGCACGCTTCTTGTCCGTCAGGCGAGGAACCGCCTCGATCAGGCGCCGCAGGAAAAAGTCGCCGGACGAGAGAACAAATACCGACAGGATCAAGGCTGCGATGAGCGATGACCCCGCCTGCGCAACGCTTGTCAGCATACCTTGCAAAAGTCCGCTGTCCGCCACGACCACCTGCGCCGCCGGACTTGCGCTGTCGGTGCCGAAAGTGCCCATCCTCGAGGCCATGTCGCGCAGAACGGCGATCTGGTCCAGAATATCGCGCAGTTTCCACCTGATTTCTGCGCTGATCGCAGGGGCGTCATGGATCATCTGCGCCATCGGGCCACTCAACAGATAGGAGGCCACGGCCAGAATGGCTGAAATGACGACGATCAGAGCAACGGCAGTCACTGCCGGCGCAATGCCCAACTTTTCAAGCGAACGCACAATCGGGCTTAGTGTCATGACGATCAGGATCGCCAGAACCAGCGGCAAAAGCAGGTCTCGGGCAAAAAAGGTGGCAGCGAACAGCACGATGATGAATATGCCGGTCAGCAACCTGCGGATTGCGCGAAGCTGGACCGTGTGAAGGTCGTTCGAGCCGTGATTTGTCCCATCCAAAAGGTCTGACACGCCCCGGAACTCCCATCCTGTTAGCCCACTCAACTCGGCCTCGCCGGTTTTGTTCCCTGCCTCGCCCAGACTGGAGAAAAGGACTCAACTTTTAGGTGTTTCTTGGGGCCGATTGGGCGAGGGTTAAGCTTCGGTCCACCTGGGTCGGGATACAGTGCCGCGAAGTCCTTGCGGTGGCTCATGATGCAGTTTGTTCCAGCCCTCCTGTTAGTTGCCTGCCTCTTTGTTGGTGTCTCGGTCGTGTGCCTGCTTCATGAGCGCAGACGGTCGCGGGCTGAAATCAACTGCCTTATGCAGCAATTGGGTGCAGCCCGAGAACGCGGGTATTACGCGCGATTGGTCGCCGACAGCGCCTATGATGGACTCGTGGTGCAGTCGATGGACGGCAAGATCCTTTGGGCCAACCCCGCATTCTGTCGGATGACCGGCCGCACGCTCGACTATGTGACCGGCCGCAATCCGCTCGAATTCGTGATTCCCCCCGATCTTCGAACGGACGCTTCTTCGATTGCGGCATTTCATTATGATCCGGACGATCCCCAATACAGCCGCCCGCATTTGCGGCGCAACTGCCGGGCAGATGGCACACTGTTCTGGAACGAGATCGCGGTTTCCTTTCGGGACGCGCCCAATGGCGAACGACATGCGATCCTGGTCTGCCGGGATGCCACGGATCAGGTCGAGCGTGAACGCCAACTTGAACGGTCGACCGCCGACCTGGCAACGATTGCCTCGTGCGACGGGCTGACCGGAATCGCCAACCGCTCCACACTTATGGCGCAGGCCAAAACAGCACTCGCAGACGCCCGCGCCAAAGGGACCGTGGTGGGGATGCTGCACCTGGACCTCGACAAGTTCAAGGATATCAACGACACGCACGGCCACTCGGCCGGGGATGCCGTTCTGGTCCACGTGGCGCAGATCCTGCGAACGTCTGTGCGCCGGGATGATCTGGTGGCACGGATCGGCGGGGACGAATTCGTTGTCCTGTGCCCGGATATCCCCTCGCTTTTAGACCTGCGCGGAATCGCTGACAGTCTGGCGCGCGCCCTTGCCGCGCCGGCCCACTGGGGGGAACGGATGCTGCCGTGTCGGGCCAGCATCGGGGCCGCCATCTCGGACACATCCACAGTCACCCCCGAGGATATTCTTCAACGCGCCGACTTCGCCCTCTACGAGGTCAAGCGCAGCGGGCGGGGCCATGTGGCCACCTATGACGAACAACTACACCAGCGCCACAGCGACCGCGCCCGGCTCAGCGCCGAACTGCTGCGCGCCGTCGATGATGGCAGCCTGTCCTTCCAGTTTCAGCCGATGATCGACCTCTCATCCGGGCATGTGCGCTGTTTGGAAACACTGGTCCGCTGGGACCACCCTCGCCTTGGGGCGCTCAAACCCGCAGACTTTCTGCCATTGGCACTGGAACTCGGCATCATGGCCAAGGTCGACTTTGCCGCGATGGAGGCGGCGCTGGATCTCAAGGCACACTTGAACCGATCTGGGCAAAGCGATGTGCATGTCGCGCTCAATGCCTCCAGTGCCCTGCTGTCGCATCCAGATTTCGTGGCCCGGCTCACCTACGGGGTGCTGGCCCGGGGCATCGTCCCGGAACACGTTGAAATCGAGGTCCTCGAGACGGTGATCTTTGACGACGCGGCCCAAAACAGCCCGCACGCCCGGATCATCACGGATCTGGCGCGGGCCGGATATCAAACCAAGCTTGACGATTTCGGGGTGGGGCATGCCGGTCTCGCGCATCTTGCGCAACTGGACATTTCCGGGGTCAAGATCGACCGCGCCCTGATCCGGAACCTGCCGCATGATCCGACCAGTTCGAAAATCGTAGCGACTGTCATCGAACTTTGTGCGGATCTTGGCGTCGGTGTCGTGGCCGAAGGGATCGAAAACCCGGAACAGACGCGCCACCTGATCGGACTGGGCTGCCCGATCTTGCAAGGGTTGGACCTTTGTGCGCCGCTTGCCCCCGGGGCGCTGTTGGCCTGGCTGGCCTCCCGTCAGGACAGGCCCCTGCAAACCCACGATCCGCGATTGCTCCCCCTCCGCCGCGCCGCTATCTAGGGGCAACATTTTCGCGGAACGGAGTCCCCAATGGCCAGCTATCAGTACGTCTATTTCATGGATGGCGTGTCCAAAGCCTATCCGGGCGGTAAAAAGGTCTTTGAAAACATCCGCCTGAACTTTCTGCCGGGGGTCAAGATCGGCGTCGTCGGGGTCAACGGGTCGGGAAAATCCTCGCTCATGCGGATCATGGCCGGACAGGACAAGGATTTTCAGGGTGAAGCTTGGGCCGCCGAAGGCGCGCGCGTCGGCTACCTGCCTCAGGAACCCGAACTCGATCCGACGCTGACCGTCCGGGAAAACGTGATGCTCGGCGTGGCTGCGAAAAAGGCGATCTTGGACCGCTATAATGACCTGGCCATGAACTATTCGGACGAAACCGCCGACGAAATGGCCAAGCTTCAGGACGAGATCGACGCACAGAACCTGTGGGATCTCGACGCACAAATCGACGTAAGCATGGAGGCGCTGCGCTGCCCGCCCGACGATGCCGACGTGACCACGCTGTCAGGCGGGGAAAAGCGGCGGGTGGCGTTGTGCAAACTACTGCTTGATGCGCCGGACATGCTGCTGCTTGACGAGCCGACCAACCACCTTGACGCGGAAACCATCGCTTGGCTGCAAAATCACCTTGTAGAATACAAGGGAACGATTCTGATCGTGACTCACGACCGGTATTTCCTTGATGCGATCACCGGCTGGATCCTCGAACTTGATCGGGGTTCGGGTATTCCGCACGAAGGCAACTATTCTAGCTGGCTCGAGGCCAAGGCCAAGCGTCTCGAACGGGAATCCAAGGACGACAAGTCGCGGCAAAAGACGCTGGAACGCGAACTTGAATGGATGCGGCAGGGCGCCAAGGCCCGGCAGGCCAAATCCAAGGCCCGGATCAGTGCCTACAACGATATGGCCAACCAGTCCGAGCGGGAAAAGATGGGCCGCGCCCAGATCATCATTCCGCACGGTCCGCGCCTCGGCTCAAAGGTCATCAACGTCGAAGGTCTGACCAAGGCGATGGGCGACAAGCTGTTGATCGAGGACCTGTCGTTCGACCTGCCCCCCGGTGGGATCGTCGGCGTCATTGGTCCGAACGGCGCAGGTAAATCCACGCTTTTTTCCATGCTGACCGGCCAGACCAAGCCCGATCAGGGCGAGGTGACCTATGGCGATACTGTGAAACTGGCATACGTTGACCAATCCCGTGACGCGCTCTCCCCTGACGCCACCGTCTGGGAGGAAATTACCGGCGGGGCCGAGATCATCGAACTGGGTGATGCCACGATGAACTCCCGCGCCTACTGCTCGGCCTTCAACTTCAAAGGGGGCGACCAGCAGAAAAAGGTGGGCCTGCTGTCGGGCGGTGAACGCAACCGGGTCCACATGGCCAAGCTGTTGAAATCCGGCGGAAACGTCCTTTTACTCGACGAGCCGACAAACGACCTCGACGTCGAAACGCTGCGTGCGCTCGAGGATGCGCTGGTCGATTTCGCGGGCTGCGCGGTTGTCATTTCGCACGACCGCTTCTTCCTCGACCGGATATGCACACACATCCTCGCCTTCGAGGGCGATGCGCACGTCGAATGGTTCCAAGGCAACTTCGAGGACTACGAAGAAGACAAGAAGCGGCGGCTGGGTGCCGACGCGCTGGAGCCCAAACGGGTCAAGTTCAAGAAGTTTGTGCGGTAAGCCACAGGTCTGGACTTCACCGGCAGCGGCGTCACCGATCCCTTTGGGTTGGGCGGACCTTCAAACCTGCCGTGTCGTTAACCTGACTTAAAAATCTTGGGTCCAAGATGAAAAGGCTTACTTTTGCCTTCATAAAGGTTAACAGTGGCGGGTAGTTTTGCGGGAGCAGAGCATGGTCGTCCTTATCATAAGCGCCTTTTTCGGGCTTTGTGGCGCAATCGTGTCTTACGTCCTGTTCGACGCTAGTCTTTTGTTGGCCACCGGGATCTATTTCGGGATCGGCCTCGGAGTTCCTTTGGCTTTGTTCCTGCTCAGCCAATGGTTCCATCGCAAGAAGCACAAAGAGTTTCCGGTCCCTCTGCGACCTGCCGAAAAGGCAAAAACCCTGATAGGCTGAAATGGTGGAGACGATCGGGATC
>JAHEBU010000010.1 GCA_024642115.1 Marivivens sp. | reverse complement strand
GGCGCACTCACATGCTCCGCCCCCTCGAACCGCAACAGATTGAGCGTGTCCTTGCCCAACGCCGTCGTGAGCCGCCCCATCCGGGCATCCTGCGCAAACGGCTTGTTCATTACCCAAAACCTCAGACTTTAACGTGCAAGATCAAATGTTAAGGAAAAATCCCGATTACGCAACCTATGGTCGAAGCTTGACCACCACGATAGCGTGCGCGCTACATTTGTGCCACGTCAACGGCCCCTAAGCGGGTATCGTCCAGACCGCGACTTCTCTGCCGGGGCCGAGCCACTACGGTTTCGATCGCCATGCGCGCGTGGCTGACATTGAACATTGCCTGATAAACCGCGATGACGTCGGCCTATTTCGTCGCGCCATCCATCTCCGCCCCTCGTGTCTGCGGATCTGAGGCTCAGGCGAGCCAGCTGTGGTAATCGCTGACCAGCAGGTGGGTGGGGGCCACGTCCTCCTCCACTGTCGCAAAGCGGCCGACGGATTCGCGAAAGACGTTGTCGGTCCCGTCCATGTCCGCCGCGAAGCGTCCCTGATCGTCCGCATCCGCGAGCCTGTCATGCCGCAGGTCAACTTGACCGTTTTCACCCAACTGATCCTGCGCAAGAAGACGGGAACGGCCCCCGATTCAGCGGCCTAGCCAATCCGCCTTGGTTGAGAGCCGGGCGACCGCCCGAACGCCGCACGGTAGACCAGCGAAAAGTGACCCGCGTTTTCAAAGCCGCAGGCTAACGCCACATCAACCGTCGAATTTTCGGTTTGCAGCAGCAGGTGCTGCGTCGGTCCAGCCGCAGTTCCATGAAATGCCGTTTGGGCGAGGTATTGGGGTAACAATATCGCTATAGTGGTGCGCGAACCGATTGGCGTTGTGGGGCGGGTGCTGCCGTGGAATTTCCCGCGGCTGATGCTGGCGTGGAAGATAGGCCCGACGTCGGCCTCGGGTTGTTCGGTGATCGTGAAACCGGCCGCCGAAACCTCATTTACTGCCTTGCGGGTGGCGGAAATCGTGGCCGAGACGGGTCTGCCTATCGGGCGGCATATGTCAGACTTAAAGTGCGCCATCCGGGGCGCCCGGGCGATCCGGGCGGGGCCTGTCACCGTCAACAGCTTTGGCGTGGGCTACATCACGACCCCCTTTGGCGGGTTCAATCCATCGGCGTTCGGCGGGCGCGACAATGGCGTGCATGTGCCTGACCAATATACCCAGCTGCAAACCATCTGGATCGACCAGCCAATGATGCGGACGAGGCGGTGGATTGACCGACTATTGCGCCAGACGAACCCCGGCGCATCGCGGGCCCGCGGCGTGGTCCGCGATCCTTGGGCCGCAGCCATCCTCATCAACGGCTATGGTCGGCCATTCGCGTCCAACGGGTTTGGCAACAGGTTCCGGGATTGGTACAACGAAGCGGGCCTGACCCATCGCGCGGTCCACGGGCTCCGCAAGGTTACTGGATCGCGGTTGGCCGAGGTTGGCTGCACCGAACAGGAGATAATGACCCTGCCGACCATTAGGATCATTGACAGAACAAAACAGTCCCACGTTCTACGCGTCGTCATGACAGTGGGAAAGTTTTTTGTCGCTAACTCCTTGATATCCTTGGATATCAAGAGGCGATTGGTGCCCAGGAGAGGACTCGAACCTCCACGTCCTTTCGGACACTGGCACCTGAAGCCAGCGCGTCTACCAATTCCACCACCTGGGCAGGCTGTGTGAGCGGTGCATCTAAGGGGGGTTCGCGGCGGTGTCAATTCGATTCCTTTTCTAAATCGTTCGTCCCGCCCTGTGCCGAATTGCGCCTTGTCTGGACGGGGGCCGAGGGGTAAACCCGCAGTCGAATTCCATGACGGGGGCTGCCCATGTCCAAGCTTGTCACGATCTATGGCGGGTCCGGTTTTGTCGGGCGGTATATCGCCCGGCGGATGGCCAAAGAAGGCTGGCGCATCCGTGTCGCTGTCCGTGATCCCAACCTTGCGATGTTCGTGCGCCCCTATGGCGCGGTTGGTCAGGTCGAACCTGTGTTCTGCAATGTCCGCGACGATGAGTCTGTCCGGTCGGTCATGCATGGGGCGGATGCCGTCGTCTATTGCGTGGGCGTTCTGGACGAAGTGGGCAAGAATACCTTTGCCGCCGTTCAGGCCGAAGCCCCCGGTCGTGTCGCCCGCATCGCCGCCGAAATTGGTGTGCAGAGCATGGTCCTGTTGTCCGCCATTGGCGCGGATGCCGACAGTTCCAGCGCCTATGCCCGGACCAAAGCCGCGGGCGAGGCAGCCGTTTTGGCAGCCATGCCAAATGCCATGATCCTGCGCCCGTCGATCATTTTCGGGAACGAAGATCAGTTCTTTAACCGCTTTGCCGGCATGACCCGCATGGGCCCGGTCCTGCCTGTCGTGGGGGCCGATACCAAGTTTCAGCCGGTCTATGTCGATGACGTGGCGCAGGCCGCCGTCATGGGTATCAAGGGCGAGGCACACGGGATTTACGAACTGGGCGGCCCGGATGTTCATAGCTTCCGCGACTGGATGCAGGTCATGCTGGGCGTGATCCATCGTCGCCGGTTGGTCGTGAACATTCCGTTCTGGATCGCCCGGTTGATGGCTGGTGCGTTTGGGTTGGTCCGATCGCTGACGTTGGGGCTGGTCAAGGGACCCCTGACCAAGGATCAGGTCCGCAATCTGGCCGTGGACAATGTGGTCGCTGAAGGGGCCAAGTGTCTGGCCGATCTGGGGATTGCCCCCACTGCGGCCGCGTCGGTCTTGCCGGAATATCTGTGGCGGTTCCGTCCGTCAGGCCAATACGACGCCATCAAGGATTCGGCCAAGAACCTGCGCAAAGTCTGATCCGGCCCGCCGGACATCTGAAAAGGGCGGACTAACGTGAGCTATCTTAACGACGTGGTGCTGGGTGTCATCGAGGGCATCACCGAGTTTCTGCCGATTTCCAGCACGGGTCACCTGCTTTTGGCCGAACATTGGCTGGGGGCGCGGTCGGACACCTATAACATCGTCATTCAGGCGGGTGCGATTCTGGCCGTGACACTGATCTACTGGCGGCGGATCGTGGATCTGTTCACCGGATGGAACGATCCGGCCAACCGTGATTACCTGATCAAGCTGATCGTGGCCTTTGTGATTACCGCCGTTCTGGGGCTGGTGGTCAAGAAGCTGGGGTTCGAGTTGCCGACCACGATCACTCCTGTCGCCTGGGCGCTGGTTCTGGGTGGGGTCTGGATGCTTGTGGCCGAATGGCTGGCAGCAAAACAGCCCGACCGGGTCGAGATCACCCTGCGCGTGGCGATTGCCGTCGGTCTGGCGCAGATCGTCGCGGGTATCTTTCCCGGCACGTCCCGGTCGGCCGCCACAATCTTTGTCGCCATGTTGCTGGGCACGTCGAACCGGGCTGCGGCGACCGAGTTTGCATTTCTGGTCGGCATCCCGACCATGTTCGCGGCAAGTGGCTATGAATTACTCAAACAGGTCAAAGATGGCGGCGTGTCCGAGGATTGGACCGCGCTGGCCATTGCCTTTGTCGTGTCCACCGTGACTGCCTTTGTCGCGGTGAAATGGCTGCTGGGATATATCCAGACCAACCGATTTACGGTCTTTGCCGTCTATCGCATCCTGTTTGGAGGGGTGTTGTTGGGTATGGCGGCGGTTGGGATGATCGCCTGAACGGGCCGAAAGGCCGAATCGCTGTCGGATTTTGCCGCGTTTCGGGCGGATAGGTATCGTGTGCTGACCTAAAAATCGGGAAAAAGTGGCCCAAACGTTTGCTGGGGGCCAAATTAGATCCATTTAGGTCAGTATCGCTGACTTTTCATTTCCTCATGGTCGTTTTAAGCAGTCATTCCGGGACACTTGCGGAGGCTTCGTCGTGGCTGGTCAGAAGATGCTGAAATTTGTGACGGTCGGGCGTGACATGCCTGAAAAGCGTCCGCCCAACCTGCGCCGTCAGGATTTCCACGAGATTTATGGCGAGTACGCAGCCGCCAAAGCCGAGGAACAGTCGAGCCGGTGCAGCCAGTGTGGCGTGCCGTATTGCCAAAGCCATTGCCCGCTGCACAACAACATTCCCGACTGGCTGCGCCTAACCGCCGAGGGGCGGTTGCAGGAAGCGTATGAATTGTCACAGGCCACAAACACCTTCCCCGAGATTTGCGGCCGCATCTGCCCGCAGGATCGGCTGTGCGAAGGCAACTGTGTTATCGAACAATCCGGTCACGGCACCGTCACCATCGGATCGGTCGAGAAATACATCACCGACACGGCGATGGAAGAGGGCTGGGTCAAGCCGATCCGCCCGGCCGTCGAACGGTCTGAATCCGTGGGTATCATCGGCGCTGGGCCGGGGGGTCTTGCTGCTGCTGACATGCTGCGCCGCGCAGGTGTGCAGGTCACTGTCTATGACCGCTATGATCGCGGGGGCGGCCTGCTGACCTATGGCATCCCCGGCTTCAAGCTGGAAAAGGACATCGTCATGGCCCGCATGGCCCAGCTGGAGGACGGCGGGGTCGACTTTGTCTTGAACTGCGACGTGGGCGAGGATCTGTCGTTCGACGCCATTCGTGGCAAACACGATGCGGTGCTGATCGCCACGGGTGTTTACAAGACCCGCGATCTGGTGGCCCCCGGATCGGACGCTGCGGGGATCGTCCGCGCCATTGATTATCTGACTGCGAGCAACCGCAAGAGCTTTGGCGATGATGTGCCCGAGTTCGACAGTGGCGAGCTGAACGCCGAGGGCAAGCGCGTCGTCGTCATCGGCGGGGGCGATACCGCGATGGACTGTGTCCGGACCGCGATCCGGCAGGGCGCCACGTCGGTCAAGTGCCTGTATCGCCGCGACAAGGCCAACATGCCCGGGTCGCAGCGCGAGGTGAAGAACGCCGAGGAAGAAGGTGTGGATTTCGTGTGGCTTTCCGCCCCCAAGGGCTTTGGCGGCGATGCCGTCGAAGGCGTCATGGTTCAGCGGATGCGTTTGGGCGCGCCGGATTCCACCGGCCGTCAGATGCCCGAACTGATCGAAGGCGCGGATTACGAAGAGCCTGCCGATCTGGTCATCAAGGCGCTGGGGTTCGAGCCCGAGGACCTCCCCAAGCTGTGGGGTGTTGAGGGGCTCGAGACGACCCGCTGGGGCACGATCAAGGCGGCGTTCGGCACGGGCCAGACAAGTCTTGAGGGTGTCTATGCCGCCGGAGACATCGTGCGCGGTGCGTCGTTGGTGGTCTGGGCGATCCGCGACGGACGTGAGGCAGCGCAGGCGATTCTGACCTATCTGAGCCAGTCGACAAGCGTGGCGGCGGAGTAGGCACGGGGCGTACACTGGCCGTACACCGCGTGTACACCGGCTGTACAGACACTCCGTACGGTGAGGATTTATTAAGGTCAGCACGGCTGACGTGGATGTAAGAGGCGAGATGATCCGACGGTTGGCAGGATTGGCAGGAATGACGGGGGCGGCGGTGCTGTCCCTGACGCCTGCCGCCCATGCCGCCGATGCCTATGCCCTGCCGCAAGGCTGCACCGCCTATGTCACCGTGCAAAAGCGGGGGTGCGAGGTCAGCCACCTTTTCCGCTGCGAAGGTGATCCCGAGGGGTATCAGCACCGGGTCGATCTGTCGGACGCGGGAATGATCTATCTGGGCATCATCGACGCTGAAACCCAGTGGATCGAAAGCTATTATCCCGGATCGGGCGAAACCAATCGGCTTTTGCCGGGGGCCGCTGATCCTGCGTCCTTGACCGAATTGCTGGCGACGGGGCGCGACGACTGGGATTTCAGAACTGATTCCAACAGCTTCAGCCCTTCTCGCACTACTGGATATGACGAGATTGTCGGCGGTCCTGTCGTGATTGACGGCGTCACGCTGAGCCAGACGCATTTCAAGGGCCGCGCCGTGGACGAGGCGACAGGGGCCGAAATCTGGAGCGGGGACGGACAGGAATACGTCAACCCGGAGTGGCGCACGTTTCTGTCGGGGCGACGCACAACCACGTCGTCGTCTGGCACGTTCGAATCCGATCACTCTCCCGTCGAATTCGCCTTTCCGGGCGAGGATGGCTTTCTGGCGACCAAGCCCAAGTTCGACTGCGGCGTCGTGATGTCAAAGCAGGGGGGCGGGCAATGATCCGTGCGCTTGTCCTGATCCTGATGGCCTCGCCCGCCGTGGCACAACAGGCCCCGACGTTTTCGCTGCCGCAGGGCTGCACCGCCTATGTTACCGTGCAGATGCGCAGTTGCACCCTGTCGCATCATTTCCGCTGTGAGGCCGATCCCGAAGGGTATCAACGCCGCGTTGACCTGAATCAGGACGGATTGACCTATGTGGGGTCAATCGACGCAGAAGCACAGTGGATCGAAAGTTTTCACGCGCTGTCCGGCCATACCGAACGGTTGGGCCCGGGCAACACCGACCCAGCCTCGTTCAGCGAGTTGGTGGCGAAGGGCGTGGACAGTTATGATTTTGAGACCACCTCGCCCGAGATCGGCACCCAGCGGTTTGTGGGCGAGGATCGTCTGACCGGCCGCACCGTCACCGTCAATGGCGTCACGCTGGAGGAGACTGAGTACCACATCACCGCCTATGCCGAGGACGGTAGCGAACAGTGGACATCTGCCGGGCATGAATTCATCAACCGCGAGTGGCGCACGTTCCTGTCGGGCGTCTCGCACATTACGACCCCGTCGGATAGTTTCGACGACGACGACACGCCGATGTCCTTTGCCTTTCCCGGCGATCCGGGGTTCCTGACGACCCAGCCGAAATTCGGCTGTGGCGCGATCATGTCGAAAAGGGCGCCGTGATGGATGCCCCGGCTGTTGAAATGGAAGTCATCGAACGCGACGATGTCCTGTGCCTGCGCCGCTATCCGGGCCGTCAAAAGCGGCTGGTCGTGGTGTTCGGGGGGGCCAAGCTGCCCCGCGACGGGTCGCTGCGCAACGAATTCCTGCATACCGTGTCGCATAACGGCAAGAATCCTGTTCTCAATGTGCAGGACATGAAGTGCACATGGTATTCGGGGGCTGGTCTGGTGGACCGCATCACCGCCGGGATCAAGGCCGAGGCAGAGCGGGTCGAGGCCGAAGAGATCGTCACGCTGGGCAATTCGATGGGTGGATTTGGCGCAATCCTGTTTGCCCGCGAATTGCCTGTCGCCCGCGCCCTGGCCCTGTCGCCGCAAATCTCGATGCACCCCGAGGTGATCGACGAGACGCGGTTCGACGAATATCTGGCCGATTTCGGCCCGCAGCAGGCCGCCCGGTCGGTGGCCGAGATCATTCCCGAGGTGCCGACCGAAGTGACCGTCGTGTTCGGCACCGGCAGCAAATACGACAATGCTCAGGCCGCGTTGTTGGCCCCTTCGCCCAACCTGCGACTAAGCCATGTGGCCCGGTCGGGTCACAACACGGCCGAATGGCTCAAGAAACACGACTTGCTGGCCCCGTTGGTCCGGTCGGTCATTTACGGATACCCCCGCAAACTGGACACGGTTCTGGGGCAGATTGAAGAGCGGCTGGGTGGTCCCGGCTGGCACCAGGTTCCGGGCGAGACCCCGGCGGATGAAGGAGCGCATCATGACGCAGTTTGACGAACGCTGGGCCGAAGACGAGGCCGCCCGCCGCAAGTGGATGGCCGAAAACAGCCTGTACCGCGACGAGGACGAACATTCGTCCTGTGGCGTAGGTCTGGTCGTGTCGATCGACGGCACTCCGTCGCGCGGGGTCGTGGAAAAGGGGATCGCAGCCCTCAAGGCCGTGTGGCACCGGGGCGCTGTCGATGCCGATGGCAAGACCGGCGATGGCGCGGGCATTCATGTGCAGATCCCGGTCCATTTCTTTTACGATCAGGTGCGCCGGACGGGCCATGAGCCCGACATGACCAAGCTGATCGCGGTGGGGCAGGTGTTCCTGCCTCGCACCGATTTCGGCGCGCAGGAACGCTGCCGGACAATCGTGGAATCCGAGGTTCTGCGCATGGGTCACTATATCTACGGCTGGCGACATGTGCCCGTGAACACCGATGTTCTGGGGGACAAGGCCAATGCCACAAGGCCCGAGATCGAGCAGATCCTGATCCGCTGCGACAAGGATATCGACGCCGACCAGTTCGAGCGCGAGTTGTATATCATCCGCCGCCGGATCGAAAAGGCTGCCAACGTCGCCCAGATCCCGACCCTGTATTTCTGTTCGCTGTCCTGTCGGTCGATCATCTACAAGGGCATGATGCTGGCCGAACAGGTGGCCGTTTTCTATCCCGACCTGATGGACAAGCGGTTCGAGAGCGCCTTTGCCATCTATCACCAGCGCTATTCCACCAACACGTTCCCGCAATGGGCGCTGGCCCAGCCGTTCCGCATGTTGGCCCACAACGGTGAAATCAACACGCTCAAGGGCAACGTGAACTGGATGAAGTCGCACGAGATCCGGATGGCGTCGAATACGTTTGGCGAGATGGCCGAGGATATCAAGCCGATCATCCCGTTCGGCACATCGGATTCCGGCGCGCTGGACAGCGTGTTCGAGGTGCTGGTTCGTGCCGGGCGCAGCGCCCCCATGGCCAAGACGATGCTGGTTCCCGAGGCGTGGTCCAAGCAGGCGGTCGAGATGCCGCAGGCCTGGCAGGACATGTATTCCTATTGCAACGCCGTGATGGAGCCGTGGGACGGCCCCGCCGCGCTTGCCATGACTGATGGACGTTGGGTTTGTGGCGGTCTTGACCGGAACGGACTGCGCCCCCTGCGCTATGTGGTCACCGGCGACGGCCTGCTGATTGCGGGGTCAGAGGCCGGGATGGTCGCCATCAACGAGGCGACCGTGGTGGAAAAGGGCGCGCTTGGCCCCGGCCAGATGATTGCCGTCGATATGAGGGACGGCAAACTGTACCACGATGTAGAAATCAAGGACCGGTTGGCAGCTGCCCAGCCATATGCCGACTGGATCGAAAAGGTCGTCGATCTGAACGAGATCATGCACGGCGTCCCTGAAAAGGCCATGTTCGCCGGGGCGGAACTGCGCAAGCGCCAGATTGCTGCCGGCTATTCGATCGAGGAACTGGAGCAGGTTCTGGCCCCGATGGCCGAGGACGGCAAGGAGATGATCGCCTCGATGGGTGATGATACCCCGTCTGCCGTGCTGTCGGCGCAGTATCGCCCGCTGTCGCACTTTTTCCGGCAGAATTTCAGCCAGGTGACGAACCCGCCCATCGACAGCCTGCGCGAAAGCCGGGTGATGAGCCTCAAGACCCGGTTTGGCAACCTCAAGAACGTGCTCGACGAAAGCAGCGCCCAGACCGAGATCGTGGTTCTGGAAAGCCCCTTTGTTGCCAATGCCGAGTTTGACGAGATGGTCCGCCATTTCGGCGATACCGTGGTCATCATCGACTGCACCATTCCGGCCGGCGGGCATCACGATGCCCTTCGCGTGGGGCTGGAACGGGTGCGGGCCGAGGCCGAGGATGCGGTCCGCTCTGGAGCGAGCCACCTTGTCCTGACTGACCAGCTTCAGGGTGCTGACAAGGTGCCGATGCCGATGATCCTGGCCACCAGCGCCGTTCATTCGGGCCTGACCCGCAAGGGCCTGCGCACCTTCTGTTCGGTCAACGTCCGGTCTGCCGAGTGTATTGACCCGCATTATTTCGCGGTGCTGATCGGCTGTGGGGCGACCACGGTAAACGCCTATTTGGCGCAGGATTCCATTGCCGATCGCATTTCGCGTGGGTTGGTCGATGGCAGCCTGACCGATGCGATGCGCCGCTATCGCGCGGCCATCGACGCGGGCCTGCTCAAGATCATGTCCAAGATGGGCATCTCGGTCATCTCGTCCTATCGCGGCGGTCTGAATTTTGAGGCTGTGGGTCTGTCCCGTGCGATGGTCGCCGAATATTTCCCCGGTATGCAGTCCCGCATTTCCGGGATCGGTGTCAGCGGCATCCAGCAAAAGGTCGAAGAGGTCCATGCCAAGGGATGGCTGGGCGGACAGGACGTGCTGCCCATCGGGGGGTTCTACAAGGCCCGCCGCTCGGGGGAAAAGCACGCGTGGGAAGCATCCACGATGCACCTGCTTCAGATGGCCTGCAACAAGGCGTCCTATGAGATCTGGAAGCAGTATTCGTCTGTCATGCAGTCGAATCCGCCGATCCATCTGCGCGACCTTCTGGCGATCAAGCCATTGGGCGAGGCTGTGCCGATCGAACAGGTGGAAAGCATTACCAGCATCCGCAAGCGGTTCGTGACCCCGGGCATGTCGCTTGGGGCCTTGTCACCCGAGGCGCACAAGACCCTGAACGTCGCCATGAACCGCATCGGCGCAAAGTCCGACAGCGGCGAGGGCGGCGAGGACCCTGCGCACTTCACCCCCGAACCCAACGGCGACAACCCCAGCGCCAAGATCAAGCAGGTCGCGTCGGGTCGGTTCGGTGTCACCGCCGAATACCTCAATCAGTGCGAAGAGCTGGAAATCAAGGTGGCCCAAGGCGCCAAGCCCGGCGAGGGTGGCCAGTTGCCCGGCATGAAGGTCACCGACCTGATCGCCCGGCTGCGCCATTCGACCAAGGGCGTGACCCTGATTTCGCCGCCGCCGCACCACGACATCTATTCGATCGAGGATCTGGCGCAGCTGATCTATGACCTCAAACAGATCAACCCGCGCTGCAAGGTGACGGTGAAACTGGTGGCATCGTCCGGGATCGGCACGATTGCCGCCGGGGTGGCCAAGGCCAAGGCAGACATCATCCTTGTGTCCGGCCACAACGGCGGCACGGGCGCGTCGCCTGCCACGTCGATCAAATACGCGGGCCTGCCGTGGGAAATGGGTCTGACCGAGACCCATCAGGTGTTGTCAATGAACAACCTGCGGAGCCGCGTCACCCTGCGAACCGACGGCGGGTTGCGCACCGGCCGCGACATCGTCATGGCCGCCATGCTGGGGGCCGAGGAATACGGGATCGGAACCGCCGCCCTGATCGCGATGGGCTGCATCATGGTCCGTCAGTGCCAGTCGAACACCTGCCCGGTGGGCGTGTGCACGCAGGACGAAAGCCTGCGGGCCAAGTTCGACGGATCGGCGGAAAAGGTGGTCAACCTCATCACCTTCTACGCCACCGAAGTCCGTGAAATTCTGGCCAGCATTGGCGCGCGGTCGCTGGATGACGTGATTGGCCGCGCCGACCTTTTGACCCAGGTCAGCCGGGGGGCCGCGCATCTGGATGATCTCGACCTGAACCCGCTGCTGATTACCGTCGATGGCGCGGACAAGATCAAGTATGATCGCAACAAGCCGCGCAACCCGGTGCCCGACACGCTGGACGCCGAGATCGTCAAGGACGCCGCCCGCTTCCTGAACGACGGCGAAAAGATGCAGTTGGAATATGCGGTGCAGAACACCTTGCGCACCATTGGCACCCGCACCAGCAGCCATATCGTCAGCAAATTCGGGATGCGCAACAGCTTGCAACCTGACCACCTGACGGTCAAGCTCAAGGGGTCGGCGGGGCAATCGCTGGGCGCGTTTGCGGCACCGGGCCTCAAGCTGGAAGTGTCGGGCGATGCCAACGATTATGTCGGCAAGGGTTTGTCGGGGGGCACAATCGTCGTGCGTCCGCCGATGAATTCGCCGCTGGTGGCGTCGGAAAACACGATCATCGGCAACACGGTCCTGTATGGGGCGACCGCTGGGTACCTGTTCGCGGCAGGCCGCGCAGGCGAACGGTTCGCCGTCCGCAACTCGGGCGCGTCGGTAGTGATCGAAGGTTGCGGCACCAACGGATGCGAATACATGACCGGGGGTGTGGCCGTCATCCTGGGGTCGATTGGGGCCAACTTTGGCGCCGGGATGACCGGAGGCATGGCGTATCTGTATGATCCCAAGGGGGTCAGCGAGGCGCTGATCAACATGGAAAGCCTTGTGACCTGTCCGGTCACTGTTGCCCACTGGGAAACACAATTGAAGGGTCTGATCGAACGCCATGCCAAGGAGACGGGCAGCCGCAAGGCCGCCGACATCCTGCAACACTGGGACAGCGAAAAGCATCATTTCCTTCAGGTTTGTCCCAAGGAAATGCTGGTTCACCTCAAGCATCCGCTGAGCCTTGAGGAAAAGGCGATTCCGGCAGAGTGACACGAGACGGGCGACACATTCCGGGGCCTGCGTGCCCCGGAATGACCCATTTTGCGGAAACAATGACCTTGATTGTTCCGCATTAGCGGCAAATTTGACCTGCATTTTCTGCGTTGTTTCGAGAGTGAACCAATGCAGAGGCGGCAATGCCGACAACCTACACCGACCAGTTCTACCTGATCGACCCTTATTCGCCCCCGGCGTCGGGGACGCCGTTGAATTTCGTGGTCTACAACCTTGTGGATCAGGACGACGACGGCGATGTCGGAACCGCGGGCAATGACAGGGTGAACGGGTCGGACGTGACCGGGACCTATTACGGGGACACGGTCACTGTCGAACGGATGGACGGTTCCATCGTCACGATCACCGGGACGACGTTCTATCTGGCCAACGGGCAACGGGTGTTCACCCCCATCGACGGCAGCGTTCTGGAGAACGCCACGTTTGTCAGTTCAAGTTGGGTTTCGCCCAACACGCAAATGCCGGTCAGCGATCTTGGCCCCGCCTGCTTTGTGCGGGGCACCCTGATCGACACGCCGGACGGACCGCGCCGGATCGAGGATCTGGCCGAAGGCGATCTGGTCCTGACCCGCGATGCGGGGCCGCAGCCTGTCTTGTGGGTCAGTTGCCGCCGCGCCTCTGGCGATGGCAATCATGCCCCGATCCGCATCATGGCTGGCGCGCTGGGCAACGCGCGGGACCTGCTGGTGTCGCCCCAGCACCGGATGGTTATCGACGGCTGGCGGGCCGAACTGTATTTCGGCACCGATGAAGTGATGGTCGCGGCCAAGCATCTGGTGGCAACCCACGACCGCATCCATGTTCAGAAGATGCGCGAGGTCGAATACCTGCATCTTCTGCTGGATGGACATCAGATTGTCTATGCCGAGGGGATTGCATCGGAGAGTTTCGATCCGGGGGGCGATTTTGCCCTGTATGATCCGGTCGCCTCGGAGGCAGTCCGTGACAGGCTGGGCCTGACCGATTGCACGCCGACGCTGACTGCCCGGCCGGTTTTGCGTGGGACGGATGCGATGGTTCTGTTTGTCTGACAACGCCGCAGCCCCTATAGCTGGGACATGGCGACCAAGACGATCAAGACGACCAAGGCGGCGAGGTCCGCGTCCGGGGCCACGGGGCCGCGGCGGGGTCTGTTCGCCCGTCTGCGCCGGGTGTTCTGGCGGGGGGTGCTCATCGTGTTTGGTCTTGTCCTGTTCGGAATCCTTCTCTTTGACGTCGTGAACCCGCCAACCACCCCCTACATGTTTTCCGAAGGCCGCCGTCTGGGCGGGGTGCAGCAGGAATGGGTGTCGATGGAGGACATCGCCCCGGTCATGCCCCGGTCCGCCGTGGCCGCCGAGGATGCCAATTTTTGCTTGCACTGGGGTCTGGACGTGGGGGCCATTCGTGCCGCCATGGATGCCGGCGCGGTGCGTGGCGCGTCGACTATCAGTCAGCAGGTGGTCAAGAACGTCTATCTGTGGCAGGGCCGCAGTTGGGTTCGCAAGGGGATCGAGGTGACCCTGACCCCGCTGATGGAGGCGGTCTGGACCAAGCACCGCATCCTTGAGGTCTACCTCAATATCGCCGAGTTCGACGAGGGCGTGTTCGGGGTGCAGGCCGCATCCCAGCATTATTTCGGCGTGGATGCCCGCGATCTGACGCCGGTGCAGGCTGCCCGTCTGGCCGCAGTTCTGCCTGATCCAAAGGGCCGGTCGGCCAGCCGCCCGTCTGCCGCCGTTCGGCGGCGGGCCGCTCAGATCGTTGACGGTGCTGCCACGATTGCCGCCGATGGCCGTGCCACCTGTTTCCAGGGCGGCTGATCCCGCCCCCGATCCACCATTGAACCCCGCCCCCTCTGGTGGCATTGAAGGGGGACATTGAAATGTCGAGTAGTCCGCGATGAACCGCCTGTATCATTTCCCCCTGTCCCCCTTTTCCCGCAAGGTGCGCCTGTGTCTGGCCGAAAAGCGGATCGAGGTGGAACTGGTCGAAGAGCGGTACTGGGAACAGGATGCCGATTTCCTGCGCCGCAATCCGGCGGGTCGGGTGCCGATCTTGCAGATCGGCAAGCTGACGCTTGCCGACAGTCAGGCGATCTGTGAGTTTCTGGAAGAGACGGTGCCGCAGCCGCCGCTTATGCCCAAGGGGGCAGAGGCCCGGTACGAGGTCCGCCGCCTGGTTGCCTGGTTCGATGACAAGTTCAATGCCGAGGTCACGTCAAAGCTGATCGGCGAGCGGGTGTTTCGCAAGGTCAAAGGGACCGGCTATCCCGACAGCACCAACGTCAAGTCGGGTGCTCGTGCGATCAAGTTTCATCTTGATTACATGGCGGGATTGCTGGAAAGCCGTCGCTGGCTGGCGGGAAATGACATGACTCTGGCCGATTTCGCCGCCGCTGCCCATCTGTCCTGTCTGGATTACATCAGCGATGTGGACTGGCACAGGTCCGAAGTGGTCAAGGAATGGTACGCCAAGATCAAGTCGCGCCCCGCCTTTCGGTCGTTGCTGGCAGATCAGGTGCCGGGCTTTCCGCAGCCCTCCCACTATGCCGACCTGGATTTTTGAGGACGGGCGGAGGGGGCTGTCTGCCCCCTCTGCCTTCGGCATTCACCCCCGAGAGTTGTTGAGGCAAGGTGAACCGGGGCCGTGGTGCTGAAGGTCGGGCTGCGGCGATTTGCGCTTGAGGCGGGGTTTGCCGAGATGGGCGTCTGTCGCCCGGATGCCATCCCGCAGGCTGCCGCACGGCTGACCGAGTTTGTCGCTGCGGGGCGGCATGGCCAGATGGGCTGGATGGGCGAGCGCATGGGCTGGCGCGGCGACCCTACAGCCCTGTGGCCCGAGGCGCGGTCGGTTGTCATGCTGGCCGAAAGCTATACCCCCGAGCATGATCCGCTGGAGGTGCTGAGCCATCCTGACCGCGCTGCGATCAGTGTCTATGCGCAGGGCCGGGACTATCATGACGTGGTCAAGGCGCGGCTCAAGGTCGTCGGTCGCTGGCTGATCGAGCAGGCGCCGGGCGCGCAGATCAAGGTGTTCGTCGATACCGCCCCGGTCATGGAAAAGCCGCTGGCGCAGGCCGCAGGGCTGGGCTGGCAGGGCAAGCATACGAACCTGTTGGGTCGTGATCTGGGCAACTGGGTGTTTCTGGGCGCGATCTTTACCACGGTCGAACTGGAGCCGGATGCGCCGGAAGTCAGCCATTGCGGCAGTTGCACGGCCTGTCTGGATATCTGTCCCACCGCCGCCTTTCCCGCCCCCTATCAACTCGACGCCCGGCGCTGCATTTCCTACCTGACCATCGAACACAAAGGGTCGGTGCCCGAGGATTTGCGCGGCCTGATGGGCAACCGGATCTATGGCTGTGACGATTGTCTGGCGGTCTGTCCTTGGAACAAGTTTGCCGTTTCGGCTCGGGATGTCCGACTGGCCGCCCGCGATGACCTGAAGGCCCCCGCCCTGGCCGATCTGGCCGGGCTGGACGATACCGCCTTTCGTGCCCGGTTTTCGGGCAGTCCGGTCAAGCGGATCGGGCGGGACCGGTTTGTCAGGAACGTCCTTTATGCCATCGGAAATTCAGGCCTGCCCGCGCTGGCTGACGTGGCGCGGCCCCTGATGGCTGATCCGGATCCGGCTGTGGCCGATGCGGCCGGGTGGGCTGTGGCACAAATTCAGCCGTCATAGCGCGGAACTTTTTAGTGTGGCTGATGTTTTCCAAGGATTGGAAACAGGAGAGCCCATGTCAGTCGATGTGAAATACAAGACGTCCGCCACCGCAACCGGCGGTCGGGACGGCCATTCGAAAACCCAGGACGGGTCGATCGACGTGACCCTCGCCACACCCAAGGAACTGGGCGGTAACGGCAAGGGCAACAACCCAGAACAGCTGTTCGCCACCGGATATGCCGCCTGTTACCTGGGCGCGATGAAATTTGCCGTCAGTCAGGACAAGAGCCTGTCCAAGGTGCCCGACGATGCGACCGTCAAGGCCACCGTCGGGATTGGCCCCCGCAGCGACATGGGCTTTGGCCTGGAGGTCTGGCTTGAGGTCAACCTGCCGGGGCTGGACAAGGCCGAGGCGCAGAAGGTTGCCGATGCCGGCCACAAGATCTGTCCCTATTCCCACGCCACCAACGGAAATATTTCTGTAACCACCACCGTTGTATGATTGCGTTGCAGTAACGAGTGACGCGCCCTGCCCCATCGGCGGGGCGTTTTCGTTTGCAAGGCAGCTATGCACGATCCGGGGTTTTCGCGACCGGGCGGCTTGCCTAGGGTCCGGCTGAAAGGACTGCCAATGCAACCTCTTCGCGGTGTCTTCCTCAAGGTGATCTCGGTCTGCGTGTTCGTCTGCATGGCGAGCCTGATCAAGGCCAGTTCGGGCCATGTGCCGCCGGGCGAGGCGGTGTTTTTTCGGTCCTTTTTTGCCATTCCGGTCATTGTGGTCTGGCTGGCGATCCGCAAGGAGTTGCGCCACGGCTGGGAAACGCACAATCCGCTGGGTCATTTCTGGCGCGGGCTGGTCGGCACCACGTCGATGGGGTTGGGCTTCGCCGGGCTCGGCATGTTGCCTTTGCCGGAAGTCACCGCCATCGGCTATGCCTCACCCCTGCTGGTGGTCATCTTTGCGGCGATGTTCCTGAATGAACAGGTGCGAGTGTTCCGCCTGACCGCTGTGGCGCTGGGCATGATCGGGGTGATGATCGTGCTGTCCCCCCGCCTGTCCGTCACGGCGGGTCCGATCGGGGTCAAGGAGCAATTGGGGGCGATGGTGGTCCTGACCAGCGCGTTCTTTGCGGCCCTTGCCCAGGTGTTCGTGCGCAAACTGGTGGTCACCGAAGGGACTGCGGCCATTGTGCTATGGTTTTCAGTCACCGCGTCCTGCCTGTCGCTGGTCACGCTGTTTTGGGGCTGGGTCGTGCCGACCCCGCAAGAGGCGGCAATACTGATCCTTGCGGGTCTGTTTGGAGGGGTCGGTCAGATCCTGCTGACGTCAAGTTACCGTTTGGCCGACGCGTCGCTGATCGCACCGTTTGAATACACGTCGATGCTGCTGGCGATCGGCGTGGGGTTCTTTGTGTTCAACGAAGTGCCTACCGGAACAATGTTGATCGGCGCGGCCATCATCATTTCGGCGGGTGTGCTCATCATCTGGCGCGAGCGGCAACTGGGGCTGGAGCGGGCAAAGCAGCGCAAAGCGATGACACCCAACGGGTGAGTCGGCCCCATATGCGGCCCGCCCGGATTGGTCATGTATTCTGACCGCTATCTGGCTACTCTATCGCGCAACTTAGGCGGGAAATCGCCGTTTCCTGTAAGCCCATAATTTATAGAGGATAAATTCGCTTGTGGGGCTGTCACAATAGGAAAGCCTCTGATTCTGGTAAAGAAAAAGAACCAAAATCTTAAATTATCACTTGCTCAATTAGACGCATTGCCGCAGCTTTCCCTTACGGAAATCTGGTCTTTGGGAGGAGCCATGAAGTATCTTCTATCATCCGTTGCCGCCGTCGCGCTGTCGTCGTCGCTGGCAACCGCACAGGACACCGCTGCTGTGCCGAACCCCGACAACCTTGAACGGCTGTCCAATTTCCAGACCACCGGAAAGACGGACTTTACCTATGTCGAACAGACAGGGGCCTATGCCGACGGCATCCGCAAGAACCTTGAGCGTATCACCATGCCGCCCGGTTTCAAGATCGAGCTTTATGCCGTCGTCCCTGACGCCCGGCACATGGCCGTGGGTACCCAAGGGATCGTGACCTTTGTCGGCACCCGCAAGGAACAGGTCTGGGCCGTGACCGACCGCAACAAGGATCGCGTTGCAGACGAGGTCAAGAATTTCGCCCCGTCGCTGGCCATGACCATTCCCAATGGCGTCTGCATGTCGCCCGACGGGTTCCTGTATATCGTCGAACAGAACCGCGTGTTGCAGTTCCCCGCTGCCGAGTTTTTCTATGAAAGCCCGGACGTGGCCGCCTTTGCCGTGGTCAAGCAGGGCGAGTTGATCCCACCCGAGCGGGAAAGCTTCAACCACACCGCCCGCGTCTGCGACATCGGGCCGGATGGCAAGCTGTATATCTCGCTCGGTCAACCGCTGAACGTGGCCGCGCCCGAGGATCTTGAGGCAAATGCCGCCGCAGGGATCGGCGGCATCATCCGCATGAATACCGATGGCACGGGCCGCGAGGTGGTCGCAACCGGTGTCCGCAACTCGGTCGGGCAGGATTTCGATCCCACGACGGGTGATCTGTGGTTCACCGACAACCAGGTCGACGGCATGGGCGACGACATCCCCCCCGGCGAACTCAATCATCTGAGCACGGTAGGCGAGGCGTTCGGTCATCCGTGGTACGGCGGCGGCGATATCCGCACGGTTGAATACAAAGATGAAACGCCGCCCGACAACCTGACCTTTCCTGTCGTTGAAATGGCCGCACACGCTGCTGACCTGGGGATGATGTTCTACACCGGGAACATGTTCCCGGCGGAATACAAGAACGCCATCTTTTCGGCCCAGCACGGGTCGTGGAACCGGACCGTTCCGGTAGGTGCCCGCGTCATGGTGACCACGGTGGCCGAGGACGGGACCGCCACGACCAAACCCTTTGCCGAGGGCTGGATCGACGAGAATGGCGAATATCTGGGTCGCCCGGTCGATGTGGCGCAGTTGCGCGACGGGTCGTTGCTGGTGTCGGATGACCTGGCTGGTGCGATCTATCGGATCAGCTATTCGCAATGATCCGTGGCATGATACTGGCGCTTGGCGGGGTCATCCTCGCCAGCGCTTCCCCCGCTCAGGATGCGGAGGCGGGCAAGCAGGTTGCTGGCATGTGCCGGACCTGTCACGGGCTGGACGGCATTGCCCGCATCCCGGTCGCCCCGAACATCGCCGGGGAAAAGGCGACCTATCTTGAGATGCAGTTACACGCGTTCAAGTCGGGGGCGCGTGTGAACGAGATGATGACGATCGTCGTGGGCAGCCTGTCGGATCAGCAGATTGCCGATGTGGCGGCATGGTATGCCTCGCATCCCGTGGTCGCCGAATTGGCCGCGAACCCGGACGACGCCCCGCAGGTCTGTGTGGCCTGTCACGGCGCAGATGGCATTTCGGTCATTGACGAGGCCCCCAACCTGGCCGGATCGCAAAGCCAGTACCTTCAGGGGCAACTGATGGACCTGCGCAGCGGCAAACGGGTGAGCGAGGTGATGAACGCCATCGCCGTCGACCTGACCGACGCCGAGATCAAGGCGGCGGCGGACTGGTATTCGTCGATCAAGCTGAGCGTCGTCAGCCCCTAGGAGCTGGACCGCACCTCTTCCTTGACCTGACCCCAGGCGAGCAGGGCAAAGACCGCAGTGCCGCCAAAAATATTCCCCGCCAGGACCGGCACGAAAAAGCCAAGGATGGCCCCTGAAGCCCCAAGATGCCCGGTCAGGATGAGATAGGCCATTTCGACCGACCCCGCGATGATGTGTGTAAAATCGCCCGCGGCGATCAACCAGGTCATGATCATGATGATGATGACGTGGTTGTGTTCGCCCGCGCCCAGCATCCAGACAAGTGCAGCCACCAGCAGCCCGGCCGGAATCCCCTTGATCAGGGACGTCAGCGGTCCTGCCCCGGTCGCATGTTCGGCGATTCCCTGAATGGTGTCGCGCATCGTTGGGTCAAAGGCCGGCGACCACGCCATGAACGCAGCGGCGATGAACGCCCCCACGATATTGGCGGCCAGCACGATCCCCCACAGCCGCGCCACGGCCCAGAATGACCGGGCGGTCGGTTTGGCCAAAAGAGGCAGAACGGTGGTGATGGTGTTTTCCGTGAAAAGCTGCATCCGCCCCATTATGACGATCAGAAAGCCCAGCGTGTAGCCAAGGGATTCGACCAGCGGCACCCATTTTGCATCGGGCAAGCCGCTGCGCAAAATGGCCTCGCCCAGCACCGAAAAGCTGATGCAGATCCCCGCCGCAACCCCGGACCAGATGAGCGAGGCGGTGGGCCGGGCCAGTTCCTCGCGCCCTTCGTGGGCCACGACGGCATAGACCAGACGTGCCGACAGCGCGCCCGCCTCTTCGACAGCCTCGCGTTCGGCTGCGCGTTCAGTGCGGGTGCGGTTCGAGGGGGAAGGTTTGGCCATGGGGGCTCCGTCATGTTTCGGCTTAAACTACGACATGTCCGTGATTGTTCCACACGGCCGCCTCATCCCCATCCCCTGCCGCCCGCAGAGGACCAAGTGCCCCGGACGGCGTCAGGGGCCCTGCGATGAAATGAGGCTCTGATCAGGCCCGAACGAGCCGTTCATAGCTTTCGGCCACGTCTTTGGTCAGCGCGCCGACCTCGAACGTGTAGTCGCCGATCTGGCCCACGGGGGTCACTTCGGCGGCGGTACCGGTCAGCCAGCATTGCTGGAACCCTTCCAGTTCCTCGGGCATGATGTGCCGCTCGTGCACCTTGATCTGCTTGTCCCGCAGCATCCCGATGACGGTCTGCCGGGTGATCCCGTTGAGGAACGCGTCGGCCAAGGGGGTGTGAACCTCGCCGTCCTTGACGAAAAAGATGTTGGCCCCGGTCGCCTCGGCCACATAGCCGCGGTAGTCGAACATCATCGCGTCGCTGCACCCCTTTGCCTCGGCTGCGTGTTTGGACATGGTGCAGATCATGTAAAGTCCCGCCGCCTTGGCTTGGCTCGGCGCGGTTTCGGGGCTGGGCCGTTTCCATTTGGCGATGTCGAGTTTGGCGCCCTTCATCTTGGCGTCGCCATAGTAGTTGCCCCATTCCCATCCGGCCACGGCCATCCGGACCGGGTTGCGTTTGGCCGACACGCCCATGTCTTCGCCCGACCCACGCCACGCCACGGCGCGCACATAAGCATCGGTCCAGCCGTTCGCCTTGAGCATCGCCTCTTTGGCGGCGTCGATTTCGTCGGCGCTGTAGGGGATCGGCATGTCCAGCAGTTCGCCAGATTTGAGCAGGCGCAGGGAATGGTCGTGCCCTTTGAAGATCTTGCCGCTGTAGCACCGCTCGCCCTCGAACACGGAGGAGGCATAGTGCATCGCGTGGGTCAGGATGTGCACGTTGGCATCGCGCCATTCGACCAGTTTGCCATCCATCCAGATCTTGCCGTCGCGATCATCATAGGCGCCCGCCATCATAAACCCCTTTCGGTTTTGCATTTGTTTCGCAATATAGGTCCGCTGCGGACATAATGTTGCGTGAATTCGCGATTTCGCTAACAGTTGAGTCTTGGAGTGTCAACAAGGCTGACGTATTGTGACCGGAAATTGGGCGGAGTTGAAATGGCCGACACGACCCCTTCGCAAAGTGGACAGGCGCTGCTGTTCCTCACGGACGAACAGCTGCGCAAAGGTATCGAGGCGATGTATTTCGCGTATCGCGGATTCACGTCGGACCCCGACCGTATCCTTGCCACCAAGGAGTACGGGCGCGCCCATCACAGGGCGATCCATTTCATCCATCGCAGCCCGGGCACCACTGTTACCAATTTGCTGGCCATCCTTGGTGTTACAAAACAATCCCTCAATCGTGTGTTGCGCAGTCTGATCGACGACGGTTTGGTCGAAAGCAGGGTTGGTCGGCAGGATAAGCGCGAGCGTCATTTGCACCTGACGCCACAAGGAGCCGCCCTTGAGAGGGAGTTGTCGGACGCACAGCGCGACCGGATGCGCGCGGCCTACCGCGCCGCTGGTCCGGTCGCTGTGGCGGGTTTCCGGCAGGTTCTGGAAGCGATGATGGACGAGGATATGCGCCGCCAATACGAGGCGCTGAAGGATAGAACTGTATGAGTGACGACGCCCACCTGCTGATCGTGGACGATGACGAACGTATCCGCGGCCTGTTGCAGAAATTCCTGATGCGCCACGGCTTTCTGGTCAGCGCTGCCCGTGACGCCGCCCATGCCCGCCGGATCCTGAGCGGGCTGGAGTTCGACCTGATCGTCCTTGACGTGATGATGCCGGGCGAGGACGGGATCAGCCTGTGCCGCGATCTGCGATCAAAGATGCCCACGCCCATCCTGTTGTTGACCGCCAAGGCTGAAACCGTTGACCGGATTGCAGGGCTTGAGGCCGGAGCCGACGATTACCTTGCCAAACCGTTCGAGCCCAAAGAGCTGTTACTGCGCATCAACGCCATCCTGCGTCGCGTTCCCGCTGCCGAACCTGCCCTTGTCCGGCCCAAGGTCCTGAACCTCGGGCCGATCCGCTATGACATTGACCGGGGCGAGATGTGGGAGGGCGAGACGCCTGTCCGCCTGACTGCCACCGAAAGCCACCTGATGCGCATCTTTTCCGCCATGCCGGGCGAGGCAGTGACACGCACCAAGCTGGTCGAGGAGCTAAGCCGGTCGGGCGGGCAGACCCAGGAACGCGCTGTCGATGTGCAGATCACCCGCCTGCGCCGCAAGATCGAAACCGACCCCAAGCAGCCACGCTATTTGCAGACTGTCCGGGGGTCGGGATATATGCTTCAGCCGGACTAGCCGGTGATTACATCGGGAAGGTGATGCCGATGTTGAACACCTGCCGCTGGACGTCGATGGTCAGGCCCGTAACCGGGTCACCGCCGGATCCGCTTCCGGGCAAGGGTGTCGTGCTTCCGACCGCCTGACCCAGATCATAGTACCGGTAGCCAAAGTCGAGCAGCGCCGCACGACCTACCTGGCGTGAGATATCGACCGAGGCCCCGACACCCACAGACCACGCCAGATCAGAGTTCTGGCCGCCTGCAAAGGTCCGTTCGGTTCGCCCCACATCCGCGTTGATCCGGGTCCAGTCCGACATGGTGTTCGACGCCAGACCGATCCCCGCAGTCACATAGGGTGTGATGGCCCCCGCGCCGGTGGGGAAATCGTAATAGCCGTTGGCCATCAACGCCACCGACCGTACCGACCCGCGCACATCCGCATGGGGGCCAGAGGTGGCGGGAATGGTATAGCTCCACGACCCGTCAAACGGCTGATCGCCAAAAAGCACAATTGCCCCTTCGGCCCGGATGTCCGGTGTGACATAGCGCCCGACCGCGACCCCGCCGACGAGACCGCTGTCGCCGCTGACGTCAAAATGGACTTCGGGATCGGACGGAAAGCCGGGCGGTTGCCAGAAGGCATCCCCGAACGATCCGTTCAGATAGCCCAGATCGAACCTTATATAGGTCCCCGGATTTGCGGGGCTTCCCTTGGGTGCGGGGTTGTTCGAAAGCGGACCATCGGCTCTGTCCCCGGCAGGAGAGACGATTGCGTCATTCCCGCCGTGTCCGCCCGACCCGCCATTTCCGTGACCGCCTTGGCCCTGATTGCCATTCCCGCCCGACCCGCCACTGCCGTGGTCGCCATCGGTGTGCGTGCTGTCGGTCGTCGTTTGGGCCAATGCCGTTTGGGGTGGCAAAGCAAAGGCTGCGGTCACAAGGACCAGTGCCATCGCAGTTGAAAGTCTGTGCATCATGATTTCCCTTGATTTCAGGTGTGCTGGGTGTGCACGCCCCCCGAAAGGGGCGTGGCAGGGATGCAAATCAGCCGTGACCAGCCAGAATGGCGATCCGGATCGCTTCTGCGGCAGTCGCCAGCGACACCGTTTCCGCATTCGTCAGATCGAACCCGAGGATCAAGGTCACAGCCGTGACCGTATCCGTCGAAATCGGCACGGTCTTGTCCGAGGCAGCGCCCAGAAAAATCGCCATGAGCGTGTCGATGTCGTTGGTCACGCCCGCGCTGGTCAGTGCGCTGGTTCCGTCCAGTGCATCCTTGAGCAAGGCGAGGTTTTGCAGCGGTGAATCGATGAATTCAGTTTCATCGAAATTCAGGCTGAGTTGGGTAATCGCATCGTCCAGCGACAGGCTGTAGAATGTCACCATGCCCGGCGTCAAAGACGCGATGGCCTCGTCATAGGCGGTATCCAGAACCCGTTCAGGCGACCGGACCACGTTCAACCGGCCCAGTTCGACTTCGGGAATGCCTTCTTGTGCCCATGTCGGTTTGCCACCGCCCGATCCCTGCGGGTTTCCCGCTTGCGGGCCGACGCCGTCTGAATCTGTGCCGGGTCCGCCCTGGCCCTGGCTGTTGGCCCCCTGATTGCCCTGGCCGGACTGCGCACCGCCCTGACCATCTTTCGATCCGCCATTGCCGGCGTTTGCGCCCGACTGTTGGCCGTTGCCTTCAGCGTGGACCGCATTGTCAAACGCGGTTGTCCCAAGGGCCAGTCCAAGTGCAAGCGCGGATACTCCGGCGATCCTGCCCACTGTGGCGAGTGTTTTTCTGGTCATTTCCATGCCTCCAAATGACAGAGCGGTATTGCTCCATGCCTTGAAGTATATGGTTTTTGGAATGTGTTTTCCTTGACCCGGAACAAAGTTGGCCCGCCGAAATTCTGGCATAATTTGGGGGGCGGTTTGTGCCGGAAACTGGCGGTCTTACCGGTTGGACGAGATGATGCCATCGTCAATATATCGCAATCTCAAAGCGGCATGCTGACGTGTCGCGGGTTGCTGTCTGGGCGGGCTTGCATATCCGTGTCCACTTGGGTTCCATGCAGGGATGACAACTGCGCTAATCACCCACCCCGACTGTCTGGATCACGTTACGCCGCCCGGCCATCCTGAACAGGTGGCGCGGCTGGATGCCGTTCTGGGCGCGCTTGAGAGCATGAACCTGTTGCGGGTCAAAGCGCCGCTGGCTGCCGAGGATGATCTGCTGCGCGTCCATCCGCAGAGCCATATCGACGCCATTCGCAAGGCTGCGCCCGATACTGGCTGGCGGCAGCTTGATGCCGACACGCATATGTCGCCGGGATCGCTGACCGCCGCATATCGCGCGGCCGGTGCCTGCGTGCGCGCCGTCGATCTGGTGCTGGGCGGCGAGGTGGCCAATGCATTTGCCGCGGTCCGCCCACCGGGCCACCACGCCGAACAGGACGTGCCGATGGGATTCTGCCTGTTTGGCAATGTCGCCATCGCCGCCAAGCATGCGCTGGAACATCATGGCCTAGACCGGGTCGCCATTGTCGATTTCGACGTTCACCACGGCAACGGCACGCAAGCCTTGTTGGAGGATGATCCGCGTGTCCTGTTCGTGTCATCCCATCAGATGCCCCTGTGGCCCGGCACGGGTCGGGCCGATGAAACCGGCGTGGCGGGCAATATCCTGAACGTGCCGCTGCCCCCTGGTTGCACGTCCAAGCGGTTCCGCGACACCTATGAACGGGTCGTGTTCCCGGCGGTCGATGCGTTCGCTCCTCAACTCTTGCTGATCTCGGCCGGATTTGATGCACATCGCGATGATCCACTGGCGCAGCTTGAGTGGACGACCGAGGATTTCGCCTGGGTCACGTCGCGTTTATGCGATCTGGCCGATATTCATTGTGCGGGCCGCGTGGTGTCCGCCCTTGAAGGTGGGTATGATCTAGAGGCATTGGGCGCATCCGCCGCCGCCCATGTCCGTGTTCTGGAGGAAAGAGGCCGATGACAGAGATGACCGTGGATCAGATGACCTTTGAACAGGCCATCAAGGAGCTTGAGGCCGTCGTCGGCAAATTGGAGCGCGGCGATGTCGCGCTGGACGATTCCATCGCGCTGTATGAACGCGGGGCCTTGCTGAAAAAGCGGTGCGAGGATGAATTGAAACGGGCCGAGGAAAAGGTCGCCAAGATCACGCTGGGTGCCGACGGTCAGCCCTCTGGCACGGTGCCGCTGGATGACTGACGCCGTCGCCGGAAGCCTGAAAAGTGCCGCAGGTCTGATCCAGGGGACGCTGGACGAGGCGATGCGCCCGATGGGCAAGCTGCCCGTGGTCGAGGCGATGCGCTATGCTCTGCGCGGCGGCAAGGCGCTGCGCGGCTTTCTGGTGCTAGAAACTGCCCGTCTGCATGGCGTGGGGGTTGAGCAGGCCATCTGGCCCGCCGCCGCGATCGAGGCGCTGCACGCCTATTCGCTGGTCCACGACGACCTGCCTTGCATGGACGATGACGACATGCGCCGGGGTCAGCCGACCGTTCACCGCAAATGGGACGAGGCGACCGCCGTTCTGGCTGGCGATGCCTTGCAGACGCTGGCGTTCGATCTGCTTGCACGGCCAAACGTCGGCCCATCCGGCGTGCGCGTCACGCTGATCGCCGGACTGGCCCGGGCGGCGGGTGCGCAGGGGATGGTGCGGGGGCAGGCTCTCGATATTGCTGCCGAGACTGCCGAGAAACCCCTGACGCTGGACGAGATCACCACACTTCAGGCGGCCAAGACGGGCGCCCTGATCGGCTGGTCCTGCGAGGCTGGCGCGATCATGGGCGGGGCCAATGCAGGGGCGATGCGACACTATGCGCAGGCTCTTGGGCTGGCCTTTCAGATTGCCGACGACATCCTTGACGTCGAAGGTGACGCAGATGTGGCGGGCAAGGCCTTGCGCAAGGATGCCGCAGCGGGCAAGGCGACGTTTGTGTCCTTGCTGGGTCTGGATGCGGCCAGGGAACGGGCGCAGGCGCTGGTGGACGAAGCCTGCGCCGCGCTGGATGCCTATGGCCACCGGGCCGAAACCCTTCGGTCGGTCGCGCGTTTCGTGATCGCCCGGCAGAACTGAAAGACGGCGACGATGACGGACAGACCCCTGACCCCCCTGTTGGACCACGTCCAGTCCCCCGCCGACATGAAACGGTTGAGCGACGCTGACCTGCGCCGTCTGGCCGATGAAGTCCGGGCCGAAACCATTTCCGCCGTCAGCGTGACCGGCGGCCATCTGGGCGCGGGTCTGGGCGTCGTCGAACTGACCGTTGCTCTGCACGCCGTGTTTGATGCGCCGCGCGACAAGATCATCTGGGACGTGTCCCACCAATCCTATCCGCACAAGATCCTGACCGGGCGTCGGGACCGCATCCGCACCCTGCGCATGAAGGACGGGTTGAGCGGTTTCACCAAACGATCCGAAAGCCCCTATGACCCCTTTGGCGCCGCCCATTCAAGCACGTCGATTTCGGCAGCTTTGGGCTTTGCCGTCGCCCGTGACCTGGGCGGCGCGCCCGAGGGGGGCATCGGCGATGCCATCGCCATCATCGGTGACGGGTCTATGTCGGCGGGCATGGCCTATGAGGCGATGAACAACGCGGGCCACCTGAAAAAGCGCCTGATCGTCATTCTGAACGACAACGACATGTCCATTGCCCCGCCCGTGGGTGCGATGTCGAGCTATCTGAGCAGGCTCTATGCAGGCGAGCCGTTTCAGGAATTGAAGGCGGCTGCAAAGGGCGCGGTCAGTCTATTGCCCGAACCGTTCCGCGAAGGCGCACGTCGCGCCAAGGACATGCTCAAGCATATGACCGTGGGCGGGACGCTGTTTGAAGAGTTGGGCTTTTCCTATGTCGGTCCCATCGACGGGCATGACATGGAAAGCCTGTTGTCGGTCCTGCGCACCGTCAAACACCGCGCC
Organism: Marivivens sp.; assembly: GCA_024642115.1. GTDB lineage: Bacteria > Pseudomonadota > Alphaproteobacteria > Rhodobacterales > Rhodobacteraceae > JAHEBU01. The sequence continues at coordinate 171,803 of JAHEBU010000010.1, read as the reverse complement.
CACGGCCCCATCCTGATCCATGTGATCACGAAAAAGGGCAAGGGCTATGCCCCCGCCGAAAACGCCCGCGACCGGGGCCATGCCACCGGCAAGTTCGACGTGCTGACCGGCGAACAGCCCAAGGTAAAATCGAACGCGCCCAGCTACACGAGCGTCTTCGCCGAGGCTCTTCTGGCCGAGGCTGCAAAGGACCCGCGTATCTGCGCCGTCACCGCCGCCATGCCTGACGGCACCGGCCTGACCAAGTTCATGGAACGCTATACCAGCCGCTGTTTTGATGTCGGTATCGCGGAACAGCACGCTGTCACGTTCAGCGCGGGTCTGGCGGCAGGGGGGATGCGCCCGTTTTGCGCGCTTTATTCCACGTTTCTGCAACGGGGCTACGATCAGGTCGTGCATGACGTCGCCATTCAGCGCCTGCCGGTCCGGTTTGCAATCGACCGCGCGGGGCTGGTCGGGGCAGACGGGGCGACCCACGCCGGGTCCTTCGATATTGCGTTTCTGGCCAATTTACCCGGGTTCGTTGTCATGGCCGCCGCGGACGAGGCGGAATTGGTGCGGATGGTCGTCACCGCCGCCCGTCACGATGAGGGCCCTATTGCGTTCCGGTTCCCCCGTGGCGAAGGTGTAGGGGTCGAGATTCCCGCCAATGCAGAGCCTTTGGAGATCGGCAAGGGGCGGATCATTCAGGAGGGTAAGGGGGTTGCCATCCTGTCCTTCGGAACCCGCCTGTCCGAAGTCATGACCGCCTGCGAGGCGCTGGGCGCCAAGGGCATCACCCCTACCGTCGCAGACGCCCGCTTTGCCAAACCGCTGGACCGCGATCTGATCCTGCGGTTGGCCGCGACTCACGAGGCGGTCATTACCATCGAAGAGGGCGCGGTCGGCGGGTTCGGCAGCCATGTGGCGCAACTGTTGTCGGACGAGGGCGTGTTCGATCAGGGGCTCAAGTTCCGGTCGATGGTTCTGCCCGATATCTTTATTGATCAGGCCAATCCGGCGGATATGTATGCGGTCGCGGGGCTGAATGCCGCGGACATCGAGGCAAAGGTGCTGGCTGTGCTGGGCGTGGCCAAAATAGGCTCTAAACGGGCCTGATCGGGGAAAGATGCGGGCGCGACTGATCTACCGATGGGTCGTGTTCCTGCTGGCCGCCTTCTATTCGCTGCGCATGATCTTCTTTGGTGGATATGACGGGTTCGGCGGGCCGTTCCGGTATCTGACAGTCTGGGCGTTGTTCGCCGCGTTCTTTTCGGCCAGCCGCATGATCGCGCTGGATGAAGGGCGGACGACACGCCGCTGGGACGGGTTCGTCGGGATGACCTCGGTCCTGACGGCGATGGTCGTGATCCTGTATTGGCGGCTTTATTTTGCGGACCCAACCTCGGTGACCAAGGATGGTCAGTTGGGGCAGTGGTGGCTGGAATACTATCTGCACCTGATAGGCCCCTTGTTGCAGTGGATCGACGCGCTGTTCCTGCATCGGTCTTTCCGGCGGATCGGGGCGTCCGCATTGTGGCTATTGGGCCTAATTAGTGCCTATGTCGCATGGGCAGAACTTGTCGTGGGGCCCCTGAACCAGACACCGATCGGCAGCGTGACCAGCGGGCTTCCCTACCGGTTCCTGAATAATCTGGAATGGCCGGACCGAGCGACGTTCTATGTCACCAATGTCGTGGTCGCGCTGATCTTGCTACTTGTGTTTGCCGCGGTCGCATGGGCGATCAGGCGGTTTCTTCCGCAAGCAGCGCCCTAAGGCCAGACCGGTAGTCTGGGTATTTCAGGACCACGCCCAATTCTTCCTTGATCCGATCATTCCGGACCTTTTTCGATTCCGCATAAAAACTGCGGGCCATCGGAGTCATCTCGGCCGTGGCAAAATCCTCGGCGGGGGGGATTGGCAGACCCAAAAGTTCGGCGGCATAGGCGATCACGTCCTCGGGTGGGGCCGGGTCGTCGTCGCAGACGTTGTAGGCCGCACCGGGATTGGGGCGGGCGATGCTGGCAGCCAGAACCTGCGCGATATCCTCGACATGGGTGCGGCTGAACACCTGCCCCGGTTTGATGATCCGCCGCGCGGTGCCTTGGCGCACCTTTTCGAACGGCCCGCGACCGGGGCCATAAATGCCCGCCAGCCGAAAGATGTGCAGCGGCAGACCAAGACCGGCCCAATCTGCCTCGGCTGCCACGCGCGCCTTGCCCCGGCTGGTCGCCGGGTTCAGCGGGCTGGCCTCGTCCACCCAATCGCCGTTGTTGTCGCCATAGACGCCCGTTGTGGACAGGTAACCGACCCAGTCGAATTGGCCTGCGCGAACCGAAATCTCGTGTCTAAGCTCGCGCAATACCGGGTCGCCCTCCTCATCCGGCGCGGCGGATAGCAACAGATGGGTGGCCGCGTCGAGTGCGGGGGTCATGTTGGCACCGGGCCAAAGGCGCGGCTCTACTCCGGTGGCCTGAAGCGACCCTAGCTTATCGTCGTTGCGGGTGGTGCCGATCACGCGCCAGCCTTGACGCAACAGAAGCCGCCCCAACGCCTGCGCCGAATAACCGTGACCGAATGACAGCAGCGTTTTTGTCATTTGCCTTTCCACACCGGATCGCGTTTTTCGGCAAAGGCGCGGGCGCCCTCTAGCTGATCTTCGCTGGAATAGAGTCTATCGACGGTTGGCATCTGCCGCTTTGTCACCCGGTTCAGTGCATCCTGAAACCGCATGTTCTCGGCCTCGCGCACGACTTCCTTGATCGCCGCATAAACCAGCGGCGGGCCAGAGGCTAGGAGGCGGGCAAGGTCCCACGCCTTGGGCAGCAGGTCCTGCGGTGTGGTGATTTCGCGCAATATACCCCAGCGTAGAGCCTCTTCTGCGTCGAACCAGCGCCCGGTCAGCAACAGGTCCATCGCCACATGATAGGGTATCCGTTTGGGCAGTTTGATGGACGCCGCATCAGCCACCGTGCCCGACCGGATTTCCGGCAGCGCAAAGGTCGCGTTGTCCGAGGCGAGGATCAGATCACAGGACAGTGCCAGTTCCAGCCCCCCGCCACAGCAGATCCCATTGACCGCGCAGATGACGGGTTTGTTGAGGTTGGGCAATTCCTGCAATCCGCCGAACCCGCCGACGCCATAGTCGCCGTCCACCGCGTCGCCGTCTGCCGCCGCCTTGAGGTCCCAGCCGGGGCAAAAGAATTTGTCCCCCTCGGCCCGCAGGATGCAGACCCGCAGCGTGTCGTCATCGCGAAAGGCGCGGAACGTCTCGCCCATGATCCGGCTGGTGATCAGGTCGATCGCGTTGGCCTTGGGCCGGTCAAGGGTGACCTCTAGGATCGGACCTTGGGTGCGGGTTTTGATGGGGCTCATACGGCCTCCCGGATAAGGGCATCGACTGCAATGGCTTGCGTGGCCGTGCAGATCAGCGGGTTCACCTCAACCTCTTCGACCGTCGCGGCATTGGCAAGGACCCAGGTTTGCACCGCCTTTATCGCGGCAATGAGCGTGGGGCGGTCAACGGGCGGCTTGCCCCGAAAACCATCGAGCAATCGTGCGATTTTCAGCCTGTTCAGACACTGATTAAGCGTGGCATCCGACGCCGGGATCAGGCAAGAGGCGCTGTCATGCATGACTTCGGTCATAGTCCCACCTGCGCCGATGGTCAGGACAAAGCCGTGCGCGGGGTCTTTGACCACGCCAATCAAAAGCTCGGCCAGCGCGCCGGTGATCTGTTGTTCCAGCAAAAAGGTGTCCGAGGACATGACGCGGGCCGCGTCCTCAACCTGTGCAACCGAGTGCAGGTTCAGGATGACGGCACCTGCCTCGGATTTGTGGGCGATGCCCACGCCTTTGAGGACGAGTGGGAAGCCGACCTCCTCTGCCCGTCGGGCAACCTCTGAGACGTTGTTTACCTGCGCCGCCTTGGGGACAGTAAGGCCGCAGGCGGCCAGCCGCAGCTTCGCCTCGGCCTCTGTCAGGGCTCGCGTTGGTCCGGTGAGGGAGGGGAGGAGCAGATCGGTCGACAAGTCGGGGCAGGGTCGGGTGATCGCAGCCTCTGCCGCTGCAATGGCTTCGGTCAGGCCGGACATCGGCACGACCCCCCCTGCCATCAACCGGGCGCCCACATCCTCGGGCATCAGTTCGGGAAGGGTGGCCACCATCGCCACCTTGCCCCCGGTCTGGGCGCGGGTGTCTAGCGCTGCGCGGATTGTGCACTCCCAATCAGCCGCATCGCAACGGTCGGGCCGGGGGAAGTCGACGATCAGGAAGGTCAGTGCAATATCAGGGTCTATCATGGCAGAAAATGCCTGCGTCATCGCCAAGGCATCGCGCCAGATATAGGTGTGGTAGTCGAGCGGATTGGCCAGCGTCACCTTGGGACCCAGCACCGCGCCCAGATCCCGGGCCTGTCGGTCGTTCAATGGTGGAAAGGTCAGGTTGCGCCCGAATGCGGTGTCAGCGGCAATCGACGCCTCGCCCCCCGAACAGGAAATCGAAGCGATGCGGTTGGACGGCAACGTGCCACAGACATGAAGCAGTTTGAGCGTTTCCAGAAACGTCGGAATGTCGTTCACGCGGGCGATCCCCAGCCGGTCGAGCAGCGCCTGCGCCCCGGTATCCCCGCCGGCAAGGCTGGCGGTATGGGAAATCGTTGCGGTCTGTGCCTGCCGCGACCGACCGACCTTGAGTGCCACCAGAGGAACGCCTTTGGCATGGGCAGCGCGGGCAAGGCTTTGCCAGGTGCGCAGGTCACCGAACCCTTCGATATGCAGGCCGATGGCGGTGACGCGCGGGTCGTTCAACAGGTCCTCGGCGATCTGCGCCTGCGTCGTCTGGGCCTGGTTCCCGCACGTGATCACATAGGCAATGGGCAAGTTGCGGTTCTGCATCGTCATGTTGATGGCGATGTTGGAGGATTGGGTGAGGATGGCCACACCCCTGTCCACCGGCACGCACCCGTGTTGATCGGGCCAGAGCAGCGCCCCATCCAGGGCATTGATCATGCCATAGCAATTGGGTCCAAGGATCGGCATGTCACCCGCAGCTGTCAGCAGCCGAACGTTCAGGTCCTGCCCATCCTCGACTTCGGCAAAGCCGGAGGCAAAGCAGACCGCACCGCCTGCGCCCATCTGCGACAGGGCAGAAACCGCGCCGATTGTGGCGTCCCGATTGATCCCGATAAAGCTGGCGTCGGGGGGTGAGGGCAAGTCAATCAGGCTAGAATAGACCCTGTTCTGACCAACCATTCCTCCTTTTGGATGGACCGGCCAGATGGCACCGGGAAATCCTGCCTTGGTCAACTGGTCGATGACCGACCGGCACCACGCACCGCCGCCGATCACCGCCACCGACCGGGGGCGCAAAAGCCGGGACAGGTCGCGTGACATGGTCCGGTCAGGCCCCCAACGCGCGCAACAGGTCGCGGCTGATGATGTGCCGCTGAATCTCTGACGTGCCGTCCCAGATCCGTTCGACGCGGGCATCGCGCCAGAACCGTTCGAGCGGCAGATCGTCCATCAGACCCATACCGCCGTGGATCTGGATCGCTTTGTCGGTCACACGGCCGAGCATTTCAGACGCATAGAGCTTGGCGCTGGCGATTTCGCGGTTGGCAGGCAGGCCTTTGTCGAGCCGGTCGGCAGCGGCCAGTGTCAAGAGGTCGGCGGCGTCGATTTCGGTGATCATGTCAGCCAATTGAAAACTGACACCCTGAAATTTGCCGATCTTCTGGCCGAACTGTTCGCGTTCCGCCGCATAGCCCAACGCATAATCGAACACGCGCCGCGCCCGTCCGACGGACATGGTGGCAACGGTGATCCGGGTGGCATAAAGCCAGGTGTTCATCACGTCGAACCCGCCATCGACCGCGCCCAGCACCTGTGCGTTGGGCAGGCGGCAATCGTCAAAATCGAGGATCATGTTCTTGTACCCACGATGCGACACGGATTTGTAGCCGTCCCGGATCGTGAACCCCGGCGTGCCGCGATCGACCAGAAACGCGGTAATCCGCTTTTTTGGCCCCTTGTCGGTCATATCTTCGCCCGTGGCGATGAACACGATCAGGAAATCGGCGTGGTCCGCGCCCGAGATAAAATGTTTGGTCCCGTTGACCACCCAATCGCCGCCATCCCGCCGGGCGCTGCATTTCATGCCGCGAATGTCGGACCCGGCCCCCGGTTCGGTCATCGCCAGCGCGTCCATGCGGTCGCCCTGAACGGCAGGAATCAGGTATCTGTCGATCTGGTCGCCCTCACAGGCCATCAGGATGTTCTGTGGGCGGCCGAAAAAGTGGGTCAGGGCCATCGATCCCCGACCAAGTTCCCGCTCGACCAGAGCGAATTCCAGATGGTTCAGACCGGCCCCGCCCACCCGTTCGGGAAAGTTGCAGGCGTAAAAGCCCAAGTCCTTGGTCTTGCGCTTGATCTCTTGCGCAATCTCGTTCGGCACGTCGCCGGTGCGTTCGACCAAAGCCTCGTGCGGATAAATCTCGTTCTCGACAAAGGTCCGGACGGTGTCCGCGATCATCCGGTGTTCGTCGGTCAGGCCGTAATGCATATCAGTCTCTAACTTGCATAATTCGACCCTTCCTCGGTGAGGAGAGCCTTGAGTTCGCTCAGGTGCCGCGTGTCCTGATCGGGGTACTCCTCTAACTCGCGCGCGGTCTTTTCGGCGATGTCATGAGGCAGGATGCGCAGGGGCTGACCGGTTTGCAGCGCCCGGATGTAGGTTTCGGCCGCGCGTTCGAAATAATACAGTCGGTTGAACGTCTCGGCCACGGTCGCCCCGATCACCAGAACACCGTGATTGCCCATGACCATGACCTTTTTGCGGGGGTCGGTGAACAGCGACGCACAGCGGTCGCCCTCGCCCTCGAACGCCAGCCCGCCGTACTCCTCGTCGATGACGATCCGGTCGTAGAAGGTGCAGCAGTTCTGGTCGATGGGCGGCAGGCGGCTGTCGGCCAGACTCGCCAGAACCGTGGCAAAGATCGAATGGCAATGCATCGCGCAGCGGGCATGGGGGACGTGCCGGTGGATTGCCCCGTGCAGACCCCAGGCGGTTGGGTCAGGCGCGTTAGGCCCGGTGTAGGTGTCGGGATCATTGGCGTCGATCAACAGCAGGTCCGATGCCCTGATCCGCGAAAAGTGCATCTGATTGGGGTTCATCAGGAATTGGCTGCCGTCGTCGTTCACTGCCAGGGAAAAATGGTTAGCCACCCCTTCGTGCATGCCCAGCCGGGCGGTCCAGCGGAACGCGGCGGCCAGATCGACCCTCTGGGTCCAGTGGTCTAGGTTTGTGCCATGGCGGGTGTCGGGCATGTCATCCTCCTGTTGCGGGTATTAGGGCATGGGAAAGGAAACCCTGCCTAGCCTGAAAGCGACGCGTTTTTGGCCGGGGGGTTGCAGAGCGGCTCTTGATAGGAATATTTGGAACATGGAACACCCAAAATCCCATCCAGTCGAAACCGACTTTGCCCCGCGCGATCCGCGTGCCGGGGTCATCCGCCATTGCAAGGACAAGACATGAACGCCGCCGACCCGACCCTGCCCATCCTGACCCCACCCAGCCCCGAGGCCGAGGCGTTTACCGACCCCAAGGCCGCCGTGGCCCGGTTGATCGATCTGTATGATGCCGCCACCAAATTCCTGTCGTCGCACTTCTCCGACTCCATCCGTAGCGGCAAACCATCGGCCCGGTATCGCGCCTACTATCCGCAGATCCGCCTTTCCACGACCAGCTTTGCCGCGACCGACAGCCGCCTGTCATTCGGCCATGTGGCTGTGCCGGGCAGCTATTCGACGACGATCACCCAGCCGCGCCTGTTCGCGGCCTATCTTGAACAGCAGATCGGTCAGCTGATCCAAAACCACGGCGTTCCTGTCGTCATCGGCCCGTCCGACACGCCCATGCCCGTCCATTTTGCCGTGGCGGGGGATGCCGCCGTGACGGTGCCTCAGGAAGGTGCGCTCGATTTTACCCTGCGCGACATCTTTGACGTGCCGGATCTGAGTACGACACACGACGACATCGTCAACGGCTTTGGCTTTCAATACCCGGACGGATCGCACCCTCTGGCCCCGTTCACGGCCCAGCGGGTCGATTATTCGTTGGCCCGCCTGTCGCATTATACCGCGACCCAGCCCGACCATTTCCAGAACCATGTCCTGTTCACCAACTACCAGTTCTACGTCGAAGAGTTCGAGGGGTACGCCCGGCAGATGCTGGCCGATCCCGACAGCGGCTACAGCAGCTTTGTCGGCCCCGGCAATATCGAGATTACCACCGCAGACGCCCCCATGCCGATCCCGGCCAAGCTGCCGCAGATGCCGACGTTCCACCTCAAACGGCCGAACGGGCAGGGGATCACGCTGGTCAACATCGGGGTCGGTCCGTCCAACGCCAAGACGGCAACCGACCACATCGCGGTGCTGCGTCCCCATGCCTGGCTGATGGTCGGGCACTGTGCGGGGTTGCGTAATTCGCAGCGGCTGGGCGATTTCGTGCTTGCCCACGCCTATCTGCGCGAAGATCACGTTCTGGACGATGACCTGCCCGTCTGGGTGCCGATCCCGGCGCTGGCCGAAATTCAGATCGCACTGGAAACAGCCGTCGCAGATGTGACCGAGCTTGAAGGCTATGACCTCAAGCGGATCATGCGGACTGGGACAGTTGCCACCATCGACAACCGCAACTGGGAACTGCGCGACCAAAGCGGGCCCGTGCAGCGCCTGTCGCAATCGCGGGCCATCGCGCTGGATATGGAAAGTGCGACCATCGCGGCGAACGGATTCCGGTTCCGGGTGCCTTATGGGACGCTGCTGTGCGTGTCCGACAAGCCCCTGCATGGCGAGTTGAAGCTGCCCGGCATGGCCTCGGATTTCTACAAGACGCAGGTGGCCCGGCACCTTTTGATCGGAATTCGTGCGATGGAGCGCTTGCGCGAAATGCCGCTTGAACGTATCCACAGCCGCAAGTTGCGCAGCTTTGAAGAGACGGCTTTCCTTTAAAAGTGCCCTTTTCTTGGCAAATCCGTATATTTTGGCTTGCATTGAGCCACAATCCGTTGTGGAGCTATACCACATGCCGTGAGAGACGGGATATGAGGCCCTACAGATCGGGTACAAAAGGGAGACCATTGAAATGGCTACTGCAAAAGCAATGACCAAAGCACAGCTGGTTGCCGCCATGGCCGAGGCCACGGGCAGCGACAAGAAGTCGGCAGGTGCCGCGCTGGACGCGATGACCGCGATCATCACCAAAGAGGTCGCCGGTGGCGGCGCCGTGACCCTTCCGGGTCTGGGCAAGATCTATTGCCGCGAACGCCCCGAGCGTATGGTCCGCAACCCCGCCACGGGCGAGCAGATCAAGAAAGAGTCGGACAAGGTCGTCAAGATGGCGATTGCCAAGGCGCTCAAGGACAGCGTCAACGGCTAAGCCTCTGCGCCTTCGGGTTCAAAGGGTCGCCCCGGTGGCGGCCCTTTTTTTCTTTCGGGGTGCAACCAATGGCGCACCCTTTGGTTGACACCCATTGGCGGCATGTCCGCCCACCGTTCAGGAGGCGACCGTTGCAGATCAGGTTCGGTTACGAAATCATCGTCAATTGCCCGACGTCGGTGCCGATGGTCCTGGCCCTGTCGACCCATTCAACAGTGCAGGGGCGTATGATCGGGCGGGATGTGGTGCGCACTGACCCCGTGGTCGATACCTACGAATACCTCGACTGGTTCGGCAACCGGATCACCCGGCTGGTGGCTCCGGCGGGGCGGACACAGATTTGGTCCGACGCGGTGTTGGATTTCGACGTGCAGCTTGACCCTGTCGTTCCGGGGGCCTTCCAGCACAAGGTCGAGGACCTGCCGCATGAGGTCCTGCAATTCCTCGTCGCCAGCCGCTATTGCGACAGTGACAGCCTTGTCCCCTTTGCGTGGAAGCAGTTCGGCAACACCCCCGAAGGTTGGGCGCGGGTCGCGGCCATCTGCGATTATGTCCACACCCAGACCAGTTTTGGCTACAAATTCGGGCGGACGACCAAGACGGCTACGGACGTCAACCTTGAAAAGACCGGTGTCTGTCGCGACTTTGCCCACCTGTCAATTGCACTGTGTCGGGCGATGAACATCCCGGCTCGGTATGTGAGCGGCTACCTGGGCGACATCTTTATCCCCTATTCTGGTCCGGGTGACTTCTGCGCTTGGTTCGAGGCGTATCTGGGCGGGCAATGGTACACGTTTGACGCCCGCTACAACGTTCCCCGCGCGGGACGGATCCCGATGGTGAGGGGCTGCGACGCGGCCGATGTTGCGATGATCACGTCCTTTGGCGCCTATCAGCTGGAGTATTTCCGCGTCTGGACGGACGAAGTGCCTGCGGGCCAGACAGACGATCAGGTCCTGACCGCCCTGCAAACCCGACCCGGTGGCGAACCGCTGGTCTTTCCATCGTCGGGGCGCACAGCGGGCAGTCAATTTTCCGGCTGACCTTGCCCCAGTCCCGGCGTATGCAGGGCCAAGGGCAAAGGGGCGACAGATGGACGTGACCGCGATTGCGATGGGGTTGGCCTTTGCGGTCATGTGGTCCTCGGCGTTCACCTCTGCCCATGTGATCGTTGAATACGCGCCACCGTTGACCGCGCTTGCCCTGCGGTTCCTGATTTCGGGGCTGTTGGGTGTGACGATCGCCGCCCTGATGGGGCAATCCGCCCGTCTGACCCGTAAACAATGGATAGCGACGATCGTCTTTGGCATCTGCCAGAACGCGCTGTATCTCGGGCTCAACTTTGTTGCCATGCAGACGGTCGAGGCCTCTCTGGCCGCCATCATCGCCTCGACCATGCCTCTGCTGGTGGCCTTGGCGGGATGGGTGGTGTTCCGCGACAAGGTGCGCCCCTTGGGGATTGCCGGGCTGATTGCAGGCGTGATCGGCGTTACGCTTATCATGGGCGCGCGTCTGAACGGCGGAGTGGACCTGCGGGGGGTCGTCCTGTGCGGGATTGGTGTTGTGTCACTGACCGTCGCCACCCTTTCAGTCCGTGGCGCGTCGTCCGGCGGGAACGTGCTGATGATCGTGGGGCTTCAGATGCTGGTGGGCAGCGCCGTTCTGTGGGTGCCGGCCCTGATGTGGGAAGGCGTGCATGTGACCCTAACATGGCAGTTGGTCGTGGCTTTCATCTATACCACGCTGGTTCCCGGTCTTGCCGCGACTTGGGTCTGGTTCCTGCTGGTCCACCGGATCGGGATGGTGCGGGCCGCCACGTTCCACTTCCTCAACCCGTTCTTCGGGGTGCTGATCGCGGCGGTCCTGTTGGGCGAACGGCTTGGCGCGCTGGACGTGATCGGGGTGGTGATCGTGGCGCTGGGCATCCTTGCCGTACAATTGTCCCGCGCCCCGCCCGCTAGCTGACCGACACGTCGAACGCCCGCGCCTTTTGCAGACAGGGCTGGGCGGTGCAGCGGGCGATCCAGTCCTTTATCGCGGGCGTGTCCGGCACCAGCGACGGGTCCCAGGTGAAGGCCGACGCGATCAGCAGGTCGGCTGCCGTCCACGTCTCGCCCAACAGGAACGGATTGTCGGCCAGTGACTTTTCAATCCTGGCACAGACCTCTGGCCAGCCCCGGAACGTGAGGTGCGCAATCGGGTGGTCGATCCCGGCGCGTTTGAAGACGATCACCGGCTCGATCACGCTGCCGTAATAGGCCATCCAAGACAGGAAACTGCCGCGTCCCGTGTCGCCGGGTTGCGGCGACAGGCGGCCGAATTTTTCGGTCAGATAGGTCATTATCGCGCCACGTTCCCATACTTCGGTCGCGCCATCGACCAGCAGGGGCACCTTGCCTTCGGGGTGGGGGTTGGCCGGGTCTGCCCCGCCCGATCCATCGAACCTCTTGATCCCGACGACCTGGATGTCGACCTGATCCATGACGTCCAGCGCATAGAGCAGCGCCACGATGCCGGACGACCGGGAATTGGGGGCGTGATAGAGGGTAAGCACGGCATAACCTTTCCAAGGTGACAGGGGGGCGTTGGGGTCAGTATGGTCCCCCTGTCCTGTCACTTTCCGTCAGGAGGCCCCATGGCCCGATCCGACCGACTCTTCCGCCTGCTACACCTGCTGCGCACCCTTCCGGCCCCGGTCACAGCCGACCGGCTGGCCGACGCGACCGAAATGTCGGTTCGTTCCATCTACCGCGACATTGCGGGGTTGCGCACTGCGGGTGCCCGGATCGAGGGCGAGGCGGGATTCGGCTACACTCTGACCGAAGACCCCGCCCTGCCGCCGCAGATGTTCACCCAGATCGAGGTCGAGGCGCTGGTGCTGGGTTTGGCCGAGGTCCAGGCAACAGGCGACCCCGCTTTGGCACTGGCCGCTCAGGATGCGCTGGCCAAGATCGTGGCGACCTTGCCCGAACGGGTGCAGCGGCAGGCGGCGCATGCCGTGTTACAGGTCTATCGGTTCAATCCGCCGCCGCCGCCCCCACCCACGCTGGCCCAGATCCGCGAGGCTTGTTGGGCCGAACAGGCGCTGGACATTACCTATCAGGATGCAAACGGCCAGACGACCAATCGGCGTGTCTGGCCACTATCGGTCGTCTTTCTGGATCACACTCAGATGCTTTTGGCGTGGTGTTGCCTGAGAAAGGACCTGCGCAAGTTCCTGTTGCCGCGGATCGGCACTGTGCTGCCGACCAATGAAAGTTTTCGGCCCCGTCGCGTCCCGCTTTTGCGGGAATTTCTGGCACAGATGCGCGGCGACGTGCCTGATTAGAGTCTCTTCAGCCGATCTTGCCTCGCGCGCCGCCGGTCTGACCCCGATCCAGCAGGATATGATCCAGTATGACACAGGCCATCATCGCCTCGCCCACCGGGACGGCGCGGATGCCCACGCAGGGGTCATGGCGGCCCTTGGTGACCACCTCGGTCGGGGTGCCGTCGATGCGGATCGACTGGCGAGGGGACAGGATCGACGACGTCGGTTTGACGGCAAAGCGGACAACGATGTCCTGCCCGGTGCTGATGCCCCCAAGGATGCCGCCCGAATGGTTGGAACTGTAGACGGGGACGCCTTCGTTGCTCATGAAGATCTCGTCAGCGTTGTCGCGGCCGGTCAGGGCGGCGGCGGCCATCCCCTCGCCGATTTCGACCCCTTTGACGGCGTTGATGGACATCATCGCAGCGGCCAGATCAGTGTCTAACTTGGCATAAATGGGCGCGCCAATGCCGGCAGGCACGCCGCGGGCCACCACTTCGATGATCGCACCGACCGAATTTTGGTCCTTGCGGATCGCCTGCAGGTAATCCTCCCATTCGGGGGCAACGGCGGCGTCGGGACACCAGAAATCGTTCTGATCGATGGCGTCCCAGTCGAACCGGCTGCGGTCGATCGTCTTGGCGCCCATCTGGACCATATACCCCTTGATCTGCATCTGGGGGGCCAGCGCGTGGATGGCCGCACGGGCCACACCACCGGCCGCCACACGGGCAGCGGTTTCGCGGGCACTGGATCGGCCCCCGCCGCGATAATCGCGCAGGCCGTATTTCTGGTGATAGGTGATATCGGCATGGCCGGGGCGAAAGGTCTGGGCGATGTCGCCGTAATCCTTGGATCGCTGGTCGGTGTTTTCGATCATCAACTGGATGGGCGTGCCGGTTGTCACCCCGTCAAACACACCCGAAAGGATGCGAACGGCGTCAGGTTCCTGCCGCTGGGTCATGTTCTTGTTCTGACCGGGGCGGCGTTTGTCCAGCCAGTTTTGAAGCATGAGTGCGTCAAGCGGCACACCGGGCGGGCAACCATCCACGGTCGCGCCCAGGGCGGGCCCGTGGCTTTCGCCCCAGGTGGTGAACCGGAACAGATGACCGAAGGTATTCATGGACATGGGCGCGCCTTTCGTGCTGGCGCAGGGTCTAACGACCCATAGCCCCCGGCTCAAGCCCCCGCAGAAAGGTCAGTCGCTGGTCAAAAGGTTGGCATAGCCGCTGTGCAGGCCCCCTTGCCAGCCCTGAGGATCGCGGGTCTTGCTGAACAGCGGGACAGAGATGCCGACCCCGACTGTATCGACAGAGGTTCCGTCGGTGTCATACCGCCCGACGATCAGATTCAGCCGAATATCCCGGTCATAGACAGTCGCCAGCGAATAGCTCGCCCCAATATTCCCGCCCGACAAGGTGCCGCTCAAGCCCAGATCGTCGGAATAATAGGCTCCGAACACAGAAAGCCGGTTCGTGAGCGCGACATCGGACCGGATGCCAAAGGTGTTTCCCAGATCGGTCAGATCCTTGCTGTCCAACTGTCCGGCATAGCCGCTGATCGTCGCACCGGGGGCGACCACATAGCTGGCCTCGATCCCATAGGCGTTGAATGTCAGATCCGGGATGGCGTCAGATTTGATCTTGCCGAAATCGCCAAAGGCACCAATCCTCACGTCGGGTGAAACCTGATAGAACAGGACCAGCCCCGAGCTTTGGAAACCGAACTTGCCTCCTGCGTCGTCCTTGAGCCAGCTGGAGCCGCTGTTGAACCCTGCACCAAAATTCGAATTGCCCAGCTGATAGGTAGAGCGGCTGGTATAGGTCGGCCCCTCGAACTTGTCCCCACCGCTGTCCAGCTGCCCATAGCTCAGGGACATTTCGCTTCCCAGCGAATGGATGCCGAACTGGTCAAGAAAGCCTGCATCTGCCGGAAGCGCCCCCCCCATCAAGAGTGTCGCGGTGACGAGGCCGAAGGACGTGGAACGCATTGGCAATCTCCTGATGAGTGGTGATCAACGCTAGCAGGTACCCGGATGCAGGGAAAGGGCCAGCCCTTGCCAACCGACCGCTGCGGAGCTAGCTGTTGCCCTACCTCGGGGTGCCCTGTCTGGGCTGAGATGCAATTGCGAACCCGTCGAACCTGAACCGGCTCATACCGGCGGAGGGAAGGTAGAGGCTCCATCTCTGCTCCTGTTCCGTCCGGCGCATTTTTGGAGGACCCAAGATGATACGTTCCCTCGGATATGTCGCAGGACTGTGCTTTTGCGCCACGGGCGCTGCCGCACAGACCCCTGTCCTGACCATCTACACCTACGACAGTTTCGCCGCCGAATGGGGGCCAGGACCCGCAGTCGAAAAGGCGTTCGAGGCAGTCTGCGGCTGCGACCTGCAATTCGTATCCACTGGCGACGGGGCTGCCCTGCTGGCCCGCGTGCAGTTGGAGGGGGCAAGGACCGACGCTGATGTGGTCCTCGGCCTTGATACCAACCTTGTCGCTCGGGCGCGGGCCACCGGCCTGTTTGCCCCGCATGGCGTGACGACGACGCTGAACCTTCCCGTCGCCTGGGACGATCCGGTTTTCCTGCCTTTTGACTGGGGCTACTTTGCCTTTGTCGGCAATGCCGACGCGCCGCAGGTTCATTCGTTCAAGGAACTGGCCGCCAGTGACATCAAGGTGGTGATAGAGGACCCCCGGTCGTCTACCCCCGGCCTTGGCCTGCTGCTGTGGGTGAAAGAGGTCTATGGCGATCAGGCGGCACAGATCTGGGCCGATCTGGCCGACAATATCGTTACCGTGACTCCCGGCTGGGACGAAGCCTATGGTCTGTTCCTGAATGGCGAGGCGGACGCGGTGCTGTCTTACACCACCTCGCCCGCCTATCACCTTATCGCTGAAAATGACGCGTCCAAGGTCGCGTGGTCCTTCGACGAAGGCCACTACATGCAGGTCGAAGTCGCGGCCAAGGTCGCAGGCACCGACCAGCCTGCCTTGGCCGATCAGTTCATGGCCTTTCTAGTGTCGGACGGGGTGCAGTCGGTGATTCCGGAAACTAACTGGATGTATCCCGCTGTCACGCCGGTGGCTGGTCTGCCGGATGGGTTTTCTGGCCTTGTTCAGCCTGAACAGTCTCTGATTCTGTCGCCCGACGATGCGGCGGCCATGGCCCCTGCGGCGATTGAGGAATGGCGCGCCGCCCTGTCCCGCTGATGCGGGGCTGGCCGGGTGCGGTCGCAGCGGCGGCCGTAGCAGTCCTGCTTTTCGGCCCGCTCCTTGCCGTGATGGCGCGGGGCGGGTCGATGCCGGGTCTGACGTCGGCGGACTGGGCGGCGGTGCGGTTCACCGTGTCTCAGGCACTGGTGTCGGCGGTGTTCAGCCTCGGTTTGGCTGTCCCAGTTGCGCGGGCCCTGGCGCGGCAAAGGTTCAAGGGGCGCGGCCTGCTGGTCACGCTTCTCGGCGCTCCGTTCATCCTTCCTGTCATTGTGGCCGTCTTTGGCCTTCTGGCGGTGTTCGGCCGGGGGGGCGTCGTGAATAATCTACTGGCGGCAGTCGGCCTGCCTACACTGTCGATCTACGGATTCTGGGGGGTGGTTCTGGGGCATGTGTTCTTCAATATGCCGCTGGCCACCCGGTTCCTCTTGCAAGGCTGGCTCGCGATCCCTGCCGAGCGATTCCGGCTGGCTGAATCCCTGCGTCTGCCAGTCTTTCGTGTGCTTGAATGGCCAATGCTGCGGTCGGTGGGGCCGGGGGTGTTCATGGTGGTTTTCGCGCTCTGCCTGACAAGCTTTGCCGTGGCGTTGACGCTGGGGGGCGGGCCGGGGGCGACGACGGTGGAACTGGCCATTTACCAGGCGATGCGGTTCGACTTTGATCTGGGCAAGGCGGCGGTCCTGTCACTGGTTCAGGTCGGGTTGACAGGGATGGCGGCGGCGGCGGCCGGTGTTCTGACAGTGCCAGAGGGGTTCGGGGCCGGTTTGGACCGGACCGTGCCGCGCTGGGGACGGTCGAGCAGGGGTTTGGATGTCATTGTGATCGCCCTTGCGGCGCTGTTTCTGATTTTGCCGCTTGGTGCCGTGGTCGTGCGTGGTCTGTCGGGTTTGACGGGCCTGCCTGCTTCGGTTGGTTGGGCGGCACTGCGGTCGCTGATGGTGGCTCTGCTTGCGGCGGGTCTGACCGTCGCACTGGCCCTGCCAATGGCATTGCGGTCCCGCGGGCGATGGATCGGGTTGCTGCCGCTGGCGCTGTCGCCGCTGGTGTTGGGGACTGGGGTGTTCCTGATCGCGCAGCCACTGGTCAATCCAACCCGACTGGCGCTGCCTGTGACGGTGGTGTTGAACGCGCTGCTCTGCCTGCCGTTTGCGATCCGGGTGCTGGGTCCGGCGGTCGACGGGATCGAGGCGGGGTATGGCAGGCTGGCAACTTCGGTCGGGCTGACGGGGTGGGGGCGGTTGCGGGTTCTGCTGCTGCCCCGGTTGCGCCGACAGATCGGGTTTGTCGCCGGCTTAGCCGCGGCCCTGTCGATGGGGGATCTGGGCGTCATCACCTTGTTCGCCGGGCAGGATCACGCGACGCTGCCGCTGGTCATGTATCGCCTGATGGGGTCCTATCGAACCGAGGCGGCGTCGGGCGCGGCGCTGCTGCTGCTGGCGCTCAGTCTGGCGCTGTTCTGGGTGTTCGACCGGGGAGGCCGCGTGGATGTTGACGCTTGAAAAGGTCCGGGTCAGCCAGGACGGGTTCGATATGGCCGCCGATCTCGTCCTCGGGGCGGGTCAGATCACGGCATTGATCGGTCCGTCGGGGGCGGGGAAATCGACGCTGCTGGCCGCGGTGGCGGGGTTTGTTCAGGTCGCGTCAGGTCGGGTTTTGTGGGACGGGTCGGACATCACCGACCTGCCCCCCGGGAATCGCCCGGTCAGCATCCTGTTTCAGGATAACAACCTGTTCCCGCACCTGACGGTTTCCCAGAACGTCGGGCTGGGTCTGCGGCCCAGTCTGCGGCTGTCGACCGACGAGAAAGGGCGGGTCGAGGCGGCGCTGGGTCGCGTCGGACTGGCGGGCTTTGGCGGGCGCAAGCCGGGCCAGCTATCGGGAGGACAGGCCAGCCGCGCCGCCCTTGCCCGCGTTCTGGTCGCGAACCGGCCTCTGGTTCTGCTGGACGAGCCGTTCGCGGCGCTGGGACCGGGCCTGCGCGAAGAGATGCTGGATCTGGTTCGGGACATCCTGATCGGGGCTGGAAAGACGGTCATTCTGGTCACGCATGACCCCGGCGATGCCCGGCGGGTGGCGGCCGAGACGGTGCTGATCTGGGAGGGCCGGGCCGAGGGGCCGTATCAGACCGGGCCGCTTTTTGACGATCCGCCGGAGGCTTTGAAGACCTATCTGGGACAGGGTCGGTAAGAGCGTTCACGCTTGAACGATTTTCAACCATATGATTTCAAAAGATAATTAGAAAATCATGATTCTGGTTACCTTTCGAGAAAGCCCCAGGGTTCCGTCGCACCACTTTCCTGCGAACATTTGTGAAATGGACGGCCAGCTGGGTCAGCCGCTTGCACCTACAGGTGCCGGCCAAGTCAAAACCAATTGGGAACACACGGTCGAGTTGGCAGATATTCACCCGAAGAACTCTTTGGCAGAAGTGTTTGTTGGATGACTGCGTTGCGGACAAAGCGGGCGTTCGCCGATTCGTTCAAAAAGCTATGCTAGCGAACCGGTCTGGGTGTAATGTTGAGATATGAGTCGCCAAGACGCCATATCGCTTGCGGTCGGTAATGTCAGGTCCGGAAGGCTTTTCGATCTTTTGGCCCGACGCGTCGCTATTCCCACAGAGAGCCAGAACCCGGAACGCAAGCCTCTGCTGACCACATATCTGGATGACGAGATCGCGCCGGCGCTGAGGTTACTTGGGTTCACGACCAAGACCCACAAACATGAGGGCTGGCCGTTTCTCATCGCCGAGCGGACCGAGGACCCTGACTATCCGACCGTTCTCGGTTACGGGCATGGCGACGTAGTTTACGGGATGGATGCCGAATGGGGCGATGGCTTGTCGCCATGGGTCCTGAGCGAACGGAATGGCCGCTGGTATGGAAGGGGTGTCGTCGACAACAAAGGGCAGCATACGATCTGCCTCGCAGCGGTCGAAGCTGTGCTGGCGGATCGGGGCCAGCTTGGCTTCAACGCAAAGTTCCTATTCGAAATGGGCGAGGAAGTCCTGTCACCAGGCCTTCACGGCTTTGTCGCCGCACACAAAGACGAACTGGCTGCCGATCTGTTCATTGCATCAGACGGTCCGAGGCTTTCTGCCGACCGGCCAACCCTTTTCCTTGGATCACGCGGGGCGATTTCCTTCGATATTTGGATTGAGGCACGTCAGGGCAGCCATCATTCCGGCAATTGGGGCGGTTTACTCTCTGACCCTGCCACGCAGCTTGCCAACGCACTTGCCAACATCGCTGGACCTACCGGGCGCATCCTTATCCCTGAATGGCTGCCGGACGAGCTTCCGCCAAGCGTGAGGCGCGCTTTGTCCGACTGCGATATCATCGCAGTTCCGGACGGACCCCAGCTTGATCCGAACTGGGGCGAGCCTGGGCTGTCGTCCGCCGAAAAACTTTACGCCTGGAGTTCATTCTGCGTGCTCGCGTTTGAAGCCGGTAATCCAAAAGCACCGGTCGGAGCCATACCGGGCCGGGCCTGGGCGCGTTGTCAGTTGAGGTTCGTGGTTGGCGTCGATGCTGACGATATCTTGCCGGCGCTGCGGCGGCATTTGGATAGAAATGGCTTCGCCTACGTGGAAATTGCACCGGCGCGAAATCAGATGTTCCGAGCAACCCAGCTTGACCCCGAAAATCCTTGGGTCGTTTGGGCGTCGAGGTCGATCGAACGGACGACAGGCAAGACGCCTGCGATCTTGCCAAGCCTGGGAGGCAGCCTGCCAAATGATGTTTTTTCCGAAATCCTGGGTCTGCCGACGGTATGGGTGCCGCATTCCTATCCGCAATGCTCGCAGCACGCGCCAAACGAGCATGTCCCAATTCAGATCGTCAGGGAAGGAATGGCAATTATGGCAGGTCTATATTGGGATCTGGGCGCGGTCGGCGAAGACGTTCCATCTGCACAAGTCCGGTGAGGGTAAATTTGTCCAGCGCGCCAAAATAATTCGGTTCCGCTAAGGGCTTGAAGCCTACATAGCCCGCCAATCGCTGGACCCTCACATTGCCCTGCCAACAAAAAGGCCCGCCGGGTGGGGCGGGCCTTTTGGTTTGTCTGGTGACGCGATCAGTCTTCGCGTTTGGCCGGGTGTTTATAAGGCGCCCAGAGCCGTTTGTTGGTCAGATACAGCAGAACCGACAGAACGGTGAGGAAGATCACGCCCGTCAGGCCAGCGGTCTTGCGCTGGTTCATCTTGGGTTCCGCCGTCCACATCAGGAAAGCGGCGACATCCTGTGCTTCGGCTTCGAGGCTCGAATCGGCGGCGGGTTCAAAGGTCACGTCGTCGCCATACAGCGGCTCGGGCATGGCGATCCAGCTGCCGGGGACGGTGTGAAGGCCCGCCGCATCCTTGCATTCCTCGGGGAAGCCGCCGTTGGGGAACGCCTTGTTATAGTAGCCGGGGAAATCGGCGGGGGCGCAGGCCGGGGCCTCTTCGTAGTGGGTCATGAGCGAGGCGATGTATTCCGCGCCGCCCGGCCCCTTGAACAACTGGTTCATGCCGGTCCCATAGGGACCTTCCCAGGCAACGCGGGCCTTGGCCATGAGGCTGAGGTCGGGAGCGTTGATCGAGTGGTTGGCCGGGAATTTGTCGGCCGGGGTCAAGGTGCGATAGTCGCCCTTGTCCCGATCATAGTATTGCGGGTTCGAATCCGGATCGTTGATCGGGAAATCGGTCGCGTACTGGATCACCTGTTCTTCGGGCAGTTGCGGTCCGCCGGCATCTGCCAACGTGCCGATGGCAACCCGTTCCAGCCCGTGGCAGGTCGCACAGATCTCGGTATAGATCTGAAGCCCGCGCTGAAGCTGCATCTGGTCGTAGCTGCCGAACGGCCCTTCAAAGGGGAAGGCAAAGTCGGTGACTTCGATTTCCGTGGCGGCATGGACGGCCAGAGGGGCCGCCATGCCGAGTGCCACCGCGGTGGTGAGGGTGAGGGTGCGAAGCATGGTAGGGTCGTCCTTTCTCACTCGGCCGGGGTGCCGGTAGGCTTGCCGTAGTGGGCGTTGAAATCGTCCTCGATTGTGGCGGGCGGGGTCAGCGGTTTTTCGATGACGCCCAACAGCGGCAGGATCACCAGGAAATAGGCGAACCAGTAGGTGGCCCCGATCAGCGCGATGTAGGGATAGATCCCTTCGGCAGGGCGCGACCCGACCCAGGCGAGGATCACGAAATCCACGCACAGGAGGGCGAACCAGACCTTGAACATCGGCCGGTAGCGGCCCGACCGCACCGACGAGGTGTCCAGCCACGGCGCCAGCGCCATGACCGCGATCGCCCCGAACATCGCCAGAACCCCGAAGAATTTCGCGTCAATGATCCCGAACGAAATCCAGTCGGCAAACATCACGACCCAGACGTCGCCCGTAAAGGCCCGCAGGATCGCGTAGAACGGCAGGAAGTACCATTCCGGCACGATGTGGTTGGGTGTCGCCAGCGGGTTGGCTGGAACATAGTTGACTGCCTCGCCCAGGTAGTTGGGCATGAAGCCCACGATGGCCATGAACACGACCAGAATGACGCAGAGCGCGAACAGGTCCTTGATCACGAAGTAGGGCCAGAAGGGCAGGGTGTCCTTGGCCGCATCCTCTTTGGATGTGCGCCGGACCTCGACCCCGGTGGGGTTGTTGTTGCCGGTCGTGTGGAAGGCCCAGATGTGGACGATCGTCAGACCCGCAAGGATGAACGGCAGCAGGTAGTGCAATGAGAAGAACCGGTTCAGCGCGGGCTGGCCGACGGCGCCTGCCCCCAGCAGCCAGGTCTGGATCGACCCGCCCACAAACGGGATCGCCCCGAACAGGCCGGTGATAACCGCCGTGCCGTGGAACGACATCTGCCCCCAGGGCAGAACGTAACCCATAAAGGCTGTTCCCATCATGATGAGATACATCAGCATGCCGATGATCCACGTCACCTCGCGCGGGGCCTTATAGGACCCGTAGTAGAGGCCGCGGAAGATGTGCGCATAGACCGCCACAAAGAACAGCGACGCGCCGTTCATGTGGAAGTAGCGGATCATGTAGCCGCCGTTGACGTCCCGCATGATGTGTTCGACCGACGCAAAGGCCATGTCGACGTGCGGGGTGTAGTGCATGACCAGCACGATCCCCGTGACGATCTGCATGACCAGCGTAAAGGCCAGCACGATCCCCCAGATCCACATCCAGTTGAGGTTCTTGGGGGTGGGGATCAGAAGGGTGTCATACAGAAGCCCGACGATCGGAAGGCGGCTGGCAAGCCACTTTTCGCCGCCCGTTTTCGGTTCGTAATGGTCGTGGGGGATACCGCCCATGAGTGTCTCTCCTCAGCCGAGCTTGATCGTGGTGTCGTCGACGAATGCGACGAGCGGGATATGCAGGTTCTTGGGCGCTGGCCCTTTGCGGATGCGCCCGGCCGTATCGTAGTGCGATCCGTGGCAGGGGCAAAACCAGCCGCCAAAATCGCCCTGGTGGTCGAGCGGCACGCAGCCCAGGTGGGTGCAGACGCCCAGCGACACATACCAGGTGCCGGGGTTGTCCTTGGGGTCGGTCACGCCGAAGGGCATCACGGTGCGGTTGGCATCGGTCGCCTCGGCCCCGGCGGCGGTATTCTCGTTCTCGGCGGCGCGGTCCACCAGAACGGCAAGGTCGGTGTCGCGGGCGGATTTCACCTCTTCTTCGGTGCGCGAGCGAATGAACACCGGCTTGCCCTGCCACAGAACGGTCAATTGGGTGCCGGGGGCGACGGCGCTGACGTCCACGCGGATCGACGACAGGCGCTGCACATCAGCGGACGGGTTCATCTGGTTGACCAGCGGCCATACGGCGGCCCCGGTGGCAACGACCCCTGCTCCTGCGGTGGCATAGTAGAGAAAGTCGCGGCGGGTGCCCTGATGGTCTGCGGCGTGTTCTTGAACGTGTGACACGGGGGTGCATCTCCGGATTGGGCGGGCGGGTGCCCGCATGGCATCGACAGGCCAAAGTCGCCCTTAGCCCATTCGGGCGGTGTTTATCCATCAATCCGCCCTGCGTCCAGCGGACAATACGGCGCAGGTGTGATAGAAGCGGCAAGGGTTTGCAGGAGAAGTGCCGATGATCGAAGGTAGCTGTCATTGCGGGGCGGTCCGGTGGACCTTTGCCCCGGAGCCCGAGGCCGCCACGGTCTGCAACTGCACCGTCTGTCGCCGGTACGGGGCGCTGTGGATCTATGACTATGACGCCGAAGGGATCACGGTCACGGCCGCCCCCGGCGCTGTCCGGTCCTATGTTCGGGGCGATGCGCAGCTTACGTTCAACTTTTGCACGACTTGCGGCTGTATCACGCACTGGCGCGGAATCGAGGCCGACGCGCAGGGCCGCGTCCGTTGCGCCGTCAATGTTCGAATGGCCGAACCATCTACCGTCGCCGACATCCCCATTGACAGATTCGACGGATTGGAGAGTTGGGCCGACCTGCCGCCGGATGGACGATGTGTCGCGCAAATGATGTTCTGACCGGTCCTTGCCGCCGCGCCGCTAAAATTATATCCCTTGTTTGAACTCAGTTACCGGATTCCGAAAATGTCTCGACTGCTTATCGCTGCCGTTGTCGCGCTTGCCCCTTGTGTTGCTTCGGCAGAGGTCGAGTTGAGCTTTTACACTGGGATTCAGGAAAGCCCCCATTCCAAGGTGACGGGGACCGAAACCGCGACGGACGGTGGCGGCGATCTGAACTTTACCGCCGGGTGGGAGGGAAAATCCTTCGCGCCGCCCCCTTACTACGGTGTGCGCGGTACATGGTGGCAGACCGACCGGTTCGGGTTCGGCGCGGAATTCACCCATGACAAGGTTTATGCCGACGATCAGACCAAGACCGACAACGGCTATACCGTGCTGGAATTCACCGATGGGCTGAACATCATCACGGTCAATGGCCTGTATCGCTGGCCATCGCAGTGGGGATCGGTGACCCCCTATGTCGGCGGCGGTCTGGGCATCGCCGTGCCACATGTCGAAGTCGAGCGCGGTTCGGTCAATATCCGCGGATATCAGCTGACCGGTCCTGCCGTGCGCTGGATGGCCGGGGCCAGCTATGCGCTCACCGACCAGTGGTCGTTGTTTGGTGAATATCAGGGCACCTATTCCAAGAACAGCGTCGATCTGGGCGATGGGGGCGAGTTGAACACCAACATCATCACCAATGCGGTGAATCTGGGCGTCAGTTTCTCGTTTTGATCGGGGCGGTGGGTTGCACCCACCCTACGCGGGTTTTGTAGCCTCGAAGCTGTCGCGCGTGATGAAATCGGCGTGCCACGCCGCCAGCGCATCGTTGCCTGTCCGCCAGCCCCGCGCGTCGTGCCGCAGGTCAAGATAGGACAGGGCGCAGGCCACACTGATCTGTCCCATGTCGAGCGGTCCGTTCAGATGGCTCATCCAGCGGTTTTCGATGGCGGCGATGGCGCGGGACGCCTTGCCCCATTGGGCATTGATCCAGTCCTGTGACTGCTGTGCCTCGGGCCGCAGCCGCACTTCGTAGGTCATCAGCACACCGGCATCCATGATCGCATCGGCGGTCGCTTCCAGTGTCAAAACCTCCCACAGGCGGGCCTGCGGATAAAGCGTGCCCTTGGCGAGGTCGTTCAGATAGCGGGTGATGACCCGGCTGTCGTAGATCGCCGGGCCGTCGTCGCGCACCAGCGCGGGAATCTTGCCCGTGGGGTTGGCTGCGACGATTTCATCAGCCGATGCCAACGGGGTGGTGGGGATCACGACCTCCTCTACCCGGTCGGTCAGGCCCAGTTCACGGATGGCGACGCGGACCTTGCGCACGAAAGGCGAGGCGGGAGAGCTGAAGAGTTTCATCGAGATGTCCTTTGTCCGATGGCAGAGGTTAAGCCTTGGGCGGAGTGCGCATCAAGCCCGCAAGCAGCGCAACCTCGGACCCTTGGCCGTAGGCCGCTACATGGTCGGCGGCCCGCAGACGCACGTCGTCGGGTTTGTTCTGGTTCATCTTCCATGTCCCGTCGATGGCCGTCACGGTCATCCGGCACGGCACGATCTGGCGCATCATCCGGTCCAGAACCTCGGGCGTCATCTTGGCGGTTTTCCAGCGGGGTTTAGGGTCTAACAAGGCCTCGAAATGCCCAGACTGCCGGTCGAGCATGTCCCGCATCGTGTCCTGCGGCAGCAGTTCGAGCTTGCCGCGCAGGTGGACAGCGATGTAGTTCCACGTCGGCACCTGATCGGTCACCCCGTACCAGTCGGGGCTGATGTAGCTGTCCGGTCCGCTGACCGCGATGACGGCGGGTTGCGGCGTGGTGAGCGCCCGCGCGATGGAGTTGGAGCGGACAAGGTGCAAATCGAGGCTGGTCGCCTCGTCGTTCAGCAGAAAGGGGATGTGTGCCAGTAGCGGGCCATTTTCGCCATTGATGGCAAGGGTGCCAAAGCCACGATCGCGCGCAAAGCCTGCGTTCTGGGCGTGCTCTGCCGTTCGATAGATCGGATTGGGGTGCATGGCGTTCCCTCAGGCGGTCAAGTGCGTGCCGGTCGCGCCAGTGACCCGGGCGGTGACGATCTGCGATTCGGGCTGGTCGGTGTCAAAATGGACTTCGGTGAATTGCGGGGTGCGCCCCATGCGCGGCGATTCCATCAGGATCGCGTGAGTCTGGCCCACTTGCGCGGTCAGGTGCCGGGCGACGGCGGCATCCCCTGCGGCCCGCAGCCGGGCGGCGCGGGATTTGATCGCGGTGCCGTTCACGGCCGGCATTCGGGCGGCGGGCGTGCCGGGTCGGGGGGAATAGGGAAAGACGTGCAGCCATGTCAGGTCACACTCGTCCACCAGCCGCAGCGAGTTTTCGAACATCGCCTCGGTCTCGGTCGGGAAGCCCGCGATGATGTCCGCCCCAAAGGTGAGGTCGGGCCGCAGGTTGCGCGCCTCTTCGCAGAACCGGATCGCGTCGTCGCGCAGGTGCCGCCGCTTCATCCGTTTGAGGATCATGTCGTCCCCTGCCTGAAGCGACAGGTGTAGGTGGGGCATGAGCCGGGATTCGGTGGCGATGGCCTGCATCAGGTTCTCGTCCGCCTCGATGCTGTCGATGGAACTGATCCGCAGGCGCGGCAGGTCGGGCACCAGTTTGAGGATGCGCAGCACCAGATCGCCAAGCCGGGGCTGCGCAGGCAGGTCTGCCCCCCAGGAGGTCAGGTCGACACCGGTCAGCACGACCTCGTTGAACCCCTTGTCCACCAGCCGTTTGATCTGGTCCACGACGACGCCAGCGGGCACTGACCGCGAATTGCCCCGGCCAAAGGGGATGATGCAGAAGGTGCAGCGGTGATCGCAGCCGTTCTGCACCTGAACATAGGCGCGGCTGCGGGTGCCGAACCCGTCGATCAGGTGGCCCGCCGTTTCGGTGACCGACATGATGTCGTCAACCTGCACCGCTTCGGTTTGCCCGATCAGGTCGGGGGTCAGCCGCGCCCATGTGGCCGGGTTCATCTTTTCGGTGTTGCCGATGACAAGATCGACCTCGGCCATCGCGGCAAAGGTGGCGGGTTCGGTTTGCGCCGCGCAGCCGGTCACGATGATCCGGGCCTGCGGGTGGTCGCGGCGCAGCTTGCGGATGTCTTGGCGGGCCTTGCGCACGGCCTCGGACGTCACCGCGCAGGTGTTGATGATGACGGCGTTTTCGACCCCGGCGCGGGTGGCCAGATCCTTCATCGCTTCGGCTTCGTAGGCGTTGAGCCGACACCCGTGGTTTGAGAAGATGGGGGCGGTCATCCGCGCCAGACCCCGTCGAAGGGGTGGGCGGTGGCCCCGGTCATCCAGACGCCATCGTCGCGCCAGTCGATCATCAGGGTGCCGCCGTCGAGGTCGATCTGCACCGACCGTCCGGTCAGGCCGCGCCGCGCGGCGGCCACGGCTGTTGCACAGGAGGAGGAGCCGGAGGCGAGCGTGATCCCCACCCCACGCTCCCACACGCGCATCCGCAGATGGTCGGGGCCGATGAGGCTGGCGAATTGCACATTCGTCCGTTGGGGGAACAGAGGGTGGTGTTCGATGTCGGCCCCGCGGGTGGCAAGATCGACCGACATCACGTCGTCCACGAAAAAGGTGCAATGGGGGTTGCCCATACCGGTCGCGGTGGGCGACCCGTCGATGGGCAGGTGCAGGGTGTCCATCGCCTGGGCCAGCGGGATCTGGTCCCAGTCCAGCAGGGGGGCGCCCATGTTGACCGAGGTGATCCCGTTGCCCATGTCGCGGGCGAACAGTGTGCCCCGGTCGGTGGTGATGACCAGCGCGTCCTTGCCGGTGCGGTCCATCTCCCACCGGGCGACACAGCGGGTGCAGTTGCCGCAGGCGGCAGACTGGCTGCCGTCGGCGTTCCAGAAGGTCAGGTGCAGGTCGGCGTTGCCCCGGTCGGTGATCGTGGCAAGCTGGTCGAACCCCACCCCCCGGTGCCGGTCGGCGATGGCCATGACCATGACGGGATCGATGCGCACCCCGGTGCGTTCGTCGATCACGACAAAGTCGTTGCCAAGCCCGTGCATCTTCATGAACGGCAGGCCGGTGTCGGTTTTGCTGTGCATGACCGCGCATATAGCCAAGGATGTGAGATGAATCCAGAGACAGCGCATTTGGGGGTTGACCCCACCCCGCGCTCTTTCTAGATAGCCCGCCAGTGGGCCGGTAGCTCAGTTGGTAGAGCAACTGACTTTTAATCAGTAGGTCTCGGGTTCGGATCCCGACCGGCTCACCACTTTCTCTTAGTGTATTGTGGCGCTCAAACGGCTTGGGCGGTGACATGGCGGCTTGACCCAATGGAAATTGTTTCAACCTATCCCGCCCGCAGCGTCCGGCGCTGAATTCGTGAACGAACAGATGATCGCTGATGCGGCTCAGACCGAACGGGTTGCGACCTCGACCAGTTCAAGGCGGTGAACGATGCGTTTGGCCATGACGCCGACGACCTGCTGCTGTGCCATTATGCCGATATCCTGAAGTCGGAAATCAACGTGGACCAGATCATGGCCCGGGTGGGTAGCGATGAATTCGTCGTTGTCGGGCGTATCGCCCAGGACGACGGTTGGCTGATCGACCTTGCCCATGATCTGATCCGGCACAATGCGGGGCCTGTGCTGATCAACGACAATCTCGGCCATTCGGGAATCAGCGCCTAGCGCCGCACCAGGGTTTGCCCAAGGGCGAGGGTCGGGCTGAGCTCGACGATTTCGTGCGGCGGATAGCTGGGGTCGCGGTTGCGTGCGGCGATGATCTGGGCGGCCTTTTGCCCGACTTCGCGCCGGCACGCATCCATCGTGGCCAGCTGGCGCGGCAGCCCGTCCAGAAGTTCGACGCCGTTGAAACCCGCAAGCCCGATCTGCCCCGGCACGTCGATCCCCTGTTCCAGCAGCCATAACAGGCCGCCAGCGCCGATCATGTCATTGGAATAATAAAGGAAATCGAGGTTGGGCGTGCGGGCCATCATGGCCGCAGTCATTTCCCGCCCTTTGGCAAGCGCCGAACCGCCCAGATAGAATTCCTGATCGGCAATCTCGATCCCGGCCTTGGCCAGCGTGCGTGTAAAGCCCTCGAACCGTTTGCGGGCGCGGTGGTCGAGCGGCATCTTGGTCCCCATGAAGCCGATCCGTTTGTAGCCTGCTTCGATGATCGCCTCGGCCATCTTGCGACCGGCCCGGCGGTGGCTGATGCCCACGCAGGAATCGACCGGATCGCCGTCCACATCCATGATCTCGACCACGGGGCAGCCGGCCTGGGCCAGCATCGCCCGCGACGCGTCAGAGTGTTCGAGCCCCGCGATGATGACGCCCGAAGGCCGCCACGACAGCATCTCGAACAGAACCTTTTCCTCTTTCTCGGGCAGATAATCGGTCACGCCCACGACCGGTTGCAGATCGGTCCCTTCCAGCGATTCAGAGATGCCAGACAGCACCTCTGGAAACACCATGTTGCCAAGGCTGGGGATGATGACCGCGACCAGATTTACCCGTTGGGATGCCAGCGCGCCCGCGATCTTGTTGGGAACGTAGCCAAGTTGTTTGGCGGCGTCCTGAACCCGTTGACGGGTCGCTTCGCTCACGTCGCCCTTGTTGCGCAGGACGCGGCTGACGGTCATTTCGCTCACACCCGAGGCTTCGGAAACGTCCCGGAGGGTCAAAGGCCGTTTGGGCGGTTTGGTCACGTCTGTCTGTCCCTGCGTTCGTCCCTTGCCGTCTTGTTAACGGCTGCGCGGGGCGATGTCCAAGCATCATGATCGTGCCGCGGTTGACGCAGGGGTGTTTCGCAGGCAAGAGATCAGGCGCGTGGGCCTCGTAGCTCAGGGGATAGAGCGACCGCCTCCTAAGCGGTAGGTCGATGGTTCGAATCCATCCGGGGCCACCACGCGCCCTTCCAACCAGGCCCACTTCGGCAACTTTGGGGTTGGTACTGGTTTCGCCAAGTCACCCAATAGGCGAAAAAGATAACTTGCGCCATGAATTCCAAAACGCTGATATTAATCAATATGTAACCAAGAACGCGACAAGCCCCCGGCCTTGCGCTAAAGCCGCTGATCGGGGGTTACAGCGTGAGTGAGGAAGTATCGTGACATCGGCAAGACAAGTACCTCTGGATATGATGATCGAATTCGCAATGGAGGAGCTTCTGTCGGGAAATTCCCAACGCAAACGGGCGATGGTGCGACGGATGGCGGAACAATGGCCCGGCGAACCCGCGCTGGCGCTGGTTTATGCGGTCACTTCGGCCACCGAGGCGATCGAGGACAGTTTCCGCGAGGCCCCCTCTCAGGATCCGGTGATCCCGCTGGGCTATCGACTGTCTGCCCTGATTTCGGCCGATGTGCACGCGGTTCAGTCGATGGGTCAGGTCCCCTCGGTCGCCGAGGACCTCTTGCACTTTTGGCGGCGAGTTGATCCCCTGTTCCTGCGTCTGCAATAAAGCATCGAATTCTGGCCGTTTCAGTGTGTGGTCAGTGGTACAAATATGGTGGGTGACATGGCCGAGCCGTTGGCAACGGTAGACCAGATGATCGAGTTTTCGGTTGCTGAATTGGCGAGTGGCGATGGTCGGCGGATTGGCGCACTTGTGCGCAGCCTTGCCAACCGTTGGCCCGATGACAAGGCGCTGCTGATCGCGTTCGCACTGACGTCTGCGGCAGGCCTGACGGCGGACTTTCTGCGCAGCGGGCCGGGCGACGGTTCCCCCGAACGCGCCTACAAACTGGCCGCACTTGTGGCCGCCGATGTGCTGGCGGTCGAATCGCTGGGCCAATCGCCGGTGCGGGGACGGCATTTGTTACAGTTCTGGCGGCGCGTTGATCCGTATTTTCTGAACCTCTAGCGGCTCAGACCATCCGGATCACGTCCTTGTCGATGGCGAGCATGTAGCCCCGCCGTGCGATGTTCTTGACCAGCAGTTCGCTGACCATCTGGTTGCCCAGTGTATCGCGCAGGCGTTTGATCCGGGTGGCCCCTGCGGCCTCGTCGCAATCAACGGCGTTGCGGCCCGATATCACCGCCTCGATCTCGGCCCCCGAAAGAACCTCGTCGTCCATCCGGGCCTCGGCCAGAACCGACAGGGTTTCGATGGCAGCCTCGGTCAGCTTGAATTCAAAGTTGTTCAGGTAAACCGTGTTCTGATCGCGCGAGATCAGCAGCGAGTTCACCTCGATCCCCTTGCGTTCGATCTGCCCCATGCGCCGGTTCAGCGCGATCAGCATGACCAGGAATGCCACGGCGGCGATGAGCAGGGCCGTGGCGAACACCAGCAGGACAAAGATGACAAAGCGGTACGAGGCGAGGGTGTCGGAAAACGCCGTGCCAGATCCGGCCAGAATCTCGAGCAGTTTGATTTCCGCCTGAGTGGTCAGATCGTTGTTTTCGACGAACAGCCGTTCGACCCGGGCGTTAAAGGCGTTGGCGTCGGGCAGGTTGATGAACAGCATTATGGCCGCCCCCAACAGGATCACCACGATGGCGGCGATGCCTGCGACGACGACCTTGTTGCCCGTCTGACGGGCCTCAGTAGCGGAGGTAGTAATCGCCTGCACTGTCTTTCCTCTCTGCCAGACCTGCGTCGTCAAACACGGACAACACATTCAGCAGGTGCCACCCGTTGGCTGACAACCGCTGTGACAGTTCGACACTGGCATTGTCGGTCGTGCAAGCCCCGTTGATTTGCGCCACACCATAGTGAAGGCGCAAGGGGTCGTCCTGTTTGGCCTTGTAATCGGCATAGCACGCGGCCTGGGCCGTTGTCGCGGTGACCAGTAGCAGGCTGAGGAGGAGGGCAAGGTGTTTCATGTCCCCACCTTGCCCGCAGGCGGCCCTGATATTCAATATCCTTGTCGGTTATCGCGACGGGTATCGCCTAGCGCCGGGGCGTTATTGCCTGACCTTGTGGTCCGGCCGCATCGTTCTGTCATCGCGTCCCGCATCCCTGCCAGGGCGCCGTTGATGAAAGGACGACCGACATGACCAAAACTTTTCTTGCCGGGATCATGGCTGCTTCGCTTGCCTTTACCGGACTGACCGCCGCGCCCGCACAGGCAGAAATGAACACCCAGACCCGTAACCTGCTGATCGGGCTGGCCGCCACCGCCATCATCGCAGGTGCGATCAACAACAACCGCGCAGGGCAGGCCGCCCCCGTTCAGGTCCAGCGCAATGACTGGACCCCGGCCCCCGCCCCCCAGCGCAGCTGGTCCCGCGTGTTGCCCGCTGCCTGCATCGTCGATCTGAACGGTCGGCGCGGTGATATCCGCATCTTCAGCGAACGTTGTCTGGACCGAAATTACCGTTTTGCCGACCGGCTGCCGGAACAGTGCGCGATCCGTGTCCGCACCCGCGACGGCCGGGTCAATGGCTATGATCCGCGCTGCCTGCGCGATGCCGGGTTCACCACGGACCGGCGGCTGGACTGGGGGCATCGCGGCTGGGGCCAGGGCGACTGGGACCGCCGCGACTGGGATCACGGGAACGGCCGTCATCACTAAGGGTTTGATGGTCGAGCAGAGGTGCAGCTGACGCCCCAGTTGCTGCACCGGAGCGGGGCGGGAGGGCTGGACATGGCCTCCCGCCCCGGTTTTTGCTTGAGCGCTGGTCGCTCGTCTGATTGGTGGGGCCATGACCCACCGCGCCCCCGATTTCCAATTTGAACGCGATCTGTTCGCCCGTGGCTTTGCCCGTGTGGCGGGTGTCGACGAGGTGGGTCGCGGACCGCTGGCAGGCCCCGTTACCGCCGCCGCTGTCGTTCTGGACCCACAGCGTATCCCCGACGGTCTGAACGACAGCAAACAGTTGACCGAGGCCCGCCGCCGCGCCTTGGCCGCCGAAATTTACGAGAGGGCCGAGGTCAGCATCGCCCATGCGACGGTCGAAGAGATCGACAACCTGAACATCCTGCGCGCGTCCCATCTGGCGATGATCCGCGCCATCGCGGGACTGCCCCGGCCCCCCGATCATGTGCTGATTGACGGCAACATGATCCCCCGCGATCTGGCCGTTTCGGCCACGCCGATCATCAAGGGCGATGCCCGTTCGTTAAGCATCGCGGCGGCCTCAATTGTGGCAAAAGTGTGCCGTGATGCGCTGATGGTGGATTTGGCGCAACAGCATCCCGGCTATGGCTGGGAGACGAACATGGGATACGGGTCGAAAAGCCACATGGAGGCGCTTCAAAATCTTGGGGCAACCCCCGTTCATAGACGGTCGTTCAAGCCTGTCCACAACATCTTGTATCAAGGAAAAATCATAACCCCTTGATTCAATAAAACTTTTGACAGCGAATCGACTGTGACTCATCCTCTGTCTCAACCAACGAGCGGAAAATCCGCCGGGGACAGAGGCAGACATGACGACCAAAACCAAGGATGCGGGCGCTTCGGTGCTTCCGCTGAACACGATCATCGACGGGGACTGCATCGCGGTCATGAACAGCCTGCCTGCGGGATCGGTTGACCTGATTTTTGCGGACCCGCCCTATAACCTCCAGCTCAAGGGTGATCTGCATCGCCCCGACAATTCATTGGTCGACGCGGTTGACGATCATTGGGACCAGTTTAGCAGCTTTGCCGTTTACGACACGTTCACCCGCGACTGGCTGGCCGCCGCCCGTCGCCTGCTGAAACCCAATGGCGCGATCTGGGTGATCGGTAGCTATCACAACGTGTTCCGAATGGGGGCCGAGTTGCAGAACCAGGGATTCTGGATTCTGAACGACGTGGTCTGGCGCAAGTCCAACCCGATGCCGAATTTCCGGGGCAAGCGGTTCACCAACGCCCATGAAACGCTGATCTGGGCGTCGCGCGACGAGGGCAGCAAATACACCTTCAACTACGAGGCGCTCAAGGCGTTGAACGAGGGTGTGCAGATGCGGTCGGACTGGGTTCTGCCGATCTGTACCGGGCATGAGCGGCTTAAGGACGATGCCGGCGACAAGGCCCATCCGACCCAGAAACCCGAAAGCCTGCTGCACCGCGTGTTGCTGGCCACCACAAACCCCGGCGATGTCGTGCTTGATCCGTTCTTTGGCACCGGCACCACCGGTGCCGTGGCCAAGATGCTGGGCCGCGAGTTCATCGGGATCGAACGTGAGGCTGCCTATCGCAAGGTGGCCGAGGCCCGCATTTCCAAGATCCGCAAGTTTGACAAGGAAGCGCTGGAGATCACCGGATCGAAACGGTCTGAACCGCGCGTCGCCTTTGGTGTGCTGGTCGAACGGGGGATGCTGCGTCCGGGCGAAGAATTGTGGTCGATCAACGGGCGGCACAAGGCCAAGGTCCGCGCCGATGGCACATTGATCGGACACGAGATCAAGGGATCCATTCACCAGGTTGGCGCCCATCTGGAAGGCGCCCC
Organism: Marivivens sp.; assembly: GCA_024642115.1. Classification (GTDB taxonomy): domain Bacteria; phylum Pseudomonadota; class Alphaproteobacteria; order Rhodobacterales; family Rhodobacteraceae; genus JAHEBU01. The sequence goes on along the minus strand of JAHEBU010000010.1, from coordinate 138,030 downwards.
GTCCTGCAACGGCTGGACCTACTGGCATTTCAAGCGCGACGGGCAGAACGTGCCTATCGACCTTTTGCGCCAGCAGATCCGATCTGAAATGCAGGAGCACTGAATTCACGCGTTACCGCCGGTGCCTGCGGCCACCTTCCCAAGGGAAGGGGCGCAGCACTAACTTGCCCCGCCGTCCGCAAGACGGCGGGGTTTTTTCGTGTGTTTACAGCCGCCCGATCCGCACGACCGGCCCGTCAAAGGTCGGCACGGACAACACGAAACTGTCGGTCGGATAGCACAGCGCCTGTTCTTCGAGCACGCCCAGTGCGATCTGTTCCCCCATCCGCAGGCTGTCGTAATAGTCCGCGAAATAGTGGACGCCCGCCATATTCCGGCCCACGGCGATGTTGGCGGCCAGCTTGTTCAACTCGCCTTCGAGGGTCAGCGGGCAGGGGGCGGTCGAGGACCCCAGAGATGCGCCGTTGTTCTTAGGTTCGAACTGGAGCGGATCGACGATATCGGCCGCATGGGCAAAGCGGATGTTGCCCGCAGAATCGGTGCCGAACACGGTGCTGGTGTCAAAGAACGCCTTGAGGATAGTCACACAGGCCCCCGCCACCGCTGCATGCCCGGCGCCGTAGCTGGGGTGCATGGGCGACCCTTCGGAAAACGCCATGGGCAGCAGGGCGGTTGGATCACCGCCGTTTGGGGCGGCGGCGTTAAAGGCCTGAACCGCATCGACCGTGTGCCAGATGGAATCGCGCAGATCGTTGAACACCTTGCAGGTCAGCGGATGGGCGGTGCTGATGTCGTCGGCCTTTTCGATCCGCCCGGCCAAGGCTTCGGGCCGCAGGCGCAGGTGATTGTTGTATTTCTGATAGCGCACGGCCTTGAGCGCCCGCGTTGCTACCTCGGTCACCAGCGTCAGGATATGCGGCCCGCCGAACAGGGCAAAGCCAGTGGCGTTAGGTGTCCAGGCGGCCCCTGCCGCGAACACGGGCCGCCCGCCGGTCAGGTTGGCAAATCCCGAATCAAAGGGTGCACCTTGGCCCAGAAGGATCAGGCAGGCGTTCAGATACGCCTCGTACAGCGCGTCGTAGTGAACATAGGTCGCCAAATCGCGCGGCGTGGTGATGAAACGCCGCGTGTGCGAGGCAAAGTTCTGTCCGGGCGGCGTCACATAGCCTTGCTGCACGTGATACCAGTCGTCCCATGTCATCATGTAGTCGTCGGCGGCCTCGGCCTTGGCGACGCGCTGGTCGATTTGCAACGCGCCATAGCTGATGCGCCCATCCTCGACCTTTGTCGTGCCGGTCTGGTCGGTGGTGCCGATCAGCAGGAATTGCGACAGGTAGGGTCCGACCTCTACCCCCGGCGTAGACCCGCGAAAGATGGTCTGGCGTGTCAGTTTTCCGGTCGCGTCCACCTTGCGTGGTCTGCCGCGAAATCCGCTCATCGCATAGGGTAGCGCGTTCAGCCGGTCGACCGCGTTGTTCAGAGTGGCCGACCCCGGCCCGCCGTTCTGGTCGAAGGAAATGAACGGCACGTCACGCAGCAGCGCCAGTTCGTACACCTCGGCCATTTCAAAGGCGAGTTCGGTGCTGCCCAGTGCGGGGGCGGGGGGCATGGTCACGGCCTGTGCGTCAGGGCCTTGCAGGTCATAGACGATCCCTGCGGTCGGGGCCTCCCACTTGCGGCGTGGGCTGGCTGTGGGGACGGCAACGGCTGTGGTAAAGCTGTCGATCATCCCCGCGTCGATGGCGTGACGAAACGCCTCGAAATGGGCGGGATTGGCGACCAGCCCCGTCGTATGATCGTGATCGAGCCCCTTGGAAAAGCTCATCGCGTAGTGGGCAGAGGCGTATTTCTGTTCGTCCCCGTTCGATTTGTGAACGGGGTGGATGCGCGAGGCTGCAAGGTCCATCGCCTCTAGCCTGACGTTGCGTGCGGAAATTCTGCGGTTCTGTGTCATTTGAAAAATCCTGTGAAAAAGGGGTCATGTCCGAAATCGCGGACAGCCAAATCTCGCAGAAGTTGTGCGGGCGGCCCTATTCAGGTTTCCCTGACCCCGGCGAAAAGCGGCCGAATGGCCGATCAGGGTCGGTTCGCGGTCACCGGTGCGGGCATCGGTGTGAGGCGGACATGGGGTTCCGGGTCGTGCAGGTAGGCAATGTATCCGACACCCGCGATCATCACGGCTGCCAGAATCGCAATACCAAACAGAGCTTTCCAAGCCACCGGGGCGGGCCGGTTTGCCGACGTGGGCTCTTTCATGGGCTCCCAGCTCACAAGGCTGGCAAGTAGGGGTGCCAGGTCCGCAAGCGGGCCGCTTTGCGATGACATGGCAACATCATGGCCGGGTACGAAATCGAACCGGTTTTGCCCTGCGTTAACGGTCAGATCAAAGGTCTGTCGGGTGCGGTAGCGCCGAAACGACAGGTTGGCGACGTCGGCTGCCGGAAACCTGACCACAGCGTCACAGTCGGTGCCGCGCAGGTCAAACACGACCCGGTTGCGTATAAGGTCGGTCAGGCAGGGGGCGTTGACCCAGTGGCTGTTGGCCCATTCGATCGGCTCGATCCCGATCCGGATCGTCCCGTCGGGCGAAACCAGCGGCGGCGGCCCGCTGTTCGTTGGGTGTTGCGGCATCCGGGGCATCCTGTTTTGTGCTTGCCGCCTGTCCTGCCCTAGCGCGGCAGGGGGTTTGTTCCCGCCTTGTACGCCGACCAGTCGGTGATGTCGGGGTAATAAAACCGGCGCCACGCCCGCACGCGCGGGTTCATCATTCGCCGCCAGAGCGGCGGGATCATCGCCGCCATGGTCATGACCGGATACCCATAGGGCAGTTGCGGCGCATCCTCGGGCCCGTAGGTTTGCAGCAGGGGGAACCGCCGGTCGGGTTTGTAATGGTGGTCGGAATGTCGTTGCAGATTGATCAGCAGCCAGTTCGACGCCTTGTACGCCGCGTTCCACGAATGACGGGGCAGGACGTGTTCGTATTTCCCCTCGCCTAGATGCCTGCGGGTTAGGCCGTAGTGTTCGACATAGTTCACCAGTTCAAGCTGCCAGATAGCGATGCCCGCCTGTGTCAGGAACAGGAACAGACCCAGCCAGCCGCCGATCAGGATCGCCAGCAGGACAAAGCCCCCTTCGAGCGCCCAATACCGCCAGAACGGGTTTTCAAGGCTGGTCCAAGGCTTGCCCTTGCGCGCCAGCATCGCCTTTTCCGCCTGAAACGACGACACGAGCGATTCCCGCAGGACGCGCGGGAAAAAGCGGTGGAACCCTTCGTTATAGCGCGCCGTCACCGGGTCGCGCGGGGTGCCGACATAGCGGTGATGCACCAGCATATGTTCCGACCGGAAATGCGAATACAGCACCATCGCCAGCAGAATGTCCCCCAGCCAGCGTTCCCAGCCAGGTTTCTGGTGCATCAGTTCATGGCTGTAGTTGATCCCGACAGTCCCCGAAATCACCCCGATCCCAAAGAACAGCCCCCACATTTCCATCAGCGACAGATGCCCGGAATGGGTCACGTACCAGAGCGTTGCAAAGACGGTCAGGAACTGCACTGGCGCCCAGATCAGCGTGACCAGCCGATACCAGAACAGGTCTGCCTCGGGGGTGGCGGGGTCCTCGTTTTCCTCGTTCAGCCCGGCAAAGGAATCGATGATGGAAAACAGCCACCATGTGCACAGCGGCAGCAGGATCACCGCCCAGCCGCCGACGGTTGCCCCGACCCACGCAATCGGCACCAGCGCCAGCGACAGCCAGAACGGCAGGGCGCTGGACAGGCGGGCGATGCGGGGGATGGCGGTCATGGGGGCCTCGGGCTGCGGATGCGAGCATCATACTAGATAGGGATCGTGGCGAAAAAGCGATCATTTGCCGCTGCGCGTGACGTCAAACGCCTTGCGCATGAGGGTGGGCAGGTCGGCAGGCCGGAAATCTTCAGGGGATACAAAGGTCCCCCGGGCCGGTTTCCTGTCCAAAGGGACCAATGCCGTGCGAACCGTCAGCCGCAGATGGAAATGGGTAAAGGTATGCCGCGCCTCGCCCGCGTCCTTCCATTCGGCCCGGATCGGCGGGGCCTCGGCGGGCGCATCGCCCCAATCGCTGCCGGGCCAACCCAGCATCCCGCCCAGCAGCCCACTGTCGGGCCGGGTTTCCAGCAGGTAGGCCCCGTCGATCCGCCGGGCGACATAGGCGATGCCGTGGCGGATGGGCTTGACCTTTTTCGGAAGTTTGGCGGGCAGGATGGCCGCCGTCCCCTCGACCCGCGCCTTGCACGGGCTGCGCCACGGACAGATGCCGCAGGCGGGCGAGCGGGGGGTGCAGATGGTCGCCCCAAGGTCCATGACCGCCTGCGCATAGTCGCCGGGGCGCTGGCCGGGGGTGAGATTGGCCGCCAGCGCGGTCAGTTCCTGTTTGGCTGTCGGCAGGGGCGTATGCACGTCATAAAGCCGCGCCATGACCCGTTCGACGTTGCCGTCCACCACGACGGCGGGTTCGTCAAAGGCAATCGCGGCCACCGCAGACGCGGTATAGGGGCCGATGCCGGGCAGGGTCATCAACCCCTCGCGGCTATCGGGGAACGATCCACCATGATCGGCCACCACAGCGCGGGCGCATTTGAGCAGGTTGCGGGCGCGGGCGTAGTACCCCAGCCCGGCCCATGCGGCCATCACATCGGCGTCGGCGGCGGCGGCCAGATCGGCGACGGTGGGCCAGCGTGTGGTGAAGCGCAGGAAATAGTCGCGCACGGCGGCGACGGTGGTTTGTTGCAGCATCACCTCGGACAGCCAGACGCGGTAGGGATCGGGGCGTTGTCCCGCCTTGCGGTCCTTGGGCGACACGCGCCACGGCATGGTGCGGGCGTTCCGGTCGTACCAATCGAGTAGAATATCGCTTAGGCCCTGCACAGGTTGCCTCTTATCCACGGGAATGTGCTGGTATCGCAGCAGAGGTGGTTTAGACTAGGCCGCAATCATGAAACAGCCCTATCGCCCCAAATCCCGTTCCGGTTTTTCACTTGCGTCGTCACTGATGCAGACGCAGATCCGCACGGCTTCGGAAAGTCGGGGCTTCGCGGTGTCGCGCCTGCTGACCCATTGGAGCGAGATCGTGGGCGAGGCCACCGCCAGTGTCGCCCTTCCGGTCAGCGTGACCTACGGGCGGGACGGGCTGGGGGCGACGCTGACGGTGCTGACGACGGGGGCGCAGGCCCCGATGGTCGAGATGCAAAAGGACCAGATCAGGGACAAGGTGAACGCCTGCTATGGCTACCGGGCCATTGCCAAGGTGCGCATCACCCAGACAGCGCCCACCGGATTTTCCGAAGGGCGGATCGACTGGGGCCACGCGCCCAAACAGCCCCTCGCCCCCGATCCGGTTGTGCAGGCGCAGGCCCGGACGATTGCACAAGGTGTTGAAAGCGACGATTTGCGTCTTGCACTTCAGGCGCTTGCCGCCAATGTCTTGGCCAAACAGAAACGCTGACCTGAAGGAATTGCCGATGAAACGCAGAACGATATTGCTGGGGGCGGGGTCCGCGCTGGTGCTGGGCGGGGGTCTGTGGGCCGTGACACGGAACGGGGACACCCAAGGGCTGCTGCCCGGAGCCGCATCGGCGCAGGATGCGACCGTGACCGCCGACCCCGGGCTGGTCACCGACATGATGTTGGGCAACAAGGACGCCACGGTCGAGGTGATCGAATACGGTTCGTTCACTTGCCCGCACTGCGCGGAATTCCACGCCACCGTCATGCCGCAGCTGACCGCCAATTACATCGACACCGGCAAGATCAAGTTCGTCTACCGCGAACTGGTCCGCAACCGGCAGGACATCTGGGCGTCCATGTTGGCCCGGTGCAATGGTCTGCGCTATTTCGGGGTGTCGGACCTGTTGTTCGAAAAGCAATCCGACTGGGCGGCGGGCGGCGATCCGGCCACCATCGCGCAGAACCTGCGGCAGTTGGGCAAGGTCGCGGGCTATGACGACGCCACGATTGAAAAGTGCATGACCAACGCGACCATGGCGCAAAGCATCCTCAAGGTCAGCGAAGACAACGCCGCCCGCGACGGGATCACCGGCACGCCCACGTTCTTTATCAACGGGCAGAAATACTCGAACATGTCCTACGAGGATTTTGCCAAGATTCTGGACGAAAAGCTGGCCGGATGACCCCCCTTGCCGGGCTGAAGGTTGTTGAACTGGCCCGGATACTGGCCGGCCCCTGGGCCGGTCAGACGCTTGCCGATCTGGGGGCTGACGTCATCAAGGTCGAAAGCCCGCAGGGCGACGATACCCGCACCTGGGGCCCGCCTTGGATCGAGCAGGATGGCGAACGCAGCGCCGCCTATTTCCATGCTTGTAACCGTGGGAAACGGTCGGTCGTGATCGACCTCGGCACCGTCGAGGGGCAGGCGCAGGTCCGTGCCCTGGTGGCGGACGCCGACGTGGTGATCGAGAATTTCAAGGTGGGCGGGCTGGTCAAGTACGGGCTGGACTATGCCAGCCTGTCATCCCTCAATCCCCGGCTGATCTACTGTTCGATCACAGGGTTCGGGCAGGACGGCCCCTATGCCGCCCGCGCTGGCTATGATTTCATCATTCAGGCCATGTCGGGACTGATGTCGATCACGGGCGAGCCGGACCGCCAGCCGCAAAAGGTGGGCGTGGCCGTCACCGATATCCTGACTGGCGTTTACGCGACCACGGCCATTCTGGCCGCCCTGCACCAGCGGCAGACGACCGGGCTGGGCCAGAGGATCGACATGGCCCTGTTCGACGTGGCCGTGGCAGTGACGGCCAATCAGGCGATGAATTATCTGACCACCGGCAAGGCCCCGAACCGGATGGGCAATGCCCACCCCAATATCGTGCCCTATCAGGTGTTCGACTGCGCCGACGGGTTCCTGATCGTGGCGGTGGGCAACGACGGGCAGTTTCGCAGGTTTTGCGGTGTGCTGGGCCTGCCTGCGGTGGCCGACCATCCCGATTACCTGACCAATGCCAACCGGTTGCGCAACCGCGCCGCACTGACCACCGTTTTGACCGAGCGGACTCGTTTGCTGAGCAAGGCCGAGTTGATGGCCCGGTGCGAGGCGGCGACTGTTCCGGTCGGCCCGATCAACGACATGGCCGAGGTGTTTGATGATCCGCAGATCATCCATCGCGGGATGCGCGTCGATCTGGACGGGGTGCCGGGGGTCCGGTCACCCTTTGTGTTTTCGGGGGCAGAACTGGCTTTGCATCACCCCTCGCCCCGGTTGGGGGCGGATCAGGACATTCTGTCGGATTAGGGGCAGGGGGCCCGTCCCGCCCGCCGTTGCGGTCTGACGACCGCGCCTTTGGTTGGGGGTGGCCGCGCCTGTGGCGCGGAGCCTCCGGCGGGAGTTGTTATGGCAAGGTGAACTTGGGACGAACCGGCCTGCGCAGGGTCTATTTCGGTATGATGCCGATGCGGGACAGGGCCGCGTCCATAGGACCCCAATCGTCGATCTCCAGCCGGACGGGCAGGGTCAGGACCTTGGCCCGAAAGGACGGGGGCAGTCGCACGGCATCCTTTTCGGTGGTGACAAGCTGGGCGGTCAGCGCCTTTCCCTCCAGTTCGAGCCGGGTCACCAGCGCGTCGGTCAGGGGTTGGTGATCGTTCAGCGCCTCGGCCCTGATCAGATTGGCCCCGAGCCCGCGCAGGGTGGCAAAGAATTTGTCGGGGTGGCCGATCCCGGCAAAGGCCAGCACGCGCAGTCCGGTCCAGGTCATGCCGGTAGGCAAGGGGGCGAGGTGGCCGGTGATGTGGGGAATCGGGATTTGCCAGATCGCGGTGAGGTCGGCCTGAGCCGGGGCGGGGCCGATCGACAGCAGGATGTCTGCCCGCGCCAGACCGACCGCCACCGGTTCGCGGAGGGGTCCCGCCGGGATGACCCGACCGTTCCCGAACCCGCGCTGGGCATCGACCACGACCAGCGACAGGTCCTTGGCCACCGTTGGGTTCTGGAACCCGTCGTCTAGCAGGATGACGTCGGCCCCCGACCCTTCGGCGGCGCGGACACCAGCCGCCCGGTCCTTGGCGACCCATGTGGGGCAGAAGGCTGCCAGCAGCAGCGGTTCGTCCCCCGTCTGGTCGGCGCTGTGATGTCCTTCGGTCACGCGCACTGGCCCTGGCAGCGATCCGCCATAGCCCCGGCTGACCACATGCGGCTGCCAGCCCCAGGTGATGAGCCGTTGGACCAGCGCGATGGTCGTGGGCGTCTTGCCCGTGCCGCCCACGTTGATGTTCCCCACACAGATCACCGGAACTCTGGCCCGGTGGCCTGGCCCCTGGCGCAGACGGCGGGCGGTGCCAGCGGCGTAGAGCACGCCGAGCGGGGACATAAGCCGTGCCACAAGGGTGGGCCTGTCAGGTGCTGTGAACCAGAAGCGGGGGGCGGCCATCAGCGCCGTGCCTTGTCGAGGTTGTCGCGGATCAACTCGATCACCCGGTTGGTCGCCTCTGCCCCGGCTGACGTCACCTCCCACGCGGCATGGGCCATCTTGGCGGCCTTGTCAGGGGCAAGCAGGGTTTCGATCGCCCCGCCCAGATCAGAGGCCGACTTGACCGACCGGCTGGCGCCGACGCTGGCGAGCCGTTGAAAGCTGCTGGTGTGGGGCTGGATCGAGGGACCATGCAGGACGGCCGAGCCGAGCCTGGCCGGTTCAAACGGATGGCGTTGGCAATTGCCGAGAAGGGAGCCGCCGAGGTAGGTCATCGGGGCAAGTCGATACCAGAGCCCAAGTTCGCCCGTCGTGTCGGCCAGATAGACCTGGGTTGCTTCGCTTGGCTCCTGGCCGTCGGATCGGATGGCCACTTCGAACCCAGCCTCGCGGAGTTGAAGGGCGGTGTCAGGCCCATGGGACGGGTCACGCAGGTCGAGGATGAGGAGCAGCCGGTGCGTGCGGCGACTGGCGTGGCTGTGGGCCTGCGCGATCAAGGCCACCTCGTCGGCCGGGGTATCTGCGGCCAGCCAGACGGGCCGCGTGCCAAGCCCGGCGGCCAGATCGCGTCGTTCGCGTTCGCTGCATCCCAGAACGGGCGTGCCTTCTTCAAGTTGGCCGGACAGTTCGAGTCGCGTGTCGGCCACCCCCGCCTTGCGCAGGCGCAGCCGGGCTTCGGGTGTGGCGGCCAACACGCGGTCGAACCGGTCGAGCAGGCCGCGCAGCATCCCCGGCATCCAGTTTCCAGCCGTCCCGTCAATCCCGCGCGACGAGGCATCGATCAGCAGACGGGGGATGACGAGCCGGTCGGTTTCGCTGAGCAGCAGGGGATCAAGATCGCCTCGCATCCACAGCAAAAGATCAGGCTGCCAGTGATCGACAAAGGCGCGGGCGGCGGCGGGGCTGTCGGCGGGCTGATGTTCGATGTGAAAGCTGCGTTCGCCCGTCGGATCGGGCGCCGGGTTCGGACAGGTCACGACAAAGCTGACCCGGTCACCGTCGTCCTGCAATCGACGGGCAAGCGCGCGGATCGTGTCGATCTGGCTGGCTTCGGCGGCGCGGACCCAGACGAGCGGGCCATTGGGCCGGGGTGGCCGAACGACGGCCGGGGCCGAACCGGACCCGGTCCGGCGCAGCGCGAGATAGGCCGAGAGGGACAGCGAGCGGGACATGTCAGCGGGCCCTGCCGGGCGGGATCAGTTGCCCAGCTCTTCGGTGGAGGAGGCGGCCATCTCTTCGTCCCGCAGACGGTGCAGGTGGGCGATGAAATACCGGGTGTGGGCGTTGTCGACGGTGCGCTGCGCCTCGGCCTTCCAGGCGGTGTAGGCGCTGGCGTAGTCGGGGAACATGCCGACGATATGGATGTCCTTCACGTCTTTGAAGGCATTCTTAGTCGGGTCAACGAGTTCGCCGCCAAAGACGAGGTGAAGGCGCTGGGTCATGGGGAGGCTCCGGGAGGAATTGAGGATCGGGGGCAACCTAGGGTTTTCACGATTGCGGGGCAAGCGGAGAGCGGGCCGGGAGAGGCGTTCACGTTTGAGCGCTTTGTAAGTCATTGTTTGTAAATATGTATCAGAAAATTGGGGTTTTTGAGGATTTGGTTTGCGGGTAGCAAAAATTGGCTCCGAACCCTGTGACTCGGGGTCACGGAGCGGGGCTGGGACGACGGGAGAAGGGATGGGGTGGGGGTGCGGTGGGTTGCGCCCAACCTACGGGGGAGGGGGAACCGGCGCGTTTACGTCAGTTGGTTGATCAGGGTCTGGTGCAGGGTGCCGGCGGCCACGACACCGTTGACCTGGGGCGTGACGTTGTTGAAGTGCAGCGGGGTGCCGGTGCGGGTGCTAGCGGTGCCTCCGGCCTCGGCCACGATCAGTGCCCCTGCGGCGATGTCCCATTCCCAGGCGGGTCGAAGGGTGAGCATGCCATCGAACCGTCCTTCGGCCACGAGGCAGAGCCTGTAGGCCAGCGACGACCGGAACGCCCGTTTGACAGGCGGCGGAGTGCCGTCCCGCCAGTGTGCTGCGTCAAAGTTGGGCCGGGCGGCGAGGACTGTGGCGCTGGCCGCGTCTGCCGGGGCCGAAGTGCGGATCGGTTGCCCGTTGAGCGTGGCCCCGCCCCCCCGCTGCGCCGCGAACAGAAGTTTGCGGGCGGGCAGATAGACGACCGCCGCAGTGATGATCCCGTTTTCGGCGATGGCGAGCGAATGGGCCCAATCCTTGGCCCCTTCGATAAAGGACCGCGTGCCGTCGATGGGATCGACGATGAAAGTCTTGGCGGTGCTCAGCCGGGCAGGCGTGTCTGTCGTTTCCTCGGACAGCCAGCCGTGATCGGGCCGCGCAGCCAGGAGCGTTTGCCGCAGCATGCTGTCAACGTCGAGGTCGGCCTGTGTGACCGGCCCGGCATTGGCGGGTTTGTCCCAGACCTGCGGCTGGTTGCCAAAGGCCCGCAGAGCGATCGCCCCGGCGTCCCGTGCCGCCTGTTTGAGAAGGGCGAGGTCAGTCGCCGGCAAGGGTCAGCCCAGGGATCAAGATGGACGGGACCACGGTCGACAGGTGCGCCCGCCCGTCGTTGGCGGGGATGATCCGCATCAACATGTCACGCAGGTTGCCCGCAACGGTACATTCGTTGATCGGGTGGGTGATTTCCCCGTTTTCCACCCAGAACCCCGATGCCCCGCGCGAATAATCCCCCGTGTTGGGGTTGATCGTCGAACCAATCATCGAAGTGATCAGAAGCCCGGTTCCCATGTCCCGGATCAGGTCGTCCCGCGTGGCCGTGCCGGGGGTAAGCGCGATGTTGGTCGTGCTGGGCGAGGGCGGCGAGGAGGTCCCGCGCGAGGCGTTGGCGGTGGAGGCCATCCCCAGTTTCCGCCCTGTCGCAAGGTCCAGCGTCCAGCCGGTGAGGATACCGTTGTCCACGATCGCCCGGGGGGTGGTCGCCAACCCTTCGCCATCAAAGAGCCGCGAGCCGGAGGTGCGGGGGCGGTGCGGGTTTTCCACGATTGAGAGGTGCGCGGGCAAGACCTGTTGCCCCAGCGCGTCGCGGAGCCAGCTGCTGCCCCTTGCAATCGAGGCCCCGTTGATCGCGGACAGCAGGTGCCCGATCAGCGAGGACGAAATCCGTTCGTCGAAGAGGACAGGCCATGTCCCCGTCTTGGGCTTGCGCGCCCCCAGACGCGCGACCGCCCGTTCGCCGGCCACCCGCCCGATGTCCTGCGCGGACCGCAGGTCGCCCTGATAGATGCGACTGTCATAGTCATAGTCCCGCTCCATCCCCGTGCCGCTACCTGCGATGGCGACGCAGGTGATCCCCCGGTCGGACCGCTGGTAGCCTGCCGAAAAGCCGTTGGTCGCGGCGACATGCACCGCCCGCCGTCCGTAGCCCGCGCTGACGTGGTCCATTTGCGTGACGCCTGCGACCTGCATCGCGGCCTCTTCGGCCTCGGTCGCGTCGCGCTGGAGGGCGGCAGGGTCGGGTTCGTCGGTGGGATCGTAGAGGTCGAGCCGGGTGGTGTCTGTGTCCCGCGCCAGCTGGGCAGCGTCGGCCAGCCCGCAATGGGGATCCTCGGGGGCTTCGCGGGCCATCGCAACCGCCCGTTCGGCCATCTGTTCCAGCGTGCCGGGTTTGGTATCGGACGACGATACGCAGGCCTGCCGCTGCCCGACGAACACCCGCAACCCGATGTCGATCCCCTGCGCCCGTTCCGCCTGTTCCAGCCGCCCCTGTCGCACGTCGATGGAGAGCGACGTGCCGTCCACGGCGACGCTGTCGGCGGCGTCCGCCCCCGCCCGCTTGGCAAGGCTCAGAAGCTGTTCGGTGAGGGAGGCGAGGGATTGGGTCATGCTGGGTCCTTTGCGGCCTTGGCAGAGGTAGTCCGTCAGCCGCGGGGTCGCAAGGGCAAGTGGCTGGATTGCCCGTGAGGCCGTGTTAGGTTTAGAGGCGAACCCCAAGGAGCCAAACATGACGATCCAGTCCCTGAACGTTGCCACCGCTGACGGCGCTGCCCCTGCCCATCTGGCGCTGCCCGACCATCGGGCCGATGGCCCGTTGTCGGGGGTCATCCTGTACATGGACGCCTTTGGCCCGCGCCGCGTGCTGGATGTCATGGCCGAACGGATCGCGGCGGCGGGCTATGCCGTGCTGGTCCCTGACCTGTTCTATCGCTTTGGCGCCTATGGCCCGTTTGATCCAAAGACGTCCTTTGCCCACGAGGCCAGCCGCAACGCCCTGATGGGCATGATCGGCGGAACCAGTCAGCAGATGACCGTGTCGGACACTGCCGCGTTTCTGGAGGCGATGACGGCGGCGGGGGTCAACGGCCCCATCGCCACCCTGGGCTATTGCATGGGCGGGGGGCGCGCGATGCGGGCGGCCTGCGCCTATCCCGACCGGATCGTGGCGGCGGCGAGCCTGCATGGCGGCGGTCTGGCCACGGACGATCCGCAAAGCCCGCACAAGTATCTGAAAGGGGCCAAGGCCCGGTTTTATGTCGGCGTGGCCGGGGTCGATCAGAGTTTCCCGCCCGAACAGTCCGCCGCGTTGGCCCAAGCGCTGCGCGAGGCCGAGGTGGACCACATGATCGAGAATTACGTCGGCTGCCAGCACGGCTGGTCGATCGAGGGGAACGGACCCTATGACGCCAAGGGGGCCGCCCGCCACTGGGACCGGATCATGGCGCTGTTTGCCGAAAGCCTTTAACGCAGGCGCTGGCCGTTCGCGCTTATCTGTCCCGCTTCGTCGATCACGATGGACGAGGTGAGGCTGTCGGTCCCTTCGGCCTTGAACACCATACCCATGCCGAGCCGGGTCATCATCGCCTCGTTCGCGTCCATCAGGCCCATCGCGACCAGCCGGTCGAAAAAGCCGCTGAGCCCGGCGAGTGACATGGTGGCGGTTCCTTGTGGCCGGGGCATACCGGGGATGGTGTAGGTGTCGGTTGGATCAAAGGTGAATTCGCCCGTGCCGGCAAAGGCCAGCCCCGCCCCGTTGAGCGTGAGAGCGTCGATGCTGACAGAGTTGGCCGTTACCGGAATGTCGTTGGTGTAATAGAGATCGGCCCAAGTGTAGGCATCGACCACGTCAAAGCCGAACGTCGCCGTTCCGGTGATATCCACGTCGACTGACCCCGGATCGCGGGGGAATTGCGCGGTGGGGTCGAACAGGGCCCAGGTGTCGTCAGACAGCGTCAACTCGTCCAGCCGGATGGCATAGCGGAACGGTTGCGGGTCCGTGCCCGACAAGAGCGGAATCGTGATATGTGCGGCGACATTCCTTCCGGTCACATCGACCTGACCGGACGCCGGTTCCGGCAAGGTATAGGAGGTGATCCAGCTATTTACGCTGGCTGTCATATCAATACCGGTTTGATCAATTCGGACCGCAGCGTCGGACGCGCCGGTCTGCTGGGTATCGTTGGTCAGCATATTGCCGGCAGTCGCAAAGGTCTTGGTGATGCTCGACCCGCCTTGGGCAGTCTGTTTCAAACTCAGGCTCATTCCCGCCTGAAGCGCGGGAGAAAGGTTGAGCAGATCGGCCCCGCCGGGGAGGAGGACGAGTTCGGTGATGCTGTCGCTTCCCCGGCTTTCAGCCTGATAACTGCTGGCCCCTCCCATCGAATCGACAAAGGTCATGTCGGTCTTGGCCGGCCCTGCCTTTGTGACGGCGGAAATGCGCAGCATGTCGCCTTCGACCACACGGATCGTTCCGTCAATACCGTCGTTCTGCAAGGTGAGCGAGACAGACCCGACCGCCTCTTTGGGGAGGGTGTAATCGGTCAGGGCGGTTGTCGCGCTTTTGATCGCGTAGGTGTAGGTGATGTCGCCCGGAGTGCCCGTGCAGGTCATGTCAAAGCTTTGCCAGCGCATGTCGAGCGTGGCCGAGATGGGCCCCAGATTGGGCAGTCTGGACGCGATGGTATAGGCAATCCCGTCACCATACCCGACCGACACCGAACCGTCGCCGTGTTCGGTCATGATCTGGGGCGATGTGGTGAGCGTGACGTGCCCGAGTTGCAGGGGCAGCGTAAAATCTATGGAAATATCGCTGACCGTCACGACCGATCCGTCCCGCACCAATGTCCCGGTGATCTGTCCGCCCAAAGCGGCCATATAGGCCACCCCGTTGGCCCAGACATCATCTGCCGTCACATCGGCGGCGGCTGTTGTGCCAAGGGCGGCGAGCGGCAGGGCGATGAGGCTGAAACGGAACATGGGCGGCACCTTTCACAAATGAAAATGCCGCGCGGAGGGACCGCGCGGCACTGGGGGTTTCAGACGGACGGGGTCACTTGATCCGTTGGCCGTTGGCACTGATCGAACCGTCGCCCTTGACCTCGATCTTGGAGGTCAGTTGGTCGTCGCCGACCACTTGGGTGAACATGCCCATCATCATCCGGCCCATCGACGCCTGATCTTCGGGGACCATGCCCATCGCCACCAGTTTGTCGATCAGACCGTTGGCCCCGTTGATTTGCAGGTTGATTTCGCCGGTGGGGGCAGGGATGCCGTCGAAGGTGGTCATGTCGGTGTTGTCAAAGGTGAACCCGCCGGTCCCGGTAATCAGCGCCCCGGCAACGGCCAGCTTGAGGCTGTTGAGGTTGAGAGAGTCGATTTCGCCGGGAACGTCGGCGGCGGCAAGCTCTTCTGCGACGGCGGGGTCGAGCAGGTCATAGAACAGCTTGGCCGTGCCTGACAGGTCGATCTGGGCGGTGGCTGGATCGTGCGGCAGGGCTGCCGTGGGGTCGATCATCGACCAGATCATGTCGTTCACTGCAAGGTCGGTCAGGTTGATCTTGGTCGTAAAGGGGGCAGGGGCGTCCGTCTTGGACAGCGGCATGGAAAAGCCCATACCCAGTTCCGCGAGGCTGACGTCGATCGGAAAGGGGATCTGCGCCCCGGTCACGTTCACGGTCAGGCCCGTGGTGGCCGTGTTGTAGGCCAGCGCATCCTTGTCCATCGAAAAGTCGAGCGTGCCGCCCGTGGCCGAGGCCGTGCCGTCCATCGCATCGGGCACGTCCTTGACCGAGAACAGGTAGTTCCCCGCGCCATAGGTATAGCCGCCCTTGATCGACATGCCATTGGTGAACAGCGTCTCTGGCATGTCCATGTTGGCGTCCAGCGGCATGATGACGGCGGCGTTCGCCGCCATGTCCTTGAGCTGACCTGACAGGGTGAAGGCGCCGCCGTTCTGCGGATCGGCGAAATCGGCAAGGATATCGACCGTCGCGGCCTTTACGTCATAGGTGATGTCGCGCATGTCGCCGGTTTTGGCCAGGTAGGACCCGGTCACGTTGTTGGCGGTGATGGTGACATCGCCGGGGACGGGCGCGCCGTCTTCGACGATCGAGTTGACCTTGAACCCGTACCGGTCGGCGGTCAGGGCATAGGTCATTTCCTCGGGCGTCCCGCTGACCATCATCTTGAGCCCGGACTGGTTGATCGCCATGTCGATCACCTGATTCACCCCGTCCGGGGTGGTCGATGTCACCGTGATCGGATAGCTGTCGGACATGGTGACTGTGACCGTCCCGTCGCCGTTTTCAGTCAGCAGGATCTGGTCGAGCGTCCCCTTGATCGTGCCGGTCTGAGTGGTCGAATCAATGGTCATCCCGGACACGGTCAGCGTGTTGCCCGACATGGTTTCGGACCCCACGGAAAATCCGTTTTCCCCGTAGATGCCCATGTATCCTTTCCAGCTGTCCCAGACTTGCTGGGCGGTCACGTCGGCCTGTGCCGCCGAGCCTGCAAAGAGGGCTGCAATGCAAACGGCGCTGCGGGCGCACTTGAAAACGGTCATGGCTTATCCTTTCGGTTAAAATCTTTCGGATTGTTGGCCTGCCTTGCCGGGAGGGTCAAGGTAGGGTTTTCTCGACCAGAACCTAACCGGGGTTGTCTGTTTGGGAAAGAGGATCGGAGTGCAGAAATGGAGCAGATGACCGACAAGGTCGTGATCGTGACCGGAGCCAGTCGCGGCATCGGCGAGGCGGCGGCGCGTGCCTTTGTCGCCGCAGGGGCTAAGGTCGCCCTGTTGGCACGGTCGGGCGAGCATATTGGCCGAATTGCGGGCGAGTTGGGTCCGGCGGCCATCGCCATCCCCTGCGATGTCAGCCGCTATTGGGAGGTGGAGGCGGCTGTCGCCGCCACATTGGACACTTTTGGGCGGTTGGACGTGTTCATCGCCAATGCGGGTGTTGTCGATCCGATGGCCCCGTTGACCGAGTGCGATCCGGATGTCTGGGGCAAGACCATCGACATCAACCTCAAGGGCGTGTTTCACGGAATGCGCGCCGCCCTGCCAGTCCTGCCCGAGGGGGGCACGTTCATCACGATATCGTCGGGCGCGGCCCATAATCCGGTCGAGGGCTGGTCGGCCTACTGCGCGTCCAAGGCGGGGGCTTACATGCTGACCCGCATGGCCCACGAGGAAGGAGCGGGCCGGGGTATCCGCGCCCTGGGTCTGTCCCCAGGCACGGTTGCCACCGACATGCAGGCGGCGATCAAGGCCTCGGGCGTGGGGCCGGTGGCCAAGCTGGACTGGTCCATCCATATCCAGCCCGACTGGCCCGCCTGTGCGCTGGTCTGGATGTGCGGCCCGGATGCGGACGAATTTCTGGGAACCGACGTGTCCCTGCGCGATCCGGCGATCCGCAGGCGGGTGGGGCTGGTATGATCGACATCACGACCGAGGGCGATCTTTGGATCGTTACGCTCAACCGCCCGGACAAGGCCAATTCGCTGACCCGCACGATGTTGGTCGATCTGGCCGGCGCGGTCGAGCGCGCCGGGGACGCCAAGGTGCTGATCCTGACCGGGACCGGCAAGGTTTTCAGCGCGGGCGCCGATCTGGACGAGGCCCGTGCGGGCCTTGCCACCGATCCGGTTTGGGAGCGTTTGTCGGGGGCCATCGCCGCCCTGCCCGGCCTGACCATTGCCGCGCTGAATGGGACGCTGGCCGGGGGCGCGTTCGGCATGGCGCTGGCTTGTGATCTGCGGGTGGCCGTGCCGGGGGCGAGGTTTTTCTATCCGGTGATGAAGCTGGGATTCCTGCCCCAGCCCAGCGACCCCGCCCGCCTGTCGGCACTGGTGGGGCCCGCGCGGGCCCGGCTGATCCTGATGGCCGGAGCCAGGGTCGGGGCCGAGGAGGCGCTGGCGATGGGGCTGGTGGACCGTCTGGCCGACGATGTGACGGGCTGCGCGCGCGACTGGGCGGCGGATGCGCTGGCCGCCGATCCGCGGCTGATCGCCGGGATCAAGCGGATGGTCTGAGGTATTGCGACTACGTTGGATCGGTTCGCCGTTTTTGAAATAGTGGGGAGGAACCAAATTGCCAAATGATAAACAAGTAGACAACCTGATCCTGATCGCTTTTAAAAGAGAAGTATAAAGTTGGCTAGAATTTACTAGTAGGTCCTCTGGAGTTTCAAGTGATGAAGAAGAAGATGCTCCTTTTACTCACTTCTTTCATTGGAATTACCTTAGAGGCCATTTACCAGTGGATGATTGGAGAAGTTTCTGAATCCATCGGTAGCCATGCAATTCTAGAGAATATATTTCAAGGGAACTACTCGACTCCAACTGAAGCATGGATCCGGTTTTTTGCAATATTCTTTTTCGGAATAAGCTTCTGTCTTCTGTCTGACTGGTTATTAAGGTCTCTCCTTCCGAAGAGGATCAAGAAGGTTAGACAATCCCATAAATACGAAAAATTCCACAATACTGAGGTAGTAATTGACGGCAAATGTTTCGACCGCTGTACTTTCACTGGAGTTGATTTGGTATTTCAGGGAGAAGGAAGATTCGAGTTGAAGGACTGTATTTTCATTAATTCAAATCGCATCGTTTTTACCTCTTCAATTGCACAACTGATCTTGGAACTGGAAGACTTTAGGCGAAGGAATGATCTGGGGGTCAAGTTTGAATAGAGCAACGGAAACGGCTAATGTAGCGAGAGCATTTGATTGTTCAACAGTCCTTTCTGCAATTTTGAAAATGATAAATTTTTTTCAGTAAATCGCCTTGACCAGTACGCCGATAGGTGGGGCCATCATTAGAGAAGGCGCCGCATCCATCCCCCTCGGCCCTCGGCGCCAGGGCTCCGCCCGTTCGCGGCTGAACTGCGCCACTGGCACATTTCCGGTTCGCCGCTCACCCCCCGAGAGTTGTTGTGGTGACGTGAATTTCAGGGTCGTTTGCGCTGACCGCCCGGCGTGCGCGACAGAAACCCCGGGGGGCGTTTGCGCACCCAGTCGATGAATTTGCCAAGCCGGGGATGGCTGCGCAACGCCTCGGGCGTGTTGTAGAGCCGGGCGAGTTCGGCCTCGCTGAGCGCGGCGTGGATTTCCTTGTGACAGATGTGATGGAGCAGGACCGTCGGCCCGCCTTTGCCCCCTTTGAGTTTGGGGATCAGGTGGTGCAGGCTTTGCGGGACATCCGGCGGGATGACACGGCCGCACAAGGCACAGGTGGGGAGATCTGACATCGGCCCTTGTTTCCGTGACGCACTTGCCGTCATAGGATGACCCGCAGGGGTCAAAGGACAAGGGGGGCATCGCATGGATCAGGATATGGTCGCACATGCGCGGGAAACCGCGTTGCACCTGTGGTCGCTGGCCGAAGGGTGGCTGCTGTCACCCGCTGCCTGGTCCCAGTTTGCCCTGTTGGTTGCCGCCTATCTGCTGGCCCGCCTGATCTGGCGGTTCCTGCGCCCTCGGCTGACTGCCGCCCTGACACCGCCCGCGGCAAGCCAGACCCTGCTGAGCAAGGCCCGCCGTTTCGTTCTGCCGGTGCTGCCACTGATCCTGCCGTTGCTGGCCTACGGCCTGACGGCAGTGGGCGAACAAGTGACGGTCAGCCTGTTCGGATCGGGCGCCGTCATCGCCTTTGGCAAGCGGCTGTTCCTGTTTCTGGCCGCCCGCGCGCTGGTCCGTGACATCATCACCGATCCGTTCCTGAGGTTCCTTGGCCGGATGATCCTTGTCCCGGTCGCGGCCCTGTATGCCCTGGGCCTGCTGGCGCCGCTGACCGATTTTCTGGCAGCATCGGTCGTGCAACTGGGCACGATCAGCTTTTCCGCGCTGGCCATCATCCGGGGGCTGATTGCCGGGTCGCTGCTGTTCTGGCTGGGTCAATGGTCCAATTCCCAATCCGCCGCCTATCTGGGCCGTCAGCCGATGCGCCCCGCGATCAAGCAACTGACCGTCAAGACCGCCGAGATCGTGATCTTTGGCATCGCGTTCCTGCTGCTGATGAACATCATGGGGATTTCGCTGACCTCGCTCGCGGTCATCGGGGGTGCGATTGGTGTGGGGATCGGGTTCGGGTTGCAGCAGATCGCGTCCAACTTCATCTCGGGCATCATCCTGCTGGTCGAGGGGCAGGCGACGGTGGGCGACTATGTCGAACTGGACGGGGGTGAGGCGGGGACCATCGTCAAGATGACCATGCGTTCCACAATCCTTGCCACTTATGATGGCAAGTGGATCGTTGTCCCCAACGAACATTTCATCACGACGCGGGTCGTCAACTATTCGGATTCCGGGTCGGCCAACCGGCTCGAGGCCGCGTTTTCCGTCAGCTACGACACCGATATCAATCTGGTCCCGGCGATCATCGAGGCGGCTGTCGCCGCCCATCCCGGTGTTCTGACCGAACCTGATGGCCCCGATTGCGAATTGCGCGGGTTTGGTGACAGCGGGATCGACTTTGCCGTCGAATTCTGGGTGAACGGGATCGACGACGGCAAGAACAAATATGTATCGGACGTGCTGTTCCTGATCTGGAACGCTCTCAAGGCCAACAACATCGAAATTCCGTACCCGCACCGGGTCGTTGAAATCAAGGGGCAGATGCCACAGTGAAAACCGGGTTGGTCGTGGGGGCGGGGCCGGCGGGCCTGATGGCCGCCGAGGAAATGGCCCGCGCTGGGCTCAACGTTACGGTCGTCGACCAGATGCCCTCGGTCGGTCGCAAGTTCCTGATGGCGGGGAAATCCGGTCTGAACATTACCAAGGCCGATCATGGGCCTGATTTCGTCAACGCTTACGGCCCGTTGCCCGCAGCCATGCGCCAGACGCTTGCGTCTTTTGGCCCGACCGAGGTCATGGCCTGGGCCGAGGGGCTGGGCCAGCCGCTGTTCACGGGCTCCACCGGCCGCGTGTTTCCCAAGGCGATGAAGGCTTCGCCGTTGCTGCGCGCGTGGATGGGTCGGTTGGGCGAGTTGGGCGTGACGTTGCACACCCGCTGGCGCTGGGTGGGCTTTGCGGGTGACGCGCTCAAGTTCCAGACGCCGGAGGGGCCGCAGGTTGCGACCCCGGATGTCACTGTGCTTGCGCTGGGCGGAGCGAGTTGGCGAAGGCTGGGGTCGGATGGGTTGTGGGCAGGCCACCTGCTGCCGCAGGTGACGCCGTATAAGCCTGCCAATTTCGGGCTGGCTGTCGAGTGGTCCGACCATATGGCCCCGCATTTCGGTCAGCCGGTCAAGGCGGTGACCCTGACCGTGGGCAACGATGTGGAACGGGGGGAATTTGTAGTCTCGAAACGCGGGCTGGAGGGCGGGGCGATCTACGCCGTCAGTCGGGCGGTGCGCGAGGGCGCTGCCCTGACCATGGATCTGGTCCCGCAGTGGACGCTGGATGAAACCCGGTCCCGCCTCATCCGCAAGCAGGGCAAGGATACGTTGGCCAATCACCTGCGCAAGGTCCTGCGCCTTGATCCGGTGCGCATGGCGCTGCTCAATGAATGGGGCCGTCCGTTCCCCGCCGATATTGGCCGCCTGATCAAGGCGCTGCCGGTCCGCCACGCCGGTCCCCGCCCGATGGACGAGGCGATTTCGACGGCGGGGGGTGTCAGGTTCGATGCCCTGACCGATGGTCTGATGCTGCGGGACCGCCCCGGCGTGTTCTGCGCGGGCGAGATGCTGGATTGGGAGGCGCCGACCGGCGGTTACCTGATCACCGGGTGCCTTGCGACCGGCCGGGCAGCGGGCCGGGCTGCCGTGGATTATGTCGCCAGCGCCCGCTGAAAGGCGGGCCGCGCCTGCATCCGGGTCATGTGGTCGGTCAGGGCCTGCGGAGGCGCAGGGAATTTGGCCTGAGCGGCCCACATCGTCAGGTGTGCGCAGAGGATATCCGCGATGGTCATCGTAACGCCCATCAGAAACGCGCCTTCGATCCGGTTTGAAATTCGGGCGGTGTTCTGTTCAAATTCCCATTTCAGGCTGTCCTTGATCGCGGGTAGCCGATGTTCGGGGGGCAGGATAAAGCTGTGGCGGGCGGCGGCCCAGACCAGACCTTCGACCTCGTCCAGCAGGCAGAACATCAGCGCATCCTGACGCGCGCGGGCGGGGGTGCCGGCCGGGTGGGTCAGCATCCCATGTTTGTCCGCCAGATAGGTCAGAATCGCCGTGGAATCCGGGATCACCGTGTCGCCATCCACCAGAACCGGCACCTTGCCCGAGGGGTTGAGCGTGCGGACCGTATCGGACCGGGGCGCGTCCTTGTGGTGATCGTAGGGTTGCCCCAATTCCTCGAGCATCCAGATCGCCCGAAACGCCCGCGTGGATTTTGTGCCGTAGAGCGTGTACATGCTCGTGTTCCTTAGACCTGATAGAAGTCGCGATACCACGCGACGAAAGCGTTGACACCATCCTGAACGGACGTCCGGGGGGCATACCCTGTCAGGGTTTGCAGCAGAGTGCCATCGGCCCATGTGGCGGGAACGTCGCCGGGTTGCATGTCCATCAGGTTCTTGATCGCCGGTTTGCCGGTGGCCGCTTCGATCGCTTCGATAAAAGCCAAAAGCTGCACGGGCTCGCCATTGCCGATATTCACCACCCGGTAGGGGGCAACGGGGGACAGGCTGTCGCCTGCCACCGGGTCAGACCCCGGCACCGCGTCGACCAACAGGCGGATGCCGTGAACCAGATCATCGACATAGGTAAAGTCGCGTCGCATATCGCCGTGGTTGTAGACGTCAATGGGGTCGCCATTCAGGATCGCCTTGGTGAATTTGAACAGCGCCATGTCGGGCCGCCCCCACGGGCCATAGACCGTAAAGAACCGGAACATGGTGATGGGGATGCCGTAGAGGTGGGCATAGGAATGGCCCATCGCCTCGGTCGCCTTTTTGGTGGCGGCGTAGAAGGACATCTGGGTGTCGGCCTTGTCGCCCTCGGCATAGGGCATTTTGGTGTTGGCCCCGTAGACCGAGCTGGTCGAAGCCATCAGCAGGTGCGTGCTGGGGGTGGCCCGTACCGCCTCGAGCAGGTTGAAGGTGCCGATGATGTTGGCGTCGAGATAGGACCGGGGATTGTCGATGGAATAGCGCACCCCGGCCTGGGCGGCGAGGTGGACGATCACGTCAGGCTTTTCGGTAGCGGTCAGTTGGGTCAGAGCACCGTCGGTTTCGACCCGGTCGTGCACGGCGCGGAAGGCGGGGGATTGCAACAATGCCGCCTCTCGCCGTTCCTTGAGCCGGACATCGTAATAGTCGGTCATGGCATCCAGACCGATTACCTCGAACCCGTCGGCCAAAAGCCTGCGGCACAGGTGGTAGCCGATGAACCCGGCCGAGCCGGTGACGAGTGCCTTGGGCATCTGAACCTCTTGTTATGGCGGCGGGATGTCAGGCGGTCATGTCAGGGCGACCGATGGACACATAGGCGCTGAACCCGGCGCGTTTGGCGTCCTTGGTCGAATAGACGTTGCGCAGGTCGGCCATGTGCGGGGTCGTCATGTGCTTGGCCATCCGTTTGAGGTCGAGCGCGCGGAATTCGTTCCATTCGGTGAGCAGGACCACAAGGTCGGCGTTGCGCGCGGCCTTGTAGGCGTCATCGACCCATGTGACGCCGGGCAACAACGACTCGCCCTCGTGCCGACCCTGCGGGTCGGTCACGCGGACCTTGGCCCCGCCCCCCACCAGTGCGGGGATGATGGTGAGGCTGGGCGCGTCGCGCATGTCGTCGGTGTTGGGTTTGAAGGTGACGCCAAGCACCGCAATCGTCTTGCCGTTGAAGGTCCCGCCGCACAGGTCAAGCAGCTTGTCGATCATCCGGCGCTTGATCTCTTCGTTCACCTTGATGACGGTTTCGGTGATCTGCATGGGCACGGCGTTTTCCTGACCGATGCGGGCCAGTGCCTTGGTATCCTTGGGGAAACAGGACCCGCCATAGCCGGGGCCGGCATGCAGGAATTTGTTGCCGATGCGCCCGTCAAGGCCGATGCCCTTGGCCACCTCTTTCACGTCGGCTCCGGTCCGTTCGCAGAGCGCCGCGATTTCGTTGATGAAGGTGATCTTGATCGCCAGAAACGCGTTGGCGGCGTATTTGATCATTTCGGCGGATTCCAGATCGGTGACGACGACCGGGAAATCGCGCAGGAACAGCGGGCGGTAGATGGCGTTCATCACGTCCGCGGCCCGTTCGGTCTGGACCCCCACAACCACCCGGTCGGGGCGCATGAAATCGTCGATGGCGGCCCCTTCGCGAAGGAATTCGGGGTTGGAGGCCACGTCAAAGTCAAGGTCGGGGTTTGCCTTGTGCATGACCTGCTTGATCTTGCGGTTGGTCCCAACTGGCACGGTCGATTTGGTGACGACGACGATGTAATCCTTGGCGACCTTGGCGATCTCTTCGGCGGCGGCCATGACATAGGTCAGGTCGGCGTGCCCATCGCCGCGCCGGGTGGGGGTTCCCACGGCGATAAACACCGCCTCGGCCCCCTCGATCGCTGTCGCAAGATCAAGCGTAAAGCGCAGGCGACCTGCCTCGACATTCTTGGCCATCAATTCGTCAAGGCCGGGCTCGTAGATGGGCACTTCGCCCTTTTCCAGACGCTCGATCTTGTGCGGGTCCTTGTCCACGCAGATCACGTCGTGACCAAAATCAGAAAAACAAACGCCGGAGACTAGGCCGACATACCCGGTTCCGATGACAGCAATGCGCATGTGGGGACTTTCTGCGAAGTGGGTTGTGGGGGTGATGCAGGGTTGGGGGGGCGGCTGTCAACGACAGCTTGCCCCTGACGTGCCGGGCTGGTTGTGACTGTGGCGTCGCGGTCCGGTGGCAAAGGTCGGCCAAGAGCGCGTTCATGCCTTTCAACCGGGGTCCTGTTGCGGATAGGGTCAGACAGGAGTTTGGGAGTAGCGACATGAGGGTGAGGCACAAGTCGGTGGCGCGGGTCGCGTTTGCGATATTGCCTTTGGTCTGTGTGGCGGGGTTTGCCCGCGCCGACGATGTCCGCCCGACGTACACCCTGTATGGGACCCCCGGCCTGATCGACATGCCCACCGCCCAAAGCGCGCCGGATGCCGAGCTGGCCTTTACCATCGGCGGGTTTGAACAGCAGTTCCGCAGCTCGCTCACCTTTCAGGTGACGCCGCGCCTGTCTGGCACATTCCGCTATTCGGGATTCAAGGAGTATAGCGGGCCGGGCACCCCGGATTATTTCGACCGCAGTTTCGACCTGCGCTATCGGTTTGTGGACGAAGGCCGCTATATGCCCGCCGTTGCGGTCGGGCTTCAGGATTTTATCGGGACGGGCCGGTATAGTGCCGAATATCTGGTGGCATCCAAGACCGTGGCCGAGGATTTCACTGTCACCGCCGGGATCGGATGGGGCCGACTGGGGTCCTATAACGGGTTCAAGAACCCGCTGGGCGTGATCGACGCCGCCTTTGAAACCCGGCCCGACGATTCCATCATAACAGGCGGCACGATCCTGTCCGGCCAGTTCTTTCGGGGGGATGCGGCCCTGTTCGGCGGGGTCGAATGGCGGGCGCGGGACAACCTGACGTTCAAGATGGAATATTCGTCCGATGCCTATGCGCGCGAAACGACGGTTGGCGTGTTCAATCATGCGTCGCCCCTGAATTTCGGGGTCAGCTATCGCCCCCGTCCGGGCTATGAAATCGGCCTGAGCTATCTGTACGGCACCCAGTTGGGTCTGAATGTCACTGTCGATCTGAACCCAAAGGAACGGCCGTCCTATGGCGGGTTGGAACAATCGCCGGTGCCGGTGTCCGTGCGGGGCGCGGATGCGCGGGCGGCGGCCACCTGGGACCGGACCGCCCTGCCCGACGCGACCCTGACCCAAGTGCTGGGTCAGGCGCTGGCCGTTGAAGGGCAGCGCCTGATATCGGCCGAGGTGACAGACCGGACGATCCGCCTGCGCTATGCCAACGACCGTTACCGCGCGCAGGCGCAGGCGATGGGCCGGATTGCCCGCATCCTGACCGCCGCCCTGCCACCGTCGATCGAAACGTTTGTTCTCGAACCGATGCAGAACGGCGTGCCTGTGTCCTCGGTGACGCTGCGACGCTCTGATCTGGAGGCGCTGGAGAATGAACCGGATGCCGCCGCATTGTCCTATGGTCGGGCGACCGTTGCCGCCGCTGCCCCAGGCAACGCCGGTTTGTCGACCGTAGACACGGACCACAAGGCGCTGACCTGGAGCCTGTCGCCTTATGTCGCGCTAAGCCTGTTCGACGGCAATGCGCCGCTGCGGGGCGATGTCGGGCTGGAGTTGGCCGCCCGCTACGAACTCAGGCCGAACCTGTTCCTGTCCGGGGCAATCCGCAAACGCGCCTTTGGCAACAATGACGAGGTCGGGTCGATCAGTCCGTCAACCCTGCCCCCGGTGCGTCGCAACGTCGGGGTCTATTCGGCCGAAGGGGACCCATCGCTCGATTATCTGACGCTGGCCTGGTATGGGCATCCGGCGCGGAACATCTATACCCGTGCCACCGTGGGCTATCTGGAGCGAATGTATGCCGGCCTGTCCACCGAGGTCCTGTGGAAACCGGTCAATCAGCGGCTCGCGTTTGGGGCTGAACTGAACTATGTGGCGCAGCGCGATCCGGCCAATCCCTTTGCCCTGTTGACTGACGGTACGTCCTACAAGGACCCCGGCGGCGCGCCCTATTTCCCCTATGACAGCTATAACGTCGTGACGGGTCGTGTGTCGGCCTACTATGCCTTTGGCAACGGGTTCCACGGGCAGGTGGATGTGGGCCGGTATCTGGCGGGTGATTGGGGCGCCACCTTTACGCTGGACCGCGAATTTACCAACGGATGGCGGGTGGGCGGCTATTTCACCCTGACCGACGTGTCGTTCGAGGATTTCGGCGAAGGGTCGTTTGACAAGGGCATCCGCCTGACCATTCCGCTGGACTGGGCGCTGGGGCAACCGTCGACACAGCTGGCCTCGTCCACCCTCACCTCGCTCAGCCGGGATGGCGGGGCGCAGCTGAACGTGGACGGGCGGCTGTACGAGGTGGTGCGTAGCGGACAGGACGGCGATCTGAACAACGGCTGGGGGCGGTTCTGGAGATGAAGGTGACTGCACCATACCTTGCCGCCGCGCTGGCCGCGCTGACCCTGTCGGGATGCGGAAATGCGACGAATACCGGGACGATCGGGGCCAGCCTGTTCGGGCGGGTGGCCGCGACGGTCACGGGCGACGCTCCGGCGCCCACACCGCAGCAGGCGCTGACCCGCGCCGCGATCGAGGCCAGCCCGACGCCGTTGATTCTCGTGACCGTGCCCAACCGGAATGCCAGCGCCACGATGACCCTTGCTGGCCAGAATGCGGGCAAGACGACCTGGATCACGAACGACGGTATTGGACTTACCTTGCGCAATGGTCTTTTGATTGCCACGCGCGGACTGGGCGAGGATCTGATGGCGGTCGACGGACAGCCCATTGCGGCGGGTGTTGCCGGGTCTGGCCGTCGCATCCATGATTATCTGACCGGCACCGACCGCATTACCCGCCCCGCGTTTTCCTGCCAGCGGGCCGACAAAGGCATGGAAACCATACGGATCGTCGAACGCAGCTATACCCTGCGTCATATCGAGGAAACCTGCGTCGGCGACGATTTCGGCTTTATCAACAGCTATTGGGTCGACCAAGCTGGCAAGGCCGTGAGTTCGACACAATTCGTATCTCCTTCGGTGGGTTACCTGCAAATCTGGATCCTGTAGCGCCGCGCGTTGTGTCCCTGCACTAAATTCAGAAAAATCTTTGTATGGGCCGACAACGCCTTGAGTTTTTCAGGGTGTCGAAGTATCGTTGTGGTTGATATATGTATTGGGAGTTATCATGCGCGTTCTTAAAACTTTGCTGGCCGTCTCGGTCATCAGCATGTCCGCAGGCGTGGTCAACGCAGGTGGCCTTGCCAACGAAATCATCGCTCCGCCGCCTCAGATGCCGATGGACACCCCGCCTGTGTCGAGCTCGATCAGCAGCGGTGGCCCGGTGATTTATGTCATCGCTGGGATTCTGGCAGCAGTTGCGCTGTCGTCCAAAGGCGGTTCCTGATCCAATTTCCCTAACGGGTTTTGAAAGGCGGTCCATTTGGGCCGCCTTTTTCTTTGGGCTAACGTCGCCCCATGATGGCAAGCCGGATCAAGGCCCGTTCGACCAGCGCCCGCGGCGGGGCCTTGGCAGATGACCTGAGCGACAGGTCGGTTTCCGTCAGCAAAGACAAAGCGGATTCAAGTCTGTCCCGCCCCCATGTCGTGGCCTGCCGGACGATGGCGTCGCGCCGGGGTCCGAACACCGGCGGCCGCAACCGCGCTACACCCGACCCGGGTCCCCCCGGATCGCAGGACGCCCCGTGCAGCGCGCGGAAATGTTGGGTCGCGGCGATACACAGCCGCACAGGTTCGACACCCTGCGCATAAAGCCGGATCAGCATGGGTCCGATTTCGCCCGTGCGCCCTTCGGCGACGATGGCGAGGATGTCGTTCAGATCAGCCTCGGTCGATTGCGGGGCGCAGGCGGCGATGTCCTCGGGCGTCAGGTCGGTCGCATCGCCGCGTTTATACAGCCCCAGTTTTTCCACCGTCTGCCTGAAATCGCCGGGGTCGATCTGTCGGGACAGGGCCAGAAGCGCGTCCATCGCGTCGCGCCCGACCTGAGCCAGCCCTGCCGATTTTAGCGCCGCCTCGATCTCGTCCCGGCCGGGAGGGTCGTCATAGATCCCGGCCGCATAGACGTTGGGGTGTCCTTCGAACAGTTTGCGCAGGGCGGATTTGGCGGTCAGTTGACCTGCTGTCACGATCACCACCGCATCGCCCGGTTTCCAGTCGGTCAGCGCGTCGGCCAGAACCGGGGCCAGACCATCGGTCGCATCCTCGACAAAGGCGGCACGGGGGCCGGGAAAGAACCCCTGCGCCTTGATCGCATCGTTGAGCAGGGCAGGGTCCTTGCGCAGGTCGGCCCCGGTCATCCGGGTCAGCCGCATTTCGGCCTCGGCCTCCTTGCCCAGAAGCGCCAGAAGAACCTCTTGCCGACGGGAGGCCACGCGCATCGTGTCCTCGCCAAAGATCAGCAGGCCCGTCCGCCCCGGATCGGGTTTGCGGAAATACGCGGGGGCGTCGCGGGGGCTAAGCTTCATTCCGGCAGGTCGGGGGCGAGGATCATCAGGCGTGTGACGACCAGATCGGCCAGCGCGGTGGCCAGCCTGTCGCGGGCGTCCTGCTGGGCCGCTCGGGTGGCGACGGTGGTGCCGGTCGTCGAATAGCCGGTGAAGGTGTCCACCGTGCCTGTCCCCAGCCTGACCCCCGCCGTATCGGTCAGGGTCCAGTTGGCTGTGCCGGGCAGATTGATCCGGGTCGAGGTGTCGGTGCGGTCGATGGCGACAGGCGCGCTGGTGATGTCCAGCGTTACGGTCAGTGCATAGCGGGGGCTGGTGGCCCGGCCCAGCCGATCCTCAATCCGGTGGGCGAGCCTGTAGCCTTCGACGGTTTGCGGGGCCGTGATCTGCACCGCGCCCCGCAATTTGCCCCCCACGCCTCCTGTCCCATAGACTGGCGTGAACCCGCAGCCCGCCAGCGCCAGCAGCCCCAGAATGGCGGCGCGACGGGTCAGTGGGGCCAAATCAGACGACAATGTTCACGATCCTGCCGGGGACGACTATCAGCTTTTTCGGGGCGGCCCCGTCCAGCGCCCTGATCACAGCCTCGTCCGCCAGCACCAGCTTTTCAACCTCGGATGCGGGCATGTCGGTTGGCACGGCGATTTCCGACCGACGTTTGCCGTTGATCTGGATCGGCAGGGTCACGGTGGTTTCGACCAGCATAGCCTCGTCCGCCTGTGGCCAACGGGCAGTGGCGACCAACCCGGAGCCGCCCAGCAGCGACCAGAGTTCTTCGGACAAATGAGGTGTCATGGGCGACATCAGTTGCGCCAGCGTCCGCGCCGCCAGCTTTTTCGCCGTCCCGCCCGCCTCGGATTTCGCTAGCGTATTTGTGAAGGCATAGAGTTTGGCGATGGCCGCGTTAAAGCCGAAGGATTCCACCCCCATCGTCACGTCGCGGATGGCCTTGTGCATCGCGCGCAGCAGGTCGTCGTCGCCCTTGGCGGTGCCATCGGGCAGGTCTGTGATTTCAGTGCAGATGCGGTGAACGCGGGCCAGATGTTTGGCCGTAGCATCGGCCCCCGACGCTGTCCATTCCACGTCCCGTTCGGGCGGGCTGTCGGACAGGACGAACCAGCGGGCGGTATCGGCCCCGTAGGTCGCCACGATGTTCATCGGATCGACGACGTTCTTCTTGGACTTGGACATCTTGGCCGAGGGGATGATTTCGACCGCCATGCCATCGGCCAGTTTGCCGTCGGTTACGTCCTCGGGCAGGTGATAGACGGGCCGCCCATTGGCATCCCGCGTCATGTAGATTTCGTGCGTCACCATCCCTTGGGTGAACAGCGCGTCAAAGGGTTCAACGGCGGTCGAGGACAGGTGCCCGGTCTGGTGCATCGCCCGTGCAAAGAAGCGGGAATAGAGCAGGTGCAGGATCGCGTGTTCGATGCCGCCGATATACTGGTCTACGTTCATCCAATAGGCTGCCTCGGCCATGTCGGTGGGCGTCTTGGCGTGGGGCGCGGTGAAGCGGGCGTAATACCACGACGAATCCACGAAGGTGTCCATCGTGTCCGTCTCGCGCCGCGCGTCGGCCCCGCATTTGGGGCAGGTGCAGTTGCGCCATGTCGGGTGCCGGTCCAGCGGGTTGCCGGGCACGTCAAAGGTCACGTCGTAGGGCAGTTCGACGGGCAGGTTTTCTTTCTTCTCGGGCACCACGCCGCAGGTGTCGCAATGGATCACCGGGATCGGGCAGCCCCAGTAGCGTTGCCGCGACAGGCCCCAGTCGCGCAGGCGGAATTTGGTGACGCCCTGGCCGATGCCACGGGATTCGCAGTGATCGACGGCGGCATTGACCGCCGCCTCGCCGGTCTGAACGTCCGCCCCGGCAAAACCCCGGACATAGTGGACAGGTTCGGTCTTGGGCGGGACAAAGGCGGCTTTCAGCGGCTGTTCCGCCTCGCCTTCGGGGGTAAACACGGGGATGATCGGCAGGCCGTACTTGGTCGCGAATTCAAAGTCGCGCTGGTCATGCGCGGGGCAGCCAAAGATCGCCCCGGTGCCGTAGTCCATCAGGATGAAATTGGCGATGTAGACGGGCAGTTCCCATGCGGGATCGAACGGGTGTTTGACCCGCAACCCGGTGTCATAGCCCAGCTTTTCCCCCGTCTCGATCGCTTCTTCTGTCGTCCCACCTTTGCGGGCGTCGATGCAGAAGGCGGCGACCTTGGGGTCTGCGGCCTCGAGTTCCTTGGCCAAGGGATGATCGGGCGAGATGCCAACAAAGGATGCGCCCATCAAAGTATCGGGGCGGGTGGTGTACACCTCGATCTGGCCGCCATCGGTGCGGTCAAAGGCGAATTGCAACCCGCGCGATTTGCCAATCCAGTTGGACTGCATCAGCTTGACCTTGGCGGGCCAGTCGTCGAGCGAATCCAACTGTTCCAGCAGATCCTCGGACTGAGCGGAAATCTTGAAGAACCACTGAGTCAGTTCGCGCCGTTCCACGTCCGCGCCGGACCGCCAGCCCTTGCCGTCGATGACCTGTTCATTGGCCAGAACGGTCATATCGACCGGGTCCCAGTTGACGACGGCGTTCTTGCGATAGACCAACCCCTTTTCCAGCATGTCCAGAAACAGGGCCTGCTGCTGGCCGTAATATTCGGGGTCGCAGGTGGCAAATTCGCGGGACCAGTCAATCGACAGCCCCAGTGGTTTCATCTGGGCGCGCATGTCGGCGATGTTCTGGTAGGTCCAGTCCTTGGGATGGCCACCCGATTGCATGGCGGCGTTTTCGGCGGGCATCCCGAAGGCGTCCCAGCCCATCGGGTGCAGGACCGCATGGCCAGTAGACAGTTTGTAGCGGGCGATCACGTCACCCATTGTGTAGTTGCGCACATGGCCCATGTGGATGCGGCCCGACGGATACGGGAACATCTCAAGCACATAATACTTGGGTTTGTTCGCCGAATGGACGGCCTTGAATGTCTCGTGCTCGGCCCAGACGGCCTGCCATCTGGATTCGATTTCGGCGGGGGCATAACGGGACATCAGGGCGGTCCTTGGACAAGGGAATGGCGCGGGCCATCGGCCCGGCGTTGTCATAGGTCAATCGGGTGGCAGAGGCTAGAGTGCGCCGTCGCTGATGCGCAACTGACGGGCGCGGGCAAGGATCGCGTCTTCTACCGCGCGCTGGGTTTCGGCCGCGACGGGGCCGGACCGAGTCAGGATTGCCACGTTCAGCGACCGGGCGTCCAGCGCGGGATCGGTGACATAGACCGTGGCGCGATAGGGGGTGCGCCCGCCGGGGGGTGTACCGTAGCCAAAGACGATGACGCCCGTAAACGGGTCCACGCTTTCGATGGGCAGGAAATTCAGAACGTCCAGCGAGGCCGCCCAAAGGTAGCGATTGACCGCCACGTTTTCCGCGCCACGGGTGCGGGTGGCCTGCCGCGTGGCCGCGTCAACGTTGCGACCGCCGCCGCCAAGGCTGCCGATGGATCCGAACGGATTGCTGCCGAACGACCCGCTGCTGCCGCAGGCCGACAGGGACAAAACAAGTGCGGTGGACAGGGCCAGTGCGCCGATACGTGAAACTGCCGTCAAAACCTTTCCCCCAACTCGCTTTTTCAATTGCGATCAGACTGTGGGGGAATGTGTAGCGAAGGGGCGCCGGGGTCACAAGGTATTTGGCATGAGTTGGGCCAGCCCAAAAAGAAAGAGCGGTCCCGAAGGACCGCTCTGACTTAACTTCCGTTCGGGTTCGATTAGAACTCGAAGGTGACTTCCACAGTGGTACCCTGCTGGTAGTCGTTCGGGCCGTAGGCGTCGTCGTCCGAACCGCCGTCAGCATACGAAGCAAGCACCGAGGCGCCGCCGCCCAGGTCGTAGGTGGCAGCAACGTAGTAGCTGTCATCCCAGTTGTCCTGCATGTAGTAGCCAGCATAGACCATCACGCCGTTGCCAACGTCATAGGAACCGTCGACTGCGGTTTTGGCAGTGCCCTGATCGTCCTGGTAGTCGACGGTCACAGCGAACGGGCCAGAGGCGTACTTGGCATTGATGCCCCAGTTGTCGCCGGCAGCAGCCGATTCAGCCACATAGTAGGCGGTCAGAGTGACCGGGCCAACCGGGTAGGCAACCTTGATACCGGTCGAGTCGGCACCGGTGGTGTTGTCCTTGGAATAGGCGACCGTGACGTCAGCACCCGAGAACGAGGTCGAAACCGACAGACCGAACAGTTCGTCACAGTTCATGTCGCCGTTGTCGCTGTAGCAGGCGGTGAAGGTGTCAACACCGTTATAGTCGATGCCAATACCCTGATAGGCAGCGTCGATCGCTTCCTGATAAGCAACCGCAACAGTGAAGTTGCCGAACGTTGCATCAGCGCCGATCGACAGCTGGATCAGGTTATCTGTTCCCTGCGGGATCGGGGCGCTAATGTCCAGAAGATCCCAACGGTTCGCGTCGCCAAACTGGGGCGTCACGACAATGTACGACACCGACGCATTCACGCCGCTGTAAGTCACGTCGCCACGAATTGTGGTTTCGCCGTCCTGGTTGGAGAAACCGTCGGTTTCCATGTCGCCGGCCGACTTCCAATGCTTTTCAGCAGCGAACTGAGTGTCGCCGAAGTAGAGCGACGCCATGTCGGAGGTCAGCGACAGAACGTAGTCAGCAGACGACAGCGCAACGCCGTTCGACCCTTCGGAAGCAACGTCGATCTTGAAGTTGGCGGCAGCGGTCACGCCATTGTCCAGCTCTTGGCTGAACGTCACCATCAGATCGGCGTCCCAATAGAAGCCGTAGTTGTTGTCCGAAGTCGCGGTCGGCGCGCCGGTGTAGTCACCGCCGTTGCCCCAGTCAGCGCTGGTGGTGCCGCCGGCGGTCGTTGCGACGATACCGCTCGCAACACCGTGACGGGTGTCGTTGTAGCCCAGGGTGGCCGAGCCACTGAAGGTCACTTCGGCCGAAGCGGCGCCAGCAAAGGCGACCAGAGCGGTCGAGGCGAGAAGGGTGCGTTTCATGATTTTCCCTCGTGTTGCATTCCCAAGAATGCCAGATTGACCAGCATTGATTTTGTAATTGCGCCCAACTCCCCGCCCACTCAAGCAATTTGGGCCAAAGTTCGGCGTCTGCCACGCAAATGATGCAATGAGGTCACACAGCCGCGAGCCGGCGTTACGGGGCTGACTTGGCTGGGCGGGCGCTCTATTTCCTGTGGGACAGGGACAATAAGCCTGCGAAAGGGACAAATTTCATGCCTCTTGCCGATATAAACGACAGAATAGCGCAGGCCACAGCCAAGGCCGGGCGGCCAGAGGGTTGCGTCACCTTGATCGCCGTGTCCAAGGTCCAGCCCCTCAGCCGGGTCGAAGCCGTGTTGAGCCAGGGCCACCGCAGTTTTGGCGAAAACAAGGTGCAGGAGGCGCAAGGCAAGTGGCCGGACCTGCGCGACAGATTCGGCAATGTGACCCTGCACCTGATCGGTCCCTTGCAAACCAACAAGGCCCGGGCGGCCGTTGGTCTGTTTGATGCGATCCATTCGGTGGACCGTCCGAAACTCGCCCAGGCCCTTGCCCGGCTGGCACAAGAGATGGGTCTGTGCCCCGATCTGTTCGTTCAGGTCA
The DNA here is from genome assembly GCA_024642115.1 of Marivivens sp. GTDB lineage: Bacteria > Pseudomonadota > Alphaproteobacteria > Rhodobacterales > Rhodobacteraceae > JAHEBU01. The sequence continues at coordinate 103,582 of JAHEBU010000010.1, read as the reverse complement.
ACACGGGCCTGGAGCCGCAAAAGGCCGGCGTTCTGCCGCAGGACGTCGATGCCTTCGTCGCCGAGTGTCGGGCGCTGGACCTGCCAGTAATGGGCCTGATGTGCATTCCGCCAGATGGGCAGGACGCATCGCCACACTTTGCGATGTTGGCAGATATGGCGTCCCGGACTGGCCTTTCGGGCCTGTCGATGGGGATGAGCGGCGATTTCGAGTCGGCCATCGCCGCCGGCGCGACCCATGTTCGGGTCGGGTCCGCCATCTTTGGCGAGCGTGTACCCGGTTCGGGGGTGGTGGGTTGAAACCCACCTTACAGTCTCACCTTGACTTCTTTGGTCCACGAAACTCCCGCCGGAGGCTCCCGGATCTGCAGCCAGGAGCCTCCGGCGGGAGTTTTTCAGACCAAAGAAGCCCCTGGCCAATGTAAGGTGGTTTTCAACCCACCGCCCCTAAAGCACGATCAACCGGGTGGAATATCCGATTCGGGGGGCGATCCACTGCAAGTCTGACCGGGACAAGGCGACGCAACCTGCGGTCGGATAGCCCGGCCGCCGCCACTGGTGGACGAAGATTGCCGATCCTTTATCCCGTTTGGCATAGGGCCAGTTCCAGTTGGTGATGAGGATCAGATCATACATCGGATCGGCCCGCCGCAGCGATTCGGCGCTGTGGGGGTAGGGCGCGCGGACCATGAGATTGTAATCTTCGTGCCGGGGATCGTCCGACCACAGATCGCCGGGGCGAATCGGCACCGCCCAGTCGGTTGGCCGGGCCATCCTGTCGGGGCGGTAAAGCATGCCAACTATAGTGTGTGTGCCTCGCGGCGTCGCGCCGTCGCCTTCGCGTTTGTCGTCCGTGATTCCGCCGCGCCCGACTGTGCAGGCGAATCGGCGCCCCATGAATCGCAACCCGGTGGGGCCCACGACAAGGTCTTGTGGTTTCACAGCAGATGCCCGGACTTGGCGGCCTTGGTCGCAAGATAATGGTGGTTATGCCGATTCTCACCAACCTTGAGCGGCACCCGTTCTGTCACCGCCAGCCCGCAATCCTGCATCCGCGCCACCTTGGCCGGGTTGTTCGTCATCAGGCGCACGGCGCTGAATCCCATCCGGCGCAGGATCTCGGCACCGATCCGGAAATCCCGCTCGTCATCCTCGAATCCCAGCCGGTGGTTCGCCTCGACCGTGTCAAAACCCTGATCCTGCAAGGAATAGGCGCGCATCTTGTTGGCGAGGCCAATGCCGCGCCCCTCCTGATTGAGATACAGCAGCACCCCCGCCCCTTCGGTCCCCATCTGCGCCAGCGCCCCCCGCAGTTGGGGGCCGCAGTCGCACTTGAGGCTGCCTAGCAGGTCGCCGGTGAAACAGGCCGAATGGAGCCGCGACAGAACGGGTTTGTCGCGGGGCGGTTGGCCGATTTCGACGGCGTAGTGCTCCTCGGCCCCGTCATCGGGGCGAAAGATGTGCAGCCGCCCGGCCTCGGACACGTCAAGCGGCAGTCGGGCGCTGATGATCGGGCGCAGGGGCGACAGTCCGTCGTCCAGAACCGCCGAAGCAGGTACGCGGGTCAGGTCATGACGCGCCGCAAACACCTCTGCATCGGGCAGCGGCACGACGAGGGCGGCCGGCAGCAAACGGGCGGCCTTGGTCAGTGCGATGGCAGCCCGGTGCAGATCTGCCGATCCTTCGCGCAGGCTGCGCAGCGGCCCCTTCATCGGGGCGCGCAGGTCGTCCGCCGGATCGGCGACCGACAGAACCCAGGCCAGTGTTGCGTCGGGGGGGAGTGCGATTCGGGCCAGATCGCCGTCATATGCCCGCGCCTTGAGCGTTTCGGCCCGCCACCCGGTGATGGCCAGTGACGGTGCGCCCCCCAGCGCCCGCAGGTCGGCCAACCGCGCGGCATCCAGCGTTTCTGCCGCCAGAACCAGCGCCCCCTGACTGCCCTTTTCCATCACGACGGGCACGCCCATGCGCAGGTCCGCGCGGGCGCGGGCCAGCCGCTCTGTAATATCGGGGGCGAAACTCATGAACTTCTGCCTGTTTGCTGCGTTCCAGATAGTGCCCGAGGACGCAAATTGAAACAATCGACCGCAACGACACACGACGGCGTGAGAACGTTGACGCAAATCTTGTCCCCAACGTGTCTTCCACACACATCCGTTACACAAGACAAGGAGGCCGTCATGGCTCAGCTCAAGAAAATTCTGTTAGTAGACGACGACGAGGACCTGCGCGAGGCGCTGGGTGAGCAGTTGGTGCTGACCGAGGATTTCGATGTGTTCGAGGCCGGGTCTGGTGGCGATGCCATGGTCCGCGTCAAAGGTGGCCTGTTCGATCTGGTGATCCTTGACGTCGGCCTTCCCGATACTGACGGCCGCGAGTTGTGCCGGGTGATGCGCAAGCACGGCGTCAAGTGCCCCATCCTGATGCTGACCGGCCATGACACCGACAGCGATACGATCCTGGGTCTGGACGCAGGTGCCAACGATTACATCACCAAGCCGTTCAAATTCCCGGTCCTGCTGGCCCGCATCCGCGCCCAGCTGCGGACGCATGAACAGTCCGAGGACGCCGTATTCCAGCTTGGCCCCTATACATTCAAGCCCGCGCAAAAGATGCTGGTCACCGAGGACGACAAAAAGGTTCGCCTGACCGACAAAGAGACGAACATCCTCAAATTCCTGTACCGCGCGACTGACGGCGTCGTTGCCCGTGACGTCCTTTTGCACGAAGTGTGGGGATACAACGCCGGGGTGACCACGCACACGCTGGAAACCCACATCTATCGCTTGCGGCAAAAGATCGAGCCTGATCCGTCGAATGCTCGCCTGCTGGTTACCGAATCAGGCGGCTATCGCCTCGTCGCCTGACGGTGGAACTTTTCCCGGGCTGACGGGGTTATGTCAGCACCCTCCCTGTTGGACTTGCCCCGGCCATCGTGCCGGGGCTTTTTTTTGGGGCTGGCCCAAAGTCCAAGGTTTCTTTTCACCTTTGGCAGGATACAGATTCCGGGCGCGATGTGGCGCGGACGGGCATTGCCCAACGAGGATTTAGACATCATGACAATGAAAAAGGGAATTTTGACCCTTTGTGCGGTTGTTGGTTTCGCGGCACCGGTTGCCGCAGAAGATTTGCAGTGGACCCTGATCAACGATTCGGGGGCAACGCTGGTGGAGTTCTATACCTCGCCCACCACAACGAACGAGTGGCAGCAGGATGTGCTGGGAACCGACGTTCTGGAAACCGGGATGACCGGGACCGTGACGATTGCCGATGGCGAAACGGTTTGCGACTACGACCTGCGATTTGTGTTCGATGATGGGTCGGAACTGACCGACACGGTCAACATGTGCGAAATGGGCGCCTATACGATCAACTGAACTGCCTCGGTTGCAAAGCGATGGCCCGGTCCCTGTGACCGGGCCTTTTTGTTTTGGCGTGATCAGGGCGTACTCAGACACCGGTCCTGTTACCTTCTGAAGTAAGGGCAGCCCTACTCGCCACGATCCCCGCAGCCATCCAAGTATGATGCAGGGAACAGAGGGTGCAGATGACACGCAGGAGAACGATTTTCAGACAGCGGGTGCTGTATCTGCGGCGCGAGGCAGCCCTGACACTTCGATGGCAGGGGGCGGTGCTTGCTGTCGCTTTGCTGGGCATAGTCACCGCCGCCATGGCTTTGGTGCTGGGGCAGCAGCTAAACGTGCTGGGCGTCGGTGGTGCCGCAGCGGCCCGTATCGGTCTGTCCGATCCGGGTTGGCTGACGGTCGGGGTCGTCTGGGGGGGCGGGGGCATTGCCGTCGCTGCCTGCATCCAGTTGATTATCGGATTTCTGTGGTATCGACGACCGGACAAGGTTGCGTGGATTGAACAGGTTGCACGGTCCTTGTCCCCGTCGGACTGGGCCGCCTTATTGGACGCTCGGCCCTTAACCAACAGGGTGTGGCGGGTGGTGATGTTGATGAATATATTTGGCTGGGTCTCTTTGGTGCTCGGCCCACTCATGATCTTTTGGGGCATTCTTCAGGTGATGGGTAAAATATGACCCGGCTGCTTGCGATGGGTCAGGGTGCGGTCTAGGGTTCGGCCCTGCACCTTCCGGAGATCGCGATGCCTTTTACCCTTGCCACGTGGAACATCAATTCCGTCCGCCTGCGCGAGGGGCTGGTGGCCCGCCTGATGTCCGAGGAACTTCCTGATGTTCTGTGCCTTCAGGAGTGTAAGAGCCCGATGGACAAGATCCCGACCGAGGCATTTGCCGCCCTTGGATATCGGCATGTGATCGGGCGCGGGCAAAAAGGGTATAACGGCGTCGCCATCTTCTCCAAGCTGCCCATTGTCGAAGTGGGCGCACATGATTTTGCCGATCTGGGCCATGCCCGGCATGTGGCGGGGCGGCTGGAAAACGGGGTGACTATCCACAATTTCTATGTGCCTGCGGGCGGGGACGAGCCGGACCGCGATAGAAACGTGAAGTTCGGGCAAAAGCTCGACTACCTGACCCAGATGCGGGACCATTTCCACGGCGACCGCCCGCACAAGGCGATCCTCGTGGGTGATCTGAACATCGCCCCGCGCGAGGATGACGTTTGGGATCACAAGGCTCTGCTGAAAATCGTCAGTCACACGCCTGTCGAAGTCGAACATCTTGCACAGGTGCAGGATGCGGGCGACTGGGTCGATGTGACCCGCAAGGATATCCCCGACGGGCGGCTTTACAGCTGGTGGTCTTATCGGTCGCCCGACTGGGCCACGGCGGACAAGGGGCGCAGGCTGGATCATGTGTGGGCGACAGGTGATATTGCGGGGGCTGCACATTCCAGTCGCATTCACAGGGCCGCGCGGGGCTGGGAGCAGCCCAGCGACCACGCCCCGGTCTTTGCGACTTTTGATCTGTGAGGGGGGCGGTGGGTTTCAACCCGCTGACGCAGGGGCATCCGGCGTCTTACAGCCCCAAAAACCGCCGCCGGAGGCTCCCGGTCGTCATGCTGGGAGCCTCCGGCGGGAGTTTTTTAAGACCAAAGAAGCCAGGCGCGACCTGTAGGGTGGGTTTCAACCCACCCCACCCCCGGTCAAAGTGCGGCAATCGCCTTGGCAGCAGCGGCACCCAAGGTCGCATGTGCCGCCTCGTCGTAATGCACCCCGTCCACCGGGCTGACCCCGATGTGCTGTCCCGCATCGACGAACCCCGCCCCCCAGACATGGGCCAGATCCGCATATAGCGGGGGCAGCGCCATTGACTTGGCCCGCCCGCCAAAGAACTCCCGCGCAATCGGCCCCTGTTCCAGCACAGGCGGCGGGCAGATCAGCAGCACCTTGAACCCGCTGTGCCGCGTCTGCACCTCTTCCGAAAATGCGATGGCCATCAGGGCTGCGATGCCACCGGTGATCGCCTCTGGCGTTGCCCCGAACATTGTCTTTGTGTCATTGGTCCCCAGCATGATCGTCAACACGTCAATCGGACCGTGGCTTTCCAATGCGATCCGCAGCCCCTGTTCTCCGTTCATGTAGGGGCCCATGACAGGATCGGTGAACTGGGCGGTGCGTCCGGGCAGGCCTTCCTCGACCAGATCCCATTCGGCACCCAGCTGGGCATGTGCCACCGTTGGCCACCGGACCCCGCGCCCGAACCGCGCATAGACCCCGCGCGTCACGATCGGTGGTGTGCCGTGGGTGTTGCTGTCGCCAAAGGTCAGCAGGGTGCGGGTCATGATCGGTTCCTTTGCGCTGGATCAATGCGGACACGCTAGGCCCGCGCCAGCATCGGGTAAAGGCCATGTCCCCGCGCTTTGCCCCTTGGCCTTGGCCTGCGGGGCGCACATATAAGGCCGATCGGATTTACCCAAGGAGAGCGCGGATGCTCGAGTTCGGCACCAAACCGGCCGCAGAGGCCAGCCATATCAATGACGGGACCGATGCCGGCTTTATGGCCGACGTCATCGAACAGTCGAAAACCGTTCCCGTCATTGTCGATTTCTGGGCCACCTGGTGTGGCCCATGCAAGACACTTGGCCCGGCGATCGAGGCGGCGGTGACCAAGGCCAAGGGAAAGGTCAAGCTGGTCAAGATCGACGTGGACGCCAATCAGGTCTACGCAGGCCAGTTGCGCGTTCAGTCCATTCCCACCGTCTATGCCTTCTGGCAGGGTCAGCCTGTCGACGGATTTCAGGGGGCATTGCCCGCCAGTCAGGTCGATGCCTTTGTGACCAAGGTTGCAGCCCTTGCCGGGGCAGATGACGGCCTGACCGAGGCGCTTGAGGCGGCCGAGGCGATGCTTGCCGAAGGGGCCGCCGCCGATGCTGCCGAAACCTTTGCCGCCATCCTACAGGAAGAGCCCGAAAACGCCCGCGCCTATGCGGGCCTTGCCCGGTCCTATCTCGCGTTGGACGATGATGGTCAGGCCGAGGCGGTCTTGAACGGCGCCCCGGCCGCCATTTCCGCAAGTGCCGAGATCGAGGCCGTCCGCGCGCAGATCGCCCTTGACCGTCAGGCGGCCAAGGCCGGGCCGGTCGATGCCCTGCGCGCGGCCGTCGCCGCTGATCCGACAGACAATCAGGCGCGGCTTGATCTGGCCACTGCCCTGTTCGCCTCGGGCAAGGTCGAAGAGGCTGTGACCGAACTGCTCGACCTGTTCCGCCGCGACCGGGACTGGAACGACGGTGCTGCCAAGATCCAACTGTTTCAGATTTTTGACGCCCTCAAACCCACCGACCCCATCGCCCTGAATGGCCGCCGCAAGCTGTCGTCCTTGATATTTGCCTGATGAGATTTCTGTCCTAGGTCCCCTGACATGATTTCAGCATCCGACCTGCCCGACACGATCCCTGTCTTCCCGTTGCCGGGCGCGTTGCTGTTGCCGCGCGCCCGGCTGCCGCTGCATATCTTTGAACCGAGGTATCTGGCGATGCTCGAGGACGCGATGAAAACCTCGACCCGCCTGATCGGCATGATCCAGCCCTATCAGGGCCGCGACGGTGGCTTGCACCAGATCGGCTGTGCCGGACGCCTGACCGCCTTTTCGGAAACCGAAGATGGCCGCTACATGATTACCCTGTCCGGCATATCCCGGTTTCGGGTGATCGAAGAGGTGCAGGGCTTCACCCCTTATCGTCGGTGCAAGGTTAACTGGCAGGGGTTCGACCGCGACCTTGGTCCGTCTGAAAAGGATCCAGGCTGTGACCGGGTGAAACTTCTGAGGGTGCTGGGCCGCTTTTTCGAAAGCCGGGGCCTGTCCACCGACTGGGACAGCCTGCGCGAGGCAGACGATGAACTGCTTATCAATTCCCTGTCCATGCTCTGCCCGTTCGAGCCCGAGGACAAGCAGGCCCTGCTTGAGGCTCCCTCGCTCGATACCCGACGCGAGACACTGATTACCCTGATCGAATTCGCCCTGCACGGCGGCGACAGCGACGAGGTGATGCAGTGACCGACACACTCTTTGACCCCAAGATGCTCGAGGCGCTGGTTTGTCCGCAGACCCATGACACCCTGTCCTATGATGCCGAACGGCAGGAACTGGTGTCGCGGACGGCTGGCCTTGCCTTTCCGATCCGGGGCGGTATCCCGGTGATGCTGGTGGATGAGGCCCGGACGCTGGACGCCGCCAAACGCTAGTTTGACGTTAACGTCATTTTAACCTAACGTTATGATGTTGGGTGGAAAAATCGTTAACGAGGCAGACATGAGTTCTTTGCATCCCGTGGATGAGTTGGCCGAGGTCAGGGCGCAATTATTGCGGCTTCAGGCCCGCGAACACGAACTGATTACCGGGTTCTTGCGCGGTGATCACGGACTTGCCGGTCTGTTTCATCAGGCCGAAGTGCGCACAACCCGCCGCCGTGTCTTTGCACAGGATCAGCTGCCGCCCGGTATCCTGAACGACCCAAGGATGTGGAGCGAGGTGCCGACCCGCCTAGTCACCGTGCGGGCGCTGGCCGGTGCAGACCTAGCGCATCAGGGCAGGCAGGTCGCCAGTCAGGCCGGCAGCCTGACGGATGAAGCCGCGCCGTAGCCCGGGCATCGCGTTGATCGCCCCCATGCCTATGTCACGGGCGGCCCGCAGGATCGGGTTGTCGTTGGAAAACATGCGGTTGAACGTGTCGGTTGCGATGGCCAGCGTCGTTGTATCGAACCGTCGCCACGCCTGATACCGTGTCAGCGTCTGCGAGTTTCCGATATCCTCGCCCCGCTGCCGGGCGGCAGTCAGCACCTCGGCCAAGGCCGCCACGTCGCGCAGCCCGGAATTCAGCCCCTGTCCGGCGATGGGATGGATGCCATGCGCGGCATCCCCTACCAAAGCGACCCTGGGCGCGATGAACGACTGCGCCAGCGACAGCCCCAGCGGATAGCTGAACCGCACGCCGGCCAGCCGGATATCGCCCAGAAAACTGCCAAAGGCAGGGCGCAGCGCGTCAAGGAACCCGTCGTCGTCCAGCGCCAGGATACGGGTCGCCTCGGCGTCGCTCTCGCTCCACACGATGCTGGACCGGTTGCCGGTTAGTGGCAGGATCGCCAGCGGTCCGTGCGGCATGAAAAACTGGTGGGCGATGCCCCGGTGCGGCAAGTCGTGTTCGACCGCACAGACGATTGCAGTCTGGCCATAGCCCCAGCCGGTGCGCCGGATGCCTGCGCGCGTGGCAGTCCCGCTCGACCGCCCGTCGGCGCCCACCAGCAACGCCGCCTGTACCTCCTGACCAGAGGCAAGGCCGACGGCGATGCCGCCCGGCGTGACCGTCTGGTCCACCACGGTTTCCCCGGCCATATGGGTGATCCGGTCGTCCGCCGCAATCGCCGTCAGAAAGGCGCGGCGCAGGTGCCGATCCTCGACCATATATCCCATCGGGCCTTCTTCGATCTCGGCATGGTCGAAATGCATCATCCAGGGGCTGGGTCCCTGTCCGGCCCTGCCGTCGGTCACCTTGATTTCCAGCATCGGCTGGGCGTGGTCCGCCACAGCGTCCCAGACACTGATGGCCCGCAGCAACCGTTGCGAGCCAAGTGCGAGGGCATAGGACCGCCCGTCGAACCCCGGATCGGCGCGGGTGTCCACGGGCAGACTGTCGATCACGGCCACCCGGAACCCGGCCTGCGCCAATGCAATGGACAGCGCCGGACCATTCAGCCCGCCGCCCGTGATTGCGATGTCGTAGTCTCTGACCATGACTGGCAATATGGTCGCCCGCGCGGGATTGTCCATGCGCCGCTTGGCCGCTACCGTCCGGCAAAATCATGGAGGATGCGATGCAGGATTGGCTTTGGGCGACAGCGGCGGATCTGGGGCGGGGCATTGGCGCGGGTCAGATCGACCCAGTGGCCCTGACGCAGGCCTATCTGGACGCCATCGCGGCCCATCCCATGCGCGACCGCATCTACGCCCGCGTCACTGCCGACCGGGCGCTGGCCGAGGCGACCGCTGCGGCCGCCCGCGCCAAATCGGGCCAGCGGCGTAGCCTGCTAGACGGGGTGCCGATCAGCTGGAAAGACAACTACGACACCGCCGGGATCGGCACCGAGGCGGGAACCGCCTTGATGGCGGGCCGGGTGCCGGACCGCGACGCCACCGTGTTGCGCAACGCAACGGCGATGGGCCTGGTCTGTCTGGGCAAGACGCACATGACAGAAATCGCGTTTTCCGGGCTGGGCTATAACCCGGTCACAGCCACCCCGCCCAACGTCAACGATCCCGACGCTGTGCCGGGGGGGTCGTCGTCTGGGGCAGCGGCCTCGGTCGCCTTTGGTTTGGCAGCGGCGGGAATCGGGTCGGACACCGGCGGATCGGTGCGTCTGCCTGCGGCATGGAACGATCTGATCGGGTTCAAACCCACCCATGACCGCCTACCTTTGGACGGGGTCGTCGCACTTGCCGCGACGTTTGACACGGTCGGCCCTCTCTGCCGGTCGGTCGAGGATGCGGCGCTGTTGTTCGGCGCGCTGGAGGGGAAAAACGCGCCCGATCTGGGCGGTGCCGACCTGACCCGCGCGCGCCTGATGGTGATGGACACCGTCGCGATGGAAGGCGTGCGGGCCGAACCGCAGGCGGGATTCGATCAGGCCGTTGCCCGGCTCAAGGCCGCCGGGGCCACCGTCGAACACCGACCCTTTGCCGCCATGATCCGCGTGCTGGACCTGTCGGCAGTGCTGGTGACCGCCGATGCCTGGGCCTATTGGCGCGACCGCATTTTGGCTGCCCCTGAAAAGATGTTCTTTCAGATCCGCGAACGAATCGAATTCGGGGCGACCATCAGCGCGGCTGATTACCTGTCGGCCTGGGCCGAACTGCGCCACATCAGGGCAGCATATCTGGCGCAAACGGCGGGCTATGACGCGGTGATCTGGCCATCCTCGCCGATTCTGCCGCCGAATGTGGATCAACTCATCACCGATGCGGCCTATTACAAGACGGAAAACCTGCTGGCCCTGCGCAATACGCGCATCGGCAACCTGATGGGCCTGTGTGGTGTGACGCTGCCCACGGGCACTCCGTCCTGCGGTATCCTGTTCAACGGGGCACCGGGGGCGGATGCCCGTCTGCTGCGGCTTGCGGCGGCGGCTGCGCAAGCCTTGGCCTAAATGCCACAATAGGCCCCCGCAACCCCCCTGATTCGTTCCGTTTTTCTGGACAGGGCAGGGCAAAGGGCGTTAGCGTGGACCAAAGCGGGACGTGAACGATCCCGCGTATTGAGGCAGATATGGTGACCCCCGAGCGGTTTTCGAACCTACCGGACTATGCGTTTCCGCGTCTGCGGACGCTGCTCGACGCCCATAAACCGGGTGGCGATCCCATCGCGATGTCCATCGGTGAACCGCAGCATGCCTTTCCTGACTGGGTGGGCGGTGTATTGGCTGCCAACGTCGCGGGCTTTGGCAAATACCCCCCGAACGAAGGCACGCCCGAACTTTTGTCGGCCATCGCCGGGTGGATTCACCTGCGCTATGGCGTAGGCGTCCAACCCAGCCAGATCATGGCCCTGAACGGCACGCGCGAAGGGCTGTATAACGCAGCGATGGCGCTCTGCCCTGAAACAAAGGCGGGGCAAAGGCCGGTCGTCCTGACCCCGAACCCGTTCTATCAGGTCTATCTGGTGGCCGCCCTGTCGGTCGGGGCCGAGCCTGTTTGCGTGCCGGCTACGGCAGAGACCGGGCATCTGCCCGACTATGCCAGCCTGCCCGCTGATATCCTGAACCGGACCGCCATCGCCTATTTGTGTTCGCCCGCCAACCCGCAGGGGGCCGTGGCCAGCTTTGACTACTGGCGCGATCTGATTGCGTTGGCCGAGCAATACGATTTCCAGATTTTCGCGGATGAATGCTATTCCGAGATCTGGCGCGATCAGGCCCCGGTGGGGGCCTTGCAGGTCGCCGCCGAAATGGGCGCGGACCCGGAGCGGGTCGTCATCTTTCATTCGCTGTCCAAACGGTCGAACCTGCCGGGGCTGCGGTCGGGGTTCTGTGCGGGCGGGCCGAAATCCATCGCGGCGATCCGCCAGTTGCGCAACTATGCTGGCGCGCCTTTGCCCCTGCCGTTGCAACGGGTGGCCGAAAAGGTCTGGTCGGACGAATCGCATGTGGCCGAAAACCGCGGCCTTTATCAGCAGAAATACCGCGTCGCCGATCAGGTTCTGTCGGGTGTGCCAGGCTATCAGCCACCGCCTGCCGGGTTTTTCCTGTGGCTGCCCGTCGAGGATGGCGAGGCTGCGACGCTCAAGCTTTGGCAACAGACAGGGGTGCGGGTTCTGCCCGGCGCCTATCTGAGCCGCGACGTGGACGGGGTGAACCCCGGGCACGGTTACATCAGGGTCGCCATGGTGGCCCCAACACAAGAAATGCAGCGCGGGCTGACGTTGATCCGCGACTGCCTGTACGATTAGGGGACCCCAGACATGGCATCATATCAGACACGGCAGCGCGATCCTTTGCTCGACAGCAACATGCAGGCGGCGATTGAACGGCGTGGCAAGGAATTGCTGGGGATGGGGCTGGTGGTCGTGGGTGTCCTGGCAGCCATGATAATCGCGTCCTACAGCCCGACCGACCCCAATTTCATGCTGTCCACCGACGCACCGGTTCAGAACTGGCTGGGCCGGTTCGGGGCGTCGATCGCGGCCCCGCTTATGATGATTGTGGGCTTTGGGGCCTGGGCCATTCCACTGACACTGATCGTCTGGGGCGGCCGCTTGACCCTGCACAAAGGCGAAGATCGGGCGATGGGTCGGGTGATCTTTGCCCCTATCGCCGTGGCGCTGACCGCTGTCTATGGCGCCACCCTGACCCCCGGTGCCGACTGGAGCCAGAGCTTTGGCCTCGGCGGCTTGTTCGGCGACACCGTGCTAGGCATCTGCCTGTCAATGCTGCCCTTTACCGCCGCCGTCGGTGTCAAGATCCTGTCGCTGCTGGCCGGTTTGGCAATGCTGGCGCTTGGGTCGTTTGTTCTGGGCTTTACCCGGCCCGAACTGGCGCTGGCTGGGCGGTTCGTCATGGTCGGCACGATCATGCTGTATGACATGGCGCTGCGGCTGGCGGGGCAGGGGGCGCAGGTGTCGCTCAAGGCCGCGCAGGGAGCGCATCAGACGTTGCAGGCCCGCCGCGAACAGTCGCGCGCCGATCGCGCGCTGATCGAGGCCGAACTGGCCGCCGCCCGTGCGGTCCCCGAACCCACACAGGCGCAAAAGGTGGCCGCCATCGTGCGGGCCAACCCCGCGATGCCGACCGGACGGCCTGCCGCGGCGCAGACGGGCGACCGGACCATGCCACCGATGCGCAGCGCGCCCAAGATGCCCGGTGCAGCCCCGCTTGCCGCTCCTCGTGCGCCTGCGCCCCTGGCGGCCCCGGCCCGTGCCACGCCCGCCCCTGTCCAGCAGGGCGGCTTTCTGTCTGGCCTGCTCAAGCGGACGGAACCGCGCCCGATGCCGCAGCACGAACTGGTCGAACCGCCGGTCACCGCCGCGATAGTGGTGGCCACCAGCGGCGACCGGATCAAGGACAAGATCAGCGATGTGATCCGCAGCCGCACCGCGATGCCAGCAGCCCCCGTGCCGCCGGTCACGCGCACGGCGACCGGACTTCGGATCGAACCCAGCCTGACGGCGGGCAAGGGGCCGCGTCCGCTGGTGCTGTCGCCCGCCCCCGTGGCGGTGCCGGAAACGCCCATGTGGCAGGACGACGAGGACCTGATCGACGAAGAGATCGGCGCCCCCGCCCCCCTGCGCCCGGTGCTGAACCGGATGCCCGTCATGCCCGCGCAGCCTCTGGTCGCTGAACCGCTGTTTGACGCCGAGGACGATGTCGCCATTCCGATGGGCGCGATCCCGGTGGCCGAACCGCGCAAGGTTGTGCAGCATGTGCCCAAGAAACCGCTGGTGCCCTCGCGGCAGGCTCAGGCCGAGGCGCAGCCTAAGCTCAAATTCGATGAACGGCATCCCGCCTACGAACACCCGCCGCTGAACCTGCTGACCAACCCCGCCGAAATCACACGGCATCACCTGTCCGACGACGCGCTTGAGGAAAACGCCCGGATGCTTGAATCCGTGCTTGACGACTATGGCGTCAAAGGGGAAATCGTCAGCGTTCGCCCCGGCCCGGTCGTGACCATGTACGAACTGGAACCGGCCCCGGGCCTGAAGGCGTCGCGCGTCATCGGCCTGTCTGATGACATCGCCCGGTCCATGTCCGCCCTGTCTGCCCGCGTGTCCACCGTGCCGGGGCGCAGCGTGATCGGAATCGAACTGCCTAACGCCAACCGCGAAAAGGTCGTGCTGCGGGAAATCCTGTCAGCCCGCGACTTTGGCGACAGCCAGATGCGGCTGCCGCTCGCGCTGGGCAAGGATATCGGCGGCGACCCGATCATCGCCAACCTGGCCAAGATGCCCCACCTGCTGATCGCGGGGACGACCGGATCGGGCAAATCGGTGGCGATCAACACGATGATCCTGTCGCTGCTTTATAAACTGACGCCGGAAGAATGCCGGATGATCATGATCGACCCCAAGATGCTGGAACTTTCCGTCTATGACGGCATCCCGCACCTGCTGTCCCCCGTCGTGACCGACCCGAAAAAGGCGGTCGTCGCCCTGAAATGGGTCGTGGGCGAGATGGAGGAACGCTATCGCAAGATGTCCAAGATGGGCGTGCGCAACATCGAAGGCTACAACAGCCGCGTCCGCGACGCGCTTGCCAACGAAGAGATGTTCAGCCGCACCATCCAGACCGGGTTCGACGACGACACGGGCGAGCCGATTTTCGAGGTGGATGAATTCAAGCCCGAAATCCTGCCCTATATCGTCGTCATCGTCGACGAGATGGCCGACCTGATGATGGTCGCCGGCAAAGAGATCGAGGCGTGCATCCAGCGTCTGGCGCAAATGGCCCGCGCGTCCGGTATCCACCTGATCATGGCGACCCAGCGTCCGTCCGTGGACGTCATCACCGGCACGATCAAGGCCAACTTCCCCACCCGGATTTCGTTTCAGGTGACGTCGAAAATCGACAGCCGCACGATCCTTGGCGAACAGGGTGCCGAACAACTGCTGGGCATGGGCGATATGCTGTATATGGCGGGTGGGGCCAAGATCACCCGCATCCACGGCCCCTTCTGTTCGGACGAAGAGGTCGAGGAAATCGTCAACTTCCTCAAAGGGTTCGGTCCGCCCGAATATATGTCCGGCGTGGTTGACGGCCCGGACGAGGATACCGAATCCAGCATCGACGCGGTGTTGGGGCTGGGGTCGGGCGATGATGCCGAAAATGCGCTCTATGACATGGCGGTGCAGATCGTCGCCAAGGACCGGAAATGTTCTACCAGTTATATCCAGCGCAAGCTGGCCATCGGCTATAACAAGGCTGCGCGTCTGGTCGAACAGATGGAAGATCAGGGCGTCGTAACCCCCGCAAATCATGTGGGCAAACGCGAAATTCTGGTGCCAGAGGTCCATTGATCGAGAGGACCTGCGATGCGGCGGCAGTATCATTTCCGGCCGTCGCCGCAGGGACTTCTGGCTTGGGATGTTCACAGGCTGATTGAACTTGCGCACGATCTTCCGGTCGAAGTCGTTGCATTGACCGCCATCGGTGAAATCAACGAACCTTGGTGGTTCGCCTATGGCGAGATGCCCACCGTTGCCGCAATCGTGGATCATATCCGGCTGATGGACGCGGCTGACCTTAGCTATCCCATTCTGCTATGCCCTCAGGGGCGGCTGATGGACGGAATGCACCGCGTCGCCAAGGCGCTCTATTCCGGTCAGGAACGGATCAGAGTGAAACGTCTGCGCATCCTGCCCGAACCGGACTATGTGGGCGCGGACCCGGGCAGCCTGCCCTATGATGATTGAAATTGCCCACATCGGGCCGTCAAGGAACGACGGCGCAAAATTCAGAAAGATCAAACGCGTGATCCGGTATCGCCTGCTTGCCCCAGTCCTGAGTGCAACGTTTGTTGGCACAATGGGCCTTGCCGATCCGCTGACCATGACGGTCAACAGCGTGGCGGGACGCTCTGATCCGGTGGTGTTCGACGCCGTTTCCATCACCGCCGCCTTTCCCGACTTTCAGGTGCGCCAGTTCACCTTTGGCCCAGAACACTACGATCCGCGCGACGGGTTCGCCCTGATGCTGGGGGACGAGGTGATCTATCAGATCGACCACGGATTTCAGGAGCCCTATATCTTTTCCGTCTTTACCACCTCTCCCCGCGTGACCGGGCCCGGCGGGATGCAGGTTGGGTCCACGACGCTGGGGTCCGTTCCGCCCGAGGCCCACGGCGAATGCGAGGTCGGGCAGGAAATCCTGTCGGCCTATGTGGTTTGCCTGTTCTGGGACGGCGTTGGCGTGGCTACGTTCCGGGCCAGCTATGGCGGCTTTGGCCCCGCGGGACCGACGCGCGGCGGTCTGGAAACCTACCGCGCCGAATGGGACGTGGGCGTTTTGGCCAACATGACCGTATTCTTTGACCGGCCCGTCCAATAGCGATCAAACGGAACCCCACCGGCCTGTTATCGCTTAACATGCGGGATTTGCGCCATTGATCCCTACATGAGGGGATGCCAAGACATCCTCAACGAAAGGGTCCGGTTCATGTTGTCACGTCGCCTGTTCACCGCTGCCGCCATCGTCATGCTTGCAGCCCCTGCCATGGCGCAGGAAATCCCGCTGTCCGAACTCAGCCGCTATCTGAACGCGCTTCAGACCGCGCAGGGGGAATTCACCCAGGTCAACGGGGACGGCACCATTTCCACCGGGACGATCTATATCAAGCGGCCGGGGCGGATCCGGTTCGAATACAACCCGCCCGATGACACCCTGGTCGTGGCCGGGGGCGGATCGGTCGCCATCTTTGATCCGCGGTCCAACGCTGGGCCGGATCGGTATCCGCTGGCGCAAACCCCGCTCAACATCATCCTGCAACGGGACGTGAACCTTGGGCAGGCGCGGATGGTGACAGCGCACACATCGGACGGGCCGACCACCACGATCACGGCGCAGGACCCGGCGCATCCCGAATACGGGAATATTCAACTGGTGTTCACGGCCAATCCAACCGAACTGCGGCAATGGATCGTGACAGATGACGGCGGCAACCAGACCACCGTGATCCTGGGCGATCTGGCCAAGGGCGGGCGGATCGGGGACATCCTGTTCAACATCCAGGCCGAAACGGCCAAGCGGGGGGGCTGACCCCCTATCGGGCGCGGCGGCAACTGGCCAGTTGGGTCTGATACACGGCGGCCCGCTGGTCGATTTCGCCCGCGATCCGAACCAGCCAGGCCTTGGAATTGTAGGACTGGCGCAGATAGCCCGACCGACCTTCGTGATAGGCCAGATACTGATTGCGGGC
This sequence comes from Marivivens sp., assembly GCA_024642115.1. Lineage (GTDB taxonomy): Bacteria > Pseudomonadota > Alphaproteobacteria > Rhodobacterales > Rhodobacteraceae > JAHEBU01. The sequence continues at coordinate 86,758 of JAHEBU010000010.1, read as the reverse complement.
GTCGGCGATGGGCACGCCCGTCACCCGGACGGTTTCGGTCATGTACCAGCCCATGAAATCGGCGGCATCGTCGATGTCGTCGCGGCGGGCGCGGTAACGGTTGGTGGCCTGCTGATACTCTTCCCAGGTGCCATCCAGCGCCTGTGAATAGCCATAGGCGGACGACTGGCGGCCCACCGGGATCACCCCCAGCACATACTGGTGGGGGGTGCGGTTGTTGCCGATGAATTTGCTTTCCTGATAAATCATTGCCATCAGGACATGTGGCGGCACGCCGTACTTGCGTTCGGCCGCGCGGAACGCCCGCATATAGTCGGGATGCTCCGTGACAATACTGCACGCATCCTCAAGGTTGCGCGGCGCCGAAAATTCGCGATCACCACAGCTTCCCAGCAGGGTAACCAACATCATGGCGCGAAAGAGTCTGCTCATCTGCCCATCGCTTTATTTTGCTTTTTTTTGATCTTAGCGGATCAATGGCCTTGTGAAAACGACAAAGGCCCCGGCTCAGATCACAAATGCAAGAATGAGCGGCAAAGCGACCACCGACATCACCGTGGACACCACGACCAGACCCGCCACGGGCTGCGCATCTGCGCCGTATTTCACCGCGATCAGGTAGGACGTGACCGCCACCGGGGTCGCCACCTGCAACGTCAGTACGGCCAGCGCGACCGGGTCCAGGCCGAACCACAGCCCCGCCCCTGCCCCCGCCGCCACGCAGACGACCACCTTGATCAGCGACAACCAGACGGCCTGTCCCAAGGCCGCCGTTTCCAGCCGGGCCACGGCCACGCCAAGGGTGATCAGCATGAGCGGAATCGCCATCTGCCCCACCAATTCGAGCGTGTGTGTCAAGAAAAGCGGCGTCTGCCAGCCATTGATCAGGAACAGCGCGCCCAACAGCGTCCCCCAGACCAGCGGTTCGCGCAGGACCCGGCCCAGCGACCCGGCCCCGGCCACCATCCAGATGCCGATCGTGAACGACAGAACGGCCATCACGGCAAACACCACCACGGCATATCCCAACCCGGTATCGCCAAAGGCGAACAGGGCCAACGGCAGCCCAAGGTTGCCGGTATTGCCAAAGATCAGCGGCGACAGATAGGTGCGCCGGTCGATCCCTGCCAATGTGACCACGGCCAGCATCAGAAGGGCAACCGCGACATAAGCGGTCAGGCTGGCCAACGACAGGGCCGCCAGCGCCTCGGGCGTGATCCTGGTTTTCATCAGGGCCACAAAGATCAGGCAGGGGACCGACAGGGTCATCGACAGGCGGGTGACAAATTCGACCCGGTATTCAAACCCCAGCTTGACCCAGCCAAACCCGATGGCGGCCAGCAGGAAAACCGGAGCCGTAATCTCGATCACTGTAAGGACAAGGTTCACAGACTGTTTCCTGTATTTTCACCAACATTGGTGGACGCGATGTCACGGACCGTTTACTAACGGGCTGGGGGACGATGTTCTATGCTCAAAACGCGCGCAAAGTATCACCTTGGTCAGGTCGTCCGGCACCGGAAGCATCCCTTCCGCGGCGTCGTTTTTGACGTCGACGCCATGTTTTCGAACACCGACGAATGGTACGAGGCGATCCCCGAAGAAAGCCGCCCGGTCAAGGATCAGCCGTTCTATCACCTGCTGGCCGAAAACGACCAAAGCTATTACGTCGCTTACGTCTCTGAACAGAACCTCGTAGCCGACTATTCAGGCGAACCCGTAGACCACCCTGACCTCGCCGACTTGTTCGGCCCGTTCCAGGACGGGGCCTATCCGCTGCATTTCCAGATGAACTGAAGGCGGGTGGGGCGAGTAGCTCTAAGGCCGCTTTGCGGACATGCCGGGCATTGGCCGTTAATGGTTTCGGTAGGTTATCTGGAGTATTTGAATGCCAGTTCTCAAGAGACGGACGGCACAGGTTGGGGATGTATTTCAGATCCTCACATCTGAAGGTGTCTGCTACGGACTTATTACACACACTCATGAAAAGTGGGGTTTCATCGTAGCCATATACAGGGAATTTTTTACAACGGAGCCAAAGGACTTTGATGCGGTGGTTGCCGGCGCTCCGCAAATTATCACAGCTTTTCTCATTCAGGACGCTGTCCGCGCAGGGCTTTTTGCGTTGGTCGCACATGTGGATTTACCCGGGCACCTAAAGAAGTTTCCGACCTTTCGGTCGACAAACAACTTGAAGGGAGACGACACCCTATGGTTTTTTTGGGAAGGAGTCGCACAACGGCGAGTGGAACGGCCTCTGACTGACGAAGAAAAGAAGTATCCGAGAGGGCCGTCTCTTCCCAGTGCGCCACTCCTTATCGAAATGATCCAGAATGACTATCGGGTTGAGCGAGACTACACATAATTCGGTCAACATGGGCTCAAAGTGGGCATTCTATTCCGTTTTATGGTAGCCGCAAATCTGCCTGACTCGATCCATTGAAAGCGCCTGCAACTCGCTTTCCCAGTTCAAAGTTCCAAACCCATATTTTAAGATTAACTATTAAATTCAATGACTTAAGGTCCGTTCAAACGTGAACGCCACTCAATACCCCAGTGCACAGCCGTCCTTGCGGGGGTCCGATGCCCCCTCCAGAACTCCGTCCGGGTGGATGCGGATCGCCTGCGCGCCCCCCATCGGACCCTCGTTCAGCGACAGGGTATGCCCCTTTTCCTCTAGCTGCCTCAGGACCGCCGGATCATAGGTCGTCTCGACCCGCAGGTGCCCTTTTTCGGCAAAGCTGCGGGGGGCGTCGATGGCCGTTTGCGGGTCAAGTCCGAAATCGGTGATGTTGGTCACAAACCGGGCATGTCCCGTCGATTGATACTGCCCCCCCATCACCCCGAACGGCATCAGAACCCGCCCGCCCTGTTTGAGCATGGCCGGGATGATCGTATGCATGGGCCGCTTGCCCGGCCCGGCCTCGTTCGGGTGCCCCTCGGTCAGGCTGAACGCCGCGCCGCGGTTCTGGAACAGGATGCCGAATTTATCCGACGCGATCCCCGATCCGAAATCATTGAAGATCGAATAGATCAGCGACACAACCATCCGGTCCTTGTCGACCACGGTCAGATAGATCGTCTCTTTATGCACCCCCTCTGCCCCCGGAAGGTTCCCCGGCATGGCGCGGGCCGGGTCGATCAGGGCGGCCAGTTTCGCAGCCGTTTCGGCCGACAGCATATGATCCAGCCGGGTCGTGTGGTCCGGATCGGCGAGGAAGCGGTTGCGGGCGTCATAGGCCAGTTTGGTCGCCTCGGCCTCGATATGCGCCCGGTCGGCCCCGAACGGATCCATCTTGCCCAGATCAAAATGCTTGAGGATGTTCAAAAGCAGGATCGCCGTCGCCCCCTGCCCGTTGGGCGGGTGCTCATAAAGGTCCAGGCCCGCATAGCTGCCCATGATCGGGCTGTACCAGGTCGCCCGCGTGGCCGCGAAATCGTCCAGCGTGTGCGTGCCGCCCAGTGCCCGCAGGCTGGCCACCATGTCCTCGGCCACCTCGCCTTCGTAGAACCCGGCGCGGCCCTCCAGCGCGATGCGGCGCAGCGCCTCGGCCTGTTTGGGCATCCGAAAGACCTGCCCGACAGACGGCGGCCGTCCGTTCAGCAGGTAGGCGTCCCGCGCTGTCCCTTGCAGCGATCCGAAATGGCCAGCCCAATCGTAGGCGGCCCGGGGGGCGACGGGCACGCCCGCTTCGGCATAATGAATGGCGGGGGCGAGCGAGGCCTTGAGGCCAAGCTTACCCCAATCCTTTGACAACCGGCAAAACGCATCGACGGCGCCGGGGATCGTGACCGCCTCGGGTCCCTTGGGCGGAATGACGGAATGCCCCTTGGCCCGCAGGTCGGCGGCCAGAAGGCCAGCCGGGGCGCGGCCCGATCCGTTCAGGGCCAGAACGTCCTCTGTTCCGGGGGGCGACAGCAGGACAAAGCAATCCCCGCCGATCCCCGTCATCGCCGGTTCGCATTGCCCCAGCAGGACAGCCCCTGCGATCGCGGCGTCGACGGCGTTCCCGCCAGCCTCCAGCATCTGGATCGCCACCTTGGCGGCTAGTGGGTGCGAAGTGGCGCATATGCCGTTGGTGGCAAACACGGCCGAGCGGCCCGGTTTCTGAAAGTCGCGCATCGTGGTCCCTCGCCTGTTCGAGGCGGAGATTAGGGCGAATTTCGGGGGATGCAATCGGGGGAATGTTCTCGGCGCCGGGCGACTGGGTGGGGGCTATCACACCCGGCGCCGAGAGAAGCTATGCAGCTACAACAACAGGTATGACGGTTTCGCACGGCAGCTCTGTGATCGATTTGTGGCGAATTCGCGGCTTTCCTGTCCAATGCGGAAACAGTGCCATAAGATCAGGGAAACGATGGAGGGTCAGATGCGGCAAGTCATCATTTCGGGCGCGGCGCGTACGCCGATGGGCGGGTTTCAGGGTGCCTTGGCGGGGGTCAGCGCCAGTGCGCTGGGCGGGGCCGCGATTCGGGCGGCATTGGAGGGGGCAGGAGGGCCTGCGGTGGACGAGGTCATCATGGGCTGCGTCCTGCCTGCGGGGCAGGGGCAAGCCCCGGCCCGTCAGGCGGGCTTTGCTGCGGGGCTGGGCGAGGACGTTCCGGCCACCACCCTGAACAAGATGTGCGGGTCGGGGATGAAGGCGGCGATGCTGGCCTTTGACCAGATTGCGCTGGGCGGGGCCGAAGTGATCGTCGCGGGCGGAATGGAGAGCATGACCAACGCCCCCTATCTGTTGCCCAAGATGCGCGGCGGGGCGCGGATCGGCCACCAGCAGGTTGTCGATTCGATGTTTCTGGACGGGCTTGAGGATGCTTATGATCCCGGCCGCCTGATGGGCACCTTTGCCGAGGATTGCGCCGAGGCGTTCCAATTCAGCCGTGCGCAGCAGGACGACTATGCCTTGCGGTCGCTGGACCGCGCCCTGACCGCCCAGCGGGACGGCGCCTTTGCCGCCGAAATCGTCGCCGTCGGCGAGATGGTACAGGACGAACAGCCGGGCCGGGCCAAGCCCGAAAAGATCCCTCTGCTCAAACCCGCATTCCGGGCGGGCGGCACGGTTACGGCGGCCAATTCATCGTCCATTTCGGACGGGGCGGCCGCGCTTGTGCTGGCCTCTGCCGACAGCGGTTTGCCGGTGCGGGCGCGGATTATTGGTCATGCGTCCCACGCACAGGCTCCCGGTTGGTTCACGACGGCCCCAGTGCCTGCCGCAAAAAAGCTGCTGGCGCGGATTGGGTGGAGCGTGGCGGATGTGGATTTGTGGGAGGTCAACGAGGCCTTTGCCGTCGTACCAATGGCATTCATGCACGAAATGGGCCTGTCACCCGACCGGATGAACGTGAATGGCGGGGCCTGTGCCTTGGGCCATCCGATCGGAGCGTCGGGTGCGCGGATCATCGTGACCCTCTTGCACGCGCTGGAGGCGCGGGGGATGAAGCGGGGCGTCGCCGCTATCTGCATCGGCGGCGGCGAAGGAACGGCGATTGCCATTGAACGGGGCTGACATGCGCGTGGATTATGCCGAACTGGCCAAGGTTGTGGGCGCCCTGACCGAGGGTGAGGATGACGTGGTGTCGCTGATGGCGACTGTCGCGTGCGAGGTGCATCATGCCGACGACCGCTTTGACTGGACCGGATTTTACCGGGTGGTCGGGCCTGAGTTGCTCAAGATCGGCCCCTATCAGGGCGGACATGGCTGTCTGGTCATCCCGTTTTCGCGCGGGGTCTGCGGGGCTGCTGCAAGAACGGGCGAGGTGCAACTGGTCCCTGATGTTGAGGCATTTCCGGGCCACATCGCCTGTGCGGCCTCGACCCGGTCGGAAATCGTGCTGCCTGTCTGGGGCAAGGGTGGAGTCTTGATCGGTGTGTTCGATATCGACAGCGATCAGCCCGATGCGTTCGATTCCGAAGATGCGCGGGGAATGGGTGCAATTCTGGCGGCGGTGTTTGCCGGATAGCGTGGGGGGCGCTTCGCCCCGGTCGCCATTGGGGCTTGAACTGATGGCGCACCAAGGGCGAGCCCCCAGAGGATAGGTATGGAATAAAGGCGGGCAGAGGGTTTTGTGAAAATTTGAGTTGATTTTTCACTAACGACTGGCATGGTGAAATTCCGAGGGGAAATTTCATCAAATGATTCACGATCTACCTGCCGATGCCCGCACACTGGGGGCCGATCTGCGCGCCCTGCGCAAGGCGCGGGGCATGACGTTGGCTGGGTTGGCCGAAGCCTTGGGCCGCTCTGTGGGCTGGCTCAGCCAGGTCGAGCGCGATATTTCCGAGCCGTCTATCAACGATCTGCGCGTCATGGCCCGCCTAATGGATGTGTCGGTGTCCAGCCTGTTCCGCTCGGTCGCCCCAGAACATGAGCAGGGTCTGATCGTCCGCCACGACGCCCGCCGTCCGATCGGCAGCCGTGAGGATGGATTGGTCGAGGAATTGTTGTCCCCCGACCTGACCGACGATTTCGAGGTGGTTCATTCGACCTTTGAACCCGGGGCCGTCCTGCCCGACGCCGTCAGCCGACCGACGCAAGAGGTCGGCTATGTCGTGTCCGGTCGGTTGGACCTTTGGATCGCCGACCGTCTGTTTCATCTGGCCCCGGGCGACAGTTTTCGCATCCGGGGCGAGCCGTTTCGCTGGATCAACCCGCATGACGCCCCCTGCGTCGTGATCTGGGTGATCGCCCCCCCCGTCTACTAAGAGGATTGCGCCATGTCCGAAGCTGCTTTTCCCACCACCGCCCGCGTCGTCATCATCGGCGGCGGGGCCGTGGGCGTGTCTGCTCTGTATCATCTGGCCAAGGCCGGCTGGACCGATTGCGTGCTCTTGGAAAAGAACGAACTGACTGCCGGGTCCACGTGGCATGCCGCCGGCAATTGTCCGTCGTTTTCCAATTCCTGGTCGATCATGAACATGCAGCGGTATTCGTTGTCGCTGTATCGCGGGTTAGCAGCCGAGGTCGATTATCCGATGAACTATCATGTCACCGGGTCGATCCGGCTGGCCCATACCAAGGAACGGATGCAGGAGTTTTCCCGTGCCGTGGGCATGGGCCGCTATCAGGGGATGGACCTGCGGACCATCGGACAGGACGAGATCAAGCAGAAGTATCCCTTTATCGAATTGCACGACATCAAGGGTGCCCTGTTTGATCCAGATGACGGCGACATTGACCCGGCCCAGTTGACCCAGGCGCTAGCCAAGGGGGCCCGGCAGATGGGCGCAAGGATCCTGCGCTTTACCCCGGCCACGGGGGTGACCCAGACCCGAGAAGGCTGGATCGTCCATACGGACAAGGGCGACATCGCCTGTGAGAAGGTCGTCAATGCCGCCGGATATTATGCCCAGCGCGTGGGCGAATGGTTCAAGCCTCATGGCGGCCGGACAGTCCCCATGGCCGTCATGTCCCACCAGTATTTCCTGACCGAACCGCTGCCCGAGCTGGAGCAGTGGACCGCCGAGAACGGCAAACTGCCCCTGCTGCGCGATGTCGATTCAAGTTATTACCTGCGGCAGGAGAAATTCGGCCTGAACCTTGGTCCCTACGAGCGGAACTGCAAGCCTCATTGGGTCACGCCCACCGACCCGATGCCCGAGGATTTTTCGTTTCAGCTCTACCCCGATGATCTGGAGCGGCTGGAGTGGTATATCGAGGACGCCATGGCCCGCGTGCCACTGCTGGGTCAATCAGGGGTGGGCAAGGTCATCAACGGTCCGATCCCCTATGCCCCGGACGGATTGCCTCTGATCGGGCCGATGCCCGGAGTGCGTAATGCCTATGAGGCCTGCGTGTTTACTTTTGGCATTACGCAGGCGGGCGGAGCGGGCAAGGTATTGGCCGAATGGATTACCGAAGGACAGACCGAATGGGACATGTGGTCGGTCGATCCGCGCCGGTTCACCGATTACACCGATCCGCAGTATTGCGTGGAAAAGGCGGTCGAGACTTATGGCCATGAATACGCGATGCATTTCCCGTGGCACCGCTGGCCTGCGGGGGCGGATCGGCGTTTGTCGCCGCTGCATTCCCGGCTGAAGGCCGCAGGGGCGGTGTTTGGTCCCTACAATGGCTGGGAACGGGCGAATTGGTTTGCCAAGCCGGGCGATGACCTGTCCGAAGCCGCGACCGAGACGTGGGATCGGGCAGGCCCCTGGTCCGCGCGGATTGAGGAGGAATGTGAGGCGGTCCGCGATCATTGCGGCGTCTTGCCGATCACCGGATTTACCCGGTTGATGGTCGAGGGGCCGGGGGCGCGGGACTATGTGGATGGCTTGACTGCCTCGCGCCTGCCCAAAGAAGGCCGCGTTGGGTTGGCATATTTTCCCGACGACCGGGGTCGGATCCTGACCGAGATGTCGGTGATGGTCCATGGGCCGGACAAGGTGGGGCTGATTACCGCGTCAGTCGCCCAATGGCATGACCGCGAGGTTCTGTGGCGCGGACTGCCCGCGGGGGTCACGGTTACCGATCATTCGTCGTATGTGGAATGTCTGCTCGTCACCGGGCCAAAGGCGCGGGACATTCTGGCGCCCCTGACCGATGCCGATCTGTCCTTGCCTTGGTTGTCGGTGCAGGACGCGACTGTGTGCGGGGCCAAGGTAGGACTGCTGCGCGTGTCGTTCGCGGGCGAATTGGGGTGGGAAGTCCATTGCGCCAATGCCGACGCCCCGGCGATTTGGGATGCGCTGATGGCCGCAGGGGTCAAACCGTTCGGGATGTGGGCGCTTAATTCCTTGCGGGTCGAAAAGGGATACCGGGCGTGGAAGGGCGACCTGTCCACCGATTATTCCCTGCTGGAGGGCGGGCTGGATCGGTTCGTCCGGTTCGACAAGGACTATGTCGGCAAAGCCGCCTTACTGGCTGAACAGCAACGGGGGGTCAAGAAACGCTTTGCCACTCTGACGCTGGATGCACCGGGTGCGGCAGATGCCCCTTATATGTCGACCCTGTGGCACAACGGACAGATCGTAGGCGAGACGACGAGCGGCGCCTGGGGCTATCGTATCGGCAAGTCGGTGGTGCTGGGAATGCTGCGGCCCGATCTGTGTGCGCCGGGGACGTCGGTCGAGGTTGAAATATTCGGGGAACGGTTTGCGGCGACCGTCCATGAGGATCAGCCGCTCTGGGATCCGCAGAACGCCCGTATCCGGGCGTAGGGGGGCGCTGCCCCCCGTCCCCCAAAGGGGACCCCCCGGAGTTGTTATGGCAAGGTGAAGGACAAGAGGCATGGCAGAGATCGTGTTGCTGGATGGCGGATTGGGTCAGGAGTTGATCCATCGGTCTGGCGAAACCCCGACGAACCTTTGGTCGACCAAGGTGATGTTTGACCATCCCGGTATGGTCGGTCAGTTGCATGCCGATTATTTTGCCGTTGGCGCGTCGGTGGCGACGACCAACACCTATTGCGTCCATCACGATCGGTTGGAGGGGACGGGGCTGGAGACGCAGTTCCGCGGCTTGCACGTCGCCGCCCTGACCGAGGCGCTGGGCGCGCGCCCTGAGGGCAAGCGGGTGGCGGGGTCGATCGGCCCGCTCGAGGCGTCCTATCGTCCTGATAAGCATCCGCCGCATGACGTGGCCGTTCCCCGCTATGCCGAAGTGGCCCGCGAATTGGGTCCCCATGTGGACCTGATCCTGTGCGAAACCGTCGCCTCGCTTGCCCATGCCCGTGCGGTGTTGGAAGGGGCCAAGGCGGCGGGCAAACCTGTTTGGCTGTCCGTCACCGTGGATGACGAGGACGGGTCAAAACTGCGATCAGGCGAGCCTGTCGCCGAGGTCTGTGCCATTGCGCTGGAAGGGCGGGCCGAGGCGTTGCTGGCCAATTGTTCCGCCCCCGAGGCGATGCCTGCGGCACTGACTGCGATTGCCGGGGCCGGGTTGCCCTTTGGCGCCTATGCCAACGGGTTCACCCAGATCACGAAGGACTTCCTCAAGGACAAGCCGACCGTCGATGCCCTGCATGCCCGCGAGGACCTGACGCCCGAAGCCTATGCCCGCCACGTCATGATCTGGGTTGGCATGGGGGCCACCATCGTCGGGGGCTGCTGCGAAACCGGCCCGGCCCATATCGCCGAACTGGCCCGCCAGTTGCGGGCAGCGGGGCACACCATTGTCTGACATCCGGTCGATGTCTGCCGTCCGTCTGACTGGTCACGGCGGGCCGGACCGGTTGGAGTGGGTGACTGGGTTGCCTGTTCCCGTGCCGGGGCCGGGCGAGGTGTTGGTTCGGGTACTGGCCGCAGGTGTGAACAACACCGACATCAACACGCGACTGGGCTGGTATTCCTCCAGCGTGACCGGAGCGACGGCCGAGGGCGACGCGGCAAAGGGGGACGGGGCAAAGGGCGACGGGGCCGAGGACGGCGGATGGGCGGGCGCCCTGACCTTTCCCCGGATACAGGGCGGTGATTTGTGCGGCCGCGTTCTGGCGCACGGGCCGGGGGTGACCGCCCCACCAATCGGCGCCCGCGTGACCTGTCCGATCAACCAGCCAGAGCCGACAGCGGCAAACCCGTTGGGTTTTGTAGCGCTCGGGTCCGAATATGACGGGGCGTTTGCCACCCATTGCGTTGTCCCGGCCCGGCATTTGTATGATGTGTCGGCCAGTCCTTTGACCGATGTCGAGATTGCGGCGATGCCCTGCGCCTTTGGCACAGCCGAAAACCTGCTGACCCGGGCCGGGGTGTCCGAGCGGCAGCGGGTGCTGGTGACCGGGGCGTCGGGCGGGGTGGGGTTGGCCGCAGTGGCTTTGGCGGCGTTGCGGGGTGCTGAAGTTACCGGGATCACGGCGGCGGCCAAGGCTGATACGGTGCGTAAGGCGGGGGCGGTTCGGACGCTGGACCGCGATGCCGCCATGCCTGCCGGGGCGTTCGATGCCGTCATCGACGTGGTGGGCGGGCCTGGGTGGGCAGGGCGTATCGCCGCCCTGCGTCCAGGTGGCTGTGTGGCTGTGTCTGGGGCCATCGCCGGGCCGATGGTCGACACCGACCTGCGCCAGCTTTACCTGCGCGACATCACTGTCCACGGCTGTACCTTTCAGCCGCCTGCGGTCTTTGCCCGCCTTGTGTCCCTGATCAATCGCGGCGCCATTCGCCCGCTGATTTCCCGCACGTTCCCCCTGTCCGACATCGCTCTGGCGCAGGCCGAATTCCTGTCCAAGCGCCATGCGGGGAAAATCGTCCTTATCCCACCGGAGACCGCATCATGACCCTTCCCACCCACGCCCGTGTCGTCATTATCGGCGGTGGCATCGTTGGCTGTTCCGTAGCCTATCACCTGACCAAGCTGGGTTGGACGGATGTGGTTTTGCTAGAGCGCAAGGCGCTGACCTCTGGCACCACATGGCATGCCGCCGGGCTGATCGCGCAGTTGCGGGCGACGGCGAACATGACCAAGCTCGCCAAGTATAGCCAGGAACTTTATGGTGGGCTGGAGGCTGAAACCGGTCTGGCGACAGGGTTTCGCAGGGTGGGGTCGATCACTGTTGCGCTCACGGATGAACGCAAGGAAGAGATTTTCCGGTCCGCCGCCATGGCCCGCGCCTTTGGTGTCGAGATCGAAGAGATCTCTCCAGCCGAGGTCAAATCCCGCTATCCCCATCTGAATACAGATGACGTCAAGGCGGGCGTCTATCTGGCCAAGGACGGGCAGGGCGATCCGGGCAATATCGCGCTGGCGCTGGCCAAAGGGGCGCGGATGCGCGGCGCGGTGATAGCCGAACGGACCAAGGTGACCGGGATTGCCCGTGGCGGGCGTCGGGTGTCAGGTGTCGATTGGCAGGCCGAGGATGGCACCAGCGGTCATATCGCCTGCGAGATGATCGTCAACTGCGCGGGAATGTGGGGGCACCAGGTGGGTCGGATGGCGGGCGTCAATGTGCCGCTGCATGCCTGCGAACATTTCTATATCGTCTCTGAACCCATCGCCGGACTGGAACAATTGCCTGTCCTTCGCGTCCCCGACGAATGCGCCTATTACAAGGTCGATGCGGGCAAGCTGATGCTCGGGGCGTTCGAGCCCAAATCGAAACCCTGGGGTATGGCGGGCATCCCCGAAGCGTTCGAGTTCGACCAACTTCCCGAGGATTTCGACCATTTCGAGCCGATCCTTGAGGCTGCCGTCAACCGGATGCCGATCTTTGGCGAGGCGGGGATTCATACGTTTTTCAACGGCCCTGAAAGTTTCACCCCTGACAACGCCTATCACCTTGGCCTTGCGACCGAGATGGACAATGTCTGGGTCGCCGCCGGGTTCAATTCGATCGGGATCCAGTCGGCGGGCGGGGCAGGCATGGCGCTGGCCGCATGGATGGATCAGGGGGAAAAGCCCTTTGATCTGGGCGACGTGAACATCGCCCGGTCTCAGCCGTTTCAGGGAAACCGCCGCTACCTCAAGGAACGCGTGACCGAGACGCTGGGCCTGCTCTATGCCGACCACTTTCCCTATCGCCAAAAAGCCACGGCGCGGGGGGTCCGCCGCACGCCGTTCCATCATCATCTTGACGCGCAGGGTGCGGTCTTTGGCGAGTTGGGTGGCTGGGAACGCGCCAACTGGTTTGCCAAACCGGGGCAAGAGCGAGAGTATCGCTATTCCTGGAAACGGCAGAATTTCTTTGACAATGTCCGGGACGAAGTCGCGGCGGTCCGGACGAATGTGGGCATGTACGACATGTCGTCCTTTGGAAAACTGCGGGTCGAGGGGCCGGATGCCGAAGGGTTCCTGAACCGGGTCTGCGGGGCGAACATGTCGGTCCCGGTGGGCAAGATCGTCTATACCCAGTTCCTGAATTCCACCGCCGGGATCGAGGCGGACGTGACCGTCACCCGCCTGTCGGAAACCGCCTATCTGGTCGTGACGCCCGCCATCACCCGGCTGGCGGACGAAACATGGATGCGGCGGAACCTGCGCGATGAACGGGTCGTCATCACCGATGTGACGGCGGGTGAGGCGGTGCTGGCCGTGATGGGGCCGAACGCGCGCAAGCTGATGCAAAAGGTCAGCCCCAACGACTTTTCCAACGACGTGAACCCGTTTGGGACGGCGCAAGAGATCGAGCTTGGCCTCGGCCTCGCCCGTGTCCACCGCGTGTCTTACGTGGGTGAATTGGGGTGGGAGGTTTATGTGTCTTCGGACATGGCCGGCCACGCGTTCGAGACGCTGTGGGAGGCGGGGCAGGACATGGGTCTGAAACTATGCGGCATGCACATGATGGACTGCGCCCGCATCGAAAAGGCGTTCCGCCATTTCGGACATGACATCAGTTCCGAGGACCATGTGCTGGAGGCCGGATTGGGGTTCGCCGTGGGCTTGACTAAATCTGATTTCATCGGGCGCGACGCGGTGCTGCGCAAGAAAGAGGCGGGACTGGCGCGGCGCATGGTGCAACTGCGGCTGACCGACCCCGAACCGCTGCTGTATCACAACGAACCGGTGTTGCGGGACGGGCAGATCGTGAGCCACGTCACCTCGGGCGCCTATGGGCATGATTTGGGCGGCGCAATGGGGATGGCGTATATCCCGTGTGACGGCCAGACGGCGGCGGAAGTGCTGGCGTCCAGCTACGAGGTGGATGTGATGGGGACGCGGGTCAGGGCCGAAGTGTCGCTGAAACCGATGTATGATTCAACCGGGGACAGGACAAAGGCGTAGAGTACCGTTGTTTCGCCGATCTTGTCTTCTGTTCCGAGAAACTGAGTAAATCATGACAAAATACCTCATCTCGTTTCCATCGGGTGCGATGAAGATGACGCCCGACGAGCTTCCCCAGGTGGCCAGGGACGCCCGCGCGGTGATCGCCGAGGCAAAGGCGGCGGGGGTTTATGTGTTTGGCGGCGGGATCGACGAAGAGGTCGATCCGGTGCGGGTTTTCGGAGATGGAACCATATCGGGCGACCTATACCCCGGGAGCCTGCTCAACGGCGGGTTCACTGTGTTGGAACTACCCACCCGGGCCGAGGCAGAAGTCTGGGCGCGCAAGATCGCGACGGCCTGCCGCTGTGCACAGGAATTGCGCGCCTTCATGTACGATCCCGCAAGTTAGCGAAGCGCGGTCGGGGGTTGCGCTGCCCCCGTCGCTGTTCCACTGATCCCCCATGACCCAGACACCAGATACCGGCGATAGCCCCGCAGGCCTTGGCTATGCCATTTCGGCCTATGTCTTGTGGGGATTTCTGCCCCTTTACATGAAAATGCTTAGCGGGATTCCGGCGGCCGAGGTGGTCGCGCACCGGATCATCTGGTCCGTGCCTATCGCTGGCGCTGTGCTGATCGCGCTGGGCCGGACGGCGGATATCCGGGCGGCGCTGTCGCACCCCCGGACGATCCTGATGGGCTGCGTGACGGCGGCGCTGATTTCGGTCAACTGGGGGATTTATGTCTGGGCGATAACGTCCGGTCACGCGCTGGACGCTGCCTTGGGCTATTATATCAACCCGTTGTTCAGTGTGCTGCTGGGTGCAGTTTTGCTGCGCGAACGGCTGGAGCCGCTGCAATGGGCGGCTATCGCGCTGGCCGCTTCGGCTGTTGTGGTTCTGACGGTCGAGGCGGGGGTGGTCCCGTGGGTCGCGCTGAGCCTGACGCTGAGCTGGGGACTGTATGCGTTTTGCAAGAAATGGCTCCCGGTTGGCCCCAATCAGGGATTCCTGCTTGAAGTGCTGATCCTGCTGGGTCCGGCGCTGGCCTATTGGGGCTGGTTGACGGCCAGCGGGACCAGCCATTTCGGTGGCCCCGATACGGGGTTGCTGTTGGGGTGCGGGGTGGTGACTGCCGTGCCGCTGATGCTGTATGCCAACGGGGCCAAAAGGTTGCGCCTGACGACCATCGCCATCCTGCAATACATCGCCCCCACGATGATCTTTCTGACCGCCGTGTTCTGGTTCGGAGAGCCGTTCGGGCAGGCCCGCATGATCGCATTTCCGATGATCTGGGCGGCGGTGGCGCTGTACCTGGTTTCGGTGTTCCGGCGGGGTCGGGCTGTCAGGACAGCGCGGACCTGAATTTACGGAACCGGGGGTCGGTGGTGACGCGGGCGGTCATCGCCTCGCGCAGGACGCCGACCGTCTTGTGCGGGCGCATGGCGACCTCGAATGTCTGGATCAGGCCCTCGTTGTTCAGTGTGATGAGGTCGACGCCAACCGCGTCCAGCCCCGCGACTTTGCACTCGAACTCTAGCGCCCAATCGTTGCCCGATCCCATGACCCGGCGATAATGAAAATCGGTAAAGATCTGACCGACATGGCCCAGCAGGGCCGCAACCGCCTCGCGCCCCTGCCAGGTGGCCCAATAGGTCGGCGGCAGGAACCGGACATCCGCGGCGAGGAGCGGGCCGATCAGGGTATCGTCGCCGCTGGCCACGACATGTTGCATCTGGTGAATGGTCGGGTGCATCTGGGTCCTGTCCGGTGAGGTGGGTTGAAACCCACCTTACAGTATGATCGGTGACCCTATGAGCGATGTTTACGCCCCTCCGCAGGATCCTCTGGTCATCCTGCATCATGACCATCAGGTCCTGCTGGTGGACAAGCCCAGCGGGCTGTTGTCCGTGCCGGGCAAGGGCGACCATCTGGCCGATTGTCTGATCGCCCGCATCCGGGCCGTGTTTCCCGAAGTGTTGTTGGTTCATCGGTTGGACCGGGACACGTCCGGCGTCATGATCTTTGCCCTGACCCCCCATGCCCAGCGGCATCTGGGCCTTCAATTCGAGAACCGTCAGACCAAAAAGACTTATGTGGCGCGGGTCTGGGGGGAGCTTTCGCCGCGAACGGGCACTGTGGATCTGCCAATCGGAGTCGACTGGCCCAACCGGCCCTTGCAACATGTCGATCCCGAAAACGGTCGCCCGGCCCAGACCGACTGGCGCGTCGTGCGCGTCAAGGGGGGCGAGACGCGGGTGCGCCTGATGCCCCGGACGGGCCGGTCGCACCAACTGCGTGTCCACATGAAGGAGGTGGGCCACCCGATCCTGGGAGATCCGTTCTATGCCACTGGTCCGGCACGGGAGTTTGAGCGCCTGATGCTGCATTCCGAGACGTTGCAGTTCCGCCATCCTGATGGGGGCGCCGGGATGCGCATTACAGCACCCTGTCCGTTCTGATCCGGCCCGTTCCGATCTGGCAATATCCGCCGGTGGCGGAGCCTCCGGCGGGAGTTGTTATGGCAAGGTGAACCCGAGCCGTCAGCCAAGGAATCGATGAACAGCAGAGACTTCCGATTGCGCGATTTCATGGCCGCCGGGATGCCAGACTGGAGTTACATCGGCCCCTTGGGTCGCGAACCAGTCGATCAGTCGCTGGGTCAGCGGGGCGGGGGAGATCGGGTCGCGTTGCCCTGCGGTGATCAGAACGCGGGTTTTCAGGTGGACCGGTGACGGATCGAAAGGGATCAGCGGGTGAAGCAGGAGCAGGTCCGTGAACAGGTCGGAATGATGGAAGGCGACGTTGGCGAGGATGTTGGCCCCGTTCGAGTAGCCAAGAGCGATGACGCGTTTCGACTTGGTCCGGTCCTTTTCAATGCGGATGAAGTCAGCCATCGCCGCCGTCCGATGTTCAAGATCGGCCATGTCATAGACCCCTTCGCCGGTCCGCCGGAAATAACGCAGCGCGCCCATTTCGCTGACGTCACCGCGCGGGCTGACGATGTGGGCATCGGGCATCAACTCTTGGGCGAACCCGTGGAACTGCTGTTCGTTGCCGCCTGTGCCGTGGAACGTCAGGAACAGGGGCGCGCCGGACGCCCCTGTCGTTCTGGCTGCATGGTAGGTCATGCCAGCGGCTCGAGCCGTTTTTCGAGGGCGGCGCGCAGGTGCTCGTGCTGACTGGGCAGTTTCAGCGCCTCGCCCAGATGTCTGGTGTCCTCGTCCCGGTCAAAGCCCGGTTCGTTGGTGGCGATTTCGAACAGGACGCCGCCGGGGGTGCGGAAATAGATCGCCCAGAAATAATCGCGGTCGATGACCGGGGTCACTTGCCAGCCGGTGTCAAGTAGCGCCTCGCGCACCTCCAGTTGCCGGGCGCGGTTTTCCACCGCAAAGGCGATATGGTGGACCGATCCCGCCCCCTGGGCCGCGTGCGACGCACCCGGCAGGGTTTCAAGGTCAATCGTATTGGCCGCATTGCCGCCGGGGACGATCAGCCGGGTGATGTTGTCCTTTTTCTCTGCCACTTCATAGCCCATGAATTTAAGGAGTTCGGCTGTCGCCCCTTCGTCGCGCAGGCGCATGTCGGCAGAGTGAATGCCGCGGATGCCCATGTCGGCGCTGACCCCGTTGCCCGTCCAGGGCGCGCGGGTGTCGTCCGTTTCGACCAGGGCAAAGCGGTCGCCGTCCGGCCCGTCGAACAGCACGCGGGTTTCGCCAAAGCGGGTGTCGCGGCTGATCCTGGCCACGTCAAAGGTAGCGAGCCGTTCGGCCCATGCGTTGGCCGTCCCTTTGGGAATGGCAAAGGCGGTGATCCCGACCTCACCCGTGCCGGGACGGCCGCGCGCGGCGTGCGGAAAGGGAAAGTAGGTCATGACGGTGCCGGGGGTGCCTGCCTCGTCTCCATAATACAGGTGATAGACGTCGGGCGCGTCGAAGTTCACGGTTTTCTTGACCCGGCGCAGGCCGAGAACATTGGTAAAGAACCCGTTGTTTTCGCGGGCCGAGGAGGCGAGCGAGGTGACGTGGTGGAGGCCTTTGATCTGCGTGAGCATGGTGCGGTCCCTTTTTGCTATGCCCTGTAAATAGCACCCATAGGGTTGCACTAAAGATCCGTAAGAGAACGATTTGTGTGCAAATTCACACTTGAGGCCCGTGTCGAGCGTCCGGAGCCTGCGGCGGGAGTTGCTATGGTGAAGTGAAGCGGATTGTCAGGCGGTGATCCAGCCGGTGGCCAATCCCTGCGCCCAGTCCGGTCGGTTTTCCGCTACTGCGCGAGCCACAGCCGCAGTCGTATCATAGGAAACAAGATGAAAGGTGGTGTGCTGCGTGACGGTGTCGACGACGGCATAGCGCGCGTGGGGTGAGCCTGCACAGACGGCATGTGGGACTGGCAGGTCGTCGGTGTAGGCGGGGCACCCGACGCTGCCGGGGTTGACCAGGAGTTGCCCGGTGTAAAGGCGCAGGGCGCGGGGCAGGTGGCTGTGGGCGCAAAGGATCAGCTGGTGCGTGATCCCGCTGGTCCGCGACGCGATCTGGTGTAGGGGTGCGCGGCAGACCGTGCCGTCAGGCAGGACCTGTTCGGTCCAGTAGATGTCATCCTTGTCAGGCGTCGCGTGGCAGAGAAAGACATCCCCGTAAACCGCGGCTGTCGGAAGCGTCCTGATCCAGTCGAGTGTGTGGCGGCCAAGCTGGTCGAACGCCACCCTGTCGGACAGCCCCATATCTTCGGGGCGTTGTTCGATCAGATAGCGGTCGTGGTTGCCGCGGACGGTGACAGCGATGTCGGCCCCGGCCAGCAGGTCCGCCGTGCGCGCCGCATCCAGCGGCCCGCTAAAGCAATCGCCCAGATTGACGATGGCATCGCAGCCTTGGGTCCGGATATGGCCGAGAGTGGCGGCCAGCGCGTCAGCATTTCCATGCACGTCCGCAATGGCCGCCAGCCGCATTATTCGGCGGCCTCTTGCGCCCAGCCCGACACCGCCTTGACCTCGAGGAATTCCTCAATCCCCCAGACACCGCCTTCGCGGGCGCGGCCCGACGCCTTGACCCCGCCAAAGGGTGATCCGGCTGACCGCGATTTGCCGTTCATCTGGACCATGCCGGATTTCAGGCGCAGGGCCATCCGGTTCCGTTTGGCTCCGTCCTGCGACTGGACATAGTTGGTCAGGCCGTAAGGGGTGTCGTTGGCGATGCGAACCGCGTCCTCTTCATCGTCAAAGGGGATGATGGACAGGACGGGGCCAAAGATTTCCTCTCTCTCGATGGTCATGCCGGGTTTGACGTCGGCAAAGACGGTGGGGCGGACGAAATACCCCTTGTTGATCCCTTCGGGCAGGCCAAGACCGCCGGCGACCAGACGGGCGCCTTCCTTGATACCGGTTTCGATCATGCCTTGGATCTTTTCCCACTGGGCCTTGTTCACGACCGGGCCGATATGGCCGCCGGGTTGGCTGGCAGGGCCGACCTTGGTTTCTTCGGCGGTCTTGCGTGCGATTTCGACGGCTTCATCGTAATAGCTGCGCTCGACCAGCATCCGAGTGGGCGCGTTGCAAGACTGCCCCGTGTTGTCAAAGCAGTGCAGGACGCCCCGGCGCACGGCCTTTGCATCGGCATCGGCAAAGATCACGTTGGCGCCCTTGCCGCCCAGTTCCAGCGTGACCCGTTTCAGCGTCTCGGCAGCAGTCTTGGAAATGGCGCGGCCTGCGCGGGTCGATCCGGTGAACGAGATCATTTCGACATCGGGGTGGGCGGACAGTTGGGTGCCCACGCCCATGCCATCCCCGTTCACAAGGTTGAACACGCCTGCCGGAAAGCCCGCGTCATGGACGAATTCAGCAAAGAGAAGCGACGACAGCGGGGCCTCTTCCGACGGTTTCAGGACGACAGTGCAACCTGCCAGAAGCGCGGGAATGACCTTGAGCGTCACCTGGTTCATCGGCCAGTTCCACGGTGTGATCAGGCCGACCACGCCAATCGCTTCGGACACGATCCGGTCGTGCGGCGTGTCGGCGCGCAGGGGGCGGACCCATTCGATCTGATCAAACGCGGTCAGGAAGTTTTCCAGGTGCCAGGGCAGGCAAGGGGCCTGCTGTTCGCGAGCGTGGTCGATGGGGCTGCCCATTTCGAGGGAAATGGCCTGCGCCATTTCTTCGGACCGCTTTTCGTATTGGGCCAGGATGCCGCGAACAAGGTCGGCCCGGTGTGCCGGGTTGGTCGCAGCCCATGCCGGAAAGGCGGCCTTGGCAGCGGCGACGGCGGCATTGGTGTCGGCGGCATCGCCCAACGAGATGATCGCGCAGACCTCTTCGGTCGAGGGGTCGATAACGTTGTGATCGCGCGCCTTGGCCGGGGCGACCCATGCGCCGTTGATGTAAAAGTTCCGTTTCTCGATCATGGCGAACCTCCGCAGATTTGATCAAATTTGGCGCACCCTCTCACCGGTGCGGTATTTTGACAAGGGTGGTGGAATATATCAGATTTACTTCATATGTACCAACCCAGTCCGAACCGTCCAAAGGAGCACCGACATGGGCCTGCGCATTAACGACACTATTCCGAACCTCACCGTTCAAACCGATCAGGGCACGGTGACCCTGCACGATTTCGTGGGCGATCACTGGGCGATCCTGTTCAGCCATCCCAAGGATTTCACCCCCGTCTGCACAACCGAATTCGGGGCCGTCGCCCAACTGGCCGATGAATGGGCCAAGCGCGGGACCAAGGTGATGGGGATTTCCGTGGACGGCGTGGCCGACCATATCAAATGGAAAAAGGACATCGAAACAGCCAGCGGCGCCAAGGCCGGATTTCCTATCGTCGCCGACACCGACTTGGCGCTGTCCAAAGCCTTCGACATGCTGCCTGCCGAGGCTTATCTGCCCGATGGCCGCACCCCCAATGACACGGCCACCGTCCGCGCGGTGTTCATCATCGGGCCGGACAAGAAGCTCAAACTGTCGATGACCTATCCGATGAACGTAGGCCGCAACTTTGCCGAGGTCCTGCGCGCGCTGGACGGGTTGCAGACCGCAGCCAAGAACGGTGTTGCCACTCCGGCCAACTGGGAAGTGGGCCAGGACGTCATCATTCCGACCTCGGTAAGTGACGCAGATGCCAAAGCCAAGTTCGGCGATTTCACGACTGTTCTGCCCTATCTGCGCAAGACCAGTCTCAAGGTCTGATCGCCCGGACCCCACCCTGTGGAAAGCCCCGCTTCTGGCGGGGCTTTTCTTGTCTGACGTCGCGGGTGGGTTGGCCAAAGCGTTGGCGACCTGTTACATCTCTGGCCGACCCAGACCCGACCTGAACCCAGAGGATCGAATGAAGATTGCCGCCCCTCTGATGATCGGCTGGCGCGAACACGTAGGTCTGCCGCACCTCGGTTTGCCGCTGGTCACGGCCAAGATCGACACCGGGGCGCGGACTTCGGCATTGCACGCAGAACGCGTCCGCCACATCCGCAAGGATGACGTTGACTGGGTCCGCTTTCATGTCCCACATGACGGCGTCGAAGATGCCTTTGACTGCGAGGCGCGGTTGGTCGGCCGTCGCGAGATCAAGAACACCAGCGGCATCCCGGAAGAGCGGCTGGTGATCGAAACCCTCCTTGTCTTTGGCGCCCGCCGCTGGACGATCGAGGTTTCGCTGGCCGACCGGGGGGCCATGGCAATGCCATTGATCCTGGGCCGCACGGCCATCCGGCGCCGTCGGATTCTGGTTGATGCGGGCCGCTCTTTTCTGGCCGGGTTGCCGGTCAATCCACCCCACACCCGTTCGGGCGCGGCCCTCGAGCAAGACACAAGGATCACCCCATGAAAATCGCCATGATGGCCCGCAATGCCGAACTGTATTCGCACCGCCGCCTCAAGGAAGCGGCCGAAGCGCGCGGGCACGAGTTGGACATCATCAACACGCTGCGCTGTTACATGAACATCGCCGCGCACAAGCCCGATATCTATTACAACGGAGAAAAGCTGCCCCGATATGATGCGGTGATTCCGCGGATCGGCGCGTCGGTCACGTTCTACGGGCTGGCTGTGCTGCGCCAGTTCGAGATGCAGGGCGTCTATCCGCTGAACGAAAGCGTGGGGATCGGGCGGTCGCGCGACAAGCTGCGGTCGATGCAACTTCTCGCGCGCGACGGAATCGGCCTGCCCGTGACCACCTTTGCCCATGACGCCAAACAGACCGAAGAGGTGCTGAAACTGGCAGGCGACGCCCCACTTGTCATCAAGCTGCTGGAGGGGACGCAGGGCCTTGGCGTGGTTCTGGCCGACACCAACCGCAGTGCCAAATCTGTGATCGAGGCGTTCCGCGCGTCCAACGTGAACATCCTGATCCAGGAATTCATCAAGGAGGCCGGGGGGACCGACATCCGGGCCTTGGTCATCGGTGGCAAGGTCGTGGCCGCGATGAAACGCACCGGGGCCGAGGGTGAATTCCGGTCCAACCTGCATCGTGGCGGGTCGGCACAGGTCATCAAACTGTCACCCGAGGAACGGTCGGTTGCGATCCGGTCGGCCAAGGCGATGGGGCTGAATGTCTGCGGCGTCGACATGTTGCGGTCGAACCATGGACCGGTCGTGATGGAGGTCAATTCCTCCCCCGGTCTTGAAGGTGTCGAGAACGCGACCGGCATCGACATCGCGGGCAAGATCATCGAATTCATCGAAACGCATGCCAAGGTTGGCAAGACCAAGACGGTAGGCAAGGGCTGATGACTGGCGTTCGGAAATCGTTCGAGATCGGGGGCAAACGGATTGCCCCCGGTCAGCGTATGACTGTCGATCTGCCGGTCAGCACCCTGACCGACCATACCCCGGTTACGATGTCCGTCCATGTCATCCACGGCAAGAAACCCGGGCCGGTGATGTTCGTGTCAGCGGCCATCCACGGGGACGAGGTCATCGGGGTCGAGATTGTTCGCCGCCTTCTGCGCGCCCCCCAGATGGACGGGTTGGCAGGAACGCTGCTGGCCGTGCCGATCGTCAACACGTTCGGCTTTCTCAATCAGTCGCGGTATTTGCCTGATCGGCGCGACCTGAACCGGGTGTTTCCGGGATCGCCCGGGGGGTCGCTGGCGTCCCGTCTGGCGCATCTGTTTCTGACCGAGGTTGTGGGGCGGTCGGATTTCGGGATCGACCTGCATTCCGCCGCCATCCAGCGGACCAACCTGCCGCAGGTCCGGGTCAGCCCGGGGTCGCCCCGGCTGGTCGAGATGGCCGAGATTTTCGGCGCGCCGATGATCCTGCGGTCCAAACAGCGGGATGGGTCGCTGCGACTGGCCGCCAGTCATCTGGGCGTGGACATGCTGTTGTATGAGGCGGGCGAGGGGCTGCGGTTCGATGAATACGGGGCGCGGACTGGCGTTCTGGGCATCCTGCGGGTGATGCGGGCTTTGGGGATGATTGGATCGAAGGGCGTGCCGAAGCCGACCGTCAAGCCGATCTTTTGCACCCATTCAACATGGTTGCGGTCGCCTGCGGGGGGGCTTTTGCGGATGTTTCGCCAGTCGGGCGATATCGTGGCTGTGGGGGATGTTCTGGGAGTTCTGTCGGACCCGTTCGGCGAGAACGAGACCGAGGTTGTCGCCACCGATCCGGGCATGATCGTCGGGCGGACGAACCTGCCTGTGGTGAATGAAGGGGATGCCCTGTTTCACGTCGCAACCCTGCCTCATGCGGCGGATCAGGCGACTGTGGTCAGCCTGGCCGAGCAGGTCGATGCGCAGCCGATGTTCGATGAGGATGAGATCATCTGACAGGCGTCCACGCGTGGACGAAATTCAGGCCATTGATTTGAATAAATAATTTTCGCGGGCCATATTGGACCCGTGTGTGCGGCCACGCCTGTCAAAAGGGGGGCTGCCTGCCCCCCGTCCCGTTCCAGAACTCCCCCCGAGAGTTGTTATTGCAAGGTGAACCGAAAGAGTCAGGTCTTGGTCCGCCCTCAATACGCGTGAACGACGGTGCCCAGCGGCACCCGGTTGTAGAGGTCCATGACATGGCTGTTATACATCCGGAAGCACCCATTTGAGGCCGACGATCCGATGCTGGCCGGTTCGGTCGTGCCGTGGATGCGGATCGCCGTGTCGTTCCCGTTCTGGAACAGGTAGAGCGCCCGCGCCCCTAACGGGTTGTTCGGGCCACCCGGCATGCCGTCGGCGTATTTGGCGTAGTGCGATGGGCTGCGCTGGATCATTTCGGGCGTGGGCGTCCAGCTGGGCCATTCGACCTTGCGCTGGATCGTCGCGTCGCCATGGAATTGCAGCCCCTCTTTGCCCACGGCTACGCCGTAGCGGATCGCCCGACTGTTGCCGATGGTGTAATAGAGGAAATGCGTCTGCGGGACGATGTGAATTTCGCCCGCCGGAAACTCCGGTTTTACTGTCACGATCTGCGCCCAGTATTCGGGGGGGATGACAAAGCTCCCCTCCATCTGCGGTTGGACGGATGCCTCTTGCACGGCGGCGGTCTGGGCGGCAAGCGGCCCGGCCACGAGGGCGGCGGCAGAGGTGGTGAGGAAATGGCGACGGTTGAGCATTAACTTGCCCCCACAAATGATTAGGTTCGGCGGATCAACGCCCAAGACGTGCGTTGGTTTCACCACGGGAATGCAGGATCGGGCAAGGGGGGAATTCCATGCCTTTCCCGATCTCTGTCTGTCAGGCCAGGTGTTCCCCGAAAAACGCCAGTGTCCGGTCCCAGGCCAGCGTCGCCGCCGCCTCGTCATAGCGGGGCGTCGTGTCGTTGTGGAAGCCGTGGTTGACGCCTGCGTAGATATGGGCCGTGTAGTTCTTGCCGTTGGCGTCGAGCGCCGCCTGATAGGCCGGCCAGCCCGAGGTTATCCGATCGTCCAGTTCGGCATAGTGCAGCAGCAGGGGCGACTGGATCGCTGGAACGTCGGACGCCTGCGGCTGTTGCCCGTAGAAGGGGACCGAGGCCGCAAGGTTGGGGTACGCTACCGCCAGCGCGTTGCAGACCCCACCGCCATAGCAAAATCCGACGACGCCGACCTTGCCTGTGCTGTCGGGGTGGCCGACCAGATATTCAAAGCCCGCAAAGAAGTCGGCCATTAGCTTGGCCGGGTCGAGTTGGCTTTGCATCTCGCGCCCTTGTTCGTCGGTTCCCGGATAGCCGCCAAGTGAGGTGAGGCCATCGGGGCCAAGGGCGAGGTAGCCTGCCTTGGCCACGCGCCGCACCACATCCTCGATATAGGGGTTGAGCCCGCGGTTCTCGTGGACGACCAAAACAGCCCCCAAGGGTGCCGTTGCCCCCGCCGGTTTTGCCATCAGCCCGTTGACCGTGCCGTTCCCGTCGGGGCTGTCGTAGCTGATCCGCATGGTTTCGATGGCCGGATCATCGGGGGCCACCTGTTGCGCCAGCGCATAGTTGGGTTGAAGTGATTCCAGCACTGCCGTCGCCGTCACGCCCGCCGCCACATATTTGCTGGCATGACTGAGGAAGGCTCGTTTGGTCATCTTGCCGTGGACATAACCGTCGTAGAGTTCGAGGATGCGCGGATCGAAATCGGAGGCCTTTTTGCGTTGCATGATGCTGTCTCCCTTTTTGCTGAACATGCGTAAAGGTAGCACGGTTGCCCCAACGTCATGTAACCCTGACCGAATTGTGATTGCGGTGGTCGGGTGGGGGCCGGGGTGCTATGGCTGACCCTTGTTTTCAGAATTGGATCGGGTGATGAGCCAGTTGACAGACGAAGGCCTGCGGATCGTAGGCGAAATTGCGGGCCGTCATGGCGTCAGCGTCGAGGCGGTCGAACAGATGCTGCGCGCCGTCGCTGCCGGGCATGGCACGCAGGCGCAGTTCAATATTCCTGAATTGGGCGGCATGGGCCAGTGGTCGATGGGTGGCATGACCATGGTGGGCGACATGTTCAACCATGGCCTGAAGGCCCGGGTGGACAGTTTGTGCGCCGAGTTGTCGGGGATCGTCGCCGATCATCGCCTGTTCGCTGCCCCCGCACAATCGCAGTCGCAGTCGTCGGGGGGCATGGCCGGTGCGGGGCTGGGTGTCAGCCTGTTCGTGCAGCCCGCCGATGTGTGGCCGTCCGAGCTGGGTGTGCCTGCGTCCGTCGGCGTTCAGAACGACATGCGCTATGCCTATTTCCCCGACAAACAGCGGCTGGCCATCGCCGTGGGCGGCAAGGTCACCGTCTATGAGACGGGCGATCACCGGATCAGCGGGTTCGGGCAGGCGCAAGGGGGCGGGCAAAGCCTGTCGTTTTCCAGCCAGTTCGGGTTGGTGAGCGTCGAGAGTTTGCGGGTTGTAGGGGATGCTCCTGCGCTGACGCCCGATCAGGCCCGGCCGCCTGTTGCACCCCCGGTCCCCACCGCCGAGAGTCAGACCCCGGACCAGATGACGGACGACCAGATCTTTTCCCGGATCGAGCGGTTGGCTGGGCTGTTCGACAAGGGAATCCTGACCGAGGCCGAGTATCAGGCCAAAAAGGCGGAGTTGCTGGCGCGGTTGTGAAAGCGGCGTCTCAATCCTTGAAAGCGAAAATTGTCTTGACTTCTCCTACTTAATTCTTGAATCATGAATATGGAATTCAAGCATTAAGTAGGAGAAGTCAATGAAAACTGTCTCAATCAAGAAATACCTTAAGCGTTTGGCTCAGTTGGCCAAATCGAATGGTCTGAACACAAAATATGTCATTGTCCCTGACAGCGTGGTTGAGGCCGCCTTCAACCGGCAGCCGAGCACGATTTCAAAATGGAAGAAGATGGACCCTTCTGCATCGCCGTTGACGCTTATTGAAATTGATGGAAAGCGCTACGTGACCTTGCCATGCGTTGTCGAGCGAATCAAACTCATGGACTATCGGATGAAGACTGTAGAAGAACGTCTAGTCGCACATATCAATTCTAACTCGACCAAAGACGATCACGAAATTCGGCTTCACTACACCGAAACAATGGGATGGGTTGACCTTAACGTTTCAATCCCGGCGGATCGTAAAGAATTTGGTCTAATCCTTGGCGAGCTATCCACCCGGTCTTTCAACCTACTATCTTCCGACAACGCATCGGCAGAGCCTTTCTCCCTGACCGCCTTGATCACCGAGCAAGCTACCAACCTGCCGTCAAGTGGTTTTTTCGACCTTGTCAAGATTCACGCACCGGACATGGCAGTTGGTCGAACGATGGAAGAAATCGCCCTTCTCAACATTCGAAGGGCTAGAGCCTTCTATTCCACGGAGTGGAAAGATGACTGACTTCCGACGGTACGAAATCGATGCGAGGTCAAGCGATATCGGCCATGTCAGAGGTGCCCGTCACAACTATCTTCGATTTCCAGTTTTGCTACCAGATACTGGACCGATATTTGCAAATATATCGACAGGATTTCTTGCCAAAATCAAGAAAGACGGTCACCTCGTATCTTTGCGACCATTCGTCCTGAACCATCTTAGCAGAATGAAATTTGGAAAAGGCTCAGACTGTTACAATGGCGCTTACCTTACGATTCAGTCCGCAGAACTTGGAGGCGACGTGGATCTGGTCTGGCCGTCTGGCGAAATGCACATCTTTCAAATTGTACAGATTTCAAGGGCTTGAAAGGCACAAAGCCCCGGCGTTTCCACCGGGGCTTTGTTGTTTCAGCGGGGCAGGCGCCCTTACTCGGCGTCAGCGCCTTCGACGGGCGCTTCTTCCTTGCCGGTTTCCTGGTTGATCGTCTTCATCGCCAGGCGGACCTTGCCGCGGTCGTCGAAGCCGAGCAGTTTGACCCAGACGTCCTGACCTTCCTTGAGCACATCCGACGGATGGTTCAGGCGGCGGTTTTCGATCTGGGAGACGTGCACGAGGCCGTCGCGCTTGCCGAAGAAGTTCACGAAGGCGCCGAAGTCGACCAGTTTGACGACCTTGCCCTTGTAGATCTTGCCCTCTTCCGGCTCGGCCACGATCGAATAGATCATGTCGTAGGCCTTTTGGATGGCTTCGCCGTTGGACGAGGCGATCTTGATCACGCCGTCGTCGTTGATGTCGACCTTGGCACCCGACACTTCAACGATTTCACGGATGACCTTGCCGCCCGAGCCGATGACCTCACGGATTTTGTCCGTCGGGATCTGCATGGTTTCGATGCGGGGGGCGTGGACCGAGAAGGCGTTGGCGGTGGTCAGCGCCTTGGACATTTCACCAAGGATGTGCAGACGACCGGCCTTGGCCTGTGCCAGCGCCTTTTCCATGATCGCGGGGGTGATCCCGGCCACCTTGATGTCCATCTGGAGCGAGGTGATGCCGTTTTCGGTGCCTGCGACCTTGAAGTCCATATCGCCCAGGTGGTCTTCGTCACCCAGGATGTCGGACAGGATGGCGTAGGAGCCGTCGTCCTCCATCACCAGACCCATGGCCACGCCAGCGACCGGAGCCTTGAGCGGGACACCGGCGTCCATCATCGACAGCGAACCGCCGCAGACAGAGGCCATCGAGGACGAGCCGTTGGATTCGGTGATCTCGGACACGACGCGGATGGTGTAGGGGAAGTCTGTCGCGGCAGGCAGGACGGCCTGAAGCGCGCGCCATGCCAGTTTGCCGTGACCGATTTCCCGACGACCGGGCGAGCCCACGCGGCCAACTTCACCAACCGAGTAGGGGGGGAAGTTGTAGTGCAGCAGGAAGTTCGACTTGTAGGTGCCGTTGAGCGCGTCGATCATCTGTTCGTCGTCGCCGGTGCCCAGCGTGGTCACGACCAGCGCCTGAGTTTCGCCGCGGGTAAACAGCGACGAGCCGTGGGTGCGGGGCAGAACGCCGGTTTCCGAAACGATCGGCCTGATCTTGTCGAGCGCGCGACCATCGATGCGGCGGCCATGCTTGACCACGTCGCCGCGCAGGACGGCCGATTCCAGCTTTTTCAGGGCCGGGCCGAGGTTGGCATCGGCCAGCTGTTCTTCGGTCAGGGTTGCCTTGACGGCGTCCTTGGCGGCGGAGACGGCGGTGGTGCGTTCCTGTTTGTCGGTGATCGCATAGGCTTTGCGCATCGCGTCTTCACCGGCCTTTTTCACAGCGGCATAAAGGTCGCTGTAGTCGGGCGGGGTAAAGTCGAAGGGTTCCTTGGCGGTGGTTTCGGCCAGATCAATGATCAGGTCGATGACCGGCTGGATTTGTGCGTGCGCGAATGTCACGGCGCCCAGCATTTCGGCTTCGGTCAGCTCGTAGGCTTCGGATTCCACCATCATCACGGCGTCTTTGGTGCCGGCGACGACAAGGTCCAGACGCTGCTCGGGGTCTTCCTTGAGCTTGTGCATCTCGTCGACGGTGGGGTTGAGGATGTATTCGCCATCCACAAAACCCACGCGGCAGGCCGCGATCGGTCCCATGAAGGGTGCGCCCGAGATGGTCAGTGCGGCAGAAGCCGCGATCATCGCCACGATATCGGGATCGTTGACCAGGTCATGCGACAGAACGGTGCACATGATCAGCACTTCGTTCTTGAACCCGTCGACGAACAGCGGGCGGATCGGACGGTCGATCAGGCGGGAGGTCAGCGTTTCCTTTTCGGTCGGCCGCGCCTCGCGCTTGAAAAAGCCACCCGGGATCTTGCCGGCGGCATAGTATTTTTCCTGGTAATGGACGGTCAGCGGAAAGAAGTCCTGGCCTTCTTTCTGCTTTTTAGCAAAGGTCACGTTGGCCATGACCGAGGTTTCGCCAAGGGTTGCGATGACGGTGCCATCGGCTTGGCGGGCAATCTTGCCCGTTTCCAGTGTCAGCGTTTCTTCGCCCCACTGGATGGATTTTTTCACTTCGTTGAACATCTATCGTTTCCTATTGGGCCTGTCTCGGCGTTCCGAGTGCCCGTTTTGCTGGCGGCCCCATTGCCGCCGACCCCTATCCTTTGCGAGCGCCGGGGTCAGGGCGCACGTCACAGATGGGCGGCGTATACACGGGATAGGGGAGTGGGGGAAGGGGCTGAAGCGGACGACCAGATTGAAATGACTGGTTCGGGATGACAAAGACTCGAAAATCGAGTACGATCACGTACTTGCAACTTTGAAAGACCAGAATCTAATGAGGACTTAAGCAATACGACTTCCCGTGAAAAATCTTTCATTAAAAACAGTACGGAGAGAGAGATGAATAAAGAAATAATTGGGCTACTGACGGGAACTCTATCCTTTATAATGGCAGAATCGGCCATCGCCGAATGCCGATTTTCATATGGCGATATACGCGCAATTGCTGAGGCAACTCCAGGAGATATTGAAATTCTTGTAAATCGTGCAGGTCATACCCATCGGTATTTGCAAAATATCATTCCAGCTGATCGACCAAGGGACGGCTTCGATTGCACAAGTGACTTGATCATTGGTGATAACTATGTAGCTGTTAGAAGCGGCCAAAATAGGGATCGTATCAGTTTCTTTGGTGTTGAAAACACTGGACGAATCGCTGCTTCCGGAATGCACCTAAATCGTGAATTTCAGGGGATATCTCAATTCGCGTCGCTAGAGGCTCTTCCGACAAGTTTCATTGCAAAGTTTGACCATCAGCAAAAAAGAAGCGTTCGATTTTGTTTTCACAATAATAGCTGGTATGGCTCTGATGAATCAGCTGATAATGCAGCTCCGGCAGATTGTACGACGCAACTCCAAATTGTTGGATACTCTTCTCAGGTTCAGTAAAGTCACGTAGACCAATAAAGACTATTTCTTAAGTTGCATGCTAAATGCACCTCAAACGAAAAACGCCCACCAAAAGGGCGGGCGTTCAACCTTGCCTGTCGGGCTGTCCGAATTACCGGCGCAGGCCGAGCCGTTCGATCAGCGACTGGTAGCGGGCTTCGTCCTTGCGCTTGACATAGTCCAGCAGCTTGCGACGGGTGGCGACCATCACCAGAAGGCCACGGCGGCCGTGGTTGTCTTTCTTGTGGGTCTTGAAGTGTTCGGTCAGCGTGGCAATGCGCGACGACAGGATAGCGACCTGCACTTCGGGCGAACCGGTGTCGCCGGGTTTGGTGGCGTAGTCGGCCATCAGTTGAGCCTTGAGCTCGGGCGTAATCGACATCGGGGTCTCCTTTACGAGATAAGGGTTATGGCGCAGGCCGGGATGTCGTCCAGCAAGGCCCGTGGAGGGTGTCCCCGGATGGGGATGCGTGCGCTTAGAGCAGATTTGCCCGAAAGGGAAGCGATTCGTGACCGATTACGCGGCGACCAGTTGCACGGTGGACAGGTCAAAATCTTGCACCCCCGCCAGATGCGCCAGAACCGTATCCCCGGCCAGCAGAGTTGTTCCACTGTCATCGGTCGTGGCGGTCAGGTCCGGCGCAGGCCCGCCCGCATCATAGAGGACAACCAGCGTGTCATCTTCTGCATTGTAGTCGTCAACATGCACAGCCCCGGCGCTGGCCTGTCCGCTGTCCAGAACAAACATGTCGTCGCCTGACCCGCCGTTCAGGTTGTCCAGCGCCCCGGCCAAAAGGGTGTCATCCCCCGCCCCGCCGTTCAGATAGTCCAGCGTCGGCACATCGTCCCGTCCGTCAACCAGATCGTTGCCATCGCCTCCGTGCAGGCAATCCTGCCCCTCGCCGCCGATCAGCGTGTCGTCGCCCAGATAGCCCGACAGGCTGTCATCCCCCGCCCCGCCATTGAGCAGGTCGTTCCCGCTGCCCCCGCCCAGGTGATCCGATCCGTTGCCGCCCATCAGCACGTCGTCGCCCATGTCGCCGGTCAGCGTATCGTCGCCATTCCCGCCGTCCAGCGCATCGTCGCCCTTGCCGCCGAACAGTTCGTCATCGCCATCCTCGCCACTGATCGAGTCGGATCCGTCCTGCCCATCAAGGTAATCGTCCCCAGCCGTTCCGGACACGATGTCGTCGCCGCTGCCGGAAAATTCGGCGGTCCCTGTCGCAGGGTCGTTCAGCACCTGATCGACCGGCACAGTGGCGCCCGCATCGGGGGTGTCCGTGGCCGGGCCGCTCGCGCTGTCGCCTTCGGCCGTTTGCCCCCCGTGACTCAAGGGAAACAGCGCCATGCCAAACAGAGTCATCCCAAGCAAACCGAGAATCGCCAGCATTCCAAGACACTTTCAATCAGCAACCCTGACGGTCGCGCCAGTTTTCACACAACTTGTAGCAGTATCGCACAAAAATTGGTGTCTGAAAACTGTTCAATGGTTAACGGACTGAAAGTGCGGGAGAAACGCGGCAAGGACCGCCTCGGGGTTTTCTTCCATTGCAAAGTGACCAGACACGCAAGAGTTGTGCGTCAGGTTTGGCGCCCATCCGCGCCAAAGGCTTGCCGGGTCGCCCGTCTGCGCCGGAAATCCGGTTTCGGCCCACAGAAAATGGAGCGGTGACGCGATGGTGCGCCCCGCGGCTTTGTCGGACTGATCGACCGCCCGGTCAAACGTCGCTCCGGCCCGGTAGTCGGCGCACATGGCGTGCAGGTGAGCGGGATCGGTGGCCTGCGCCCGGTAACTGGCCAGCGCCTGCGCCCCAAAGATCGAAAGCGATTTGCCCAGCGTCCATTGCGACAGGGTCCAGTCGATGTATGCCGCAGCGTCTGCCCCGATCATCCGTTCGGGCAACGGGGCGGGTTGGGCGAGGAAGGTCCAGTGATAGGCCTTCATCGCGAGTTCGGCCGTCCAGGCATTCCAGAAATCTCCGGTCGGGACGATTTCGATGATCCCCAGCCGCAGCAAACGGTCGGGATGGTCGAGCGCAAGGCGGTAGGCCACCCGCCCGCCCCGGTCATGCCCCAGCACATGCGCCCGGTCGATCCCCAGCGCGTCCATCAGCGCCACGATGTCTGCCGCCATCTGCCGCTTGGAATAGGTGCGGTGGCTGATGTCGTCGGGCGGCGCGTCGCTGTCCCCATAGCCGCGCAGGTCGGGCACGATGACGTCGAAGTGCCGGGCGAAGGTGGGCGCCACCTTTTCCCAGCAGTGGTGGTTCTGCGGATAGCCGTGAAGAAGGATCAGCGGCGCGCCCTCGCCTGCCCGGTGGACAGACAGGGTGACGTCGCCGCAGGCGATGCGGGAGGGGGTGAAACCGGGGATCATGCGGTCACGTTAGCGCAGAGTCCCGGACCGCGCGAGAGGTCAGGGCCGTGCAGCTGTCCAGATCTTGGGTTGCGTCGCATAGCCCACATAAAGCGGGTGACGCGGATGTCCGTCGCGGGTCAGGCCAAGCACATGAAGCGGTTTGGTTTGGCGACGCAGCGCCGCTTCGACTGCCGGACCGCGCCCAAGATACACGCCGTGGGTTCCCCAGCCGCAGAGGATGACGTCAGCTGCGCCTGCCGCCCGGCGCAGGATGGCGTCGTTGTTCGGGCCACTGGGATCGGCAGCCGCCTTCATCGCGGCAGGATCGGTGTCGCGCCAGGCAAATATGTTTGCGACCTCGAATGCGCCAAAGCCCAACGCCCGCGCGCGCCGTTCACAACGCTCGATCGTCGGATCGTTGGCCAGTTCGGTGGCCTTGGAGGGATTGAGCAGGATGTAGAGCAGGCGCGGTCCACCCGACCACTGCCTGCGCAGCCGATAGCGATAGCGCTCGCAATCCGAATAGGTGGCCGTCGAGCGGATTGAGCCGATGTCGTGGTGCCGTGTGATCATGCCGTCAATACCGGGGGCGGTGGGTTGAAACCCACCTTACAGGGGGCTTTGACTTCTCGATGTCCGAAAAACCGCCGCCGGAGGCTCCCTGAGCCAAGGCCGGGCGCCTCCGGCGGGAGTTTTTCAGACCAAGGAAGGCGGGTCGCTCTGTGAGGTGGGTCTTGACCCACCCTGCCTTCATCATTTGGGCGCGGCGAACACCCGGTTGGGATGCAGTTCGCCGCCCCGATATTGCCCCACTGCGATGGCCTGACCGTTGTGACTGACCCAAGCCTCGTCGCCGTATTCGGCGTCGCCCGGAAAGACCATTGCCGGGTTGCCGTTGCGCAGCTTGGTGACCGACTCGGCCGGGCAGCGCAGTTCGGGGAGGTCGGCCAGACCGGTTTCTAGCGGTAGCAGCAGCGCGTCCAGGTCGGGGGTGCGTGCCAGTTTGTCGATCGTGTCCAGGCTGATCCCGTCTGTCGCAGCGAACGGTCCTGACCAGATCCGCCGTAGACGCAGCACATGCCCATGGCAGCCGAGCGCCGCTCCCAGATCGCGGGCGATGGACCGGACATAGCCGCCCTTGCCGCAGGTCATCTCGAGTCTGACATGATCGGCGTCGGGGCGGTCTGTCATCACCAGCTCCTCGACCCAGAGGTCGCGGGCGGCCAAGTCCATTTCCTCGCCGTCGCGAGCGCGGGCGTAGGCACGCTGTCCGTCCACCTTGACCGCCGAAAACTGCGGCGGGACTTGCCGGATCTGGCCAACGAAGGCCCCCAGCGCCGCCTTGATCGCGTCGTCGGTCGGCCGAAGGTCGGAGGACCCGATCACTTCGCCCTCGGCGTCATCGGTGTTGGTCGATTGCCCCAGCCGGACGGTAAAGTCGTAGCATTTGAGCGCGTCGGTGATGTAGGGGACGGTCTTGGTCGCCTCGCCCAGCGCTACGGCAAGCACCCCGGTCGCCTCGGGGTCGAGCGTGCCTGCGTGCCCGGCCTTTTTCGCGTCAAACGCCCAGCGGACCTTGTTGACGACGGTGGTCGATCCGATCCCTGCCGGTTTGTCCACGATCAGCCAGCCGGAAATGTCGCGACCCTTGCGCTTGCCCATGAGGACCCCCTGTTACGAAGGCTGCCTGCTAGCCCGCCGCGGGGGGTGGGGTCAAGGCCGGGGGGCAACCACGCCGACGATCGGCCCAAGCTGGAACCCCAGATCGTTGCGACCCAGCGCAGGCGCAAAAAGGCGGGATATCTTGCCATCGAAATAGAGCGATTGAGGAAGCCGCAGATAATCCCGGAAGAACGTGCCGAATTCGTAAAAACTGACCGGATCGTTGGAGATCGCAAAGACCACCTTGTCGCCCCCGTTCGTCGTCCCCACCCCGTTGCGGATGTAGCGCGACGTGCTGTTGCGCAGAAACCTTGGGTGAAGTTGCCCGTCTATGACCAGCATCGGCCCCGATTGCGTGGCGTCCCGGCAGGCGGGATTGGTCTGCGCAAAGGTCAGGGTTTCGATCACCCGTGCGCGGTCGTTCTCGATGCAGAATACCCCGTTCGGCAGCAGGCCGAAATTGCCTGCGCTGGCCCCGGTCAGAAGCCGCGCCTGTTTCTGGCTGTCCTGAACATAATAGCCCACCGGCCGGCGGTCAGGATGATACATCCCCGCATTCATGGCCATGAGAAGCCTGCCCGTGCCGACCTGCTGTTCGACTGCTCCAAAGCTGCCCAACACCGCCCCATCTGGTCTATTGAGAAACAGCCGGATTTCGTCTTGCGCCGGGTCGGCGGCGCAAGTGGTGTAGCTGTGCCCCTGAAACGTCACGTCCTGACAGGTAAGGGCGAGGCAGGGTGTTCCGAGCCAAGCCAGCAAAGCAGCCAGCCGCAGCATCAGTCGTCGAGGTCCTGCCGGACGTGGTCGTCCGCAAACAGCCGCCGCGTTTCGTCCATGCGGTCAAACGTCAGGTCCAGTTCGAACCGCAGTTCGGGTGCGAATTTTAGTGTCGTCCCCCGCATCACCAGATGCCGGATTTCGTGTTTGTTCCGCCGCAACGCATCAAGTGCCAGTTCCTTGTCCTTGCCCCCCAGGGGCAGCACATAGGCGGTGGCAACCTTGAGGTCGGGCGACAGTCGCACTTCGCCCACCGTGATGGACATCCGCCCCAGATCGGCGTCGTGCACGTCGCCGCGGCCCAACACCTCGGACAGGGTGCGCCGGATGACTTCGCCCACGCGAAGTTGTCGTTGGGTGGGCGCGCGGGACATGCCCGCTTCGGAGGATTTGTTCTTGGCCATGTCCCTCATCTAAGCGCAAGGGGGGCAGTTGCCAAGCGAGCCTTTGCCATCCCGGCGATTGGCCGCTAAAGGAACCGTGCGTCAAATCTGGGGGAAACATGGCTGAGAATGCGGGAATCGTGGTGACGGGCGGATCGGGGCGGATGGGCCAGATGCTGATCCGGTTGATCACCGCCTCGGATGCCGCCCGGTTGGTCGGTGTCGTCGAACGTGCGGGTCATGTCTGGGTTGGACAGGACGTGGGCGTGGCAATGGGTGGCGCGCCGTTGGGCGTTGTGGTGACCGATGATCCGCTGGAGGCTTTTGCCAAGGCGCAGGCGGTGATCGACTTTACCTCGCCCGCCGCAACGGTCGGCTTTGCCGCGTTGGCCGCGCAGGCCCGCGCTGTTCATGTGATCGGCACCACCGGATTGTCCACCGACGACCTGAAGGCGATCGAGGCGGCCGCCCGCCATGCCGTAATCGTGCGGGCCGGGAACATGTCCCTAGGTGTCAATCTGCTGGTCAAGCTGACCCAAAAGGTCGCCGCTGCGCTGGATGCCGATTTCGATATCGAGATCATCGAGGCCCATCACGGCCAGAAGGTCGACGCGCCTTCGGGGACTGCCCTGATGCTGGGCCAGGCCGCTGCCGAGGGACGCGGTGTGCTGCTGGACGACGTGGCCGATCGAGCCCGTGACGGGATCACCGGCGCCCGGACGCGCGGCCATATCGGATTTTCCGCAATTCGCGGTGGTGACATCGTGGGCGAACATGACGTACTGTTCGCCGCTCCGGGCGAGCGGATCGTGCTGCGCCATATCGCCACCGACCGCGCCGTGTTTGCCCGGGGGGCGCTCAAGGCGGCCCTCTGGGGGCAGGACAAGACCCCGGGCGAATATGACATGATGGATGTGCTGGGCCTGTGATCGCGGCAAAGTGAACCGATTGCGGCGACCGCCCGTAAAAGGTCCAAGTCTGTCCAGAGGCCACTGCCATGAAAACCGTTGCACTTGTGTCTTTGTTTGCTGCCAGTCCTGCGCTGGCCGATGGTTACGCCCCAGTGACGGACCGTGACACGTTCCTGTCCGTCGTGTCGGGCAAGGAAATCCGCAATGGTTTGTTGGGGATCAACCTGTCTGTCCTGCCCGATGGCCGCATTTCGGGCCGGGCCGTGCGTTGGGATGTGACCGGCACCTGGGCCTGGAAAGACGGGTATTTCTGTCGCGAGATGGATTGGGGCGGAATGCCGATCGACTATAACTGCCAACTGGTCGAGGTGGATGGAAACGACATCCGGTTCACCGTGGATCAGGGGGCCGGCCAGGCGGCAGAGTTTACCCTGCGCTGACCCGGTCAGCGAAAGCGGTAGCCGGTGACCGCGCCATCGACCTGCCAGAGATCCTGCGACCCGGAGGTCAGGTCATCGGCAAAGGCCAACCCCTGCCGGACCGTCGGTCGCCCCCTAAAGGTCAGGAAAACGCCCTGTGCTGCGGTATGGGCCATTCTATCGGACTCGAGGTTCATCTCGTCTCGCGGGTCGTTCAGAAACCCCCGAAATTCGGCCGATGCATGCCGATATGGATAGGGTATCGGCATGAAAATGACCCCCTGACTGTCAGAAATCGACCGCGATTCCCTTGCGTTCCCAATCGCCATAGCGAACAGGTTCTGGCCCGTCGCGCCCACCCAGTTCGGGCGGCAGGTCGGGGCCGGTGGCAGTCTTGCGCCGCGTCTCGGCCTCGGCCAGGGCGCGTCTGGCGGCGGCGGGCAGGTCTTGCTTTGGGTCGGTCATGGGCGGCACTTCCTTGTCCGGTCGGTTTCCTTGATATACGGGCTGGCGCATCAGGCTCAAGAGGACCCCATGTCACAGACCGGATTGCCGCCCCGCCGTGCCGCCCATTACCTGCTTGATCAGGTGACGGGCGAGGGCAAACTGATGTCCGAACTGATTGGCGCCGGGGCGCTGGCCGAGCTGGAGCCTGCGGACCGCGCCCGCGCCCAGCGGCTTGCCTTGGACACCCTGCGGGGGATCGACAGGGCGGACCGGATGCTCAAGCCCTATCTGCAAAAGGCCCCGCCGCTGTCCGTGCAGAATGTCCTGCGGCTGGGGACGGTCGAGCTGTCGCAGGGCGAGGCGGCGCATGGGGTGGTGAACGCCTGCGTCGATATGGTGGGCCGGGATCAGCGCACCGCCAAGATGAAGGGGCTGGTCAATGCCGTCCTGCGCAAGGTGGCCGCAGGTGGCCCCGCCGCCTGGGCGAAACTGCCGCCGTCGCGCCTGCCCGGATGGCTGCGTCAGCCGTTGGTGGCGGCCTGGGGGCGCGATGCCGTTCAGGCGATCGAACTGGTGCAAAGCGCCCCGCCGCCGCTTGATCTGACGCCCAAGGGCGATGCCGGCGCGGTCGCCGCTGCCGTCGGTGGCGAAGTTTTGCCGACCGGATCGGTGCGCCTGACCAATGCCGGGCAGGTCACCACCTTGCCCGGATATGACGCTGGCGAGTGGTGGGTGCAGGATGTTGCCGCCGCTATTCCCGCCCGCGTTCTGGCCCCCAGACCCGGCGAGCGTGTCCTTGATCTGTGCGCCGCCCCCGGTGGCAAGACAATGCAGTTGGTCGCAATGGGCGCGCAGGTCACCGCGCTTGACCTGTCCGAGTCGCGGCTGCCCCGGATCGCCGCCAATCTGGCCCGAACCGGGCTGACAGCAGAGGTGATGCAGGCCGATGCCCTGACCTTTGATCAGGGCGGATGGGACGCGATTTTGCTGGATGCGCCGTGTTCCGCAACGGGCACGATGCGCCGCCACGCCGACCTGCCCTATGCCAAGGATGGGTCGGAATTCGGGGTGCTGATAGACCAGCAGGCGGCGATGATCGACCATGCGCTGACCCTGCTCCGCCCCGGTGGGCGGCTGGTGTTTTGCACCTGTTCCCTGCTGCCCGACGAGGGCGAGGTGCAGGTGGACGAGGCGCTGGCCCGCCACCCCGGTCTAACGGTGAACCACGCCGCGCTTGACCTGCCGGGGATCGACCCCGCGTGGGTGACCGAAGAGGGCGGGCTACGCCTGCGCCCCGATTTCTGGGCCGAACGGGGCGGCATGGACGGCTTCTATGTCGCGAGTTTAACAAAGCCTGCGTGACTTGCCCGTCCTAGGGCCGTATCATCTGACCAAATAATAAGGCGGGCCAAGCCCGTTTGATGGCGCAGGATTCGGGCACAATTCGGGGCAGACCAGAGTGGCCAAGACGCAGACAGGGCGCGCGCAGCGCACCGAGTTCATGCACAAGGTGCATGCGCGTCTTGCCACGCGGACTCGTCCGCCGACCGGATTTGTGTCCCAACCCGAACCCCGCAGCATCGGCCACTATGCCCGGGGGCGGCAATTGCTGGCAGGCAATTTCCTGTTTTCCGGCCACCTGATCGAGGCTCCGTCCCGGTCGATCTGGGACATTGCCGAACAGTTGCCGCATGTGGCCGCTGAACTGCAAGGCTGCGCGTGGCTGGATGATCTGGCCGCCGTGGGCGATGCCAAGGCGCGGGGCCGGGCAACGGCCTGGGTCGGTGAATGGATCGAACGCTTCGGCAATGGCACCGGGCCGGGCTGGACGCCAGACCTGACCGGTCGCCGCCTGATCCGGTGGATCAGCCACGGCTTTTTCATCCTGCGCGGGACGGAAAAGCCGTTCTCCGATCGCTTTTATCGATCGCTGGGGCAGCAGGCGATTTTCCTGTCCCGCCGCTGGAAAACGGCCCGCCCCGGCCTGCCCAGGTTCGAGGCGCTGGCGGGCATGATCTATTCCGGTCTGTCGCTCGAGGGGATGGAGCGCTTTGTCGATCCTGCCATACAGGTTCTGGCACGCGACTGTGTCACGCAGATCGACAAGAACGGCGGTATCCCCACCCGAAATCCCGAAGAACTGCTCGAGGTGCTGACCCTGCTCACCTGGGTTGTGCAGGCGCTGGGCGAAAGCGGGCGTCAGCCGCCCGAGGACGTCATGGCGGCCATCGGCCGCATCGCTCCGACGTTGCGTGCCTTGCGCCATGCGGACGGCGGGCTGGCCCGGTTCCACGGCGGCGGTCGGGGGCTGGACGGTCGTCTGGATCAGGCGCTGGCGGCTGCCGCAGTCCGCAGTCCGCGCCGGGGTGGTCTGTATATGGGATATGCCCGGATTGCCGCAGGCAGGACCACTGTCATTGTGGATGCAAGCCCCCCGCCCAAGGGCGATGCGTCCTATAATGCCCATGCGTCGACCAATGCGTTCGAGTTGACATCGGGGCGACGGCCACTGATCGTCAACTGTGGGTCCGGCCGCAGTTTCGGCGAGGATTGGCGGCGGGCGGGCCGCGCCACGCCCAGCCATTCGACCCTGGGGATCGACGGGTTTTCATCTGCGCGCCTTGGGCCGCCCAGCCGGACGGGCGGTCTGGCGCAGGAAATCCTGACCGACGCGCCAACCGAGGTTCCAGTTCAGTTCACTCCGCTCGACGATGGCACCCGGTTCGAGGTGGCCCATGATGGATACAAGCCGACCCACGGCCTGACCCATGCCCGGACGCTGGAACTGGCCCACGATGGCCGGACGCTGGTCGGTGAGGACCTGCTGACCACCCTGACCGAGGCCGACCGCGCCCGGTTCGACCGAGCGATGGACAGCCAAAAGCTGTCGGGTATTCCCTTCGCCGTCCGGTTTCACCTGCACCCCGAGGTCGACGCGGCCACCGATCTGGGCGGTGGGGCGATTTCACTGGCTCTCAAAAGCGGCGAGGTCTGGATTTTCCGTCAGGATGGCGTGGCGACGATGACTTTGGAGCCATCGGTTTATCTGGAAAATGGACGGTTAAAGCCTCGATCCGCCCAACAGGTGGTTTTAACCTGCCGCGCAATGTCTTATGCGACGCGCGTCCGCTGGTCGCTGGCCAAGGCGCAAGACACGCCCAACGGCGTGCGCGATCTGGCAACAAATGACGAGCAGGGCGATGACTATGACTGAAGTCCGAGGGATCCGATGACCGACCTAGCCCCCCTGCGCCGCGCCCTTCTGTCCGTGTCGGACAAGACGGGACTATTGGACCTGGCCCGCGCCCTGCACGAGCGGGGGGTAGAGCTGTTGTCCACTGGCGGATCGGCTGCGGAATTGCGTGCAGCTGGCCTGCCCGTGCGCGACGTTGCCGATCTGACCGGGTTTCCCGAGATGATGGATGGCCGGGTCAAGACGTTGCATCCGGCGGTCCACGGCGGCCTGCTGGCCCTGCGCGACAATCCCGCCCATCAACAGGCGATGACTGACCACGGGATCGCCCCCATCGACCTGCTTGTCGTGAACCTTTACCCGTTCGAGGCGACCGTGGCCAAGGGTGCCGATTATGACACCTGCATCGAGAATATCGACATCGGTGGCCCCGCCATGATCCGCGCCGCGGCCAAGAACCATGCCTTTGTCAGCGTGGTCGTGGATGTGCAGGATTATGCCGCGTTGTTGGCCGAACTGGACGCCCATGACGGGCAGACGACGCTGGCGTTCCGGCAGGGGCTGGCCCAGACCGCCTATGCGCGCACGGCTGCCTATGATGCCGCTGTCAGCACCTGGATGGCGGCGGCCATTGGACAGCCATCGCCGCGCCGCCGGGCTGTGGCGGGGACGCTGGCCCAGACCCTGCGCTATGGCGAAAATCCGCATCAATCCGCCGCATTCTATCTGGATGGGACGGGCCGGATCGGTGTGGCGACGGCCACCCAGCATCAGGGCAAGGAGTTGTCCTATAACAACATCAACGACACCGATGCCGCCTTTGAACTGGTTGCCGAATTCGATCCGGCCGATGGCCCCGCCTGTGTCATCGTCAAGCACGCCAATCCCTGTGGCGTGGCGCGGGGCAAGACCCTGCTGGACGCCTACAAGGCCGCCTATGACTGCGACCGGACCAGTGCGTTTGGCGGGATCGTCGCGCTGAACATGCCGCTGGACGAAGCGACGGCGCAAGAAATCGTTGGCATCTTTACCGAGGTCGTCATTGCCCCCGGCGCGTCCGCCGCGGCCAAGGCCGTCTTTGCCGCCAAAAAGAACCTGCGCCTGCTGACCACGGACGGATTGCCCGACCCCAAGTCGCCTGCGCTGACCGTGCGGCAGGTGTCGGGTGGGTTGCTGGTGCAGGACAAGGACAACGGCCATATC
The DNA here is from genome assembly GCA_024642115.1 of Marivivens sp. Lineage (GTDB taxonomy): Bacteria > Pseudomonadota > Alphaproteobacteria > Rhodobacterales > Rhodobacteraceae > JAHEBU01. Next base: position 45,128 of record JAHEBU010000010.1, on the reverse strand, counting down.
GACCGGACCGACCTCAAGGTGGTGACCAAGGTCGCCCCGACCGAGGCGCAGATGGATGATCTTTTGTTTGCCTGGACCGTGGCCAAGCATGTGAAATCGAATGCCATCGTCTATGCGAAGGACGGCGCCACCGTCGGCGTCGGCGCGGGCCAGATGAGCCGGGTGGACAGCACGCGCATTGCCGCCCGCAAGGCTGTTGACATGGCGCAGACGCTGGGTCTGACCGAACCGCTGACCAAGGGGGCGGTTGTCGCCTCGGACGCGTTCTTTCCTTTTGCCGACGGCGTTCTGACGGCGATCGAGGCGGGGGCAGTCGCCCTGATCCAGCCCGGCGGGTCGATGCGTGACGAAGACGTGATTGCGGCTGCCGATGCGGCGGGGATCGCCATGGTATTTACAGGTATGCGCCATTTCCGGCACTGAGGCCCGCGTTGGGCGCATCGAAAGGCAACCGCAATGCGGCTGACATTCTGGGTGGGGTTCTGGGTGTTCCTTGCCGATCAGGCATCCAAATGGCTGGTTGTCCACTGGCTTGACCTGTTGACGCTCAAGCGGATCGACGTTGTCGCCCCCTTGCTCAGCTTTCGGATGGCCTGGAACAAGGGCGTCAACTTTGGCCTGTTGTCGTCCGTCGACATGCGCTGGATTCTGGTCGGCGTGGCACTTGCGATCTGTGCATTCGTGATCTGGTGGCTGCGCCGCGAAAACGGAAACAGGTGGACTTATGTGGCCGGCGGCCTGCTGATCGGTGGGGCGCTAGGCAACGTGGTGGACCGGGTGTTGTATGGGGCGGTAGCGGATTTCCTGAACATGTCCTGCTGCGGGTTCGAAAACCCCTATGCGTTCAACCTCGCCGATGTGGCGGTGTTTGCCGGGGCCATCGGCCTTGTCCTGTTTGGCGGCGAGAGCAAAGACAAGGTCAAGACGGCCAGGTCCCGGAAAAAGACGCCGTGACGCGGGCCGACCCTTGGGGTAAACAGACCGCAAGACGGTTCGGAGGACGATGACATGCGCGGGATGATCGTGGCAGCAATTGCGGTGCTGACGCTGGCCGCTTGTGGCAGTGACCGGGGCTTGCGCGATTATTCCAGATCGTCGGGCGGGCCGGATGAATTCACCGTGCTGCCCAATCGCCCGCTGGATATTCCCACCAATATGGCCGCCTTGCCGCAACCCACGCCGGGGGCTGCCAATCTGGCTGATCCGAACCCGGTGGGCGACGCCATTGCCCTGTTGGGCGGGACCGGTGCCGCAAGGGGCGGTATCCCCGCAACTGACGCCGCCCTTATCAACAGCGCCACCCGATATGGCGTCGCAGGCGATATCCGCGCCACCCTTGCCGCCGAGGATTCGGCATTTCGCAAGCGGCGCGAGCGTGGCCTGTTCAACGGCGGAGCCGACCGTTATTTCCGGGCCTATGCCAACATGGCACTGGATGCCTATGCCGAGCTGATCCGGTTCAAGGCGCTGGGCGTTCAGGTCCCCTCGGCCCCGCCGGCTAACTGATCCGCCGTGCTGACCAATTGTCACAACCCCGTTGGACCCGCTTGATCCGGGCCGTTTACCGCGTAGGGTCTGCCCGACGCGAACAGTTGGGATATTTCATGAAACGCCTTGCCGCTTTGGCCCTTTTGGCCCTGCCTTTGCCCGCGCTGGCCGAAGACGTGACGACCTACACCCTCGACAATCGGATGGAAGTGGTGGTGATCGAGGATCACCGCGCCCCACTTGTCGTCCACATGGTCTGGTACAAGGCTGGGTCGGCGGATGAAAAGGTGGGGCAATCCGGCGTCGCCCACTTTCTGGAACACCTGATGTTCAAATCGACCGACACGATGGCGTCAGGCGAATTTTCCAAGGTGGTCGCGGCCAATGGCGGCAGCGACAACGCCTTTACCACCTATGATTACACCGCCTATTTCCAGCGCATCGCTGCCGACCGCCTGCCCCTGATGATGCAGATGGAGGCGGACCGGATGCGTCACCTGAACCTGACCCAAGAGGACGTTGACACCGAGCGTCAAGTCATCCTTGAGGAACGCAACCAGCGCACCGAAAACAACCCCGGTGCCTTGGCCCGCGAACAGTTCCGGGCGGCCCAGTATCTGAATCATCGCTATGGCGTCCCGATTATCGGCTGGAAACACGAGATGGAGCAGTTGAGCCGCGAGGACGCGCTGGACTGGTACAAGCTGCACTATTCCCCCAATGACGCGATTCTGATCGTGGCGGGCGACGTGCAGCCCGATCAGGTCAAGGCGCTAGCCGAACAATACTATGGCGTCATCCCGGCCGAAGCTGATCTGCCCGTCCGTGAACGCCCCAGCGAGCCTCCGCAGACCGCGCCACGCCGCATGACCTATGTCGATCCGCGCGTGTCGCAGCCCTATCTGACCCGCAGTTATCTGGCCCCCGAACGCGATCCGGGCGCGCAGAAAGAGGCCGCCGCGCTGGTCTATCTGGCCGAATTGCTGGGCGGGTCGCCGTTCACGTCGGTTCTGGGAACAAAGCTTCAGTTTGACACGCAGACGGCCGTCTATACCGGCGCCGGATATGACGGCAATTCGCTGGATGCGACGACGTTCAATCTGTCGGTGGCCCCGTCAACAGGCGTGACACTGAGCGCGGCAGAGACCGCGATGGACGCCGCCATCGCCGATTTCATGGCCTCTGACATCGACCCGGCGCAGATGGAGCGGATCCGCACCCAGCTTCGCGCGTCGGAGATTTATGCCAAGGACGATTTGCAGGGGCTGGCGCAGCGATATGGCGAGGCGTTGACCCAAAGCCTGACCGTCAAGGATGTCGAGGATTGGCCGCAAATCCTGCAAGAGGTCACCCCCGAGGAGATCAAGGCAGTCGCTGCCAAGGTTCTGGACATCAACGGGTCGGTGACCGGCTGGGTCGTCGCATCCCAGGAGGACGCGAAATGATGATGCGTTTGGTTTTCGCCGCTGCCCTGTCGCTGGTGGCCGCCACGTCGCGCGCTGATGTGAATATTCAGCAGTTGACCACTCCCGGCGGCATTTCCGTCTGGCTGGTAGAGGAACATTCGATCCCTTTCATCGCCCTTGATCTGTCGATTGACGGTGGTGCGTCGCTTGACCGGCCGGGCAAGCGGGGGGCGGCAAACCTGATGACCGCCACGCTGGAGGAAGGGTCCGGCGACATGACCGCGCAGGAGTTCCAGGCCGCCCGCGAGGCGCTGGCGGCAAGTTACGAATTCAACGTTTATGACGACAGTTTCAGCGTTTCGGCCAAATTCCTGTCGGAAAATCTGGATGCCGCCGTAGATCTGTTGCGGCAGGCGCTGATTACCCCGCGTTTCGATCAAGATGCGGTAGACCGGGTTCGTCAGCAGGTTCTGGCCAATCTGGCTGGCGACGAAAAGGACCCCAATTCGATGGCTGGCAAATCGTTCTATGCCGCAGCCTTTGGCGATCATCCCTATGGGTCGTCCTTGAATGGTACCGTCGAAAGTGTCACCGCCCTGACCCGCGATGACATGATCCAGTCCCACCGCGACCTGCTGGTGCGTGACCGGGTCTATGTGAGCGTGGTGGGTGACATCAGCGCCGCCGAAGTCGGCCCGATGGTCGATCATCTGCTGGGCGATCTGCCGCAAGGCGGGCCCGACCTGCCCCAGCACGTCGAGTTCGGCCTGCCCGGTGGAGTGACCGTCATCCCCTATGACACGCCGCAGTCAGTTGTCCTGTTCGGCCATTCCGGGATCAAGCGCGACGATCCTGATTTCTTTGCCGCCTATATCCTGAACACGATTCTGGGCGGCAACAATTTCGAAAGCCGCCTGATGACCGAGGTGCGGGAAAAGCGCGGCCTGACCTATGGCGCCTATTCCTATCTGGTCCCCAAGGACCATGCCGAGATGTATCTGGGGTCCTTTGCATCGGCCAATGACAAGATGGCCGAGGCAGTTCAGGTGGTCAAAGACGTCTGGGCCGATGTGGCCGCGAACGGGGTGACACAAGAGGAACTGGATGCCGCCAAGACCTATATCACCGGCGAATACCCCCTGCGGTTCGACAGCAACGAAGGCATCGCCGGGATCATGGTGGGCATGCAGATGATCGGGCTTACGCCGGATTATGTCGTCCACCGGAACGACTTTATCAACGCGGTGACGCTTGAGGATATAAAAAGGGTTGCCGCCTATCTGATCAAGCCGGACCAACTGCATTTCACGGTGGTCGGACAGCCGACAGGGCTGGAAAGCAGCCAATAACCCTCTGTTAGAATCGGCCTTGGCCATGCTAATCCTAGTGGCATGGCCGTTGCTGACCCCAAGATACATACGATCCGCCCTGTCATTCGGCAGTTAGACGAGGCTGCGATCAACCGCATCGCGGCGGGCGAGGTGGTCGAACGGCCCGCCTCGGCGGTCAAGGAACTGGTTGAAAACGCCATCGATGCCGGGGCGACCCGGATCGAGGTGGTGATTGCCGACGGGGGCAAGACCCTGATCCGAGTGACCGACGATGGCTGTGGGATTTCGGCGGTGGATTTGCCTCTGGCCCTGTCCCGCCATGCCACGTCCAAGATCGACGGGACCGACCTTCTCAACATTCATTCCTTTGGCTTCCGGGGCGAGGCTTTGCCGTCCCTTGGCGCAGTCGGCCGCCTGACGATCACCAGCCGGGTGCCGGGCGAGCCTGCGGCAATGATCGCTGTGAACGGCGGACGGATGGACCCAGTGCGCCCTGCGGCGTTGTCTGTCGGGACGGTGGTCGATTTGCGCGACCTGTTCCACGCGACCCCTGCCCGACTGAAATTCCTGCGCACCGACCGATCGGAATCGCAGGCCGTTGCGGACGTGGTGAAGCGCCTGGCGATGGCCGAGCCGTTCTTGACCTTCATTTTGCGCGATGCCAGCGAGGGGGAGGATCGGACCGTGTTCCGCGCCGATGCCGAAACGGGCGATTTGTTCGATGCCTTGCAGGGGCGGCTGTCGGTGGTGCTGGGCCGGGATTTCGCGGCCAATGCAGTCCGGCTGGATGCGGAACGCGACGGTTTCCATTTGACGGGATACGCCGCCCTGCCCACCTATTCGCGCGGGGCCGCCGTGGCGCAGCACCTGTTCGTCAACGGCCGTCCGGTCCGGGACAAGATGCTGATCGGTGCGCTCAAAGGGGCCTACTACGACCTGCTGAGCCGCGACCGCCATCCCGCCGCCGCCTTGTTCATCGACTGCGACCCGCAACTGGTCGATGTGAACGTTCACCCGGCCAAGTCCGAGGTCCGGTTCCGCGACCCCGGCGTGGTGCGGGGACTGATCGTCAGCGGGTTGCGGCAGGCGCTGGCGGGGGCGGGGCACCGCGCCTCGACGACCATCGCGGGGGAAACGCTGGGCGCGATGCGGGCCGAACCCGTGGCCCCGCGTGTGTACCAGATGGACCGGCCCAGTTTCAGCGCCCGGCAGATGATCTTTCAGGCGCAGGCCCCCGGTGGGTTTGCCGAAATGGCCCCTTCGGCCCGGATCGAACCCGAGGTGCCCGCGGATGGCCCCTTGGGCGCGGCGCGGGCGCAGGTGCACGAAAACTACATCATCGCCCAGACCGAAACGGGCATTGTGATCGTCGATCAGCACGCCGCCCACGAACGGCTGGTTTATGAAAAGCTGAAACGGCAGATGGCCGAGTCCGGGGTCGCGGCACAGGCCCTGCTGATCCCGGACATCGTGGAACTGTCCGAAAACGATGCGGCGCGGTTGCTGGAGGTTGCCGACGATCTGGCCCGGTTTGGTCTGACCATCGAACCCTTTGGCGGTGGAGCTATCGTGGTGCGCGAAACTCCGGCCATTCTGGGCGAGGTGAACGCGGACGCGATGCTGCGCGATATTCTGGACGAGTTGGCCGATCTGGGCGACAGCGCGGCCGTCCAAACCCGCATCGACGCGATCCTGTCCCGCGTGGCCTGTCATGGGTCGATAAGGTCGGGCCGCCGGATGCAGGCGGCCGAGATGAACGCCCTGCTGCGCGAGATGGAGGCGACCCCCAATTCAGGCCAGTGCAACCACGGGCGGCCCACTTATGTGGAACTGAAACTCTCTGACATCGAACGCTTGTTCGGCCGCACATGATCCAGATATCCGGCAAAACCTATGACCTGACTGATCCGGTCGTTCTGGCGATCCTGTTCGGGGTGGCGGTGATCGTGCTGGTGGTCGTCTTGCTGATCGTCACCGTCAAGCGGGCGGGCAAGTCGGCGGTGATGGCCGAGATTCTGGCCAGCCAGATGGGCGGTGTGAACAGCCGCGTGCAGATGCTGTCGGATGGGCAGCAACAATTGTTCGGCGGCTTGAATTCCGTGACCGAGGCGCAGGCGCAGCAACAGGCGCAGACCTTGCGCTTGATGGAGCAACGCCTGGCCGCGGTGCAAGAGGCGATGACGACCAACCTGTCCTCCTCAGCCCGGAACACCGCTCAAAGTCTAGGTGAATTGCAGCAGCGCTTGAAAACCATCGACAAGGCACAAGAGAACATCACCAAGCTGTCGGGCGACGTTCTGTCCTTGCAGGATATCCTGTCAAACAAGCAGACGCGCGGGGCCTTTGGCGAGATTCAGTTGCATGACATCGTGTCCAAGGCCCTGCCATCGGACGCCTACGCTTTGCAGGTGACGATGAGCAATGGCAAGCGGGCCGATTGCCTGATCCATCTGCCCAACCCGCCCGGCCCCATCGTGATCGACAGCAAATTCCCGCTCGAAGCCTATGAAAAGCTGCGCGCGGCCAAGACCGACTATGAATTGGCCGACGCCGCCCGTCAGTTTCGCATCGCCGTCCGCGCCCACATCAAGGCGATATCGGACAAATACATCATCGAGGGCGAAACTGCTGACGGGGCGCTTATGTTCCTTCCGTCCGAAGCTGTTTATGCCGAGTTGCACGCCAATTTCCCCGAGGTCGTGCGCGACGGATTCACCGCCCGCGTCTGGATCGTGTCACCCACGACCTGCATGGCCACGCTGAACACGATGCGTGCCATCCTCAAGGATGCGCGGATGCGCGAACAGGCGGGGGCGATCCGCACGACGCTGAAACAGTTGCACCGCGATGTGGAGTTGGTGGTCGAACGGGTGGACAAGCTGAACACCCACTTCGGGCAGGCCCGCGCCGATCTGGAGCAGATCAACACGGCTGCCGAACGGGCGGGCAAGCGGGCGGCGCGGCTGGACAACTTTGATTTCGAGGAATTGGCGCCGGACCCGGTGACCCCGCTGGTCCCGGCCCGACCCGCCGAATAGCGGAAACGCTTGCTTTGCCAACCGGGCGGACATTAGCCTGATCCAATGTGACCTTGGGGGTTTGCGATGAAACGGCTGGCAAGTTTGACGATCGGCGCCCTTATGACCGCAGGGATGGCTGGGGCCGAGGTGCCAAAGACGTTTGCCCAGCGGCTGGTGGCCGATGCCGACATGCCCTTTGCCGTTGGCCCGATCAAGGTGATCGCCACGGAATACGGGCGGTTGCGGACCTATACCCTAACGCCCTGTGTCACCTTTACCCGTGTCTGCAATGCCCAGATTCGCGGGCCGAACGGGGTGGCAATGGCCGTCTCCGGTTATCCTGTGGCGGCGGGCGTGCCGGGGCGGCGCGTCTTTGTTTTGCAGCAAGGCGGCGGGGGGCAAATGCAAGGGCCTGCCGGAACCGTGCCGCTGGCTTGGGAATGACAAAAGGCCCCGGTATGAGCGGGGCCTTTTGCATTGAATAGATTGAAGTTCAAATCCGCATGAATTTCTGCGCCACGCGGGGCAGGAACGCGTTGAACCGCAGCGGCGCGTCGGTAGCGGCCAGACAGATGCAGTCGGCCCCGGCCTCGGCCACGGGTTTGTGGTTCAGGTCCTCGTTGGCGACCTCGACATCGCCCACGCCAAAGCGGTCGGTGGCGTCGCGGAACGCGCCCTGCAGAACCAAAGTAAGTTCGGTCCCCCGGTGCCCGTGATCCGGCACTGCGGTTCCTGCGGGAATACGCAGCAGGCGGACAGTGGCGTCCTTGGACGTTGACAGGATCATTTGACTGACCCCGCCGCCGATCTTCCGCCACTTTACGTCGCCGAGGTCGCCGCCGACATAGTCAAGCAAGGGCGATGGCAGCACCGATTTGCGCGGCGCAGGCCGGGGTGCGGGGGCGCCTTGGTTGATCCGCTTCAACGTCGCGGCGAGACACTCGTCGGATACCGCAACGCTGCCCGCGTCCATCATCACCTCTCCGCCGACGGCGTCGAAGCTGCCCAATCGGGCGCGACATTCGTCGCACAGGCTGATGTGAGTGGCCGCCACAAGGCTGAACGCCTCGGGCAATGTGCCGGCGCTGTAGGCCATCAGCAGCGGGTCGGTCAGATGGTGATTGATGTCCGTCATATTGGTCTTCTTCATTTCATACTGTGCCGCAGCCGGTCTAATGCCAGCCGGATGCGGGATTTTATGGTGCCCAAGGGAAGCCCTGTCTGTTCGGCGATTTCGCTGTGGCTCAGATCGCCAAAATAGGCCCGTTCGATCAGGGCCCTTTGTTTTTCCGGCAGCTCGGCCAAGGCCCTGCCCAGTCTTTCTGTTTCCTCTTGCAGGATCATCGCTTCGGACTGGTCCGCTTCGGTTTCCGGACCCCACGGCAGGTCTTCGGGTTCGGGGCGGCGCAGTTTGCGGATCATGTCAATCCGACGGTTCCGGGCGATGGTAAAAATCCAGGTGGACACGCTGGCCTTCCCCGGATCGAACAGAGCGGCCTTGTTCCACAACGTGGTCATGACCTCTTGCACACATTCCTCGGCCAGTTCGGGACTGGATCCGGACTTCATCAGGAACGATTTTACCCGAGGCGCGAAATGCGCAAACAGTTCGGCAAAGGCCCGTTGGTCCTGCCGGTCGCGCACAGCCTCAATCTGAGCAACCCAGGCCAGTCGTGATGTCGGGTCCGAGGTCGTCAACCGACGTGCTCCTGCGTACAAAGGCCGAATTCGTCCGCCGCCATCATAGGGCGGCAGTCCTGCAAGTGCATGAGCTTTGTCCAAGGGGTAAGCTAGGGTCAACATGTATCACTTACGCGGCAAGCTGGCGAACGGATCATTTCGTGCTGGAAATTTGCTGTGTCATCCGGAAAACCGAGTCCTGCGTATCAACGCCAAGAGACGACTGAGGAAGCGGAGCAGTTTTGACAAGTTTCATCGACGCCGGGCGGCTGCCGCCCAGACGAGTAGCCGTGATCGGCGCAGGCATTTCCGGGATGGGAGCGGCACATATGCTGGCACGCGATCACGAGGTGGTCCTGTTTGAATCCGAGCCGCGGCTGGGCGGACATGCCCGTACCCGAATGGCTGGCCCCAATGCCGACCAGCCGGTCGATACCGGCTTTATCGTATTCAACTATGCCAACTATCCGCACCTTGCTGCGCTGTTTGCGGAACTTGATGTGCCGGTCGTCCCATCCAACATGAGCTTTGGCGCGTCGATCGCCGGTGGGCGGCTGGAATACGGGTTGGCCAGTCTGGCCGCGCTGTTTGCCCAGAAACGCAATCTGGCGAACCCCAGGTTCCTGCGCATGGTTCGGGACATTCTGCATTTCAATGCCAACGCTCTTGCTGCGTCTCAAGAACCGGGACTGACCATCGATGGGTTGTTGCAAAAACTGGGAACGGGCGACTATTTCCGCGATTACTACCTGTTGCCTCTGTCAGGCGCGATCTGGTCCACACCGACCGAAAAGATCATGGATTTTCCCGCCCATGCCATGATCCGGTTCTTCGAAAACCACGCCCTGTTGCACCACACGGGCCAGCATCAGTGGTACACCGTGCAGGGCGGATCCACGTCCTATGTCAGCCGCCTTGACGCTTCAATGAAGGCGCGGAGCGTGCAGATGCGACTGGGTACCCCCGTCGATGCCGTGCGCCGCACCCCCCTTGGGGTCGAGGTCAAGACGGGCGGGGCCGACTGGGACCGGTTTGACGAGGTCGTCTTTGCCACCCACTCTGACATCGGCCTGCGCCTGCTGGTCGATCCGACGCCGGGCGAGCGCGACATGCTGTCCGCCATCCGCTATCAGCCCAACCGCATCGTCCTGCATTCGGACACGTCGATCATGCCGCGCCGTCGTGTTGTCTGGTCGTCATGGGTCTATACTGAAACGGCGGCCAAACAGACCGACAAGATCGACCTGACCTACTGGATGAATTCTTTGCAACCCTGGCTGACGGCCGATCCGATGATGGTCACGCTCAATTCCACCCGCCCCATCCGGGAAGAGTTGATCTGGGACGAGGTCACGCTGCATCATCCGGTCTATGATCTGGGGGCGCTGGCTGCACAGGAGGCGGCCGCCGCGACGAATGGATCGAACCGGACATGGTTCTGCGGGGCCTGGATGAAGAACGGATTTCACGAGGACGGTCTGTCAAGTGCCGTCGATGTCGTCACCGCCCTGAACGCGGTCGAGCGGCTGGATATGGCGGCCGAGTGAGCCAAGTCCAGCACATCGCGGGAGAGACGTACCACGGGCGGCGGGGGGCGACCAAGAACGCGTTCCGCTACTCTATCGACTATGTCCTGCTGGATGCCGAGGCCGATGTGCAGGCTCCGTCGCTGTTTGCCCGCAATGGCCGCGCTGTGATGTCATTGCACGACGTCGATCACGGCGGACCGCCCCATCAGGGGACCGGGGCCGCGTGGGTGCGCGAGGTTCTGGCCGCTCATGCCATTGATCTGTCGGGCCGAATCAAGTTGCTGGCCCAGCCTCAGGTTCTGGGCCACGTGTTCAACCCGGTCAGCTTTTGGCTTTGCCACGATGATGCGGGCATCCTGCGCGTGGTCATTGCCGAGGTGACCAACACCTTTGGCGATCGCCATTCCTATCTGTGCCATCACCCCGACCTGTCCGAAATCACCAAGGACCGGACCATCGCCGCGCAAAAGATATTCCATGTCTCGCCATTCCAGCCGGTCGAGGGCGGGTATGTGTTCCGGTTCGACATTCAGCCTGACCGGGTCGGGATCTGGATCGACTATACCCAAGGCAACGGCGGGCTGATCGCCACGCTGACCGGGGACAGGCGGCCACTGACCAACGGGTCGATCCTGCGGGCCGTGTTGCGCCGCCCGTTCGGTTCGCGCCGGGTGCTGGCGCTGATCCATTGGCAGGCCCTGAAACTCTGGTGGAAGGGGGCGGCGTATCGCCCCCGCCCCGAACCGCCACTCGATGAGGTCAGCCGGTGAGTGCGTGGTCCGAACGCCTGCCCGCATATACCGTATTTGCCGGCGTAATTTCGGCCGCTGGACTGCCAATATATATCTACGCGCCGACCTATTACGCCGAAACCTATGGGATCAGCCTGACGACCCTCGGGGCGGTCCTGTTCGGGCTGCGCCTGTTCGACGTTTTGCAGGACCCGGCGCTGGGCTGGATCAGCGAGCGGTTGGGCCGGTCCAAGGCGGTATGGGTCAGCCTTGCCGCCGTTACGATGGCACTGTCGATGATGGGGTTGTTCGCGGTGGCGCCGCCGATCTCTCCGGTCTGGTGGTTCGGGCTGACGATCACGGGCCTGTTCACATCGTTCAGTTTTCTGAGCATCAACTTCTACGCCCAAGGGATCGCCAAGGTGGGCACCCGCGAAGGCGGGCACACGCGGTTGGCGGCCTGGCGGGAAAGCGGGTCCTTGCTGGGCGTCTGCGTCGCGGCCGTCACGCCAACACTGTTGATGGGCGCTGTCAGTGCGCCGTTTTCGGTGTTTGCCTGGGGCTTTGCCGTGGCCGCCGTGGTGGCCGCGCTGGTGATGTGGCCCGAATGGACGGGCCGAACAGAACTGGAGCCACCGACCCCGGTCGGCGTCATATTTGGCGACCCTATCGCGCGGCGGCTGATGATTCTGGCATTGGTCAACGCGACCCCGCTGGCGGTGTCGTCCACGATGTTCCTGTTTTATGTGCAGACCCGACTGGGCGCGCCGGGGGCCGAGGGGCCGCTGTTGGTGCTGTTCTTTCTGGCGGCTGCCATCTCCTCGCCGTTCTGGTCGGCGGTGGCCAAGGCCATCGGGGCCAAGCGGACGCTGCTGATGGCGATGGTGCTGGCCGTGGTGTCGTTCGGCTTTACCTTCCTGCTGGGGCGGGGCGATGTGATCCCTTTCGCAATCATCTGCGTAGTGTCAGGGGCGACGATCGGTGCCGACCTCACCCTGCTGCCGGCGATGTTCGCCCGGCGGATGGCGGCGATTTCGCCCAACGGGGGGCAGGGGTTTGGGCTTTGGTCTCTGATGAACAAGCTGACCTTGGCCTTTGCGGCGGCGATCCTGCTGCCGCTTCTGGAACGGTCGGGGTTCGTGGCGGGGTCGCTGGATGCGCCTGTTGCGGCCATGACGATGTTGACGGTCCTGTATGCGCTGGTGCCGTCGGTTTTGAAACTTGTGGCGATAGGCCTGTTGGCCGCCACCCCGCTGGAGGACTGAGGCATGGCGATCCTGCCCTATATCGTGATTGGTCTGGTTCTGGCCGTTACGGCAATGTTTGCCCAAAGCAGATACATTTCGTTCTGGGCGCAGCGCCCCGAAGACTATGCCGAGGGGCCGACGTTTGACATTCGTGAACGGTTCAACGGGCCGCTTGTCTGCGAAGGGGTGATCTTTGGCCCGACGGGCCGCGTGTCGTCCCGCTTTGTCGCCGATTTCGAGGCGTCCTGGCAGGGCAATGTCGGAACCATGACCGAACGGTTTCGTTATGACAGCGGGGCGGTGCAAGACAGGAAATGGACGCTGACACTGGGCAATGACGGGTCGATCCGGGCAGAAGCGCCCGATGTGATCGGCACGGGGACAGGTCAGCAATCCGGATCGGCCGTCCTGCTCAATTACCGGATCAAGCTGACCGCAGATGCGGGCGGTCATGTTCTGGATACGACGGACTGGATGTATCTGACACCCAACGGGTCGATCATGAACCGCAGCCAGTTCCGCAAATACGGGATCAAGGTGGCCGAGCTTGTCGCCACCATGCGCCCGCGTGATGCCGCCCCTCAACTGGACCGCGCGGCCTGAAGGAGACGACTGTGACCATTTGGCAAGGCAAACGATACTGGCTCGTCGGTGCCAGCGAAGGGCTGGGTCGTGCGCTTGCCCATGATCTGAGTCGCGCGGGGGCCGAGGTGATCGTGTCGGCCCGGTCCGAAGATCGGCTGAAATCGCTGGTGGCCGAACTGCCGGGCAAGGCATCCTTTGTCACCGTCGATGTGGCCGACCGCAAGGCGGTCGAGGCAGCGGCGACCGAGGTGGGCCAGATCGACGGGCTGGTCTATCTGGCTGGCGTCTACTGGCCGATGAAGGCCACCGAATGGGACAACGAAAAGGCCGAGATGATGGCCGAGATCAACTATGTTGGCGCGTCCCGCGTGGTGGGCGCGGTGATCCCCGGCATGGTGGCGCGCGGGCATGGGCACATTGTGCTGACCGGGTCGCTGTCGGGCTTTCGCGGGTTGCCAGGGGCCATCGGCTATGGGGCGTCCAAGGCCGGGGTCATGTATCTCGCCGAATCCATGCAGGCCGACCTGCGCGGGACGGGCATCCACGTCCAGCTGGTCAATCCCGGTTTCATCAAGACCCGGTTGACCGACAAGAACAATTTCAACATGCCCTTCATCATGGAGCCCGAAGCCGCCGCGCGCGAGGTGTTCGAACACATGAATGACACCGCGTTCAAGAAAAGCTTTCCGATGGTGTTTTCGTGGTTCTTCCGGCTGAGCCAGTTCCTGCCCGACTGGGCCTATTACCGCCTGTTCAAAGGTTGAGCAGGATCAAGGTTTTTATGCCCCTGTGTGCTTAGCCTGAGATCAGGATAGGCAAATAAGGGGGGCAGGACATGCTCGACATCTCAGCTGACAAGGTGGCGGAAATCATCATTCTGGCGCGCGAGGATCGTGGAGAGCGCGAATTCGACGCGTTCATCGAGGCGTTGAACGAGGATGAACAGGCCAGTCTGGTGGCCCTGTTCTGGATCGGGCGCGGGACCTATGACGCGGCCGATCTGGACGACGCCATCCAGACTGCCCGGGACGAGGCGACAACCCCGACAGCGGACTACCTGAAAGGATCGCCGCATCTGGCCGATCACTTGGAGGCGGGGCTGGAGGCGCTGGGGATTGATGCCCAGGACGCCGAGGACGATCTTTACCGCAAGGGCTGAGCGTCAAACAGCGCCCGCGCCCGCCCCCAGACCCCGCTGTCGATCTGCGGCAGGGTCAACAGGTGCGGCAACAGTTGGGCTGCGAAATCCTCGCTGCTTTCCACCGGCAACAGGGACGGCAGGTTGTCGATGGCCGTCACGTCCAGCGGTGGCGTGTCGTGGACCCGAAGCGCGGGCGCGTCCCAAGACGTTGTCCGGTCATAGACCTTGATGGGGGAAAAGTCGCTGTCGGGGTCACACGCGATGTCGCCGATCACCGACAGGCGGCGCGGGTCGGTCTTGGTCGAGGCGGGGACAAAGACGGGCGTGCCGGGGCGGGCAAGGATACAGTTGAGGAAGATGTCGTGCGCCAGCACCTGTGGAAACGGCCCGCCCCTGGCGGTTTCGGCCATGTCCCAGCGGGTTGGGACAATGCCGACCGCTGTGCACAGGTCCGACGCCCCGGTGCCGACCCGGCCCAACGCGCCGATGATAAGGGCGCTGGGGGCGGCCCCGGCCAGTCCGGTCCTGACGTGATCGGCCAAGGACGAGGCGCTGGAATAGGTGGCCACCGGATCGCAGATGCCGCCACCCTGCTGGGCAATCCAGCACAGGGCGGCGACCGCCGCCCCGGCATATCCCGCCCAATAGCCAAAGGCGGCCACCCGCCTCCCGGCCTCGTCCGTCAGGTATTCCAGATCGTACAGCGCCCCGCCACCGGCCTGAAACCGGGTCAACAGCCGCTGTCCCGCCGGTTGCCCCTTGTAGGCATGCCCGAACAGGATGTGCCGGTGGGGCAGGGGCGTGCCATCGTCGGGCAGTTCCTTGAGGCCAAATATCACCGCGTCGCGAGGGGCATCCGGCCATGATCCTTCGGACGCGATGGCGCATCCGGTGGCGATGTAGCCATCCAGCGGGATTGCCCGTTGGGATGACCGTTCGACAGTGACGTCAATCCCCGCCTGCCGCAGGGTGGCGACCCCGTCAGGCGTGATCCCGACCCGTTGTTCATGTGGCCGTTGTTCGGCGCGGACCCATAGATGCATCAGAGCAACCCCATATCGCGGACGGCGCGGACGGACGCGCGGCCTGACATTTTCTTGGCAAATCCCGCCAGCTTCGGAAAGGCGGCGATATCTACCTCATCTCCCGCCAGCCATGTCGTGATGGGATAGAGATAGCAGTCGGCCATGCTGATCCGGTCGCCCAGAACAAACGGGGACAGTGCCAGGGCTTGTTCCAGATAGGTGCACGAGGCGGCCATCGTCTGCGGCACCTTGGCCATCATGTCGTCGAACGAAGCCTGATGATCCGCCCAGCGATGACCGCGCCGCTTGTGCGCATGGTTCACATGCATGGTGCTGGCGAGGTAATACATGCACTCGCGCATCCGGGCGGCGGCAAAGGGATCGGCGGGGACCAAGGCGCGGTCGGGGGCAAGGGTGGCAATATAGTCCAGGATCGCCCCGGTTTCGGTCAGGATGCCCTGCGGTGTATCCAGCGCCGGGACCCGCCCCTTGGCATTGATGGCGAGGTAGGTCGCGCCCGTCTGCTGGGACGCTGTGAAGTCGATGATCGCGGGCGTGAAACTCAGCCCCGCCTCGCCCAGTCCGACGGCGACAGCGACCGAGATCGTATTGGGGGCACAATATAGCGTCAGCATCGGCAGTCTTTCAGAAATGGGTGCGGGCATAGGTGCGGTCGGCCCGGTCCAGGTGTGGCGTAGCGTTGAAAGCGCCCAGAATGGGGCCGTGGTCGATAACGTGGATCCGGTGGATCGAGGTATTCAGGATCGGCAGCGTGATCATGGCCATTCCGCGTGGGCTAAGATCCAGCAGGTGCCGCAGGACCATTGCGATAACCCCGCCCGACGTGACGCACAGCACCCTTCGGCCCGGCACGGCGGCCTCTTGCAACACGCCGGTCACCCGGGCCTCGAAACCGGAGAAGGTTTCGTTGCCCATGATCTCGGCCCGGTGCCAAGCCTCCATCACCTGGGGGACGTGGCTGGCAAAATCCTCGGGGCCGGGCATGGGGATGCCGTGGACGTCATGCAACGCGCGACCGAGATTGAAATAGTCCATTTCGTTCAGGCGGGGATCAATATCGGCGGCGACAAAACCCATTGATTCTGCCGTCTGACGGTGCCTGGTCAGGCTACCCGACAGGATCACGTCAAATGTTTCACCCTGATTTCGCAGGTGATCGCCCAACCAGACGGCCTGCTGACGGCCCAGATCGGACAGGCGATCATACCCTGCTTCATCCTGAGCGGCCGAATTTGCCTGCCCGTGCCGCACTAATGTGATGACGCCCATTTTCGCCTCCTTCGGGAATCTGCCTAGTTCATTGGGTTTGGGATGCCAATGACGCACCGGGACAGGTGGTGGGAACACATTTTGTAAAAATCCCGTGTAGGTATGCAACCAATGCAAGCTTGGCTGAACGCTGGTTTGGTTGGCCGCGCTTGGGGCATTACAAGGGGTAACCTGAAAAGAGTTGTTTCAGCCATCGGCGGCTTTTTGCAATATATAATAAATTCAATTACTTAAATATAGGCAAGGTTTGGCCGATGTTGCGGTGCAGCGAAAGCTAAAAAGCCAAAAGCCAGAATCGAGGGTTTCCCATGGCGCATGGCTGGGAAGGGATTATGTGACCGGCATCGCACTTTGAGCGCTTGTTACATGTTTCAGGAGAGACCCAACATGACAAAGATTTCCGTTTTCGTCGCCGCCGCCGTTGCCAGCACCATCGCAGGCGCCGCCCTGGCCCAGACCAGCACCTTCAGCACCGCCAGCGCCTCTGATGGCGTCACCGCCGTGACCGATGCGATCGCTGACGACCAGCGCGATGTCACCTTTGGCAACGAAGGCCGTGTCGTGGGCACTTATGGATCGGTTGCCCTTCGCTATACCTCGTCCAACAGCACGACTGCCGACGACGTCGTCAGCCTGGGCATCGGGATGAACTATGGCTACTTCGATGGCACCAACGGGTCGGAAATCAACCTTGCCTATACTTACGGTTCGACCAACAACGTCGAAGACAAGAACACGCTGTTGGCCGGGTATGACTTCTACCACAACTTCAACCCGAGCTTCTTTGGCTATGCCAACGTCAACCTGAACTATGACAACCTGGCGATTGCTACTGCCAACAAGCAAGACGCGTTCGTCGGCTTTGGCGTCGGTTACCGGATCCTGAACACTGACACGACGCAGCTGTCGGTCAAAGCAGGCCCCGGCTATCGCTATATCGAACTGGGCGACGGCACCAAGTATAACGAGGCCGCCTACAGCGCCGAAGCCAACTACAGCCAAAAGATCAGCGATACGGTCTATATCACGAACGACCTGACGCTGATCGGATCGAATGCTGACGTGACCGCGACCAACGAACTGGCGCTGAACGTGGCGTTGAACAATGCGCTGTCGCTGCGCACCAGCTATGTGTCGGACTTCAGCGGGGCGGACTTCAACACGCTCAAGAACGGCGAGAACACGCTGGGCGTTTCGGTCGTCTACAACTTCAACTAAGACCTCTCGGTTAGTTGCATTCCCGAGAAATAAGGGCGGGGGCGAAAGCTCCCGCCCTTTTGCGTTCACCGGGTGATCAGGCCGTAGGTCAGGGCAGGCACGGCGCGGACAAGCGCACCATAGGATTTTGACATCATGTCGCCCTGTCCGGGCGGCCACGGATCGTAGATCCGCAGTGTCAGGCTCATCCCGTCGGCTGCTTCCGTCCCGCGCGCGCCGATGATGACAACAGCGTGGCCGGGCGATGCCCGTCCCCGGCTGTAGGAACCGGCCTGCCACAACAGATCGACCCAGACCGGTCCGTTCGAAATAAGCTGGCGCATGCCCGCGACGGTCCAGCTACGGGGCGGGTGGTAGGTCATATGATGAACAGCAGCCAGACGGCTGTGAATGGCAACCGTGTCCGTCCCCGGCGCGGACCCGTTGATCAGATCGCCGTTGGGTCCCAGCAGGGCGGCCGGCGTTATCATTTGCACCCCGAGGACAGAGGATCGCTTTAACATCGCCAGTGATGCCGCCCAACACGTATAGGGATTGGGTTGCGGGATGAACGGCACCGAATGCAGGATCGGCGTAAAAGTTTCCCGCCCGAACAGGGCGTTCAGCGTGCATGGCCCGGCAATCCCGTCTGCCTCCAGCCAGCTTGCGGTCTGGTATCTGCGCACGGCATCGCGGGTAGTATGGTCAAAAACGCCCGAGATATTGAGGTTGGGACTGGGTGACAGGTTTGCGTTAAGTGCGCTTTGGAGGTCGCGGACCTGGGGCCCGGACATCCCTGTCCTGAGTGTGGAATGGGTCATGGGTGCCTCTCGGCGAAATAGTATTTTTCAAAATTGCCGATGAGCGCCGGCGACTTCAGCGTAATCCCGCCAAACCGAGTCTGGCAACGGTCTTGATCGGACTGATGGACCCCCGCGTCCGCTATCGCGTTATTGAATAGCAGGGGCTGCCTGTCCTAGCCTGCTGACAAGAGCTGACCAGGCCGCGCCAGACGGCCCCCAACAAAGGACGCCACATGCGCCGCCTGTTTCTCACAACTGCCATTGCCCTGATTGCCCCCGTGACCGTCTGGGCCGATGACGCGGCCCTGATCCTGGGAACCGAGCGTTATGAACAGCTGGGTCGGACAATCAGGGCGACAGATGTGGTCAGCGCCTCGGGCGCGCTCGAGGATCTTGGGTTTGCCGTTCAGGTCTTGCCCAACGGCCGGGCCGATGCGGCGGCCGCCGCTGTCAACAGGTTCGTGTCGAATGCTGACGGTGCCGACCACATGCTGGTGGTCTTATCGGGCCGGTTCGTCACGGACGGACGGCGGACCTGGTACATGACGGCAGACGCACCTGTGCCTGATCTGTTCAATCTGTCCGCCACCGCCTTATCGGTGGAAAGTCTGATGCAGGTTCTGGGCGATGCACCGGGTCATGCGGTCCTGATGCTGGGGGCAGAGGCGGCCACCAGCCAGCAGACCTTTGGGCCGTGGCTGCGGGGCGGGGTGGGCGAACTGGACATCCCGCAGGGCGTTACCGTCATTCAGGGGGAACCCCGCGATGTGGCAGATGTGCTGCTAGGGTCCGTCGTGCTGCCCGCGACCGATCTGGCGGCGGCCGTCGCGAACAATCGTCGGCTGTCGATCGGCGGCTTTGCGCCCCGGTCCTATATGTTCATCGCCGACGCGCCGCCCGCGCCACAGGTGCTTGTCACCCCACAAACCCCGGCCCCCGACACCATCGCCGACGCGGCCCTGTGGGACGGCGCGCGGGCGCTGGACACCATGGAGTCTTATCGCGACTATCTGCGCCGCTATCCGGCAGGACTGCACGCTGCCGAGGCCGAAGCAGCGATTGCCGCCATCATCGCCGAGCCTGACCGCGGCGCCCGGCTGGCTGAAGAGTCGATGACTCTGTCCCGCGACCAGCGTCGTCAGGTCCAGCGCAATCTGACGCTTCTGTCCTATGACACCCGTGGGATCGACGGCATCTTTGGTCCCGGCACCCGTCGCGCCATTGCCAACTGGCAACAGCAGAACGGTTTTTCCCAGACAACCTATCTGACCACCGAACAGATCAACCGTCTTGACGCCCAAGCCAGCCGCCGCGCCGCCGAACTTGAGTCCCAGGCCGAGGCCAAGCGGCTGGAAGAAGCCCGACTCGACCGTGCTTACTGGGAGGAGACGGGAGCCAAGGGGGACGAACCCGGCTATCGCGCCTACCTGTCTCGCTATCCCGACGGGCAGTTTGCCGAACTGGCGGCAGATCGTCTCGCCCTGATCGAACAGGACAAACGCCAAGCCGCACAAGCCGTGGACAAGGCCGCATGGGATAGCGCCCGGCAGGCTGACACCGTGGCCGCCTACAACACTTATCTGCGGGCCTATCCGCAGGGGGCGTTCCGGGCTGATGCGCAGGCTCGGATCACAGCACTGACCCAGTCCAGTGCCGATGCAAACGCCAATGCCGCAGCGGCGGCTGCGGAGGCTCAACTGGCCCTCAATCCCATTGCCGCACGGCTGGTCGAGGCTCGGTTGCAGCAATTGGGCCTGAACCCCGGCCCGGTGGATGGCGTGTTTGATGACGCAACCCGCCGGGCGCTGCGGCGGTATCAGCGGGATCGGGGGCTGGATGTGACGGGGTATCTGAACGAACCGACCGTCGTGCGCCTTTTGGCGGACAGCGTGGTGCGCGGTCGGTAGACACGACAACCCCCGCCCCAGCGAACCGGGACGGGGGCAATGCCGCAAAACTGATTACTTTGCCGGGACGTACCGTTCGATCAGCATCCGGACAAACCCGTTGCCCCCGCTGTTCACGTCCTTGAGCGCCAGCAGATAGCTGCCCGCCGTCACCTTGGCCGTGACCAGCGCGTTCAGCCCGTCGCCATAGTCGTCGTTGTTGGCAACCGACCGGCCCAGATCATCGAACAGGGCGAGGTAGGGATCGGCGCTGTCCCCCGAACTGATCGCCTCGATCACCAGAAGCCCGCCTTCCTCGACGTCGATCTTGTACCATTTGGCCTTGTCGCTGATTTGGGCATCGACGCGCTGCCGGGTGGCAATGACCCCCAGATCGGTGATCGGCACGGACCCGTCCATGGGCGGAGCAGCCTCGGCCCGGTTGTACATGCCCTGAAGCGCTTCGGCCGGGTCATAGGTCTTGACCGTGATCGTGATGGGCAAGGCTGTGTTCGACAGCGCCTGAACCGCGATACAGTAGGTGCCAGCGGCCAAGGGCGTGGACATGTCGATGCGCGAGTTCAAACCATCCGAGTCGTCGTTGTCGGCGACATAGGTGCCTGTCGAATCGTAAAGGGTGATCAGCGGATCGGCCTCGACGTTTTCGGCAAGGATGCTGACCGCCTGCGGGCTGTCGATGGTAAAGCGCCAGTAGGGACTATCATCCACCGATCCGTTGCCCACAACGCCCTGCGCCAGTTCCGCGTCGATTGCGCCCACGCCAAGGCCCATCGTGATTGTGTCGGCGGTACAGACCGGCGTGTCACCCGACATGCCGCCCTCGTCCCCGCCATCGGTCGCGGACGTGTCAAGACCAGCGGTCAACGCCTCCTGTTCGGCCCGGCCAATGCGGACAAAGCCAGTCATAGGCGCCCCGTCAAAGCTTTTCATGGCAAGGCAGTAGGTGCCGGGGTTGAGCATGACCTCGGCCCGCGCCGCACCGTCACCGCCCGAATCGTCGTCCGAAACGACGATGGACCCGGTGCTGTCATACAGGTCAATCTGTGGATCGCCGCCGCCGCGCCCGGCGGCTTCGACCCTGACCTCGGTCGCGGCCGAAACAGAAAACAGCGACACGTACTGGTTGCCCGCCAGCACCAGCGCCATTTGTTCCTGATAATTCGAGGCGGTGGCGATGTCCGAGGCGGTCTCGGACCCGCCGACCCACTGGCCATTGGCGCCGACACCGCCGCAATCGGCGGTCTGGGCAGTTGCAGGCAGGGCCGCCGCCGTGGCGATCAGGGCCGCCATCAAGATATGAGGTTTGAAGAATGTCATGGGAAATCACCCTTGCTTTTTGGAATACCGTCTGAGCAGAGGCTAGTCCCAATTCCCCCCGGCTGACTAGGGCGAACCCGTGCAGACGGCCGTCATCGGCCAAGAAAGAGAGGGCAAGACACGAAAAAGGGCCGCGCCCTTGCGGTGCGCGACCCAATCTTTTGCGGCTGTCGCCGGTATCAGCCCTGGCGGGCCTTGAACCGGGGCTGCGTCTTGTTGATCACATAGACGCGGCCCTTGCGGCGCACGACGCGGCAATCGCGATGGCGCAGCTTGAGCGAGCGAAGCGAGTTGCGAACCTTCATTGGTCGTCTCCTCTTGTCGCGGCGCGCTGGAATGCGCCGTCGGGTTGCGTTTCGGCCCGGATGGACCAGTGAATTCATGGTGGGCGGTACTGGGATCGAACCAGTGGCCACTACGATGTCAACGTAGTGCTCTACCGCTGAGCTAACCGCCCATGACCCCATTCGGAAACCCCACGCCCTGAAACAAACAGGACGCGGGGTGAACCGCGTCGGGTAGGCGGTCTATAAAAGGAGTCGGAGAGGGGATCAAGGGCTTTTGGCAAATGCGAATCTCGGTCTATCTTGTCAGGTAACAGGAGAGCGGATGGACAACCAAACCTATCGTCTGATGCTGCCCGCGCAGCGCACGACCAGCGTGATTTTCGCCTCGCCGCACAGCGGGCGCGACTATCCGACGGAATTCATGCGCCGCACGATCCTTAACCAGCACGACATCCGGTCGTCCGAGGATGCCTTTGTCGATCGCCTGTTCGATATGGCCCCGGTCCACGGCGCGCCGTTTCTGGCAGCCGGTGTGCCGCGCGCCTTTGTTGATCTGAACCGTGCCGCCGAAGAACTTGACCCTGCCCTGATCGACGGGGTGCGCCGCAGCGCGCATAATCCGCGCGTGGCCTCTGGTCTTGGGGTGATCCCCCGCGTGGTCGCCAATGGCCGCCCGATCTATTCGGGCAAGATTACCATGGCCGAGGCGCATCTGCGCATAAGCCGCTATTGGCGTCCCTATCACGATTGCCTGCAAACCCTCATCGACCAAAGCCATTCCCAATTCGGTCAGGCCATCCTGATCGACTGTCATTCGATGCCGCACGAAGCGTTGGAGCATGTGGGGCCTTCGGGGGCTGTCCGGCCTGACGTGGTCCTGGGCGACAGGTTCGGCGCGTCCGCCTCGCCCGTTATCGTCGAGAGGATCGAGGCCGCCTTTGTCCGGGCCGGGTTGCGGGTGGCCCGCAACATGCCCTTTGCCGGGGCCCATATTGCACAGGCCTATGGCCGCCCGTCTCGCCGTCAGCACGCCGTACAGATCGAGGTGGACCGCGCGCTTTACATGAACGAACGGACCATCGAACCCAGCCGCAATTTTGCGACGTTCCAGCGGGTGCTGGACGGGATCGTGGCTGAGATTTCGGGGATTGGTCGGACAGGCGCGCTGCCCATGGCCGCCGAATAGGGCAGGGGTGGAGCGGGCGGGCCTGACTGGCCCGCCCGTCCTGTGTTCACTCACTCAGCAGGCGAAGCTGCCGCACCGCGCGGCATCGTGCCGGGCTGCGTTCCGCTATAGTGGTGTTTGGGGTTGACCGGACGGATCAGGACGTTCGCGATCAGTCCGACCACCAGCAGCGCCGCCATGACGTACATCGTGGTGTTGTACAGGCTCGATGTGGGGTCGATGGTTCCTGCCGGGGCGATTTCCATCAGCTTGGCGATGGTCACGGTTTTGGCCGCGACAAGTTGGCCCAACTGATCGACAGGCGCGCCGAACTTTTCTGCAAAGGCCGCCGCGTCCACTTTCGACGTCAGGTCCGTGATCGCCTTGCCTACGGACATGTCCCGCAGCGAGGTGATGACCAGCGGCCCTAGAACCCCTGCGGTGGACCACGCGGTCAGCAGGCGTCCGTGGATGCCTCCGACGTGCATCGTGCCGAACAGGTCGGCCAGATAGGCCGGGATGGTCGCAAAGCCGCCGCCATACATCGTGAAGATGACCATCGTCGCCACATAAAAGCCGATCAGATAGAACATCGACGGGTTGGTTGATCCGCCCGTCGCAAAGTACGGAATGGACAGATACAGCACGATCCCCAGCGCAAAGAAGATCATGTAGGTGGCTTTGCGACCGATATAGTCCGACGTGGACGCCCAGAAGAACCGGCCCACCATGTTGAAGACCGATATCATCAGAACGTAGGTCGAGGCAAAGGCGGCCGTGACGACCAGCGGCATCGAGGTTCCGAAAATCTCGGACATCATGGTCTTGGCCACACCGATCACGGCGATCCCTGCGGTCACGTTAAAGCACAGCATGATCCAAAGCTGCCAGAACTGCGGCGTCTTGAGCGCCTCGTCGATATCTACGTTGGCCTTGGTGATCATGGCGTTGCCGTCATTGACCTTGGGGGTCCAACCCGCGGGCTGCCAGCCCGCAGCAGGGACGCGGTACATAAAGGCCGCGATGATCATGACGATGAAATAGCCGATGCCAAGCGTGAGAAACGTCATGGCCGCACCCGTGTCGCCGGTGCCAACCACATAGACGCCCTCGGCGCCGCCACCGTGCAGGGCCGCCGCCTGCTTGGCGCTGGCCACGACGACCTCGACCTTACCTGCGGCGGTGGTGGCGAACTGACGGCCGGCTTCTGTAACCAAAGCGACCGCATCCTGCGTGCCCAGATATTCGGGGGCCTTGCCATAGACGCCCAGCAGCCATGTTTTCAGCGGCGTGGCGATGATCGCACCGCCGCCGAAACCCATGATCGCCATGCCCGTCGCCATACCGCGCCGGTCGGGAAACCAGCGGATGAGAGTGGACACCGGGGAGACATAGCCCAGACCCAGACCACAGCCGCCGATCACACCATAGCCCAGATAGATCAGCCACAACTGGTGGGTTGAAATTCCGACCGATCCCAGAACGAACCCCCCGCCCCAGCAGGTCGCGGCGACAACGCCGACCATGCGCGGACCGACCTTTTCCAGCCACTTGCCGCCAAAGGCAGCGGCAAGGCCCAGAAACACGATGGCCACCGAAAAGATCCAGACGACAGATGACAACGACCAGTCATCGGCGGCGGGGGCGACGACACCCAACTGCCGGGTCAGCGGCGGGTTGAACACCGACCATGCATAGACCGACCCAATGCATAGGTGAATCATGATAGAAGCTGGCGGAACCAACCAGCGGTTGAATCCCGGTTCTGCGACAATGTTCTCTTTCATCAGAAATGAAAGAGCGCCGCCGTTGCTGTTGGCCATGCTGTGTGTGCTCCCTATCAGTGGCTGACGGCGCAGGACCTCCTCGTCCCTTTGGTGCGCCGATTTCTGGGACAGTGCCCTTCGGCAAATCTACTAAGCGTCAGGCAGTTGTCAACTTTCCTTACCAATTCCGACGGGGCGGCACAAAAATCGTGCGATTTTTGGCTGAAACCGAACAAAATCGGGCAGTATTGGTCAGATTTGTTTGCCGTTGGCCGTCTAGGGGCGGCTCAACTCGTCAAAAAACCTCTCGGGGCCGTCCACTTCGATCAGGCGGCGACCCTCGACCTTCCAGAACCGATTGCCGACGGCGCGGACAAAGCTGCGGTCGTGGCTGACCAGCAGGCAACTGGCCTCATCGGCCAGCAACTCCTGCTCCAGTGCCTCCTGGCCTTCGATGTCGAGATGGTTGGTGGGTTCGTCCAGCAAATAGAAGTTGGGTTCGGTCAACCGCAGGACGAGCATGGCCAACCGGGCCTTTTGCCCGCCTGAGAGGGCCGCGATAGGGGCAGATTGCAGGTCGATCGACATGCCGGAGCCTGCCAACAACGCACGGGCACGCTGATCGCCCACGTCAAAGGCATGTGTGATCGCCTCGGTCGGCGTTCTGGCTTGGGACAATTGCCCCAACTCCTGATCGCTATAGCCCAACCGGGCCGATCCGGCAGGTTTGATCCCCGGCACCTCTGCCCCGGTCATCGCCCGCTGGACGGCGCGGACCAACAGCGATTTGCCGCTGCCATTGGCCCCCAACAGGACAACCCGGTCCCCCGGAGAAATCCAGAGCTGCCCGATCTTGTACAACAGCCGTCCGTCCGGCGTGACGACCTCGGCCCCGTCCAGCGTGACCAACGCCTTGGCATGAGTGCTGGAATGGGCCAACCGGATCGCCCCCGCCGATTTGTCCTGATGGGCGGGGCGCACCGCCTCTTCGATCCGCTCGGCCCGTTCGGTCAGTTGCTTGGTCTTGTTCACCAATAGGTCGCTGCCCGAGTTGATACCAATGTTCTTGAGCTTGGCGGCCTGTTTACGCAACTGGCTGGCCTTGTTCAGGTCGTTCTGGGCCTGTCGCGCCTGTGCCGCGTCACCTTCGTCCAATGCCGCGCGGGCGCGGGTATAGGGCAAGGCGAACGACGGACTTTGATCGGGTCGCAGGAACAGGGTGCGGTTGGTCACCCCGTCCAGAAAGGCCCGGTCATGCGACGCCACGATCACAGGGAAATCGCGGGGCAGGGCGGCGATCCAACGTTCCAGTCTTGCGAGGCGGGACAAATCGAGGTGGTTGGTCGGTTCGTCCATCAACAGCACATCGGGTTCGGCGACCCAGACCCGCGCCAGCAGCGCGGCCCGTTGCCAGCCGCCGCTGAGGTCGGCAAGCCGGCGGTCGCGCAAGTCGGCCGGGATCCCCAGATCGTCCAGCGCGATATCGACCCGCCAGCTTTCGTAGTCTGCCTGATCGGGGTCAAGGCCGGACAGGACGGCTTCAAAAAGCGGGCGGTCGGCAAGCGCCTTTGGCACCTCCTGCTCAACCAGCCCAACACGCAGTCCACGCCCCTTGGTAATCTCGCCGCCGGTCGGGTCTGCCGTTCCAGCGAGGCAGCGCAAAAGGGTCGATTTTCCCCGCCCGTTGGCGGCGACAAGCCCGACCCGGTCGCCGGGGTTGAGGGTGAATGACAGCCCGGAAAACAGCGGGGTGCCAAGCGTGACAGAGAGGTCTTTGACGGTGATCAGGGACATTTTTGGCTCGGGTCTGAAAGGCTGCAATGCGATCGCACTGCCGGAAAGGGCAGACCCTGGGATGTGGTGTAATGTCCCGGATCAGCCCTGCAAACGGGTTTGCAGGGCAGGGACAGGGCCAAACTGGCGATTGCGGCGTGTCATCACGCGGCCCTCCGATCTATGTCGCGTTCAGCCTATCTGAGGGGCAATGTGGGTCAAGTCCCACCTCAAAGCGGGCCGGCTTGCCGTTCGGAGGAGACGTGCGACTGACCGGCACTCCCTTCGTTGATCGAGAGGCCTCTGGCGACGGTTTTTTGGGCTCGGAAAAGTGGCCGCCTTGTCGGCGCGGGATTTTGCCCCCGCTTGGTCAGAGCCGCCTGACCGAACTTGTCCGCAGTTGGGTCTGCATCACGACGTAAAATGCGTCATCGGCAATCTTAAACCATCGGAATTTTTACTATGGTTTTGCCTGATTCTGCCTTAAGTTGAATTCGACTGGCATGCTCAATTTTCGCGATAAAAACGGAGATTTGAAAATGAGGTTTATCAGAGCGGCGACCCAAGGCGCGGCTGCAACTTCCGGGCCAAGTCTTACGCCACAAGTCCGAAGCGCGGGTAGCAGCCAGGCGCGACAAGCCAGATTAGTTGGCGCTGACGAGGTGTACTTTGTTCCGGCGGGGTCCGAGGCCGAACTTCAGTCCGGAGCTCTAACCTGGTGCTCGTTTGGGGTGGTCCGGGTCAAGAGTGGTGGCAAATACGTTGGAACTGCGGTCATTCACAGGGGTCTTGGTCCGCAAAGCATTGTGGATCAGGCTATTGAACGAAATTTGAAAGAGCGCGTGAATCTTGAGAATATCGAGAGCGAACACATTGCGACATACAAGGCGCCCAATACAAAAACCAGCGATACGGCACGGCTAGTGTACAAACAGATGAAACAGGTGGAAGCCGGCAGTCATGATTGTACGGCGGAAAGTCTTAACAATTCCCTGGTCAGTGTTTTGAAAGTCGATCCGGCCGCTATGAAGGAAGAAATGGTTTCGACTGGCGCGCTGTTTAGCGGGAAAAGTTCATGTAGCGTCACGGTCCAGATGACCGGAGAAGTGACAGTCTCCGATATGGAAGGTCCACATGACACGGGTGGGTGCACTGTCCAATAGTTGGCCCCAAATCGCCGGAGATGCATCGCAGTTTTCGGCTGGAAATCTCATTTATCGAACGCCGTTGGACAAAGACCTCGACGACGTTGAAAATCTGCTTTGCCACTCGGCCGTTGCCGAACGGTTCTCTCCTTGGTCCATGACCGGTTCTGGTTTGCCTCCAGTTGACTGGTTCGCCAGCCTTGCACCGCAATCCGCGGACCCGGATCCCCGAATTGTCGCGGTCAACGACGCGGCCGAAGCGGACAAGGCGGTTATCGGCGCAGTGTGCATTGAAAACGCGTCTCTTTCTTACTTTGTGCGCCCCGACTGGTGGGGGATCGGTGTGGGTTCGGCCCTTGTCAATCACGCTTGCGTCAGGGCTTTGGTAGAGTTGGGCCTGTCAAGACTGGGTGCCACAGTCGACCGTGACAACCACGCCTCGCGCAAAGTCCTTGAACGAAACGATTTTTCCTTTGCTGGCCTGACCCATTTGAACGGCCAATATCCGCATCAGCGCATGGCGATCTTGACCTATCGCCGTATATTGGCGCTCTAGGCCGTCATCGCAGCGCGCGGCCCTTGGTGATCGCCGCCTTGCCATATTTCTGCCGGATCTTGTCCGCCGCCCGTTCGGCAAGCGCCCGTTTTTCGGCGTCGGGGTCGAGCAGGTCGCCTTCGCGGTCGGCTTGCGTGGCGTCGGTGAGGTCGCTGATACCGACCCCCAACAACCGGTACGGCCCCCGATCCCCCACCTGATCAAGCAGGGCGCGGGCGGTCCGATAGATCGTGTCGGCCAGTTGGGTCGGGTGATGCAGTGATGTTCGTTTGGACAACAGCGTGTGGTTGGATCGTTTGAGTTTCAATGTCACGACTCGCCCCGCAATTTCCCGCGCCTTGGCCCGCGCAGACAGGGTTTCGGCCAGCCGAAAGATATGCCCGTCGAGCAGGTCGAGGTCCGACGTGTCGTCATGAAATGTCGTCTCGTTCGACAGACCCTTGACCGGAGTGTGGGCCGAGACGCGGCGGTGATCCTCGCCCCGGGCAAGGTGCCAGAGCCGCTCTCCCATCCCGCCGAAGCGGTGGGTGAGGTCGTCGAGTTCCCAGCGGAGCAGGTCGTCAAAGGTTCGGATGCCGGCCGCGTCGAGGCTTTCTTGTGCGGCGGGGCCGATCCCCCAGATCAACCGCACCGGTTTGGGCCGCAGGAATTCGACCGTCTCGCCCGCGCCGATCACGGAAAAGCCGCGGGGTTTGTCGAGGTCGGAGGCGACCTTGGCCAGGAATTTGTTGTGGCTGAGGCCGATCGAGCCGGTCAGCCCAAGGTCATCCTTCATCCGTTTGGTCAGCCGGGCCAGCATGACCGCCGGGGGGGCGCCGTGGAGGCGGGCTGTGCCGGTGAGGTCGAGGAAAGCTTCGTCCAGGCTGAGCGGTTCGACGATGGGGGTCAGTTCATCCATCAGCTTGCGGACGGCCTTGGAAGCCTCGACATAGGCATCCATCCGGGGCCGCACCACGACCGCGTCGGGGCAGAGTTTGAGCGCCTGAAACATCGGCATCGCCGATTTTACCCCCTTGATCCGGGCGACGTAGCAGGCGGTCGAGACGACCCCGCGGTGCCCGCCGCCGATGATGACGGGTTTGTCGGCCAGCGCGGGGTTGTCCCGCTTTTCCACGCTCGCATAAAAGGCGTCGCAGTCCATGTGGGCGATGGAGAGGGTGAAGAGTTCGGCGTGGGACGTGACGCGGGGCGACCGGCAGGCGGGGCAGCGGGCCCCGGCATCAAAGGTGATCAGACAGGCGCGGCAGAGGGCGGGCATGGGGACCATTATAGACCCCGCAGTTTGACGCCGAAAGAGGAGTGTTTTCGGGCGTTCACGTTTGAACGACTTATAAGTATATGATTCTAATTCATAATCAAGAAATTGGCAATTTAGGGCCTTTGCCCGAATTGGCCCCGGAGGCTGAAACCCTCGCGCTGTGTGCAGTCGCTCATGGCAGTTAATCCTCAACTGTGCTTGGGATAGGTTGCAACCTTAGATAGAGAGGGCGCGTAATGTATCAGTGAAAGGTTTGGGCATGAAGCGAGTGAATCACGCGATATGGTTGGCAGCGGGTTGTGTTCTGACATTTGCCGGGACGGTCCGTGCGGAAATCCCCCAGGACGGGTTGTCGAAATCGCGGGCCGCGTTTCAGGCATTGGATGCCTTGGTCCAGCAGACATTGCCCAAGGGAGAGCTGCCCCGCTTGAGCGATCCGCAGGAGGCCGAAGTTTTGCGCCAATTCTTTGATAGCCAAGGGACCCTTGGCGCACCGCCCTATACGGCAGCGGACCTGCCGGTTCTGTTCGAGATCGCCGGACGGGCAGGCGCGGTTCAGAAAGCCTATGTTCTGTTTGCGCCGCAACCGGGGCAAGTTCCGGATATGGCTGCCAACACAGCGTTCTTTCAGGATGAAATTGCGGTTGCGACGTCTTACAACGTCGATGCCGTCGTTGCCGGTCTTCTGGCGATTTCCGATTTTCTGAAGACACTTCCGGCGGATCAACTGACCGAAACGCGAATTGCAGGACTGCGTCAGGTCCGGCTGGGTTTGAACGAGATGGTTACAGGGACGATTCTAATGCTGCGATCACCGGATATCAG
Organism: Marivivens sp.; assembly: GCA_024642115.1. Classification (GTDB taxonomy): domain Bacteria; phylum Pseudomonadota; class Alphaproteobacteria; order Rhodobacterales; family Rhodobacteraceae; genus JAHEBU01. The sequence continues at coordinate 14,656 of JAHEBU010000010.1, read as the reverse complement.
TCCCGACAACCGCGCGATTCTTTTGGGAAGCCTAGTCAAAGGCGCCGATGCCTTTGCCGGTGCAATGACGCCGGTTGACCGGGCGGCGATGGTGGCGCAGGTTGATACCGTTCTTCCGGGTCTGACTGGCCCGGAGGCAGAGATCGGGCAGGACATCCGGGCGTCTTTCGGAATGACATCCTGTTCTGGCTTGTGCGCGCTGGATTAGGAAACAAGACGGTCGGACCGGTCTGTCAACCGCGCGAGTTCGAGGGTCAGTCCCGCCCGAAGTTCAGGTCGATGTGGTCCATGATTTCCTGCATCAAGCGGCCTGTCGCCTCGCGCCCGGTGAACCGCAGGGTCCAGCCATCTGGGGCGAATTCGCGCCGGATAACGAGTGTCGCCCGCACGCGCATCCGCCGCCGGGGGTAGCCGGGCCGGGTGTCGTCGGCCAGTCGAACCGGGTCCCGATGGGCCAGTTCGGCCTCGGCCATGATCCGACCGAGCAGATCCCATTGCGAGGCGGGATTGCGGGACGAGACATCGCCAAGCGCGTCCGTCATCAGGTCACCGAACCCTTCCCTGCAGGAGGCCGCCAGCCGCAGTAATTTGGCCTGACTGTAGCAGTGGGGTTCTGACAGCAGCCCGTCGAACGTCTGGACCACCTGTGCCAGGCTGCGTAGGCGCGCCTGTTTGGCCCGGTCTGCCGCCGGGTGTAGAACCCGGATGGCCCCGTCGAGCGAGTCGAAATAGCCGTGGTCAACCGAGTCGACGAGGATGCGTCCCCTGTCCCATGCCGACAGGTCAGACCGGATATCGTTTTCAGCAATCATCATGGCAAACCCTGCTGCTGCGTTTTCGGGCCGCAACAGAAACGCTTTGATCGTGTCAAAACCGGGAATGCCGTTTTCGTTTAGTTTGGAGACGGCGGCCAATCGCCGGTAGCCCGAAATCAAGGCAAAGGGGGTCTCGCCTTCGACGGCGCAAACCTCGACCGGTTGGCGCAGGCCGTCCTGAAGGATCGACAGGCACAATTCGTCAAAGGCGGTGTCCGCCTGAAAGGTCCGGTCGCGAGGAAAGGCATCGCGGTCGATGTCTGACAGGGGGAGGGTCATCAATTCGGGCATGGCGGTTCCTTTCGCTGCGGTTAATTCATAGCGCCCGAAGAATTTGAAATTGGTTGGGACACCGGGCGTTGCGTGGCAAACATCCGGCTTTGGCCGCGACCTGACACATGGTAAAAGCGGCTGTCTGTCCCAAGGAGGAATGACATGACCCAGAGCTTGCTAGTCGGGACGACCAAGGGGGCGTTTGTGCTGGAGATGACCGCCGACCGGGCCACCGTTTCTGTGCGCGGCCCGTTCTGCGACGGCTGGCCGATCAATCATGTGGTCGGTTGCCCCGACACTGGCCGGTTATGGGCCGGCGGTGGCGGCGACTGGCATGGCGCGGGCGTCTGGCGGTCGGACGACAACGGCGCCACCTGGACCCTGTCAAAGTTGTCCAATGGAAAGTTTGATGACTGGATGAGGAACGACCCTGATCAGGCAGCCGCCTGGGGTGTTCCGATCCCAGATGTTGCCCCCTTTGCCAAGACGGTTGATGCCGTCTGGTCGTTAGCCTTTGTCGATGGCGTGTTGTTCGCGGGCGTCAAGCCTGCCGCGTTGTTTCGCAGCACGGATGGCGGTGCTACCTGGACCAAGGTCGAAAGTCTGAATAATCAACCTGGTGCCGAAAGCTGGCAGCCGGGTGCGGCCGGCCTGACCTTGCACACCATTGTCAGCGACCCCAAGGTGCCCGCCAAGATGTGGCTGGGTATTTCCGCCGCGGGTGTCTTTGCCACCGAAGACGGTGGCCAGACATGGGAACATCGCGTCCGCCGCACCAATGCCGAAGGGCAGGGCGAGATCGGTCATTGCGTGCACAACATGGTTCGTGCTGCGGGCGATGGAGACATCCTGTACCAACAAAACCATCATGGAGTGTTTCGATCGGCCGATGGAGCCCGTAGTTGGCAGTCGATCACCGACGGGCTGCCATCCGACTTCGGCTTTCCCGTGGCCGTTCATCCCCGCGACCCCCAGACCCTGTGGGTGTTTCCGCTGAATGGCGACTCGCAGGGCCGGTTTCCCACCGGGGCCAAGGCTGCGGTCTGGCAATCATCAGACGGTGGGCAGACCTGGGTAGACCGCCGGGCGGGATTGCCGCAGGAGGCGTGTTATTTCACCGTGTTGCGCCAGGCCATGACCACCGACAGCGCAGAGCCTGCGGGGGTTTATTTCGGCACGAATTCCGGGTCGGTCTTTGCGTCGGTGGACGAGGGCGAGAATTGGTCCGAGGTGGCCCGCCATCTGCCGACCGTCCTGAGTGTCGAGACGTTGACGGTTGCCTGACGCATTCGGCGGCGCAAAGGTGGCTCTGTTCATCGGGGACAAGCTGCTGGTCACCCTGCGCGACGATTTTGCCCACATCCCTTTTCCGAGCATGCTGGATTTCCCGGGTGGCGGGCGTGAGGGAGACGAAAGTCCGGTGCAGACTGTCACGCGCGAAACCCGCGAGGAGGTGGGGTTGTCGCTGGATGCGGCAGAGGTGCTGTGGTCGGGGGCCTATCCATCTGCACGCGGCGGCCGCAGCTGGTTCTTTGTGGCCCGCCTGCCCGATGGGGCAGAGGCCGGGATCGTGTTCGGAAACGAAGGTCAGGGATGGGCGTTGATGCAACCCTGGAACTTTGTCCGCCATCCCCGTGCCATCCCGTCGCTTGCCCGACGGTTGCAACTTTGGCTGCAAGAGGCTTCTATTCGCGAAGATCCACGCTTATCTGTTTCGCACGTTGACCTGAAGGATTTCAAAAATGCCGATTGAAGACATTCTGACCCGCGTTGTTGGCGGAAATATCGTTCTGATCCTGCTCGCCCTGTTTATCATCATCTGCATCATGGCCGGTGTCCGCATCGTGCCGCAGTCCGAAAAATATGTCGTCGAACGGCTGGGTCGGCTGCGTGCCGTACTGGGGCCGGGGATCAACTTCATCATTCCGTTTCTGGACCGAGTGGCCCACAAGATATCCATTCTGGAACGTCAGCTGCCGTCGATGAATCAGGACGCCATCACGTCGGACAACGTGCTGGTGTCGGTGGAAACGTCGGTCTTTTACCGCATCATCGAACCGGAAAAGACCGTGTACCGTATCCGTGACGTGGACGGCGCCATTTCCACCACTGTCGCCGGGATCGTCCGGTCTGAAATTGGCCGGATGGAGCTGGATCAGGTGCAGTCGAACCGCGCCACCGTGATCGCGTCGATCCGCGACCAGTTGGCCCAGCAGGTCGATGACTGGGGGATCGAGGTGACGCGGACCGAGATTCTGGATGTCAATCTGGATGCCGCGACCCGAGCCGCAATGTTGCAGCAGCTGAACGCCGAACGCGCCCGCCGCGCGCAGGTGACCGAGGCCGAGGGCAAGAAGCGTGCGGTCGAACTGTCCGCCGATGCCGAGCTTTACGCCGCCGAACAGGTGGCCAAGGCCCGCCGCATCACCGCTGACGCCGAAGCCTATGCTACCGGCGTCGTGGCCGAAGCCATCGCCCAGAACGGGATCGAGGCTGCACAGTATCAGGTCGCCCTGAAACAGGTCGAGGCGCTGAATGCGCTGGGCAACGGCCCGGGCAAACAGACGATCATCCTGCCCGCCAACGCGATGGAGGCGTTTGGCGACGCGTTCAAGATGCTCAAAGGGAGGGGCTGATGGCCGGACTTTGGAGCCAGTGGTGGGTCTGGATGTCTGCGGCGCTGCTGCTGGTGACGCTTGAGGTCATCGTTCCCGGCTACATCTTTCTGGGCTTTGGCATTGGCGCCTTTGGCGTGGGACTGATCGAGGTGTTGGGGTTGCACGGGATATCTCTTCCCGTGTCACTGCTGATCTTTGCGGTCCTATCTCTGGCGGCCTATCTGGCCCTGCGCAAGATTTTTGGCCTGAAAGCGGGTCAGGTCAAGATCTGGGACCGCGATATCAATGAGTGAGGAATCGGTCCGGCTGGGTCGGGCGAAACAGGAATTCGTCCGCCGGTAACAGGTCCGCGTCGGGGATCGGGTCACTAATCGGGGCGTCATGGAACCGGGGATTGTCAAAGTCGAAGTTGCGCAGCAGGCGGAACAACAACTTGCGTCGCAAAGTGATTTCGATCGGATCGTAGGCGAGTGGCATGGTTAACCTGCGGGTTGGTTCTGCCCAAACACTGCCACCAAAACCAGAACAAAAGGTTGCCGACGAATTGTCAGAAAAAAGGCCCTGTCCGGCGACACGAGGGAATCGGGCGCGAGACAGGGCCAGAATGTGCAGAGCCGGGGGGACAGGCCAATTCGGGGACAGATCGATGAGGCCACCGGCAGCTGCAGGCTTCAAAGTATCAATGCCAGGAATGCAGTTTGGTTCCACTGTCCGACATCAAAATTGCAGAGCGGACCAGGGCGGCGTTGACCCGTTCGGGTTCCATGGTCACGGGGCCGGCCACCTGGCAGGGATAGCGATAGGTCCGGCCATTCCTCTGAATATCGACCCGTGCCTCGAACGCGCCAGAACAGGGGTTATAGTGGACTTCGGAAATCTTCATCGGGGTCATGAGTGAACCTTTCATGACATCAGGCGTGAACAGGGGTGTCGGACATAGCGCGCGCGTGAAACGCCATTTCGGCCCTCACCTGGTCGAGGTCCATATGGGCGGGGCCGGCGATCCGGCAGGGATAGCGAAAGGTCATTCCGTCACGCGAGATATCGACCCGCCCTTCAAAGGCGCCGAGTTCGGGATGATATTCAACCTTGGCCAATCTGATCGTTTGCATCGCTGTTCTCCTGTGGCGCGTCAGGCGCGCTGTTGAAGGAGTAACGACCGTTTCGCGCAAAAAGTTTCGTGCGCCTGTGCAGTTCCCGTGCAGGATATCAACCAGTTGCTGCACTCATGGCTTTTGCGATGGTATGGCGGACCTTGCCTTTTTCCAGCCAGGCAGCGGAAAACGCGAGGATCGCTGTGACCTCTGATCCCAGGAAAACATGTCTTTGGTCGAGCCATCGCGTGATGCCGGTCGCCCCGCCCCAGTCGGCAAGCGCGTAGAGGGAAAGCGCCGCAAGACTTCCTATGATCGCAAGCCCGCAGATCAGGAAAAGCCTGTTCTGTCCGCTCCAGTCCGTGGGCCGCCATGTCCCCCGGGCCGTGGTGCGCAAGTTGTCTTTGGTGCCGCCGCCGCGCGGAAAGAGGATCAGGCAGAAGATCCACATGCAGGTGAAAAAGACCGCGGCGGCGCTGTAGTGCACAAGGTCTGTCTGCGGGGTGAACCCCGAGACGGGGCAGGCTAACGAGGCGGGCGTCACCGTGACGCTGGCCAGAAATGCGCTGCATTGGTCGCCGTGGACCGGGAACAGCGCCACGCAGATCGATGCCAGTCCTGCCACCCGCGCCACTGCCCGGTCGCTGATTTTGTCGATCAGCCGGGGCGATGCCCGTTCGATGGCGGTTTGGTCATAGCCGAGGTAGGCCAGAAGAAAGACACCGATCGCCCATAGTGCGCCTACCAGAACATCCCCCATAGCCGTATGGTAGTAGGCGCTGATGGACTCGGCCACCGCGGTTCCGGTGATTGCTGAATACCCAAGTAGGGAAGCCGGCAGTCCCAGCCCGAGGATGCCTAGCGATTGCCGCACCGCGTCAAATTGCCGGGCCTTGCGGGTCAGATCGTCGATGTTGTCCGGTGTCATAAGCGCCCCCTTGGAGAGCGTCGATCATAGCCGGAGTCGTTCAAAATCCCCAAACATGCCGTGCGCCCCCTTAATGATTGGGCTGCCGGGCCTGCGGGCTGTTCATCTCTGCAAGGATTGTTCGGGCTGCCGCCGCCGGATCTGCCGCTGTCCAGATCGGTCGGCCGACGACAATATGGTCCGCCCCGTTGGCGATGGTCTGGGCCGGGGTCAGCACCCGTTTCTGGTCGCCCTTGTCCGCCCCTGCGGGCCGCACGCCTGGGGTGACGATCAGCTTGCCCTTGGACTGGGGCAGGGCGCGAATCGCCGCCGCCTCGAACGGGGAACAGATGACGCCGTCCGCCCCGGATTCGAGCGCCCGGCCCGCCCGTTCCTGCACGAGGTCGGTCATGCTGCCCGGCTTGATACAGTTTTCATCCAGATCGCCCCGGTCAAGCGAAGTCAGAATCGTGACGGCCAGGATTTTGGTCGCTGATCCCGCCGCCCCTTCGGCCGCTGCACGGACCACATGGGGGTCGCCGTGCACCGTCAGAAAATCGTGGTTGAACCGCGCCAGTCCCCGCACCGCAGCTTCGACCGTGGCGCCGATGTCGAATAGTTTCATATCGAGGAATATGCGTTTGCCCATCTCGTCCTTGAGTTCGTTGGCAAGCCCGAGCCCACCCCCCGTCAGCATCCCCAGCCCGATCTTGTAGAACGACACTGCGTCGCCCAGTTGTCTGGCCAGTTGCAGCCCTTCGATGGCGTTGGGCACATCGAGGGCGACGATGAGGCGGTCATCGGACATGGAATTTCCTTTCGCGGGTCCCGACCGTCATGGTCCGCAGGGTAATCCCTGTCAAGGTGGCGGTCCGGCGCTGGGGCGAGACAGGCATTGACGCAGGTCAAGGACTTGTCAGCGGAATTGGGCGATACCATTTGTCATGCAAGGCCCGAACAGGGGCGTGCCGCGATGCGGGCGTCCCATCCCCCGGGCGCTTTGAAAAGGAGAGAGACATGAACTTGGAAAAGTTCACCGAACGGTCGCGCGGTTTCATTCAGGCGGCCCAGACGATTGCGATGCGGGAAAGCCACCAGCGGTTGGCCCCCGAACACCTGCTCAAGGCATTGATGGACGACGATCAGGGGCTCAGCGCCAACCTGATCAAGGCGTCGGGCGGCGATGCGGCTGCCGTGCGGCTGGCCGTCGATCTGGCCGTGAGCAAGAACCCCAAGGTGACCGGCGATGCCGGCCAGGTCTATATGGACAGTTCGCTGGGCAAGGTTCTGGACGAGGCCGAAAAGGTTGCGACCAAGGCAGGCGACAGTTTTGTCCCGGTGGAACGTATCCTGATGGCCCTGACCATGGTCAAATCCAAGGCCAAGGATGCACTGGACGCGGGCAAGGTATCCGCCCAGGCCCTGAACGCTGCGATCAACGATGTCCGCAAGGGCCGGACGGCAGACAGCGCGTCCGCCGAAGAAGGCTATGATGCGCTCAAGAAATATGCCCGCGACCTGACCGAGGCCGCCGAACAAGGCAAGATCGACCCGATCATTGGCCGCGATGACGAGATTCGTCGGTCCATGCAGGTTCTGTCCCGCCGGACCAAGAATAACCCCGTCCTGATCGGCGAACCCGGTGTGGGTAAGACCGCCATTGCCGAAGGATTGGCTTTGCGGATCATTTCGGGCGACGTGCCGGAATCCCTGCGCAACAAACGTCTGATGGCGCTGGACATGGGTGCCCTAATTGCTGGAGCGAAATATCGCGGCGAGTTCGAAGAGCGGCTCAAGGCCGTTCTGAAAGAGATCGAGGCCGCTGCGGGTGAAATCATCCTGTTCATCGACGAGATGCACACCCTTGTAGGGGCGGGCAAGGCCGATGGCGCGATGGATGCCGCCAACCTGATCAAGCCTGCGCTTGCCCGGGGTGAGCTACATTGCGTGGGCGCGACCACGTTGGACGAATACCGCAAGTATGTGGAAAAGGACGCCGCCCTTGCCCGCCGGTTCCAGCCGATCATGGTCGAGGAACCCACGGTCGAAGATACGATCAGCATCCTGCGCGGGATCAAGGACAAGTACGAGATGCATCACGGGGTGCGGATTTCGGACTCTGCGCTTGTTGCTGCCGCCACCTTGTCCCACCGCTATATTACTGACCGTTTCCTGCCGGACAAGGCGATCGACCTGATGGACGAAGCCGCCAGCCGGTTGCGGATGGAGGTGGATTCCAAGCCCGAGGAACTGGATGCGTTGGATCGCCAGATCCTGCAAATGCAGATCGAGGCTGAGGCTCTTAAGAAAGAGGACGATTCTGCGTCCAAGGACCGTCTGGCCAAGCTGGAAAAGGAACTGGGCGACCTTCAGGAAAAGGCCGACAGCATGACCGCCCAATGGCAGGCCGAACGGGACAAATTGGAAGGGTCGCGCACGCTCAAGGAAAAGCTGGACCGCGCCCGCGCCGATCTGGAAATCGCCAAGCGCGAGGGCAATCTGGCCAAGGCCGGAGAGCTGTCCTACGGCGTGATCCCGCAGATGGAGCGCGAATTGGCCGAGGCCGAGACGACCAGTGATCTGATGGTCGAAGAGGCCGTGCGCCCCGAACAGATCGCTGAGGTGGTCGAACGCTGGACCGGCATCCCGATGTCAAAGATGCTGGAAGGCGAGCGTGACAAACTGCTGCGCATGGAAGAGGAACTGGGCAAACGCGTCATTGGCCAGAAATCCGCGGTGCGTGCCGTGTCGAATGCCGTTCGTCGCGCGCGGGCTGGATTGAATGACGAGAACCGTCCTCTGGGGTCGTTCCTGTTCCTGGGCCCGACCGGCGTGGGCAAGACCGAACTGACCAAGGCCGTCGCCGAATACCTGTTCGACGACGACAGTGCGATGGTTCGGATCGACATGTCCGAGTTCATGGAGAAACATTCGGTCGCCCGTCTGATCGGTGCGCCGCCCGGCTATGTCGGTTATGATGAAGGCGGCGTTCTGACTGAAGCAGTCCGTCGTCGTCCCTATCAGGTGGTCCTGTTCGACGAGGTCGAAAAGGCCCACCCGGACGTGTTCAACGTGCTGTTGCAGGTGCTGGACGATGGGGTTTTGACCGATGGTCAGGGCCGGACGGTGGATTTCAAGCAGACGCTGATCATCCTGACGTCCAACCTTGGGTCGCAGGCGCTGAGCCTGTTGCCCGATGGCACCGACGCGTCCGAGGCCAAAGCGGATGTGATGGAAGCGGTTCGCGGCCATTTCCGCCCCGAATTCATCAACCGTCTGGACGAAATCGTCATCTTTGACCGGCTGGGCCGGGCCGACATGACGGGCATCGTCACGATCCAGATGAAGCGGCTCGAGCAGCGTCTGGCAGGGCGGCATATCCATCTGGATCTGGACGAGGGCGCGCTGAAATGGCTGGCCGACGAAGGGTATGACCCGGTGTTTGGCGCGCGCCCGCTCAAGCGTGTCATCCAGCGCGCGTTGCAGGACCAACTGGCCGAGATGATCCTGGCCGGCGAGGTCAAGGACGGCGAAACGGTCAAGGTGACGGTGGGCGTTGACGGATTGATCGTAGGCGCCCGCGTGTCGGGATCGCAGCGTCCCAAGCCGCAGGACGCAGTCATTCACTAAGGGAAAGGGGGCTATATGCCCCCTTTTTCGTCAGTGAACGTATCTGGGGAACGTGGCGTGCCACCAGGCGTCCGGGACGATCTGGAATGCCCGGCTTTCGCGGAATTTGGCGATGATGCTGCGGACAACACTCGCGTCGTGAATGCCCGGAAAACCGGTGATCATCGAGCAGTAGGCGTTGACTACGTACCGGTGCAGGGGATGCGTTGAATCGCCATGCCCACAGATTTGGTCCGGCAGGCTGGTGGGAAAGTCGTCGACGTCAAAGGATGGGCCACGCCGTTCGGGATGGGCCGGATTGGCCCGCTGTGTCAGGTGAAAGCGGTTGTCGATCGCATGGGTGAATTCGTGGATGACTGTCGTGGCTCGACCGGGCTCCATCCAGTCGCGCAAGGGAATCGCATGGAACGCGGTTCGGCTGCCGCCCGTGGGCGCATAGCGGCTGACGGCCTCTTGCACGACGGCATGGGGTGCGCCCCAGGCCTCGTCGTGCTGGGCCTGCCGGGTGGGGTTGCGGGCGGCCAGAATCGAGATGTCGGGATAGGTTCCACCGCCATGTCCGCCCGCCGGCCGCTCCTTGAACAGGAAGAAGGGCAAGATGGGGGAGGTATGTTCGGCAGGGATTCGGCGGAAGTGGACGTTCATCGCCCAGATCATCACATCCGCGATTTCCATGCGCTGGCCGTTGAACACGAAGAAATGGATATGTCGCGGTCCGACTGGCACGGTAATTCGGAACTGGTCGTAATTCTCGAGAGTGACTGGGACGGTCATACTGGCACCTGAAATACTTAAAAAATGGAATCAGTTTGGTAATTCCGAAAGTGTGAACCCGTTTGCCAGATCGGGCAAAGAAAAACCCGCGCCGGTTGTCCGACGCGGGTCTGGATAGCGGTAAGGGCGCGCCTTACATCGGCGGCATCAGGACCTTGTCGATGACGTGGATCACGCCGTTGGAGGCTTCGATGTCGGCCTGCACGACGTTTGCGTCGTTCACCATGACAGAGGGTTCGGTCATGATCGTCACGTCCTTGCCTTCGACGGTCGGCGCCATCATGTCGTTGGTCAGGTCGGTCGACATGACTTTGCCAGCAACGACGTGATAGGTCAGGATCGCGATCAGCTTGTCCTTGTTTTCGGGCTTGAGCAGGTCCTCAACCGTGCCAGCCGGAAGTGCGGCAAAGGCTTCGTTGGTGGGTGCGAAAACGGTGAACGGACCCTCGCCCGACAGCGTTTCGGCAAGGCCAGCGGCCTGAACAGCGGCAACCAGCGTCGAGAAGTCAGGGTTGCCCGCGGCGATATCGACGATGGTTCCCATCGAATGGCTCTCGGCATAGGCAAAGCTGCCGATGGCGGTGGCGGCGGCGGCGGCGATGAAAGTTCTACGCAGCATGTGTCGTCTCCCAGATTTGTAAAATGCCTTGGTGGCATCGCAAGCAGATAGGGACGAAATTCGCGATTGGATCACCGGGGAAACCTGCCACCAGCAGTTGACGATGGCCGTTCAAGCCCTAAGCCAGCGTGGTTTTCGATTTCCAGTAACAACTGATTTATTCAACGTGATCAGCCGTCAGAATATCTGGGGCCAACCTGGCGCAAACCGGGTTGGTCCCCACGGCCTTACAAGCACACTCAGGTCAGCGGCGCATCAATGAAGATGAAGTCCGTCGCCGAGAGTTCGGCCAAGGTCACGTCATGCAATTGAACCCGACCCCAGACGCCCAGGTCAATAAAGGTGTGTCCGCCCAGTTCCTGCGCATGGGTCATCAGTTCGGCAAAGTCCGCGATTCCGTAGCCCTGAAACACAGCGACGTCTGTCCCGGTCTGGAAATCCCAAACGGTGTCGCTGTTCAGAACGCCGCTAAAGACGAAAGTGTCCGCCCCCGCATCGCCGTAGAACCGGTCGTCCCCTGTTCCCCCGTAGAACGTGTCGTCCCCGGTGCCGCCATACATGCGGTCATTTCCGCCATCCCCGACCAGAATGTCGTTGCCTGCCCCACCCCGCATCGTGTCGTTGCCCGACTCTCCGAACAACTGGTCGTTGCCGCCGTCGCCGTTGAGAAAGTCGTCGCTCGCGCCGCCAAAGAGGATGTCGTTGTTGGTGCCTCCGGACAGCACGTCTACGCCTGTCCCTCCGTATAGGATGTCATCGCCGCCGGACCCGACGAGGGTATCGCCGTTTGACCCACCGTATAGGGTATCATTTCCGGACCCGCCGTTCAGGCTGTCATCGCCGTTGTCACCAAACAGAGTGTCGTTGCCGCTGCCGCCAAACAGGGTGTCGTGCTGGCCGCCGCCGTAGATCTCGTCATTGTTGTTGCCGCCGGACAGGATGTCGCTGCCGTTGCCACCGAAGATGACGTCGTTCCCGGCGCTGCCGTTGATGACGTCGTCCCCATAATTGCCGTTCATCACGTCGTTACCGCCACTGCCCACCAGCGTATCAGCGTTGTTGGTGCCGTTCATCACGGTGGCCACTTGAACAAAGTCGGATGGGAGCAGGATCGAATCGATCGTATAAACAGTGATCCCGTTGCCGATGACGCTGGGATGCGGGCCGACACTGGCCGTATCCGGGTCGCCGTCCACCAGAAGACCGCCCGATTCAGTCAGCGCTGCACCCAGTGCTGTCACAAGTGAATTGTCGACGCCGTCGGTCAGGCTCGCCTCGGTCACGGTGCCTGCAACACTGTGATAGCGCACGACGTCGCCCAACAGCGCATAGGGATCCGCCGGATTGATCGTCGCCGCAGCGCCCACGAGGAACGAAAGGACCCCGGCCAGATCATCCGACCGATAGCCGAAAGATTGCGCCAGCATCAGAAAGGCGTCGTCGGTTCCGGCAAAGAAGGTGTCGCCGCTTGCACTGTTCAGCATCGCCCCAAGGCCGTATTGGCGTCCACCGCGTCGATCGTGGCAAGAAGAATGGAAAAGCGACCGTCTGCCGCTAGTGCCTCTAGTGTCGTTGTCATGTCTTGGCCCCCCAGGTCCATATTCCGGCCTTCGTTCTGAAGGCCCCCTATCCCACTGCCCGAGAGGGTTTTTGCCGCGCCGACGAAACAGCAGCGCCTGCCATATTTTTACCTTAATCTTTCAGCCGTTTGATTTTGGCGCAATATAAAACCTTCATTGCCTGCGAGGCTGCGGTCAATATGGGCCAGTCACAGGGATTGTCGCGGAATTTCATCTGTGCGCACGCAGTTCTTTCGTTACAGGCGTCCAACGTCATCGTGACGCCCTGTAATTGGGAAATCCGCTATGACGGCTTAGGTATCCGAACGACAGAATGCAGGAGAATGGCATGGCCTACCGCTGGAAAAACGACCTGACCCCCGCCCACGTGACGCCCAAGGCTCTGTGGCTGAACCGTCGTCAGCTGATCGCCGGAACTGCCGGGCTTGGGGCGCTGGCCGCAGCGGGGGCCGCACATGCCGCCGACGATCTGACCCCGAATACGATCGAAGAGATCACCAACTACAACAACTATTACGAATTCGGCACCGGCAAGACCGACCCTGCCGCCAATGCTGGTGCGATGGTGACGTCGCCCTGGTCGATCAAGGTGGATGGCATGGTCGACAAGCCCGGCGATTATTCTCTCGCCGATCTGCTGGACGGCCTGACGACCGAAGAGCGGATTTATCGGTTCCGCTGTGTCGAGGCGTGGTCGATGGTGATCCCGTGGAACGGGGTTGAACTCGCCGATGTGCTGAACAAGGTCGGCGTGCAAAGCGGCGCGAAATATGTGGCCTTTGAAACGATCGTGCAGCCGGAAACCATGCCGGGTGTGCGCGGCAACGTCATTCCCTTTCCCTATGTCGAAGGGCTGCGGCTGGACGAGGCGATGCATCCGTTGACTTTGTTGGCCACCGGCATCTATGGCAATCCGATCCCCAATCAAAGCGGCGCACCGATCCGGCTGGTCGTTCCATGGAAATACGGGTTCAAGTCGATCAAGGCCATTGTCCGCATTTCGTTGGTCGATCAGGAGCCGCCGACGACCTGGAACAAGCTGAACGCGCGCGAATACGGGTTCTACAGCAACGTGAACCCGACCGTCGATCACCCACGCTGGTCACAAGCAACCGAGCGGCTGGTCGGTGGGGGCCTGTTCGCCGCCCGTCAGGACACGCTGATGTTCAACGGCTACGACGAAGTGGCGGGCCTGTACGAGGGCATGGATCTAAAGGCCAACTTCTGATGGACATAGTCGGTTCGATCAACACAACCCTGCGCAATGTTCCGTCCTGGACGATCTATTTGGCAGGTGGCCTCTGGGCGGCCTGGCTGTTCTGGCAGGCGCTGACCGGGGCGATCGGAGTCGAGCCGGTGAATATTCTTGAACGGGCATACGGTCTGGTCGCTCTCAAGTTGATCGTGGCCGGCCTGTGCGTGACGCCCCTGCGCAAATACGTAGGAATCAACCTGATCAAGTTCCGCCGGGCCATCGGTGTGACGGCCTTCTTTTATGTGCTGGCGCATTTCCTCGTCTTTGCGGTGCTGGACGTGCAGTCGCTGGGCCGGGTCTGGACCGAAGTGGTCAAGCGGCCGTATGTGACGGTGGGCTTTGCGTCGTTCCTCATGTTGATGCCCTTGGCGCTAACGTCGAACAACTGGTCCGTGCGCCGGTTGGGCGCGGCTGCGTGGCGCAAGCTGCACTGGCTGACTTACCCTGTCGCGGTGTTGGGTGGGCTGCACTATGTCTGGCTGGTCAAGGGCTGGCAGGTCACACCGCTGACCTATCTGGCGATCATTCTGGTCCTTCTGGCCACTCGGCTTCGTGTTCCGCGGCGACTCGTGACCGCCTGAACCGGGATTCGGGCCAGTTTGCTGCAGTGCCGTATCGTCCTGCTGCGTCGCGGCTAGTGGTTGGCTATTTCAAGGCCTCAAGATATGGGTGTGGGGCGCCCGCCAAGGGTCACAAAGTTGCGCAAGACCCTGGGTCAAACGCAGCTTTTCTGCGGCAAGTCCTTGGGATTATGAATTTTTCGACCGTTGTCACAAAAAATGCGCAAAGCGCGAAAAATCCTCTTGCGCCTGTCAGCGGCTGACCGTAGACACCCCTCACCGAAGCGGCGGCGACGCTGCAACGGCCCGGACAGAAGCGGAAACGCAGACGGTTCGGAGGACATCAGTAGCAATGACGGGCAGGCGCGCCGGTACTATAGGGCGCACCGGTTTTGTTTTTGTCTGGCGTCCGACGCTTTTTGAAATTGTAATATCTGAAGAGATATGTGGGCGGTTTGGTTCGGTTCGATGGATCAGACGTCTGTATATCAACGCCACTAGGTTTTCGGACCGATGATGTGGTGTCAGCTT
>JAHEBU010000009.1 GCA_024642115.1 Marivivens sp. | reverse complement strand
CATTACGAATGACGTGCTCTACCAGCTGAGCTACAGCGGCGTACCGGGTGCGCTCTTAGCACCCTCAGTCAGACCCGGAAAGGCCTATTTTTCGGGTTCGGGGGCGAGGATTTCGCCGTCTTTGGCAACCTCCAGCTCTGGCTCGGACATGGGGGCGGGCAATTTGCCAACGATGAGCGGGAGCATTTCGGTCCCGGCCGGCATCGCCATCTCGCCCGCTGGCGGCGTCTGCCAGGACAAGGTGTCGAACGACGCGCAGTTGGCACAGACCGGCACCCAGTTGGCATGGATATGATGGCATTTGTCGCAAATCCACTGTGGCCCGCGTGAGGCCGTGAGGGCCTTGGCCAGCCATCCCCGCACAACGGCATCATCGGCGCCCTGTCCGCGCTCGATTGCGGCCATGATCGTCAGGTTTCGGGCTGTCGGTTCAGTCGTCACCAGATCGCCCAGCGCGCGCTGGGCCTCGGGGAAATCCTCGGCGGCGATGTTGAGTTCGGCCAGAAGCATCCGCGTTTCGGGATTTTCAGAGTGAATCTTGGTCAGCGTCCTGAACCGTTTCAGCCGGGCCTGCGGCGTTTCTTTCGGCTCGATCTCGGCAAAGACGGCGGCAAGGTCGGGATGGGGCTGGGCTGTCCACGCCTTGGTCAGGATCCGGGTGGCATAGCGCCCGTTGCCGTTGGCGATGTAGCTGCGGGCGGCCATGCAGGCGGCGGGGATCAGATCGGGCGACAGGCGGTTTGCCTCAATCGCGGCCTCACGCTTTTCGATGCTGGAGCCGTCGTCAAGAACGTCCTTGGCCTCTGACAGGGCAAGAACTGCATCTCGCCGTTTATGCACATCGCGGGGCAGATAGCCCGCCTTGAGCTTCGCATCGAGGGTCGCGCGGGCCCCTGCCCAATCGCCCTTTTCCGACTGAAGCCGCAAAAGGATATCTTGCGTCTCTTCGTGCTTGGGTTTGATCTGGAGGGCCTTTTCAGCAAGCTTGAGCGCCACGTCGGTATCGCCGTCGCCCAGCTTTTGTTTCATGATCCCGCGGATTCCGACAAACCGGGTGCGGTCGTCTTCAAGCAACCGTTTGTACGTTTCTTCGGCCTTGCGCCTGTCGCCTGCCATCTCGGCGGCCTGAGCTGTCAGCAGGTTGGTGAGTTCGGGGCGTTCGAGGTATCGCTCGGCCTTGGCGGCCTTTGCCATGGCCAGATGCCCTTCGCCGGAGGCCAGCGCCATCATCCCCTCGGACAACGCCTCGAATCCGCGCCGTTCCCGGTTGCGCGTGAAATAACGCGAGATCGCCGTTTCGTCGCCCGTCAGAAAGCTGATGATTGCCCCGATCAGCCCCAACATCCTGAACAGGACCCAGATCAGAACGACGAGGGCGACCAGCCCGAACGCAACCTCGAGAGGGCTGAGAGATAGTTCGATTCCACTGAAGGTGATTTGCGCCCCGCCGGACATCTGCCCCAGTTGGGCCGCGCCATAGGTCAGGGCCGTGACGGCCGCGACGAAAACCAGGATCTTGATAAGTGACCAGAGCATCGGGACCGCCTTCAGTTACTTGTGAGTGTTGCTGACAGCCCGTCGGCAGCCGCAACCGCATCTGCGCGTTTTTGAGCAAGTGCCAACCAATCTGTCAGTTCGGCGCGGGCCACCTCGGGGAGGGCGGCAACTTCGGCCAAGGCATCCGTCAGCCTTCCGTCCGCAAGGGCCGCCTGCGCCCGGGACAGTATGGCATCCGCATCAGTGCCGTCGCGCGGTTCGACCGACCGGATGTTGAGCTGAGTCCGCAGGAATGCTGTCAGGCCGCTACCGTCCTCGCCCGATTGTCCTTCTCGCCGGGCCGCCGCTAATGCAGCGCGGGCCGCTTCGGGAAAGCCGTCCTGAAGCGATGCCAACGTTGGCACACCGTCCGAAGCGACCGACGACAAGGCGGCTGGAACAGCGGTATCTGTCGACGCTTGGAAATCAGCAAGTGGTCCGGAGAATCCCTCGCCCGTATCAAGTGCTGCCAGAACCTGGGCAAGGGCAGATTGCGCCGTGGCAAGCCGAGCCGCTGCTGCGGCATTTTCTTCGATCGCTGCGGCTTCGGTCCGGGTCTGTTCCAACTGGGCCGAAGTGTCGGTAACCATCTGGTTCATCCGGTCCTGCTGACTAGCGATTTCATCGCGCAAGTCCTGAAGTTCCCGTTGATAGGCTGCAATTGCCGGTGCCGACAGTGTTCCGTCACCCGAAGGCGCCTTTTCCGCAGCGCTAAGCCGGGTTTGCAGGTCCGCCAAGGCAGCCGCGGTCTGGGACATCGACACGTCGATCTTGGCAGTCAGGTCGGCCTGAACCGAATCGATTTTCGACTGCAATGGGCCAAGGTCGGTCACGGGCAGTTCGGCCACCTTATTCCCCAACACGTCGATCTGCGTCGCCTGTGCGGCGATTGTGGTGCGCAGGTCGTCGATGCGGGTGAAGTCAAAGACCGTGGCGAGGCCAAATCCGATGCCCCCGGCAAGGATCCCCCCGATCACAAGGGGGACGACGGATCGCGCTGGCCCCGATGGTTCGACAGTCGACCGAGCAGGATCAGCAACCTGGGGCCGCGCGGGTTCCGGGCTGACTGGGTCATCCTGACTTTTCTCGTGCTCGATTGTCGGTTCGGAAACCAAAGTCTTCTCGTCAGCGATTTGGACATCAGTTTCGGAGTTGGGCAACGCTTTTGGTTCGACGATCACCGCATCTTCGATGTCAGAAGTGACCTCTTCTGTGGGATTATCCCCGGTAGGTTCGGCCAGCGACGCAGACTCGGCGTCTTTGCGGGGTTTTCTAGCCATTGATTTCCACCCTTTTTCCCGAAACGCGCTGCCTGCCAACCCGAACCCTACCGGTCTTGTTCCGGGGCCTCAAGGTTGCAACGCCGGTTGTGACGGTTTGCCCAGAGACTGACAGGTCAATTCGACCATATGGGAGGCATTCGGAGCATCGGCAATCAGGAGCGTGGTGATGCGGACCGAGTCGAGCGCTTTTGCCACTGAGTCGCTCAGAGCGATGGCGCAAATCGGCGCTGTTCCAACGAGTCTGTCCGAGAATGCCTTCGCGCTGCGTGGCGAAAAAAGGGGAACCACCAAAAGTTCGAGCTTGCGTAGCTGATGGGTGAGGGCAGGGGGAAAATCCAGAATGATCTGACGATAGGTTACGACCTCGGCGCATGCGACGCCATGGGCCGCCAACGTTGCCACCAGATCACCGGCCACTTGTTCGCCGTGGACATAGGTCAGGGCCCCGGTCTGCGTTTGACCGGCAAGCAGTCGTGCCAGATCACCGACATCGCCATCCGCCGAGACCGCATCGAACCCGGCGGCCCTTGCCGCTTGCGCCGTCCGGTTCCCCACGCACCACGCACGGGTTCCCGCCAGCCCCAGACGGACGGCCCCGTCCACTCCGTTTTCCGAGGTGAGAATGACGGCCCCGTCCCGCTGTGGAAGCGGTTCCACATCAATCTGTTCGATCTCGATCAGCGGGGCCATGATCACTGGAACCGATCTACCCATAGCTGCCTCGACAGCTTTGAGAAATCGCTGTCCCGCAGGTTCGGGGCGGGTGATGACGAGCATTGTCATGACTTCTGGATTCCTCGCCGCCATTGTTTACCCGGCCTTCGAGTGTTACCTGCCCAACGCAAAGGCGCAACCGGAACCCTGATGTCGCGGACCCTCACCCTTGTTGGACTGGAAAGCAGCTGTGACGACACGGCTGCGGCGGTTGTCCGTCTGGCCGATGGCCGGGTGCGGGTGCTCTCGTCGGTGGTGGTCGGACAATCGGCCTTGCACGCGCCTTTCGGCGGAGTAGTGCCGGAAATCGCCGCGCGGGCTCATGTGGAAATTCTGGATCACTGCATCGAACGAGCGATGGCCGAGGCTGGCGTCGGATTTGCCAATCTGGACGGTGTCGTCGTGACGGCAGGGCCGGGACTGATCGGCGGGGTCCTGTCGGGTGTCATGTTCGCCAAAGGCATCGCCGCTGCGCGGGGTCTGCCCTTGATCGGCGTGAACCATCTTGCGGGCCACGCCCTGACGCCGAGGCTGACTGATGATGTCGGGTTTCCTTATCTGATGCTGCTGGTTTCTGGCGGGCATTGCCAGTTTCTGATCGTCCACGATCACGACCATTTCGAACGGATCGGCGGCACAATCGACGACGCCCCCGGCGAAGCCTTTGACAAGATCGCCCGCCTGATAGGGCTGTCTCAACCCGGCGGGCCGGCGGTGGACCGGGCGGCACTGTCCGGAGATGCCAAGCGTTTCGATCTGCCCCGCCCTTTGCTGGACCGTCCCGGTTGCGACATGTCGTTCTCCGGGCTCAAGACCGCGATGCTGCGCGCCCGTGACGCGGTCATCGCCGCCAACGGGGGCCTGTCGCAGCAGGATCAGGCCGATCTAAGCGCCAGCTTTCAGGAAGCAATGGCAGACGTACTGGAGGAAAAGTCCCGCCGTGCGCTTGACCTTTACCTTGCTCTGTCGCCGGCCGAACCGGTGTTCGCCATTGCAGGGGGGGTGGCGGCGAATAGCCGAATTCGTGCCGTGCTGGAGCAATTGTGCCGCGAAAAGGGCACGCGCTTTTTGGCCCCCCCGCTGGCCCTGTGCACAGACAATGCCGCCATGATTGCCAATGCAGGGATTGCCCGGATGGTCGCGGGACAGGTGGATGACATGACGCTGTCTGCCCGGCCCCGCTGGCCGCTCGATCAGACTGCACCTGCCCAGTTGGGGTCGGGCAAGAAGGGGGCAAAGGCATGAGTATTGCCGTTCTGGGTGCTGGAGCCTTTGGCACCGCCCTTTCCATCGCACTGACCAGAGGAGACACGGACGAAGTGATACTTTGGTCGCGCGACCCTGCGATCACAGAGGCGAGCCGGGTCAGCCGGCGCATGCCGCGCCTGCCAAAAGCCTGCTTGCCCAAGGCGGTCGAGCTGACCTCTGACATAGGGCGGGCATGTGGCGCGGATATCATCCTGCTGGCGATGCCGGCCCAGACCTTGGCCGATTTTCTGTCTCAGACCAAGGAACTCTTTTCTGCAAAGCCATTGATCGCCTGTTGCAAAGGAATTGACGTCGCAAGTGGGCTTGGCCCGGTGGGAACGATTCGCCGCGCCCTGCCAGAGGCGACAGCGGCAATCCTGACCGGACCCAGCTTTGCGGCGGACATTGCTGTGGGCCTGCCGACCGCGCTTACTCTGGCCTGTGAGGACGCCGACCATGGGCGCAGGTTGCAGTCTCGTCTGTCCACGCCCGTCCTGCGTATCTATACGACCACCGACACGATCGGCGCGGAACTGGGCGGGGCGCTTAAGAACGTGATGGCAATTGCCTGCGGAGCCTGTATCGGGGCCGGGTTTGGCCACAGCGCACGCGCTGCCTTGATGACGCGCGGCTTTGCCGAGATGCAGCGGTTGGCCCTACATCTGGGCGCAGAGGCCGATACTCTGTCGGGGCTGTCAGGATTTGGCGATCTGGTCCTGACCTGCACGTCCGAAGGATCCCGGAATTTCCAGTTTGGCCTTGCCTTGGGTCGAGGCGATGGCTTC
The DNA here is from genome assembly GCA_024642115.1 of Marivivens sp. Classification (GTDB taxonomy): domain Bacteria; phylum Pseudomonadota; class Alphaproteobacteria; order Rhodobacterales; family Rhodobacteraceae; genus JAHEBU01. The sequence goes on along the minus strand of JAHEBU010000009.1, from coordinate 196,875 downwards.
GATCCGGGTGCCACAGTGGAAGGGGTTGCAACATCGCGTGCAGTGTCTGACCTTGCCCAAAAGCATGGTCTGGATCTGCCGATTTCAACAGTCGTTGCCAACATGGTGGCGGGCCGATTGTCGGTTCAAGATGCCATGCGCACCCTGCTTTCACGCCCGCTCAAGGAGGAATGATGCGTTTTGCCCTGATGACCCAAGACAAGCCCGGTGCGCTCCAGACCCGGCTGGACAACCGCGACGCCCATTTGGCCTACATCCAAGCGACCGGCGTTGTCGAGATGGCGGGCCCGTTCCTGAATGCCGAAGGGCAGATGTGCGGCACCCTTATCATTCTTGAGGTGGCCGATATGGCGGAAGCAGAAAATTGGGCCGCCAATGATCCCTATGCCAAGGCTGGCCTGTTCGAGACTGTTCGCCTTCAGGCATGGAAAAAGGTAATCGGCTGATGGCCTTCTGGCTTTTCAAATCCGAGCCAGACGTCTGGGGCTGGCACGATCAGGTCGCCCGGGGCGAGGCGGGCGAAGAGTGGCATGGCGTGCGCAACTATCAGGCGCGCAACAACATGCGGGCGATGGCGTTGGCCGATCGCGGGTTCTTTTATCACTCGCGCACCGGACTTGAAATCGTGGGAATTGTCGAGGTGTGCGCCCTGTCCCACCCCGATAGCACCACCGAGGACCTCAGATGGGACTGCGTTGATATCCGGGCTGTCCGGCCAATGACAAAGCCAGTCACCCTCGATCACATCAAGGCCGATCCGCGTCTTACAGACATGGTGCTGGTCAGGAATTCCCGCCTTTCGGTGCAGCCGGTCACCGAAGCCGAGTGGCAGATCGTCTGCGAATTGGGGCAGACAGAACCCTGATCCGTCAGGCACTATGCCGGAAAAGATCAAACGGGGGGATGATCATGGAAGTTCTGAACGTGTTGGCGGCGGCTGCCGCGTCTTGGGTGTTTGGGGCTATCTGGTACATGACGCTGTCCAAACCCTGGCTTAAGGTTTCGGGCGTCCGATTGGATGCCAATGGAAAGCCAAACGGAAACGGCAGTCCGCTGCCTTTTGTCCTTTCGGCTGTCTGCATGATCCTTGTGGCCGGAATGATGCGGCACATTTTCCAGATGTCGGGGGTCGTCACGGTCGGCGCTGGGTTGGTTTCCGGTCTGGGGATCGGCCTGTTTTTCATCGCGCCTTGGACGATGATCAACAACGCCTATGGTATGCGTCCATTCATGCTGACTGTCATTGATGGGGGATATGCCATCATCGGGTGTGCCATCATTGGCGCAGTCCTGACAGCGTTCTGATTGAATTGGGAGGGACCGGACGTATCCGGACCCTCCCTTTCACCTGCGTACTCCCACACGCGACGAAATGTATTGGTCCGAGCCATCCTGGCCTTGGCAGAGTGGTAACCCAACGGGTTGATTTTACCAAACAGAATGAGTTTAAAAGTCGATTCAAATCGGGTAAATGCAAACGCCCGCCGAGGGCGGGCGTCACTAGGCGCAGACTGTCAGACCGTCAGGCGTACACGGATTCCTTGCCGAAATGCTTGGTCAGCATGTAGTAGATCACCGCACGGTACTTGTTGCGTTCGGACTTGCCGTAGGTTTCGATGACCGAATGAATGGCCGCCATCAATTCCGGGCCATCTTTCAGCCCTAGTTTTTTCATCAGGAAATTCGTTTTCACGGTTTCCAACTCGGCCGGCTGAGAGCCCGCGACGGTCGAAGCATCCGCGTTATAGATCGCCGGGCCGCAGCCGATCACAACCTTGGTAAGCAGAGCCATATCGGCTGTCATGCCGCACTTGGTCTTGAGGTCGTCAGCGTACTTGGCGATCAACTCGTCTCTTTTACCCATGAATTCGTCCCCATCATGTCTAAAGCCCAATTCCGGGGCCATTACGTAGGGCCCTTTTGACCCCGTTAAAACGTAGCGGCATGTAACGCGCCGGGTAAAGCAAAAACACGGGGAAAAGTGGCGCGATTGCCCCCCTGCCCGGTTCTGGCTGTTGTGGCCCGGCAAATTGTCGCCGGGTCAAGGGGAGCATTTACGTTATTCGGCAGCGTGCCGCTGCGATGGCAATGTCGCCTTTACCAATTCCAGACGGGCCAATCTGCTGCGCAACTCGCCCACTTCGGTTTTGGTCGTCTCGAGTTCGGCGGCGATGTGGTCGGCATCGGCAGTCGCCGGATCGGCCTCTTTCTTGCCCACCATCCGGCCGAACACCTTGCCCAAAAGCCACGATAGGTCATCCATGATGAGGTAGAACGACGGAACGATGACAAGGCTGAGAATGGTCGACACAATGATGCCGCCAATCACGGCAATCGCCATCGGCGCGCGGAATGACCCGCCCTCGCCCACGCCCAGCGCCGAAGGAAGCATCCCCGCCGACATGGCGATGGAGGTCATGACGATGGGTCTGGCTCGCTTGTTCCCAGCCTCGACCATGGCGGCAAAGCGATTAAGCCCGCGCGCCTGCATCTCGATCGCGAAGTCCACCAGAAGGATGGCGTTCTTGGTCACGATCCCCATGAGCATCAGGATACCGATGAGCACGGGCATGGACAGCGGGTTGTTCGTGATTATGAGCGCCGCTGCCACCCCGCCGATCGCCAAAGGCAGCGAGAACAGGATGGTAAAGGGCTGGATCACCGATCCGAACAGCAGGATCAGAACCGTGAGAACCAACATCAGGCCCATGATCATTGCATTGCCAAAGCTCGACATCAGTTCGTTCTGAACTTCGGCATCGCCAGATTCTGCGACATGCACCGTCGGGGGAAGTTCGACACCTGCCACGATTTCATTGAACCGTGCGGTTGCCGTACCCAAGGCCACGCCGGGTGGAAGGTTTGCCCCGATGGTGGCCAGTCGATCGCGGTTGAGACGGTTCACGACGCTGGGTCCTTCGGCGATGGAAATGTCGGCGACGACATTGAGCGGCACAGATTCTCCGGCGCTGGTTTGCACACGAAGGGCGCCAAGCCGGGCAACATCCGTTTTGATATCGTCGGTCAGTTGAACCCGGACCGGGATAAGCCGGTCATCGACTGATACCTTTGCCAAGGCCGCGTCATAGTCGCCGATGGTGGCAACGCGCACGGTCTGGGCAATGGACTGGGTCGTGATGCCAAGGCGCGCCATTTCTTCGTTCCGGGGCACGATCTGAACCTCGGGCCGCGGCAGCGCGCCTTCGGATGCGACATTGGCCAGCAGCGGATCGCCCCGCAGCGCGGCTTCGAGCCGAGCGACGGCGGTGTTCAGATCACCCTCGTCCGAGGAAAGAATCGAGAACGAAATATCACGCGCCCCGCGGTCGTTGAGTTTGAAGGCACGGACATCAGGGATCGATGCCACACGCTGAAAAATCTCGGCCTCAATGGCGTTTTGCGGGATTGTCCGACCCGTCGATTCGACAGCGGGCAGCCATCCCCCGACGACTGGAATCCTCTGCGCCAGTTCAGACAGGCGATAGACAAGCGAATGATCCAGTTTTTCAAGCAGTACCGTCACCGAGGCACGGCGCACGTCACGGTCGCCCGTGGGCGACGTGCCGCCCAGGACGAACACGTCCCTGACGCCCGGAATGGTCAGGATTTGCTGCCGCATGGCTTCGGTCGTGCGGTCAGTATCCTCCAGCGTCGATCCCGGGGGCAATTCGACCGAAATCGGAATCCGACTAACGTCTTCGGGTGGAATAAAGCTGCCGGGGACTTGTGCCATGAAGTAAAGCGAGATGGCCAGCACACCGACAGCGGCGAGCAGGGTGAGATACCGCAGTTTCATCGTCCAACGAACCAGCCAGCTGTAACCACGGCCGATAAGCCCCTGACGGTCATGTTCCTCATGCGCATCCGTATCGCGCATCAGATAGGCCGCCATCATCGGCGTGATCAGGCGGGCAACCAGCAGCGAGAACATGACCGAAATAGCGACAGTCAGGCCGAACTGACTAAAATACTGGCCCGGGATACCCGGCATGAACGACACAGGGACGAAGACGGCCACAATGGTGAAGGTCGTCGCAATAACGGCAAGACCAATTTCGTCGGCCGCCTCGATCGCGGCGCGATAGGGCGTCTTGCCCATCCGGATGTGCCTGGAGATATTTTCGATCTCGACAATGGCATCGTCGACAAGAATCCCGGTGGCAAGCGTCAGCGCAAGGAAGCTGACGAGGTTGAGCGAGAACCCAAGCATATCCATGAGCCAGAAGGTCGGGATGGCCGACAGCGGCAACGCGACGGCGGCAATCATCGTGGCCCGCCAGTTACGCAGAAACAGCAAAACCACAATCACGGCCAGCAGCGCCCCTTCCATCAGGGTATGCAGCGCGGCCTCGTAGTTTCCGTAGGTGTAGTAGACGGTATCGTCCACAGGGCTGATGATGACGTTGGGGTGGTCGGCGCGAATTTTTTCCAGGGTCGCATTCACCTTTTCGGACACGCTGACTTCGGACGCGCCCTTGGCCCGGAACACGCCGAACGTGACGACTTGTTCGCCGTTGAAGCGCGAGAACGAGCGGAGTTCCTGATAGGTGTCGATGACGGTGCCCAGATCGCCCAGCTTGACGAACCGACCGCCGCCCAGCGCGATCGAGGTTCCCGCAAGATTGGCCGCGGTCGAGGCGTCGCCGAGGATACGGATGGCCTGTTCGCCCGATCCGATTTCGCTGCGTCCGGCGCCTTGATCAGTATTGGTTGCCCGCAATTGCTGGCTGACCTGAGCGGCCGTGATCCCAAAGCTGTTCAGCTTGGCAGTGTCGAGTTCGACTCTGATTTCACGGTCCGCGCCGCCGTATCGGTCGATCCGGCCGATCCCGGCCTGCCCTTGGAGCGCACGTTTCACGGTGTCATCCACGAACCACGACAATTCCTCGATGGACATGCCGGGCGAGGACACGGCGAAGGTCATGATCGCCTGACCTTCAACGTCGATCCGGGTCACGATAGGGGCATCCACGTCGCCCGGAAGGCTCCCGGTGATCTGGTCGATCGCATCCTTGACGTCTTGAACTGCCTTGTCTGTAGGCACTTCCATGCGGAATTCGACGGCTGTGGTCGATACGCCGTCTGACACGGTCGACGTGATGTTCTTGACCCCGGTGATCCCGGCGACGGTATCCTCGATTTCCTTGGTGACCTGCGTTTCCATTTCGGCAGGTGCGGCGCCCGCCTGAGTGACGGTAATCGCGACCAGAGGAACGTCGATGTTCGGGAACCGGGTGATCGGCAGCGTGTTAAACGACTGCCACCCCAGGAACATGAACATGATGAACGCCAGAATTGGCGCGATGGGGTTCTTGATGGACCAGGCGGAAAAGTTCATTTCAACGCTCCTAGTTCGACGTCACGGCGTCGGTCGCCGCAAGGACAGGATTGATCCGGTCGCCGTCCCGCACGAATGCTCCGGCCCGTGCAACGATTCTGTCGCCCTCAACCAGACCCGACGTGATCTCAATCCGGTCGCCGTCACGAATTCCGGTCTGGACAGCGATACGACTTACCAATCCGTCTGCGTCCACCTTGAGGACACTCGGGCCATCACCAGATGTGGCGACGGCTGTGACGGGTGCCGCAACCGCTTCGTGTTGGGTTACAAGGATCCGCGCCTCGGCAAACAGGCCGTCCCGGACGGAGGAAGAATCGTCAAGTTCGATCCGGACGCGGCCCAGTCGTGTCGCGGCGTCAACCCGGGGTTCGACCAGCCGGACGCGACCGATGACCGGTGCAGATGCCCCAACCGGTGAAATCGTCACGGTCTGTCCGATAGCGAGTTTGAGAACGTCCTGTTCGGCCACGTCAGCCTTCAGTTCCAATAGGCCGTCGCGCACGATCACGAACATCGGCGCGCCAGCCGCGCTGGCGATAGCGCCGACCATGGCGCTGCGTTCGGAAATCTGGCCGTCCACAGTCGCGATGATCTGGGTCCGGCGCAGGCGCAGTTCCACATCTTCGATCTGTGCCTCGACCACGTCCGCTTGCGCCCGGGCAGAGGCGAGGCCCTGTTGCGCCGAGGTCAGCCGGGCCAGCGCACTTGCCGCGGCGGCTGTTGCCTGATCGGCAGCGGCCTGGGTGGTGGCTCCCTGATCCTTGAGCGTGACGGTCCGATCCCGGACCCGGACCGCTTCATCAGCCGAGGATTGGGCATCAATCAGCGACGCCTGAGCCTGCGCCACCCCGGCAGCCGCGGAGGCGCGCGAGGCGAGGAGTTGGCTTTTCTGAAGGTTGAGGGTGCTTTCGGACAGTCGGGCGATAACCTGCCCGGCAGTCACCTTGTCGCCAACCTCGGCCAGCACCTCTTCGATAGCCAGCCCTTCGATCTGCGGCTGAACAAATACCTGTTCGACTGGACCGATCATACCAGAGGCATAAACGAGGTCCGACAGGGTGGCCTGCCTGACTTCCGTGACTGAAATAGCTGGCAACGCAGGCTCTGCCGCAGCAGGAGCCGGGGCGGTCGCATCTTCAGCCAGGGTCGGTCCACCGAGCGGGAAAATGAGAAGCGCCAGGACAAAAACAATACGCATGGGTCAGACTTTCGGAAGGTTCTGTACGGATGCGCCATCAGCGACATCCGACAATATGACGTCCGCCATTCGCAACGCCAGTTTTGTGGTTTTTTGGGGGTCAAGGTTCATGGCTGGGGACGTGTTGCCGCAAAACTGCAACGACGCGCCTCTGACCAGCATCAGCAGCAACCCGGCATGCGAGGAAAAGCGGCGGGTCGCGTCTTCGTTGGTCGTGTTGGCGATCCGCCCCATAACCTCGATCAAATAGCCCACGACCTCGAGCTCCATGCTGTGCAGGAGCGCACCAATCTCGGGGCGGCGGGCGGCGGTCGCCTCGATCTCGGACCAAAGGGGGTCCTGATGAGATGGATGGTCCCCGGTCAGCCGACGTTCAAGCGTTTCAAGCAAGGCCGCACGCGGATTGGGCGAGGCGATAATGGTCTTGAATTCGAGCCGGACAGTTTCAAGGTCACGTTCTACCATGGCAGCGACTAGCGCAGCCTTGGATCCGAAATAGCGATAGAAATTCCCAGCGCTCATCTTGGCGCCGCGAGCAAGATCCTGCATCGACGCCCCATCAAACCCGCGTTCGACGAAAACCGAGCGGACACTGTCAAGAATTTCACTGACCTTTTGGTCAAGAGCAGGGGCAAGCGTCTGATGTTTCATGTTCGAGGCCAAGTTCGGCTTCCGTGAATGAATGTTCATTTTGCCATCTGGCACGCCACCAGAAAAATCAAGGTGTGTCATAGATCATTTGTCGCCAAAGTGGCCGGTTTCGTGAATTTTGTCGTCCGTGGGCCTCTGTTTGGTCATTTTTTCAGCCGAACGTGGCATGGTGCATACCTCTAAATCCGCCCCGACTGGGCAATCGGCACAGTATTCGACCGATCAATCAGCCTGTTTGACACCGGACCTTTCCAGAATTTCCTGATGTGACCGCCCTGTGTACCTCGTTATTCCGTCCCAAATGGCCAATCGAATGAGCCGCAGATAAATCCAGCGGTTTGCGCCATAGGCCGCAGCTCGTCGAACCCACTGAACACTACGCACGAAGACCACTGGCCAGATCAAAATCGGGCCGGCGGCGGCGCGATAAACAAAAATCTGGTTCCTGTGGAAATAGTAGGCCTTCCACACCGGGGACAGGGTCGCCTGACCCGCGCCGGTCAACGTAGAACAGTCGTGTTCGAACCTGACATTTGGATCGAACCCGATCGTCCCGCCCTGACTGGTCAGCGAGAGCGTGTAGAGAACATCGTCACCATACAAAAACAGCCGTCCATCCGGATAGCCTGCGTTGTCCAAGGCGGCCCGGGACATGAAAAGACCGACAAAAGACCCCCCGTCGACTGACCGGACCGCAGTGTCGTCGTAGGCCTGTTTGGTCAGATGAAATCCGTCGCGACCATGCGATACTGCGGCCACAAAGGACCGAAGTGACCGAAATGGATTGATCCACGGCCTGTTCATGTCGCTGATGCGCCCGTCTGCAAGATAAACCGCCGCAAGCCAAGCATCATAATCGTGACGCGGGGCTGCCAGGAAGGTTTCAAGTGCGTTGTTCGCAGGTCTGGCATCGTCGTCCATCAGGACGACCCAGTCGGCATCGTAACTTTGCCGAACGGCCCGTAGACCCTGTTCAAAGCCGCCTGCTCCACCCAGATTTCGGTCTGACCGGATCACGCGAACCCGCGGGTCGGCCAAAGTTGCCAGCCAGTCTGTAGTGGGTCCGGACGATGCATTGTCGTACACGACAACATCAGACAGGACGGAAGAATCGGACTTCAAAAGTTGCGCCAGCGTGACCTGTAAATGGGCCAGTCTGTCGTGGGTGACCACGAGTGCAACAAGGTTCGTTCTCGTCAACTTTTCATCCCATTCTCGACGCTGCCACGCTTAGCGCTTTTGGTCTGGCAGGCCAACTCGGCACGTGCGGCAGACGGGGATTGTTGGCTCGTGTCAAGGATTCGTCTGGACCGTCCTGCGACGATATCCTATCAAAACCAACGCCGATCTGAGAGGCTACATTAGCAACCTTGGTCTGAACCAAGGGCAAGACATGGTTTTCTGGGCAGCATGAAAGTCTCGATTTATACAGCCTATCATCGGCGTGCCCCCTTGTTGGCTTCGCCACAGGTTGTGCCGATCCATGTTGGCCGTGCTCAAGCGGCGGCCGCGCTTGCCGGGATGATTGGCGACGATACCGGCGACAACATTTCAAGCAGAAACACCGGGTTTTGCGAACTGACCGCCCTTTACTGGGCGTGGAAGAACGACATCACGAGCGACATGATCGGCCTTATGCACTACCGCCGACTACTCGACCTGGGCGAACGCGCCCCACAGGGCGAGGTGGAAAAGCATCCCGGCCGGTTCGATATCCCGGACTGGCTAAGCGAGGTCGACACCTGGGCCCGGACCGAGGCGCAAAAATGGGACATCGTCGTGTCCCGCCCGCATTTCATGGGTCGCGGCGTCAGAGAGAACTACGAAATTGGTCATATCCCACAGGATTTTGCAGAGGCACGACGGGTCATCAACAGGGATTTTCCGGCCTATCTGTCCAGTTTTGACGAGATCGCCGACAACAAGGTCATACGGCTGGGCAATCTTGCGATCATGTCACGGCCAATGTTGGACAAGTATTGCGAGTTCCTGTTCGGTGTCCTGTTTGCGATAGAAGGAGCGGACCTGAACCGCGACTTTTATAGCCCCTATCAGAAGCGATACCTTGGCTTTCTGGGTGAACGGCTGCTCAGTGTGTTTGTCCACAATGAACTCAAGGCAAACCCGACACTTCGCCTCAAGTCGGTGTCGATCCTGAATCTGTCCGAGACGTTGGTAACACCCTATTTGGCAGAGCCAGACCCGGCGGCGTTGAACGCCGTTAACATCTGCGTTGCGGCCGACCGGACCTATTTGCCCCATTGCGCGGCAATGGTTCGGTCGTTGATCGATCACGCCGATAAACGCAGGCCGATAAACCTTTTTCTGCTTCATTCGGGGATCAAGGATCCTGACCTTGCGCTGTTGGCCGAAGTCGTGCGGGACCATCCGTTGGCCCAGTTACACCCAATCAACGCCGGCAATGCCTTTGCCGAAAGTTACCGGTCGGCCAGCCGCGCCCCGTCAAATGTCACCTATTTCAGGTTCCTGATCTTTGACCTGTTTGCTGCGGGGCAAAAGGTCCTGTATCTGGACTGCGACATCATCATCCGTGCCAATATCTGCAAACTGTACGACACCGACATGGGCGACGCCGTCATCGCAGGCGTGCCGGATTGGATCATGACAAGAACGCTGACCGGTCCGGTTCCTACAATTGATCCGGCTGTTCCCGATCTTGCCGTCTATCACCGACAAACGCTGGGCCTAGATGAAAGGGGGATCGCCCGATACCTGAACGCCGGCGTCATGTTGTTCAACCTCGGGGCCTTGGATGACCCTAGGGCTGTGGGACGAACCCTTTGCGATGAAGCGGCGCGGGGGAAATACCTGTTTCGCGATCAGGACATCCTGAACAAGACCTTCAAGGACCAATTGATGGTTTTGGATGCCAGATGGAACGTGTCTACGACCGGGCAGCATGCTTATGGAAAGGTCCCGGCGGCCGGTGTCGCGGCGGCAATGTCAGCCAAGGCCGACCCTTGGATCTTGCACTATGCCGATCGGGATCACAAACCATGGCTGGGTCAGGCAACGCCCTATTCTCAATATTATTGGGACGCCGCGCTTCGGACCCCGTTCTTTGGCGAGACACTGATCGGATCGCGGTCTGCCAATCGGTTCCGGCTGGGATCAAGGGTCGTGTCGACCGGCAAAAAATTGGCAGATGCGGTCCCTGTCCTCAAAGGACCGCTGTTGACGTTACATCGACTGCTTCGAAGGTTTCAGGGATAGGTCGAACCCTCAGGCGTCCCACCGTCAGGGATTGTGGGACAGCAGCCAAAATATGCCGCCGCACAGTGGCAGGTCCTAGTTGCCCTCTTCGACCTTTAGCTCGAGCAATTCCTTGCGCTTGTGAAAGATGGCAATTTCGGCCTCGATGATCCGAAGCCGTGCCTCGGCATCACGCGCGCGAAGCTCGTTCCGCTCTGCCTTGTCGATCAACGCTTCAAGTTCAGTCACGTTCGAATTTGGCTTCGTATTCATGTCGTCTCCGTTCATCTGATTTATCCTTTCGAGGCAATGGATCACTTGGTATCAGCGCGGGTCAAAAACTCAGGCTGGTGTTGACTGGTGGACTTTCAAGCCGAGCTCTTGGCGTCATCCGGTTTGGGTCTGGCAACGCAAAGCACGGCATTTGTTGTAAGCTCCCGTTCCTGAATATCGGGCATGAAGGTACGCAGTCGGTCGAGAATGTCGGGGGTAAGTCTGGCCAGCGTTTCCTTGGACGACGGTATCTCCTGCCAAGTCTCGACATCAAAATACTTGTCCGTGATCGACCGGATCTCATCCAGCCGGACGCGGTTCAGGTGCGTCTTGAAGTAATGATCGGCGGGCAGATCCTGGGCCAAGTCAATGTGACGCCAATCATAGACAAGCTTGTGCGCGGCATCGTTTTCATCCAGCTGTGCGGGGCGGTTTGGGCTAAAGTGATGACCGTTCCAGCCATAGAAATTGTGGTGCAGGTAGACGATTGAGGCGTCCGATTTGCACAATGGCACAAGGCCGGCAAACACTTCATCCAGCTGAATCAGGTGTTCGGTGACGTTGTTAAGGGCGATGGTGTCGAATTTTTCGTCAAAGGACAGATCCTCGGATATGCCTTCTAACAGGCGGATGGCCGGTAGGGCCTTCACGATATCATCCGGCGTTACACCCATATCGGACCATGTCCGCGTCCGCTTGTTCTTGGCTCGGGTACTGTCCAGTTTCATCACCGGGTCCAAACCAGCATAATCCTTGGCCCCAGCGACCAGAAATCCCATCCCATAGCCGCCGAACCCGCAGCCGACATCAATGACCGACTTGCCGCGAACATGCTCCTGAATCCGTTTGGGCCAGGTGATATAGTCGAAGCGAGTGGACACTTCGATCAGTTCGGCGTCGTAGTTTTGCAGCGCTGCGTCAATATCGGGCGCAAAGCAGAAATAGGCGACCTTGGCCTGAACAGGATCCTCGTTCCAATCCAGACCAGGCTCGATCCGGGTAAGTTTTTTCGCCGCCTCGATCACCGCCGGAGTTGGACCATTTTCTCGCGCCTTGAGGTACCAATTGTCGATAGTTTTGATCAGATCGCGAACGATGGTCGATGCCTTTTGGTTGGCAATGTCAGACAGAATACGAAGCGCCAGAGCATGATTTGGCTCTATGTCGAGTGCCGCAAACGCTTCAGCTTTGGCTTTACCTGGCTCGTCCCGAAGCAAATGCACGCGTGCTTTCAGAACGCGGCCTCCTGCGTGGTTCGGTCGCGTCTCAAGGAATGCGTCAAGCCAGGGTTCAGCGGCGTCAGGATTGCCTTCTTCGACTTCGACCCGCGCCATGAAAAAGGCCGCGGTCCCATTCGACCGTTCCTGAACCAACGAAGTGAGAATGTGTCGAGCCAACACCCAATCACGACGAGCAATGGCATCTTTTGCGGCTTCAAGGGTCGGATTTCCCTGCGCCGGTTCTGTCGACGTCATCTCATCCTCTCCAAGAACATCGGTTGTCTTGAAAACCTTCCGCCATCGCGGTTGGCGTCATTGCAAACAAAGATACTTTTCAGACCAAGGATACGGTATGATTTACTACCGATCACGACAGCTGAAACGCTATGGAGCATCCACCTGACTCTGCTCATGATCTTCTTCTTTTCAAACCGTTTTTGGTCACAAGGTTTTCTCACAGAATGACCTCTAGCGTAGGCTGGTCACCTTCGATCGCGCGAAGTGTTCCGTTTCTGATAACGGCTCGGTTTTCCCAGATGAGAAGCGAAAGGTCGCCCCGGCCGGGTGTCAGAAAAACTCCAAGAATCGGAATTCTAAAACCGTGCCTTTCCAATCCCGGTGTCCGTCGACCCAAAGCCGGCACATGGATATCGGCCGTCACGACAAAAATCGGGCGATCATTTTGCATGACCGCAACATGCAGTATTCTGTCACGGTCGGCTCGATCCCATGCCCAGCCGGTCAACCAGCCATTTTCGGCCCAGATTTCATTATCCCCACAAGGGGCCAGATGGGACCGAATATCGCCCTGAGTTGAAGGCTCGGAGGCAGCCAGTTGTTGCATGAGGGCGATGCTGCGCTGAGTAAGACTTTTACGTTCAATCAGGCCACGACCGGTCATTTGTGCTAGTTCAAGAAGGTCGTCGATATTGGTGCCGACGTTCAAAGCCTTGGTCGTGTTCTGAGGATTGTCAGAGTGACCTTTGTCAGTCTGTTCCGCATCATTTCCATCCTGCAATAGATCAGAGGTCGATCTGTCATCTTGTCCGGTCATTGCAAGAATGGCATCAATGCTGGTCTGTTGATCACGCAAACCCATAATCTCGGCGCGCAGGACGGATTGGGAAATCGGGCTGCTTTCCAAGGCCGATTCGACCAGAAACGCTTCTAGTTGCCGGTTAAGGATCGACTGCATCGCAGCTTTGGACAAGATCGTATTCCGCGCGGTAAGGGCAAGGGTGCGAACGCCGATCTTGTTGATCCGCAGAAACTGGTTCCGAACTTTCTGTTCGTCTTGATAAATTGCCCAACTCAACGGAAAGGACGAGCCGGCCTCCCAGGTTTCCGGCAGCACGAACCGATGCAGAGTGACATAGTTTTCACGGCCTGGATCGCCGATTGCCTGCACCAAATCAATGTCCACCGAATGGTCGCGGACGGACAGGCGGCGCTCGCCCGGGCCACGCGCGTAAAGCAGGAGTTCCCCTTCAGCTTCGTCCAGTCCGACGACAAGTGCCCGCTTCATCGCTTGCGAGATTTCATCACGATCCCAGTCGACGGGCATGAGCCACAGGTCGGTCTCTTCGTCTCGCCCCCCATCTCGCAGGACGTTTTCCCCCATCGCGCCGCCTCCACCGCTTGCCTGGTGCAAAGCGGCAAGCATGATCTTGCGTTCAGAAAGAGTGCCACGGTCGATCAGCGGCTTGGCCTTGAGGTAGGAATAGACCGAGTCCGCAGCAAGTGCCTGCCCCTTGCCTTGCGCGTCGGGCCATTTGAGCAGTTCTTCGGGATAGACCAGTAGGTCGTCTGGTCCGTTTTCGACCACGCGCGTGACGTATTCATGCAGGATACCTGCCGTGACGTCGTAGGGTTCAAAGGGCCCGTTTCGATCGTATGTTTGCCGACGCATGGCAAAAAATTCTGGACCATAGGCCCGCGCCGACAGGAATTGCGACGCCACATCGCCGCCCACAGGCATTCCCATCACGTTTCCATCGCTTTGAAAAAACGTCGTGAACAAGCAGTCGGGGCGATGAGTCAGCCCCATCCGCGCAGCACTATAAAAGCCCTCGAGCGGGATGACATCGACCCCGTGGCCCACCACCATCGCATCGCAAGTCTGGGCCTGAACGATCCTGTTCAGCGCATCCCCCGCAGAATAGCCGATACATTCGACCACGGAGGCATCAACTCCGGCCGCCTCCAATTGGGTGACTGCGGCAAGCACTTGGGACCGCATCGCCGCGTCGTTCACCCCAAAGACAACCTGATCGGGCGGATCGGTCAGAACAGCCTTGACCAGCATGTTCAGGTCATCCCCCCGCCGAACCAATACGACGTGACTGATCGAGGATACTGGATCGCCCGGATGGTCAACGCCCGCAGTGAGCATCTCAATGGCCCCGCGTCGGCCGCGATTCTTAATCAATTCGCCGATATAGGCATGGAAACCGTACCAGACCTCGAGGTTGTGGGCGTTCGAAAAGCTGGATCTTGCGATGACCTGCCCGTCACGCAGCACCCGTTCAAGCTGGTCCGCCAGTGCGGTCGCCTTGGGCTCGACCAGACTGAAGGCATGATCGGCCGGGTCAATCAGTTCGGGCGTCCCGCCAACGCCTGTTGCAATGAAGGGGATGTTGTTTTCCAGCGCCTCATAGACCGCCATGGTCGAGTTTTCGATAAGTGAGGGCATGACAGCGATCATGTCGCGCGAACACATGTGGCTCAGCGCTTCGGGCTGGTTCTTGTCGGTGATGATCGTGACAGGAAAACTCCAGGCGGCGGACTTCGTCTCGAGATACTCCTCGACCTTCATACCGCTTTGAGTGGCCAGCGGCGCGCCCCATTTGCCCATGAAACTGACCTTTTCCGGCAACACGCCGCGCTCGGTCAGAATGTCCATGGCGTTACAGAACATCTCAATGCCCTTGCGACCCTCAAGGCGTCCAAAAAAGATCAGTTCCCTGGACCGGACCAGATCGCCCGGTTTGCGCGGGGGTCGCAGGTCTGTCACGATGACTTTTGAAAAATCGACGATGTTGGGCTGCACAAAGACATTGGCGGCTGGCAGTTTATAACCGATCTGGTCCATGAACGTGATCAGGTGGGCCGACCCGCCGATGACCACATCCGCAAGTTCGACGCATTTTTGTTCGGCATAGGCAGCAAGAACCAGTTCGCGCCGTTCGATCGGTTGCATTTGATAATGGCGGTTCCAGATGTGCGGCGACGAGGTCTTGACCAGAAACAGGGTCTCCTGAAACGCAAGACCCAACCGTTTGGCCATCAGCGCATACAGTGTCCCGCCCCGCCATTCAGAGGTGTGGATGACGTCAAACGGGTCTTGATCTCGCAACCACTGATAGGCTGCGGCAAACCGGTCCTGCCACTCGACGCTGGCACCCCAGCAAGGACGGTTCGCGAATTGAAGATAGTGGAGAGTGACACCAAACTCGGCAAAATGCCGGACCCAATGCTCGGGCGTCTCGTCCTGAACGATCGGCCCCTTGAGAAACAGGACGTGAACATCATGACCGTTGGCCGCCAAACCTTTTGAGAGGTGGTAATAGGTCGATGCGATGCCGCCGTTTCTGACGGGGCCGATGATCTCTTCGGTGACGATACAGACGCGTAGGGGGTGAGACCCGGAACTCGTCCCCATCGTATCAATCGCCGGATAGGATTTGACCTCGAAGTTGTCGATTTGCATTGAGGTGCGGTCCTTCTGGTCTCGTTCAACTCAGACTTGCCATGCCCTGATGCGGGTCGCAATGCACGAGGATTGCAAAGGGATTTTAGATCGACTTTGCGCCGACGACGGAAGCCTGGGCAAAGTGCCGCGGAAACCATCCTCCTGCTCGACCGAGTTGACACTTTCTAAACCAGCGCGCGGTGGGGTTTGATGCCGTTAACCATTCCTATCTACCTCAATGAGCCAACCGGCAATCATTGGAGCGTCTGATGTCTGACACCTCGCCAAGGCTCAATCTCCCCTATCTCCTGCAATCTCAGGCTCAGAAACACGTCACCCATAACGAGGCGCTGGAACGTCTTGACGCCCTGGTGCAGATGGCCGTCCTCGGGTTTTACAGCGTCGCTCCTCCCGCTCTTCCGCAAGAGGGGGACATCTACGTGCTTGGCGGGTCGCCATCTGGCGACTGGACGGGCCAAGAAGGCAAGATTGCCGTTTTCAGCGGCGGGGGCTGGCTGTTTCTGGACGCGCGGGATGGGTCCCGCGCCTGGGATTTGACCCTGGATCGGCTGATGGTGTTCAAGAACGGGACGTGGACGGCAGTGATGCCTAACCTCACGAACGTCGCGGGGGTGGGCATTCAATCGGGCTGGGACACGGTCAATCGTCTGTCGGTGAGTTCGACCGCGTCCCTGTTCAATAACGCGGGTGCCGGCCACCAGATCAAGGTCAACAAGGCCAACACCACCGATACCGCATCGTTGCTGTTCCAGTCGGGTTTCGTCGGCCATGCCGAAATGGGTCTGTCCGGGACGAACGCCTTTTCGGTCAAGGTCAGCGCGAACGGCTCCGCCTGGCAGACCGCACTCAACCTTGATCCCGTTGCCAGCGAACTTTCGACCCCGTTCAAAATCACCGGCCTGGCCGTCCAACAAAGCCAGACTGATACCACAGCCGGTCGGCTGATGCGGGCAGACTGGGGATATGGGCGTGGCACAATCCTTGGCTCTGTCACCCAGTCCGGCGGCGTCCCGACAGGGGCGGTGATCGAACGCGGCCAGAACAGCAACGGACACTACACCAGATGGGCCGACGGGACGCAAATCTGCTGGCGCCCGAACTTTGTCGTCACGGCGGCGGCGGCGACTACTCTTGAAGAATGGTGGACGTTTCCGGCCGCCTTTTCGGCAGCCCCGTCCGTTTCGTTCTATCTGAGCCTCGTGGCAGCCGACTGGGTCGGGATCGGGCGGCAGCAAGTGTCGTGCTGGGGGGCAATCACGGCTCCTAGCACGACGACGGTAAAAATGGCGGTCTATCCAGCCGCCGGCACCGGATCCGTTACCGGGACGATCAGCAACAACGCCACCATGGCCTTTGGCCGCTGGTTCTAGGGAGCGAACGCATGAAGCTGACCTTTTCCCCGATCCGGTCCGACAAACCGCTGGACATGGCGCGCAAGGCGACCGCCCTGATCGTCAACGGCGAAATACACGATTTTGGCGACATTCCCCCATTGTGCACAGTTCCTTTGGAGGATCGTGGCGTGGACTGGCTGGCGGCGGATCCGTATCGGGACAAGCGCGGCAAACTTCACCTTCGGATCGTGCTGCCCTACGCCGCAGATGCCGCACCAGAACAACTTGACCCCAAGCCGATCACCATCTCGAGAGACGGTCGGGTCCGCCTGCCCGGCCGCTAAAGAGGGTCGGACAGGAAGGGGCCCAAGATTTGGCCCTGCGCCTCTGCCTCTAGAAAGGCGGAGGCCGTCGTCAGCGCCTCGCGGATACAAACATCCATATCCAGATAGCGATACGTTCCCAGCCTGCCAACAAACGTGATAGCCTGTGTCTGGGCGGCACGGCGGACATAGTTTGACAGCATTGCCTTTTCCTCGACCAGCCGGACAGGATAGTAGGGGATATCATCCGGCTCGCAAGCGCGGCTAGTTTCTCGCGTGACGATGGTATCGGCGTGGTGCTCCCAAGGCGAAAAATGCTTGTGTTCTGTGATCCGGGTATACGGCACCTCTGGATCGCAGTAGTTCATCACCGGGCACCCCTGAAAGTCGCCGACGACCCGTTCAGTCTGAAAATCGAGCGTGCGATATGCCAATCGCCCAAGTTCATAATCGAAATAGGCGTCCAGCGGGCCAGACCAGAACACATGACCGCCCGAAATTTGGTCAGCCCGCGTCAGCCTGGCTAACAACTTGAGCGTGATACGCGGATGGTCCAGCATCGCCTCGACCATCGCGGTATAGCCGCCGGTCGGAAGTCCCTGCCAGGTGTGATCGAAATAGGCATCGTCATAGTTGAACCGCATCGGCAACCGCTTGAGGATGGAAGCAGGCAATTCGCGCGGAGATCGACCCCAGTGCTTTTCCGTGTAGCCCTTGAAAAAGGTCCGGTACAGGTCGGGGCCGACCATCGCCAGCGCCAGATCTTCAAAGCTTTGCGGATCACTGATCCGCACCGCCTGACCGGCAATGAAACTTTCCGCCTCTGCCGGTGACATCGCGGTGCCATAGAACTGATTGATGGTCCCAAGATTGATCGGAAGGGAATAGACCTGTCCACCGGCTTTGGCGCGAACCCGATGCTTGTATGGCTGGAATGACGCGAACTGGTTCACATAGTCCCAGACCTCGCAGTCGGACGTATGAAATATATGCGGGCCATAGCGGTGGACCATGACGCCCGTGTCCGCGTCACGTTCGGTGTGACAATTCCCGGCGACATGGTCGCGGGTTTCATAAACGGTCACTTCAAATCCCGCCTCGGCCAGCTGCCGCGCCAGAACCGATCCGGACAACCCGGCGCCTGCGATCTGGATGAGGCGGCTGGTCAACGCGTCAGCCTGCGTAATAGTCGTAGGTCTTGCGGATGCCATCGACCAGCGGCGTAGTCCCCTCGCCTAACAGGACCCGCACATCTTCTTTCGACGCGATCACATCCCGCGGTTCGGTCTTGAGCAAATCTTCGGCGGGGATCTTTTCATAGGCGAGCGTTTTGCCGGACGCCTCTTCAATCGCGGCCACCACATCCATTAGCGACGTGGAAACACCCGCGCCCAGCATGTTCACCTTGTGATATTTGACCCCGTCGCGCACCCGTTTGGCTTGCGTGGCGATGCCCCGACCGATGTCGCCTGCATAGATAAAGTCCCGGCTTTGTCCGCCGTCGCCATTGATAAACACCTGGCGACCTTCGATGACGGCGCGGGTAAAGGCGTGAATTGCGCTTTTCTTGTTGTCGGAATGGCGGCCATAGACGTTGGTCATGCGAACGACCGAAAACGTGCCGCCCCGCAACTCGACCAGCTTTTCAAGGATCATCTCTTCGGCGGCCTTGGTCGCCCCATAGAAATTCTTGGGGCAGTAGGCCGAAGTGGTGCGCACTTCGAACGTACCGTCGAACAAGGCGCCTGCGGTCGAAATCAGAATAAAGTGGTCGCCGGGTCGAATCGCGTTCAGCACAAAGGTCGAGGGTTGGGTGATGTTGGCCTCGATGAAATCCAGCGGCCGATCCTTGGATTCGGCCACCCGCGTTTCCCCTGCCAGAAAGACAAAGATGCGGCCCGTCGGAGTGTCGGCGCAAAGGTCATCCAGAAACGACAGGGCCGCCGCGTCTTCATACCCGCCGCGATAGGCAGGTACATCAAGGTCGGCGTCGCCGGGTGCGGCATTCGAAAGATCGTCAATCACAACAGGGGAAAGACCGGCGAACTCGGGCGATCCGTCGAGCACTTCAAGAATATTGCGGCCCACGAATCCAAAGCCCCCGATCAGGATCATTGCGGTCGAGTTTATCATCATCGGATCGTCCTGCCCCATGTGCAAAGTGGGTTGCATCTAACGCCCGGCACTGGAAACTTCAAACGCCCACGTTCCGGGTTGCGGCGATTTGCTCTCGAACACCCGCTCTGCTAATCACTTTGTTGGTCGGATGATCTGACAATTTGCCAGTGACAAGGATCGGGCTCGGGGTGGTAACGCAGATCGACCTTTCTGTTGTCCTCACGGCGCATGACGAAACGCTGGTGTCCGGGCCGACCGTTTCGTCCGCTAATGCGGCCATCACAATGGCCGAAGCCGCGGGGATCACGGTCGAGCGGTTGATCGTGCTGGATCGGCCGACCGATGCGACCAAGGCGTGGTTCGGCCAAGCGGCCCTTGATCCCTGGGACAGACGGACGCTTGATCAAGGCGATCTTGGGCTCGCGCGCAATGAAATCGTCCCCCTGACCAAAGGCCGGTACATCGCGTTTCTGGATGCCGATGACCTATTCTCGGAAAACTGGCTGGTGCGTGGGATCGGACGGCTGCGTCAGGCCGAATCTGCTGGAATTCGCGCCATCGTCCACCCCGAGGTCAATTGGCTATTTGATGGAACGACGTCGGTCTTTTCCCTGCCCGAACAGGACGACCCCTTGTTCACGCCGTATTATTTCTACTTCATGAATTACTATGACAGCCTGTGCATGGCCCCGCGCGAAGCGCATCTGGACCATCCCTATGTCAGCCGGGATATTCCCGCTGGGCTCTCCTTTCAGGATTGGCAGTTTTCGATCGAAACCATGGCGGCGGGCTGGACACACCTGAATGCGCCGGACACGATCATCTTTAAACGGCGACGGGACGAGTCGCTGGTGACCGAAAGCCGGGCGCGACGATCCTTGGTTCGGCAAGTCGCGGCCATGGCGATTGATACAGTCGGCGGTCTGGGCGGAAAGGTCGCCACCCCACCGCCCCCGCAGACAACCAAAGCGGGATTTCTGGCGCGTGCGCTCGAGGCGGTCCTTCCTCGAGGCGCCACCGATCCGGGGCCGCGGTTTGAACCCACGTCAGCCTTGCCACACTACGGACCAATCTTTGCACAACGGATCGACCGAGCCCGCCAGCGGCAGGGGCACGCGCCGAACAAACAGGTATATGACACGGTCAAACAAAGCTTTGATCATGCCTTCTATCTTTCCCGCTATCCTGACATCCTTGGGCAGGAAGAGATCGACCCGGTGGCCCACTATCTGCGGGCAGGTGCCGAAGAAGGGCGGGACCCCTCGCCCTATTTCTCGACGCGAACCTATCAGCAGCAGACCCCGACACTCGCCAAATCGGGCGAAAACCCGTTTTATCACTGGCTGACCAAGGGACGTCAGGCTTGCCCGGTCAGCCCGGTCCTGCCCGAATTCGACACTATCTCGCGATTGACAGGACATAGCCCCGAACAGGCCTTTGACCTTTGGAAATCCCGCTATGACGATCTGCGAACCCGGTTCGAAGGGGGGGCGCTGGGCGAACAGGTGACCATCGCGGCCCATGTCGAACCCTTGGTCGAAGGGGGGTGGCCCGCTGCACTTCAGGTCAAGGTACCCCCGTTCCATACGGTTGACCCGATGCGGCGCATCGCGTCGCTCTGGCGGCTTCAGAGTGCAGTCGGCCATCGTCGGGCGCGTTTTGTTCTGTGCGTCAACCGGGCGCGATTCGGGTCGGCCCCTCGGGTCGAAGGGCATCTGGCCCGCGTTCTGGCTGAAACATTTGGTGCGGATCAGGTCATCGTGGTCAGCACCGACAAGGCGGGTGAAATGCCCGACGGCAAGTTTCCGGCTGGCGTCCGACACGTCGATTTCGCCTCTCTCGTGTCCGAAGGACAGGCCGATGGGCGGCAGAGAGTTTTGGCCGAATTCCTGCGGTCGCTGCATCCCGACGCCGTCGTGAACATCAATTCGCGACTGCTGTGGGATACGATGACGCCCTACGGATCGGCACTTGCTGCGGCGATGGATGTTCACGCCGTGTTGCTGTGCAACGAACGGAATGAGGCCGGCCATTGGACCGGCTACGCGCTGCGGCGGTTCTATCGACATTTTGACCAGCTGACGTCGGTGCTGACCGACAGCGTGGCCTTGTCACAGGAACTGCGGGACAGGTATCTGCTGACGGGCGATCAGGCGCAAAAACTTCGGGTCCTGCCCGCGCCCGTCGACACGACCATCCCGATCGCATCGGCGCCGGACACGGTGCCAGAGCGGCGCCCGCAAATCTTTTGGGCGGGGCGGCTCGATCCGCAAAAGCGGGTCGATCTTCTCTTTGCAATCGCCTCTGCGATGCCGGACTGCGATTTCAGGATGTGGGGCGATGTCGTCATGGGCTCGACCGAAGCCCTTCCGCCGCAACCCGCGAACGTGATCCGAAAACCAGCCTATGCACGGTTCAGCGACCTGCCGGTTCACGAGGCTGACCTCTTTCTCTACACCTCCGCTTGGGACGGCGTGCCGACGATCTTGCTTGAAATCGCGATGACAGGCCTGCCCCTGATCGGCAGCGATGTCGGCGGCACCGGCGAGATTCTGCGCACCGGCATGAGCCGTCCTATCAGCCAAGACGCAACGCCACAGGTTTGGGTGACCGCAATCCGTGACGTCCTGATGGACGGACAAACCGCACGGGCCGACGCCCTGAGGCTGCGCAACCTGCTGTTGATCGAACGCAGCAAGGACCAGCACGCAAGCGTCGTTCTGGATGTTTTTGGCGCTGATAAAGAGCCCAAAAAGTAATTGATACAGGTAGATAGGACCATCTTTGCCTTTTTACACCGGTTGTTCTGGCCGGCAGGTCAGCCAGGTCTGGTGCGGCGCCGACGACCGCAGAGCTCGGTCAGAATGTTGCGTCGGATGGGCCTCGTATTTGTCCACGGCGAACCAGATCTGTGGCTCGTTGGGGCGTTTGGCGATGCCGATTCAGCTTCTCTTCCATTTGGTTGAACAACTCGACTATAAGCGCCCGAAAGTTCGATTGCTGTGTAAACTCAGGGGTACTCATGAAGGTCATCATTCTTGGTGGGGACGGCTTTTGCGGCTGGCCGAACGCGTTGTACCTGTCCCGAAGGGGTCACGACGTCATCATCGTCGACAACCTCTCCCGTCGGGAAATCGACATTGAACTCGAGGTGGACAGCCTAACCCCGATCCGCCCGATCGGTGAGCGGATCCGCGTCTGGAAAGAACTGACCGGCCAAGAGATCAAGTACCTCAACTTTACCGTGGGCGAGCATTATCACCGGCTTCTGACGCTGATCCAGGATGAAAAGCCCGATGCGATCATCCACTTTGCCGAACAGCGTGCCGCCCCCTATTCGATGAAATCATCGGCGCACAAACGCTACACCGTCCGCAACAACATCAATGCCACCAACGACGTGCTGGCGGCCATCGTCGAATCCGGTCAGGATATCCACCTGATCCACCTCGGGACGATGGGCGTCTACGGCTATGGCACGGCGGGAATGAAGATCCCCGAGGGCTACCTCAAGGTGAAAATCGACACCCCGCAGGGCGAGACCGAGACCGAAATCCTGTATCCCACCAATCCCGGCTCGATCTATCACATGACCAAGTCGCAGGATCAGTTGCTTTTTGCGTTCTACAACAAGAACGACAAGGTCAAGGTCACCGACCTGCACCAAGGGATCGTATGGGGAACCCAGACCGAAGAAACCAAGATGGACGAACGGCTGATCAACCGCTTTGACTACGATGGCGACTACGGAACGGTGCTCAACCGCTTCATCATGCAGGCCGCTGTCAAATATCCCATGACGGTGCATGGGACAGGCGGGCAAACTCGGGCGTTCATCCACATCCGCGACACCTGCCGCTGCATAGAACTGGCACTGAACAATCCCCCGCAAAAAGGCGAACGGGTGAACATCCTCAACCAGATGACCGAAACCCACCGGGTCCGCGATCTGGCCCAGATGATCCACGACATGATGGGGGCAGAGATTGCCTATCTCGACAACCCGCGCAACGAAGCCGCCGAAAACGACCTGCATGTGACGAACGACCGGTTCCTCGGGCTTGGGCTTGACCCGATCAAGCTGTCCCAAGGGGTGATGGACGAAGTGCGCGAGATCGCCCAGAAATATGCTGATCGTTGCGACACGACGAAAATCCCCTGTGTGTCTCTCTGGCGGTGAGCACCGTCTCGATCTTGGGCGTCAGTTCTGCAACAGTTCCCGGTGATACCGGTTCAGCATTACCAAGGCGCCCATGATCAGGATCAGCGACAGGGCGAACACATAGGTTAGGGACAGGTAACTGGAATCGTAGGTCGGATAGAACGACTTGCGCATCTGACCGATGACGTGAACCAGCGGATTCCACCAGAGGTAAGACCGGTAAGGGTTCGGGATATTGCCGAACGAAAACAGCACCCCGGACACGATGATCAGGGGGCGGGTGACGATGCCCCACACCTGCTGCCAGACCGGAAACATCGCGAACAGAAAACTGTTCATCATCCCGACGCCCAGCGCAAGCAAGAAGGTCATCGCCAGAGACAGGGCAATCCCCATCGGCTGAGGGTCTGTTCGGGTCTCATAGATCAGCAGGATTCCCCCGAACACGACATAGGCCACCATGATCTGCGTCGCGACATTCACAAGAACCCGCGCCAGAAAGGCATCGACATAGGTGACTGTGGGGTAGTTGAGCAACGCCCTCGAAAAGATAAGGGTCGAAGCGATCCGTGATGACAAAGCGTTAAAGGCGATGAACGGGATCATGCCGGTTGCATAGAATATCTGAAAGTTTATCCCGATGTCCGGAGATCGGAACGTGATCGAAAAGACCAGCGACAGCATGGCAATTCCGCCCACAGGCTCGAGCACGGCCCACAGATATCCCCCCGGCGATTTGCCATAGGTGGTGGACATTTCGCGCAAAGACAGCGCCAGAATGGCCCTCATGCTGGCGAAACGCCGCCGATGGGGGCTGGGCGCCTGCGGAACACGGGCGGGCGATAGCGCTCCTTCGTCTCCAGTCAAATAAGCCATTTCGCCCCGCGCATTTGCCGAAAAAGGTCCGCGCCCGTGGTCATCCGGACAGGTCACCGATCCTGAAACAACTGGTGTTGTTCGTCTGTTTTATGTACCAAACAGGACACGGTATCAATTTCCGAACTGGACCTCTTGTGACATCGACCATCCGACCTGACGGTTCGACATCGGACGACCAGAGCGAAACCCCGCAACCGCCAGTCGCTAACGTGGTCACGCCGGGCCCGTCCCGAACCGACACACCTGCGCCCGACGCCCCTGCCGCGCCCACCAGGGCCAAGCGGCTGCCGCCACAGAACAAGCCCCCTGTCGAGATCAGGAAGGCGGCAACCCGGACGCAGTTTCGTCGTCGTCATTGGTTCGTCATCCTGTCCTTCCTGATCTTCGTGATCCTGCCGGGCGCGACTGCAGGATGGTATCTGTGGACCAGGGCGGCCGACCAATATGCGTCAACCGTCGGCTTTTCGGTGCGCAAGGAAAACTCGACCTCGGCCATCGAATTGCTGGGTGGGATCAACAACCTTGTCGGCTCCAGCTCGTCAGACATGGACGTTCTTTATCAGTTCATCCAGAGCCAGAAACTCGTCTCTGACCTCGACAAGGACCTGGGCCTTCGGCAGATATGGTCGATCCCGACCAACGACCCTGTATTTGCCTTCGACAACTCGGGCACGATTGAGGATCTCGTGAATTACTGGGGTCGGATGGTTCGCATCTACTACGACAGCTCGACCGGGCTGATCGAATTGCGGGTGCTGGCGTTCCGGGCCGACGACGCGCAACGAATCGCGCAAGGCATTTTTGACAAAAGCTCGACGATGATTAACTCGCTCAACGACATCGCCCGCGAAGACGCCCTCAAATACTCGCGCGAAGAGTTGGAGCAGTCGGTAGATCGGCTCAAGGTCGCCCGCGCCGCGATCACCAGTTTCCGTAACCGCTATCAGATCGTGGACCCAACGACCGATGTGCAGAGCCAGGCTGGACTGCTGGGAAATCTTCAATCTCAATTGGCAACCGCGCTGATCGACCTTGACCTGCTGCGCGGAACGACCAACTCCGACGACCCCCGGATCACGCAGGCCGAGCGACGGATCAGGGTCATCAATGAACGGATCGCGGAAGAGCGGCAAAAGATGGGGTTTGGTGACGGACTTGTCGGCGGCACCGCCTATGCCGAAATCATCGGTGAATTCGAACGACTGAACGTCGATCAGGAATTTGCCGAACGCACCTATACCTCGGCGCTCGCCACGTTCGACTCCGCTCAGGCCGAGGCGCGGCGCAAATCGTTGTACCTTGGTGCCTATGTGTCACCGACACTGGCCGAACGCGCTGAATATCCGCAACGCGGTATTCTTCTGGGAATGATCTGCCTGTTTCTGTTCGTGATCTGGGCCATTGGGGTCCTGGTCTTTTATGCGATCCGCGACCGTCGGTAGAGACGCCCACCATGATCATCGCAGAAAACCTGACCAAGGTGTTCCGGATGTCGGGTGATCCCAAGACGGTCCTGAAAAACGTCAATGTGGTGTTCCCGTCGGGGGTTTCGGTGGCGCTGATGGGGCGCAACGGGGCGGGTAAATCGACCTTCATGAACATCATTTCCGGCACGATGGAGCCGACGTCTGGCAGACTGTATTCGACCGGGACGATTTCGTGGCCGGTCGGATTTGCGGGGTCGTTCCACCCCGAACTCACCGGGTCGCAGAATGTCCGCTTTCTTGCGCGGATCTATGGCGTCGATACGGACGAACTTGCCGACTACGTGCAGGACTTTGCAGAGCTGGGTCGAAATTTTCACGAGCCGTTCAAGACTTATTCGTCGGGTATGCGCGCCCGGCTGACATTTGGGGCTTCGATGGGAATATCCTTTGACACCTATCTGGTGGACGAGGTGACGGCGGTTGGCGACGCGGCCTTCAAACGGAAAAGCACCGCGGTTTTCAATGACAGGATGGCGTCTGCGGGGGCTCTCGTGGTCTCTCACTCCATCGGTCAGCTTCGGTCGATGTGCAAATCGGGCGCAGTGCTGGAAAACGGCGTGATGACCTATTTCGATGACCTCGAGGAGGCTATCGCATTCCACATGGAAAACATGGAAAAGGCCCCGCCAGAATAGGGACGGGCCTGATCAGTAGTGGCCAGGGGGAATAGTCGAATCCTGAGGCGCTTCGGTGAACCCGGCGATATCGAATGACACGCTAAAGATATAGGTACCGTTTTCTTCGATGGTCTGAAACTCGCCATTGAGCTGCTGTGCAAAGGCCGCGATCAGGTTCTTGCCCAACCGCGTACCTTGGATATTCACATCCGGATTAAGATGGGTTCCGGTTGAATTCCGCATCTCGAAGATCGCACCATTCTTTCCATGCGCCTTGAGCGACGCCATGATGAACGGCCGTCCCTTGTCGTTTTTGCCGACGAATTTTGCCGCATTGATCGACGTTTCCGCAGCCAACAGGGCGAGCGGCACGGCCTGATCGGGATACAGGACGATTGGGTTCAGATCGAGACGAACATCAATATCCCACGACGCGTCGATCGAAGAGTCAATGGATTCGTTGATGACCGTTTCAAGCACCTCATTCGCGCTGACCTGGCTTTCAGTCGAGGTTTCATACAGCGCCCGGTGGACAATCGCGATGCTCATGACGCGCATCTGCACCTCTTTCAGGGCATGACGCGCTTCGGGGCTCGTGGCCCGCCGGGCCTTCATGTTGACGATCGAATTGATAAGCTGAAGGTTGTTCTTGACCCTGTGGTGAACCTCCTTGAGCAGGACATTCTTGTCGAGAATGACATTCACCAACTCGGCCTCTTCGCGCAGGATCGTATCGGCCAAACCGCGCCAGGTCTGCTCGATCTCGCGGATCTCCAATGGGGTTGAAAAATCGGCCCGCGTGTCGCCGCGTCTGCGGGACAGCGTAAACCTTTCCATGTCCCGCCGAATGCGGCTGATGTGGTTCAGGGCTAACCGATGGACTGCAAAATAGGCAACGCCCAGACTGACCAGCCACATCAACGCCGGAAAAATCAGAGGGGACAGTGTTCCAGCGGACGTCAGTCCTCCAAACTGTTTGACGGGCAGGCTGCCGATGGCAAACACCTTGCCCTCAAGAATGGTCGTGACGGCAAAGCTCCTGATTTCTCCGCTCGGGGTCCTTTGAGTAAAGGCCGTGCCGGACCGACTGATCAGCGAACTTAGCGGCTCGCCCGAAGGAAGAGTGGCTGGTGCCGTCGCAAAGTCACCGGTGGTCGTCAGGATCGTGCCAACTTCGTTGAAGGTGATGAGGTCGAGATTCTGAACCGCGTCATCAGAGGCGAATGGCCTCTCGATCAGGCCCGAATGGGGCAGCGACATCGCAACAAAACCGCCGTACTTGCCCTCTTTGAGGACGGGAATGGTGATGGCAATGACAGCCGTCTTTGACACCGGTGCGTCAAGGCTGACATTTGCGCCTTCAACCGGATTTCTCGCCGTAGACTGGGTAATCGGCTGATCGGATAAATCCGTTCCAACACCCGTCGAACCGCAGGTTACGCGACCATCTGAGGCCACATAGCCTACGAATGAAAAGGCCGGGTTTTCGGCGGAAAAATTGATGAACGGGTCGCTGCAATTTGTCGGTAGCACTGACTCGGACGCGATCTGTGCGGCAAATGCCCGGCCAGCACCCACGGCGACCCGGATAAGGTTCTGTTCCTTGCTGGACGCTTGCAAGGTGATCCCCAGCAACGCGGTTTCGTTGCGGCGCGACATCTGGTCGTTGACCTGATTGGCAAGCGACGCGGCGATCAGGCCAATAGGCAAAAAGGCCAGCGTCAACAAGACGCCGACCCTGAAAGCCATCCCATCAACCAACCGCCAGATCATGGCCGCTAGTCCTGATACCGGTGGACAGCAAGCTGGCTGTTGATGACGCCAAGAGTGGCCTGATCGGTAATGTCGATCGACTCGCCATCACTCATTTGCAGCAGTTCTATCAACCGCTTGCGACCGCGATTGACCCGGCTCTTGATAGTTCCGACCGCGACGCCGCAGGTTTCTGCCGCCTCCTCATAAGCGAACCCCGAAGCCCCGACGAGGATCAGCGCTTCTCGCTGTTCGTCCGGCAACTGGCTAAAGACCTTGAAGAAATCAGTCAGGGCAAGTTTGCCATCGTGATCCGGCTTGACCGACAGCGTCGCGGCAAACAGGCCGTCCGTGTCAGACACTTCGCGGCGCGACTTGCGGCGACCGGAATAATACGTGTTACGCAAAATCGTGAACAGCCAGGCCCGCAGGTTTGTCCCCACCTGAAACTGGTCGATCGCCTTCCATGCCTTGATGACAGTGTCCTGCACCAGATCGTCCGCGGCAGAGCCGTCGCGGGTCAGGCTAAGCGCAAAACCCCGCAGCGACCCCAGGTGCTCGACGATTTCTTCCCGCGGGTCCTTGTGCATGTCGACTTGGCTCTTCATTGCTGCGAATCCTGCGCCCGCAGCTTTGAAATGAGTTCAAGCAGGGTGTCCGGGACTTGCTCCGTGACCTTCTGCTGGTAGACCTTCTTGAGGTTCTCTTCTATCTGGTCCTCGATGCTAGACTTTGGTTTCTTGGGTTCCATCATGGGTCCTGTGTCCGCTCCGATGACCAGCAGTAAAACATTTTTCTTGCGGAACCAAACCCGCTACTTCGGGATTGGTTCCCAGGTAATTCAAAAAAGGACTCCCTGATGTCGTCTGACGCCAGCCCGCAATTCCTCTCGCAAATCGTAGCAGACCTGCTGCCCTATTTGCGCCGCTACGCACGCGCCCTGACGGGCAGTCAAAAGTCTGGCGACAGCTATGCCGCTGCAACGCTTGAGGCACTTCTCGTCGACCGAAGCGTGTTTGAGCAGGGCCTCAGTCACAAGGTTGCCCTGTTCCATTCCTTTCACCAGATCTGGACCAGCCTCGGTGCGCCCGTCTCGGACGGGGACAACTCACTGAGCGAAGTTGCCCAGCGCCACTTGCGCCGTCTGACACCCAACACCCGAGAGGTGCTTTTGTTGCGCACCATCGAAGAGTTTTCCGTGAGCGAAATCGCCCAGATCATGGGAACTGACGAGGACGAGGTGAAACATCTTCTGTCCATCGCCATGACCGAGATGGAATCGAGCATCAGCGGCCGCGTCATGGTCATCGAGGACGAGGCGATCATCGCGCTCGACCTGCAAAGCATTATCGCCGACATGGGCCACCAGATCACCGGCGTCGCCCGGACACACAAGGATGCCGTCGAACTGTCTCGCCGGGAACTGCCCAGCCTGATCCTGTCGGACATCCAGCTTGCCGATGGGTCGTCGGGGATCGACGCGGTCAACGATATTCTCAAGGCCGCTGGCGACATACCGGTGATCTTTATCACCGCCTTCCCCGAACGCCTGCTGACCGGTGAACGGCCCGAACCGGCCTTTGTCATCACCAAACCTTACTCCGAAGAGCAGGTGCGGTCCGCCGTCAGCCAGGCGATGTTCTTTTCCTCGACCGAAACTCTGGTCATCTGATCTGTCGATAACCACAAAAAAGGCCCCGTTTTCACGGGGCCTTTTTCGTTTTCATCGTCGCGCAATGCGCGCGATCAAGGTCACGACGAAAAGAATCAGAAAGATCACAAACAGAACTTTCGCGATTCCAACCGACGCTGTTGCGATCCCGCCAAATCCGAAAATGGCGGCAATCAACGCGACGACAAAAAAGATGGCTGCCCAACCTAACATGACAGACTCCTTTTTGGTTGATGGAACATCCTACGGACGATCGAGTGAAAAACGTCCCCTGTCTGGGAAATGTTCCATGTTATGACCGCCCAAGTGGTTGGGAACCAAACGGTTCGCCCGGCGTTTGATACTGAATTCCAGACTCACAGGAGACGACTGATGGCTCGCACAGATACCACGGAAACCGCCACCGCCGCCGATCTCGAACAGCAGATCAAGACTCTGCGGGATGACATCTTGGCGCTTACCTCTACCGTCGCCAGTTATGGCCAGAACCAAGGCGCGCGTCTGGCAAACAAGGCCAGCGATGGTGCCGCCCATCTCAACGGGATGGCAAAAGACGCAACTGAACTGGCCCGGCTCAAGGCTCAAGGGCTTTATGACGAAACGGAAACCGCTGTACGCCAAAATCCGGCTGCTTCTGTCGGCATCGCGGCAGGTGTCGGGTTCCTTGTCGGCCTGCTGCTGAGCCGGCGCTGATCCTCATGCTCGATCACCTCAAGAATACTGTCGCTGACGCGATGCGTAAAACGGCTCTCGGCCTTTTGGGGGCCGTCTTTCTTGTGGTTGGTCTGGGGTTTCTGACGGCAGCGGCCTTCATCGTTCTTTCTGTCAGCAAAAGCCCTGAATTTGCGTGCCTGGTGATCGGGCTTGCCTATGTGGGTCTTGCCCTTGTCCTTCTGGCTTTTGCCGCAGCCCGTCGGCGGCCACCGCACCGCGTCGCACACCGTCACCCTCCTCAGGATGATGCGCCGGGCTATGACGCGGATCATCCGATGGCATCGGTTCTGGTCGCATTTCTTCGCGGACTTCAGGACGGTGCCGGGCCACCGCGTCGATAGGAAAACGACCTCCGCTTGAATGGCCAGCCGACTTATCCACAGAAATTGGGCCGAGTTTCGCCATTCGACCGGGTCCCGAACCAGTTCCGGCTTTTCCACCAGCCCCCTCAGACGCTATGAGGTCGGGGGACTTTTGCGCGGGTCTTTCAGACTCTAGCCAAAAGAAGGGTGGACCATGCAATCTTTGGGTGAACCACGGCAAGTTTTCCGTGGGGGAATAATGATCGCCCTCGTAGCGATGACAGCCCTCGCCGGATGCGCCCTTCCGCGCGGTGCAGGTTTCCAGCGCGAAGTCCTCTCGGTTGCCACGGATGACGATGTGACCACTCCCGAATTCCAGGTCGAGGCCGTTACCCGCGACGGGCTGAGCCGGTTCGAAAGCTGGCCCTCGGTCGGCGAAACACGGCGCGGCTGGATCAACCGTCAGGCGCAAAGCCCCAACCAGATCATCGCGTCCGGTGACAAGATCAGCGTGACGGTCTGGAACATCGAAGAGAATTCGCTTTTGACAGTCGGCGGTCAGCGCTTTGTGAAACTGGGCGACATGACGGTTGCCAGCAACGGGACGATCTTTGCCCCCTACATCGGAACGGTCCGGATCAGCGGGATGAGCCCCGATCACGCTCGAGAAGTGATCGAGGAAAAGTATCGCGTCGTGATCCCCTCGGCCGAGGTCCAGCTTGACGTCGTCCAGGGCCGCCAGAACACGGTCAGCCTTGTCGGCGGCGTGGCCAACGCAGGTCCCTATCCTCTCACGGATCAGGACATTACGGTTCTCGACCTGCTGTCGATGGGCGGTGGCATTTCGAATAGCCTTGATAACCCTCAGGTCAAGCTGATCCGCGGCTCAGACATCTATTCGGTGTCGGCCAGCCGGCTGTTTTCCAATCCGGCGCTCAACACCACGTTGCGCGGCGGTGACAAGGTGATCGTCGAACGCGACAGCCGATATTTCCTGTCGCTCGGGGCGACCAGTAGCGAATCCAGTCATCCCTTTACCAAGGATTCGATTTCGGCGCTCGAGGCGCTGTCGATCATCGGCGGGGTGGCCGATAACCGGGCCAATCCCAAAGGGGTTCTGATCCTGCGGCAATATCCCGCCTCTGCGATCCGGTCCGACGGGTCAGGCCCACAGCATCAGCGGGTCGTGTTTACCATCGACCTGACCTCGGCGGACGGGCTGTTCAGCGCCAGCAACTTCCGAATTAATTCAGGCGATCTGGTCTATGCAACGGAAAGTCCGGTCAATTCGGCCAGAACGATCTTTGGTCTGATCGGGTCTGCCTTCGGTCTGGCAAATCAGGTCACCAACTAGGCTCCACCAGTCCTCTGGTCGATCTCGGGCCCCTTTCGCAGGCTGAGTTTGCCTATGTGATTGATAATAATTTGTTCCAAGAGCCTTAGTTTCGCCACCCTTCGTTTCGGTGCCGTTAAGCGGCTTCTCCCAACAGTGCCTGCATGTGGTGGGGCCACTAACGGGGATCTTGTCGTGTCCTATTTCAACGTCGCCGAGTGGTATCTCGGCGGGCCGTCGGGGTATGTTTCCAACCTGACGGATCTTTCCATCGTCTGGACGGACAGCACCGGCCGGCTCACAGCGGCCGGCACGGGCACGCCTCATCTGCTGTCAACGACAGCGCTGGGCGGAGGGATATCCTCGTTCAACCTCACAGGCGGGCTCAGCCTTGCTAGTCAGGCAAGTCACCTCGCCGGGGGGGGTCTGACCGGTCCGATGTATTTCGATCCGATTACCGTGAACGGCGCAACGCTCATGCTTCTTTATGGGCGACCGGACCGGGGGATTTCGGGGTACAGCATGAACCCTGACGGCACGTTCGCCAGCCGGTTCAGGTTCACGGGCGACCTCGACGCGCACAGCGCGATCGAGGTCGTGACCCATCCCGTCAGCGGAATGTCCTACATCTACATGGCTGATGTCGCCGGGGCGGGAATATCGTGTTGGTCCATCGGGGCCGGAAATACCCTTGTCCAGGTCGGGGCGACATCGGACTACGGGTCAAGCTGGTCGTCGGAAATCCCGGCCATGACGCAGGTTCAGATCGGCAATCAGCCGTTCCTTATTGCCGTGTCGGCTGCCACCGACAGTGTGCGCACCTTTTCCGTGCAGTCCGACGGATCACTCCTGAAAACGTCCGAGGTAGGCGCCATTCAGGGACTGGGTATAGCGGACCCGCAGTTGGTCGATACCGTGACGATCGGCGACAGAACCTTTGTCATTGTCGGCTCGCCAGGTTCATCTTCCCTCACTGTCCTGGAAATCGACGCCGCCGGTCGGATGACCCTGACCGACCATGTGATCGACACGCTCTATACCCGGTTTGACGGGATCAGCGCCCTTGATGTGCTGACAGTAGGCGACAGGGTCCTTGTTGTGGTGGGCGGGGCGGATGATGGGCTGACCTTGATGACCCTGATGCCCGACGGGCGTCTGGTCCTTCTCGACAGCATCGCGGACAGCCTCCAGTCGGGACTGACCAATGTGCGGTCTGTGGCGATGGCTTGGCTGAACGGGTCCCTCAATGTATTCGCGGCTTCGGAAACCGAGGCCGGGATCACCCGCCTGACCGCGAACCTTGGCACCTTTGCCCCCATGCTGACAGGGACGGACGGCGCCGATACCCTGAGCGGCGACAGCCGGGCCGACATGATCTTTGGGAACGCGGGCAACGACACGATCTTTGGCGGCGGCGGTGATGACATCCTGTCGGACGGTGCTGGAACCGACCGCCTGACCGGCGGGCCGGGGTCAGATCTGTTCGTCCTCTCAGCCGACGGGCAGCGAGACCTCATCACCGATTTTGCCGTCGGGCAGGATCGGCTAGACCTGTCGGCCTGGGGGCGACTTTACGGTTTCGGTCAGATCGCCGTAACCGTCACGGCCACCGGGGCCATCTTCCGCTTCGGGTCTGAAGAACTCGAGATCATCACCTCGAATAACCAGCCGCTGTCGGTCTCGTCCCTCGCCCTCGAAGATGTCTTTGGCCTGACGCACATCGTCCTGCCGCTCAGCGTCGCCGCGATCCAGCAATCGGGAAGCGCCTCGCGCGACACACTCACGGGCGATGCAGGGGATGACGAACTCAGCGGACTTGGCGGAGGGGATGTCCTGTTCGGACTTGACGGGAACGACAGCCTGTTCGGTGGCTCGGGCAACGACAGCCTGTTTGGCGGGGCGGGAAGCGACCTTTTGTACGGGGGCGTCGGCGATGATTATGTCGAAGGGGGCGACGGGAACGATACCCTTTATGGCGACGGCGGGCTGGACAGCCTGTTCGGCGGGGCCGGGGACGACCTGATCTATTCCGACGGCTCGGCGGTGATCGACGGTGGGGCCGGGACCGACACGCTGCTATTGCCCTTCACGCTGGCCCAGCTGTTGTCTGCCACACAGATCGCGGGTGGCCTGGTGATCGGCACTCCGGCAGGCGACGTCACGGTGACCAACGTGGAAACCTATGTGCTGGGGGGTGCCACAGCGACGGCGGTCCAGATCATCGCCGCCCTGACCCCGACAACTGCCACGCTCACCGGAACCGCCGGGGCCGACACCCTGACGGCCACCAACATTGATACGACGATCTACGGCTATGGCGGCGCAGACACCCTGACCGGAGGGACAGGCAACGACCGGATCGAAGGAGGCGATGGCAACGACCGTCTGTTCGGCATGGCAGGAAACGACGCGCTGTTCGGCGACACCGGTGACGACTACCTCAACGGCGGCGGCGGCAATGACCTGCTGTTCGGCGGGGCCGACAACGATCGGCTGATCGGCAGCATAGGAAACGATTCGCTTTTTGGCGGAGCAGGGGATGATCTGCTAGACGGCGGCGACGGCGATGACATCCTCGACGGTGGCAGCGGCACAGACACCTTGTTTGGCGGCAACGGCGACGACCTGCTCTATGCCCAAGGGTCAGGCGTGATCGACGGAGGCGCCGGGACCGATACGCTGTATCTGTCGTCCACCTTGGCTGAGCTGCTGGCGGCCACACAGAGTGCGGGCGACCTCGTCATTGTCACGACAACAGGCGACCTCACCGTAACGAATGTCGAAGTCTTTTGCCTCGCCGGGGTCACGATGACAGCGGCACAAATCATTGCCGGGGTCATTCCCAAAGGTGCCACACTGAAAGGCACGGCCGGGGTGGACACGCTGACCGCCACCGACCTCGATACGACGATCTATGGCTATGGCGGGGCGGACACGCTGACCGGGGCGGCGGGTCGGGACTGGCTCTATGGCGGAACGGGGAACGACCGGCTGCTGGGCATGGCGGGCAACGACAGGATATATGGCGAGGCGGGGATCGACTACCTCAACGGAGGCGGCGGCGATGACCTGATGTATGGCGGGGCCGACAACGACAGGCTGATCGGTAGCCTCGGCAACGACGTGATGTATGGCGGGACCGGGAACGACTTTCTCGACGGGGGTGACGGGAACGACACTCTCTACGGCGACGGGGGGTTTGACAGCCTGTTCGGCGGAAATGGCGACGATGTGATGTATTCGCAAGGCTGGGGGGTGGTCGATGGCGGAGCAGGGATTGATACGCTGATCCTGCCCTTTACCCTGTCGCAGCTATTGTCGGCCGCGCAAACGGCAGAGTCCGTGTTCCTTACCACGACCGCAGGTCAGATCGCAGTGACCGGCGTTGAAACCTTTTCTCTGGGCGGGGTCGTTCTAACCGCGGCGCAGATCATCGCCGGTGTGACGCCACTGGGCCTTACGCTTAGGGGCAGTAGTGGGGCCGACACCCTGATGGGGAGTTCAGGCAGGGACCTGCTGTACAGCTATGCTGGCAACGATGTCATCTATGGCGGGGCTGGTAACGACTTCTTCAACGGCGGGGGAGGGAACGACCTGATGTACGGCGGGGACGGCAATGACCGGATGAACGGCAGCATCGGGAATGACATCCTCTATGGTGGGGCGGGCAATGACTATCTGATTGGAAGCACCGGCAACGACACGCTCTATGGCGACGACGGGTTTGACAGCCTGTTCGGTGGCAATGGCGACGATGTTCTGTATTGCAACGGTGCCGGAGTGGTCAACGGCGGGGCCGGGCTGGACAGGCTGGTTCTCCCCTTTGGCCTGTCACAGCTTGTCTCGGCTCGATCAATCACAGGCGGCCTCGTCATCGGCACGACAACAGGTGTTGTCACGGTGACCAACGTTGAAACCTACACGCTGGGCGGCGTCACGATGACTGCGGCACAGATCCTCGCCAGTCTAACCCCACCAGCCGCCACTCTGAACGGGACGTCCGGAGCTGATACGCTGACGGCCACTGACGCCAATACGACGATCTATGGCTATGACGGGGATGACTCGCTGAACGGGGCGGCGGGTCAAGACTGCCTCTATGGTGGGGCAGGAAATGACCGGCTACTGGGCTTTTCGGGTAATGACAGGATGTATGGCGATGCGGGCACGGACTATCTCAACGGCGGCGGCGGCGATGACGTGATGTTCGGCGGCGGCGACAATGATCGCCTGATCGGTAGTCTGGGCAACGACACGCTCGATGGCGGGGCGGGGAATGACTATCTTGACGGGGGCGAGGGTTCGGACACCTTCATCTTCAACGCGGGTCAGGATACGATCGCAGGCTTTGAAATCACCCTGGACAGGCTGGTGATCGACCCCGGGCTGTGGTCCTCCTCTATCCAGTCGTTGATTGACTCGGCGGTACGGGTCGGCAACGACACTTTGCTGATCTTTGACGATCAAACGCAGATTACCTTTCTGGGGATCACCGACCTGACTGGCATCGACCTTGTCGTCGGGGTCATCTAGGCCCCGCCCAACCACGATGCCCATCACTGGTGAGCGTGCGTGATATTGGGTAGACAAGGGATGCCATGACACTCGCACCCACCCGTCGCCCTAGCCTCTGCATTCTCGGCAGCAGCGGTCGACTTGGATCCTTGCTGCAACGGGTCTGGCAACAGGAGAGGTCGGTCAATCTGTGCTGGCTGGGGGGGCGAACCGTGCAAGCCGACGGTTTGCCTTCGGCGGATGCGTCTCGCGACCCTGCGAACCTTGCCAACAGAATGCGCGGCTGCGATGTTGTCCTGGTGCTTGCCGGCCCCACCGCAGGGACCGCTGCGGTCCTATCCGACCATGCGAAAATCGCCCGAACAGTTCTGGCCGCCGCTGAACAGGCCAATGTCGGTCATGTCATCCTGTTATCCTCGGCAGCCGTCTATGGCGATCAAAAGGGGCCGCTGTCCGAAACCACGGCGACCGCGCCGGTGTCAGACTATGGACGGGCCAAGGTTGACCTTGAACGGGTGGCTGTCGCGTGGACAGGCAAAACTTCGGTCATCGTTCTGCGCTTGGGAAATGTGGTGGGGGCGGACGGTTTGATCGGGCGGATGGGTCAGGGACATCCCGTCAGGCTTGACCTCTTTCCCTCCGGCAGCGCGCCCCAGCGGAGCATGATCGGCATCGAAAGCCTGGGATCGGTCCTGCTCCGTCTTGCACAGCTGATGGCCGATGGGGTGCAGGTGCCGTCGCCTCTGAACATCGCCGCACCCGGGCTGATCGGGATGGATGACCTGCTAAACTCGGCGGGGGCAGACTGGTCAGGCGTCCCTGCGCCCGCCACCGCTATTCTTCAGGTCCATCTGGACAACAAGTTGCTTGAAACTCTTCACCGGTTTGAGGCAAGGGAAAGCACGGCAAAAGACATGATCGACCAGTGGCAAAGGAACAGGACATGACGCCCACCAAGCGTCTTTTCGATCTCGGGCTGGCGATCATCCTTGCGGTTCCGCTGGTGCCCATCATCCTGATCGTTGCTCTGATCGTCCGGATCCGGGACGGGTCGCCTGTGTTGTATCTGTCCGAACGGATGGGGTCGCCTGACCGGGGGTTCACGCTGGTCAAGTTCCGGACGATGCAGGCCGACCCGCAGGACCGAGGCGTGTCCGGCGGTGACAAGGCCGACCGGATCACCGACCTGGGCAGGGCCCTGCGAAAGACGCATCTGGATGAACTGCCGCAGCTTTGGAATATCCTGCGAGGGGACATGTCCTTTGTCGGACCACGCCCGCCACTGCGGCGGTATGTCGACCTCAGGCCCGATCTTTATGCCCAAGTGCTGGAGTCGCGGCCGGGGATCACCGGGCTGGCAACACTGGCCTTTCATGATCACGAGGCGGCGATCCTCGCGCAATGCTCGACAGCGGAACAGACCGAACGGGCCTATATCGACCGCTGCGTGCCGCGCAAGGCAGCCCTCGACCTCATCTATCAGCGGAACTGGTCGATCTGCCTTGATCTGGTGCTGATCGGGCGAACCGCGCTTCAGGTACTTGGGCGCTGATACTCGGCGGCGGGATCGTCGGCAAGGCGCCCCTTGGCAGGGACATATCCGTCAACCCAGCGACGCGTGGCTGAAAGTGCCGCCTGGGTATCCGCC
The DNA here is from genome assembly GCA_024642115.1 of Marivivens sp. Lineage (GTDB taxonomy): Bacteria > Pseudomonadota > Alphaproteobacteria > Rhodobacterales > Rhodobacteraceae > JAHEBU01. The sequence continues at coordinate 158,411 of JAHEBU010000009.1, read as the reverse complement.
TTTTCGACAGCTTGACGGATGTCGCGCAGGGCCGTGGCCACCTCGATCTCGGACAGGGTGCGTTCATTGATGCGCAGGATTTTCGGGTGGCGGGTGCGCACCATGTCGCCCTCGCCCCACAACTCTTCATGCAGCTTTTCGCCGGGGCGCAGCCCGGTGATGACGATTTCGATCTCGCCATCGGGGGTGTCGGCATCCCGCACCTTGTACCCGGCGCTCTCAATCATCTGGCGGGCCAGGCGCATGATCGGGACGGGCGACCCCATGTCGAGCACGAACACCTCGCCCCCTTCGGCCAAACTTCCGGCCAGGAGAACCAGACGGGCCGCCTCCCCCATGGTCATGAAAAAGCGGGTTACTTCGGCATGGGTCAGAGTCACCGGCCCGCCCTTGCGGATCTGCTCTTCGAACAACGGGACGACAGAACCCGAGGATCCCAGCACATTGCCGAACCGGACCATCGAAAACCGACAAGGCTGGGTGGCATCGGCACGGCTGGCCAGATCCTGCACGATCAACTCGGCCATCCGTTTTGATGCGCCCATCACGCTGGTCGGGCGCAACGCCTTGTCCGTGGAAACCAGGATGAAATGTTCGACACCGCCTTCGCGGGCCGCATCCGCCAGAACTTTGGTGGCCAAGACGTTGTTCTTGAGCCCGGCCAGTTCGTTCACTTCGACCATGTTCACATGCTTGTAGGCGGCGGCGTGCAGGATGATCTTTACGTCGAATTCGTTGATCGTCCTACGGACGGTGAGGTCATCCAGAACCGATCCCAGCCGGGCGGTGATGATGGTCGGACTGGGGTCATAGGCCTCGGTCAGTTCGCGGTTGATCCGGTACAGGGCCGTTTCGCTCACATCGAACAAGATCAGGCGGCTTGGGTTGGATTGCATGATCTGGCGGCACAGTTCCGATCCGATCGACCCGCCCGCTCCGGTGATCATGACAGACTGCCCAGAGTAAATGTCGCCGATCAGGTCCAGCTCCCGCTCCAGACGGCCCCGGTTCAGGAATTCCGATGGGTCGAACGGACGGGTGCGGTCCATGGCGTTACCACCGCCGAACAGACCGTCCAGCGACGATATGGTGCGGATCTCCACCCCAAGACCGTTGAGAGCGCCTGCGATCCGGGCCTGCCGGGGTCTGCTGATCGACGGCATGGCAAGGATGACGCGGTCCACCTTGTGCCGCTTGATCAATTCGGCAATCCGATTGGGGCTGTGAACCTCAATTCCGGCGATGGTCATGTGTTGAAGTTTTGGATCGTCATCAACCAGACAGACCGGCCTGACCGACACATCGGTCTTGAGCGCGGCCAGCAACTGTTGCCCGGTCTGCGAGGCTCCATAGATCATCACGCGCGTCGGCCGTTCGCCGTTGCGCAGGATCATGATGAGAACATGGCGCATGGCGATCCGCGTTGACACCATCACCACGATCAGAACCAAGGTGAACGTGATGGCAATCGGAATTGAAAACTCGTTCGTTTTCAAGGGTTCAAGGATCAAATAGCCGATCGTCCCCACGCCGATGGCATAGGCGACGGTCCGCAGTATCCCGTCCTGTTCATAGGCATTCAGCTTGATCCGGGGCAGCGACAGGGCCAACGACAGGGCGCCGGCGATCAGGGCCAGCACAAGGACGAACATCAGGCTGGAACCGGCAGGCCACAGGGTCCCCGCCTTGATGGACTGGGCAAGGTACAGCGTGACAGGAATAAGAAGCATATCCGTCAGAAGAAGAATGATCTGCTTCTGGGTCCGGCCCAGGCCCACTGCGAGACGATATAGCATGCAGCTCCTTCTGGCGTTGGGCAACCGGCTGACAGTACACCGTCAGGGTCCAACGATTTACACAACTTTTAGGCGAACTGCCAAGGCCTCCATGACATTCGCCCCTCCAAAGACCACGTTTTGGCCAAATCTAGCCTAGAAATCGGGGATTCGGCAGACTTTCGCAAATTCAGTTCCGATCCAGAACAGATCGCCGCGTCATTCCAGCGCGAATCGGCCTGTCATGATACGGACCGCCCCGGTCTAACGGGGCGGACCGGACCGATGCGACATCAATACCGGTAATGCTCGGGCTTGAAAGGTCCGTCCACGGCCACACCGATATAGTCGGCCTGATCCTTCTTCAGCTCGGTCAGCTTGGCACCGATCCGCTTGAGGTGCAGGCGGGCCACCTTTTCGTCCAGCGCCTTGGGCAGAATATAGACGCCGGGCTTGTACTCGCTGCCCTTGGTCCACAGCTCGATCTGCGCCAGAACCTGGTTGCTGAACGAGGCGGACATGACGAACGACGGGTGACCTGTGGCGTTGCCAAGGTTCAGCAAACGGCCTTCGGACAGCAGGATGATCTTGTTGCCCGACGGCATTTCGATCATGTCCACCTGTTCCTTGATGTTGGTCCATTTGTGGTTGCGCAGGGCGGCCACCTGAATTTCGTTGTCAAAGTGGCCGATGTTGCCAACGATGGCCATGTTCTTCATCTCGCGCATATGCTCGATGCGGATCACGTCCTTGTTGCCGGTGGTGGTGATAAAGATGTCGGCGGTGTCCAGCTCGTCTTCGAGCAGGGTGACCTCATACCCGTCCATAGCCGCCTGCAACGCGCAGATCGGATCGACCTCTGTGACCTTGACGCGGGCGCCGGCCCCACGCAGCGACGCAGCCGAACCTTTGCCCACATCGCCATAACCGCAGACAACGGCAACCTTGCCGGCCATCATGGTGTCGGTGGCGCGGCGAATGCCGTCGACCAGCGATTCCTTGCAACCATATTTGTTATCGAACTTGGACTTGGTGACGCTGTCGTTCACGTTGATCGCCGGGAAAGGCAGGCGACCGTTCTTGTGCAGTTCGTACAGGCGGTGCACGCCGGTTGTGGTCTCTTCGGACACGCCCTTGATGGCGTCGCGGGTCTTGGTGAACCAACCGGGGGACAGGGCCATGCGCTTCTTGATCTGCGCCTTGATGACTTCTTCTTCTTCGGATTGCGGGACAGGCATGATCTCTTCGCCCGCTTCGGCACGGGCACCCAGCAGGACATACAGCGTGGCGTCGCCGCCATCGTCCAGGATCATGTTCGGGCCTTCGGGAAACATGAACGACTTGTCCAGATAGTCCCAATGCTCCTCAAGGCTCTGCCCCTTGATTGCGAAAACCGGGGTGCCACCGGCGGCGATGGCGGCTGCGGCGTGATCCTGCGTCGAAAAGATGTTGCACGAGGCCCAGCGCACATCTGCGCCCAGCTTGACCAGCGTTTCGATCAGGACGGCGGTCTGGATGGTCATGTGCAGCGACCCGACGATCCGCGCACCCTTGAGCGGTTTGGCCGTGCCGTATTCCTCGCGCAGAGCCATCAGGCCAGGCATCTCGGTTTCGGCGATATCCAGTTCCTTGCGGCCATACTCCGCCAGTTTGATATCCTTGACGATGTAATCCAGAGCCATTTCGCGTTCCTTGTTCAATTTGGGCACCACATAGCACTCGACCCCTGCCCCAACAACACGGCTTGTACGGCTTTGCCATCACGTCACAATCTTGCCTCATTCCCGACCTAACAATTTCCAAAACGTAAAAAGCGATCAGGACAGGCACACAATGGCACGTACAAACAAACGCACCCGCAAGAGCGTCATTGACTCGATTCCGATGAACGGACATTGCGCCGAAATCGGTGTGTTCAGAGGGCATTTCAGCGCACTCATCCTGCGCGAACGGACCCCACAGAAACTCTATCTGATTGATCCCTGGATCAACTTCGAGGACCCGCTCTACGAAAAGACCTGGTATCACAAGGACAGCGAATTCGACATGAACGCGATCCATGACAAGGTCTGCAACCGGTTCAAGAGCGAAACCCAAACCGGTCAGGTCGAGATCCTGCGTGGCACGGCGCAGGACGTGGGACACCATATCCCGGATGGCAGCCTTGATTTCGTCTATGTCGATGGCGACCATAGCTACGGCGGCGTGTCTTTCGACCTCGGCCTCGCCTTTCGCAAGGCCAAGGATACTGCGATCATCGCGATCGACGACTACTACGTCGGCGGTTGGTGGAACGACGGCGTCGTTCGGGCGACCTCGGAATTTCTGGGGCGCCATGCCGACCGGCTGATGATCCTTGAATGTATCGAGAGCCAGATCATCATCCAGAAACGTCCTGCGATGGCGATGGCTGCCTGAACTTGTTGCGCCATTCCGGGCCTCTGATAATCAGGAGCCATGAAACAACCGCGCGCATGGCAACGGATGCTGTCGGGCCGCAGGCTTGACCTGCTTGACCCGACGCCTCTGGATATCGAGATCGAGGATATCGCCCACGGCCTGGCCTTCGTCGCCCGCTGGAACGGACAGACGCGAGGGGACTATGCCTATTCGGTCGCCGAACACTCTTTGCTCGTCGAACAGATCTTTGCGACGCTGAATCCTGACGAGGCTATCAAATGGCGGCTGGCGGCGCTGCTGCATGACGCGCCAGAATACGTGATCGGCGACATGATCTCTCCGGTCAAGGCGGCGGTGGGACCGGGCTATGGGGCGCTTGACGACCGGCTGGCGGCGGCGGTGCATCTGCGGTTCGGGCTGCCCGCCCAGATTCCTGTCGCGATCAAGAAAAAGATCAAACAGGCGGACAAGATTTCGGCCTGGCTCGAAGCGACACAGATCGCCGGGTTCACCGTGGCCGAGGCAGACAAATTCTTTGGCAAACCAGACCCTGCGTTGGCCAGAACGCTTGTCATTCGGCTGCGCGCCCCGCGCGAGGTGCGCGATGATTATACCGCCCGCGTTGCGGCCTTGCTCAGGGGGTCATGATGGACAAGCTCACCTATTTTTCCGGCTCGCCCTTTGCCCGGATGTGTCGGGTGATGGTGATCGAATGGGACCTGCCCGTCGAACCCGTCGAATATGCCTTTCCCCCCGGACCGGATATGTTCGCGATCAATCCCTTGGGTCAGGTGCCCGCCCTGATCCGGGGTGATGGAAAAACCATCTTTCCCACCTTTCTCGTGCTCGAGGCGCTCTGGAAAATGGCGGGTCGGCCGTCCACCTATGACGCCGACCGGGACCGACAGGTCCTGATGACGATCTTGCAGATGACAGATGCCTATGTCGCTGCCTGCTACCAGCGCTGGACCGGCCTTGGTCCGGTCAACCGCAATGCCATCGGCTATGACCTTGCGGCCCGACATCTGGATCGGGTCAATTCGACCCTGAATTGGCTTGAAACCGCCGGGTCGGTGACCCCCGGCGTCACGCTGCCCGGCGTTGCGCTGGCCTGTTTGTGTCTTTGGGCCGATGCCCGCGACGGGCTGGACTGGCGGCGATATCCCGGACTTGCGATCGTTGTTCAGGATCTGGACCAGCGCGACAGTTTTGCACAGACTACGCCCAGGGTCTGGAGATATGAATGACAGGCTCCGTCCCCCGCCAGAGGTGCGGGCGGACAATGTCGCCCGGCACCATGACGTTATGGCGCAGCTTTAGACGCTACCTTAGCCACGGAAATTGATAGGCCCTGCGGTTTCGATCGGCCTCCATCCGCTCCTGGTCAGACTGACTGATTGGCGCGCGATTGATCCAATGATCCGGGGCATCCCAACGCGTTGTCCGGGTCGCAGTACGAAGAGCGTCTCCAAGAATTGATAGCATAACTTTTATCCTTTCACGATTGATGTCCTCTAAATATCAGCCTTGTAAAAGGATAACGACTCAGGAAGAATTCAGATATGTAAGTCAGGCTATGATATGGATTGGCGCAAGATACCCTCCCTTCCCGCCCTTCGCGCGTTCGAAGCAGCGGCGCGAACCGGTTCCCTGTCCGAGGCGGCACGGGAACTGAACGTCACCCATGCGGCGATTGCGCAGCATCTGCGGACAGTCGAATCTCATCTTGGTCTGTCGTTGATGCGGCGCGAAGGGCGCGGCATGACCCTGACAGCGGCGGGTCAGATACTCAGCGGCCCGCTCACCGACGCGTTCGACCAGATCGCGGCTGCGATTCAATCGGTGACGGACACCGACGCTGCTCGTCCTCTCAAAATCACGCTCACGCCCAGTTTTGCGGCCAAATGGCTGATGCCACGTCTGGGGGCGTTCTGGGCCAAACATGCCGACATCCCGCTGTCCCTGCACCCGGATCGGCGCAGTATTGACCTGACCCGCGAAGAGATGGATCTGGGCATTCGCTTTGGTGACGGGACATGGCCCGGCGTTACCTGCGACATGCTGGTTCCAGCCTCTTACACAATCGTCGGCGCTCCGTCGCTCTTGCAAGGACGGACAAACCTCAGCCCGGCGCAAATGACCGCGCTCCCGTGGGTGATAGAAGAGGATTGGCCCGAACAATTGGCCTGGATGCGCAGCATCGGGATTGACACCGATGCAATCAGGGCGACCCGCGTTCCAACCGAAGAACTCGCACTTGCCGCCGCCCGCCAAGGATACGGACTGCACGTCGAATTGGCGACGTTGATAGAAAATGAATTGCAGGACGGACACCTTTTGGCCGTCCACTGCGATTGCGCCGATACGCTGGGCTACTATCTCGTCACGCCGCCAGGTCCTGTCAAACCCGCTTTGCGAACGTTCATCCGGTGGCTAAAGTCGGTCGTCTGACCAAAAGGAATGCGCCATGACCCTGATCGTTCGCGCCGCCACACCAGACGATGCCCCGGCCATGACAGGCTTGCTCAACCAGATCATCGGGATCGGCGGATCGACCGCGCACCAACGACCCTTTGATACGGACAGGATGCTCCACCACTACATCGTCCCCAACAATAGTGTGTGCTGTTCGGTGGCCAAGGTCGCAGGCCAGATCGCCGGATTCCAGTCTTTGGTCTGGGCCACGGATGCCGCTGATCCGATGCCCGATGGGTGGGCTATCATCGCCACGTTCGTCGATCCGACCCGGCACGGTCAACGCATCGGACAGCATCTCTTTGGCGCAACCCGCACCGCCGCCGTTAAGGCCGGGGTGCAGGTGATCGACGCCACGATCCGCGCTGACAATGCCGCCGGCCTGCGCTATTACAGCGGCCTGGGGTTCACGAACTATGACCGTCTGGTCGCGGTTCCGCTGCGCGACGGAACCCCGGTGGACCGCATCCGCAAGCGGTTCGACCTGCCCTGATCCGGGGTTAAAATCTGGTAAACAGAAAATCGCAAAGCCTTGGAATCGTGCGATAATCTAAAATGTTCACGCGTGAAAGGCTGGCCTATTTGGGGCTTCGCTTGGCCAGGATCCTCTGAAGCGTCCGGCGATGCATCGACAACCGACGCGCCGTTTCCGAGACGTTCCTGTCGCACAGCTCATAGACCCGCTGGATATGTTCCCACCGGACCCGATCCGCACTCATCGGGTTTTCAGGGGGGGGCGGCAGACCGTCCGTCCGGGCAAGCAAGGCGTTGCAGATATCGGTCGCATCGGCAGGCTTTGACAGATAGTCGGTCGCCCCGATCTTGACCGCCGCGACCGCCGTGGCAATGGCCCCATATCCGGTCAAAACGACGATGCGGCTTTCTGGCCGGCGGGCGCGCAACGTCTCGACCACGTCCAATCCGTTCCCATCGCTCAGCCGCAGATCAACGACCGCAAAAGCGGGCGGGCGGGCCGTCGCGATGGCTTTTCCGGCGGCGACCGTATCGGCCATCTCTACCGCAAAGCCGCGCTTTTCCATGGCCTTTGCAAGCCGCTTGAGAAAGGCGTCGTCATCATCGACCAAAAGCAGCGAAGGGTCTTCACCCAGATCCAGCTGTTCGGCGTCCATTCCCGTTCCTTCCGGTCAATCCCCCGCACAGGTAGCCCGACACCCCCGTGGGGTCAATTAACCCATGGCTGCGACATAGCAGGCTGTCCGCGCCGCAACCGTTTCGGCGGTGTCGGTATGATCGAAAAAGTCTGCGAACTTGTTCCCGGGAAACATCAGGTAAGTGAACGTCGAATGATCGACGAGGTAATATTTCGGGTCCTCATCGTCGTGCAGCTGATAATAGGTCCGGTAGGCCTTGGAGGCGGCTGCGACCTGCTCCTCGGACCCGGTCAGTCCGATCATGTTGCCCCCAAAGTTCGAAGCGTACGCCCCAACCACCTCGGGCGTGTCCCGATTGGGGTCGATCGAGATAAAGACTGGCGTGACGTCGATCCCCTTTTGCGCCAAAAGGTCGACCGCATCCGAATTGCGGGCGCTGTCCAGCGGGCAGACATCCGGACAAAAGGTGTAGCCGAAATAGACTAGTGTCGGCCCCTTTATGACGTCGGCATCAGTCACCGTTTTTCCGGTCGCGTCGACCAAAGTAAACGGTCCGCCGATGACTCCACCCGCCACCTGACCCCCGCCGCAATCGGCTGTGGCGCGTCCAGCAGAAAACACATTGGCCTCGTACAGGGAAAAGCCGAGGATGGCTGCAAGGGCCGCGCTGGCGGCGATGGCGATCGACTTGGGTGTCATCGGCGACTCCTGTAGTTCATGGGCCGCATTGATCCTCTGGTCGCCGGCAAATAACAATGGCCCAGCTTGCCGCAGACCAAGAAGGGCGCGTTCATGGCTGTAACCGAAATCGAGATGTTTCAGGACCAGGAGCGCAGCAACTGGGTTCGGCTGCGCACCCTTGTCATCCTGCGCTGGTTTGCCATCAGCGGGCAGATCGTGGCCATCTGGGCCGGGTCGCAGATCATCCACCTGCATATCGAGGTCGGGCTGGCGGTCGCCACAATCGGCGCGTCGGTCATCGCCAACCTGTTTTCGACATTTCTTTATCCGCAGAACCGTCGTTTGTCCGAAAGCGAAGCGCTGCTGATGCTGATGTTCGACGTGCTGCAACTGGGCCTGCTGCTGTATCTGACGGGCGGGCTGAACAATCCCTTTGCCCTGTTGATCCTGGCCCCGGTCACCATTGCCGCCACAGTGCTGCATCTGCGCAGCACCGTTCTGGTCGGGTGTGTGGCGATCATCATCATTTCTCTTTTGCAGCTCTACCACATCCCGTTGATCGGCACGGACGGAGTGCTGATGCTCCCTGCCCTTTTCCGGTTCGGGTTCTGGATCGCGCTCGTGATCGGGGTTGTGTTTCTGGGGGTCTATGCCCGGCAGGTCACGACCGAGATGCACAACATGTCCGAGGCGCTGCTAGCCACCCAGATGGCTCTTGCGAGAGAGCAAAAGCTGACCGACCTGGGCGGCGTGATTGCCGCCGCGGCCCATGAACTTGGCACCCCCCTCGCCACCATAAAACTGGTGTCGAGCGAGCTATTGACCGATCAGGCCGACTATCCTGCGTTGACCGAAGACCTGACCCTGATCCGCGATCAGGCGGATCGGTGCCGGGACATCCTGCGATCCATGGGTCGGGCCGGAAAGGATGACCTGCATCTGCGCCGGGCCCCCGTCGAGGCCATTCTGCGCGAAGCCGCAGAGCCCCACATGAACAGGGGCAAAACGGTCGTTCTGTCCGTAGCCGAAGAGTGCGTGGTCAAACGCCAGCCAGTCATCAGTCGCAGCCCCGAAATCCTGCACGGTCTGCGCAATCTCATCCAGAATGCCGTCGATTTTGCGGACAGCACGGTTCGCATCGAATTTTCCTGGACCGACAAGGCGTTGATGGTTCGGATTGCGGATGACGGGCCGGGCTTTCCCCCTTCGGTGATAGGCCGCATCGGAGAGCCGTTCATGCGTCGCCGCAAACAAAGCGAAGACCGGGCAGCCCGTCCGGGCTATGAGGGGATGGGATTGGGATTGTTCATCGCCAAGACCCTGCTGGAGAGATCGGGGGCAAAACTGGACTTTTCGAATGGGGGCAGCCTCGTCGTCAATGGCGGTGCGGGCGGTGCAATGGTCGTCGTGTCGTGGTCACTGGACAAGGTCGAAGTGGACAGTGGCAGATTTGCCGTCCCTCTGGGGGAAAACCAGCCGATACAACCCTAAGTCGAGGGTTTAACTATCAGTTAACCAATCCGATCCACGTTCGACCTTGGGACAACGGGGATTCGGGCGGTCATGACTCTGACGAGCTGGTTCGATATTCTATATGTGACGATCATTTCGGTGTTCGCGGCTGGGGTCATCCTGGCCGGTTCCGAATATATCTTTGGCCGAAAGAAATCAGTTGCCCGCACCCTGCTTCGCGAGGCAGAGACATCCGTGGTCTTTCTGTTCGACGATCAGGATCTTGTGGACGCGACCCCAGCCGCCCGCATTCTGATGCGGCGCAAATCAACCAACCGACAAAGCGATTGGGAGGTGTTTCTTTCCGTCTTCGCTGGCCATTTCCCGCATCTGCGCGAAACCATGAGCGGGCTGGCAACTGCTGGTCGCCTGCGGATCAATGCCCACGATCATGGCACGGCCATTCTGGATGCCGAATACTGGGATGGGCTTGTCCGGATCAGCTTTATCGAGCAGGGAGAGGGCCACGAGGCCGTCGTTGACCGGGTGGCGATTGTCGCGCTCGAGGACGAGGTGGCGACGCTGCGCAGCCTTGCTGAAGATGCCCCACAGTTGATCTGGAAGGTCGATCCGACAGGGACGATCACATGGGCCAACCGGACATATCTTGAATTGTCCGAACGGCTGAACCCAACATCAGCCGATATTTCGCCGACCTGGCCACCCGTCAACATCTTTCCGGCCCATGTTTCGCCCAATGAGGGGGAGGAGCCAACGGTGACCCGGCTACCCATCGAGGTGGCAAAGTCCGCCGACCCCTTTTGGTACGAGGTGACCAGCCTGCGTCGGGGATGCGAGACGATGAACTATGCAATTGACGTGTCCGCCGTCGTCCGGGCCGAGATGACGCAGCGCAATTTCGTGCAGACCATTGCCAAGACCTTTGCCCAGCTGTCCATCGGTCTGGCCATCTTTGACCGTCAGCGTCGGCTGATGATCTTTAACCCGGCCCTTACCGAAATGACCGGCCTTCCGGTCGATTTCCTGAGCTCGCGCCCGCTGATCCACATGATGCTGGACCGGCTCAGAGAGGCGAGGATGCTGCCCGAGCCCAAGAACTATTCATCCTGGCGCGAACAGGTGACCGAGCTTGAGACGGCCGCGCAGAACGGCAGTTATTGCGAGACCTGGGATCTGCCGAACGGGCAGACTTACCGGGTCACCGGCCGGCCGCATCCCGATGGCGCTGTGGCGTTCCTGTTCGAGGATATCAGTGCAGAGGTTTCTCTGACCCGGCGGTTCAGGTCGCAACTGGAAACTGGTCAGGCGGTTCTGGACTCCGTTGTCGAAGCGATTGCCGTCTTTTCGCCGGTGGGCACGCTGACGTTGACCAATGCCGCCTATGACCGGCTGTGGCAGATACCTGAAACCGAAGGGCTGTCCGTCAGCTCCAGCAACCGCGAAGCCGCTACATGGCAGTCCCGCTCTGCCCCGTCGAATATCTGGGGCGATGTTCAAAGCTATCTTCGGGGTGAAGGAAGCCGCGATGAATGGTCCGAGACGATCCTGCTGGATGATGGCCGCCATCTGGCCTGCCGGTTTGCTCCGATGCCCGGCGGCAGCACGCTGGCCGGGTTCAGTATCATCGCAGACCGGGCGCCCAGCATCGTCCGGACCGCGCCCCAGCCGGGACTGCGCAAGACCGCCGGCTGAATCCTCTTGCGACCCCGGCACAAGATTCTAGTCTTGTGGTATGTCGTTTCAGGCCGGTCCGTTCCTTTTTGCCACCCTCGCTCAGACCAATGCATTCGCAGAGCGGCTGGCTCCGGTGCTGAGGTCCGGCGATACGGTCTTGCTGGGCGGCGATATCGGGGCCGGCAAAACCGCGTTTGCCCGCGCCCTGATCCGGTCCCGCCTGGGGCCTGGGGAAGAGGTCCCGTCGCCTACATTTCCCATCGTCCAGATCTATGAAACGCCACAGGGCGATATATGGCATTGCGATCTTTACCGCCTTACAAACCCGAATCAGGCGGTAGAGTTGGGGTTGAGCGACGCGATGGACGAGGCGATCTGCCTGATCGAATGGCCCGACCGGTTGGGGCCATTGGTGCCCAGCAACGCGCTGACGCTGGAATTCGTGGCGGCGGGTGACCATCACACGCTGTCCCTTTCTGGCCCGGGCCTGTGGGCAGAGCGACTTGCGGCGGTATTGTCGCATGCGTGACGCTGTCGTGCAGCATTTTCTGGACGGAACCCCGTGGTCCGACTGGACGCGGACAGCGCTGGCAGGCGATGCGTCGGGGCGAAGCTACCTTCGCCTGCGCCGTAACGGGACATCGGTCATAGTCATGGATGCGCCGCCCGAGGCGGGCGAGGATGTGCGCCCGTTCATACGGATTGCAACCCATCTGGCCGACATGGGCTTGTGTCCGCCGCAGATTCTGACCTCGGACCCCGAGCTTGGCCTTTTGGTGCTGGAGGACCTCGGGCCGAATACGGTCGCGGAATGGCTGGAGGATCGGCCCGAGGACGAGCACGACCTTTACGCCGCAGCAACCGATGTGCTGGTTCGGATCAACGGGCAACCGGCCCCAGCAGCGCTGATTGCATTGACGCCCGACGTGGCGGCCCAGATGACCGACCTTTTCGCCGAATGGTATGCGCCGCACCTGTCAACCGCAAAAGGCACTGCGATCGGCACGGCGCTGTGGCGGGCGCTGTCTGACCATGGTGGCGCGGAAATGGGCCTGTCCTTGCGGGACTATCACGCCGAAAACCTGATCTGGCGGCCGCATCTGAGTGGGACCGACCGGATCGGCCTACTCGATTTTCAGGATGCGGTTCTGGCACCGCCGGCCTATGACCTTGTGTCGTTGCTGCGCGACCCCCGCCGCCGGGTTGACTCAGAGACGACCAACACCATGATCGACCGGTTCATCGCAGCGACGGGGGCGGACACAGATGCGTTTCGCGCCGCATTTGCAGTCTGGTCGGTTCAAAGAAACCTGCGCATCCTTGGCATCTTTGCCCGGCTGGCTCGTCGCGATGGCAAGTTGCGGTATCAGAAGTTCGTCCCGCTGGTTCGCGAACATCTGCTGACCGATCTCAAGCACCCCGCACTCGGCCCGCTTCGCGGCATGCTTGCGCCCCTTGTTGCGGAAGAGACCCACTATGTTACCTGACGCGATCCTTTTATTTGCGGCAGGTCTGGGAACGCGGATGGCCCCGTTGACCCAAACCCGGCCCAAGCCTCTGATCGAGGTGGCGGGAAAACCCCTGATCGACCATGCGATGCAATATGCCAGCGACCTGTCCGTCAGGGTGATCAACCTGCACTACAAGGGCGAGATGATCCGCCAGCATCTGTCGGGGCAAAAGGTGTTGTTTTCCGACGAAACGACACAAATCCTCGAAACAGGGGGCGGTTTGCGCCATGCCCTGCCTTTGCTTGGGCCAGATCCGGTTTACACGTTGAACACGGATGCGGTCTGGGCCGGGCCGAATCCCCTGCATGTTCTGCGCGATCACTGGGACTCCGCCCGGATGGAAGCCCTTTTGCTGCTGATCGATCCGAACCGAGCGACAGGCCACAGCGGCCAGGGCGATTTTGCCGCTGACCGCGCAGGGCGACTGACCCGTGGACCGGGCGCGATCTATTCCGGGGCGCAGATCCTCAGCACCGACCACCTAGGCGATTTCGCCGAGCCTGTCTTTTCCCTCAACCGGGTTTGGGACGGCATGATCGCGCGGGGCGGCTTGTTCGGCGTGACCTATCCGGGGCGCTGGTGTGACGTCGGGCGGCCGACCTCGATCGCCTTGGCCGAAGCGATGCTGGCATCGGCCGATGTTTGACCCAAGCGAGAGCCCGCGCCTTTTCGGTCTGCCCCCGGGCGTGGATTTCGCCAAGGGGTTCGTGGACGGACTAATTGCCAGAACAGCGGCTCTGTCCCCCGAGGCGATGGGTCGGGTCGAGGTTTTCGTAAACACGCGGCGGATGCAACGGCGGATGCGAGCAATCTTTGACGCAGGCCCCGCCCGGCTGTTGCCACGACTCCGGCTGGTGACCGACCTTGCGTTCGATCCCATCTCTCTTGACGTGCCGCCACCGGTGGCGCCGATACGGCGGCGACTGGATCTGACTAGGCTGGTTGGCCAGTTGTTGGACGCCCAACCTGATCTGGCACCGCGATCCGCCCTGTACGATCTTTCCGACAGCCTCGCCCGGTTGATGGATGAAATGCAGGGCGAGGGGGTGACGCCAGCCCGGATCGCCGCGCTGGACGTGTCGGATCAGTCCGGTCATTGGGCCCGGTCGTTGCAGTTTCTGAACATCATCCAGCACTATCTTGGCGACCGGCAGGATGCCCCAGATACCGAGGCGCGACAGCGTATGGTCATCGACCGGCTGATCGCGCGATGGGCCGAAACACCCCCGGAACACCCCGTTCTGATCGCCGGATCGACCGGGTCGCGCGGAACGACGGCCCGTCTGATGTCCGCGGTCACCCAGTTGCCGCAGGGGGCTGTCGTGCTGCCGGGGTTCGATTTCGACATGCCCGCCCCGGTCTGGGATCGGTTGACCGATCCGATGCTGGGCGAAGATCATCCCCAGTTCCGGTTTCGGCGGTTGATGGACATGAGGGGTGTTGGCCACGAGGCCGTCAAAGAATGGCACAAGGCACCGCCCGCCTGTCCGGCCCGAAACCGGCTGGTGTCCCTGTCCCTGCGCCCTGCCCCGGTGACCGATCAATGGCTGACTGAAGGGCCCAAACTTAACGATCTTGCCGAGGCGACCGAGGGGATGACTCTGGTCGAGGCGCCTTCGCCGCGGGCCGAGGCCGAGACGATTGCGCTTCGACTGAGGCAGGCGGTGGAAAACGGCGAAACTGCGGCTCTGATCACGCCCGATCGCATGTTGACCCGGCAGGTGGCAGCCGCTTTGGGCCGGTGGAACATTACCCCTGATGACAGCGCAGGGATGCCGCTGAATCTGTCGCCCCCCGGCCGGTTCCTGCGTCATGTCAGCCAGATGTGGGGCAGGCCCATGACCGCAGAGGCGATGTTGACCCTGCTCAAGCATCCCTTGGCCCATTCGGACCGTGCCGACCGCGGCCAGCATCTGTTGCGCACGCATGAGCTGGAGCTGCACCTGCGCAGGAAAGGCCCCGCGTTCCCGGACGCCGCATCTCTGAGCAGATGGGCGGCTTTGTCAAAAACGGATACGGGCCGCGTTGCCTGGGCGGGCTGGGTCGGTGGCCTGATCGACGGGGTGGAGCATATCGGCGACCGCCCTCTGATCGACCATCTGACGAACCATATGGCGCAGGCTGAACGGTTAGCCGCCGGACCGGAGTATGAGGGCGCGGGCGCCTTGTGGTCCGAGGCGGCGGGACGCAAGGCCCGCGAGGTCTGCGATACCCTGCTGCGCCATGCCGATGCGGGTGGTGTTTTGTCGGTTCAGGATTACGCGTCGCTGTTCAACTCGGTCCTGTCCGCAGAAGAAGTGCGCAACCCCGACACCGGACATCCGCAGGTCCTGTTCTGGGGCACGCTCGAGGCGCGGGTTCAGGGGGCCGATCTTGTCATTCTGGGGGGTATGAACGACGGCACTTGGCCGGAAACGCCCAGCCCTGACCCGTGGCTGTCGCGACGGATGAGGGCCGAGGCGAGGCTGCTGCTGCCCGACCGGCGGATCGGTCTGTCCGCACATGACTATCAGCAGGCTGTAGCAGGCAGGCAGGTCTGGATCACGCGGTCGATCCGGTCGGCTGACGCGCAAACAGTGCCTTCGCGCTGGATCAACCGACTGGTCAACTTGTTGCAGGGTCTCGAAGGCACCGGTGGGCGCGCGGCATTGGAACAGATGCGGGCGCGCGGTCAGGTCTGGGTGGACATGGCCCGCAAGACATCGCTTCCCTCGGACACGGTTCCGATGGCCCCGCGTCCATCGCCCCGCCCGCCAATCGCCGCCCGGCCAAGGGATCTGTCTGTCACCCAGATCAAGACGCTGATCCGCGATCCCTTTGCCATTTATGCACGCAAGGTCCTGCGACTGGACGTGCTTGATCCGCTGGTCCCTTCGCCGGATGCGCCGTTGCGGGGGACCTTGATCCACAAGATCCTTGAAATCTTTGTCGGCGAGGGGATCGCCCCTGACGATCCGAACGCCCGCAAACGGCTGATGGAGGTGTCGCGGACCGTGTTCAAGGACGAATGTCCTTGGCCAACGATCCGCCGTCTTTGGATTGCCCGGATGGACCGGATCGCCACCGAATTCCTGGACAAAGAGGTCGCCCGACGGGCCATCGCCTTGCCCGAATGGTTCGAGGTTTGGGGCGAGTTGGGCCTGAATAGGGTCGATTTCACGATCAAGGGAAAGGCCGACCGCATCGATCTCGCTGCCGATGGCTCTGTCATCCTGTATGATTACAAGACCGGGCAGGTTTCGACGGAAAAGCAGCAGCTCTTGTTTGACAAGCAGTTGTTGATCCAATCGGCGATGATCGAACGGGGGGCTTACGCCAAGGTCGGTCCGTCCCCGGTCCTGGCGGCTGCGTTTGTGCAGGTGGCAACGACCGTCAAAGATTCGCCTGCCCCGTTTGCCGCCGCCCCGCCCGACACGACGTGGGAGGAATTTCAGGCGCTGATCTATCGCTGGATGCAAATCGACAAAGGCTATACCGCCCGGCAGGCCCTGTTTTCCCGTACCGACAGTGGCCCCTACGACCACTTGTCCCGTTTTGGCGAATGGGACACGAGCCAGCCCGCGGTGCCGGTGATCCTGACATGATGGACGAAGCTACCCAACGGCAGGTTCGCGCTGCAGACCCGACCCTGTCGACCTGGCTGTCGGCCAATGCCGGGTCGGGCAAGACGCGGGTGCTGACCGTCCGGGTTGCCCGGCTTTTGTTGCAAGGCGTCGATCCGCAGAACATCCTGTGCCTGACCTATACCAAAGCCGCCGCGTCCGAGATGCAGAACCGCCTGTTTCAGCGGCTGGGCGGGTGGGCGATGTTGCCTGATACCGATCTGGTCAGGGACCTGCGCGGACTTGGGATTGACGGTGCGTTGTCAGCGGATCGGCTGAGGACCGCCCGCACCCTGTTCGCCCGCGCCATCGAGACGCCCGGCGGTCTGAAAATCCAGACAATCCACGCGTTTTGCGCCGGACTGCTGCGGCGGTTCCCGCTTGAGGCCGGGGTCAGCCCCCAGTTTGCCGAAATGGAGGACCGCGCGGCCCAACTGCTGCGGGCGGAGGTTCTGGATGTGATGTCGGACGGACCAGTGGCGGGACTGGTTGATGGCATTGTACGCTATCTGAGCGATGAAAAGCTTGATCCACTGGTCCGGGCCGTTCTGGGCAACCGTGAGATTTTCGGCACGGCGCCGGATCATGCCAAGTTGGCGGGCGTTTTCGGCGTCCCCCCCGGCCTGTCAATCGCGGATCTGTTGGACCGCCTGCTGGGCGCCGAAGAGCGCAGCATGATTGCGCGGCTCTGTACTGCGTGCCGGCAAGGCAGCACGAACGATCAGAAAGCCGCCGAAAAGCTGGCCCACATCACCCCGGACAGGCCGCCCCGCGCTGCTGATCTTGCCCTGCTTGAGGATGTGTTCCTTACCGGCAATGGCTCAAAAGAGCCCTTTACCGCCAAGATCGGCAGCTTTCCAACCAAGGCCACTCGTGCCGCAAACCCCGAGGTTGTCGCAGCCGCCGAAGAGTTGATGGACGCCGTGGAACAGGCCCGGCCGGACAGGCTGGCGCTGATGGCACTTGAGCGGACGACGGCGCTTTACCAGTTTGCCGCTTGGTTTATCCCGGCCTATGAGGCCCGCAAGCTGGCGCAGGGCCTGCTCGATTTTGATGACCTGATCGCCAAGGCGGGGGCTCTGCTAACCGATCCGCAAGTGGCCGAATGGGTCCTGTTCAAACTGGACGGCGGCATCGACCACATTCTTGTGGACGAGGCGCAGGATACCAGCCCCGCCCAGTGGGCCGTGATCCAACGCCTTGCGCGGGAATTTGCCGTGGGCCAAGGTGCCCGCCCCGACCGCGAGCGGACGATTTTCGTGGTCGGCGACAAGAAACAGTCGATCTATTCGTTCCAGGGCGCCGATCCTGACGGGTTCGACAGGATGCGCGATCATTTTGGGACCCAACTGGCGCAGATTGGCAAGCCGCTTCAGTCCGAACAACTGGCCTATTCGTTCCGGTCCTCGCCCGCCATCCTGCGGCTGGTCGATCAGACATTCATGGGCCCAAGCGGCGACGGCGTCGGGACTGACCTGTCGCATTATGCGCACAAGGCCGATCTGCCCGGTCGGGTCGATCTGTGGCCCGTCATCGCCGAGGAAAAGGCCGAGGCCGACATCGTCTGGTATGAACCGGTCGATCAGGTCAGCCCGCAACATCACAACGTCCAGCTGGCCCGGCGCATCGCGTCTGAAATCCGCCGGATGAAGTTACACGAAACGGTCCCGGTCGGACCCGACAGAAACGGTGTCCATTATCGCAGACCAATTACCGAAGGCGATATCCTGATCCTTGTTCAACGCCGGTCGGACCTGTTTGCCGAACTCATCCGCGCCTGCAAAGAGGCCGGGTTGCAGATCGCTGGGGCGGATCGGCTGAAAATCGGCGAGGAGTTAGCCGTCAAGGACATTGTCGCGCTCTTGCGGTTTCTGGCCTTGCCAGAAGATGACCTGTCATTGGCAGCAGCCCTGCGGTCGCCCCTGTTCGGATGGACCGAACAGCAGTTGTTTACCGTCGCCCACCACCGCCCCGATGGCCGGACATTGTGGGAGGCTGTGCGTCAGGCCGACATCACAGAGGGCCGCGAAATCCTGGACGATCTGCGGCGTCAGGCCGATTTCCTCCGCCCCTATGACCTGATCGAACGCCTGTTGATCAGGCACGACGGACGCAAGCGTCTGCTCGCCCGGCTTGGCGAAGAGGCCGAGGATGGGATCGATGCCCTGTTGTCCCAGGCGCTGTCCTATGAACAATCCTCCATTCCGAGCCTGACCGGATTCCTGTCCTGGCTTGAAACGGAAGATGTCGAAATCAAACGGCAGCTTGATTCCGCCGGAGACCGGATCAGGGTCATGACGGTGCATGGGTCCAAGGGGTTGGAAGCACCGATCGTCATCCTGCCGGAAACGCAAAAACGGCCCGTGCAGGTGAATGACGAACTGTTGGTCAGTGGCGATCATGTCCTGTGGAAAACCAACAAGGCCGAACAGCCGCCCATCATGGAGGCGCTACGCATCGACCGCGAGCGCGCACAAGAACAGGAGCGGCGACGTTTGCTGTATGTTGCCATGACCCGCGCCGAAAAGTGGCTGATCGTTTGCGCCGCAGGCGACATCGGAACCGGCGATGATAGCTGGTATGGCATGATCGAGCGGGCAATGGGCCAGGCCGGGGCGGAAGATCATGATTTTGGCTTTGGAATCGGCCAACGGTTCGCTTTGGGCGACTGGTCTGACCTGCCGATGAATGAACCTGTTGTAGCCGCTGATCCCGTGATCGAACCGCCCAATTTTGCACTGATCGAGTCGCTGCCGCCAAGTGGCAAAACCCTGTCGCCGTCTGACCTGGGTGGGCCAAAGGCCTTGCCGGGTGAGGGGGCGGATTCAGACACTGAACAGGCCAAACTGCGTGGAACGCTGGTGCATCTGTTGCTCGAACACCTGCCATCGTGGTCGGCCGACAGGCGGCTGTCGCTTGGTCAATCCCTGCTCAATGCCCACCCGGATGTCGCGGCGGCTGGCGAAACCGAAACCTTGATCGCGGATGCGATGCGGTTGATCGACGACCCCGCCCTGACCCACATCTTTGACGCTGAAACGTTGTCCGAGGTCGAGGTTACGGCTGCTCTGGACGACGTGGGAGGGCAGCGCATTCATGGAACAATTGACCGGCTGATCGTGACACCAGACAAAGTGACCGCAATTGATTTCAAATCGAACCGAAAAGTACCGATGTCGGCATCTGACGTGCCCGAAGGTATCCTGCGGCAGATGGGCGCGTATCAAGCCGCCCTTACACAGATTTACTCTGGCAGAACCGTTCAGACCTCCATCCTCTGGACAGCAACCGGACAGGTCATGCCTCTGGACAGCGCACAGATCATAGCCGCTTTGCGCAGGGCAGTCGTGCCTTGACCAATGGCACGGCGCTGCCTAACTTCCCCATCCTGACTTATTCGCCAAGGAGCAAACCCAATGGCAACCGTAGCTGTGACCGACGCCACCTTTGACGCCGAAGTGCGTCAATCCAAGATCCCGGTGGTCGTGGATTTCTGGGCCGAATGGTGCGGCCCGTGCAAGATGATCGGCCCGGCTCTGGAAGAGCTTTCCAACGAGATGGAAGGCAAGATCAAGATCGTGAAGGTCAACGTTGACGAAAACCCGAATTCGCCCGCCCAGATGGGTGTGCGCGGCATCCCGGCCCTGTTCATGTTCAAGGACGGACAGGTCGTCGCCAACAAATCCGGCGCAGCCCCCAAGGCGGCGCTGCAAGGCTGGATCGAAGCGTCGATCTGAACTTTCTGGATCGCTGACAATCGGGCGCCTTCGGGCGCCCTTTTTGTTTTAGACGGGCCAGCCGAGGTGGCGCAAGCGCGCGGCGACTTGGACAACAGCATCAGGCCCCGCCGCATCAATCGCCATGATTCGCTGAAACCACCACATGTATCCCGCATAGTCGGGGGCGATTGTCCTGACCTGCGCAAATGCGTCCGCTGCGCCGATGTCCGCCACATTCAGCGCGATATGATGAAAGTCGATCTTGCCGAACAGGATCAGCGGCTTTCGATGGAAATAGCCCAAAAGGCCGACGCCAGAGTTCTGGGTGACGACATAGTCACATTCGCGCAGATGCGCGGCCATATTGCCCGTCTCTATGCTCAACCTCGGAAACCGTTGGCAGAAGTCGTTCAGGATGGCGTGGTCCGCGTTGGAATAATCCTCGCGCGGATGCAGGGTGGCCATGATGCGGCGCGGCTCATGCTCCAGAATGGTTTCCAGCATCCGGATTGGCGAACAGGACTGGAATGATCGGTGTTCGGTCAGCCGCCCCTGCAAGGGAACATAGACATAATCGCCCCGTGTGGCCGTGTCAGGCCCATCGCCGAACAGGTTTTTGCCCCACCATGTGATAAACCGTTGCGCGGCTTGGGTATCAACCGAGTCCGGATCAAAGGCGGTCTGTGCGACAGGCCAGTCCCAGCGACGCGCCGATCCTTCAATCCGCCAGAATGGCCCGAAATAGCTGTGCCGGATGGTCACGATCCGGTCGTTCGTCGGCTCGTCCATCAGAAACACGCCGTAGCCCGGCCGCACCGCCGCGGCGAGGTCATAGCCCGCCTTGCGGTCGGCAAAGACCGGGCGCAGGCCAGCCGCCACCACCACATCCGTCAGCATCGCAAGAAACCGGTGATTACCCGCCTCGGCCCGCCGCCGAAGCTGCGCCGTCAGATAAAACGTGACCTGATCGAATTCCGGCATGACGCAGGCTAACTGCCCGCAATGATGCAGACAATCCCGCGCCTTGTTCGATCTGCCCCCAGTCGCCATATAGGACCAGAGCGAAAAAGGAGGCTACAATGGCCAAGGAAGAGTTTCCCGGCTGGCACGGAACCACGATCATAGGCGTCCGCAAGAGCGGCCGCGTGGTCATTGCCGGCGACGGACAGGTGAGCCTGGGCCAGACGGTCATCAAGGGAACCGCCCGCAAGGTCCGCCGCCTGTCGCCCGGCGGCATGGACGTGGTCGCGGGGTTCGCCGGGTCGACGGCTGATGCCTTTACCCTGTTGGAACGGCTTGAGAAAAAGCTCGAGGCGATGCCGGGCCAGTTGGCCCGCGCGTCGGTCGAATTGGCCAAAGATTGGCGCACGGACAAGTATCTGCAAAAGCTCGAGGCGATGCTGATCGTGACAGATGGGAAAGAGTTGCTGGTCATTACCGGGGCCGGTGATGTGCTGGAGCCTGAGCATGACGTGACGGCCATAGGGTCGGGCGGCAACTACGCCTTGGCTGCCGGGCGTGCGCTGATGGACAGCGACTTTGACGCCGAAACCATCGCCCGCCGCGCGATGGCCATCGCTGCCGACATCTGCGTTTACACCAACGGAAATCTGACCGTGGAAAGCATTGCCAAATGACCGACCTCACTCCCCGCGAAATCGTCAGCGAGCTGGACCGCTATATCATCGGCCAAAAGGACGCCAAACGGGCCGTCGCCGTGGCCCTGCGCAACCGCTGGCGGCGCAACCGATTGGGTGCGGATCTGCGGAACGAGGTTTATCCCAAGAACATCCTGATGATCGGCCCAACTGGTGTGGGTAAAACCGAGATCAGCCGCCGTCTGGCAAAGCTCGCCCGTGCGCCGTTCATCAAGGTCGAGGCGACCAAGTTTACCGAGGTCGGGTATGTTGGCCGTGACGTGGAACAGATCATCCGTGACCTGATGGACATCGCCATCCACGACACCCGTGAACACATGCGCGAGGATGTTAAGGCCAAGGCGCGCGAGGCCGCCGAAGAACGCGTCATCTCCGCACTGGCCGGGGCCGACGCCCGTGGTCAGACCCGCGACATGTTCCGGCGAAAGCTCAAGTCGGGCGAGCTGGACGATACGGTGATCGAACTGGAACTGGCCGACACCAGCAGCCCCATGGGCGGGATGGAGATTCCCGGTCAGCCGGGCATGATGCCGGGCATGGATCTGGGTGCCATTTTTGGCAAGGCGTTCGGCCAGCGCACCGTCAAGAAACGGATGACCGTCGCCGAAAGCTATGACGCCCTGATCGCGGACGAGGCCGACAAGCTGCTGGATGACGAGACGGTCAAAAAGGCCGCTTTGGAAGCCGTCGAACAGAACGGCATCGTGTTCCTTGATGAGATCGACAAGGTTTGTGCGCGTGCCGATACCCGTGGCGCAGATGTGAGCCGGGAAGGCGTGCAGCGCGACCTGTTGCCCCTGATCGAAGGCACGACCGTCAGCACAAAACATGGCCCGATCCGGACCGACCATATTCTGTTTATCGCCTCTGGCGCGTTTCACATCGCCAAACCGTCGGACTTGCTGCCGGAATTGCAGGGTCGCCTGCCTATTCGGGTCGAACTGCGCGCCCTGACCGAAGAGGATTTTGTCCGCATCCTGACCGAGACAGACAATGCGCTGACCTTGCAATATACCGCGTTGATGGCGACCGAAGAGGTTACGGTCAGTTTCACGGACGACGGGATCGCAGCACTGGCCAAGATCGCAGCCGAGGTAAACCGCAGCGTCGAAAATATCGGCGCGCGTCGGCTTTATACTGTGATGGAGCGGGTGTTCGAGGATCTGTCGTTTACCGCGCCGGACCGGTCGGGCGACACGGTGACGGTGGACGCGGGGTTTGTTGAAACGCACCTTGGCGAACTCAGCCGATCGACCGACCTGTCACGTTACGTGCTCTGACTCCAGATCTGATCAAGGCGGCGGAACGTCCGCTCTTCCTCGACCTTGAATACCGGCGTGTCGCCCGCTGCAAACCGGCGGACGGTCACGGTGTCGCCGTGGATGTCGAGGACGTTGAAATTGTTCGGCTCGCCCCGGACTCGGGTGGATAGGCCCGTTCCGGCTTGCACAAACAGGATACCCGGTTCGGTGGTCATGGGCGTGACGCTGGCGTTGTGCAGGTGGCCGGACAGGACGATGTCGGCCCCGCAATCGCCCAGCGCCGCAACGGCATGCTGTGCCCCGCGCATCAGCCGTTTGTCCGTGTCCTGAAGGTGTTCAAGCGGATGATGCATCACGGCGACCTGCACCGGGATGGCTTCGCTTGCGTCGAACACCTGACACAGGCGGCGCGTGGTCCGTTTGCTCATCCGGCCTGTCTGCCATGCGAACCTGTTGACCGTGTTGATCCCCTTGATCACCACGTTCTGATCTATATGCAGCGGCTCGAGATCGCGCGAGATGTGGCGTTTGTACCGGCCCCACGGATTGAAAAAACGCAGGAAAACATTGTCCAGCGGCGTGTCGTGATTACCGGGAACGGCCAGCCAAGGCGCGGTCAGTTGTTTCAGGAAAGCGGATGCTTCCTCGTACTGGCTCACACGGGCGCGGTGGGTAAAATCACCCGAGACAATGACATGATCCGGGTTCAACCCGTTTACTGTCTGGATGAGCGGCCCCAGCAGATCGGGCCGGGTCCGTCCGAAATGGAGGTCGGACAGATGGATCAGTCGGGTCATGCGGCCGCGGCTTTGGCCACGTTTGGGCAGACCACCTTGAGAATGTTTTGGCGCAGGCGGAATTCCAGCGGTATATCGAGGCGCAGCTTTTCGCCGTCACACGCGACCGTCTGGCGCAGCTTTCGGGTGCGGATTGTCAGGGCGTCCACACACAAGAGTTCGACGTCGCGCCCCACCTCCATCTTGCCCCGCGTCAGTCGCCACGCCTGTTTGAGCAGACCCCAGCGCCCCTGATCGGGGCTGATGTACACCGCAAACTTGCCATCGCGGACAGCTTCGGCACCGTCGATCCCGAAAAAGTCGAGCTGAAACGCCGACCGCGCCACAAAAACCAGCGGCGTCCGGTAGCGGCGCGTCTGACCTTGGGTGTCGATCTCGACGTGCAGAGGGCGCTGAAAACGGATGAACGTCTTGATCGCCGACCAATGGGCCGCCAACCGGAACCGACCAAAGCGTTTATAGACGGTTTCGCGTTCCTGAAGGATGGCCGGATAGACGCCGATCGATGCATTATTCAGAAAAAGCCGCCCATTTATCTCGCCCAAGGACAGGGGCGCAGTGGTCCCGTGCATGATCCCTGCGACTGCCTCGGCCAGATCATCGGGCATACCCAAACCGCGCGAAAAGAAATTGAATGTGCCCATCGGCAGGACGGCCAACCGGACATCCGTTCCGGCCAGAACTGACGCCACCGCCATGATCGTGCCGTCGCCGCCCGCAGCGACCACGGTTCCGTATCCGGCATCAACCGCAGCCTTTGCAGCCTTGGTAATGTCGCTGCCCTTTTTGATCCGTGTGATCGTGGCGGCATCGCCAAAGGTCGCCATGGCAGCCTCGATCGCCTCGGTCTCGCGGCTGTTCCGGCCGGATCCGGTGTTGCAGATCACACAGTACCGGGCAGAATTGTCAGACACGGCTGAGCGGGACATCGACACACCTTTGGAATTGTCTGTCGGCCCAACGCACCCAAGGCCAAATCGTTCCAGTTCGGTCTTTCAAACATCATGTTTGTGCGCCATCAGAGGCGGATGTCGCAAACCCCTGCCTCGCCTCTTTGGCACTTTGTGAAAGACAATGCGCGATGGTTGGCGACGGGTGCGCTATTGTCGCTCCTGTCGTCGTTTGGACAGACCTTTTTCATCTCGATTTTTGCGGGCGAAATCAGGGCGTCGTTTGGCCTGACAAACGGGCAGTGGGGCGGCATTTATACGCTGGGGACGGCCGTTTCTGCGGCGCTAATGCTGGTTTCGGGTGGGTTGGCTGATCGGTTCAGGGTGCGCACGCTGGGGGTGGCCGTTGTCGGGTTGTTGGGACTGGCCTGCCTGTCGATGGCGTGGAATCCGTGGGCTGGGTTATTGCCGGTGGTGATCTTTGCCCTGCGCTTTACCGGGCAGGGGATGGCCAGTCACGTCGCCCTGGTCGCAATGGCCCGCTGGTTCGTGGCGACGCGCGGCCGCGCCCTTGCTGTCGCCACGCTGGGCTTTTCACTGGGCGAGGCGACGATGCCACTGTCCTTTGTCTGGCTGAAACAGCGATATGATTGGCACCTGCTCTGGGTTGGGGCGGCGCTGTTCTGTCTTGCGATGATGCCGCTTCTGTTACTGTTGCTTCGGACGGAACGGACCCCGGCCAGTGTGGCCAGACAGAATGCGGCGACCGGCATGGATGGTCGGTTCTGGACAAGGGGAGAGGCGCTGCGTCATACGCTGTTCTGGTCCATCGTCCCCGCCCTTTTGGCATTTCCGGCGTTCGGCACGGCCTTCTGGTTTCATCAGGTCCATTTCGCCGAGATCAAAGGGTGGGAGCATCTGCGACTGGTCGCCGTCTTTCCGCTTGGCACCGCCTGTTTCATGCTGTCCACCCTCGGCTTTGGCTGGGGAATCGACCGGTGGGGATCTGGCCGGCTAATGCCATTCTACCTGCTGCCACTTTGCCTGGCCTTTACCCTGCATGCCATCGGGCCAACTCTGCCTTGGGCGGCGGCTGGGGTCATGCTTATGGGATTGGCGGGTGGAGGGCAGGCGACATTACCCGCGGCATGTTGGGCCGAGTTCTATGGCACTCAGCACATCGGGTCGATCAAGGCGACGGTCGCGGCGGTCATGGTTTTGGGATCGGCCATTGGCCCCGGCCTGTCCGGGTGGCTGATCGACAGTGGAATCGATTTGCCCGCCCAGTATCTGGCCTATGCTGCCTGTTTCCTGTTCGCATCGCTCGTCATGGTGCCCACCTTGCGGCAGGCCCGGTCGCGCCTAGCGACTGCGGCGTAGGTACACATAATAGGCCCCGTGTCCGCCGTGTTTGAGGTGGGCAGGGACCACCTGCATCACCACATGGGACAAGGGCGGCAAAGCCAGCCATTGCGGCACCTGATGCCGCAGAACGCCTTGCCGCACCGGGATCGGCCCTCCGTCATCGCGTGGCTTGCCCTTGCCCGTGATGACCAGAACCAGCCGTTTGCCCCCGGCATGCGCCATAAGAATGAACGACACCAGCGCCGGATGCGCCTCGGACAGAACCATGCCGTGCAGGTCAATCCGCCCCTCTGGATCAAGCTTGCCCCGCGTCATTCGCGTGTAGGCACGTGAATCCATCTGAACTGGGGCCTTGGTCAGTCGGTCGTGCAAGGGCGACATCAGGTCGTGGGGGCGAGCAGGATCGGTCTTTTGCCCGATCTGAAACGGTTTGACCGGATCAAGGTCGGGACGGCGGCGCGCCTGCGGTTTCGCGATGGGTGCGTCAGAAGATGACGTGGCAAGGTTGCGAGGCGACGGGTCAAGCGGTTTGGCACGACGCGCAACCATATCCCACAATGCCCGCTCTTCCGCGGACAGGTTCCGTGGCCGTCTCATGGCAGGTCAGCCAGATCATTGGGCAATAGGACAATCATCTGCCCGGCATCCTTGACCAATCCGGCCAATGTGCCCGCCTCGAACCCTGATCCGAAAAAGATGTCAGCCCGTTGCGCCCCCTTGATGGCCGAACCGGTATCCTGCGCCACCATGAGGCGATTTTGCGGCGGAGCAGACGCACGCTCGATCCAGACCATCGCACCGAGTGGCGTGATGTCAGGATCGACGGCGATCGTTCGCAGGGGCGTCACCGGTCGGCCCATTGCACCGATCGGGCCAGGACCATCCGGAAACTCGGTCACTTCGCGGAAAAACACGAACGACGGATTTTCGCGCAACAAATCGGTTCCGTCTTGGCCATTTGCCACGACCCACGTGCGGATCGCGTCGGCCGAAATGTTGTCTGCCGAACAGACGCCCCGGTCGACCAGGATGCGCCCGATTGAACGATAAGGATGGCCATTTCGGCCGGCGAACCCGACCCTGAGATACAATCCGTCCGGCAAACAAATACGCGCCGATCCTTGCACCTGTATAAAGAACGCCTCGACCGGAGAAGCGACCCAGATCAGTTCCTGGCCCTCCAAGGCATGTCCCGTTTCAATCTGTGTTCGTGACAGAGTGCATCCGCCCGGAGGCAAACGGTAAAGCGGGGTCGGAAAATGGGGCGACCTTGTCCGGCTGCCGTTCACCTGGGGCTCGAAATAACCCGTGAACAAGGGGGGTGCGCCGTCTTGGATCAGAACTGGCGTAAAATGCGCCTCGATCCACTCGCGCCCATTTCCGGGTTTTGGCCACGCATCGGACAAAAGGTCAGCCGTCAAGGAATAGGCCGCGACGGCCTGTGCATGGTCGTCGTCGGCCCAGCCCGTCAGGTCCTGATAGCCCAGTTTTGTACGGATCAGGTCGGGCACGAGGGGTCAGTCGCCCGTCGCGACAAGTTCCCAGTTGGGGTTGTCGGTGCCCATCGTGCGGGCAAAGGTCCAGACGTCCTTTTGGCGACGAATTTCGTCAGGTTTGCCTTCGACGATATCACCGCCGGCATCACGGACCACATGGTTCATCTCGCCCGTAAACCTGACGCTGATCTCGCCTTCGTTCGTGGCGCGGTCAAATTCGGCAGATTGTAGTCCAAGGTCGCTGATCCCGACAAAGTTGGCCGTCACGGTCAGACCTTGTTTGGCGCGTTCTTCGACGACTTGCGCAAAGGCGTTATACACGTCCTCGGAAATGAAGGGTTTGACCGTCGCCAAGTCGCCACGTTCGAACGCCATGAGGATCATCTCGTAGGCGGCCCGCGATCCGCGCAGAAATTCCTGAACGTTGAAACTTGGGTCAATCCGTTTCATGGCCGCCAGAGCCTTGGCGGAATCCGATCCTTCAGGGACATTGTCGGTTATATCACGGTCCGGGCCGCCTTCGATCACTTCCAGATCAGGGCGACCGCGGGCCTTGGTGTCGCCGGGAATGGGCGCCGGCGGCTTTTCAAACCCTTCACGGGTTCCCAGAACGCTGCGCAGCCGCAGGATCAGGAAAATGGCAATCCCCGCCAAAACCAGAAGCTGCAAGATGGGAGAGTTCATACGGTCCTCGCTCGTGAGTCATGGCACAAGTGCCTGTTGGCTCCTATGTAAGGTGGCGATAGGGCCAAGTCCACCTTGGGCCTAAAACGAATAGGTGCAGCGATGTGGCTACTTCTGGCATTTCTTGCGGTTCCGGTGATCGAAATCGGGCTGTTCATTCAAGTTGGCGGCCTGATCGGGCTGTGGCCGACGCTTGGGATCGTCATTTTGACGGCGATCCTCGGGTCGTGGCTGGTCCGTAGCCAAGGGGCGCGCGAACTGATGAATCTGCGGCAATCGTTCAACGATCTGCGGGATCCGACCGAACCTTTGGCCAACGGGGCGATGATCCTGCTGGCGGGGGCGCTACTACTGACGCCCGGCTTTTTCACCGACGCCTGTGGCTTTCTCCTCTTGATCCCTGGCATCCGGGCAGCGGTGTTTCGCTGGCTGCGGGGGCGGGTCAAGTTTGAAACATTCAGCTTTGGCCAAACGGCCGGTCACCGCGACTATCCCGACGATAAAGTGATCGACGGGGATTTCACCGACCTGACAGGGGACAAACGTCCGACGCACAAGCCATCCGGTTGGACCCGTCATTGACCCGAAGGCATTGAGGCGGGCTCCTTCTCCTGTTAGGAACGCTCAACTTTTGATCCAGACCGGAGCCCGTCATGTCTGACACGCCGACCCAAGACCAGCCGCAGATCCAGAACCGGGTCATCACCCAGTACATCCGCGACATGTCCTTTGAAAACATCCTGGCCCAAAAGGGTGTGACCGGCGAAGTGCAGCCAGAGATTCAGGTTCAGGTCAATCTCGATGCCCGCAAGCGCGGTGGCGATAACCAGTACGAAGTCATCACCAAACTCAACATCACCTCGAAATCCAAGGGCACAGGTGATCCCCTGTTCGTTCTCGAGGTCGAATATGCCGGTGTGTTTCAGGTGACGGGCGTGCCGGAAGAGCAGATGCACCCCTACCTGCTGATCGAATGTCCCCGGATCACGTTTCCGTTCCTGAGGCGTGTAGTAAGCGACGTGACCCGCGACGGTGGCTTTCCTGCGCTCAATCTTGAAACCATTGATTTCCTTGCGCTTTACCGCAGTGAAATCGCCCGCCGGGTCGAAGCACAGAGGGTCCAGCCGAACTAAGTCAGCTCTAGCTCATCCGCTTCCACAGCGCGCCGTCGCCGAGTTTTTCAACGAAGGCGGCGTGCGCCTGTTCCTCTTGCGCCGTGATGCGGGAAGGCAGGCGATTTGGTCGGGCGCGGGGTCGCCAGTCAGCCACGGTGGAGCCCGCGACGGTTGTCGTGACCTGCGTGGCAAGACCAAAGTCCGGCTGGCGACCGCCGATCAGTTCCAGATACACCTCAGCCAAAATCTCGCTGTCCAGAAGCGCGCCGTGAAGCGTGCGCTGGGTGTTGTCGATCGCGAACCGGCGACACAACGCATCCAGTGACGCAGGCGAACCAGGGAATTTGCGCCGGGCGATGGCCAGCGTGTCGATGGCGCGGTCGAACGGAATCTCTGGCAGACCCATCCAACGCAGTTCGGCATTCAGGAATTTCATGTCAAAGGCGGCGTTGTGGATGACCAGCTTTGCATCACCCACAAAATCGACAAAGCTGCCTGCGATATCCCTAAACAGCGGCTTGTCACGCAGCGATACGGCACCAGGAAGCAGGGGCCGGGGTGGTTCCATCAGATCTGCACCGATGCCGTGAACCTCGAACGCTCCTTGTGGCATGGCGCGTTGCGGGTTGATGTATTGGTGATAAGTGCGCCCAGTCGGCATGTGATTGTGCAGCTCGATTGCGCCGATTTCGACGATCCGGTCGCCTTCTTCGGGTTCGAACCCCGTAGTTTCGGTATCCAGAACGATTTCACGCATGGGTCAGCTTTTTCCGTATCGTTTCGACCAGTTTAGCGACATCTGCCCGCGTGCCGTCCACCGTCAGAGTCTCGATCACGTGATCGGCGCGGGCACGTTTGTCGGCGTCGGGCATCTGATGCGACAACAGCATATCCAGTTGGGCCTGCGTCATTCCGGGCCGTTTCAGGACACGTTCCGCCTGAACGTTCGCTGGAACAGACACTACCAAAACGGAATCGAGCCATTTGTCTGACCCGATTTCAAACAAAAGGGGGATATCGAACACGACGATGTCAGTCTTTGCCTGCGCAAGGAAACGTTCACGATCAGTGGCCACCAAAGGATGAACGATTCCCTCGACCTGCCGCAAAACATCCATATCCGCGTTGATCAGCCGTTTCAGTTCCGTGCGGGACACTGCGCCGTCCACGATAGCTGACGGATACAGTTCACCAATAGGCTCAACTGCGGCGCCACCCGTTTCATATAACTTGTGAACGACAGCGTCCGCATCCCAAACCGGGATCCCCATATCCTTGAACATCTGGGCGGTCGTCGATTTCCCCATTCCAATCGACCCCGTCAGTCCCAATGCATAGGTCATCCGATTACCGCATCTCGGGTTGCCTGGGTCACTTCGGGGCGTATTCCGAACCAGCGTTCAAAAGCAGGGACCGCCTGATGCAACAGCATCCCCAGTCCATCGACCGCCACGCATCCAGCCGCTTCGGCTTCGACCAGCAGCCGGGTCTTGAGTGGCGCATAGACCAGGTCAGACACCACCGTTCCGGGGCGCAGGCCATCCAGAGGCACGCGGAATTCCGCGGCACCCACCATCCCCAGCGAGGTCGTGTTTACGACCGTCGCCGCCTCTTCCATCATATTTCCAGCCTGAACCCAGTCCACGACACGGACGCGCTGACCAAATTCGGATTTCAGGGCATCAGATTTCGGCCGCGTCCGGTTCGACAAAAGAATTTCCGGAACGCCCACCTCGATCAAAGAGGCGATGACAGCACGGGCGGCACCGCCAGCCCCCAGAACGGCCGCAGGCCCCGCAGCCGGGTTCCAGCCCGGCGCATTCTGTTTGAGGTTAGCGATAAACCCGTATCCATCCGTATTGTCGGCATGAATCTTGCCATCCTTGCGGAAAATCAAGGTATTCGCGGCCCCGATCAATGTGGCCCGATCGGTGACCAAGTCGGCCAGTTCCAACACGGCGACCTTGTGCGGAATGGTGATGTTCACACCGACAAACCCCATCTTGGGCAAGCTGCGGATCACCTCGACCAGATCTTCCGGCTCCACATGCAATGGCACATAATCTCCTGGCAAGCCATAGACCCGCAGCCAATGCTTGTGCAGGCGCGGGGATCTTGAATGGGCGATCGGGCTGCCGATCACGCCCGCCAAAGGGATGCGGTGTTCGTTCATCTGGGCAATGTTCCGCGAAGTGAGAGATAAGACAAGAGGTCCAAGAGAGGCAGACCCAACACGGTGAAATAGTCACCCTGAATCCCGGCAAACAGGCGTGCGCCCTCGCGTTCAAGCATGTAAGAGCCGACAGCCTGAGAAATATCAGGCCAGTTGCGGGCGACGTAGTCGTCCAGATAGGCATCGGTCAGCGTGTGCATCGTCAGACGAACCGTCGCGACCGTCCGCCACAGCGGTTCGCCCGCCAGATAGACCACGACAGCAGACAAAAGTCGGTGGGTCTGGCCGCTCAGGCTGGCGAGTTGGGCGCGGGCATCCCCGGATGTCTCAGGCTTGGACAGGATGACGCCTGCATGGTCGAGCACCTGATCACAGCCAATCACCAGAGCCTCGGGGTGCTGCTGCGATATTCGGCGGGCCTTCATTTCGGCCAGCGTATCGGCGACGTCACGGGGTGACGCCGCTTCACCCAAAAGGGCCGCGCGGATCTGATCCTCATCAATCCTGGGGACCACCACATCGAAAGAAACACCCGCGTTTCGCAACAGTGTCGCCCTGATCTGTGACCCCGACGCGAGGATGAGCCGTTCAGTCATGTGGATAAGCCTTGGGACGGACCTGTGAGGCAACTGTCAGCAGTTCGTGGGCAGTTTAGGCGATTTCGCCGGCGGACAGTCAGGATGGGGGTAAAGCTGCACATTCAGAAAATCCATCCCTTGTGAATTGGGATAACTCCGCCCTGTTGATGAAATTTCATTGACTGAAGAGTCAAGGGGAGACTTTGACGATCGGCCTAAATTTCCGAGTCCTAAAGTCATGAAATTACATGCTTTTATTCCATGAATCCGTCATACACTGACTTGGACAGAGAATCGCCCCTGCGGATAACTCTGCGGGTAACCTAAGAACTGCGACTTATCCACGACCCCTTCATCATCATCTTTTCTTTTATAAATATTTAAGATTAAGGAAGAGCCGAGACAGAAAGGATGCCTCATGCCCGCTTTCGTGATGACACTGTATCCGTGGATCAAGGCGCTGCATGTGATCTCCGTCATCTCTTGGATGGCGGGGATGTTCTATCTTCCCCGGCTTTACGTGTATCACGCCGAACGGGCCGCGGTGGGGTCCGAACTAGATGCCACGTTTCAGGTGATGGAACAAAAGTTGCTCAAGGTCATCATGACCCCGGCGATGATCGCGACTTGGATCTTTGGCCTGATCCTGATCGGAATGGGTATGTTCGACTGGGGACAGGCCTGGTCCTGGATCAAGCTTGCAGCCGTCATCGGGATGACCGGAATGCACGGATGGCTGGCGGCGCGACGCAAGGATTTTGCCGCGGGCGCGAATACACGCAGCGGCCGGACCTATCGCCTGATGAACGAAGTACCGACCGTTCTGATGTTCGTCATCGTGTTCATGGTCATCGTCAGACCGTTCTGATTGACTTGTCTGGCGTCGGCGCATATGTGTGCCGCTGCCCGGCCGTCCGGCTAGGGAGTTTCCAGTCCATCGACCGTCATGCGGACCCATAAGGTCCTGCATCAGGAACCACATATGTCCGAACACCGTCTGAACCTTGCTGATCTCAAGGCGCAAAGCCCCAAGGATCTGTTGTCGCTTGCCGAAGAGCTAGAAATCGAAAACGCATCGACCATGCGCAAGGGCGACATGATGTTTGCCATTCTGCGCGAACGGGCAGATGACGAATGGGTCATTGGCGGCGACGGTGTGCTAGAGGTCCTTCAAGACGGCTTTGGCTTTCTGCGCAGCCCCTCGGCCAACTACTTGCCCGGCCCCGATGACATTTATGTCTCGCCAGAGATGATCCGGCAGTATGCCCTGCGAACCGGGGACACCGTCGAAGGCGTCATCAAGGAACCGAACGACAACGAACGGTATTTTGCATTGACCTCGGTTGAATCGATCAACTTCGAGGACCCGGAAAAGGCCCGGCATAAGGTCGCGTTCGATAACCTCACCCCGCTTTACCCCGATGAACGCCTCAAGATGGAGATCGAGGACGACCCGACGATCAAGGATCGTTCGGCCCGGATCATCGACCTTGTGGCCCCGATCGGCAAAGGCCAGCGCGGACTGATCGTGGCGCCACCGCGGACGGGTAAGACAGTTCTGTTGCAGAACATCGCCCATTCGATCGCGACCAATCACCCCGAATGTTACCTGATCGTGCTGTTGATCGACGAACGGCCCGAAGAAGTCACGGACATGCAGCGGTCTGTGAAAGGCGAGGTCGTTTCGTCCACCTTTGACGAACCTGCCACCCGGCACGTCGCCGTGGCCGAAATGGTCATCGAAAAGGCCAAGCGTCTGGTTGAACATAAACGCGACGTGGTGATCCTGCTCGATTCCATCACCCGCCTTGGTCGGGCTTTTAACACGACTGTTCCGTCTTCGGGCAAGGTGCTGACCGGCGGCGTGGACGCCAACGCCCTGCAACGGCCCAAGCGGTTCTTTGGGGCGGCGCGAAACATCGAAGAAGGCGGGTCGCTGACCATTATCGCCACCGCCCTGATCGACACCGGAAGCCGCATGGACGAGGTGATCTTTGAAGAATTCAAAGGCACCGGTAACTCGGAAATCGTGCTGGATCGCAAGGTCGCGGACAAGCGCGTGTTCCCGGCCATGGACATCCTCAAATCCGGTACCCGAAAAGAGGACCTTCTGGTGGACAAGGTCGATCTGCAAAAGACCTATGTTCTGCGTCGAATCCTGAATCCGATGGGAACGACGGATGCCATCGAATTCCTGATTTCCAAGCTAAAGCAGACCAAGACAAACTCGGACTTCTTCGACTCGATGAACACCTGATCCTTTCTGGAGGGGTGAGGCATGGATACGATTTATGCCCTAGCCACGGCGCGGGGTAAGGCCGGTCTTGCCGTGGTCCGGCTGTCTGGGCCACTGGCGCGGACGGCTGCGGGCCGCTTCATGTCATCCGTACCAAACGTGCGCGGCGTCAGGCAAATTCGTGATCGGCAGGGCAATCTGCTGGACGAGGCGTTGGTCCTAAACTTTCCCGCAGGCAAAAGCTTTACAGGGGATGAAGTCATCGAACTTCACCTGCACGGCAGTCCTGCCGTTGTGGACGTGGTGCTGCGCGTGTTGGGGGACGACCCCGATCTGCGGATGGCAGAGGCCGGCGAATTTACTCGTCGCGCGCTCGAGGCGGGGCGGTTGGATCTCGCACAGGTCGAGGGTCTGGCCGACGTCATCGACGCCGAGACCGAAGCGCAGCACCGACAGGCCATGCGGGTATTCTCTGGCGCGCTGGGTGATCTTGCTGATCTTTGGCGGGCGCGGCTGATACGGGCGGCGGCGTTGGTCGAGGCAACGATAGACTTTGCCGACGAAGATGTGCCTGTTGACGTGTTCCCCGAGGTGTTTGTTCTTTTGTCCCAAGTGGCTGACGAAATGAGGACCGAAGCCAACGGCGCCCAGATTGCCGAGCGAATCCGGTCGGGGTTCGAGGTGGCGATCGTTGGCGCGCCGAATGTCGGAAAATCAACCCTTCTCAACAGGTTAGCAGGTCGCGATGCAGCGATTACGTCAGAAGTGGCCGGAACAACCCGGGATGTGATCGAGGTCAGGATGGACATGGACGGCCTGCCGGTGACCTTGCTCGATACCGCTGGTCTGCGGGACTCGGCTGATATCGTGGAATCCATCGGGATCGAGCGGGCCAGATCCCGAGCCCGGGATGCCGACCTTCGCATCTACATGTTGTTACCTGGTGAAAAGCCTGCCCTTGATCTGGTACAAGGGGACCTGATCGTTGGGGCCAAGGCCGATCTCTATCCCTTCGACGGGATTGGCATTTCCGGTCGGACGGGAGATGGCCTGGACGATTTGATCCGCGCCGTTTCGGCCGAGTTGGGGCGCAGGACTGCAACCGCTGGTGTGGCCATGCGGGAACGTCATCGGGTCGCGCTATTGCGCGGTGTCAGCTATCTTGAAGTGGCGATTCGAGGGATGGAAGATGGGCTTCCTGCCGACCTTTTGGCTGAAGAATTGCGAAGCGCCATTCGTGCAGTTGACTCGCTTGTCGGCAGGGTGGATGTGGAAGCCGTTCTTGGTGAAATTTTTGCCAGCTTTTGCATCGGCAAATAGGAGTGTTTCACGTGAAACATACTGACTTCGATGTTGTCGTTATTGGCGGTGGCCACGCGGGAAGCGAGGCAGCCCACGCGTCGGCGCGGATGGGTTCCAAGACCGCACTCGTCACACTCAAGAAGAGTGGCATTGGGGTCATGTCCTGCAATCCGGCCATTGGCGGGCTGGGCAAAGGTCATCTGGTGCGCGAGATTGATGCGATGGACGGGGTTATGGGTCGCGTCGCGGATATCGCAGGTATCCAGTTCCGACTTTTGAACCGCAAAAAGGGTCCCGCTGTCCAAGGTCCGCGTGCCCAAGCGGATCGCAAACGCTACCGCGAGGCCATGCAGCATGAGTTGGCAACCCGCGACGGCCTTGCGATTTTTGAGGGTGAGGTGGTTGATCTGGTCATGGACGGCCGCAATGTCAGGGGCGTTGTGGTTGCTGACGGATCAACCTTGACCTGTCGCGCCGTCATTCTGACCACAGGGACGTTCCTGCGGGGCCTCATCCATGTTGGCGATGTCTCGCACTCGGGCGGTCGGGTGGGCGAGAACGCGTCGATCCGGTTGGCAGAGCGCTTGGCCGATTTCGGGCTGCCCTTGGGCCGATTGAAAACCGGAACACCCCCGCGGCTTGATGGCCGAACCATTGATTGGTCAATCCTGGAATCGCAACCTGGCGATGACGATCCGACGCTGTTTTCCTTTTTGTCGACCGGCGTGGTAGCGCCACAGATTTCGTGCGGAATCACTCACACGAATGAGGCGACTCATGAGATCATTCGAAATAACCTGAATCGTTCTGCCATGTATGGTGGCCATATCGAGGGAATCGGGCCGCGTTACTGTCCGTCGATCGAGGACAAGATTGTTCGGTTCTCGGATAAGTCTTCGCATCAGATTTTTCTGGAGCCCGAGGGGATGGACGATAGCACAGTCTATCCCAACGGAATTTCGACCTCGTTGCCGGCAGACGTGCAGAACGAATATGTTCATTCGATCAAGGGTCTGGAATCGGCGACGATCCTGCAACCCGGCTATGCGATCGAATATGACTACGTCGATCCCCGGGCGCTGGGGCCGTCTTTGCAACTTCGGGACGTGGGTGGGTTATTTTTAGCCGGTCAGATCAACGGAACAACCGGTTACGAAGAGGCCGCCGCGCAGGGACTTGTCGCGGGGCTGAATGCCGCCCGGTTTGCGGCTGATGCTGACGAGGTTCAATTCAGTCGGATTACCTCCTATATCGGCGTGATGATTGACGATCTGATCACCCGTGGCGTCAGCGAACCGTACCGGATGTTCACATCAAGAGCGGAGTTCAGACTATCGCTTCGGGCGGACAATGCGGACCAACGTCTGACAGAGATGGGGCGCGTCCTTGGGTGTGTCGGTGATAGCCGGTGGAATAGCCATTCCCGCAAAATGGCGGCCATCAAGACGGCGACTAGGGAACTGGCCGCCAAAAAGGTAACTGCAAGAACGCTGTCAGCGCTTGGCATCAACATCAATCCTGACGGTGAAACCCGCACATGTTTGGATGCCTTGGCCCTGATTGATGTGGAGTTCCAACATCTTGTGACGGTTTGCCCCGATCTGCATTCCATCGAGCCCGAGATCGGAGTTCAGATCAAGCGGGACGCGCTCTATTCCCGGTATATTGATCGGCAATCGAGGGACGTAGAGGCGCTTCAGCGGGACGAAAACCACCTGATCCCGTCCGACTTGGACTTTGCCAGCATTGCTGGGCTTTCGACGGAATTGGCAACAAAGTTGAGCCGTGTTCGCCCGTCATCTATCGCTCATGCGTCTCGGATTGAAGGGATGACCCCGGCGGCGCTTTTGTTGTTGCTGTCCCGATTGAGAGGCCAGGATCGGGCCAAAATCGCATGATGGACGCCAGCATCGGCGGTGTCGTTGTTTCACGTGAAACACTCGATCAACTGTCTGCGTTTGAAGCGCTGGTCCTGAAATGGACCAAAAAGATCAACCTGATTTCGGCCTCTACCGTTGCCGATATACGTACCCGCCATACAGTTGATTCAGCGCAACTTTTACAATTTGCCCCCGCCCACATCACGCATTGGATGGATCTGGGAAGCGGCGGCGGCTTTCCAGGAATTGTGTTGGCCATTCTGGCGCAGTCTTCTCATCCGGATGCACGATTTACATTTGTGGAAAGCGATCAGAGAAAGGCGACCTTTCTGAGAACGGCAATCCGAATGTTTCACCTCAATGCCACAGTTCTCAGCGATCGGATTGAATCTGTTCCCTCCCAGACCGCTGATGTCATTTCGGCGCGAGCTCTTGCGTCGTTTTCTGAACTTCTCGTGTTGAGCGCAAGGCATCTGTCGGCAGGGGGCATGATGATTTTCCCAAAAGGAAGAACCGGATTGGACGAGATTGATGCCGCAAAGCGCGATTGGCACTTTGACCTGCGGACTGCGCCAAGTATGACCGAAGACGACGCTGTCATTCTGATTGTTCAAGGACTTGCCCGTGCCTGATCTGATTCACCTCGCCCAGCCCAAGATCATCGCCGTCGCAAACCAGAAAGGGGGCGTTGGCAAGACGACGACAGCGATAAACTTGTCAGCAGCTTTGGCCGAGGTTGGAAAGCGGGTTCTGGTTGTCGATCTTGATCCTCAGGGAAATGCGTCGACTGGATTGGGTATCGAGGGGCGCCAGCGCGCTGTGACGGCATATGATCTGATGGTTGGCGAATCGACGCTGCAAGATACCATTCAGATGACACATATCGAGGGTCTATCAGTCGTTCCGGCCACAACCGACCTCAGTTCGGCAGATATCGAATTGATATCGAACGAAAAAAGAAGCTTTCTGCTCCACGATGCCTTACGTCAACCCTCGATGGAGGCGTTTGCCTTTGACTACATCGTGATTGATTGCCCGCCGTCCCTCAACATTTTGACCGTCAATGCGATGGTGGCCGCAGATTCTGTTCTGGTGCCGTTGCAAAGCGAATTTTTCGCCTTGGAAGGGCTGTCTCAATTGATGCTGACCGTTCGGGATGTTCGGGAGGCGGCAAATCCTGATTTGCGAATTGAAGGCGTTGTTTTGACGATGTTTGACAGACGCAACAATCTGTCCACCCAGGTCGAGGCGGACGCCCGGCAAAATCTTGGATCTTTGGTGTTCAAGACGGTGATTCCTCGCAATGTCCGGCTGAGTGAAGCCCCGTCATTTGCCATGTCCGTCCTGGAGTATGACGGGTTGTCAAAAGGCAGCGCGGCGTATCGGGACCTGGCCAAAGAATTGATGTCCCGCCCGACCTGAGGAGAGCGATATGGCTGAAAAACCGAACAAAGCCAGAGGATTGGGGCGTGGCCTGTCTGCCCTGATGTCTGATGTGGCAAACCCTTCGTCGAACGCGACCCAGGACACCCAGCGCAAGCCGGATCAACTCCTCCCGATCGAGAGGCTTCGGCCTAATCCCAAGCAGCCAAGACGATCCTTTGATCCCGACCAGCTTTCGGAATTGGCTGCGTCTATCAGCGCCAAGGGGATAATTCAGCCTCTTATCGTGCGTCCTGATCCGGCTGATCCTACAGTCTTTGAAATTGTTGCGGGTGAACGCCGGTGG
Organism: Marivivens sp.; assembly: GCA_024642115.1. Classification (GTDB taxonomy): domain Bacteria; phylum Pseudomonadota; class Alphaproteobacteria; order Rhodobacterales; family Rhodobacteraceae; genus JAHEBU01. The sequence continues at coordinate 118,824 of JAHEBU010000009.1, read as the reverse complement.
CGGGCTGCGCAGATTGCCCAACTTCATGAAGTTCCTGTTCTTGTTCGGAATTTCGATGATACCGAGGTCCTTGAGGTCGCGATTATCGAAAATATTCAGCGGGCGGACCTGAATCCCGTGGATGAGGCAACTGGTTACCGTCAATTGATGGAAACCTTTGGTCACACGCAGGATCAAGTAGCCGAGGCCTTGGGCAAAAGCCGCAGTCATATCGCAAACCTCCTGCGGCTTTTGACCTTGCCGGATGCTGTTCAAACTTACCTGACCGAGGGCAAACTGACTGCCGGACACGCTCGCGCTCTTGTGGGACACGATGATGCATTGGATTTGGCGAAAAAGATCATGGCGGGTGGACTGTCAGTTCGGGCGACCGAGGCGTTAGTGCGCAAACCTGCCAAACCTGGTCAGAGAAAACCACGGTCGTCCGTGCGCAAAGATGCCGATACCATTGTTCTGGAACAGGAAATGGCCGCCCAGTTGGGGATGCGGGTCAGCATCAATCATCCGGAGGGCCAGTCCGGAGGAAGTCTGATCATCGAGTATCGCGATCTGGAACAACTCGACGATTTGCTGCGCAAGCTGTCCGGGGACTAGTCCGACAGCAGTGTCCGGAGGACGGCGTTCAACAATGGGCGTCCTTTCGGGCTGACTCGAAGCCGCAGGTCGTCCTGTTCAAGCCATCCGTCGTCTTCAAGACGGGCGATGTTCGCCGCAAGGTCCGGATTTTCGGCAGCGCCCAGTCTGCGCAGATCCACACCTTCGGTAAGCCTCAGACCCATCAGGAGGAATTCTGTCAATTGATCGTCGGCTGATAGCGCCTCGCGCGGTAATTCCCCCGCGCCGGTCGATTCAACCTGTGCCAGCCACTCGCCCGGTGGTTTGGGCGCTTCGGTAGCCCAGCGCTGCCCGTCGAGGGTCAGGCGACCATGCGCGCCCGGACCGATACCGACATAGTCGCCATATCGCCAGTAAATGAGGTTATGACGGCTCTCCTGACCTTGTTTGGCGTGATTAGACACTTCATAGGCTGAAAATCCGTGCGTCTGGCAGACATCTTGGGTGACATCCCAAAGGTCCGCAGCCCTGTCTTCATCGGGCAGACCATTCAGGCGGCCGGCGGCATACCGATCCCCGAAGGCTGTGCCGGTTTCGATGGTCAACTGGTAGAGCGACAGGTGATCGACCGCCATCGACAGCGCGGTGTTCAGTTCTGACCGCCACGCCGCCACGTCCTGATTCTGCCGGGCATAAATAAGGTCAAAGCTGACCCGGTCGAACAGGCCGCGGGCGATTTCAAAGGCAGAGCGGGCCTCGGCGACGGTATGCAATCTTCCCAGTGCTTTTAGGTCATTATCATTAAGTGCCTGAATTCCCATGGAAATCCTGTTAACCCCTGCGTCCTTGAACCCCGCAAAATGGCCAGCATCGACGGAGGTGGGATTGGCTTCGAGCGTGACTTCGATGTCGTTGGACATGGGCCATGTTGCGCGGACCTTGGTCAGGATGTCGTCAACTGTCGTCGGATCCATAAGGCTGGGCGTGCCGCCGCCAAAGAACACAGATCGCAACGTGCGCCCTTTTGTCTGAGCTCCGATCCGGTCGATTTCGCTAATATAGGCTCTGGTCCAGCGCGTCTGGTCAATCCTCGCGGCCACATGCGAGTTGAAGTCACAGTAAGGGCATTTCGACTGGCAAAACGGCCAGTGGATATACAGGCCAAAGCCTCCAGCTTGCCAATCCTCAGGCAAAGCAGCCTGCGACGAGTTTGGCAAAGGCGTCGGCGCGGTGGCTGACCTTGTTCTTTTCCCAGCGGTCCATTTCGCCAAAGGTCATGTCGTAACCATCGGGCTGAAACATTGGATCGTATCCGTGTCCCTGCGTTCCACGTCCGGGCCAGACCAAGCGGCCGCTGACTGTTCCAGCAAAGACCTCGTCATGTCCGTCGGGCCAGGCCAGAACTAAAGTCGAGCAAAACCGGGCCAGTCGGGGTTCGGGCGCGTCGATCGCGTCGAGTTCGGCCCAGGCCCGTGACATTGCCATATCGAAATCGCGGCCTGCGGGTGTTTCTGCCCAATCGGCGGTGTAGACGCCGGGCGCGCCGTTTAGCGCTGCAATCTCGATCCCGCTGTCATCGGCCAGTGCGGGCAGACCGGTTGCCTGTGCTGCGGCGTGCGCTTTGATCCGGGCGTTTCCGACAAACGTTGTTTCCGTCTCTGCCGGTTGCGGCAGGTTGTGGTCGGCGTTCGAGGACAGGCGGATACCGAAGGGGCCAAGAAGCACCTCCATCTCTTCCAGTTTGCCGCGGTTGTGGGTGGCCACGACCAGCTGGTCGCCGGTAAAGCGACGGGTCATGCGATGGCGGCCCGCTGCGCGTCCATCAGCGCGGCAACCCCTTTGTCCGCCAGATCCAGGAGTGTCGTCATCTGATCGCGGGTGAAGGTGGCGCCTTCGGCAGACATCTGAACCTCGATCAGGCGGCCGCCGGTGAGGACAAAGTTGCCGTCGACGCCTGCCTCGGAATCCTCGGGGTAATCGAGGTCCAGCACGGGCTGCCCGGCGTAGATTCCGCAGGATACGGCGGCGACGGGATAAACCAGGGGATCAGAGGTGATCAGCCCTGCCTTCATCAGTTTTTTGACAGCGAGCTTGAGCGCGACCCAGCCCCCCGTGATCGAGGCGCAGCGCGTCCCGCCGTCCGCCTGAATGACGTCGCAATCGACGATAATCTGGCGTTCCCCCAAGGCAACCCGGTCGACCCCGGCCCGCAGCGACCGACCGATCAGGCGCTGGATTTCCTGCGTGCGGCCAGACTGACCCTCTTTTGCTTCGCGCCGCATCCGGGTGTTGGTCGCGCGGGGCAGCATCCCGTATTCGGCGGTGACCCAGCCCAGCCCGGTATTTTTCAGGAAGGGTGGCACCCGTTCGTCGATCGTGGCGGTGCACAGAACATGCGTGTCGCCGCATTTGATCAGGCAGGACCCTTCGGCGTGGCGGGTGATCCCGGTTTCAATGGAAATCGGCCGCAGTTCGTCTGTTTTCCGTCCGGACGGGCGCATTGTCACTTCTCCTGATGTTTCGGCGGGGGATACGCCCAACGGCGTTGAAATCCAACCCCGATTGACGTTCCGTTCCCTGTGGTCTTAAGTAGGTCGCTTGGCCGAGGTCGGGGGCAATGCCAGAAAAAACTCAACTGATGCAGGAGATGAACGAGCGCTCGCGCGAAGTGTTTCGCCGCGTGGTCGAGGGATATCTGGAAAGCGGCACACCCGTCGGATCGCGGACGTTGACCCGGACGATGTCGGAAAAGGTGAGTGCCGCGACCATCCGCAACGTGATGCAGGACCTGGAATATCTGGGCCTGCTGGGCAGCCCGCATATCAGCGCGGGACGTATTCCCACGCAGATGGGGTTGCGGATGTTCGTCGATGGATTGCTTGAGGTCGGTGATCTGAACGGAGAGGACCGCGACCGGATCAACCAGACGTTGGGCCCCAACAATACGGATGTTGGTGGCCTACTGGACCGCGTTGGTCAGGCGTTGTCGGGTGTGACGGGCAGCGCATCACTGGTGCTGGCGCCCAAGCACGAAGCGGCGATCAAGCATGTGGAGTTCGTGTCGCTTGCGACTGACCGGGCGCTGGTCGTGTTGGTCTTTGCCGACGGCCATGTGGAAAACCGCATCTTTACCCCGCCCAAGGGCCAAACCCCGTCTTCGATGAGAGAGGCCGCGAATTTCGTGAATTCCTTGGCCGAAGGGCGCACGCTAAGCGAGCTATCCGCCGTCATGGCCCACGAGATCAAGAATCGGCGCCAGGAAATCGACGTTCTGGCCCGAGAGCTGGTTGAAAATGGTCTGGCGGTCTGGAGCGACAAGGGCGAATCAACCGAGCGCCTGATCGTCCGGGGGCGGGGAAATTTGTTGTCCGATCAGGACCCCGCGGCCGACATGGACCGTATCAGAAGCCTGTTCGATGATCTGGAACGTAAGCGGGACATCGCCCAATTCCTTGAACTCACCGAAGAAGGCGAGGGTGTGCGCATTTTTATCGGTTCAGAGAACAAGCTTTTTTCACTTTCGGGTTCCTCTCTCGTCGTTTCTCCTTATATGAACGCCGACCGCAAGATCATCGGCGCCGTGGGCGTCATCGGCCCGACTCGCCTCAATTACGGGCGGATTGTGCCAATCGTGGATTATACCGCGCAGCTGGTCGGGAAACTGATCGCTGACCGGAGTTGAAGGAAGACAGATATGGCCGAGCATACATCAGAACCTCAATCACTGGACGAGATGGCCGCCGACGCGGATGCAATGGATCAGGCTGCCGCCGATACACTGGATCAGCTGGCTGCCGTGACCGCCGAGAGGGACGACTATAAGGATCGGTTCATGCGGGCGCTGGCCGATTCCGAAAACACCCGCAAGCGGGCAGAGCGTGACCGCCGCGAGGCCGAAAATTACGGGGGGTCGAAACTTGCCCGCGATTTGTTGCCCGTTTATGACAACCTCCGTCGTGCGCTGTTGACTGCCACGGACGATCAGAAGCAGGTCTCTGCCGCCCTTCTCGAAGGTGTGGAGTTGACGATGCGCGAGCTGATTTCGGTGTTCAAGCGTCATGGTATTGACCCGATCGTTCCCGAAATCGGCGACCGGTTTGATCCACAGAACCATCAGGCCATGTTCGAAGCCCCCGTTCCGGGAACCAAGGCGGGCGACATCATTCAGGTGATGACCGAGGGATTCTTTCTGCATGACCGCCTGCTGCGCCCGGCGCAGGTTGGCGTGTCGTCAATGCCCGCCAACTAAGACCGGATCAGTGCTGCGATCTGATCCGGGGATTCTTCGTGGGCGAGATGCCCGAGCCCAGCAATTTCAGTGAGCTGCGCGTTGGGCAGTTGTTCCGATGCGTCGCGGCTGGTCTGGGGCGGTACGGCGAGGTCGTTCAGTCCGGTGATCAGATGAACCTTGGGTCTGATGTCGCGCAGCCTCGCCAACAGTGGATCAAGCTCCCATTGGGCCATCATCGCCAGCGTCGCATCGACATGACCCCGGTCGTTAGCGAGCCTATGGTACAGGCGCAGTCCCTCCTGATCTATTCTTGACCCGGTTCCCTGTAGTAGCCGCCGAACCGTTGTTTCGGTTGCCGTAGCAACGAACACGTCGGCGGTGAACGGGGTCAATGCAAGCACTTTGGCCATCATGGGAAACAGCCAGCCGGCGACGCCTTTGAAATTGCCCAATGCCGCGTTGATTCCTACGATCCCGCCCGGAACCGACAGGCCAAGGTCGGCCATTTGCAGGGCAAGGGGAGCGCCCGCCGAATGGGCGACGATTTGATATGGCGCCCACCCCTGTGATCGAATCAGCGACAAAAGGTCCTCGGCCATGGGCAGCAATCCGCAGCGCTGGCGCGCCCCGGATTGGCTGAACCCCTGCCCAGGAAGATCCACGGCGATGACGTGGTTCGTTTGCATCAGCATGGGAAACAGGCCACGAAAGCATTGCGTGGCCCCGCCCGCCCCGTGGATCAGCAGGATCGTCTTGCCGGTCCCTGCCTCTTGCACATGCCAGCGATGGGGGCGGTGCAGGATCAGCCGGGAATAATCCGCCATCGGCCAGCCGGCTGCATCCTGCGGCCAGCGCATCAGGCGTCCAATGCCGCCGACACAGCCTGCGACAGACGTTTTGCGTCGGCGCGGGGCAGCGGCAGATAAGTGCCGCCCAAAGTTGCGGCCAGGTCTCGCAGGGCTGGTTCTGGCCTGTTGCCGGTGTCGATGACGATGGTGTCCGCCCCGGCGGCCCGAAGATGTGCTGCGATGGTTATTGCATCCTGCGCCGCCTTTGCCCGGTCGGGTAACCCGTCCAGTCCGATGTTGGCTCGTCCGTCGGTCAAAATTGCGATCGTTGGCGTCAGCCCCCGCCGCCGGGCCTGTGCGACCTGTTCATAGGCAGCCTTCAGCCCTGCTGCCAAAGGGGTCCCGCCGCCGCCCGGCAATCCAGCCAGCCGACGTTTGGTCTGAACCAGACTGCGGGTGGGGGCCAGCAGGAGTTCGGCCCCCGTTCCCCGAAAGGAAATCAGGCAGACGTGATCCCGCCGGGCATAGGCCTGTGCCAGCAGCAATTCGACGGCACCCTTGGCCTCGGCCAATCGCGCCACGGCGGCAGAGCCTGACGCATCGACCGCAAAGATCAGCAGTCGGTCGGACTTTTCCTCGAACCGCTTGAGCCGGATGTCAGCGGGCCGGATGTGCAGGCGGTCTTGTTGCGGGGCGCTGGCTGCCCGGATGCGTTGCCACGGCGCGGCTGACCGCAGGGTGGCGACTATGTCGATGCGCGCGCCGTTTCCCAGTCGCCCCGCGCGGGCGGGCAAGGGCCGACCGCGACGGTTTCCCTTTCGGGCCGCCCCGGTTCCCGATCCCTTGCCCAGACGGGCAGACCGTCCGGCGATTCGGGCCAGCAGGTCAGCGGGAAGCAGGGCGCGGATTGCTTCGATCAACAGTTCGTCGGGTAAGGACACGGTTTCGTCCCCGGACTGTTGCGGTTGATCCTGATCCTGATCGGGTTCGTTCGGCGGTGGGTCCTCGGTGGCGTTGTCCTCGGTGGGTAGAACCGTGGCGCGATGCGCCATTGTCATTGCACAAGCCTGGGCGAGGATATCGACATCTACCTCTGTCTTGCCAGACAGTGCCGCCAAGGCCCGCGCCGCCCTGAGGGCGAATTGGGCGGCACGGGCGGAGTCGATACCGAGTTGCACAGTCGCCGTTGCGAGTTGGGCCAAAAGATCGGGCGGCACAGAGATTTTGCTTAGCCGGGTGCGGGCCGCGCTGATTTCCGCGGGTCTGGTTCCTGAGGCGGGTCTTGTGCTGATGGCGGTGTCGGTGAGGTCAACCCGAAACGCGCATCTTTCCACCAAGGCGGCTGGCGCGCCTTCGTCCTCGTCGCAGCCTTCGTCAAGTGCGACGAGGCAGCGCCCGGTATCCAAGGCGCCTGACAATCGAGCAGCCAGAGAGGGCGGGCATCGCTCTGCCATTGTCAGAACCAGCGTTCCCGGCCGGTTCAGCAGGCCTTGCTCGTGCACGATCTGACCAGAGGCAAGAGTGGCCGACAGGTCAAGTCCGCCGAAAAGCGTCTCGTCAGCCAGGGCGGGATGGATGCGGTTCAGCGGCTGGGCAAGATGGGTCAAACCGTCAAGCAACGTGTCGCGCACCGGGCCAGACCGGGCGCGGACGATGATGCCGCCCAGCCCCGCCGGATCGACTGCCAACAGGTCAAGCGCGAGGGCGCCCTGATCCCATGGGGTGTCAGGCAAGGACATCTTGGACCACGCGGCTCACCCGCGCCCCGCTTCCCGCTTCGTCCAGCGGATCGCGGCGCAGACGGTGCCGTAGCGACATGGCGGCAACGGCGCGGATGTGATCGCGGCCGATGGCGGTATCTTCGCGCCACGCGGCAAAGGCCCGCGCGGCCTTGAGCAGGGTCAATTCACCACGCAATCCGTCCGAACCGAGGGCAAGGCACAGTTCGGCCACGTCCCGCAGGGTCTGTTCAGGCGCCTTGAGCGATTTTATCCCTTTGCGGGCGGTCAGGATACGCTCGCGGATGGCGGCATCTTCGGCTTGCCAGCGGAGCATGAAGGCACTGTTGTCATTCTCGAACGCATCGCGGCGCCGAATGACTTCGACCCGGGTGTCGATATCCTTGGGCGATGCCACCTCGACCGACAGCCCGAACCGGTCGAGCAGTTGCGGCCGCAATTCGCCCTCTTCCGGGTTGCCAGAGCCTACAAGGACAAAGCGGGCAGGGTGACGGATGCTCAGCCCCTCGCGTTCGACCACGTTTTCGCCGGATTGGGCCACATCGAGCAACAGATCGACGATGTGATCCTCCAGCAGGTTGACCTCGTCAATATAGAGGTAGCCACGGTTGGCCCGGGCCAGCAGACCGGCCTGGAACGCCTTTTCCCCCTTTGTCAGAGCCTTTTCGATGTCAAGCGCCCCGGTGACTCGATCCTCGGTCACGCCCAACGGCAGATCGACCACGGGCGTCGGGACCATCGCCGTCTTGTGCGAGGTCAGGTTGGCCCAGCCGGGCACCTGCGCTGCTGTTTCACTGTTGACCGGGCAGCCCTTGACCACCTTGATCGGTGGCAACAGCGCGGCCAAGGCCCGAACCGCAGTGGATTTGCCTGTGCCTCTGTCGCCAAACACCAGCACGCCGCCGATACCGGGATCAATGGCCGTCAGGATCATCGCCGTCTTCATCTCGTCCTGACCGACGATTGCGGAGAAAGGGAATGGGTTCGTCATGTGGCCTCGAGTCGATTGAGGGGAGAGGTGCCGTTCCACGTTCCGCTATCGGACTGGATGGCAAATCGGGCATAGAGTTCTTCGCGGAACCAGCCCTGGCTACGGACGGCGCGGATCGCTTCGGCATGGGGGCCGGTGCGGGCAAAGGCTGCCATGGTGGATTCGGACGGCCAGATCGAGAACGTGATCTGATTCAGCCAAGGCACTTCGCCGATCCCGATCTTGAAGGCGACGTTGCTGTCGGCCCCGATCCTGGCCGAAATGTCGGGGACCCGGCCCCAGAATCGCAACAGGATCCGCGGTTTGATCCGGGCGCAGGTCAGCGCGGCCAGCGATCCGGTTGTGGCATCGACGGTGGGCGTAAACGGCTCTGCCCCGTCCCAAAGTCCCCGCGCCGAGGTCGGGGTCAAGAAGACGGTCCAGCTTTCCGCAGCCCTGTGGCTGTAGCGGCGATAGATGGGTGCGTTGGCGATTCGGTCGCGTGCGGTTTCGGCGTCGGGCCAAGTGGCCAGGATCGCATAGACCGCGGTGTTGGGGATGGGTGTGAACCCTTCGCCTGTGCCAGAGCCGCACAGTTTCCAGAATCCGATGTCGGGCGTTCGGGACAGACCCGGCCGCCCCAGCCCCATCATCGCAAACGCCCAAATCCGAGCGGTCAGCCCGGAAAAGCGGTAAAACGACAGGCTGACGGTCTGCGGCACGGCCTCGGACTCTCCGATAGTGTAAACCAATCCTGACACATGGGGAGAGGGTTGAAAAGCGCTGCGTGAAAAATGCCAAGCAGGATGCGCGGAAATCATTGCGAGAAACGTTGGTGCGGATTAGTGTCAATCTATGTTGACACATCGCCAGACCGACTCTGCCATTAACCGTGCCATCGTGATCGGCGCAGGCCTTGGCGGCCTTTCCGCCGCAATGCGCTTGGGTGCCAAGGGATACAGGGTCACGATCCTTGATCGTCTTGACCGGGTTGGGGGACGCGGTTCGTCGATCACCCAGTCCGGCCATCGGTTCGATCTCGGTCCGACCATCGTCACCTGTCCGCAGGTGTTCGAAGGGCTATGGGCTGCCTGTGGCCGCGATTTCCACAAGGACGTTGATCTGCGCCCACTGGACCCGTTCTATGAAATCCGCTGGCCGGACGGATCGAAATTCACCGCGCGAGGCGACACGGACGCCATGGTGAACGAGGTGCGCCGCCTGAGCCCTTCGGACGTGCCGGGCTATCTGCGGTTCCTCAAAGACAGCCAGCGGCGGTATGTTGTCGGCTTTGAAGGCATGGTCGCAAAGCCCATGCACAAGTTGTGGGAAACGATCCGCGTCTTGCCCGAGTTTGCCCGGCTGCGGGCAGACAAATCCATTCTTGGCCTCGCGAAATCCCGCGTTCGCGATCCCCGCTTGCAGATGGCCCTGTCGTTTCATCCGTTGTTCATCGGTGGCGACCCGATGCACGTCACGTCGATGTACGCGCTGGTCAGCCACCTCGAAAAGGAATTCGGCGTGCATTATGCCATAGGTGGCGTTCAGGCGATTGCCGATGCGATGGCGCGGGTCGTTACCTTGCAGGGCGGGGATATCCAGCTTGGCGTTCAGGCCGACGAAATCCTGATCAAGGACGATGCCGCCGCCGGGGTGCGCCTGACCGGGGGCGAGGTTCTGGCAGCACCCTTGGTCGTCAGTAATGCCGACGCGGGACACACCTATACGCACCTTTTACGCAAACGTCCGCGCAAGCGTTGGACCGATGCCAAGATGGGTAGTCGTCGTTGGTCGATGGGACTGTTCGTCTGGTATTTCGGGACCAAGGGAACGGCGGGCAAATGGTCTGACGTGGGCCACCACACGATCCTAAGCGGCCCCCGCTACGAAGGGTTGCTGCGCGACATCTTTATCAAGGGCAAGCTGGCCGATGACATGAGCCTGTATGTCCACAGGCCCAGTGTCACCGATTCGGACGTCGCACCTGCGGGGGACGACACATTCTATGCCTTGTCGCCGGTTCCGCACCTGGGCTTTGACGGTCCCGTCGATTGGTCGGTTGAAACGGCCAAATACAAGGACAAGGTAGCAGCGGTTCTGGACACTCTGATCCCCGGCTTTCGGAACACCATCACCACTGAACTGGTCTATACTCCCGAAGATTTCCGCGACCGTTATCTGTCGCCCCATGGCGCGGGCTTTTCCATCGAACCGCGCATCCTGCAAAGCGCGTGGTTCCGCCCGCACAACGTGAGCGAAGAGGTAACTGGCCTGTATCTGGTCGGGGCCGGAACGCATCCGGGCGCCGGTCTGCCCGGTGTGGTCAGCAGTGCAGAGGTTCTGGGTAAACTGGTGCCCGACGCGCCCGTCCCGGCCGTTCAAAGGATGGCTGCCGAATGATCCGGGCTGATGATCTTGACCATTGCAGGGCCGCGATCCGAACGGGGTCGTTGTCGTTTCACGCGGCTTCAAAACTCCTCCCCCGGTCGGTCCGTGACCCGGCGCTGGCCCTGTATGCGTTTTGCAGGCTGGCGGATGACGAGGTGGACGAAGGCGATGAAAAGGCGAGTGCGGTTCTGACCCTGCGCGACAGGCTCGACCTTGCCTATGCCGGAACACCGCGCAACGCACCTGAGGATCGTGCATTTGCCGCGATCATCGAAGAATTCGACATGCCGCGCGCCTTGCCCGAGGCCTTGCTTGAGGGGTTGGCGTGGGACGCCACCGGTCGCCGTTACGACACCCTGTCGGGCGTGCGCGATTATTCTGCCCGCGTCGCTGCGGCCGTTGGCGCGATGATGTGTGTTCTGATGCGGGTTCGCGATGCCGATGCGCTGGCGCGCGCCTGCGATCTGGGCGTGGCGATGCAACTGACCAACATCGCGCGCGACGTGGGCGAGGATGCGCGGGCCGGACGGCTGTTTCTGCCGACTGACTGGATGGAAGAGGCTGGGATCGACCCCGAAAACTTTCTGCGCGAACCCCTGCCCACGGAGGACATCCGCCGGATGATCGCCCGCCTTCTCGCCGAAGCCGACAGGCTGTATCTGCGATCGCAAGCTGGCATTGCTGCCTTGCCTCGGTCTGCCCGCATGGGGATCTGGGCGGCGCGTCTTATCTATGCCGGGATCGGCACACAGGTGCGCAGGCAGGGATGTGACAGCATCACGATGCGCGCGCATACCTCCAAGGCGCAGAAACTTGGCTGGATGGCGCAGGCGACTGCCCGGTCAGCGTTGTCGTCGCTTATGCCCAGGTCCGCCGTCATCTATGCCCCGGCGCTGCCCGAGGTGGCGTTTCTGGTTGATGCAGCTGCAAGAAGCCAGGTTCGGACCGGCAGGTCCGCCGCATTGCTGTCGATCCTCGCCGATCTCAAGGCACAGGAATCAGCGCTTGGAACTCGGGGGCAGGGCGCTTAGTTACCATGTGACGACCCGGAAAGGGGACCACCATGGACATCTACCTGTTTTTGATCTTTTTGGCCGCCTGCTTTGCCGCTGGGACGACTGGCGCGGTGTTTCCCACAGGTCCTTGGTATCAGGCGCTCAACAAACCAACATGGACTCCGCCAAATTGGGTTTTTCCCGTTGCATGGACATCGATCTATCTGCTGATTGCCTTTGCGGGCGCACGGATCGCACCACTGAGCGGCAACGCCTATGCGATGGCGTTCTGGGGGCTTCAGATTGCGCTGAACACGCTTTGGACGCCGATGTTCTTTGGTTTGCGCCGTTTGCGCGGGTCGCTGCCCGTCATGGCGGGTCTTTGGATCGCCGTTCTGGGATGCACGATCACCAGCTTTCAGCTGGACCTTTGGGCCGGTCTGGCCTTTGTGCCCTATATGATCTGGGTAACGATCGCCGCAGCGCTCAGCGTCGAAATGGCCCGGCTGAACCCAGACCAGGTGCCGATCAAGCCGTCGGAGCTTTGAACGTCCAGCCCGCTCTGCGCGGGACCCTGACGGCCAACATCGGTTTGAGCAAAGGCGAGGCAAAACGGTCGAGATCCAGCGCCTCGTGCACGCCCGTCACAATCTCGCCATTTAGGACGGTTTGGACGGCAGAACGGGAATAGAATGGTGCATCGAGCATGTTGAGCACCTGTCGCGGTGACGTGCCCACGTCCGCTCGTGTCTCGCGCCGAACCTGCCAGATGGACCGCTTGAACGGGGTCCTTGGAGGGGCCTCGACTTCTGTAGCCTTGCCCGCCCCATCAAACGCAATCGCCGCCTCAAGCTCGGACCCGTCGCGCCGGATCGCATCGTAAAAGCAGGTGGCCCCAGACCGGGTCGGATACCGCCCCCATGTCCAGAACCGGAAATCCTGTTCCAGCGCCCGCGTCCCGAAATTCGCATCGAAATAGCCGTGACCCGACCATTGCCATCCGGGCGCCTCAAGTTGAACGTCGATATCGGCGGATGGGGCGAAGGGTCGCCAGACATGGGCACCGTCTGGGGTCAGGGGCAATTCGACAGATGTTACGGCATGGGGTTTAAGGGTAATCGTCCCCCTGACCCGGCTGATGACCGGGGGGCCAGAAACCTCGTCAATCGTGATGACCAGTCGGTTCTTGTCCCATCGCATCGACGATGGCCCAACTTCAAGTGTGTCCGGAGACGTGCGCAACGCCTCCCGCCCCCGATCCGTCATGGTGAACCGTCCGCCGGGGCCATAGGTCGCTACGTTAATGCAGCAATGATTGGCCGGATCGCGCCGCCCGCTCCATGCGTACCACGGCGAAAAGACCGATCCTATGAACCCGATGACCGAGACTGCCCTTAGCCCGTCGTCGCTGATCCCGTCGACATACCACCAGGCATAACCGTTCGGCGGGACGTCGAGGGCAAAGCAAGGTCGGTCATGATCGCCTCGGCCGCGTGCCGGGCGGAGAGTGTCGCCATCGGCACCCCGGCCCCCGGATGCGCCCCGCCCCCGCACAGATACAGCCCCGGTATCACCGTTCGCGCCGTCGGTCGTTGCAGACCGGCCGTCAGACCATGCGGGCTCTGCCCGTACAGGGAACCGAGGCTGCCCGGAAAGTCCCTGCCGAAGTCCTGCGGCGTTCTGAGCGTCTGTGGTCCTGATGGTGGATCGAATGTCAGGCCGAAACTGCCCAGTCGGTCGAATATCAGTGTCTGACATAGCGATATCTCCTCGTCGGTGGGCTGCGACCCTGCCGGTCCGTTCATGATGATTTCAAATCGTTCTGGTCCGGAAGGCCGGCCCATAGCCCGATCCTGGGCGCAGACATACAGCGTCGGATCACCTGGCATCTGGCCCCGTTCCAGATCCTGAAACTCTGCCATAGAGTCTCGTCCGAAGAACACGGTATGATAGGCGAGGTCCGGTCCGGACGGCGTTGCTGCAAAGGCATGGACATAGGCCGACAGGCTGCGCCGGTTGACGCGCTGAGCATTGACCGCCCCTCGCACACCGTCCCCAAGCAGTCCGACTGACAGGGCGCGGGGGTCGCCGTTGAACAAAACGATTTCGGCCGGGATACGCCCCGACGGGGTTACCACGCCAGACACCCTGCCCGACTGCCGTTCGATCCGGCTGACTGGCGCGTCATACAGGAACCGGGCCCCCCTTGCCGTTGCCAGCGATTCGAGCGTCTGCGCCAACCGCCACATCCCGCCCTGAACCGACCAGACCCCTTGTGCCTCCGCATCCCAGATCAGCGACAAAAGTGCTGGCGACAACTGCGGCAAGCCGCCGACATATGTGGCATAGCGGCCAAACAACTGGGCCAGACGCGGGTCGGAAAACGAGTGTCTGAGCAGGCCATTTAGGCTGGTCCAGGGTGCCATGTCTCGGATCAGCCCGGGCTTTCGCAGAACGGTTCGGATCATTTCTGCCGATGTCGGCTCTGCCGCCTGCATCATGGGATGATCGAAGGCTGCGAACAATCGTTTGGCGCGGGCGGAAAAGGCGCGAAATTGGGTCTCTGATTTGGGACCAAAGACAGAGCGTACGTTCAGGGCGCTCGCTTCAAGGTCGTTGAGCAGGTCGAGGCTGGTTCCGTCCTCCCAATAGTGACGAGCCAGCGTGGAAAGAGGGGTCAACGTCAGGTGGGTCGACAGCGATTCGCCCACGTCCCCGAACAGTGATTCGAAAACGGGGCGCATGGTCAGGACGGTTGGCCCCGCATCTACCGGCCCTGCCGCGCTGGGCATCGTCCGCATCTTGCCGCCGGGGCCTGCATGCATGTCCACAACGGTCACGTCGAGACCCCGATGGGACAGACGCAGCGCCGCGGCAAGCCCAGCGATGCCTGCGCCGACGACGACAACCCGAGGGGACGTTGAACTCATGAAACCTCCATCACCGGATAGTTGACTTAATCCCATAAAGTGTCCAGTCTAGTTGACACATAGGTTGTCGGATTTGATTGACAGCCACCGGCTCACAGGGGACCGTCATGGGAATATCTGATCGGATTGATGCCGCCGTCGAACAGGCGATCCGACAGGGCCAAGGCGGGCGTGCCCCGACAAAGCTCGCGTCGGCGCTTCATTACGCTGTGACGCCGGGCGGTGCGCGAATCCGGCCGACCATCCTGATGTCCGTCGCCATGGCCTGCGGCGATGACCGGCCCCGGCTGTCCGAAGCGGCCGCTGCCGCGCTTGAGGTCATTCACTGCGCAAGCCTTGTTCATGACGACATGCCCTGCTTCGACGATGCTGACATGCGCCGGGGCAAGCCCGCCCTGCACCGGGCCTATTCGGAACCGCTTGCTGTTTTGAGCGGAGACAGCCTGATCGTGATGGGCTTTCAGATTCTGGCCCGCGCTGCGGGGGACAAACCCGACCGCGCCCTCAAGCTGATCGAGATTCTGGGCGACCGGACCGGTATGCCCTTTGGTATTTGCGCGGGACAAGGGTGGGAAAGCGAACAGCACATCGACCTGTCCGCCTATCATCAGGCCAAGACGGGCGCATTGTTCATCGCGGCGACCCAGATGGGCGCGGCAGCCGCTGGGCAGGATCATGAACCCTGGGAAGAGTTGGGGGCCCGCATCGGCGAGGCGTTTCAGGTTGCTGATGATCTGCGCGATGCCCTGTGTGACGAGGCGACGCTAGGCAAGCCGGCCGGCCAGGACGATCTGCACGGGCGGCCCAATGCCGTCCGACAGTTGGGCGTACGCGGTGCCGTTCAGCGGCTGGACGACATTCTGGCCGGGGCCATCTCCTCGATCCCGAAATGTCCGGGAGAGGCTGCTTTGGCTCAGATCGTCAGGGCCTATGCCGACCGGCTGGTCCCGGCCGCTGCACGTCAGATGCCAACGGTTCCGGGTGAATGAACCGGCCAGCTCAATCCGAAAGCAAACGAACGCGATGAGCGATATTCCCGCCACCTCAACAGCTTCCAAGGGGAATAACAGGCCGCGGCGATGGACAAGTCTGTTGGCCTCGCCTCGATTTCAGGATTGGGCGTCCCGGTTTCCCCTGACCCGTCGGTTGGTTAGACGCGAAGGCGAGGCGATGTTCGATCTGGTCGCCGGGTTCTGTCACAGCCAGATTTTGATGGCGTTGGTCAAATTCGACATTCCCGCCCAGCTGTTGAATCACGACGCCTCGGTTACCCAATTGGCCCACCGCGCCAAGGTCCCCGTGGAACGGATGAAGGTTCTTCTTGATGGGGGAGTCGCGCTGGGTCTGCTGCGCTATCGGCGCGAACAGTATGGGCTAAGCCGACGCGGTGCGGCGCTGGCCGGAGTGCCGGGGTTGCAGGGCATGATCCGGCACCACGATGTCCTTTATCGTGACCTGTCTGATCCAGTTGCGTTTTTCCGGGGCGAGGTTGAGACCGAACTGGCCGACTTCTGGCCCTATGTCTTTGGCGCTGGGGCGGCCCGGGATCCCGAAACGGCGCGGGTTTATTCGGATCTGATGTCAGACAGTCAGGGTCTCGTTGCCGCTGACACGCTTTCGATGGTTGATCTGTCCGGCACGCGACGCCTGATGGACGTGGGTGGAGGCACCGGTGCATTCCTTGCCGCTGTGGCCCGGACCTATCCGAAAATCGACCTTCACCTGTTTGACCTTCCTGCTGTTGCACCCGCTGCCCGTCATAGGTTTGATGGGATGCAAGAATCACACCGCCTGACGATCACGCCCGGGTCTTTCCGGGACGATGCCCTTCCTGCTGGCGCGGATATCATCACCTTGGTCAGGGTTTTGTATGACCATGCGGATGACACGGTGATGGCCTTGCTTAAATCGGTGTTTCGGTCGCTGCCGACCGGGGGTCGGTTGATCGTGTCGGAACCCATGACGGGAAATCGGGCCGGAGATGCCTACTTTGCCCTGTATTGCATGGCGATGCGGACGGGTCGAGCCAGATCGGCGTCAGAAATCGCATCGCTGGCCTCGGCCGCTGGCTTTGACCGGATCGTTATTCCGCGTGCTCCCCGGCCGTTCGTCACCAGCGTCGTGGAATGTGTCAAGTCTAGTTGACACCATAACTGTCTAATTCAATTGACAGTCCGAACTGTAACGCTAGACTGACACCAAGACAGAATGTCGCAGGCGAATCCCGAATCCACGGGACGTCGAGTGGCACAGGGATGAAACAGTGGAGACGAAGGCCGTCATTCTAACCGCACCCGGTATATTGGGTCTGGATACTTTGGGGATCAAACCCCCCGAAGCTGATGATCTGGTCGTCGAAATCCGCTATTCCGGCATTTCGACCGGAACGGAAAAGCTGTTCTGGTCCGGCCAGATGCCTCCGTTTCCCGGCATGGGATATCCACTGGTTCCCGGCTACGAAGCTGCGGGCGAGGTTGTCGACGCAGGGTCCGATACCGGCTACCGCGTCGGCGAACATGTGTTTGTTCCTGGCGCGAATTGCTACGAAGGGGCGCATGGGCTGTTTGGCGGCTCTGCCCGCCGTCTTGTGACCAAGGCCAGCCGCGTGACACGGATCGACCGCGGCTTGCAGGCAGAAGGCGCGCTGTTGGCTCTGGCGGCGACGGCCCGCCATGCGATGGCAGGCCCGGGCAAAACAGTCCCTGATCTGATTATCGGTCATGGCGTGTTGGGTCGACTGCTGGCTCGATTGACCATCGCCGCTGGTGCGCCGGCCCCCACGGTCTGGGAGATCAACCCGGATCGTCAGGCCGGTGCTGTCGGGTACGAGGTTGTGCATCCCGATGCCGACCCGCGCCGTACCTATACCTCGATCTACGATGCCTCTGGTCGTGCCGATCTTCTGAACGATCTGGTGGGCCGGATCGCCAAGGGTGGAGAGATCGTTCTTGCCGGGTTCTATACCCAACCGCTCAGCTTTGCGTTCCCCCCCGCCTTTATGAAAGAGGCGCGGTTCCGCATCGCCGCCGAATGGGTTGCCGACGACATGGTGGCCACCCGCCGTCTGGTCGAAGGGGGCGGGTTGAGCCTGTCCGGACTTATCACCCATCGCAGCACCGCTCAGGACGCGTCCGAGGCTTATGCCACCGCGTTTACCGACCCGGCCTGTCTGAAAATGATCCTTGATTGGAAAGCAGTCGCATGACCCTCGACGTCCCGAACCTCAAAGACTTCGACCAACGGCTGCGCGACGAGGCGCACGAAGAACACACGCTCGAAGTGCCGCAGGGCGAACCGACCTCCAAGACGCAGATCATCGCAATTTACGGCAAGGGCGGCATCGGCAAATCCTTCACCTTGGCCAACCTCAGCCACATGATGGCCGAAATGGGCAAACGCGTGCTGCTGATCGGGTGCGACCCGAAATCCGACACCACCAGCCTTTTGTTTGGCGGCAAGGCGTGCCCCACGATCATCGAAACCTCGTCCAAGAAAAAGTTGGCGGGCGAAGAGGTCCAGATCGGCGACGTCTGTTTCAAGCGCGGCGGAGTGTTCGCGATGGAACTGGGCGGGCCAGAGGTTGGGCGCGGCTGTGGCGGACGCGGGATCATCCACGGATTTGAATTGCTGGAAAAGCTGGGGTTTCATGACTGGGACTTTGACTATGTCCTTCTCGATTTCCTGGGCGACGTTGTCTGCGGCGGCTTTGGCCTGCCCATTGCTCGCGACATGGCGCAAAAGGTGATCCTTGTCGCCTCGAACGACCTTCAGTCCCTTTATGTCGCGAACAACGTCTGTTCCGCTGTCGAATACTTCCGCAAGCTGGGCGGTAACGTCGGCGTCGCGGGCTTGGTCATCAACAAGGACGATGGCACGGGCGAGGCGCAGGCCTTTGCCGAGGCTGTAAAGATCCCGGTTCTGGCCGCGATCCCCCAGAACGACGACCTGCGCAAGAAGTCCGCGAATTATCAGATCGTCGGCACGATGGAATCGCAGTGGGGGCCGATGTTTGCCGGTCTGGCCGACGCGGTGGGCATCGCCCCGCCAGTTCGCCCGAAACCGCTCGATCAGGACGGCCTGCTGGGCCTGTTCGATGCCAAGGATACCGGGGGCGACTATAAACTTGTTCCCGCAACCGATGCCGACATGCGCGGCAAGTATGCCAAGGTCAAAGAAAGCCTCGAGGTCATTTACGATGACGCGTGAGGGGTTCGAAGTCAGCTACGACGCCGCAGGCGAGGTCAGCATCATCGAGGGCGAAGCCCGTGGTGACGTTGCCCCTGACGCTGTGCAGGCGACCGCGCTGGCGGGCGGCTGTTCTGCCGGAGCGTCGGAAATGGAAAAGGCGGCTCGTGCCGCTGGCAAATCCGACATTCTGGATCGGTATGCCGCCGACTACCCCAAAGGCCCCCACGATCAGCCCCAATCCATGTGCCCGGCCTTTGGTTCGTTGCGCGTTGGTTTGCGGATGAAGCGGGTCGCGACGGTTTTGTCTGGCTCGGCCTGTTGCGTCTATGGCCTGACGTTTGTGTCCCACTTCTACGGTGCGCGCCGTTCGGTCGGCTATGTCCCGTTCAATTCCGAAACGCTCGTTACCGGCAAGCTGTTCGAAGATATCCGCGAAGCCGTTCACGACATGGCTGACCCTGATCGTTATGACGCCATTGTAGTGACCAACCTGTGTGTGCCGACGGCGTCCGGTGTCCCCCTTCGTCTTCTGCCGCCCGAGATCAACGGCGTGCGGATCGTGGGGATCGACGTGCCTGGGTTCGGTATCCCGACCCATGCCGAGGCCAAGGATGTTCTGGCAGGTGCGATGCTGGCCTATGCCCGGACCGAGATCATGGCGGGCCCTGTTCAGCGCCCTGCCAGCGGAAAATCCGACCGTCCCGCTGTTGCCCTGTTGGGCGAAATGTTCCCGGCTGATCCGATGATGATCGGTGCGATGCTTGGCCCGATGGGTCTGGCGGCTGGTCCGGTCGTGCCTACCCGTGAATGGCGCGAGCTTTATGCCGCCCTCGATTGTGGGGTCGTGGCTGCGATCCACCCCTTCTACACCGCCTCGGTCCGTGAATTTGAATCTGCTGGCCGGACTGTCGTCGGCTCTGCCCCAGTTGGTCACGACGGCACCGCTGCCTGGCTCGCCGCGATAGGCGATGCCTATAACGTTCCCGCCGCACAGGTGGCCGCCGCCCAAAACGCCTTCCTTCCCGCGATCAAGGGCGCGCTGGCCGGGTCGCGTATCAACGGGACAATCACGCTGTCGGGCTACGAAGGCTCGGAACTTCTGGTCGCCCGCCTGCTGATCGAAAGCGGGGCGAACGTACCTTATGTCGGCACCGCCTGCCCGAAAACAAAATGGTCGGCTGCTGATGCCGAATGGCTGCGTGCCAAGGGCGTCAAGGTCACCTACCGCGCCAGTCTCGAAGACGATCTGGCCGCGATGGAGGCGATCCGCCCCGATCTGGCCATCGGCACCACGCCCGTCGTGCAAAAGGCCAAGGAAATGGGCATTCCTGCACTGTATTTCACCAACCTGATTTCGGCCCGGCCACTCATGGGTCCGGCGGGCGCTGGAAGTCTGCAACAGGTCATCAACGCCGCCATCGGTGGCAAAGCCCGCATGGACCACATGCGCGACTTTTTCGAAGGCGTCGGTCGTGGCGATACCGCTGGTGTCTGGGAAGGCAGCCCGAATCTGCGCCCCGACTTCCGTGCCCAGCACCAGAAAAAGATCGACAAGGCCGCCCGCGCCGCCAAGGCCGAGGAGATGATCTGATGCTGGTTCAGGATCATGACCGGGCTGGCGGATACTGGGGGGCGGTCTATGCCTTCTGCGCGGTCAAGGGATTGCAGGTTGTCATCGACGGTCCGGTGGGCTGTGAAAACCTGCCGGTGACGTCAGTGCTGCACTATACCGATGGCCTGCCGCCGCATGAATTGCCGATCGTCGTCACCGGCCTGGGCGAATCCGAAATGGGGTCCGGAACCGAGGAGGCGATGAAACGCGCGTGGGGCACGCTTGACCCTGCGTTGCCCGCGGTCGTCGTCACCGGGTCGATTGCCGAGATGATCGGTGGGGGCGTCACCCCCCAAGGCACAAATATCCAGCGGTTCCTGCCCCGCACCATAGACGAGGATCAGTGGGAATCGGCCGACCGGGCCATGACCTGGATCTTTACCGAATTCGGCCAGACCAAGGGGCGGATGCCCCCGGAAAAGCCTCGCGCCGAGGGTGACAAGCCCCGCGTCAATATCCTGGGTCCGATGTACGGTGTGTTCAACATGCCGTCCGACCTTGCCGAAATCCGGCGTCTGGTCGAAGGGATCGGGGCCGAGGTCAACATGGTCATGCCGCTGGGCGCCCATCTGGCCGAGATGCGCAATCTGGTGAATGCCGACGTCAACATCTGCATGTACCGCGAATTTGGTCGCGGTCTGGCCGAGGTGCTGGGCAAGCCTTACCTTCAGGCGCCCTTTGGCATCGACAGCACGGTGAAATTCCTGCGGACGCTGGGCGACATGCTGGGCCTGGACCCCGAACCGTTCATCGAACAGGAAAAACATTCGACCATCAAACCCGTCTGGGATCTGTGGCGGTCGGTCACGCAGGATTTCTTTGCGACGGCCGAATTCGCCATCGTCGCCAACGAAACCTATGCGCGTGGCATCCGCCACTACCTCGAAGGCGATCTGGGCTTTCCCTGCGCCTTTGCCGTGGCACGGACGCGCGGGAAAAAGACCAACAACGAAGAAGTGCGGTCCATGCTGCACACCAAACGGCCCCTGATCGTCATGGGGTCGATCAATGAAAAGATGTATCTGGCCGAGATGAGCGGCGGGCACGGACCAAAGCCCACTTTCATCCCTGCCAGTTTTCCGGGCGCCGCGATCCGCAGGGCAACCGGAACGCCTTTCATGGGCTTCGCCGGGGCCACCTATGTTTTGCAGGAAGTGTGCAATGCGCTGTTCGACGCGCTGTTCCACATCATTCCGCTCGGCACAGATATGGATCGTGTCGATGCCACCCTTACACCGCTGCGCCGCGATTTCCCTTGGGATGCCGATGCGCAGGCCAAGCTGGACGAGATTGTCGCCAGCCATCCGATCCTGACCCGCATTTCGGCTGCCAAAAGCCTCCGCGATGCCGCTGAACGTGCCGCCCTCGACGCCGGCGCCGAACGTGTCGTTCTGGAAACCGTCGAGACCCTTCAACCCAGTCTGGGAGGACGCAAATGACCGACTTTACCACGGATACCCCGATGGTGCGCAGCAGGCATGTCCCGCCCAAGCGGGAATATTACGCCTACTTCGCCATCATCTTTCTGGCGACGCTGCCGCTGGCCGTCCTGACTTGGGGACTGACCGCCGCGCGCCGAATGGAGATGCCCGAAAAGGGTCCCGTTTCCCGCGCCTGGTCTCAGGCCCGGATCATCACGCCGCACATCTTCAGCGCGTGACGCAGAATTCCCTTCGGCCCTGATGGGTCGAAGGTAAGACCTTCGTCTCCCTTAACCGGGGGGCGGATCCAGGGCAGGGGGTGAGCCCCTGTCGCAACCCGGCCGCGGGGGAAGCGCGGCGTCAGTTCAATTTTTTCCGGAGGAAAAAGCATGGCTGATAAATCCGACCTGTCCTTCACAGGTCTCACTGACGAGCAGGCGCAGGAACTGCACTCGGTGTATATGAGCGGGCTGTGGATCTTCACGATCATCGCCGTCGTCGCTCATATCCTGACGTACATCAAACTGCCCTGGTTCAGCTGGTAAGGAAGGAACACTCAAATGGCACAGTTCTACAAGATCTGGCTCATCTTCGATCCTCGCCGCGTTTTCGTGGCACAGGGGGTGTTCCTGTTCCTGCTGGCAGCGATGATTCACCTCGTCCTGCTCAGCAACCCGCAAACCAACTGGCTCAACCGGGCCTTCGGGACCGAAGCGGCAGCTCAGTAATCGTTCGCGATTCACACAATCGCTGCGGGCGGGGCCAAGGCGCCGCCCGTAGCAAACAACAGCAAGACGATGACGACAGGACGGACACGCCACGTGCCCCGGGCCTGTCTTGGAATGGAGTAGGAAGATGGCGCAGCTCAGCTTCGAAAGAAAATACCGCGTCCGTGGCGGGACGCTGGTCGGCGGTGATCTGTTCGACTTCTGGGTGGGGCCTTTCTACGTAGGCTTCTTCGGGGTCACGACGTTCTTTTTCGCCGCCCTCGGGACGATCCTCATATTCTACGGGGCCAGCCAAGGGCCGACGTGGAATCCGTGGCTCATCTCGATCAATCCGCCAGATCTCTCGGTCGGCCTCGGCATGGCGCCCCTGCTTGAGGGCGGGCTGTGGCAGATCATCACGATGTGTGCCATTGGCGCCTTTGTGAGTTGGGCCCTGCGCGAGGTCGAGATTTGCCGCAAGCTGGGCATCGGACTTCATGTTCCGATCGCATTCGGTGTGGCGATCCTGGCCTATGTGACGCTTGTCGTCATTCGGCCGGCACTGATGGGGGCCTGGGGATATGGATTTCCCTATGGTATCTACAGTCACCTCGATTGGGTGAACAACACCGGCTACGCCTACGGCAACTTTCACTACAACCCGGCCCACATGATCGCGATCAGCTTTTTCTGGATGAACGCGGTGGCGCTGGCTCTTCACGGGTCGCTGGTTCTGTCGGCGGTCAATCCCGGCAAAGGCAGCGAAGTCCGCACCCCGGATCACGAGGATACCTATTTCCGGGACCTGATCGGCTATTCGATCGGGCCGCTCGGCATCCACCGTCTGGGCCTCTTTCTTGCCCTGACCGCGGTGCTGTTCAGTGCCATCTGCATCGTCATCTCGGGGACCATCTGGTTCCAGGAATGGGTCGTCTGGTGGGACTGGTATCTGGAACTGCCCTGGTGGGCGAATATCGCTGGAGGCGTCAATGGCTGAGTATTTCAACATCTTCACCCAGGTTCAGGTCCAAGGACCAGCCGAATTGGGTGTGGCAGCGATGGACGCCACCACCACTGCCGAACGCACCACCAAGACCCGATTCTCGACCCTCGCGGGGATCATCGGCAACGCCCAGATCGGGCCCGTCCATCTGGGCGCCTTTGGGCTCTTGTCGGTGATCGGTTTCGGGATGTGGTTCTTCATCATCGGGATGAACTTCTGGGCGCAGGCGGGCTACAACCCGGCCGTGTTCATGCGGGATCTGTTCTGGATGTCGCTTGAGCCGCCGTCCCCCGACTATGGCCTGGGCTTTGCCCCGCTCAACGAAGGAGGATGGTGGCTGATCGCCAGCTTCTTCTTCCTGGTAGGGATCTGGTCCTGGTGGTTCCGCACCTACAACCGGGCAACCGCGTTGGGCATGGGGCATCACGTGTCTTACGCCTTCCTGTCGCTGATCTGGCTGATCATGGTTCTGGGCCTTATTCGCCCGGTTCTGATGGGCAGCTGGTCCGAGGCGGTGCCTTACGGCATCTTCCCGCACCTCGACTGGACGAACCTGTTCTCGATCACTTACGGCAACCTGTTCTACAACCCCTTCCACGCGCTCAGCATTGCCTTCCTGTATGGATCGGCCCTGTTGTTCGCCATGCACGGGGCGACCATCCTCGCCGTGAGCCGCTTTGGTGGCGAGCGCGAGATTGAACAGATCCTCGATCGCGGAACGGCATCCGAACGGGCCGCTCTGTTCTGGCGCTGGACCATGGGGTTCAACGCCACGATGGAGGGGATTCACCGTTGGGCCTGGTGGTTTGCCGTGCTGACCCCGCTTGTGGGTGGCATCGGGATCCTGCTGACCGGGACCGTCGTTGATAACTGGTACGTCTGGGCGCAAGTCCACGGCTATGCCCCGCTTTGACCCAAAGGAGAGACTGATATGACTGATCACAACCTGCTCGAACTCTCCGGTCGGACCAAGCTGCGCGCCAATATCACGTGGCTCATGCTCAAGGGGGCAGGATATGCCGCCCTGTTCGTGGCGGTGATCTGGATCGGCATCGCTGTGCTTGCCGCGGTTGGCACGTTGCTGCCATCCGAAAGCCGGGATCAACCGGACCCGACGCCGTCGTCGTGGCTGTTTGCCCCAGCTGATATGGCGACGTTCGCCTAAAGGATCGGGGCAGGGGCGTGCGACGCGCTCCTGTCCCCCAGCCGTCGGACCTTCCTCCCTGGGGGGTCCGGCTCTTGGGGCCGCAAGGCTCCAGTTCCCTTCCTGTTGGCTACAGGACACTGGCGTCGCACTGGGCTTCCCCCTGTGCGACGCCTTTTTCATTTGACCGGAGGCTTGCATGTCCGACCGTCCCCTGACCCCCCTTCTGGATCGCATCAGTGGCCCCGCAGATGTGCGGACTCTGTCCGACGCTGCCCTGCGCACGTTGGCGGATGAGGTCAGGGCCGAGGTCATTTCCGCTGTCTCCGAAACCGGCGGGCATCTGGGGTCATCCCTGGGCGTCGTCGAATTGTCGGTTGCCATCCACGCCGTGTTTGACACGCCCCGGGACAAGCTGATCTGGGACGTGGGCCACCAATGCTATCCGCACAAGGTTCTGACCGGACGGCGCGACCGTATCCGGACGCTCAGACAAGAGGGCGGTTTGTCCGGGTTCACCAAGCGGTCGGAAAGCCGGTTTGATCCGTTTGGGGCCGCCCATTCCTCCACCTCGATCAGCGCGGCCCTGGGCTTTACCATCGGGCGCGACATGGGTCAGGATACAGGCGACGCGATTGCGGTCATCGGCGACGGGTCGATCAGCGCCGGCATGGCCTACGAGGCGCTCAATAACGCGGGCTCCGAAGGGCGGCGGATGTTCGTCATCCTCAACGACAACGAAATGTCCATCGCCCCGCCGGTCGGCGCCATGTCGAAATACCTGTCCGGACTTTACGCCTCGCCCCTCGGGCAGATGCAGAAGATGGCCGAAGGGTTCGAGGCCGCATTGCCTGGCCCCCTGCGCGACCACGCCCGGCGCGCCCGGCAACTGGTCACCGGCCTGCCCGGCGGGCAGGGGACACTGTTCGAAGAGCTGGGCTTTCAATACATCGGCCCCATCGACGGGCACGACATGGATCAGCTTTTGCCCGTCCTGCGTGCGGCCAAGGTTCGGGCGACCGGCCCTGTCCTGATCCACGTCTGCACGGTCAAGGGCAAAGGCTACGGCCCCGCCGAATCCAGCGCCGACAAATACCACGGCGTGGGCAAGTTCAATGTCGGCACCGGCGAGCAGGCGAAATCCAAGCCCAACGCCCCCAGCTATACCAAAGTCTTTGGCGAGGCGCTGACCCTAGAGGCCGCCCATGACCCGGCTATCGTCGGGGTCACGGCGGCAATGCCATCCGGCACTGGCCTCGACATCATGGCGAAACGGTTTCCGGGGCGGGTATTTGATGTGGGGATCGCCGAACAGCACGGCGTGACCTTTGCCGCCGGGATGGCAGCCACCGGGCTCAAGCCATTTTGCGCGATCTATTCGACATTCCTGCAACGGGGATATGACCAGATCGTCCATGATGTGGCGTTGCAGAACCTGCCCGTCCGGTTCGCCATCGACCGGGCCGGATTGGTCGGGGCCGACGGGCCAACTCACGCGGGATCGTTCGACATCGGCTATCTGGCTGCCCTGCCCAACATGGTCGTCATGGCGGCCGGGGACGAAGTGGAGTTGATGCACATGGTCGCCACCGCTGCGGCCTATGATGCCGGCCCCATCGCGTTCCGATATCCGCGCGGCGAAGGTGAAGGACATGTCATGCCCGAACGCGGTTCGGTGCTGGAAATCGGCAAGGGGCGGATCGTCAAAGAAGGCTCTGATATAGCGCTCCTGTCCTTTGGGGCACATCTGGGTGAAAGCCTGCGTGCGGCAAAGTTGATGGAGGCGCGGGGCGTTTCCGTGACGGTGGCCGACGCGCGGTTTGCCAAACCGCTGGATCACGCCCTGATCCGGCAATTGCTGCGCCATCATCGGGCGCTGGTCACGATCGAACAGGGTGCGCAGGGTGGATTCGGGGCCATGGTCCTGCACAGCCTTGCCAATGACGGGCTGCTGGACGGCCGCTGCCAGGTCCGCACGATGACGCTGCCCGATCGGTTCATCGACCACGCCGCGCCCGATGCGATGTATGCCGATGCCGGGATGACGGCGACGGATATCGCCGCGACCGCCCTTCAGGCGGCAGGGGTCGATCTGCGAAAAACGAACATCAGGGCCTGATCAGGCTCAATTCTTTTCAGGCTCGAACAAGGCCTGCAAAGATCTTGTTGGCGTGGTCGGCAAGGTAGATGCGCAGCCATGGCGTGAACTGGGCCGGGTGGCGGGCCACCTGGGCGGACAGGTCATGGAAATCGACCCATTTGACTGCCATCACCTCGTCTGGGTTGGGCTCGATCCGCAATGTGTCGGGGGCGGTAGCGACAAAGATGTCAACCAGTTCATGCTCGGTCAGGCCATTGCCCACGTCGGCCCGGTACTCGACCGTGTCGCGCTGAGCAACGGTCAGGCCGGTGATCCCCAGCTCTTCGCGTAGCCTGCGAACGGCACATGCGGCTGTAACCTCTTCCCAATCGGGATGGGTGCAGCAGGTATTCGCCCACAAACCGGGGGTATGATACTTGCCCAATGCCCGTTGCTGGATCAGGACGCGGCCCCGGTTCAGGACGAACACGCTGACCGCCTTGTGGCGAAGCCCTTTTTGATGGACCTCCAATTTTTCAACCGGGGTCAGGGTACCGTTCACCCAGGCCGGGATCATGTCAGTCATGTGCGCAACGGAGATACCAGCCGGGTCAGATGGGCAATGTTCTTGAGCCCGATTTTCAGATGGGCCATCGGACGGGCGGCCACAAGCTTCTTGTTCATATAGGCCTCGAACGTGAGCTTTTGAACATCGACGTCGTGACACAGCGACACGAACCGTTCACGCCGTTCATCACTCCGGTAATAGGCGTTCTGCATCATGCGCAGGACTTTGAACACCTGCTTGTGCTCTTTCATGAACAGCTTGCGGGCCAGTTGCAAATCGCGCATCCGGCCCGAGGCCAGCGTGGCGGCCGCAGCCGTAGCGGCCACACGTCCGCCAACCATCGCGTAATAGATGCCTTCGCCAGACGAAGGGGCAACGACGCCCGCCGCATCCCCGGCAAGAACCACGTCGCGGCCATTGTCCCACTTGTCGAGCGGATGCAGCGGAATGGGCGCGCCTTCCTTGCGCAGGGTCTTGCACCCCTCAAGGCCCGAGGCGACGCGCAAGGCAGCCGTGGCGGCCTTCAGATCGACGCCGTCAACTCCTGTCCCCATGCCCACGCTGCACGACGCGCCGTGTGGAAAGACCCAACCATAGAAATCCGGGCTAATCGCGCCGTCATAGATCACGTCACATCGGGCGGGATCGTAGATGGCCGTCTTGGCCGGAGCCTCGATGATCTCGTGATAGGCGATCACATAGGGGATCTTGTCGCCGCCAGGCACTTCGGCACGGGCAACGTCAGATCGGGCGCCATCGGCCCCGATGATGATCCGGCAGGACAGGCTCTGATCTTGGCCCGTGGCCTTGTCCCGATAGATGACATGGGTGCCGTCGGCATCGCGGACGATCCGCTGAAAGGTGCCGGTATAGGGGACAGCCCCGGCCTCGACCGCGCGGGCGCGGAGGAAGGGGTCGAAATCCTTGCGATCAACCATGCCCACAAAGCCACCCTCGATCGGGATGTCGACATGGCGGCCGGTGGGCGAGATCATCCGCGCCGTATTCACTTTGGCCACAAGTTGGTCATCGGGGATGAAAAAGTCGGAGATCAGGCGGGGCGGGATGGCGCCACCGCAGGGCTTGATGCGGCCCTCGCGATCCAGCATAGCCACGCTGCGGCCCGACCGGGCCAGATCCTCGGCGGCGGTGGCACCGGCGGGGCCTCCCCCTACCACAACGACATCATACTGCATGGTCATTCTCCTGGAACGAGGGTGGGGGCGATCGGCCGATTATCCATAATCCGGGCCGCGAGGGCCGCGGCGACAAGGAACAGCGCGGCTTCTGCGATAAATACGATGCCAAAGGCCTGAGGATCGGGAAGAAGGATGCGCAGCACATCGACCGATGCCGCACCAAGCAATCCGCCGAACCCTGCGGCGACAGCCTGGGCGGCACCCCACAGGCCCATCCGGGTGCCTTCGCGCTGGTCGCGGCCTTCGCCTGCCAGTGCCATCATGGACCCGATCGCGGCGACGGCGAACATGCCGTTGAAATAACCCAGCGCCATGACTGCGGGGGTGATCGGGGCGCCAGCCCCGGCGTTGCCCAGCATGGTGATGCTGGCCAGCGCTGCTGCCGACCCCAGGCACCCGGCCATGATCCAGGCCCGCAGCGATCCGATCTTGAACCCCGTCGCCACGATCCCGACCGTCAGCATCCCCAGGAATACGCCCCCGTTCTGTGCGCCCGACAAACCGGTCGACTGGCCGGGAGTGAAGCCGAATACCAGACCCGCATAAGGCTCGAGGATCAGTTCCTGCATGAAATAGGCGACCATCGACAGGAATACGAAGATGGTGAAATTGCGGGCGCGTCGTTCGGCCCAGACCTCGGCCAGACCTTGCCGGAACGGGGTCGGATCAGGCTCGCGCTCGGCGGTGACACGCGCCTCGATTCCCCAGACAGCCAGAATAGTCAGCACAAACGCTCCGGTCACGACGATGGCGACGATCCGGATCAGCAAGACGGGCGAGTAGGGATCGAGCATGGAGCCCACTACACCCGCCGTGACCGCAATGCCAAAGATCATCATCAGCCAGGTGATCGTTGCTGCTGCTGCCCGGCGGTGCGGTGCGGTCGCCGTGGCCAGCAGCGCCAGAAGCGACGTTCCAGAGGCACCGACGCCCAACCCGATCAGGGCGTAGGCGGCAATCGACAACGCCAGCCCGGCGGCAAAGGCCGTATGCATCAGGATCAATCCGACCGTGGCCGCAAATCCGCCGACCGCAAGAGCGCCCATTCCGCCGATGATCCAGCGGGTGCGTTGACCCCCCGCATCACTGGCAAAGCCCCATTGGGGCCGCGTCATCTGGATGCCGTAGTGCAGGGCGACCAATGCACCAGGCAGGACGGCAGGCAGGGCCAACTCGACGACCATCAGCCTGTTCAGGGTCGATGTGGTCAGAACCACAATAGCGCCCAACGCCATCTGAACCAGTCCCAGACGCACGATTTGCAGCCAGTTCAGTCTCATCTCAGACCCCCAGGTGCCGAAGGGCAAAGGCGGCCATCATCATGCCGCTGATATACAGGACGATGCCTGTGCCGTTGTACCACGGGGCCTTAGCCTTGGGGTCGCGCAGCAGGACGCGCATGGCGGCCACCTGTGCTGCGAGCATGACAGCCACGCCCAGCGCGTGCATCGGTTTGTCCCACACCGTCAACAACCCGATCACGGCGGCTTGCGGCAGGGCCATGACCCAGCAGGCCAACCGCGCCGCCCGTGCGGGCCCCAGTGTCACGGGCAGGGAATTTACGCCAGTCTGCCGGTCGCCTTCCAGCGCCTTGAAATCATTCAGGGTCATGATCCCGTGGGCGCCAATCCCGTACAGGACCGCGACAACGACCACCTCAATCCGGGGCGCTCCTGCCGATACAACGGCAGCGCCGGTCAACCATGGCAAGGTTTCATAAGACAATCCACACAGCCCCGGACCCCACCAGCCCGACCGCTTGAGCCTTACAGGTTCGGCGGAATAGGCCCATGCGGCCAGAACACCTGCCACGGTCGCGGCAAACCCCCAAGGGCCAAGCAGCCAGCCGACAGCCAGCGACAGGGCGGTCATCGCCAACGCGATCCACAATCCCCAACGGCCGGGTATCCGGCCAGACGGGATCGGGCGGTCGGGTTCGTTGATGGCGTCCACGTGGCGGTCGCACCAGTCGTTGGCCGCCTGCGACATCCCGCACACAATCGGTCCAGCCAGAACGATACCCAGCAGGACAAGGCCCCATTTGCCTGACAGCGGCGTGCCAGATGACACCGTCCCGCACAAATAGGCCCACATCGGTGGGAACCATGTGATCGGCTTGATCAGGCGCAACGCCGCCTTTGGCTCCGGCCAGCGGCGCAGATCGGGGGCGGGGGAAAGAACATCGGTTGCGGACATGTTGTCAGTCTATCTAGACATCAGCAGAGTCGGCAAGTGTAAACTCAAGTTGACAGATTGTTGTGATCAAGGGTGCGCAGGGTGGCCCGGTTGCCCCAGTCACCCCTCTTGCGCTTCTCGACTCCGCACGATTGTGTGACACGACACATCCCAGCCGACCCGAGGATCCATGAAGCCCCCGCATCACCCCCAGGAAGCCGCCCGAATCGAGACTTTGCATGGATTGGGCATTCTCGATACGCCGCGGGAAAAGGATTTTGACGACCTGGTGGCGTTGGCTGGCAAACTGACCGACTGCCCGATCTGCATCGTCAACCTCATCGACCGCGACCGCACCTGGTTCAAGTCCGAGGTGGGGACGGGGATGACCGAAAGCGACCTCAATATTTCTGTCTGCGCTCACGCCATCGTTCAGGGAGAATACCTGGAGGTTCCCGATCTTGGGGCTGACCCTCGCTTTGCCAACAACCCGCTGCTTGGGCCACCGTTTCATCTGCGGTTCTATGCCGGAGCCGTGCTGCGCGCGCGCAATGGCCTGCCCATCGGGACACTTTGCGTATTTGACACGCGGGTGCGCACCTTGACCCCGCTACAGGTGGAAACGATCAAAGTTCTGGCCCGCCAGGTGATGACCCAGATCGACCACCGCCATGACCTCGCCGAGGCCGAACTGACCCGGCAAGAGGTCGATCACCGAACCAAGAACAGCCTACAGGCCATCGCGTCGCTGATCCGCCTCCAGGTCCGGCGGGCCAAGTCGGACGACCTGCGCGAGGCGCTTGACAAGGTGCTGATGCAGATTGAAACGGTCTCGGCTCTGCACCAGACGCTCTATGAAACGTCCTCTTCCAGTCACGTTGATATCGGCCTTTATGGTCGCCGGCTTGGCAGTTTGCTGCAACGGTTGCTTCCAGCTGATGCCAGTCTCGAAATTGATCTTGACCCGTTCAACATGTCATCTCGACAGGCCGCCAATTTCGGGGTGCTGGTCAATGAATTCGTTACCAATTCAGCCAAACATGCCTTTCCTGACGGACGCAAGGGCACGGTCCGCCTGACCGGTCGGCGTAGGGCAACCGACTATGAAATGACTCTGTCTGACGACGGTGTCGGTTTCAAAACGATGCCTGACGGACATCTGGGGCTCAGGGTGATGGAGGCTGCGGCCGAAAATCTTGGCGCCCTGTCTGTCGATCTGGACGGAAAAGGCGGCGCAACCTTGCGGCTTGCCTTTCCGCTCTGATCACTCGGTTGTCTTGGACAACAGATCGTATTTGCGAAGCTTTACATACAGCGACTGACGCGACAGGCCCAACATTTCGGCGGCGGCGACACGGTTGTTCATCGTCAGTTCCACGGCGGTTTCGATGCACATGCGTTCGACCACATTGGTCGATTCCGCCACGATTTCCTTGAGCGTCGCGCTGCCAACCAGCTCCATCACCGACCGCATGTTCTCTTCGGTGGGGGCAGTCCCCAGCGGACGAACGGCTTCGACGCGGCTGGCATCGCGGATTATGTAGGCAAAGACGTTTGACGGACCGGCCTCGATGCAGGTCACCGCGATTTCGACCGGGCGGGGGCTGCCGTATTCACCAGCCATCTTGGTCGGATACAGGCGCATCCGTCCCGAACGAACCGCGTTTTCCGTCAGAACCTTTAGGTCGACCGACCCCCGGGCAAAGTATTCCGACAGGCTGCGCCCCTTGACATTAAGGTCGTGCGCCGCGTCGATCAGGTCAAGGAAGCCCTCGTTGGCCGACAGGATGACGCCCGCATCGTCGGCAAAGACGATGGCGTCCGGTCCGCGATGAAACAGGCCGCGCAAATTGACACTCAGTGTGTCGGTCTGGCCGGTGTCCTGACCGGATTCGATCCGGCACAGCATCAGTCGTTCGCCCGCGGCCCGGAAAAGGGTCGGCTTGACGGTAATTTCTTCGCCGGTCCGTCGCAGCTGCACCTTGGTCGGTTGGGCACGGTCGGCCACGGCCTGACTTGCCAGCGCCTCGATCAGGTCACTGCGGCGGCGGGATTCGAATTCGTTGGCGAAAGAGGCCCCGATCAGATCTTCGCGGCTGCGCGCCAGTAACCCGGTCGCGGCGTGGTTCAATTCGGTGATGCGTCCGGTTTGCACGGACACAAAGACGATCGCCTCGGACGAGGATTCCATCAGCACCCGGAACCGGGTGTCAAATTCGCGCTGTGCCTCATAGTCGCGTTCCAGCGCCATTTGCGCCTTGACCAGCTGCTGCTGCATCTCGGCGATGGGGCGCAGGTCACGGCCCAGCATCAGGATCGCACCGTCCGGGCCGATCCTGTGGAACGAATAGCGGATCGGGAATTCCCAGCGGCCAATACTGTCGGCGTGGTTCAACTCGACCGGGCGCAAATCGCGTGTGCCGGACAGGAAGTCACGCACACGGCTGTCAAATTTCGGAATGCTTTCAACGGTCAGGGCGGTCCGGATATCCTTGCCTTCCCAATGCTCCAGCCGGCGAAAGCTGTCGTGCAGAGGGTTGACCAAAACGGACAGGACGGTCCCCGTTTCAGAGACGACGATCGCCAGGTCAGCCACTTCAGCAATGATATTGCCCAGAATTTCCGGGCCGATCAGGGGGATGGCCCCACTGTTCCAGTATTTCGTGCCACGGGATGTCATCGGCAGACCCTCGTCCGCAGGGGCATGGGCATGACCTAGGCTCCTGACGCGGACAGGTTGCCGCTGAATGCCGGATTCTTCAGACCGCACCGATCAAGCGCCTCATCCAGATCACACGTCACAACGTCGGCCCCCATCCGATCAAGGATGCCCGGGTGCTTGGCCAAAATGCCGCCACCCACGGCCACCTTTGGACGGACCGGTCCAGAGGTCGATACAACTTCTATCAGGTTTCGAACTGATTCAAGGTCTCCGGTGCTGGTGCAGGACAACATGACCATGTCGTATCTCGACTGGTTCAACCGCTCTGTCAGGGTTTCCGGCCTCGCATCCAACAGGACCTTGACCGATATGCCCCGCCGCCGCATCTGCCCAGCCAGCACCATCCCGCCCAGCGTATGAAAACAGTCCCGCGGCAGGGCCAAAAGGACCGTTGGGGCATCGATGTCCATGCTGCCGTCAGCGATCCAGCCGCGGCTGATGTCGCGCACGACCGCCTGAAGCCGGGCAGTGCCGATTGTCACTTCGGCAAAGCTCATCTGGTCAGAACACCAATCCTCGCCCATGCGCCGCGCAACAGCGGGCACATAGCTGTCGTGAAGCTCCACGTCCCCGATCCCGGCACGGCCCAGATCGGCGATGGCATCGAAACAGGCATCGGGATCAGAGCCACGCAACGCCGTGTCGAATTGCAAAAGAAGATCGGGATCGGGTGGCGCAAATTGGGCCGCGCGAGCCTTGCCGACACGCGACCACGCAAAAGCCCCGGCACGATTGTGTACCGGACCATC
This sequence comes from Marivivens sp., assembly GCA_024642115.1. Classification (GTDB taxonomy): domain Bacteria; phylum Pseudomonadota; class Alphaproteobacteria; order Rhodobacterales; family Rhodobacteraceae; genus JAHEBU01. Next base: position 84,660 of record JAHEBU010000009.1, on the reverse strand, counting down.
ATTGGTGGCCGTGCTGGTGTCTTTGGCTCCGTCAGCCATTGCCGATTCCCTCAGGCCTTACAGAAACAGGGAAACCCCCTGATCCATTTGGTCGCATCCATTGTCCGGCCTGGCGAAAAGAATGTCAAAGCAAATTGACAGTATGGGCGGGGCCGTGGCTGACAAACCGGAGAAAATCCAAGGATTGTTGGGAAATCTACCACCAGAGCCGCTCAATGACCTGTCCGGAAATAGCGACGAAGATGTGTAAGTTAAAGTTGACACTTTGCACCATACCCCCCTAATCTTGACATATCGACTGTAAGGAAATTCAGACATGTCCGTCGTTGGCACAGACCCGACACCAAGAGTCGCCGCAAGGCCAAGGCTCTATACGCCCGCCGAGCGGGCTCGTCGGGATGCAACCCAGTGGACGATGGTCCAGGGGATTCTGGCGCCAGTCCAGTTCCTGGTCTTTATGATTTCCCTCGGACTTGTCCTGCGGTTCCTGCTAACCGGATCGGGATACGAGGCTGCGACAGTCTCCATCTTCGTCAAGACCGGCGTTCTCTATCTGATCATGGTGACCGGTGCGATCTGGGAAAAGGTCGTGTTCGGCCAATACCTGTTCGCCCCGGCCTTCTTTTGGGAGGACGTGTTTAGTTTCGCGGTCATCGCCCTGCATACCTTTTACTTATATGGGTTTTTGACGCACAGCCTGACGCCCGCCCAGCAGATGTTCGTCGCGCTGGCCGCCTACACCACCTACGTCATCAACGCCGGACAGTTCATCTGGAAACTGCGGATGGCACGCCTCGATGCAGGGGCCGCACGATGAACGTTCCCGCCCTTACAAGTAGCGGCGGTTGCCGCACGGCCCCTGTCCTCAAGGAGCGTGGCCAGCGCGAGGTGTTCTGTGGCCTGACCGGAATCATCTGGCTGCACCGCAAAATGCAGGATGCGTTCTTCCTCGTGGTCGGGTCGCGCACCTGCGCGCACCTTCTGCAATCCGCCGCCGGCGTGATGATCTTTGCCGAACCGCGATTCGGCACGGCAATCCTGGAAGAAGCCGATCTGGCCGGCCTGGCCGACGCCCATACCGAGCTTGACCGCGAGGTTGACCGCCTTTTGTCCCGTCGCCCAGACATCCGGCAGCTGTTCCTTGTCGGGTCCTGCCCGTCCGAGGTCATCAAGCTGGACCTGCACCGTGCCGCTGAACGGCTGACCGTCAAACACGCGCCCCATGTGCGGGTGCTGAACTATTCCGGTTCGGGGATCGAGACGACCTTTACTCAGGGCGAAGACGCCTGTCTGGCCTGCATGGTTCCTGTCCTGCCCGAAACCCAGGCCCGCGAACTGCTGGTCGTGGGTGCCTTGCCCGACGTGGTCGAGGATCAGATGCTGACGCTGCTGGCCGCGATGGGTATTGGCCCGGTGCGTCTCCTCCCGGCGCACCGGGTCGACGAAACGACGGCGGTCGGCCCGAATACCGTCTTTGCGCTGACCCAGCCGTTCCTTGGCGACACGCACGCCGCGCTGCAAAATCGGGGCGCGCGCCATATTTCCGCGCCGTTCCCCTTTGGCGAAGAAGGCACGACCGCCTGGCTTGCCGCCATTGCCGCCGAATTTGGCGTGGATAAGGCGACCTTTGCCGCGGCCACCGACGCCCCACGCGCCCGCGCCCGCAAGGCCATCGCGCAGGCGTCCGAACATCTGTCCGGCAAATCGGTGTTCTTCTTTCCTGACAGCCAGCTTGAAATCCCGCTGGCCCGGTTCCTCACCCGCGAATGCGGGATGACCGCGATCGAAGTGGGCAGCCCCTATATCCATGACGCCCTGCATGGTCCCGACCTTGACCTGTTGCCCGCAGGTCCGCAGATCTCCGAAGGGCAGGACGTGGAAAAGCAGCTTGACCGCGTCCGCGCCGCCCGTCCCGACCTGACTGTCTGCGGTCTTGGACTTGCCAACCCGCTCGAGGCCGAGGGGCTGACGACCAAGTGGGCCATCGAACTGGTGTTCACGCCCGTCCATTTCTACGAACAGGCCGGCGATCTGGCGGGGCTGTTTTCGCGCCCCATCCGCCGCCGTTCCGTCCTGAAACTGGAGGCGGCAGAATGAAGCTGACCGTCTGGACATACGAAGGCCCGCCCCATGTCGGCGCGATGCGCGTCGCCACCGCGATGAAAGGTCTGCACTACGTCCTGCACGCGCCGCAGGGCGACACCTATGCCGACCTGCTGTTCACGATGATCGAACGGCGCAATCATCGCCCGCCGGTCACCTACACCACGTTTCAGGCCCGCGATCTGGGGTCCGACACGGCGACCCTGTTCAAGGATGCCGCCCGCGATGCCGTGGCCCGGTTCAAACCGCAGGCGATCATTGTCGGCGCGTCGTGCACCGCCGAACTGATCCAGGACGATCCGGGCGGTCTGGCCGAGGCGCTGGGGCTTGATATTCCGGTTATCCCGCTCGACCTGCCCAGCTATCAGCGCAAGGAAAACTTTGGCGCGGACGAGACGTTCTATCAGATCGTCAAGACTCTGGCCAAGGATCAGCCAAAAACCCCCCGTATCTCGTGCAACTTGCTGGGGGCCACCGCGCTGGGCTTTCGTCACCGCGACGATGTCGAGGAACTGACCGGCCTTCTGGCCGATCTGGGCATCAACGTGAATGTCTGCGCCCCGCTGGGTGCCACACCTGCTGACATTGCCCGCCTGCCCGCCGCCCATTTCAACGTGCTAATGTACCCCGAAACTGGGGAACAGGCGGCCCGTTGGCTGGAAAAGACCTATGGCCAGCCCTTTACCAAGGTTGTCCCCATCGGTGTCGGCGCCACCCGTGATTTCATCGCCGAAATTGGCGAAATCACTAAAAAAGACCTTCTGATCGACGAATCCCGCCTGCGTCTGCCGTGGTGGACGCGGTCGGTGGACAGCACCTATCTGACCGGCAAACGCGTGTTCATCTTTGGCGACGGGACCCACGTCGCCGCCCACGCCCGAATCGCCCGCGATGAAATGGGGTTCGAGGTGGTCGGCATCGGCTGCTACAACCGTGAAATGGCTCGCCCTGTACGCGCCTTGGCCAAGGAATTCGGCCTCGAGGCGCTGATCACCGACGATTACCTCGCCGTTGAAGAGGCGATCGAGACGCTGGCCCCGGAAATGATCCTTGGCACGCAGATGGAACGGCATATCGGCAAACGGCTCGGTATCCCCTGCGCCGTCATCTCGGCCCCCGTCCACGTTCAGGATTTCCCAGCTCGCTACTCGCCCCAGATGGGGTTCGAAGGCGCCAACGTGATCTTTGATACGCTGATCCACCCGCTGGTGATGGGGCTGGAAGAGCACCTGCTGACCATGTTCCGCGAAGATTTCGAATTCCACGATGCCGCCGGGGCCAGCCATCACGGCGGCCACGCGCCCAAGCCGGTTGCGACCGAAGCGGTCGAAGATTCTGCACCGGTCGAGGTAGTCGAGGCGACTGGTACCGATGTCATGGTCTGGCTGGCCGACGCGGAAAAGGAGCTCAAGAAAATCCCGTTCTTTGTCCGTGGCAAGGCCCGGCGGAACACCGAAACCTATGCGGCCTCCAAGGGGCTTCAGCAGATCAGCAAAGACACGCTGTACGAGGCAAAGGCCCACTATGCGCGATAGTTCCGATCAGGACGCGTTCCGCTTTGTCATCGTGACACTGGACAGCCACACGGCTGGCCCGGCATCGCGTGTGCGGGACCGCCTCACGGCCGACTTTCCCGGTCTGGAAATCAGCATCCACGCCGCCGCCGAATGGGGCGAAAACCCTGCCGCGCTAGCCGATGCAAAATACTCGGTTGCGCGCGCCAACATCGTCGTGACCAACCTTCTGTTTCTCGAAGAACACACCGCCGCCATCCTGCCCGACCTCATTGCGCGTCGGCCTGCGCTGGACGCGATGATCAACGTCATCGCCGACAGTGAGATCGTCAAGCTGACCAAGATGGGCGATCTGGACATGTCCAAGCCCGCCTCGGGCGCGATGGCCCTGATGAAAAAGCTGCGGGGCAGCGGCAAGCCGGATGCGAAATCCGGCGAAAAGCAGATGAAGACCCTGCGCCGCCTGCCAAAAATCCTGCGGCTGATCCCCGGCAAGGCGCAGGACCTGCGCAACTGGTTCCTGTCCATGCAATATTGGCTGGGCGGGTCGGACGACAACATCGAACAGATGATCCGGATGCTGGTCAGCCGCTATGCGACGGGCCAGACCTGGAAGCCGGTCAAGGCAAAGCCACCGATTGATTACCCTGACGTCGGCGTCTACCACCCCGATCTGCCCGGCACCCACATTTCGACCGATGCACACGATCTGCCCCGGCCGGCGGGTGCCGTGGCCACCGTCGGCCTTCTGATGCTTCGGTCCTACATTCTGTCGTCCGACTGCGACCACTACAACGCCGTCATCCGCGCGTTCGAATCCAAGGGTATCGCTTGCATCCCCGCCTTTGCCGGGGGCCTGAACGGGAAACCCGCCATCGATTCGTTCTTCATGGGCAAGGTCGATGCGATGGTCTCGCTCACCGGGTTCTCGCTGATCGGTGGCCCGGCCTATAACGACAGCCCTGCGGCCATCGACCTGCTGTCGCAGCTGGATGTCCCCTACATCGCCGCCCAGCCGCTTGAATTTCAAACACTTGGCCAATGGGCCGGATCGGCGCAGGGGCTCGGCCCCGTTGAAACGACTATGCTCGTCGCCCTGCCCGAAATTGACGGCGCAACCAATCCGACCGTTTTTGCTGGACGGCATGGGCCGGATGGCTGCACCGGCTGCCCGGTCAAATGTACCGGCAGCTCGGACGTCAAGGCGATGGCACCCTGCCCGGAACGGGTCGGCAAACTGGCCGAAAAGACGCTCCGCCTGGCCAGGCTGCACCAGATGCGGAATGCGGACAAAAAGGTCGGCGTTGTCCTGTTCGGCTTTCCGCCAAACGCCGGGGCAGTCGGCACCGCCGCCTACCTGTCGGTCTTTGAATCGCTGTTCAACACCCTGACCCGGATGAAGTCGGACGGCTACACCGTCGATGTCCCGGCGACCGTGGACGATCTGCGGGCGAGCATTCTCAAAGGGAACGCCGCCCAATATGGGCAGGCAGCCAACGTGGCCGCCATGGTCGATGCTGAAACCATCGTCCGCGACACGCCAACCCTGAACGAGATCGAGGCCGTCTGGGGCCCCGCCCCCGGCAAGATCCAGTCGGACGGTCGCGGCGTCTTTATCCTTGGCGCACAGCTTGGCAACGTATTCGTCGGCGTGCAGCCCACGTTTGGCTACGAAGGCGATCCGATGCGCCTGCTGTTCGAACGTGGCTTTGCCCCCACGCACGCCTTTACGCAGTTCTATCTGTGGCTGCGCAACACCTTCCGGGCCGACGCGATCCTGCATTTCGGGATGCACGGCGCGCTGGAATTCATGCCGGGCAAACAGGCGGGCATGGGCGCGGGTGACTGGCCTGACCGGCTGATCGGCGAGATGCCCAATGTTTACCTTTACGCCGCCAACAACCCGTCCGAAGCTTCCTTGGCCAAGCGACGCAGCAACGCCGTAACGATCACGCACCTGACACCGCCGCTTGCCGCAAGCGGTCTCTACAAAGGGCTTTTGGAGGTCAAGGACAGCCTGAAGCGCTGGCGCGAACTGCCTGTTGGCGACGCACAGCGCTCCGACTTGGAATCGCTCATCCGCGATCAGGCCAAAGCGGTCGATCTTGACGGATCGGACCTGCAAACCCTCTGGCTCAAGCTCCTCGAAACCGAAGGGTCGCTGATCCCCGATGGTCTGCACATCGTGGGCAAGATGATGAACGCCGAAGAGCGGACGCGCATGATTGGGCTGATGGACCCGATGGACGCGACCGACCACGCCCGGATAGACGCGCTCTTGCAGCAAGACGGCGAATTGACCGGAATGATGCGGGCGCTGTCCGCCCGCTATATCGCCCCTGTCCCCGGCGGCGACCTGATCCGGTCCCCCGAAATTCTGCCGACCGGTCGCAACATCCATGCCTTCGACCCGTTCCGGATGCCCACCGCCTTTGCGATGGCGGATGGGGCGAAACAGGCGCGGTTGCTGATCGAGACGCACAAATCCATTCCGCGCACGGTTGCACTGGTTCTTTGGGGGTCTGACAACATCAAATCAGATGGCGGCCCGATCGCGCAGGCGATGGCGCTGATGGGGACCAAACCCCGGTTCGACAACTACGGCCGTCTGGCCGGGGCCGACCTGATCCCGCTCGCAGAACTGGGCCGCCCGCGGATTGATGTCGTCATGACCCTGTCGGGCATTTTCCGCGATCTTCTGCCTTTGCAGACCCGCATGTTGGCCGAGGCGGCGCTGAAATGCGCACAGGCCGATGAACCCGCCCACCTCAACTTCATCCGCGCCCACACGATGGCCACGATGGCCGAACTGGGTTGGGACATGGAAACCGCAGCCTTGCGCGTGTTCTCGAACGCCGAAGGCGCCTACGGGTCCAACGTAAACGTCTTGGTCGATCAAAGCACCTTTGGCGACGAGGACGAATTGGCCGACGCCTATGAAAACCGGAAGAGCTTTGCCTATGGCTGCAACGGCAAGGCCGCGCAGAACCCGGCCCTGCTCCAGCGTACGCTCAAGGATGTGGATCTGGCCTATCAGAACCTTGAATCGGTTGAACTCGGCGTGACTACCGTCGATCACTACTTTGACACGCTGGGCGGCATCGCCCGCGCGGTCAAACGAGCCAAGGGCGGCGTCAGTGCCCCCGTCTACATCGGCGACCAGACCCGTGGCGCAGGCAAGGTCCGCACGTTGCAGGATCAAGTGGCCCTGGAAACCCGCAGCCGCAGCCTGAACCCGAAATTCTACGAAGGTCTGCTCAAGCACGGGCACGAAGGGGTGCGTCAGATCGAGGCGCAGATCGCCAACACCTTCGGCTGGTCCGCCACCACTGGTGAGGTGGAACCTTGGGTCTATCAACGCCTGAGCGAGACTTTCGTGCTGGACGAGGTGATGCGCGAACGGCTTGCCGCGCTGAACCCGCAGGCCTCCATGCGGATGGCCAATCGCCTGCTCGAAGCCTCCGATCGTGCCTATTGGACGCCCGACGCCGCTACGCTCGCCGCGCTGCAAAACGCAGCCGACGCCATCGAAGACCGAATGGAAGGGATTGCCGCCGAATGACCCGCGCCCCGACCACAACCCAAGGCCAGACCTTAAACCTAGGAAGGAGGCTCCCATGAGCCCCAGAGACGAAATCCCGAACCTGCGCGGCCTTGACGGCGAAGGCTCCGTTCAGGTCCATCAGGACGCAGATACCCAGATCGTCGGCGCCAAGGTGTTCAGCGTCTATGGCAAGGGCGGGATCGGCAAATCGACGACCTCGTCCAACCTGTCCGCCGCCTTTTCGATGATGGGCAAGCGGGTGTTGCAGATCGGCTGCGACCCCAAGCATGACAGCACATTCACCCTTACCGGGCGGCTGCAATCCACGGTCATCGACATCCTCAAGGACGTCGATTTCCACGCCGAGGAACTGCGCCCCGAAGATTACGTCGTCGAAGGCTTCAACGGCGTGAAATGTGTCGAGGCTGGCGGCCCGCCCGCCGGCACCGGCTGCGGTGGCTATGTGGTGGGACAAACGGTCAAACTGCTCAAACAGCATCACATGCTCGAAGACACAGACATCGTCATCTTTGACGTTTTGGGCGACGTGGTCTGCGGTGGCTTTGCCGCCCCGTTGCAACATGCCGACCGGGCCGTGATCGTCACTGCCAACGATTTCGACAGCATCTACGCGATGAACCGGATCATCGCTGCCGTGCAGGCGAAATCGGGCAACTACAAGGTCCAGTTGGCTGGATGTGTCGCCAACCGCAGCCGGGAAACCGACGAGGTGGACCGCTATTGCGCCAAGGTCGGTTTCAACCGGCTGGCCCATATGCCCGACATCGACGCCATCCGCCGGTCGCGGCTGAAGAAAAAGACGCTGTTCGAAATGGACGACGCCGAAGACGTGGTCATGGCCCGCGCGGAATACATGAAACTTGCCAATACGCTTTGGCAATCGGTGCTGGTGCCGGGCAGCACGCCCGCCCCGCTGCCCGACCGCGAAATCTTTGAATTGCTGGGGTTCGATTGATCCAAATGGCCACCTACACCGCCACCCGCGACCGGGTCGAACACTACTTCGACCGCTCTGCCACCAAAACGTGGGAGAGGCTGACGTCTGATGCGCCCGTATCCGGCATCCGAGCCACCGTGCGGGCGGGCCGCGACCGGATGCGCGCGCTGATGCTGGCCCAACTGCCCGAGGATCTGCGCGGCGCGCGGATTCTGGATGCAGGATGCGGCACCGGCGCAATGGCCGTTGAACTGGCCGAGCGCGGGGCGACGGTTGTCGCCGCCGATGTCTCGCCCGAACTGATCAAGATCGCGCAGGACCGGGTGCCGTCGCAACTGCTGGGGATCACCTGGCACGCGGGCGACATGATGGACCCCGCTTTGGGGACGTTCGATCACATCGTCGCCATGGATTCGATGATCTATTATAGCGCGGCCGATGTGGCCGGGCTTTTGGCCGCCGCAGCCCCCCGGCTGTCTGGCAAATTCGTGTTTACCGTGGCCCCCCGCACCCCCGCCCTGATGGCGATGTGGCGGGTCGGCAAACTGTTTCCCCGCCGTGACCGCAGCCCGGTCATGATCCCGCAATCGACCGCCCGCATCGCCGACGCGATGCGCACCGCCGCTGTCCCCGGACGGCTGCGCGAGGTCGAGCGTGTGACCTCGGGCTTCTACATCTCAACCGCATTGGTGTTCCAAGGACGCAACTGATGTTTATCAAGGCCAACGCCCTCAAGAAGCTCACGACAAAGGTCCTCCCCTTTGCCGATGCCGCCAGCGAAGGATTGCCGCTCGATCAGCTCCTGCGGCTGTCGCTGTTCCAGATTTCCGTGGGCATGGCCTCGGTCATGCTGCTGGGCACGCTGAACCGGGTGATGATCGTCGAACTGCATGTGCCGGCAATGCTGGTCGCGCTGATGATCGCCATTCCGGTGCTGGTCGCCCCGTTCCGGGCGATCCTGGGGCATCGGTCCGACAACTATCGGTCGGCTATTGGATGGAAGCGGGTGCCGTACCTGTGGTTCGGCACGCTGTGGCAATTCGGCGGGCTGGCGATCATGCCGATGGCGCTGCTGGTGCTGTCGGGGCAGCGCGCGCTGGATGCAGATTGGGCGGGTTATGTCGGGTCTGCGCTGGCGTTCCTGCTGACGGGCCTTGGGATGCACATGACGCAGACCGCGGGTCTTGCGCTGGCCGCCGACCGCGCGGACGAGGACAAGCGGCCCAAGGTCGTGGCGCTTCTTTACGTCATGTATCTGGCCGGGATGGCGCTGTCGTCGATCCTGATCGGTACGCTGCTGCGCGACTTCAGCGCGCTGCGGTTGGTGCAGGTGGTGCAGGGGGCGGCGGTCGTGACGATGCTGCTCAACATCACGGCGCTGTGGAAACAGGAAAAGATGTCACCCATGACCAAGGCCGAGCGGGCTGAACCCCGGCCACAGTTCATGGAGGCCTGGCGCGATTTCACGGCAGGTGGCGATGCCGGGCGACTGGTGTTTGTGGTCCTGCTGGGGACAATGGCCTTTTCGATGCAGGACGTTCTGCTGGAACCCTACGGGGGCGAAATTCTGGGACTGTCGGTGTCGTCCACGACGCTGCTGACGGCGATGTGGGCCACAGGGGCGCTGATCGCCTTTGGTCTGGCCGCCCGCTGGTTGTCGAACGGGGATGACCCTTTCCGCATGGCGGGCAAGGGGATCCTTGTGGGCGTCATCGCTTTTGTTTGTGTGATCTTTGCCGGGCCTCTGAATTCGATCCCGGTGTTCTTTGCCGGGGCCGTTCTGATCGGCTTTGGCTCGGGATTGTTCGCCGTGTCGATGCTGACCGCGGCGATGAACCTTCCAGTTTCGGGGAGCGCGGGGCGCGGTCTTGCGCTGGGTGCCTGGGGGGCCGCGCAGGCCACCGGTGCCGGGCTCTCCATCTTTATCGGGGGCACTGTGCGTGACCTCGTTAATCACGCCGTCGGGAACGGCGCGATGCCACAGGCGCTCGCCACGCCTTCGATGGGCTACTCGGTGGTCTACCACGCCGAGATCGGCCTTCTCTTCATCACCCTCATTGCCCTCGGTCCACTGGTACGGACCCGGGCCATGACAACCGGGACACCGGCCAAGCTCGAGCTGGCCGATTTCCCCACCTGACCAACGGAGGACACCACACATGGTTGGCATTACTTTCTTTGGGAACGTGGACCTGGCGAGCGTCGCGATCTGGATGTTCTGGATCTTCTTCGCGGGCCTGATCTACTACCTGCAAACCGAAAACATGCGCGAAGGCTATCCGCTCCAAGACGACAATGGCGGCGTTTCCCCGAACCAGGGAATGTTTCCGGTTCCGGGCGACAAGACGTTCCATCTGCCCCATTCGCGCGGCAGCCTGACAGTTCCGTCGGGACAGCGGGGCGACCGCGATGATCTGGCACTGGCCCGCACCGCCCACACCCCCGGTTCGCCCTATGAACCCACCGGCGATCCGATGGTTGACGGGGTTGGTCCGGCAGCCTGGGCACCGCGCCGCGATATGCCGGAACTGGACGCCCACGGGCATCCGAAAATCCGGCCGCTGTCGATGCTGCCCGAATTCCACATCTCGGCCGGGCGCGATCCGCGCGGGCTGGCTGTGGTTGGCGGCGACGGCATGGTCGTGGGTCGGGTTACGGACGTCTGGGTTGACGTTCCGGAATCGCTGATCCGCTACCTGACGGTCGATCTGAACCCCGAAGGGACGGGCAAGACGCGCCTGATCCCGATGACGATGGCCCGGATCAAAGCGGACCGCGTCACCGTTCGGTCGCTTTATGCGCAGAACTGGGACGGCATCCCGCAAACCCGGATGTCCGACCTCGTGACGCTGCTCGAAGAGGACAAGATCACCGGCTGGTTCGCAGGCGGCACGCTCTACGCCTCGCCTGCCCGACTGGGCCCGGTTCTTTAAGCCACTCGGCCGTCCCGTCCAGCCAACGGGGCGGCCACCAACCACGCGACAGGGAGACGCCGCAATGCACGACGATTTCAATTTCGAACCGATCCGGGGTCTTCCCGAAGCCTTGCCCGAAGGGGAATACATCCTCTGGCAAGGAAGCCCCGTGCCGGGCAAACTGGCACGCGAGGCGTTGGCGATCCGCTGGGTCGCCGGATATTTCGCGCTTCTCGCCCTTTGGCGGTTCGGCATGTCTTCGGCCGAGGTGACGACGGCGCAGGCGCTCGGCCACATTGTCCCCTTCGTCGTGATCGGCGCGCTGGCCTGCGGGCTTTTGTATCTGGTCGCCTACGTTCAGGCGCGGTCTACTGTTTACACGCTGACCAACAAACGGGTGGGCATGCGTATTGGTGCTGCCCTCACCATGACGCTGAACCTGCCGTATCAGTGGATCGGCTCTGCTCAGCTTGACCTGCGGTCGGGGGGGACGGGAACGCTGGCGTTTGAACTGATCGGCGACACCCGGCTGTCCTATATCCTGCACTGGCCGCACGTCCGGCCGTGGTTCATGGCACGCACCCAACCCGCTCTGCGCTGCATCCCGGATGCCGAAAAGGTCGCCCGCATTTTTGCCGAAGCGGCCGAAACCCGGATTTCCCAGCCGCAGATTTCCCGCGCAACCCCCACCGACGGCACCGCCGTCGCAGCGGAGTAACCGATCATGTCAGACACACATCCGCAATTTCGCCGCGACGACAAGGAACTGGTACCAAAGTTTCTGGTGCAGGCGATGGTCGCGCTCATGCTGGGGTCGGTCGCGCTGGTCGGCGTGGCACAATATGCCAAGCTGCCCAATGTGGGCGTCGTCACCAATGTCTCGGTCGTCAAGGACCGGACGGTCACGCTGGTCGGCGCCCGCGACGGGGCCTATTCCGTGCTCGACGATCAGGGCAACATCATCGCCATGTCGTCTGATGACAAGGCCGGGTTCATCGGGGTCATCGGCCTGTCGGTCAACCGCGAACGCACGGTCAAGGGGATGCCGCTCGATGCGCCCGTCCGTCTTGTGTTGCGCGATACCGGCCACATGGCCATCATCGACGACAGCACCGGCTGGACCTTTGAAATGCTGGGCTACGGCTCGGACAACGTTGCTGCCTTTACCAATCTGCTCAAGTGAACCACGCGACCGGGCTAGCCCCCCGGCGCGCCATCGGAAAAAGGGAACCGAAACCATGGGACTACTTTTCAGAACCAAAGAAACCGCCCCCTGTACCGTCACCGTCAGCCACCGGTTTGACGAACTGTCGGCGCATGTGAAATTCGAAAACGGGGCCGTCGTCTATCCCGGCGATACCGTTCAGGTCGAAGGACCGGAAATCATGGCCCCCTACGGCGAAGTGGTCGAAGAGCACCGCACCGCCATCATCACCCGTGCCTCCAAGATCGAACAGCTGTGGACCCGTGCCACCGGCGATTTCGAATTCATGGAGCTGTGCGAATTTTCTTTCAGCGACGAGGTGATGTCATGAACGTCCATTCCGCCGATGCCCTGACCGCCGAAGACGCCATCGCCGCGCAAGAGGCGCTGGGGCCGATCAATTCCGAAATGGCCACCAAGGTCGCGCTTCAGAACACGCTGCTGACCCCGCGCTTTTACACCACCGACTTTGACGAGATGGACTCGATCGACGTGACCCCCGTGCGGGCTGAGTGGGACAAGCTCATCAATCAGATGAAATCGGACCCCAACCGCGGCCACTTCAAGAAAAACGCCGACTGGGACAAGGTAGATTGGGAGGGGATGGAGCCGAAACTGCGGGCCGAATTCATCGATTTCCTGATCTCGTCCTGCACCGCCGAGTTTTCGGGCTGCGTGCTGTACAAGGAAATGAAGCGGCGCGGCAAGAACGAGGACATCACCACCCTCTTCCAACTTATGGCGAGGGACGAGGCGCGGCATGCCGGCTTTATCAACGACGCACTACGCGAAGCGGGTATCGCGGTGAACCTCGGATTCCTGACCCAGGCCAAGAAATATACCTATTTCCGCCCCAAGTTTATTTACTACGCGACCTATCTTTCCGAAAAGATCGGGTATGCAAGGTACATCACCATCTTCCGCCACCTCGAGGCGCACCCCGAACAGCGGTTCCATCCCATTTTCAAATGGTTCCGCGAATGGTGCAACGACGAGTTCAGCCATGGCGAGGCGTTTGCCCTGCTGATGCGGACCGATCCCAAACTGACCTCTGGCGTCAATAAGCTCTGGATCAAGTTCTTCCTGACGGCGGTCTATTCCACCATGTCCGTGCGCGATCACCAGCGGCCTGAATTCCATAAGGCGCTCGGCGTCGATCCGGTCTGGTACGGCTACGAGGTGTTCAAAAAGACCTCGGAAATCTCCAAGCAAGTGTTCCCGCTCACGCTCGACATCGACAGCCCGCGCTGGCAGCCCAACCTCGACCGGATGGAAGCGGCCAATCACCAGATCGCCGAAGGCCGCAAACAGGGCGGTGTCGGGGGCTGGATCAAGCGGCAGCTTGGGTCGGCCAAAGCAGCGGTCGCGTTTGTCTCTTTGTTGACGATTCGCTCGATCCCGAACGAGGCCCCCGTAAACTGCCGGTTGGAGCCCGCATACTGATGTCAAACCCCTGGCTCGCCGCCCTTTCAGCCTTGTTCGTCTGGTGGTTCTCCACCGGGGCGATCCTGCTGGCTGTGCGGTGGGCCGACCGGCGGGGCGGCGCGACCCACCTCTGGGCCGTCTTTTCTGCGCTGCCGCTTCTCGCACTTGGGGTCACGGCGACTACAACCTCGCTTGACGATCCTTCGGTTCGCGGAGCCTATATCGGTTTCCTTGGCGCCTTGGCGATCTGGGGTTGGATCGAACTGGCCTTCCTCGCCGGGCAGATCACCGGCCCGGTCCGTACGCCTTGCCCGCCCGGCCTGACCGGCTGGGCGCGGTTCCAGATGGGCTGGGGGACGGTGGCGCACCACGAACTGGTCCTGACGCTGGGTCTGGTCTTTCTCGCCTTCACCTCGACCGAGGCTGCGAACAAGGTGGCGCTATTCACCTACCTGATCCTCTACTTTGCCCGGATCCTGGCCAAGTTGAATTTGTTCTTTGGGGTGCCCCGGATCAATACGGAATTCGTCCCGGCGCGACTTGACCACCTCAAATCCTACTTCCGGCGCGGGCCGGTCACTCTGGCCTTTCCGGTGGCCATCACCGCGCTGACCGCCACTGTCGCCGTCTGCTCTGAACGACTGTGGAACGCGCCGCACGACGGGGCGACCGTGACCTTTGCCCTCCTCACCGCGCTGGCCCTTTTGGCGCTTCTTGAACACTGGCTGATGGTGGTTCCGCTACCAGATGCGAAACTCTGGCGCTGGATGCTGCCCGCGCCCAAAACCACCACTGCAAAAGAAAGACAGACCCATGGACTTTGACACCCTGTTCAACGCTCAGCTCGACGCCCTCAAGAAAGAGGGAAACTACCGTTACTTTGCAGAGCTGGAGCGCAAGGCGGGGAAATTCCCCAGGGCCGGGAAATATACCGACGGCGAAGTCCGCGATGTGACGGTCTGGTGTTCCAACGATTACCTCGGCATGGGCCAGAACCCCAAGGTGGTCGCGGCGATGTGCGAAGCGGTCCAGCGGACCGGCACGGGCTCGGGCGGCACGCGCAACATCTCGGGGACCAACCATGATCACCTGCTCCTGGAACGTGAACTGGCCGACCTGCATGGCAAGGAATCGGCGCTGCTGTTCACCTCGGGCTATGTGTCCAACTGGGCGGCGCTGTCCACGCTGGGGTCGCGGCTGGAAAACTGCGTGATCCTGTCGGATTCGGGCAATCACGCCTCGATGATCGAAGGGATCCGTCATTCCCGCGCGACCAAGGTGATCTGGAAACACAACGACGTCCACGATCTGGAAATGAAACTGCGGTCGATCCCCGGTGACGTGCCGAAAATCGTGGCCTTTGAATCGGTCTATTCGATGGACGGCGACATTGCCCCGATCCGCGAAATCGTCGAGGTCGCTGAACGCTACGGCGCGATGACCTATCTCGACGAGGTCCACGCCGTTGGCATGTACGGCCCGCGCGGCGGGGGTGTGTCCGAAGAATTGGGCGTGGCCGACCGGATCACCCTGATCGAAGGGACACTGGGCAAGGCGTTCGGCGTCGTCGGTGGCTATATCACCGGGTCGGCAGCGCTGTGCGATTTCATCCGCAGCTTTGCCTCGGGCTTTATCTTTACGACCGCCCTGCCGCCCGCCGTGGCTGCCGCCGCGCGCACGTCGATCGCCCACCTCAAGGTCAGCGAGATGGAGCGGGCCGGTCAGCGGCGTCAGGTCGCCCGGCTCAAGGCCGCGCTCGACCGGGCCGGAATCCCGCACATGAAAAACGACAGCCATATTGTCCCGGTCCTGATCAAGGATCCTGTCAAAACGCGGATGCTGGCGGACTATCTGATGCGCGAATGGGACATCTATGTGCAGCCGATCAATTACCCCACCGTGCCCAAAGGGACCGAGCGGTTGCGCTTTACACCCTCGCCGCTGCACACCGATGCGGACATCGACCACCTGGTCAACGCCTTGTCCGTCCTGTGGAAACAGTGTGCCGTCAGCCACGCGGTCGCATAGGCAAGATCACGGAAGATTTCCAAATCCGGTCTAGACGGGTGCGATCAAAAGACTATGTTCGCACCGACTGGGGCAGTCACACGCACCATCGCTCAATGGGAGAAGACAATGCACAAATTTACTTTGGCCGCCGCGTTTGCCGTTTTGGCAGCGCCCGCGTTTGCCGAAAGCCACATCATGGCGCCGACCGGCGATGCCGCGAATGGCGAAACGATTTTCAACCGCCAGTGCGCGACCTGCCACGTGGTCCAGCTGGCCGACGGGACTGTCGTTGCCGGCCGCGCTGCCAAGGTTGGTCCTGACCTGTGGGGCGCGATGGGCCGTCAGCCCGGCACATATCCCGGCTTTGCTTACGGCGATTCGATGGTTGCTTACGGCGAAACCGGCGTTGTCTGGGATCATGACAATTTCACCGCCTACGTTCAGGACCCGACCGGCTTCCTGCGCACCGCGCTGAACGACAACCGTGCGCGCGGCAAGATGGCGTTCCAGCTGCGCAAGGAATCGGATGCCGAAGACGTCTATGCCTTCCTCGCCAAGTACGCGATGGGCGCTGCTGACGGTCCTGCCGATGCGGCCGCGATGGCTCCGGCCAACTGATCTGATCAAAGATCGAAATTGGGCCGTCGGGGGAAACCCCGGCGGCCTTTGCTATTCCGGCAGCAGGGATTTCAGACGATAGACTAGGTCGAGCGCCTCACGCGGGGTCAGGGCGTCTGGCATGACCTCGCGCAAGGCAGCCTCGACGTCCGAAGGTTTTAGGGCGACTTTCGGCGGGCTCGGCTTGGCCGCGAATAGCGGCAGGTCATCGATCAGTGCTTTGCGGGATGATCCGCCCTCGCGCTCGCCCTTTTCTAGCGCCTCCAGGACGACCTTGGCCCGTTCGACCACCCCCGGTGGCAACCCGGCCAACCGGGCGACCTGCACGCCATAGCTGCGGTCAGCGGTGCCCTTGCGGACCTCGTGCAGAAAGATGACGTCGCCGTTCCATTCCTTGACCGTGACGGTCGCATTGGCCACTCCGCCCAGCTTGTCCGCAAGTCCGGACATTTCGTGGTAATGCGTTGCAAACAAGGCGCGGCAGCGGTTCACGTCATGCAGATGTTCCAGCGTGGCCCACGCAATAGAGAGTCCGTCATAAGTCGCCGTGCCTCGCCCGATCTCATCAAGGATGACCAGCGCGCGGTCGTCCGCCTGGTTCAGGATCGCGGCCGTCTCGACCATTTCGACCATGAACGTGGACCGGCCCCGGGCCAGATCGTCCGATGCGCCGACACGGCTGAAAATCTGGCTGACGATGCCGACATGGGCCGCCTGTGCCGGCACCCACGCGCCCATCTGCGCCAGAATTGCGATCAGGGCGTTCTGCCGCAGAAACGTCGATTTGCCCGCCATGTTCGGGCCCGTCAGCAGCCAGATGGGCGCGTCGGTCAGGGCGCAGTCGTTGGCGACAAAGGGTTGCCCCGCCCGGCGCAGCGACTGTTCCACGACCGGATGGCGGCCCCCGGAAATTTCAAACGCGCGACTGTCGTCGATCACCGGGCGGCACCAGTTTTCCATCCGGGCCACATCGGCCAGGGCCGCCGCCAGATCGAACGTTGCCAGCGCCCGCGCCAGTGCTGCCAACGGCGCCGCCTCGGCCACAATCGCCTCTCGAAGGCTTGAATAGAGCCGCTTTTCGATCTCAAGCGCATGTGCCCCTGCATTGAGGATCTTCGTCTCGATCTCGCTCAGGGGCAGGGTGGTAAAGCGGACCTGATTGGCGGTCGTCTGCCGATGAATGAACGTTTCATTCAACGGCGCGGCCAGCATCCGTTCTGCATGGGTGGCCGTCGTTTCGATGAAATAGCCCAGGACGTTATTATGTTTGATCTTCAGGCCCGGCACGCCGGACAGGGTTACGTAATCCGCCTGCATCCCCGCGATGACCGAACGGCCTTCGTCGCGCAGCGTGCGGGCCTCGTCCAACCCGGCGTCATACCCTGGCGCGATAAAGCCACCGTCGCGGGCCAGCAATGGCGGTTCGGCAATCAGCGCCTCGCCCAGCAGCCCGGCCAAGGCGTCGTGCCCGACCAGATCGCCCCGCGCCTCGGCCAGCAGCGCTGGCAGTTCGGCCACGGACAAAACCTTCGCCAATCTGTCGCCCGCTTCGATCGTGTTGCGGATCGCGGCCATGTCGCGCGGGCCGCCCCGGTCCAGCGCCAGACGGGACAAGGCCCGGTCCACATCATGGGTCTCACGTAGACGATCCCGCACCTCGGCGGCCAGCCGGGGCTGATCCACAAAGGCTGTCACACAGTCCTGTCTGGCCTGAATGGTGTCCAGATCGCAGGCAGGCGAGGACAAACGCCTCTCCATCAGCCGCGCGCCACCGGGCGTCACGGTGCGATCCACCGCAGCCAGCAATGACCCTGATCGGCCACCGCCCATCGCATGGGTCAACTCCAGCGACCGGCGGGTCGAGGCATCGATCTGCATCGCCGCCGTTCGCCCTTCCTGCACCGGGGGGCGCAGCAGGGGCAGGTTGCCGCGTTGCGTGATATCCAGATATTCGGCAACGGCGGCCATCGCAGCCACCTCGGCCCGGTCAAAGGCGCCGAACGCATCCAGCGACGCCACCGAATACAGACCGCACAGGCGCTTTTCCCCGCTTGTGCTGTCAAATGCCGCACGGCCCAAAGCAGTCAGCGCGGCCCCCGAATCAGACACTATATTGGCCAATTCGGGGCTTTCCCCCTCGGCGATCAGAACCTCGCGCGGGGTCAGTCGGGCCAGTTCGGGGCCAAGTCGCACCAACGGACAGGCCATCACGCTAAAGGCTCCGGTCGAAATATCGACCCAAGCCAGCGCCGACTGATCGCGGACAACGGCAAAGGCGGCCAGAAAATTGTGCCGCCGGGCATCCAACAGCGATTCCTCGGTGAGTGTACCCGGCGTCACCAGGCGAACCACATCACGCCGGACAACAGACTTGGACCCGCGCTTTTTCGCCTCGGCGGGGTCCTCCATCTGTTCGCAGACGGCCACGCGGAATCCCTTGCGGATCAGGGTCAGCAAATACCCCTCGGCGGCATGAACGGGCACGCCGCACATCGGGATATCCTCGCCCAGATGCAGCCCGCGTTTGGTCAGGGCGATATCCAGCGCCTCGGACGCCGTGACGGCGTCGTCAAAGAACATCTCGTAGAAATCGCCCATCCGGTAGAACAACAGGGCGTCGGGATACCCGGCCTTGAGGTCCAGATACTGCGCCATCATGGGCGTCACGGTCATGTTGGTGGCGTCCATCCAATCCCCCCGGATCATCGGTGCAGACCCTACCCGTCGCCTGTTAGCGACGAAAGACGAAAAACAGCCCGTTGCCCCCGCGCCCCCGAACCCGCTATCCCTGTCGGACGTTCAGGGAGGACGACACATGGCCAAGGCTCGGATCACGCGCGAAGATGCGCTTGCGTTCCACATTCACCCGACCCCGGGCAAGTGGGAGGTGACGGCGACCGTCCCCATGACAACGCAGCGCGACCTTTCGCTGGCCTATTCCCCCGGCGTGGCCGTTCCCTGCGAGGAAATCGCGCTGCACCCCGAAACCGCCTATGACTACACGAACAAGGGCAACCTCGTGGCCGTCATTTCGAACGGCACCGCCGTTCTGGGGCTGGGCAACCTGGGCGCGCTGGCCTCAAAGCCGGTGATGGAGGGGAAGTCTGTTCTTTTCAAACGTTTTGCCGATGTGAATTCCATCGACATCGAACTGGATACCGAAGACCCCGATGCGTTCTGCAATGCCGTGCGCCTGATGGGTCCGACCTTTGGCGGCATCAACCTTGAGGACATCAAGGCGCCCGAGTGTTTCATCATCGAACAGCGGTTGAAGGAAGAGATGGACATCCCCGTCTTTCACGACGACCAGCACGGCACGGCGGTCATCTGTGCGGCGGGTCTTATCAATGCGCTGCACCTGAGTGGCAAGAAGATCCAGGATGTTAAGATCGTCCTGAACGGAGCAGGCGCCGCCGGGATCGCCTGTCTGGAACTGCTCAAACGGATGGGGGCAAAGCACGACAACTGCATCATGTGCGACACCAAGGGCGTCATCTACCAAGGCCGGACCGAGGGGATGAACCAGTGGAAATCGGCCCACGCCGCCCAGACATCGCACCGGACGCTGGACGAGGCGATGCGCGATTGCGACGTGTTTCTGGGCGTGTCGGCCAAAGGTGCGGTGACGCAGGACATGGTCGCGTCCATGGCCCCCAACCCGGTCATCTTTGCCATGGCGAACCCTGACCCGGAAATCACCCCTGAAGACGCCCACGCTGTCCGCCCCGACGCCATCGTGGCAACGGGCCGCAGCGATTACCCCAACCAGGTCAACAACGTCCTCGGCTTTCCCTATCTGTTCCGCGGAGCGCTCGACATTCATGCCCGGGCGATCAACGACGAGATGAAGATCGCCTGCGCCGAGGCTTTGGCGGCGCTCGCCCGCGAGGACGTGCCGGACGAGGTGGCGCTGGCCTACGGTACCAAGCTGTCGTTTGGCCGCGACTATATCATCCCCACACCTTTTGATCCCCGCCTGATCCACCGGATACCCGTTGCCGTGGCCAAGGCCGGCATGGAAACGGGCGTCGCTCGCCGTCCCATCGTCGATATCGAATCCTATGAACTTGCGCTCAAGGGCCGGATGGACCCCACGGCGGCGATCCTGCGGGGCCTCAACGCCCGCGCCCGCGCGGCACAGGCCACCATCATCTTTGCCGAAGGCGACGATCCCCGCGTGCTGCGCGCCGCCGTTCAGTTTCAGCGATCTGGTCTGGGCAAGGCTCTGGTCGTCGGACGGCAGGCGGATGTCGATGAAAAACTGACCGCCGAAGGGTTGGCCGATGCCGTGGGCGAGCTTGACATCATCAACGCCGCCACGACGCCGCATTTGGACACCTACAAAGATTTTCTGTATCAGCGTTTGCAGCGAAAAGGCTATGACAGACACGATATTCACCGTCTGGCGGCCCGCGACAGGCATGTCTTTGCGGCGCTGATGCTCGTACACGGGCACGGCGACGGGATGGTGACCGGGGCCACGCGCAAATCGGCCAACGTGCTGGAGCTGATAAACCACGTCTTTGACGCGCAACCGCATGATGGGGCGGTAGGGGTCTCGGCCATCCTGAACAAGGGGCGGATCGTGTTGATCGCCGACACGCTGGTCCACGAATGGCCGGACGAAAACGATCTGGCTGACATTGCCGAACGGGGGGCGGCTGTGGCGCGTGCGCTGGGCCTTGTCCCCCGTGTCGCCTTTGCCAGTTTTTCCACTTTCGGCTACCCGGTGTCCGAGCGGGCGGAAAAGATGCACAAGGCACCACGCGTGCTGGACGCCCGCAAGGTCGATTTCGAATACGAAGGCGAGATGACCGTGGACGTCGCCCTGAACCCCAAGGCGATGGAGCACTACCCCTTTTCGCGGCTGACCGGGCCTGCGAACGTCCTGGTCGTGCCTGCGCGGCACTCCGCCTCGATATCGGTCAAGCTGATGCAGGAAATGGGCGGGGCCACGGTGATCGGCCCCATTCTGTCCGGCGTGGACAAGCCCATTCAGATCTGTTCGATCGGGGCCTCGGTCAACGACATCCTGAACATGGCGGTGATCGCGGCCTGCAACGTGGGCTAGCTGCCGTGATGGGCGAACGGGGCGTCATTGCCCCACAGCTGCATGACACGGGCATCGCGGCCGCAGGCGTTGCGGTAGAACTTGTAGGCGTTCGCCTGTGACTTCGGCCCGGCGCGGGTCAGGACCAGCGACTGCCCACGATAGTAGTTCTGATGGTAATCCTCGGCCATGTAGAACCGGCTCGCGGGCTGGATCGGGGTCACGATCCGGGCGCCCAGAATCTGCCCTGCCTCTGCCTTTGCGGCCTCTGCTGCGGCTTTCTGGGCGTCGTTCAGATAGAACACGGCGGTCTTGTAGCTGTCGCCGCGATCACAGAACTGACCGCTTGCGTCGGTTGGGTCTATCGACCGGAAATACAGGTGCATCAACTGGGCATAGCTCACCCGGTCCGCATCGAACGTGACCTGCACTGCCTCGACATAGCCGGGGTGATTTTCATAGGTTGGGTTCGGGGCCGTCCCACCAGTATACCCGGAAACGACCTCGGAAACCCCCGGCACGCTTTCGAAATCCGACTCGACGCACCAGAAACAGCCGCCGGCAAAGATGGCCGTCTGACGATCCGCCGCTTCGGCCCGATCCGCGTGCAGCAGATATCCGGCGACGATACCAACCCCAAGGATCAGCAACTTGATAAAATGAAAATTCCTGAACATGACCGTTCTCCTTTGGCAGTCAGGGTGCGGGTCCGGGCCGGTCGGAGCAACTCACCGGGCCGTGATGTCACGCGCAGTTTATCCCTTGGAACATTTGAGCGGCCTGAGTAGCGTCCGGGTAGGAGGCCCCCATGACCCATGTGACAACCCACCAAGCCCAAGAGGACGCCCGCAACGAGGCGATCCAGATCTATGTCAACGGCCGCATCGTGCCCAAGGCCGAAGCGACCGTCAGCGTCTACGACAGCGGCTTTATGCTGGGTGACGGCGTGTGGGAAGGGTTGCGTCTGTATAACGGAACCTGGGCGTTTCTGGACGACCACATGGACCGCCTGTTCGAGGCGGCCAAGGCCATCGACCTTGACATCGGGCTGGACCGCGCCGGGGTCATTTCCGCCTTGTTAGACACGCAAAGGGCGAACGTTATGACCACCGATGCCCACGCCCGGCTGATGGTCACGCGGGGGGTCAAGGTGCGACCGTTCCAGCACCCCAACCTGTCGCAATCCGGGCCGACGATGGTCATCATCATCGAACATTCCAAACCCTCGATCCCGCGCCCGATATCGCTGGCCACGGTGCCGCACCTGCGGGGGCTGCCGATGACCCAAGACCCCAAATTGAACTCGCACAGCAAACTCAACTGCATCCTTGCCTGTATCGCCGCGCAAAAGGCGGGGGCGGACGAGGCGCTGATGCTTGACGTGCATGGATTCGTGAACACGACCAACGCCTGTAACTTTTTCATCGTGCGAAAGGGGGCCGTTTGGACCAGCACGGGCGATTATTGCATGAACGGGATCACCCGCCAAAAGGTGATCGACCTGTGCCGTGCCAGCGACATCCCGATCTTTGAACGCAACTTCTCTCTGGTGGACACCTACGGCGCAGACGAGGCGTTTCTGACGGGAACCTTTGGCGCGCAAACCCCTGTCGGCATCATCGACGGGCGGCAGATCGGCACCGGGCAACTGGGGCCGATGACGACCCGCATCCGCGCCCTCTACAAAGACCTGATCGCACGGGAATGTCCCTGATGCGCATCGCCATGTGGTCTGGCCCCCGGAACCTGTCCACCGCGATGATGTATTCGTTCGGGGCGCGGTCTGATTGCGCCGTGATGGACGAACCCTTTTACGCGCCCTACCTCGCCGCCACTGGCGCGGATCACCCGATGCGGTCCGAAATCCTCGCGGCGCACGAAACCAATCCCGAACAGGTCGCATTGGCCTGTTTAGGGTCTATTTCTGACGGCAAACCGCATCTGTATATGAAGCATATGCCGCACCACATGATCGCCGGCTTCCCGCTCGATTGGGCGGCGGGATGTGTCAACGTCCACCTGATCCGCCACCCGGCGCGGGTCGTGGCCAGCTACGGGGAAAAGCGGGAACAGGCGACACTCGACGACATCGGTTATCGCCAACAGGCAGAACTGTATGACAAGATCGGCGGCGTAGTGATCGACAGCGCGGACATCCGCGCTAACCCGCCCGCGATGCTGGAAAAGCTCTGCACCGCCATTGGCCTGCCCTATGACCCCGCCATGCTGCACTGGCCCGCTGGCGGCCGCCCCGAAGACGGCGCCTGGGCGCCCCACTGGTACAATGCCATCCACCGCAGCACAGGGTTTGCGGGACCCGAGGGCGATTTGCCGGTGCTGACGGATCGGGATGCCGATTTGGTGGCGGAGAGTTTGCCGTTTTACGAAACGCTGGCCGCGCTCAGGCTCAGCCTTTGATCAAACTTGCCAGCTTCAGCGCGATAGCCGGGTTTCCCGCCAGTTTGATCTTGCCCAGCGTAAAGCCCATCATAGGGTTCAGCTTGCCCTGAATGACCTTGGAGAGATTTTCGGTGCTCATCGTCAGCGTGCAGTCCGCGGGGCCGTCGGTCTGACTGACCCCTTCGGGCGTCACCAGAATAATCCCGTCCGCCCCGCAATCGAACTTGATCCGGTCAGCAAAGCTGGACCGTTCGGCCCCCTTGGTCATCAGGGCATAAATTTCGTCAAACGTCATGTCGCGCACCAGTTTCCGGGGACCCATATCGGGCCATCGGAAATTTTGTTAACACTTTTGCTAAGCCAGATCAGCAGGTTACGTTGCGTTCAAACGTGAACGTCTACCCGGTCCGCCGATTTCGCGTCGCGATCAGCTTGAGCCGAAGCGCGTTCAACCGGATGAACCCCTGCGCGTCTTTCTGATCGTAAGCGCCCGCATCCTCTTCGAACGTGACGTGCGCCTCGGAATACAAGGAATGATCGGACCAGCGCCCCACACAAGACGCCGACCCCTTGTAAAGCTTGAGCCGGACCGTCCCGGAAACGTGTTCCTGAGACTTGTCGATCAACGCCTGCAACATCTCCCGCTCGGGCGAGAACCAGAAGCCGTTATAGATCAACTCGGCATAGCGCGGCATGATCGAATCCTTGAGGTGCCCCGATCCCGCATCCAGCGTGATCTGCTCGATTCCGCGGTGCGCCTCCAGCAGGACGGTCCCGCCGGGGGTTTCATAGATGCCGCGGGATTTCATTCCGACGAACCGGTTCTCCACGAAATCCAGCCGCCCGATCCCGTGCTTGCCGCCCAATTCGTTGAGCCGGGTCAGGATCGTCGCGGGCGACAACTCCTCGCCATTGATAGCGACGGCGTCGCCCCGCTCGAACGTGATCTCGACGTATTCGGGGGTGTTCGGCGCGTCTTCGGGGGCCACGGTCCGCTGATAGACGTAATCGGGAGCCTCTTGCGCAGGATTCTCCAGTGCCTTGCCCTCGGACGAGGTGTGCAGCAGGTTCGCATCAACCGAAAACGGCGCCTCGCCCCGCTTGTCCTTGGCAATCGGAATCTGATTTTTCTCGGCGAATTCGATCAGCTTGGTCCGGCTGGTCAGGTCCCACAACCGCCACGGCGCGATCACCTTGATTTCAGGGTTCAGCGCGTAGGCGGACAGTTCAAACCGGACCTGATCGTTGCCCTTGCCCGTCGCCCCATGAGCGACCGCATCAGCCCCACATTCGGCAGCAATTTCCACCAGTCGTTTCGAGATAAGTGGCCGGGCGATCGAGGTGCCAAGCAGATAGAGACCCTCGTACAGCGCATTCGCCCGGAACATCGGAAACACGAAATCGCGCACGAATTCTTCGCGGACGTCCTCGATATGGATATTCTCGGGCTTGATCCCCAAAAGGACTGCCTTTTCCCGCGCCGGCTCCAGCTCTTCGCCCTGACCCAGATCGGCGGTAAAGGTGACGACCTCGCAACCGTATTCCGTTTGAAGCCACTTGAGGATGATCGAGGTGTCCAGACCGCCGGAATAGGCAAGGACGACTTTCTTGGGTGCGGACATCAAGGGACTCCCATCATGCGATTGGACGCAGGGACTAAAGGGTTTCAGGGGTCAGGGCAAGGATCGGTCAAAGTCCGATGAGAAAGGCGCGTTCGCCGTCATTGGCAAGTTCTGCCAGGGCCTCTTCTACGGTCAACCACAGGGCGGTGTGGCCCGGTTCGGATGGGGGGCCGTGGCGGCGGACGGGGCGGGCGGTAAAGATGTGACAGACCTTTTCGGCCCACATGTCGTATTCGGGCATGTAGGCATACCTACGATAGGCCCCCAACCGACGCGGGGCGGCGATGTGCCAGCCGGTTTCCTCGAATACTTCGCGGTGCAGGGCCTGAACCGGGTTTTCGCCGGGGTCGATGCCACCGCCGGGAAATTGAACCTCGGGTTTTGGTTCGGCCTGAAAGGTGACAAGCAGGCGCCCGTTGAGCGGCAGAATCGCGTAAACGCCTGGCCTGTGCCGATAGACCTGACCAGATTTCAAAGGGTCGCCATACCGCCTGATCATGCCTTTGCCCCTTGGACCGAACCTTGCCGCGCTTATATGGACGCGGTATGCCAATTCCGATCCATGAAGGAAAGCCCATGACCCTTGGCGCCCGCATTGCCTGGGACGATACCGTCCTGCCGTTTCAACTTGACCAGTCCGACGTGCGCGGGCGGGTTGCCCGTCTGGACGGGGTGCTGGATCATGTTCTTGAACAGCACGACTATCCCCCGGTGATCGAGGCGCTGGTGGCCGAGATGTCGTTGCTGACTGCCCTGATTGGTCCGACGATCAAACAGGGGTGGCGGCTGTCGTTGCAGGTGCGCGGCGACGGACCTGCCCGCCTGATCGCGACCGACTACTTTGGTCCGACCGAGGACGGCACCCCCGCGCAGATCCGGGGCTGGGCCAGCTATGACAAGGATCGGCTTGACTTGACCTCCGAACCGTTCAGCCAGATTGGCAAGGGATATTTCGCCATCCTGATCCATCAGGGTCAGGATACCCAGCCATATCAAGGGATTACGCCGATTGCGGGCGGGTCGCTGTCGTCTTGTGCCGAGACCTATTTCGCGCAGTCCGAACAGTTGCCCACCCGGTTTCAGCTGACCTTTGGTCGCAGCCAGATCCCCGGAGAGGCCGAGCGGTGGCGCGCCGGTGGTGTGATGTTGCAGCACATGCCGAAAGCTTCCCCATTTGTCGCCAGCGAAGGCGGCACGGGCGAAGGTGGCCTGTTGAACGCCTCCGACATCCTGGACGAGGTCGAGGGCGAAAACTGGCGCCGGGCCAATATCCTTCTGGATACGGTGGAAGAAATGGAACTGATCGGCCCGTCGGTGCAGCCGACCGACCTGTTGGTCCGCCTGTTCCACGAAGAAGAACCGCGCGTCTATGACCCGCAGCCGATCACGTTCGGCTGTTCGTGTTCCGATCAAAAGGTCCGCGACAGCCTGTCGATCTATTCGGCCAAGGACATCGCCTATATGACGACGGACGAGGGGATCGTGACGGCCGACTGCCAGTTCTGCGGCGCCCACTATGAATTCGACCCCAAGACGCTTGGGTTCGAGGCAACCGAGGTGCCGGGGGATGCAGACTGACCTGCGCCATCGACTGACCGTTGCCCTGCGCGGGCCGGGCGCGGATTCGTCGGACTTCGATCTGAATCCTGATACTGTGCTGCCGCCGGGGCGCGTTTTGCGCCCGGCGGCTGTGCTGTTGGCTGTGACCGAGGATGCCCGTCTCATTCTGACCAAACGGTCCGCCCATCTGAAACATCATCCGGGTCAGATCGCCTTTCCGGGTGGCAAGCAGGACCCGGGCGATCCGACCCCCGTCGATGCCGCCTTGCGCGAGGCAGAAGAGGAGATTGGTCTGCCCCGCGGTCAAGTCGAGGTGCTGGGCACAATGCCCGCCCATGAAACCGTCACCAGTTACGAAGTCACGCCGGTCGTCGGCCTGATCCGTGGGACGTTTCAGCCCCGCGCCGAACTGGGCGAGGTCGCCGAGATATTCTCGGTTCCGTTAGCCCATGTTACTGACCCCGCCCGGTTCCGCATCGAAGGCCGCCGCTGGCAAGGCCGTCACCGCAGGTATTATACTGTGCCTTACGGCCCGTATTATGTGTGGGGCGCAACCGCCCGGATCCTGCGGGCTCTGGCAGATCGGATGCATTCATGACCCGCGTTTCTGGGGAGTGGCTGGCAGGGGCAGGTCGGGTCCTGCGGATGCTGACCGAGGCCGGATTTCAGGCCTGGTGCGTGGGGGGCTGCGTGCGCAACGCGCTGATCGGTGCGCCTGTTGCGGACGTGGATATTACGACGAACGCCTTGCCCGATCATGTAATCGCCTTGGCCGAGGCCGCCGGGTTTCGCGTGGTTCCGACCGGGATCGACCACGGCACAGTGACCGTGATCGTGGGCGACACGTCGTTCGAGGTCACTACCTTTCGCCGGGATGTCGCCACCGATGGCCGCCGCGCCACGGTCGCCTTTGCCTCTGACATGACCGAGGATGCCGCCCGCCGCGATTTCACGATGAACGCGTTGTATTGCGATGCCGACGGGGTCGTCGTCGATCCTCTTGGCGGATTGCCTGATCTGGAGGCGCGTCATGTGAGGTTCATCGGCGAACCCGAGGCGCGGATTGCCGAAGATTACCTGCGCATCTTGCGGTTTTTCCGCTTTCACGCGTGGTATGGCGATCCGGCGGGCGGTCTGGATGCCGAGGGGTTGGCCGCCTGTGCTGCCCATCAGGACGGGTTGGCGCAGTTGTCCCGCGAACGGGTGGGCCATGAGATGCTGCGGATGCTTGCCGCCGCCGATCCTGCCCCTGCCGTCGCGGCCATGGCGATGACCGGTTCGCTGGGGGCGGTTTTGCCGGGGGCCGGGGCTGGTCTGCTGACCGTTCTGATCCACGTCGAAGAAGCTGCCAATCTGCCCCCTGACATCATTCGCCGTCTGGCCGCGCTGGGCGGTGAAGGCGTGGCGGAGGCTCTTCGCCTGAGTCGTGCAGACGACAATCGCCGCATCCTTTTGCGCGATCTGATGCAGTCCGAGGTCGGCGCGGCCGAACTGGGCTATCGCTACGGGGCTGCCACAGCGATGGATGCCTTGGCGCTGCGGGCGGCGATGGGATCGCGGGAAATCGACCCTAATCAGGCGGAATTGGCCCGGTCCGCCGCGGAATTGACCCTGCCCGTCACCGCCACCGATCTGATGCCAACGTTTCAGGGCCCGGCCTTGGGCCAGAAACTGCGCGAGATTGAGGGCCGATGGATCGCCAGCGGGTTCACCCTCGGCCGGGCGGAATTGCTGGGATAGGCGGAATTTTCGGGATGACACGATGGTCCCGATCCGCTAAGCAAATCGGGCACAACGGAGGACTGGCAGTATGGATATCAGGTTCACAATTCGTCTTTCGTGACGATCCGATCCTGATTGGTCGGACATGTCCCGACCGCCCCCACTACTGCCCCTTTCAGCTTTACCAAGAGCCCTCCAATGTTCCGATTCTTTGAAAACCTCGTCGATCCCTATGCCCGTTATGCGGAAACCGACACACCACCGCAGACGCTTTGGCCGTTCATGCTGCAGTATCTGCGCCCGTTCCGGGGCGTGTTCATTGCGGCGATCGTGTTCAAGACGCTGGTCGCCTTTGGGGATGTCGCCATCGTCTGGTACGTCGGCCGTGTGATCGACTATCTGGCGCAGGGCAATGGCGCGCAGTTCTGGGCGGTGCACGGGGTCGAGGTGTTGTGGGTTGGCGCCGTCATCGTGATCGTCCGGCCTCTGTTGGCGGGGGTCGATGTGGCGCTGCTGCACAATACGATCATGTCCAACTTTGGCACGATGATCCGGTGGCGGGCGCATCGCCACGTGCTGCGGCAGCCCGTCGGCTGGTTTGAAAATGACTTTGCCGGGCGGCTGGCCAACCGGATCATGCAGACCCCCCCGGCGGCGGGCGAGGCGGTGTTTCAGGTCCTGGACGCCGTCACCTTTGCGTTGACTACGCTGATCGGGTCGATGGTGCTGTTGGCCGATGCGGATGTGCGCCTGCTGATCCCGCTGATCGTGTGGATCGTTCTGTATCTGGCGTTGATGCGCTGGACGATTCGCCGCGCCGGGCCTGCCGCGACGGCGTCGTCGGATGCACGGTCGGCTATCACAGGCCGCGTCGTGGACAGTTATACCAACATACACTCGGTCAAGATGTTCGCGCACCATGACCGCGAGGTCGATTATGCCAAAGAGGCGATTGAGGATGCGCGTCAGGCGCTTTTCCGTGAAATGCGGATTATCACCAAGATGGATGCAACCCTGACTGCTCTGAACGGGGCGTTGATCGTTTCGGTCTGCGGGATGGCGCTGTGGTTGTGGGGGCAGGGAACGGCCAGTGTGGGGGCGGTTGCGGCAGCCTCCGCGCTCGTGTTGCGGCTGAACAACATGACCTATTGGATCATGTGGGCGACGACGAACCTTGTGCAGAATCTGGGTGTGGTGGTCGAGGGGATGCGCACCATCGCGCAACCCATCACCCTGACCGATGCCCATGATGCCACGCCAATGACCCTGACCAAAGGCCGGATCGAGTTGAAGGGGCTGGAACACCGCTATGGCCGCCGCGCGGGCGGCATGGGTCCGGTCGATCTGGTGATCGAGCCTGGGCAAAAGGTGGGTCTGGTGGGCCGGTCCGGCGCGGGCAAGACGACATTGGTCAAGCTGCTGCTGCGGTTCTACGATGCCGACGGCGGGCAAATCCTGATCGACGGACAGCCGGTAAACGCGGTCACGCAAGACACCCTGCGCGGGGCTATCGGCATGGTGCAGCAGGATTCTGCGTTGCTGCACCGGTCGGTCCGGGAAAACATTCTGTACGGAAATCCGACCGCCTCGGAACAGGAGATGATTGCGGCCGCCCAAAAGGCCGAGGCGCACGAGTTCATCATGGGGCTGGAGGATGCCAACGGCAACAAAGCCTATGACGCCCAGGTCGGTGAGCGCGGCGTGAAATTGTCGGGCGGTCAGCGTCAGCGGATTGCTTTGGCGCGTGTCATCCTCAAGGATGCGCCGATCCTTTTGTTGGACGAAGCCACCAGCGCCCTAGATAGCGAAGTCGAAGCCGCCATTCAGGGCACCCTGTATGGCATGATGGAGGGTAAGACGGTGATCGCCATCGCGCACCGCCTGTCCACAATTGCTAACATGGACAGGATCATCGTTATGGAGGACGGCAAGATCATCGAGGATGGAACCCACGACGCCTTGCTTGCGTTGGGCGGGCAATACGCCCGGTTCTGGGACCGTCAGTCGGGCGGCTTTCTGGGGGCAGATGATACGGTGGAGGCTGCCGAGTGACATTTTCCCCCGTTTTGGGACCGGCCATTCCGCCGTTTGAACCCGCAGGATCAGCCCCGCCGAAAAGGACTTGGCCGTTCATGCGCTGGGCGCTGCGCGGGGCGTGGGCCGGTATATTCTGGGCGTTGCTTTGGTCGGCAGCGGCGGGATCGCTCGAAGCGATTTCGGCGACCATTCTGGGGCGGGTGGTCGATGCCGCGTCGGCTGCTGACCCGATGTCGGTGCTGACGGATCACTGGCAGTTGGCCCTGTTTTTCTTCGTCTTCTATCTGGTGCTTCGCCCGGTGGTGTTCGGGTTGAACACCGCTGCCGCGTCGGTCCGGCTGGAGCCCAATATCTTTCCGCTGATCCTGTCGCGTCTGCACCGCTATACCATCGGCCAGTCGGTCACGTTCTTTGACAACGACTTTGCCGGTCGGATCGCGCAAAAGCAGATGCAGACGGCCCGGGCCGCCACCGATCTGGTGACGGGGATGGTGGAAACAGTCGCCTTTGCGGCCGCGTCGGTCGTGGGGTCGCTGGCGTTGCTGTTCGCCATCGATAGTCGGATTTCGCTGGCCCTGCTGGTCTGGGTCATCATTTACGGGCTTTTCATCAACAGGTTCATCAAGCGGTTTCGCAAGGCCGCCCAAGAACGCGCCGGGGCGCGGGCGATGGTGACAGGGCAGATCGTCGATACCGTGACCAACATGAAAACGGTCAAGCTGTTCGCCCATTCCGAACACGAGGATCAAGAGGCGATTGGCGCGATGTCCCAGTATCGGGGCAAGGCCATTCCATTCGGCATGATCTCGTCCTGGTTCCGGTTTACCCTGTCCACCATCGCGGGGATTTTGCCGGTGACGCTGGTGGGTGGAACGGTCTGGCTGTGGATGCACGGTCATGCCACGTCGGGCGATATTGCCGCCGCTGGGGCGATTTCGTTCCGTCTGGCGCAGATGACCGGTTGGGTCAGTCAGGCCGTCATGGGCATTTTCGGAAATCTGGGCGAGGTAGAGGATGGCCTGCACACCCTGACCCCCGCCTATACCCTGACGGACCGCCCGGATGCCGCTGAAATGGGCGCGGTTCGGGGTGAGGTCATGCTGGACAACGTCACCTTTGCCTATGGCCGGACCAAGGGCGGGCTGAGCAACGTGACCCTGACCGTGAAAGCGGGGGAAAAGATCGGGTTGGTGGGGGCGTCGGGCGCGGGGAAATCGACCCTCGTGGCTCTTTTGCTGCGCCTTTACGATGCCGAACAGGGCCGCGTCCTGATCGATGGGATCGACGTGCGCACCGTCACGCAGGAAAGCCTGCGCCGCCAGATCGGCATGGTCACGCAGGAAACCGCGATGTTCAACCGGACTGCGCGCGACAACATCCGCTATGGCAAGCCGGGTGCGACCGACGCGCAGATCGAAGTGGCCGCACGGGCGGCCGAGGCGCACGAGTTTATCCTTGGCCTCAAGGATCACTTTGGCAACACAGGCTATGATGCGTTTCTGGGCGAACGGGGGGTCAAGCTGTCGGGAGGTCAGCGGCAGCGGATCGCGCTGGCCCGTGCCATGCTCAAGGACGCGCCTATCCTGATTCTGGACGAGGCGACGAGCGC
The DNA here is from genome assembly GCA_024642115.1 of Marivivens sp. GTDB lineage: Bacteria > Pseudomonadota > Alphaproteobacteria > Rhodobacterales > Rhodobacteraceae > JAHEBU01. Next base: position 52,369 of record JAHEBU010000009.1, on the reverse strand, counting down.
TTTGGATTCCGAGGTCGAGGCGTCGATTCAGGCCGCTTTGGAGGTCGCCATGCAGGGCAAGACCGTCGTTGCTATTGCCCACCGCCTGTCCACCATCGCCAGCATGGACCGGATCATCGTGCTTGACGCCGGGCAGATTGCCGAACAAGGAACCCATACCGACCTGCTGGCCAAGGGGGGTCTTTACGCCCGCTACTGGAACCGGCAGTCGGGCGGATTCATCGATGTGCGGGACGCGGCGGAATAAGCCATGAAGATCGAAGGTCTGACGCATCAGGGGCTGGGTCGCGCCACTGACGGGGTGCTGGTGCCGCGCGTTTTGCCGGGCGAAGAGGTCGAGGTGACTGAGGACGCCGTGCGCATCATTTCCCCGTCGGCTGACCGCGTCTCGCCGCCCTGCCGCCATTTCAAATCCTGCGGGGGATGTGCGATGCAGCACGCGTCGGACGCCTTTGTGGCAGGCTGGAAACAGGACGTGGTGCGGCGGGCGTTGTCGGCACACGGGATCACCGTTGATGTCGCCGGGATCGAAACCTCGCCACCGATGGCCCGCCGTCGGGCGAAACTGTCGGGCCGCCGCACGAAAAAGGGCGCTCTGGTCGGGTTTCACGCGCGCGGGTCCGACACTGTCGTGGCCGTGCCGGACTGTATCCTGCTCCGCCCGGCCCTGGTCGCTCTTATGCCCGCGTTGGAAGAGGTCACGTTGATCGCCGCCTCGCGCAAGGCCGAGGTCGGGTTGACCGTTACCGAAACGCTGCACGGGGTTGAACTGCATATAGACACTGACAAGGCCCTGACGGCGGAATTGCGTGTCGAACTGGCCGGTTTCGCGCAGCGGCATCGACTGGCCCGTTTGGTCTGGCAGGACGAGCAGGTAGTGATGATCAATCCACCGCAGCAACGGTTTGGCAAGGCGCTGGTGACCCCGCCCGCTGGGGCGTTCCTGCAAGCAACGGCAGAGGGCGAGGCAGCACTTTTGTCGGCTGTCCGTCGGATTGTGGGGACCGCACCGCGCGTGGTTGACCTGTTCTCCGGGTGTGGCACGTTTTCGCTGCCTCTGGCAGAGACAGCCGAAGTTCACGCGGTTGAAGGCGAAGCGATGATGATCGCTGCATTGGATCGCGGCTGGCGTGAGACGCCGGGGCTCAAACGGCTTACGACCGAGGTGCGCGACCTGTTCCGCAGGCCGCTGGAGCCGGACGAGTTGCGCGCTTTTGCCGCCGCCGTCATCGACCCACCCCGCGCGGGGGCCGAGGCGCAGGTGAGCCGGATCGTGACCGCCCGTATCCCGACCGTCGCCATGGTGTCGTGCAACCCGGTGACATTCGCCCGTGATGCTGCCGCCTTGATCGCTGCGGGATACCACATGGGGCCGATCACCGTGGTCGACCAGTTCCGCTGGTCGTCGCATCTGGAGCTTGTGGCTGGCTTCACGGCGACGTGAGGATCGTGCGGTCAGGCTGTATGGCGCAGTCCGGGGAGTTGATGTATTGTTCGCAAAACGGCGGAATGCCGAAGCGGGACGGGCAGTGATGCGGATAATTCGATTGGTACTGATGATCGCGGTCATCGCGGGGCTGACCGCCTGCGCGAAACAGGACCCCAAGTTTCTGGCTTACAACGGTCCGGACGTGACCAGTATTGTCGTGCAAAAGGAAAACCGGCGTATGTTCCTGATGAACGGGGACAGCGTCATCAAGGCATTCAGCTTTGAGCTGGGGTTCAATCCGGTTGGCCACAAAGAGGTTGAACTGGACGGCCGCACGCCCGAAGGTGCCTATTACATCAACCGCCGCAACCCTAACAGCCAGTACCATCTGTCGCTGGGTATCTCGTATCCCAATGCGCAGGACCGTGCCCATGCAGCTGCAATGGGCAAGCCGCCGGGAGGCGACATCTTTATCCACGGAACGCCGCGCGCCTTTTCTGGCAAGGATGACTGGACCTATGGATGTATCGCTGTGACGGACGCCGAGATCGAACAGATCTATGCCATGGTCAAGGACGGCACGCCGATCTTTATCTATCCGTAAGGGTTACCGCCCGGTAACGAGCGTCCACCATATCTTGCCCTCGGGTTCCTGGAACCACGAAAAACCGACCATTGTCGCTTCAGGGTCAAGGATCACGGCGCGGGTGTCCGCTTCGCCCATCCAGGCGGCCAATGTTTCGGTCTCGGTCTCGTAGGTTTCCGAAATGTTTTCGCCCAGAATTTTGCCGGTAAAGCCGACCCGTTTGGCCCGATCCAGCGGCGACGATCCGTCCGATCCAAAATGCCAGGGGCGGTTCTGCACCGACATGTCGCGCGAATGAGTGGCAGCGGCTGCGTTGAGTTGGGCGTTGAAGGTCAGCGCGGGCTGGCCCGCTGCCTGTCGCAGAGAGTTCATCCCGTCGAGCATGCGAAATTCGATGGCAGAGGCGTCCTCGGCCCGGATGCGGTACAGTTTCGGCAGCGGAAGCCCGTCCGTCCCCAATCGTTCCTGCGGGGCAGACCCACATGCAGCAAGAGGAGCGAGAACCAACCCGGCGAGGACGATACGACGTTTCATCTGGAGAACCTGTATTGTTTTCAGGATTGCATAGCGTCTTGTCCGGTACAGTTCAAACTACATCAGCGCCGGTTGGCCGACCTGACACGACTTTGATTTGCTGGAAACACTGTTTCACGGTAAATCACGCAAAAATCACAAGGCCGGGCAGGCAGACGGAGTTTTGCAGATGACAAAGAACACTATTGGCACATTCAGCCGTCGCGGGTTCGTCGCGGCTGCGGCGGCGACAGTCGGCACTGCCGCGGTCGCTCAGTCCACCAATTCGACTGAAATCGAGGGCGAGGTGTCGCAGACCATCCGACACAACATTTCAAGCTTTCGGTCCCTGGATTGGCGTCCATATTTCACCAACCTCGCCAAGGGCGCGATTCTTGTCGATATCCAGTCCCGCGCGCTGCATTTCTGGAGCCAGGATGAAACGATCTACAAACTCTACCCCACGAGCGTTCCGCTGACCGACGATCTGACCCGTCGGGGCCACACCGAAATCGTCCGCAAGGTGGTCGGGCCTGAATGGCGACCAACCCCATCAATGCGTGAACGCAACCCGGAATGGCCGGAATTTGTGCCGCCTGGGCCGGATAACCCTCTGGGAACGCATGCTCTTTATTTATCGTGGCAATACTACCGGATCCACGGAACCCACGACACTCGCAAGATCGGGCGTCGGTCGTCGAACGGGTGCATTGGGCTGTATAACGAGCACATCGGCGAACTGTACGGGTTGACCGAGGTGGGGACCCAAGTGTTGCTAATTTGACGACAAATGGGCGGCGCTGTGCCTAGAGCGCGACGCAACCCTTTGCATTTGGGCGAAATTGCGGTTTAGACCATGATACGAGGTAAGTCTTGGGTGCCTGCTGCCATCCTCAACCAAAAAGGTGGTGGGCAAAAACTGGAGAAGTCAAAATGAAAAAAATCGCTCTCGCCGCTGCCTTCGCTGGCGCCGCTTCGTCCGCTTTCGCTGGTGGCATGTCGGCCCCGGTCATGGAAATGGCCCCCGCCGTTGTCGTCGAAGAAACCAAATCGTCGTCGTCCTCCTCGGGTCTGATCATTCCGCTGATCCTGATCGCCCTGGTGGCTGTCGCGGTTTCGCAGAAGTAATCAAACCGGTCGAAAGACCGTTTTGGAAGGGACGAAGGATCACTCCTTCGTCCTTTTTCTTTTGCAGGGCTCAGTCCAGCCAGCCGCGCAGGTTGGCCCCGATCACCTGACACAGCGCCGAGACATGGGCGGCGTCGTCATTGAGGCAGGGAATGTAGGTGAACGTTTCGCCGCCGGCATGTTCGAAACTTTCCCTGATCTCTTCATTGATCTCTTCCAGAGTTTCGATGCAGTCCGCCGAAAAGGCCGGGGCACAGACGGCGATATTCTTGATCCCGCGTTCGGCCAGTCGCGCCACCTCTTCGACCGTATAGGGCTTGAGCCATTCTTCGGGGCCGAACCGGGACTGGAACGTTGTGGCGATCTGCGTCTTTTCCCAGCCCAGCCGTTCGCGCAGCAGGCGCGTCGTCTTTTGACACTGACAATGATAGGGATCGCCTTCGCGCAGGTATCGCTCCGGAACCCCGTGGTAGGAACACACCAGCATCTCGGGCTTTTTATCCGCCGCCGCATAAGACCGTTCGACCGATTGCGCGAGCGCGTCGATATAGACGGGTTCGTCAAAGTAGGGCGGGACGATCCGCGCGACCGGCTGCCACTTTTCCTCCATCAGCGCGCGAAAGAACTGATCGTTGGCGGTGGCTGAGGTCGCCCCGGCGTAGTGCGGGTACAGCGGAAAGAACAGGATGCGGGTGCAGCCCGCCTCGACCATTTCGCGCACCTTGGATTTGGTGGACGGATTGCCGTAGCGCATGCAGAAATCGACGACCACATTGTCGCCGTAGGTCGTGGTCAGTTCGGCCTTGATCGCTGCCGTCTGCGCCTTGGTGATAGTCATCAGCGGGCTTTCGTCCGCTTCATTGTTCCAGATTGATCGATAGTTTGCCCCACTCGAAAATGGCCGCTTGGACAAAATCACCAGTTGCAGCAGCGGTTGCCAAAGCCAGGGCGAATAATCGACGACCCGCTTGTCGGACAGAAACTCGCTCAGATACCGTCGCATCGACCAGTAGTCGGTGCCATCTGGCGTGCCGAGATTTGCCAGCAGGATACCGACCTTTGCCCGTTTGATCGGTGGGTGGTCGGCAGGCCCATGGACCGGACACGTCCCCGTCTCGGCGGTCGCAGAGGCGTTTTTGGCGTCAAGCATGGCGAAATGTCCCAGTTCAGGCGGTTTGCTGTGAGGTCAGATAAACGGTTTGGCCCCGGGGTCAATCGCGGCGAGGCGTCGCTGGCTTTTCCGGCACACCCAAGGCGTCGGCGAGCCGGTGCGTGGCCGAACCGGGCCGCAACGGTTTTTGCTGGGTTTCGGCGGGCGCCCAGCCGGTCAGGGTGATAACCTCGAACGTGGCGGGGATGCGCCCGTCGGTCATGCCAAAGGTCGTGGCATAGATCGCTGTCGCCTCGGTCATGACGGCCCGCCGGGTCGGTTGTCGCAGCCTGTCGGCCAGCGCGTTGCCTTCGCCCATGGCCCGCAGATCGTGCATCAGGTCGAAGGCAGTTCCATAGGTCACGGTGTAGGGTGTGCCGTCGGCCACAGGCAGGGCAAAGCCCGCACGTTGCAGCAATCCGCCCAGATCACGGATTTCGGCCATTGGTGCCACGCGGGGCGACAGCCCGCCAGTCGTCCTGACCTCGGCCTCGGCCAGTGCGGCCCGCAATTGGTGCAAGGTCTGCCCGCCAAAGAGGGCGCCCAGAAACAGCCCATCCGGTTGCAAGGCCCGCCGCGACTGCACCAACTGCCCCACAGGGTCTGACGCCCAGTGCAGGTTCATTGGATGCAGGACCAAGTCGTAAGTTTCAGGCATAAGGTCCAGCAGGTCGTCATCGGGGACAATCGTGGCGGTCGGATACCGCGCCCGCCAAAACTCTGGCCATCCCGTCACGATCGCGGGCGCCGTAAACGACCTGTTAACCTCTTGCAGCCTTTCCTCGATCTCGTCGGCGACCGCCTCAAGCAGGAACAGTGCGGGGGCGCGATCTGCCCGCTGCCGGTTCCGGCGCAGGGCAGTGGGATCGACAAGGCGAGGCGGCGTCTGCATGAGCGTCATCTAGGGGGAAACAACGGTGTTGCAAAGTGTGATGCGGGCAATCTACCCGGCCCAATGCGTGTCGTGTGGCAGCATGACCGCCGAAGAGTTCGGTCTGTGCGCCGAATGCTGGCGTGACACGGCTTTTATCGGTGGACTGGTTTGCGACGCCTGCGGAACTCCCCTGCCGGGAGAAGAAGACGGGGCGCCAGTATTTTGTGATGAGTGCATGTCTGTGGCCCGACCTTGGGCGCGGGGACGCGCCGTGATGGAGTATGGGAGCGTTGGGCGAAAGCTGATCCTCGCCCTCAAACACGGTGACAGAACGGATCTGGCCCGTGCGGTCGGACGGTGGATGGCCCGCGTGGCTACGCCGCTTGTGGAACCTGACACGGTATTGGTTCCGGTTCCGCTGCATTGGACCCGTCTGCTGAAACGGAAATACAATCAGGCCGCGCTGCTTGCCCAGGAAATGGCTCGGCATATGGACCGATCGGTCTGTCCAGACGCCCTGATCCGCACCCGCCGCACCCTGATGCTGGACGGTCATGGCCGGGATCAGAGGTTCGCCGCGCTGGAGGGGGCCATTGCCCCGCACCCGCGCCGCAAGGACAAGATTGCGGGTCGGTCTGTGCTGCTGATCGACGATGTCATGACCTCTGGCGCGACCCTGGCCGCCGCGACGGAGGCAGCCCATGCCGCGGGCGCACGCGCCGTGTGCATCCTGACACTGGCCCGCGTGACCAAAGCATCCTAAGTCATGGGGGACACCCGGTGTGAAAGGACCCCAAGATGGCCAAAGTCGAAATCTACACCTCGCCCACCTGCGGCTATTGCCATGCCGCCAAACGCCTGCTGACGCAAAAGGGCGTGGACTATTCCGAAACCAACGTCGTGGCCCAACCCGACAAGCGCCCCGAGATGGAGCGCCGCGCCCACGGTCGCCGCACCGTGCCGCAAATCTTTATCAACGGTGCGCATGTCGGCGGCTGCGATGATCTGTATGCCTTGCAGGACGCGGGCAAGCTTGACGCGTTGCTGAGCGCGTGAAGGCGGCGCTGCTTCAGATCACGTCGTCCGACGATCCCGCCGCCAATCTGGTGATGGTGCGGGACCGGATGGCCGAGGCTGCGGCGCAGGGGGCAGGGTTCGTTCTGACGCCCGAGGTGACCAACTGCGTCTCGCTCGACCGGGCGCACCAGAAAAGCGTCCTGTCGGTCGAGGCTGAAGATCCGACCCTTGCTGGCCTGCGGGCCACGGCCGCCGAATTGGGCGTGTGGCTGTCCATCGGGTCGCTGGGCATCAAGACAGAGGATGCGGACGGCCGGTTTGCCAACCGATCCTTTCTGATCGACCCGGCGGGTCAGGTGGTCGCCCGCTACGACAAAATCCATATGTTCGACGTGCAAGTGACCGAATCCGAGACGTTTCGCGAATCGGCTGGCTTTCGGCCGGGCGACCGGGCCGTGATCGCGCAGACCCCCTTTGCCACCCTTGGCCTGACCGTCTGTTACGACGTGCGCTTTCCCGCGCTGCACCGGGCGCTGGCGCAGGCCGGGGCCGAGGTTCTGTTGGTCCCTGCTGCCTTTTCACCAGTCACCGGGGCCGCACATTGGGAACCATTGCTGCGGGCGCGCGCGATCGAGACGGGGTGTTATGTTCTGGCCGCTGCCCAGACGGGCACCCATCCCGGCCAGACTGTCAAAAAGCGCGTAACACATGGGCATAGCATGGCAATTTCGCCTTGGGGTGAGGTTTTGGTGGACGCCGGGACCGATCCCGCAATCGTTTACGTTGATCTGAACCCTGATGAAGTGGCACAAGCACGCAGGCGTATTCCGTCACTGACCCACGACCGCCCCTTTCAAGGACCCTGATGACCAATCCGAACGACAATCTGGCTGCATCGCTGTTCAGCGAGATTCTGATGGTCGATCAACTGACTCGGATGAACGTCGCGCGGGTCATGCCCAAGGGGATGGAGCTGTCGCATTTTTCGGTCCTCAACCACCTTGCCCATTCGGGGGGGGAGCGGACCCCGGCGCAGCTCGCCCGGACGTTCCACCTGACCCGAGGGGCGATGACGAATACATTGGGAAAACTGGAATGGGCGGGCTGGGTGCATATCCGCCCCGACTGGGATGATGCCCGGCGCAAACTGGTGTCGATCAGCCCTTCGGGGTTAGCCGCCCGTAATGCGGGACTTGCCGCGATTACCCCGCTTATCGCCGATGTGGTCAACCGGATCGGCGCGGACAAGGTGCGTGCGGCCTTGCCCGTGCTGCGCGAACTTCGTCTGACCCTGTCAGAGGCCGAGGAGCCTATCCGGCAGGGTTGAGACTGGCCGTGACGTAGTTACACGACAGATCGCGGTCTGACAGGCGCCAGCTCCACGTCAGGGGATTGAATACCATACCCTTGCGGTCGACCGGGTCCAGACCGGCCCTTTGCATCAGGTCGAACAATTCGTCGGGGGTGATGAATTTCGACCAGTCGTGCGTCCCCTTGGGCAGCCAGCGCATGACCCATTCGGCCCCGACGATGGCCATGGCAAAGCTTTTCGGATTGCGGTTCAGCGTCGAACAGATGTGCAGCCCGCCGGGTTTGAGTAGTTGCCGACAGGCGGTCAGATAGCCCAAGGGGTCGGCCACATGTTCGACCACCTCCATGTTCAGGACCACGTCGAACTGCTCGCCCGCGTCGGCCAGCGCCTCGGCCGTGCCGACGCGATAGTCGATTGTCAGACCCGAATGTTCGGCGTGCAGTTGCGCCACCGGAATGTTACGCGGGGCGGCATCCACCCCCACCACCGTCGCCCCCAGCCGCGCCATCGGTTCGCACAGCAGCCCCCCGCCGCAGCCGATATCCAGTATGCGTAGCCCGGCAAAGGGTTTGTCGGTGGACAGGTCGCGGGCGAATTCCGCGGCTATTTGTGTCGTGATATAATCCAGACGGCAGGGATTGAGCATGTGCAGCGGCTTGAACTTGCCCTCCAGATCCCACCATTCGGCGGCCATCGCTTCGAACTTGGCGATTTCGGCGGGGTCGATGGTTTGGGTGGCGCTGGTCATGTCGGGTCTTCCTTGCGGTCCGTGATGGTTTAAGACGTCATCAGGCTATATAGGACGGACATGGACAAGGTCTCAGGTCAAAAGCGCGCGGTGGTGCATCTGTATCCGCCTATCGACCCCTTCGACCAGCAGATGCTGGACGTGGGCGACGGGCACCGTGTCTATGTGGAACAGTGCGGGCGGGCTGACGGGATTCCGGTCGTCGTTCTGCACGGTGGCCCCGGTGGTGGATGCAGTCCGTCCATGCGCCGCTATTTCGATCCGGCTATCTACCGGGTGATCCTGTTCGATCAGCGCGGCTGCGGACGGTCCCGCCCCCATGCGAGTGTCGAGGCGAACACCACCTGGCATCTGGTTGGCGATATGGAGATGATCCGGCGCACGCTGGGCATTGATCGCTGGGTCGTGTTCGGCGGTAGCTGGGGGGCGACGCTGGCGCTGATCTATGGTCAGACCCATCCGGCCCACACGCTGGCCCTGATTCTGCGCGGCGTCTTTTTGATGACCAAACCAGAGCTGGACTGGTTCTATGGCGGTGGCGCGGGACGCTTTTGGCCAGATCTGTGGGAAAAGTTCGCATCCCCGATCCCCCCCGACGAACGGGACGACATGATCGGCGCCTATCACCGCCGGCTGTTTTCGGGGGATATGGTGCAGGAAATCCGGTTCGCCCGCGCCTGGACTGCGTGGGAAAACGCGTTGGCCGCCATTGATTCGGATGGCATGACCGGGGAAAGCCCTGCCGACTACGCCCGTGCCTTTGCCCGGCTGGAAAACCACTATTTCCAGCACGACGGCTTTTTGACCGAGAGACAGCAGATCCTGTCGAACATGGACCGGATCGCCCACATCCCCGGTGTCATCGTGCAGGGGCGGTATGACATGATCTGCCCCCCAACCTCGGCCTGGCGACTGTCAAAGTCGTGGCCCGCCGCGCAACTGACCATGGTAGGCCGGGCCGGCCACGCGCTGTCAGAACCCGGGATCAGTGCCGAACTGGTCCGCGCGATGAACCGGATCGGACAGGATCCGGCCCTCATCGGGATTTAGCTTTACAGGTTCCGACCTTTTGTTAACCTGCGAGTCAACAAAAGGGAGGGCACCGAACAGGTGCAAAGCGTCATCCGCATCATTCTTCAGCGCCTTGCGCTGGGCCTGCTGACGCTCTTTGTCGTGTCGATCGTCATTTTCGTGGCCGTCAATTCGCTGCCCGGCGACTTTGCACAGGCGCTGTTGGGCCAAGGGGCGACGCCAGAGGCGGTGGCGGCCATACGCACCAGTCTTGGTCTCGATCAGCCGATGGTGACCCGGTATCTGGGCTGGCTTGCTGGGGCGCTGCACGGCGATCTGGGCAGCAGTTTCGCGCAGGCCAATTTTACCACTTTTACCGGAACCACCTCGGGGGCCAAGACGGTGGCGCAGCAGATCGCCCCCCGCTTTGCCAACACGATGTTTCTGGCCGGCGTGACGGCGGCCATCGCCGTGCCTATTGCGGTCACGCTGGGCCTGTTGGCCGCCCTCTACCGCAATTCGGTGTTCGACCGGGCCGTCAACATCCTGACGCTGTCGTCGATTTCATCGCCCGAGTTTTTCGTGGCCTACATCCTGATCCTGTTTCTGGCTGTGCTGAACCCGATCCTGCCGTCGCTGTCCAATATCTATGAGGGCATGGCGTTCAGCGACCGGTTGGACAAGACGCTGTTGCCCGCCCTGACCCTGACGCTGGTCGTCACGGCGCATATGATGCGGATGACGCGGGCTGCGATCATCAACCTGCTGGCGTCGCCTTATATCGAAATGGCCAGACTCAAAGGCGTGTCGCCTTTGCGCGTCATCGTCCGCCATGCCCTGCCCAACGCGCTGGCCCCAATCATCAACGTAGTTGCGCTGAACCTTGCCTATCTCATCACCGGGGTCGTCGTGGTCGAGGTGGTCTTTGTCTATCCCGGCATCGGCCAGTTGTTCGTCGACAGCGTCAAGATCAGGGATATTCCTGTCGTACAGGCCTGCTGCCTGATATTTGCCAGCGCCTATATTCTGTTGAACCTGACCGCAGATATCCTGTCGATCCTGTCCAACCCGCGCCTGAGGCACCCGAAATGAGCGTGTGGCTGTGGATCATACTGACGCTGATTGTCATCGGCGCGGTGGGCTGGGCGTTCCGGGCGGTTGGTCGCGCAATCCGCCCTGGCCCGTTCTTTCGCGATATGCCGTTTGGCGTGGCGTATGGCTATGCCTTGGCGGTCGCGTTGCTGTTGGGCGGTGTCTGGCTCTGGACCCTGCCGAACGCCATCTTTTTCCGCTGGGCCGTAGAGGGATTCTTCGGCTTTTCCATCGCGGCCTATCTGTTCCGTCTTTTGGGTCGAAGCGTCGGCACGGCATGGACCCGCAAGATGTTCCGCGCCATGCCGCTGACCGCTGCCTTTGGTCTTATGGTCATTTTGATCTATGCGGTGCTGGCCATCTTTGCCGGGGTCATTGCCCCCCACGGGCAGAGCGAGATTTTCCCGCTCGCCAACGTTGTTCCGGGCGGCGATCCGGCGATGGGGGGCAACCCGGATTTCCCCCTGGGGACCGACCAGATCGGCCGGGATATCCTGTCGCGCCTGATCTACGGGGCGCAGAACACGGTGGGCATCGCCTTTGCCACCACGCTGATTGCGTTTTTCCTTGGGGGTAGCCTTGGCTTTCTGGCGGCTACGTTGGGTGGCTGGCTGGACCAGTTGCTTAGCCGGATGGTGGATGTGCTGATGGCTATTCCGTCGCTGATCTTTGCCCTTCTTCTGATGACCATCGCCTCGGTCTGGGCGGGCGGGGAAAAGGGGCTGCTGACGCTTTACATGGTCCTGATCATCGCCGTGATCGACAGCACCCGCGTCTTTCGTCTGGCCCGCGCCGTTGGGCAGAACATCGTTGTCATGGACTATATCGAGGCGGCCAAGCTGCGAGGCGAAGGGTTGGGATACCTCGTGTTCCGGGAAATCCTGCCCAATGCCACCGCGCCGTTGCTTGCGGAGTTCGGGCTGCGGTTCTGTTTCGTGTTCCTTACCATTGCCTCTCTGTCGTTCCTGGGCGTGGGTATTCAGCCACCCCTGGCCGACTGGGGAACGATGGTGCGCGATCTTGCCCAGTTCATCAACTTTGCCGCCTTTGCGCCGATGGTCGCCAGCGCGCCGTTGCTGGCCGCGGGCTCAATCGCGCTGCTGACGGTCGCCGTGAATTTCGTGGTCGACTGGATGTTGCATCGATCGTCAGGGCTGAAAGAATGACCGCGCTGGTGGAGATCAAAGGCCTGATGATCGAGGGCCGCAGCGACGAGACGTGGTCGCCCATCATCAAGGGCGTCAATCTGACCCTTAACAAGGGCGAGGTGTTGGGGCTGATCGGCGAATCCGGGGCTGGCAAATCGACGCTGGGACTGGCCGCGATGGGGTTCTGCCGCGACGGTGTGCGGATTTCAGGCGGTTCGGTGATGTTCGATGGGATTGACCTGCTGAATGCCTCTGCCGCTGTCAAACGCAGCCTTCTGGGCAAACGGATCGCCTATGTCGCCCAATCCGCCGCTGCCAGTTTTAACCCCGCGCACAAGATCATCGACCAGCATACCGAAGCCCCGGTGCAGCATGGCGTGATGAGCCGTGCGGACAGCATCAAGGACGGCATCGAACTTTATCGTCGCCTGCGTTTGCCCAACCCTGACGAGATCGGCTTTCGCTATCCGCATCAGGTGTCGGGCGGACAGTTGCAGCGGGCGATGACGGCGATGGCGATGTCTTGCCGCCCCGACCTTATCATCTTTGACGAACCGACGACCGCGCTGGACGTGACCACGCAGATCGAAGTGTTGGCGGCGATCCGCGATATCGTGGCGCAGTTTGACACGGCGGCGATCTATATCACACACGATCTGGCCGTGGTCGCCCAGATGGCCGACCGGATCAAGGTTCTGCTCAAGGGGGACGAGGTAGAAGAGGCCGACACACGCACCATGTTGTCGGCCCCGAAACAGGATTATACCAAATCGCTGTGGGCGGTGCGCAGCTTTGAACGGCCCACGAAACCTGCCGTGCCAGCTGGCGCGGTCCCAGTGGTTTCGGTTCGGGGCGTCACGGCCGCCTACGGCAAGGCCGTCGTCCTGCACGACGTGAGCTTTGACATTCATGCCGGACGAACCGTGGCGGTCGTTGGCGAAAGCGGTTCGGGCAAATCAACGACCGCCCGCTGCATCACCGGCCTGTTGCCGCCGAAATCCGGGACCATCGCGTTCGACGGCGTGACCCTGCCTGCCGACTATCGCAAGCGGACCAAGGATCAGTTGCGGCAGGCGCAGATGATCTACCAGATGGCCGATACCGCCCTGAACCCACGCCTGCGGATCGGCGATATCATCGGGCGCCCGGTGCAGTTCTACAGCGGCCTGACAGGTGCCAAAAGGCGGGAGCGGGTTGACGAACTGCTCGACCAGATCGAGCTTGATCCCCGGCAGTATTTCAATCGCTTGCCGTCCGAGCTGTCGGGCGGGCAGAAGCAAAGGATCGGGATTGCCCGGGCTTTGGCTGCCGAGCCAAAGTTCATCATCTGTGACGAGGTGACATCGGCGCTGGATCAGTTGGTCGCCGAAGGGATCCTGCGGTTGCTCGCCCGCCTTCAGGACACGCTGAACCTGTCCTACATGTTCATTACCCACGATCTGGCGACGGTCAAGGCGATCGCCGACGAGGTGGTCGTGATGAAGGACGGACATGTGGTCGAACAAGGGCCAAAGGCCGAGATGTTCAGCCCGCCGCACCATCCCTATACCGACCTTTTGCTGTCGTCGGTCCCCGAAATGGACCCCGACTGGCTGACCAATCTGCTGTCCGAACGCGGACTTGATAACATCGGCGACGCAGCAGTTGATAAGATGTGATGCGAATCGCCCGGCTGGACGGGTGTAGAACAACGTCGGTCCAACCGGCGAAACACCAACTAGGGAGAAGACAGATGTCCAATTTCAGCAGACGCGGATTGCTCAAGACCGGGGTTGCCGCTGGTGTCCTGGGGCTGACGGGCCTGCCGCTGCGCGCTCAGGCGCGGGGGGGAAAACTGACCGCCGGGATGAACGGGGCCAACACGTCGGACACGTTCGACGGGCGGACCCATTCGGACCTGTTCATGATTGCCTGTTCGATGGGGGCGGTGTTCGACTGCCTGACCGAAGTAGCCGCCGATGGCACGCTCAAAGGCGAACTGGCCGAAAGCTGGGAAGCCAGCCCCGATGCCAAGACCTGGACGTTCAATCTGCGGTCTGGCGTCACGTTCCACAATGGCAAGCCGTTCGGCGCCGATGACGTGATCGAATCGCTGCAAATGCACGTGGCCGAGGGCGCGAAGTCTGCCGCCCAGCCGATCATCGCCGCCGTGACCGAAATGAAAAAGATGTCGGACCTTCAGGTCCAGCTGACGCTCAAGGATGGCAACGCCGACTTCCCCTATTTGCTGTCGGACTATCATATCCTGATGTACCCGGCTGGCCAGATCGAAGAGGCCATCGCCAAGGGGATCGGCACGGGTCTTTACAGCACCGTGTCCTTTGACCCCGGCGTCCGGTTCGTGGGCAAGCGGGTCGATAACCACTACAAGGGCGACGCGGCCGGCTATTTCGACGAGATCGAATATATCGCCATCAACGACACCACCGCCCGGATGAACGCCCTGATGACGGGTCAGGTGGATGCGATCAACCGGATCGACTTCAAGACCGAAGCGCTGCTCAAGGCGAACCCGGCCCTGACCATTCAGGACATCCCCGGCAACACCCACTACTATTTCCCGATGCTGACAAAGGTGGCACCTTTTGATCAGGTCAACATCCGCAAGGCCCTGAAATACGGGATCAATCGGCAGGAAATGGTGGACAAGATCCTTCAGGGTCACGGCACCGTCGCTAACGACACGCCGATCGGTCCGGCCAACCAGTATTACAACGCCGAGATGGAGCAACTGACCTACGATCCCGACAAGGCCAAGTTCTATCTGAAAGAGGCCGGGATGGATTCGCTCAACATCGACCTGTCGGCATCCGATGCGGCGTTCACCGGGGGCGTGGATGCGGCCCTGCTCTATCAGGCGTCGGCCAAGTCCGGGAACATCAACATCAACGTGATCCAGGAACCTGCCGACGGCTACTGGTCGAACGTGTGGTTGGTCAAACCGTTCTGCGAAAGCTATTTCTCGGGGCGCGCGACCGAAGACTGGATGTTCTCGACCGCGTACGAGGCGGGCGTGCCGTGGAACGACAGCCAATGGGATCAGCCGCGGTTCCAGGAACTGCTCAAAATCGCGCGGGCTGAACTGGATACCGACAAGCGGCGTGCCCAGTATTACGAAATGCAGCAGATTTTGCGTGACGAAGGCGGCGTGATCGTGCCGATGTTCGCCAATACGGTGCAGGCCCTGAACAACAAGATCGCCACGCCCGCCAAGGTCGGCGGACTTTGGCAGATGGACAATGCCCGCATGGCCGAACGGTGGTGGATGGCGTAAGCCTTTCGCAGCCCCGGGATCAGCGATGCCCCGCCCATGTGGCGGGGCATTTGCATTTCGGCGGGGGTTGCAGACTCGGCCCGTCTTGCGTATATCCCCCTCAACAGCGGCGTCTTGGCCTCCACCCCCAAGGCTCCACCGGGAAAGATCAACGGGCCGCGCGCCCGTTTTTTTGTGTCTGAAAGAAGCATGTCCAACGACCTGATCGCCAAAGCGGCCATTGACCGCCGTATCGCCGAAATCATCACCCCGGTCATCGAGGACCTGGGGTTCGAACTGGTGCGCGTGCGCCTGATGACAGGCAAGGATAGCACCTTGCAGATAATGGCCCAGAAACCGGACGGCACGATCGAGGTAGACGATTGCGCCACCATCTCGACCGCCGTCAGCGCCGTCATGGATGTCGAAGATCCGATCGCGGACAATTACACCCTCGAGGTCAGCAGCCCCGGCATCGACCGCCCGCTGACCCGGCTCAAGGACTTTGCCCAGTGGGAAGGGTTCGAGGCCAAGATCGAGACGACCGAACTGATCGACGGCCGCCGCCGGTTCAAGGGATTGCTGGCGGGCGTCGAAGGCACCGAAGTGCTGATCGAAATCGACGAGGGTACCATCGGGTTGCAATTCGACTGGCTGTCGGATGCAAAGCTGGTGCTGACTGATGACCTGATCCGCGACGTCCTGCGCGGCCGCAAGGACGCCGGGATCATCGACGAGACCCAGTTCGATGAAGTGCAAACGATTCTGGACGAAGAAGACGACGATGGCGCCGATGCGCCGAAAGGGGAGACACACTGATGGCGATTACATCGGCCAACCAGCTTGAACTGCTTCAGACCGCCGAGGCGGTTGCCCGCGAAAAGAACATCGACCCCAATCTGGTGGTCGAAGCGATGGAAGAATCGCTCGCCCGCGCGGCCAAGTCCCGCTATGGCGCGGAAATGGACATCCGCGTGAACATCGACCGCAAGACCGGTCGTGCCAAGTTCACGCGTGTCCGCACCGTGGTCGAAGATGACCTGCTGGAAAATTATCAGGCCGAGTTCACCGTTGACCAGGCCAAGCAGTATCTGGACGACCCCAAGGTCGGCGACACGCTGGTCGAAGAAGTGCCCCCGGTCGAACTGGGCCGCATCGCTGCCCAATCGGCCAAGCAGGTTATCCTGCAAAAGGTCCGCGAAGCCGAGCGGGACAAGCAGTACGAAGAATTCAAGGATCGGGCCGGCACCATCATCAACGCGCAGGTCAAGCGCGAGGAATATGGCAACGTCATCGTCGATGTCGGTTCGGGCGAAGCCATCCTGCGTCGCAACGAAAAGATCGGCCGCGAAGCGTACCGCCCCGGCGACCGCATCCGCTGCTATATCAAGGAAGTCCGCCGCGAGCCGCGTGGCCCGCAGATTTTCCTGTCGCGCACAGCCCCCGAATTCATGGCCGAATTGTTCAAGATGGAAGTCCCCGAAATCTATGAGGGCATCATCGAGATCAAGGCCGTGGCCCGCGACCCCGGTTCGCGCGCCAAGATCGCCGTCATTTCATATGACAATTCGATCGACCCCGTGGGCGCCTGCGTCGGTATGCGCGGCAGCCGTGTTCAGGCCGTCGTGAACGAATTGCAGGGCGAAAAGATCGACATCATTCCGTGGAACGAGGATATGCCCACGTTCCTGGTCAACGCGCTTCAGCCTGCCGAAGTCAGCAAGGTCGTTCTGGACGAAGAAGCCGGCAAGATCGAAGTCGTCGTTCCCGAGGAGCAGCTGTCCCTCGCCATCGGTCGTCGTGGCCAGAACGTGCGTCTGGCCAGCCAGTTGACTGGTCTGGACATCGACATCATGACCGAGGAAGAAGAGAGCAAGCGTCGTCAGGCCGAGTTTGAAAGCCGGACGAAATTGTTCATGGACACCCTTGATCTGGACGAATTCTTTGCCCAACTCTTGGTCGCTGAAGGGTTTACCAACCTCGAGGAAGTCGCCTATGTCGATCAGGGCGAACTCTTGGTCATCGACGGTGTCGATGAAGGCACCGCCGCCGAATTGCAGGCACGCGCCCGCGATTACCTGGAAGCCGAGAACAAAAAGGCCCTGGATCACGCCCGCGAATTGGGTGTGCAGGACAGCCTGGTCGAATTCGAGGGCCTGACGCCGCAGATGATCGAGGCTCTTGCGCTGGACGGCGTCAAGACCCTGGAAGATTTCGCCACCTGCGCCGACTGGGAACTGGCCGGGGGCTGGACGACGGTGAACGGCGAGCGGGTCAAGGACGAAGGCGTCCTTGAAAAGTTCGACGTAAGCCTGGAAGAGGCGCAAACCATGGTGATGACTGCACGCGTGATGCTGGGCTGGGTCGATCCTGACGATCTGGCGTCCGATGACGCCGCCGAAGAAGAGGAGGCAGAGGCCTGATCGGCCTCTGACCCTGGATGGCACGCTGTGGCCACGATAACGAGGGGCCGACAGACCCCGAACGCCGGTGCATCGTCACCGGAGAGGTTCAGCCCAAGGCTGGGCTGATCCGCTTTGTCGTGGGGCCCGATGCCCAAATTGTCCCGGATATTCTGGGCAAGCTGCCCGGTCGGGGGCTGTATGTAACGGCCAGCCGGGCCGTGTTGGACACGGCAAAGAAGGGGCAGTTCGCCCGGGCCGCAAAGCAGGCGGTGGTTGTCCCGGATGGGCTGACCGACGAAGTCGAGCGGCAGATCGCCCGCCGCGTGGTCGATCTGGTCGCATTGGCCCGCAAGGCCGGCTTGGCCGTATGTGGGTTTGAAAAGGTCAAGGGCTGGTTGTCGGGCGGTGCGCGGGTGCGCGTGTTGCTTCAGGCTAGCGACGGATCGGACCGGGGAAAGACCAAGTTGTGGACGCCCGAAGGGGCCCGATATTACGGCTGCCTGACCTCTCAGGAATTGGGTTTGGCATTTGGACGGCAAAGTGTGATACATGGCGCGCTCGCGACTGGCGGACTCAGCGACCGTGTTGTAGAGGAAGCCGCAAAGCTGAGAGGCTTGCGCGAATTGGACGACAGCACAACGGCTGTCGGGAAGGATAAAGTAGCTAGATGAGCGATAACGACGGCAAAAAGACTCTTGGTCTTGGCGGGTCCCGTCCGGGGAACGTCAAGCAAAGCTTTAGTCATGGCCGGACCAAGAACGTCGTGGTCGAGACCAAGCGCAAACGCGTTGTGGTGCCCAAACCGGGTGCACCCAAGTCGACCACCGGAACCGTGATTACAGGCGATCCGTCCAAACGGCCCGCCGGGATTTCGGACGCCGAGTTGGAACGCCGGATGAAGGCGCTGGCCATGTCCAAGGTCCGCGAGACCGAGGAAGCCGAAAAGCGTCAGGCCGAAGAGCGTGAGCGTGCGGAAGAGCGCGAACGCCGCAAGGCCGAAATCGAGGCCAAGGAGCGCGAGGACCGCGAGCGTGAGGACGCGCTCAAGGCCAAGGCTGATGAAGAAGAGGCCAAGCGCAAAAGAGCCGAAGAGACAGCCCGCCGTGCCGCCGCACCTGCAGTGTCCGATCCGGCCGCCGTTCAGGTCGCCGAAGAGGACCGTGGCGGAGCCCGGTCGGGTGCTGCCCTGCGCAAGCCTGACCGCGAACGTGATGCCCGTGCCGAAAAGGTTGTCAAACCCAAGGCCGGGGCCGACGATGATCGTCGCCGCGCGGGCAAGCTGACCCTCAACGACGCCCTGACGGGTGGCGAGGGTGGCCGCCAGCGCTCGATGGCCGCGATGAAGCGCAAGCAGGAACGCGCCCGCCAAAAGGCGATGGGCGGGATGGCCGAGCGTGAAAAGGTCATGCGCGACGTCCAGATTCCCGAAGCCATCGTGGTCAGCGAACTGGCCAACCGGATGGCCGAACGGGTCGCCGACGTGGTCAAGGCCCTGATGAAGAACGGCATTATGGCCACCCAGAACCAAACCCTGGACGCCGATACCGCCGAACTGATCGTCGAGGAATTCGGTCACCGCGTCGTGCGGGTGTCCGATGCCGATGTTGAACAGGTCATCGACGCGATCAAGGACAAGCCGTCCGACCTTAGGTCACGCCCGCCGATCATCACGGTGATGGGCCACGTTGACCACGGCAAGACGTCGCTGTTGGATGCGATCCGCAAGACCAAAGTCGTCGCGGGCGAAGCCGGAGGGATCACCCAGCATATCGGTGCCTATCAGGTGACCACAGAAAACGGGTCTGTCCTGACATTCCTCGACACCCCCGGCCACGCGGCGTTTACGTCGATGCGGTCGCGTGGTGCTCAGGTCACGGATATTGTCGTGCTGGTCGTTGCCGCCGACGATGCGGTCATGCCCCAGACGGTCGAGGCGATCAATCACGCCAAGGCTGCCAAGGTGCCGATGATCGTGGCGATCAACAAGATCGACAAATACGAGGCCAATCCGGACAAGGTGCGGACCGACCTGCTGCAACACTCGGTTATCGTTGAAAAGATGTCTGGCGATGTGCTGGACGTCGAAGTCTCTGCCGTTACTGGTCAGGGTCTGGACGAACTGTTGGAAAACATCGCCCTGCAAGCCGAATTGCTTGACCTCAAGGCCAACCCGGAACGGGCAGCCTCGGGTGCAGTGATCGAAGCGCAACTTGACGTGGGCCGCGGTCCTGTCGCCACGGTGCTCGTGCAGAATGGCACGCTCAGGCAGGGCGACATCTTTGTCGTGGGCGAACAGTGGGGCAAGGTCCGCGCGCTGATCGACGACAAGGGCGAGCGGATCAAGGAAGCAGGTCCATCTGTCCCGGTCGAGGTTCTGGGTCTGAATGGCACCCCCGAAGCCGGTGACGTCCTGAACGTGGTCGAAACCGAAGCGCAGGCGCGGGAAATCGCGACCTACCGCGAAAAGGCCGCCAAGGAAAAGCGGGCCGCAGTCGGGGCCGCAACGACCTTGGACCAGTTGATGGCCAAGGCCAAGGCGGACCAGAACGTGGCCGAACTGCCGATTCTGGTAAAGGCCGACGTGCAAGGTTCTGCCGAGGCGATCGTTCAAGCGATGGAAAAGATCGGCAACGACGAGGTGCGCGTGCGCGTGCTCCACTCGGGCGTTGGCGCCATCACCGAAACAGACGTGGGTCTGGCCGAAGCCTCGGGTGCGCCGGTGTTCGGGTTCAACGTGCGGGCCAACGCCAGCGCGCGGAACACGGCCAACCAGAAGGGCGTCGAGATACGCTATTATTCGGTGATCTACGATCTGGTCGATGACGTGAAAAAAGCCGCCAGCGGCCTGTTGTCGAACGAGATCAAGGAAAAGTTCATCGGCTATGCGAACATCAAGGAAGTGTTCAAGGTCTCGAACATCGGCAAGGTCGCCGGCTGTCTGGTTACCGAAGGCGTCGCGCGCAAATCGGCAGGCGTTCGCCTGCTGCGCGACAACGTTGTGGTCCACGAAGGCACGCTCAAAACCCTCAAGCGCTTCAAGGACGACGTGTCCGAAGTGCAGTCGGGTCAGGAATGCGGGATGGCGTTCGACAATTACGACGACATTCGCCCAGGCGATGTGATCGAGATCTTTGAGCGCGAAGAAGTCGTTCGCAGCCTCTAATCAGGCAGCATTACAATCGAGGGGGTCGCCTGCGGGCGGCCCCTTTTTTGTTGATCAATGTGACGGTTTCGCCGGAACCGGTTTGCTGACCGGGCGCCCTTCGAACGTGCGGCCATCAACCTGCACGACAACGCGTCCATCTGCTGTGTTGCGAACGAACAGGCCCTGCACTGAAATGCAGCTTCCAAGAGTGATTGTTTGAAGCATGTAAACCTCCCCCACAAAGGTATGGGTCAATCAAACTCCAAGTTTTCCAAAAAAGCATCAGAAATTTGTCACAATGCTGCCATATTTGGCTTTTTTGTGACGAAACTTGATCAATCCCGGTCACAGCCAGTCCCGAAGGATCGGAATCAGGGGAATATCGGCTGGTGGCATGGGGTAATCGCGCAAGTCTTGGGCGCGCACCCATTTCAGCGCTTGCCCCTCGCGTGACTGTGGTGTGCCGTTCCAACGGCGGCAGGCGAACAGCGGCATGAGCAGGTGAAAATCGGGGTAGCTGTGGCTGGCAAAGGTCAGGGGCGCCAGGCATGACGCCCAGGTGTCGATCCCCAACTCTTCTTGCAGTTCACGGATCAGGGCCTGTTCGGGGCTTTCGCCTGGCTCGACCTTGCCGCCCGGAAACTCCCATAGTCCTGCCAGTGATTTGCCTTCGGGCCGTTGTGCCAACAACACGCGCCCGTCGGGATCGACGAGCGCGACTGCGGACACCAGAAGGATTTTCACGACCGATAGTCGGCGTTGATGTCGATGTAGCCGTGGGTCAGGTCGCAGGTCCAGACCGTGGCAAGCCCGTCGCCAATGCCCAGATCCACGCCGATGACCAGATCCTGCTGTTTCATGTAGGCGCTGGTGGCATCTTCTGAATAATTCGGCGCACGCCAGCCGTTTTCGGCGACGGTGATGTCGCCAAACCGGATCGAAAGCCTGTCCCGATCGGCCTGCGCGCCGGATTTCCCGACTGCCATGACGATCCGACCCCAGTTGGCGTCTTGCCCTGCGATGGCCGTCTTGACCAAGGGCGAATTGGCGATGGACAGGCCGACCTTGCGCGCATCTTCGTTGGACGCGGCACCCGTTACCTGAACCTCGACAAACTTGGTCGCCCCTTCGCCGTCGCGCACGACCTGAAGGGCAAGGTCCAGCATGACCTCTTCCAATGCAGAGGCGAAGTCAGGGTTTGCTTCAACTTGCACACCCGACGCGCCGGTCGCCCCCATAATTAGTGTGTCCGAGGTCGACGTGTCGCTATCCACCGTGATGCAGTTGAAGGTCCGATCTGTGATTTCGTTCAGCAGTCCTTGCAAGGCCCGGTGCCCTATGGCCGCATCGGTAAAGATGTAGACCAGCATCGTTGCCATGTCGGGGGCAATCATCCCCGAACCCTTGGCGATCCCGGCGATCTTGACCGGTTTGCCGTCCACGGTGATTTCCCGCGCCGAACCCTTGGGAAAGGTGTCGGTCGTCATGATGGCCTTGGCCGCTGCGTCGATCCCGGCGGGGTCAAGTGCAGCGTTCAGGTCGGCCAGTTTGGCCACGATCCGGTCATAAGGCAGCGGTTCGCCGATCACGCCGGTGGACGACGTGAACACGCGGGACGCGTCGATCCCGGTCGTCTGTGCCACGGCGGCGGTCAGGGCGTTGACCGCCTCGACCCCGTTGCGGCCCGTAAAGGCGTTGGAGTTGCCCGAGTTTACAAGGATTGCAGCGCGGCCCGATTGGGCCTTGCCGTTTTTGTCCTGACAGTCCAGCACCGGGGCTGACCGCGTGGCAGAGCGGGTAAAGACCCCCGCCACGGTGCTGCCGGGGGCCAGTTCAGCCAACATGACATCCGTCCGGCCCTTGTAGCGGACGCCGGCCGCGACGGTGGCAAAACGTACCCCGTCGATGACAGGCAGGGCGGGAAACGAGGCGGGGGCGAGGGGAGAGAGGGCCATCAGGGCTTCAACAGATCAAGGTTTTTCAGGATGGCCGGATCAAATGCGCCGTCCGCCGGTTCGCTGATGGTTGCTGCCGCAGTCAGTTCCGCGATCTTGTCCTGCACCGCCTGCTGCTGCAACTGGCTCACCAGCTGGTCGCGAATGGCGTCCAGCGCCGGGGCTTCCTTGACCCGGGTTTCATCCAACTTGATCAGGTGCCAGCCAAATTGGGTCTGCACGGGGTCAGACACCTGTCCGGGTTCCATCGCAATCACCGCATTCTCGAACTCGGGGACCATCATCCCCTTGGAAAACCAGCCAAGGTCGCCGCCATTTTGCGCGGAAGAGTCGCTCGATTTCTCGCGGGCGACCTGGGCAAAGTCGGTGCCGGCGTCAATTTCGGCCTTGGCGGCCTTGGCCTCGTCCTCGGTGGCGACCAGGATGTGGGCGGCGTGGTATTCGGTTTCGGGGGCCATGCCGGCGATCTGGCTGGCATAAAGTGCCTGAACGGCCTCTTCGGATACGGCGCCATCGGTCAGGCCTGTGATGACCTCGCCCGCCTTGAGCGAGCGAAGTTCATTCTGCATCGAATAGGTGACGCGGGGCGGTTCGGTGGTCAGGGTGTCGGCCAAAAGCTGCTGCTGGACCAGCTGGTCAAGGATACCCTTGAACAGAACGTCATCGGGCAACTGCTGATATTGGGCGGGCAACTGGGCGCGGGTGATGATCATCTGCCCCAGCGTGATGTCGGTGCCGTTCACGGTCGCCACGACCGTATCGGCGGACATGTCAGCGGCAGGGGCGGGCGTCGGTGTGGCTTCGGGCGCGGGGGGCGTGGTGGCGGTGTCCTGCGCCTGAACCCCGGTGCACAGCAGGGCTGTGGCTGTCGCCAGAAATGTTGCATGTTTCAGCATAAAACGATCCCTTGATGGGCCGCACGGGTGCGCGGCGTTGACACTCCGATACCCGCCCCTTACATGCCTTTCAGGCTCCGAGGGGGTCATTCTTGGGCTCTTTCTTAGGCCGTGGGCGATCAAGCCACAAGCAACCTCCTCACACATCACTGTCAGAAAGCCCTACGCTGGGCGCGGAGAAAAGATGCTGGGTATCGGAACGCTGGCCAAAAAGGTGTTTGGCACACCGAACGATCGCAAGATCAAGGCGACGCGGCCGCTGGTCGAAAAGATCAACGCGCTGGAGCCCGAGTTCAAAGCGCTGAGCGACGAGGGGATCAAGCAAAAGACCGAAGCCTTGGCCAAGCGGGCCATGGGTGGCGAAAGTCTGGACGCCCTACTGCCCGAAGCCTTTGCCAACTGCCGCGAGGCAGCCCGCCGGGCGCTGGGCCTGCGTGCCTTTGACGTGCAGTTGATGGGCGGCATTTTCCTGCACCAGGGCAATATTTCCGAAATGAAGACGGGCGAGGGCAAGACCCTTGTCGCTACCTTCCCCGCCTACCTGAATGCGCTGACGGGCAAGGGCGTGCATGTCGTCACTGTCAACGACTATCTGGCCAAGCGCGACGCCGCGTGGATGAGCAAGGTTTACGGCGCGCTGGGTCTGACCACCGGCGTCGTCTATCCCCAACAGCCCGAGGCCGAGAAAAAGGCCGCCTATGCCGCCGATATCACCTATGCCACGAACAACGAACTCGGGTTCGACTACCTGCGCGACAACATGAAGTCGGAACTGGCCCAAATGAACCAGCGCGACCACAACTACGCCATCGTGGACGAGGTCGACTCGATCCTGGTGGACGAGGCGCGGACGCCGCTGATCATCTCTGGCCCGTCGCAGGACCGGTCCGAGCTTTACAAGACCATCGACCGTATCATCCCTGAACTGACCGAAGTGATGTTCACGCTGGACGAAAAGACCCGCAACGTCACCTATACCGACGAAGGGAACGAGTTTCTGGAACAGCGTTTGTCGGGTGCGGGCATCCTGCCCGAGGGCCAGACCCTGTACGATCCCGAAAGCACGACCATCGTCCACCACATCAATCAGGGTCTGCGGGCGCACAAGCTGTTCACCAAGGACAAGGATTATATCGTCCGCAATGACGAGGTCGTCCTGATCGACGAATTCACCGGCCGCATGATGCAGGGCCGCCGCCTGTCGGACGGTCTGCACCAGGCGATTGAGGCCAAGGAAGGCGTGGCGATCCAGCCGGAAAACGTCACACTCGCGTCTGTCACGTTCCAGAACTATTTTCGCCTGTATAACAAACTGTCCGGCATGACCGGGACAGCGTTGACCGAGGCCGAGGAATTCGCCGAGATTTACGGCCTTGGCGTGCTCGAGGTGCCCACCAACCGGCCCATCGCCCGTGCCGACGACCATGACGCCGTGTACCGTACCGCTCGGGAAAAGTACGAAGGCATCGTCGCCGAGATCAAGAAGGCGCACGAAAAAGGTCAGCCGATCCTTGTTGGCACAACATCCATCGAAAAGTCCGAATTCCTGTCCGGCCTGCTGAAAAAGGAAGGGCTGCCGCACAACGTGCTGAACGCCCGCCAGCACGAGCAAGAAGCGCAGATTGTTGCAGACGCGGGCAAGTTGGGGGCGATCACCATCGCCACCAACATGGCCGGACGCGGCACCGACATTCAGCTTGGCGGTAACGTCGAGCTGAAGGTGATAGAGGCGCTGGCCGCCGACCCTAACGCCCATCCCGACGAAATCCGCGCCCGGATCGAGGCTGAACATGCCGACGAAAAGGCCAAGGTGATTGCGGCCGGGGGCCTGTTCGTTCTGGCCACCGAACGTCACGAAAGCCGCCGGATCGACAACCAGCTGCGCGGCCGTTCGGGCCGTCAGGGCGACCCCGGTCGGTCGTCGTTCTTTCTGTCGCTCGAAGATGACCTGATGCGCATCTTCGGTTCCGAACGGCTCGACAAGGTGCTGTCGTCGCTGGGTATGAAAGAGGGCGAGGCCATCGTCCACCCCTGGGTGAACAAATCACTGGAACGGGCGCAGGCCAAGGTCGAAGGCCGCAACTTTGACATCCGCAAGCAGTTGCTCAAATTCGACGACGTCATGAACGACCAGCGCAAGGTGATCTTTTCCCAGCGCCGCGAGATCATGGAGGCGCAGGACTTGTCCGAAATCGTGGCCGACATGCGCCATCAGGTGATCGAGGATCTGGTCGACACCTACATGCCCGACCGCAGCTATGCCGATCAGTGGGACACGCAGGGGCTATATGCCGCCTCGATCGAAAAGCTGGGGCTGAACGTGCCAGTGATGGAATGGGCGCAAGAAGAAGGGGCCGATCAGGCGGTCATTCAGGAACGTCTGATCGAGGCGGCGGACAAGCTGATGGACGAAAAAACCGAGGCCTTTGGCGCAGACACCATGCGCAGTATCGAAAAGCAGATCGTGTTGCAGACCATCGACGGCAAGTGGCGCGACCACCTTCTGACACTGGAACACCTACGGTCAGTTGTCGGGTTCCGGGGCTATGCTCAGCGCGATCCTCTGAACGAATACAAGACCGAAAGCTTTCAGCTGTTCGAGGGCCTGCTCGACAGCCTGCGAGAAGAAGTAACGTCGAAATTGGCGCAGGTCAGGCCGATGACACAGGAAGAACAGCAGGCCATGCTGGCCCAGATCGTGGAACAGCAGCGTCGTGTCCAGGCAGCCCAGCAGCAGGCGACTGCCACTGCGCCCGCAGCTTCCCCCGTTTCCGCAGCTGCCCCCGCGATGGCTGTCGCCGGGTCTACGGCTCAGGCTGTCGCACCGCGAGATGGTTTTGTGGAATCCGATCCCACGACATGGGGCAATCCGGGCCGGAACGACCTGTGCCCTTGTGGGTCTGGCAACAAGTTCAAACACTGCCACGGCAAGCTTTGATCTGACGGGGCGGTCGCGCGACCGCCCCAATTCCGCCCAGAAGACTCCGCCGGGTGGTCCTTATACTGCCCTGATTGACGCTCAGATTGTTTCCAAATCCCTAAGGGTGAAGGAGGCATCTGATGTCCCGTGCGAAAAAGATTCTTGTGGCCGGCGGCACGTTTTGCGTGGCGCTTGGTATCGGCTTTGTGATGCAGAATGGCGATGCGCTTGCCGCGCGGTTCGCGGCTGATACGCCGGCAGTTGTGGTCCAGACGCCCCTACAGCCCCCGGCGCTGAGTGAACCTGTCGTCGCTGCGGCCGACGCGCAGCCCGAGGGTCCCGCGTTGATCCTGCCGGAAACCGAAATCGCAGCCGTTGTGGCCTTGCCCGAACCCGAGGCTGCCCCGCTGGTCGTTCAACCGCCGATCCAGTTGGCCGCAGCCAGCGAGACCGGATTTTCGAATGATGCGACGCCATTGGGGCCGACCCAACCGATCGCCGACAAGGACTGCACTGTCGCCATGGATGCCCTGACCGGGGCTGCGGCAATGGTCAGTCTGACACTGAACGCGCCCTGCAACCCTGACGCCGTGGTCACCATTCATCATCAGGGGATGATGTTCACCGCCCTGACCGATGCAACTGGCCACCTCGAGGTGACTGTTCCCGCCTTAAACGATGCCGCCGTGTTCATGGCCTCCTTTGATGGTGGGTCCGCCACGGTCGCGACAACTCTGGTCCCTGACCTCGCATCGTTTGATCGGGCCGTCCTGCAATGGCAGGGCAGCGAGGGGTTTGCCCTGCATGCCTACGAATTCGGCGCGGGCTTTGACGATGCCGGACACGTCTGGGATAATGCTCCGGGCGCGGAACAGGCGGCTCTGGACGGGTCGGGCGGGTTCCTGGTTCGGCTTGGCGACACGTCGCTGCCCGATCCGCTGTTGGCCGAAGTGTATACCTTTCCGTCCGGAACGGCCCAGCATCAGGGCGATGTCGCCTTGACCGCCGAGGCAACCGTGACTGACCAGAACTGCGGTCGCGACGTGAGCGCGCAAAGCATTCAGGTCGATGGCACGGGCGAGGCCACCGCGCTGGACCTTTCGATGACCATGCCGGGCTGCGATGCCGTGGGTGAGTTTCTAGAGATCAAGCCGATGTTTGACGATATTCGGGTTGCTGCACGCTAAGGCGACCCTCTGCACCCAATCAAAACGCGCCCCATCGGGCGCGTTTTTGCGTCAGATCAACCCCTTCGCCCGAAAGCTGAGCTCGCGGGATTTACCCACGATCAGGTGATCGTGCAGCGTCAGGCCCAGCGCGCGGGCAGCATCGTCGATTTGCAGGGTCATCTGGATGTCTGCCTCTGACGGTGTAGGGTCGCCCGACGGATGATTGTGCACAAGGATCAGGGCCGAGGCATTCAGTTCCAGCGCCCGCTTGACCACTTCTCGGGGATAGACGGGAACATGATCCACCGTTCCCTGCGCCTGCTGTTCGTCGGCGATCAGGACGTTCTTTTTGTCCAGATACAACACCCGAAACTGCTCGGTTTCGCGGTGGGCCATCATGGTGTGGCAATAGTCCAGCACGGCGTCCCAGCTGGAAATGACATGCCGCTGCAACACGCGGGATCGCGCCATGCGCTGGGCGGCTGCCTCTACAATCTTGAGTTCGGTCACGACCGCCTCGCCGACACCCGACACTTCCATCAGTCGGTTCATCGGCGCCGAGATGACGCGATTGAAATCGCCAAACACCTCGATCAACCTGCGGGCCAGCGGTTTGACGTCCTGCCGGGGGATTGCACGGAACAGCACCAGTTCCAGCACCTCGTAGTCGGGCATCGCCTGCGCACCACCGGCCAGAAACCTGTCACGCAGGCGTTTGCGGTGATTGCGCAGATACGACGGTATCTTGTCGGCCCCGTCAGCGGGGATGATCGTTACCTCGTCCTGATCGACGGGCGACGGATCGAAAAAGGGAAGCGGGGCTTCGGAGAGGTGACGGAGCTGTTTCATGGCTCCAAGGTGCTCTGATTCTCTTACCGCTTGGTTAATCCGGAATAAATAAGGTCGGGCTGCGGAACAGCCGGACCGATTTCCGGGAGCTCATCCTCCGGCGCTACGCGCGTGCGATGCTGAAGACGATCCACTGGACCGTCTTCTTTACGCATCTCACCCTTTCATCGAATCCCAAAAGCCTTTGACGGCGGAAAAGAACCCTTCGCTTTGGGGGTTGTTTTCGACGCTCAGCTTGTCGAATTCCCGCAGCAGTTCTTTCTGCTTTGACGTCAGTTTGACTGGCGTTTCGACGGCCATTTCGATGAACATGTCGCCAGTGCCGCCGCCGCGCAGCG
Organism: Marivivens sp.; assembly: GCA_024642115.1. Classification (GTDB taxonomy): domain Bacteria; phylum Pseudomonadota; class Alphaproteobacteria; order Rhodobacterales; family Rhodobacteraceae; genus JAHEBU01. The sequence continues at coordinate 23,431 of JAHEBU010000009.1, read as the reverse complement.
CGGGCATTCCTTTGGATCGCAGGCGCATCTGGCGGCCCGACTGGCTACCTTCGGGGATCTTGACTCGGCTGCGGCCGCCGTCGATCGTCGGCACCTCGATTTCGCCGCCCAAGGCCGCGTCAACCATGGACACAGGAACGCGACAGAACAGGTTCACGCCATCGCGCTGAAAGATCGAATGTTCGGTGACTTCGATAAAGATATAGAGATCGCCCGTAGGTCCGCCGCGCATCCCCGCTTCGCCCTCTCCGGCCAGCCGGATCCGGGTGCCGGTTTCGACACCGGCCGGGATGTTGACGGACAGCGAGCGTTCCTTTTCCACCCGGCCTGCGCCGTGGCAGACCTTGCAGGGGTTCTTGATCGTCTGGCCGATGCCGTTGCAGGTGGGGCAGGTGCGTTCGACCGTGAAAAAGCCCTGCTGCGCACGAACCTTGCCCATGCCCGAACAGGTCGGACAGGTCTGCGGTTCGGACCCGCCTTCGGCGCCGGTGCCTTTGCAATTCGTGCAGGACACGGCTGTTGGCACGTTGATCGTCTTTTGCAGGCCATTGAACGCCTCTTCGAGGCTGATGCGCAGGTTATAGCGCAGGTCGTTGCCCCGCGCTGGTCGTGACCGTCCACCGCCACCCTGACGGCCCCCCATGAAATCACCGAACAGGTCGTCGAACACGTCGGAAAAGGCCGAGGCGAAATCGCCCTGTCCGCCGAACCCGCCGGGGCGTGCGCCGCCACCCATACCGTTTTCAAACGCGGCATGGCCGTAGCGGTCATAGGCCGCCTTCTTGTTGGCGTCTTTGAGCACTTCGTAGGCCTCGTTGGCCTCCTTGAACTGCTCTTCGGCCTTGGGGTTGTCGGTGTTGCGATCAGGGTGAAGCTCTTTGGCCTTTTGCCGATACGCCTTTTTGATGTCGTCCGGGCTGGCGCCTTTAGAGACGCCCAGCGTTTCGTAGTAATCGCGTTTCGCCATGAAATCTCGTCCCCTCGGGAATGGAAAGACCGGCCCCGGTCAGGGGCCGGCCGATCCTTAGCGTTCGTGCGGCTTAGCGGCCACGCTTGTCGTCGCCGAGGTCTTCAAAGTCGGCGTCGAGGATGTCGTCATCCGCACCGCCGCGACCTTGCGGGGCGTCGCCACCGTCCGCCTCGTCCGCGCTGGCCTTGTAGATCGCCTCGCCCAGTTTCATGGCCGATTCGGTCACGTTCTGGATGCCCGACTTGATCTTGCCGACGTTGTCGGTTTCCAGCTCGTCCTTGAGGGCGGCAATGGCCAGTTCGATCGCTTCGATGGTGGTCGGGTCGACCTTGTCGGCGTGTTCCTCCATCGACTTTTCGGTCGAGTGGATGAGGCTTTCCGCCTGGTTCTTGGCTTCGACCAGTTCGCGCCGGGCCTTGTCGTTTTCGGCGTTGGCTTCGGCGTCCTTGACCATCTTTTCGATGTCCTCGTCAGACAACCCGCCCGAGGCCTGGATGGTGATCGCCTGTTCCTTGCCGGTGCCCTTGTCCTTGGCCTTGACCGTCACGATGCCGTTGGCGTCGATGTCAAAGGTGACCTCGATCTGTGGCATGCCGCGCGGCGCGGGCGGGATGTTTTCAAGGTTGAACTGACCCAGCATCTTGTTGTCGGCGGCCATTTCGCGTTCGCCCTGGAACACCCGCAGGGTCACTGCGTTCTGGTTGTCCTCGGCTGTCGAAAAGACCTGCGACTTCTTCGTCGGGATCGTCGTGTTGCGGTCGATCAGACGGGTGAACACGCCGCCCAGCGTTTCGATCCCCAGCGACAGCGGGGTCACGTCCAGCAGGACCACGTCCTTGACGTCGCCTTGCAGAACGCCGGCCTGAATGGCAGCACCCAGCGCCACGACCTCGTCAGGGTTCACGCCCTTGTGGGGCTCTTTCCCAAAGAACTTGGTCACTTCTTCGATCACCTTGGGCATACGGGTCATACCGCCGACGAGAACGACCTCGTCGATGTCGGACGTGGACATGCCTGCATCCTTGAGCGCGGCCTTGCAGGGCGCGATCGAGTTCTTGATGAGGTCACCCACCAGGCTTTCCAGCTTGGCCCGGGTCAGTTTGACCACGAGGTGCAGCGGGGCCCCGTTCGATCCCATCGAGATGAACGGCTGGTTGATTTCGGTGGTCGTCGAGGAGGACAGTTCGATCTTGGCCTTTTCGGCGGCTTCCTTGAGCCGCTGAAGCGCCATCTTGTCCTTGGTCAGGTCGACCGAGTGCTCTTTCTTGAACTCGTCCGCGAGGTAATTAACGATCCGCATATCAAAGTCTTCACCGCCCAGGAACGTGTCCCCGTTGGTGGATTTCACTTCGAACAGGCCGTCGTCGATTTCCAGAATGGTCACGTCGAAGGTGCCGCCGCCAAGGTCATAGACGGCGATGGTTTTCGATTCTTTCTTGTCCAGACCATAGGCGAGGGCTGCTGCGGTCGGTTCGTTGATGATCCGCAGCACTTCCAGACCGGCGATCTTGCCTGCGTCCTTGGTCGCCTGACGCTGGGCGTCGTTGAAATAGGCGGGGACCGTGATGACCGCTTGGGTCACTTCTTCGCCCAGATAGGATTCAGCGGTCTCTTTCATCTTTTGCAGGATGAAGGCGCTGATCTGGCTGGGGGAATACTTTTCACCCTTGGCCTTGACCCAAGCGTCGCCGTTCGGCCCATCGATGATCGTATAGGACAGGTTCTTTTTGTCCTTGGACACTTCGGGGTCATCGCTGCGGCGGCCGATCAGGCGCTTGACGGCGAAAATGGTGTTTTCCGAATTGGTGACGGCTTGCCGTTTGGCAGGCTGGCCCACGAGGCGCTCGTCATCCGTGAACGCCACGATCGACGGCGTGGTGCGCGCGCCTTCGGCGTTTTCGATCACCCGCGGTTTGCTGCCATCCATGATGGCAACGCAGGAGTTAGTCGTTCCAAGGTCGATTCCGATTACTTTGGCCATGTTTCAAATCCCATAAGTTGGCGGTTTGAGCGGCGCGGACCCGTTCCGGCACCCGTGCCATTTGAGGTGAAAGGCGGAAGGATTTACGTCCCTGTCCGCTGATCAGGGGGTATATAGGCGCAGGGTTTGGTCCCTGCAACTGGCCTTGCAGGGGTGGATTGCGCAAAATGTGACGAATCGCAGGAGAGTTGCGCAAATGACCGAGCCGACCCTGACCTTGAACGGTGTTTCGATCTGGAAAGGCTGGCTGAACCGGGCGGACCAAGAGGCTTTGGTCGCAGATCTGCGGGCGGTGGCCAGTGCCGCACCTTTGTTTTCACCTCTGACCGGGGCGGGCAGACCGATGTCGGTCCGCATGACCTCGGCCGGGCGGTTTGGTTGGTATTCAGACCGGTCCGGCTACCGTTATATCGACCGGCATCCGTCCGGCGTGGCTTGGCCGCCGATTCCCAAGGCGGTTCTGATGATCTGGGACAGCTTGTGCGGCGGGCGACCGCCCGATTGCTGTCTGGTCAATTTCTATGACCCCCAGGCGCGGATGGGACTGCATCAGGACCGGGACGAGGCCGACTTTGCCCATCCGGTCCTGTCGATTTCGCTGGGGGACGATGCGTTGTTTCGGGTCGGTGGTCTGGCCCGGACGGACCCGACGCGGTCGGTCTGGCTGCAATCGGGGGACGTTGCCGTTCTGGGTGGGGCGGCCCGCCTTGCCTTTCATGGCATCGACCGGCTGCGGCCGAACAGTTCGACCCTGCTGGGCAGCGGCGGCAGGATCAATCTGACCCTGCGGGTTGTCACTTAGCGGGCGGCGTTCCAGCTGGCCGAGGCGTTCTGTCGGGTAAAGAATTCGCCCATCATCCCCAAGACTATGATCACAAGGCTCACATAGATCGGATACATGAACGAGCTGTAGTGCGGGTGATAGTTCAGGAACACGAAGCCCCGGCACTGGTCGATGGTGTGAAACAGCGGGTTCCAGCTGAACAGTGCCAGCATTTTGGCCGACATCGAATTTGCCACGAACATCTTGCCTGACGCGATCATGTTGGCCCGGGCATACAACTGGCCAGCGATGGTGGCAAAACCGGGATACCACGGCTTGAGCGACAGAAAGACCGTGCCCACGGCCACGCCCGAAAACCATGAAATCAGCAGGCAGGCAAACGCCCCGATCGGCTGGTCGATATGCACTGGCCGCATGATGACGTCATACAGGAACAGCACCACCATCAGCGACAGGATCTGCGTGTAAAGGCTGCTGAGCGCGGACGAACCAATGGCGACGATCGTGTTCAGCGGTGCGTGCTTCATCATGGACGAGGTCGGCCCCTCGGACTTGATGACGGCGCCCATCGCCTTGGAATGGACCATGAACAGGAAAATGCCGGACATGATGTACAGCAGGAAATCGCCACGGATCGAGCTGCCTTTGATGCCAAGAACCGCATACATGAAGTAAAAGGCGATCACGAGCATCAGCGTTTGCAGGATGTTCATGAACAGGCCGATCAGGGCATTTCCGTGGGCCTTGCGGACGTCGTGGACGATGCCATGATAGATCAGCCCGCAGATCTCGAAGAACGCGCTGAGCATCGTCCGTTTTCTGGCTACCTGAAACATCTGAAGTCGTCCTGTTGGCCGAGGCTTGCGCTGGTGTGGCACGAATTTCTTGCTGTCCGCTTAGCATCGCACCATAAGAGCGGCGATATCGGTTTTCAACGAAAGCCACCCAATACCCAAAGATGTGAAGGAAAGTGTGACATGGATTTCAACACTTTGGCCCGTGTGATGCGGCGTCTGGCGCTCGAGGCGGGCGATCGCATCATGGAAATCTATGAAGGCCCAGATTTCGAGGTGCGCGCAAAGGGCGACAACAGCCCCGTCACCGAAGCGGATGAAGCTGCCGATGCAATCATTTCCGCTGGTCTGCGCGCCGCCTTTCCCGATCTGCCGCTCGTGACCGAAGAACAGGCAGGCACCCACGGCCAGTCGGTCAAGACGTTCCTGATCGTCGATCCGCTGGACGGAACCAAGGAATTCGTCCAGCGCCGCGGCGATTTCACCGTCAACATCGCCTATGTCGATGATGGCTCGCCCATTCGGGGCGTCGTCTATGCACCCGCCAAGGCACGCCTGTTCTATACCGACGCGGGCGGCAACGCGGTCGAAGAGTCAGGCGATTTTGACAAGGATCAGCCCGGTCCGACCCGACCGCTGCGCGTGTCCAAACCCGACAACGCCGGGCTCATGGTGGTCGCCTCCAAATCGCACCGGGACCAAGCGACGGACGATTACATTGCCAAGTACAACGTCAAGGACATGACCAGTGCCGGGTCATCGTTGAAATTCTGTCTTGTGGCCACGGGCGAGGCGGATCTGTATCCCCGCGTTGGCCGGACGATGGAATGGGACACCGCCGCCGGTCATGCCGTTCTGGTGGGCGCGGGCGGCGACGTGATCCGGTTCGATAACCACCAGCCGCTACGCTATGGCAAAGACGGGTTCGCCAACCCGTTCTTTATCGCCTACGCCCCCGGCATTGACCTCAAGAAACCCTGATGAAAACGCTGATCGTCATCCCCGCCCGCTATGCCTCGACCCGGTATCCGGGCAAACCGCTGGTTGAACTGCGCGGCGCGTCCGGACAGGCGAAAAGCCTGATCCGGCGCAGCTGGGACGCCGCCTGTCAGGTGCGCGGTGTGGAACGGGTGGTGGTGGCCACCGACGACGCACGGATCGCTGATACTGCGCGTGGGTTCGGGGCCGAGGTCGTGATGACCTCGGAATCGTGCCAGAACGGCACCGAACGCTGTGCCGAGGCGGTCGCCGTTCTGGGCGGCGGTTACGACATCGTGGTGAACCTGCAAGGCGATGCCCCCCTGACCCCGCCGTGGTTTGTCGAGGACCTGATCGCCGGGCTCTCCGCTGATCCTGTGGCCCAGGTGGCAACGCCCGTCCTGCGCACCGAAGGTGCCGCGCTCAACAGTTTTCTTGAGGATCGCCGCGCGGGCCGCGTCGGCGGCACCACCGCAGTTTTTGGCGTCAACCGCAGCGCCCTCTACTTTTCCAAAGAGGTGATTCCCTACACCGGGCGGACATTTGCCGACACCGACGACACCCCGGTCTTTCACCATGTTGGCGTCTATGCCTATCGCCCGCAGGCGCTTGCCGCGTATCCGGACTGGGCGGCAGGTCCGCTTGAGCAGCTGGAAGGTCTTGAACAACTTCGCTTTCTCGAACGCGAGGTGCCGATCCTATGTGTCGAGGTCAATGCCAAGGGTCGCCAGTTCTGGGAACTGAACAATCCTGCCGATGTCCCCCGGATCGAAGCGATGCTCGCCGCCATGGGCGCAGAGTGACATAGTCCGGCTGATCGTTCGTTTGCGGTCTGTTTGATAGGCAAAGCTCGTCACAATCGATGCAATTCGAAAAACTTTCCCCGCTATTGGGGCAAGTGCCATGTTGTTGAAACAGTCCGGCGTGATAGATTGTTTTAAATATGACGGGGCAAATGTTTCCGCCAGAAAAAGAGGTCAATTAGATGAAGAACAAGATAACCAAGGCCATATTTCCGGTCGCCGGTTTGGGAACGCGGTTCCTGCCGGCCACGAAATCTGTGCCAAAGGAGATCATGACGCTCGTCGATCGCCCTTTGATCCAATACGCCATCGATGAGGCGCGGGCGGCCGGGATCAAGGAATTCGTTTTTGTCACCTCGCGCGGGAAATCCGCGCTCGAGGATTATTTCGACCACGCCCCCGAGCTTGAGGCGGCCTTGCGCCGGTCCGGCAAGGATGAGCTGTTGGAAGTCCTAAAATCCACCAATATGGAAAGCGGGGCCATCGCCTATGTCCGGCAGCACCGGGCGATGGGGCTGGGCCATGCAGTTTCCTGCGCCAAACGGTTTATCGGCAACGAACCTTTTGCCGTTATCCTGCCTGACGACGTGATCGCCGCCGAAACGCCCTGTCTGCAACAGATGGTCGAAGCCTATGCCGAAACCGGTGGCTGCATGGTTGCCGCGATGGAGGTGCCTCCGGAAAAGGCGTCGTCTTACGGCGTTCTGGACATCAAGGAAGACATGGGGTCGATCGTGTCCGTCAAAGGAATGGTCGAAAAGCCCAAGGCAGAAGACGCGCCGTCAAATCTGGCGGTCATTGGCCGCTACATTCTCACGCCCAAAGTGATGAATAACCTGAACAAGATCGACAAGGGCGCCGGCGGAGAGATCCAACTGACCGATGCCATCGCCGAAGAGATCCGTCAGGGCCGCGATGTCTTTGGCTACCGGTTCCGGGGTCAGCGGTTCGACTGCGGGTCCAAGGCCGGGTTCCTTCAGGCCACCGTTGCCTTTGGTCTTGCCCGCGAGGATCTGCGCCACGAACTGGCTGCCTATCTGGACGAGATGGTGTCGTTGCGCAAAGCTGCGCAGTAGGGCAGCAACCGGCGGACACATAAACTGAACGGCGGGCTTGGGTGTGACGACAATTCTGGTAACGGGCGGGGCTGGATATATCGGGTCGCACGCCTGCAAGGTGCTCAAACAGGCCGGATACACGCCAGTCACCTACGATAATCTGGTCACAGGCTGGCAGGACGCGGTCAAGTTCGGCCCGTTCGAACAGGGCGATCTTTCCGACGCGGACCGACTGGACGCGGTTTTTGCCAAACACAAACCCGCTGCCATCATGCATTTTGCCGCGCTCAGCCAGGTGGGCGACAGCATGAAGGACCCGGGCACCTACTGGCGCAACAACGTGCTCGGCTCCTTGACCTTGATCGAAGCGGCCATTCGGGCGAATTGCCTTGATTTTGTGTTCTCGTCGACCTGTGCGACTTACGGTGAACAGGACGGCGTCGTGCTGGATGAAACCGCCATGCAGGCCCCGATCAATGCCTATGGTGCGTCCAAACGTGCGATCGAGGATATGCTGAACAACTTTGGCGCCAGCCACGGCCTGCGCTCGGTCATCTTCCGCTATTTCAACGTGGCTGGCGCCGATCCGGAGGGCGAGGTAGGGGAATTCCACCGGCCGGAAACGCACCTGATCCCGCTGATGCTGGACGCCATCGACGGCAAGCGGCCGGCTCTGACTATCTTTGGCACCGATTACGACACGCCCGACGGCACCTGCATCCGCGACTATGTTCATGTGATGGACCTGGTCGAGGCGCACTTGCTGGGCGTCAAATGGCTGGAACAGGGCAAACCCAACCGTGTGTTCAACCTTGGCACCGGCACGGGCTTTTCCGTGCGGCAGGTGGTGGCAAGCTCTGCCAATGTAACCAACCGCGATGTGCCGATGACCGAAGGGCCGCGTCGCCCCGGTGATGCGACCGCGTTGGTGTCGGGCAGCAACCGGGCTGCCAATGAACTCGGTTGGTCCCCGTCGCGGTCCACCATGCCCCAGATGATCGCCGACGCGTGGCGCTGGCATCAATCGGGGCATTACGATCAATAGCTCTTGCGTCCTGTGCGGGCTGATCTGAAATGTCAGGCATGACGGATTGGTCGACCCCTGTGTCCCGCTACAAGCTGCGGATCAAGCGCAAGAAGTTGCTGTTGCGCGCCGTGCGCAAACGGCGGGAACTGATGGCGATCCGGGTGCAGGCCGGGGCGATCCGGGCCGCGCCAATCCTTCTGTTCGCCACCGTTCGTAACGAGATGATGCGCCTGCCGTTCTTTCTGGATCATTATCGGCGGCTGGGCGTGGGGCATTTCCTGATCGTGAGCAACGACAGCAGCGATGGCACCGACGCTTTTCTTGCCGGGCAGCCCGACGTGTCGCTGTGGCGGACCGATGCCGGGTACAAGGCGTCGCGGTTCGGGATGGACTGGCTGGCGTGGCTGCAACGGCGGTTCGCCCACGACAAATGGATCGTGACCGCAGATGCGGATGAACTGCTGATCTATCCCGGCTGGGACAGGCGCGGTCTGTCAGACCTGACCGCATGGCTGGACGGGCAGGACCAGCGCAGTTTCGGTGCCATGATGCTCGACCTCTATCCCAAAGGTCCGCCTGACGGGCAGACCTATCTGCCCGGTCAGGACCCGACCGAGGTGCTGAACTGGTTCGACCCGGCGGGTTACTGGGCCGAAATGAACCGCAAGTATCAAAATGTCTGCCTCAAGGGGGGCGTGCGCGAACGCTGTTTCTTTGCCGATGATCCGGTCCGCTCGCCCTTTCTGAACAAGGCTCCGCTGGTCAAGTGGGACAAGGCGTATGTTTATCTCAGCTCCAGCCACACCCTTTTGCCCCGGTCGCTGAACCGGCACTATGATGGGGATGGGGTGGAACGACCGACCGGCCTGTTGCTGCACACCAAATTCCTGCCCGGAAGTGCGGGGCGCGCGATCGAGGAAAAGCGGCGCGGCGAGCATTTCACCGACCGCCCGTTCCACGACCCCTACTACGACGCGATTGCGGCCGATCCGGATATGTGGACGCCCGACTCGGTTCGCTATGAGGGTTGGGAACAGATGGTTCGATTGGGCCTGATGGCGTCGGGGCGGTGGCTTTGACCTGTGCGGCCGCGCCACGGTTGTTTCGATTTGCGCAACAAAGTCCTGTCAGGGACGTTTACCCAACCCCCCGGCTCGGCTAGGGTCGCGATGCCGCAATGAAACCATGTGCTTGGACGGATCGTGTCTTTGGGTGTGGTGCTTATCGGTGTGTGATGATCTGTTAACCTTGGTCAGATAGGTCTCATGCGTTGGTAAGGGCGGCAGGGCAAAGGGTTGGGGCGTGGGCTGGCTAAGTTCCTATCGGATGCGACGGCGTCGCAGATACAGTCGGGTTCGCGCCTGGGTTAAATCCCGCGAACTGACCACTGTTCAGGACCGGACAGGTCAGATCAGGAAAAATGACATCCTCATCTTTTCAACCTTCCGCAACGAAGACGTGCGTTTGCCGTTTTTCCTCAAGTATTACAGGGAAAAAGGGGTCAATCACTTTGTTATGGTCGATAACGATAGTGACGATGGCGGGCGGGAATATCTTGCCAGCCAGCCGGACGTGTCACTGTGGACGACGACCGCCAGCTACAAGGGATCGCGGTTCGGCGTGGACTGGCTGAACTGGCTGCAACAGCGTTACGGGCACGACCATTGGTGCCTTGTGGTCGATCCGGACGAGTTGTTCGTCTATCCGTTTTGCGACACCCGCCCGATCCGGGCGCTGACTGACTGGCTCGATGCATCGGCGATCCGGTCTTTCGGGGCGATGCTGTTGGACATGTACCCCAAGGGCCGGGTGGATGAGTTCGTTTATAACCGGGGGCAGGACCCGCTGGAAATCGCATCTTGGTTCGATTCCGGAAACTATTCGATCTACAAGAACTCCGAATACTACAACCTGTGGATCCAGGGCGGGCCACGCCAGCGGATGTTCTTTCCGGACGAGCCATGGCGGGCGCCCGCGCTGAACAAGACGCCGCTGGTGCGCTGGGACAAGCGGTATGCCTACGTCAGTTCGACCCACATGATCCTGCCGCGTGGTCTGAATCTCGTCTACGATGAAACCGGCGGGGAAAAGGCGTCGGGCGTTCTGTTGCACACCAAGTTTCTCAACACTCTATCGGTCAAGGCGCGAGAAGAGCTTGAACGGGGGCAGCACTATGCCGACAGCGCTGAATACAAGGCCTACGCCTCGGGTCTGGCCCAAAGCCCCGATCTGTGGTGCAAATGGAGCGAGAAATACATAAACTGGCGTCAGCTGGAAATTCTGGGGCTGATGTCCAAGGGAAACTGGGCATGACCGTCGGCATCGTGATGCTGGTTCATACGGCGCTGGACCGCGCTGAACAGGTGATCCGGCATTGGGTGGCGGGCGGATGCCCCGTGGTCATTCACGTCGACAAATCGGTCAAGGCGGCCACTTACAACGCCTTTGTGGCGTCCCTGTCGGACCTGCCGACAGTCCTGTTTTCCAAACGCCACCGTTGCGAATGGGGAACCTGGGGCATCGTCGCGGCGTCGCAGTCGGCGTCTGAACTGATGCTCGAAAAATTTCCGGATGTGCGGCACGTCTATCTGGCCTCTGGGTCCTGCCTGCCCCTGCGGCCGGTCAAGGAACTGCGCAGATACCTTGATGCCCGCCCACGTACGGATTTCATCGAAAGCGCGACCACGGCAGATGTGCCGTGGACGGTCGGCGGGCTCGACTTTGAACGGTTCACCCTGCGGTTTCCGTTTTCATGGCGCAAACACCGCCTGTTGTTCGATAAATACGTCGAGTTTCAGCGCAAGATGAAGATCAGGCGTCGGATCCCTGCCGGGCTGGTCCCGCACATGGGATCGCAATGGTGGTGCCTGACCCGGCAAACCCTGTCAGCCATCCTTCAGGCCCCCGACCGCGAGATGTACGATCGGTATTTTCGCCGGGTCTGGATCCCCGACGAAAGCTATTTCCAGTCGCTGTCCCGTGTCTATTCGCAGAATATCGAAAGCCGGTCCCTGACCCTTTCGAAATTCGATTTTCAGGGCAAACCGCACATCTTTTACGATGATCACCTCCAACTTCTGCGCCGGTCCGACTGCTTTGTCGCGCGCAAGATCTGGCCACATGCGGACCGGCTATATGACACGTTTCTGGGCGATGCTGCCGGTGCGATGAAGGGGTCTGAACCCAATCCGGGCAAGATCGACCGCATCTTTGCCAAGGCGGTCGAGCGACGGACGCGCGGGCGGCCGGGTTTGTATATGCAAAGCAGATATCCGCACATGAACTGGGAAAACGGGTTCAGCTCGTCCCCCTATTCGGTGTTCGAAGGGTTCACCGAACTGTTCGAGGATTTCGAGCCCTGGTTGGCCAAGGCCACCGGCGGACGGGTCCACGGCCATCTGTTTGCGCCAGAACGGGTCGAGTTTGACGGGCGACAGGCCGCGTTCAGTGGTGCCATGTCCGACAATCCGAAAATCCGCGATTATAACGCGCGGATGTTTCTGACCAACCTGATCTGGAACACGCGGGGCGAGCGCCAGTGTTTTCAGTTTGGCCCACGCGACAGCCAATATGTCAGCTGGGACATGGCCAAGGACCCCAATGCGCAGATCAGCGTGATTTCCGGTGCCTGGGCCGTGCCGCTGTTCCAGTCGAACCGCAACTTTGCCGACATCCGCACCGAGGCCGCCCATTTGCAACGGGTCGAAAGCGACCACTTGCATGCCCTACGTTCGACCTATGCCAAGGCGCGCATCCGGATCTGGACCATGGTGGAGTTCATCGAATCCCCGATGGAGGCGCTTCAAAACATCGTGGATGAAATCACCGGCAAATCCGTTCGCCGATTGACCGAGGCGCCGCGCATGATCGACCTGACCGGATTCGGCCAGTTCTTGCAAAACCTCAAGAATCAAGGGATGCACCCCTATCTCATGGGCGACTTTCCCGTCGATCCAACCTCTGGCACGGCCCAGCCGAAGCCGCGCAAACCGTATCTGGTAAGATAGACGATGACAAAATTCGACTACTTTGTGGTTTTTGCAGAGATGCGGACCGGCTCCAATTTTCTTGAGGCGAACATCAATTCCTTCAATGGGCTGCAATGCCATGGCGAGGCGTTCAATCCGCATTTCATCGGATACCCGAACTCGACCGACATCCTTGGCATCACCCAGCCCATGCGCGAAGCTGACCCCCAGCGCTTGATTGCCACGATCAAGGAACATAGCGCCGGTCTGGGCGGCTTTCGCTATTTCAGCGACCACGACCCCCGTGTCCTTGACCCGATGCTGTCCGACCCCCGCTGCGCCAAGATCGTGCTGACCCGCAACCCGGTCGAAAGTTATGTCAGCTGGAAAATCGCCAAGGAAACCGGCCAGTGGAAACTGACCAACGTTAAGCATGCCAAATCCGGCAAGGTGTCCTTTGACGCCGCCGAATTCGAACGGCACCTGTCGCAGTTGCAGGCGTTTCAGGTCGAACTGCTGGGCGCGTTACAACGTTCGGGGCAGACGGCATTCTATGTCGATTACGAAGATCTTCAGGACGTCGATGTCATGAATGGCTTGGCGGCCTATCTGGGCTGTCCCAACCGGATCGACGGGCTGGACAAAAAGCTCAAGAAACAGAACCCCGAGGATATGGCCGACAAGGTCAGCAACTTTGACAAGATGGAGGCGGCGCTGGCCCGTCTTGATCGGTTCAACCTCAACCGGACGCCCAATTTCGAACCGCGCCGCGCTGCCGTCATCCCGACCTATGTGGCCTGCCCGGACAGCGCTCTGATCTATCTGCCGATCAAATCGGGCCCGGAACCAGTTGTGCGGGCGTGGATGGCCGGGCTGGATGGCAAGCCAGAGACGGCGCTGATCGAAAACTTTACCCAAAAAACGCTGCGCCAGTGGAAACGCGGTCATCCCGGCCACCGCAGTTTTACGGTCTTGCGGCACCCGCTGGCGCGGGCGCATGCCGCCTATTGCGACAAGATCGTCCCGGTGGACGGCGGCGGCTTTGTGGAAATCCGCGACACCCTGCGCAAGGGACTTGGCCTGCCGATCCCCAAGGACCCCGCAGACTCACTCGATCCGGCGGTCCACCGGGCTGGCTTTCTGGCGTTTCTGGGGTTCCTGAAATCCAATCTGTCGGCGCAGACGAGCCTGCGCGTCGATGCGTCATGGGCCAGTCAGTTGACCATTCTTCAGGGGATGGCTGGGATGATGCTGCCCGACATGATCCTGCGCGAGGATCGGTTGTCAGACGATCTGGCCGTTCTGGCCGCAGGGATCGGCAAAGGCGTCATGCCCGCCCTGCCAGACGTGACAGACCCGCATGTGGACCGTCTGACCACCATCTACGATACCGACATCGAACAGGCCGGCGTCGATGCCTACCAGCGCGATTACATCGCCTTTGGCTTTGGACCCTGGGCTTAGGCCGCCTGCGTCGCCGATGATTCGGTCAGTATGGTATACAGGGTCGTCGGATTGGAATTCGCTCGCAGCTTGGCACAGGTCGAGGCATCGCGCATCGTGCGTGACACAAGCGCAAGTGCCTTGAGGTGCTCGACACCTGCATTGGCCGGGGCGAACAGGGCAAAGACCAGATCGACGGGCTGACGGTCGACGGCATCGAAATCCATCGGCTTTTCCAGACGAACGAACAGCCCGCAGACCTTGGTCACCTGGCTCAGCCGGGCGTGGGGCAGGGCGATCCCCTGCCCGACACCTGTCGGCCCTAGGGCTTCGCGTTCCAGCAACGCTTCGACCACGGCAGCGTCAGGCAGCTTGTAGCACTGCTCGGCCAGGTCCCCCAGATCGTGGAACAGGCGCTTCTTGCTCGTCGATCCGCCAAGCAATTTGACGCCGTCCGCCACGAGGATGTCCGAAAGTTGCATTGCCCCTGCTTTCCTCTCGGTCTTTCGACGGGCCCGCCTAGCGCGGGTCGATCCAACCGATGTTTCCGTCTTCGCGCCGGTAAACGACGTTTATTCCGCTGTGCTTTTCATTCCTGAAGACAAGAACGGGGGCGTGGGCAAGTTCCATCTGCATCACCGCTTCACCGACCGAAAGCGATGGAATCTTGGCCTCCATCTCGGCAACGATCATGGCGCTCAGGCTGTCTTGCGATCCCTCGTCGGTCTCTTCCGTTGCGGCGAGGATATAGGAGCCTGCATCAGAAAGTTCAACCGGGTCCACGCGTTCCTTGTGGTGGTCCTTGAGCCTGCGTTTGTACCGCCGCAGCTGTTTGTCCATCTTTTCGCAGGACGCATCAAAGGCGGCATAGATTTCGTTGGCACGGCCGGACGCCTGCGCGGTCAGGCCGGTGGACAAATGCACCACGATTTCACAGACATGCTCGTGGCCCGATTTGGAAAAGACGACATAGGCGTCGGTGGGGCGGCCCGCATATTTGGCGACCGAGGCGCCCAGTTCCGTTTGAACATGGGTTTGCAACGCTTCGCCGATGTCGATCTGCTTGCCACTGATCTGGTACCGCATCATGTCTCCTTACTTGGGTCGGGCACGCGCACAACAGCCGTGGGCCAAAACAGGACCGGTACCGCTGTGGCGGGCTGGGGAATTGATAACAGCCTGATATTCATGGCTAAACACGTCCCCAGGCGAAAAGGCCTGCACGGGAAGTCGGTATAGAACCGGGTCTGTCATCCCCTTCATTTGGCGACAGGTGGGGCTGGTTTGTCAATGACCTCGTGGGCTTTGATCAGTTTACGCGGAACGAATTTCCCAGATAGACGCGGCGCACGTTCTCGTCACGCACAACTTCGTCGGCAGTCCCGCTCATCAGCACCTTGCCATCGTGCAGGATATAGGCGCGGTCCACGATTTCCAGCGTTTCACGCACGTTGTGGTCGGTGATCAGCACGCCGATGCCGCGCTTTTTCAGGTCTGCCACCAGATGCCGGATTTCGCCCACGGCGATCGGATCGACCCCGGCAAAGGGTTCGTCCAGCAGCACATATTTGGGATTGGCGGCCAAACAGCGGGCAATCTCGGCCCGCCGCCTTTCACCGCCGGACAGCGCCATGGCGGGCGCTCGGCGCAGGTGTTCAATGGAAAATTCGCTCAGCAATTCTTCCAGTCGTTCGCGGCGGGTGGAATGATCCGGCGTGGCGATTTCGAGGATGGCAAGGATGTTGTCCTCGACCGACAACCCGCGAAATATCGACATTTCCTGTGGCAGATATCCGATTCCCAGCCGCGCCCGGCGATACATCGGCAGCAAGGTGACATCCCGTCCGTCGATGATGACCTGCCCGGCTTCGGGGGTGACAAGACCTGCGATGCTGTAGAAACAGGTGGTCTTGCCCGATCCGTTCGGCCCCAGCAGGGCCACGACCTCGCCCCGGCCCAGGTCCATGCTGACGTCGCGGATGACCAACCGCTTGCGATAGCTTTTGCGCAGGTTGACGATTTTCAGGCCGACATCACCTTCGGTCACCGTCAGGTCGGCCATGTCAGTTGCCGCCGTTCTGGTTGAAAACTGTGCGCACGCCGCCTTCCATCTGGGCAGTGCCTTCCTTGAGGTTGACGGTCATCTTTTGTGATGAAATGGCGCTGGGCCCTTGGGTAAGCAGCACATTGCCCGTCATCACCAACATCCCTGTCGTCAGGTCATAGACGGCCTCTTCGGCCTCGGCCGCTTCGGTGGCGGTGACAAAGGTCACGCCGCCGGTCGCGTCCAGATGGTTGATTGCCCTGGTCGTGTCCGAATATGACACCTCGACCCGCGCTGCGCTGATTCGCATGGCCCCCTGTCCGATCACCACGTTGCCCGAAAACACTGCCTTGCCGGTGGACTGATCGACGGTCAGGCTGTCGGCTGTCATTTCGACCGGCGCGGTCGGATCGGCGTTGATGGCTCCAAGGGTGATGTTGGTTCCCTGCGCGGCGACGGCGCCCGGCAGGACCAACCACAGGGCAAGCACGCAGGCACGTCTGAAAACCACGATCGAAATCCTCTATTGTTGCGGCTGGTATATCAGCCGAACGCCCTTGTTGAAAACCATCTGTTGGCTGGTCGCCCCGGCAGGCGTTTCGATCAAAAGATGCCCGGCAGTCAGTTGCCCATAGGGCGCCCGGACCTCCAGCGGGCCGGTCGATTCAATCCGCCCGGCGTCCAGGTCTGCGGTCAGGCCCGTGGTTTCCATGACATAGCCGGTCGAGCTTTGCAGCCGGGTCAGTTCCGTCATGGTCGCAGTGCGCGTTGCGGTGTCGATCGTCCCCATGCCCGCGCTGATTTCGATATGGCTGCCATCCACCGCGTCGATCCGGGCCGACAGCTTGTTGATCGTGGTCAGAGCAGGAATGGCCGAGTCTGGCACGGCGGATTCGGCTGCGATGGAAATGACCGATCCGTCCGTCGCCATGCCTGAAAACTGTGGATGGGTCAGCCGTGGGTCGCGGGCGATCTCCTGGATCTCGGCATAGGGGATCGAATCGCCGGTGTTGGGCCGTTTGGCGAACAGGAACAGGGTGGACAGCAAACCAAGGGCGGCCAGCGGAAGCAGGATCTTGGACCAGTTGACGAACTGGGAATACAGGTTGTCGGACCCGGCCACCGGCCTAGACCACCCCGGCCCGCAGACAATCGTGAATGTGCAGAATGCCCCTGACCCGCAGCGATCCGGCGGGATCGACTACGAACAGACAAGTGATCTTGCGTTCGTTCATCAGCGCCACGGCCTCTTCTGCCAAGGCATCTGGTCCGATGGTCCGGGGCGATTTCGTCATCACCTCGCCCGCCGTCAGGTCCAGAAGCCCGGCCATGTGACGGCGCAGGTCGCCGTCGGTTACGATACCTGCAAGGTAGCCTTGGGAATCTTCCACGCCAACCACGCCGAACCCCTTTTGGCTGATGGTCAGCAGGGTATCGCTCATGGGCGTGCGGGTACCGACCAGCGGGACCATGTCGCCGGTGTGCATCAGGTCGCGCACCTTGGACAGGCGGGCGCCCAGTTTGCCGCCGGGGTGAAACTCGCGGAAGTTTTCTGGCGTAAAGTCCCGCGCTTCCATCAGCGCGATGGCCAGCGCGTCGCCCAGCGCCAGCGTCATCGTGGTCGAGGTGGTCGGAACGATCCCGTATCCGCACGCTTCGCCCAGTGCCGGGATTTGCAGGGTAATATCGGCCTGTGTGGCCAGACTGCTGTCAGGTTTGCTGGTGATCGCCACAAGGTCGATCTGGAACCGGCGGGTGTAGGCGACCAGATTTGCCAGTTCGGGAGCCTCGCCCGAGTTCGAGATGGCGATCACGACGTCGCCTTTGCCGATCATACCCATGTCGCCGTGGCTCGCCTCGGCGGGGTGGACGAAATGGGCCGGCGTGCCGGTGCTGGCAAAGGTCGCGGCGATCTTGCGGGCGATGTGGCCGGATTTGCCCATGCCGGACACGATCACGCGGCCCTTGGCCGCCTGCAACAGGGCGACCGTCGTGGTCAGGCTGTCGCCCAGCGCATCGGCAAGGCTGCGCAGCCCTTCGGCCTCTTCAAGGATGACGCGGCGGGCGGCGGTGAGGGCGGGATCAGTGGGCAAAGATATCCACCTCGGGATAGCCGATCAGGTCCAGCCGGGCGCGCATCGGCAGGAACTCATAGCAGGCCTGCGCCACCTCGGTTCGGCCCTCGCGGGCGAGCATGACGTCCAGCGCGTCCTTGAGTTTGTGCAGGTACAGGACATCCGAGGCAGCGTAATCAAGCTGGGCCGCGGTCAGCGTTTCCGCTCCCCAGTCGCTTTGCTGCTGCATCTTGGAAATATCGACGCCCAGCAGGTCCTGAAGCAGGTATTTCAGCCCGTGCCGGTCGGTGAACGTCCGCACCAGTTTCGACGCGATTTTCGTGCAGTAGACAGGGGCGGCAAGCGCCCCAAAGGCGTGATACATCACGGCGATATCGAACCGGCCGAAATGGAACAGTTTGAGCGTGTCCGGGTCGGTCAGCAGGCGGCACAGGTTGGGCGCGCTGGTCTGCCCTTTGGCGACCTGAATGAGGTGGCAGTTGCCGTCGCCGTCCGACATCTGGATCAGGCAGAGCCGGTCCCGGTGCGGGTTCAGCCCCATGGTTTCGCAGTCGATCGCCACGATCGGCCCCAGTTTCAGCCCGTCGGGCAAGTCGCCCTGATAAAGATGGTTCGCCATGTCGGGCCCTGTTTTGAGGTGTTCGAGGCGGTCATACGGCGATTGGCGGCTAAACTCAACTGCGCGTTCAGAGGGATGTTCATGCGTGAACGCGAAATAAATCTTTGTTTTAATTATATAATTAGAAAACCCTGTCTTCTGAGCCTTGCGTTACACGCCGACATCTGTGCCTTCGGTCAGCGTGTCCTGACCGCGCGACCCGCCAATTGAGTAGGCGGCACCCAACGACTGTCAGACCATTGATCCCGTGTTCCACCTTTCGATGGTTTGCGGATCAAGGGGGGACACCTTGGGATTGTGGCGTTGCAAAAGGATGGCCCCCAGGCTGGGGTGCAGCGCATCGAGCCAATCATTTGCCATGTCAAAGATGATTGGATCGGGACGCCCAAGGCACATCAGGACAAGGGGCTGCGTGTCATTGTTGGCCACCTCGGCCATATGCTTGAGCGACCGGGACTGAGGGATCATGGCTGGATTTATCCGGCCCGCGGCCCGTTGATCAATCTGGTCGTGTCGGGTGATTTCGGCGAAAAACAGGTCGGATACGGTCAACAGATCCGCCCCCTCGCACCACGACAGCGCAATTGCGCCATATTGGGTTATCCCCTGCGCGCCGATCAGGGCCTTCCAGCGCGAGGCAGGACATTCGGCCAATGTCGCCATCAATCGGGCCGTGTTGTCGTTGATGGCGGCTCGCTGGGACAACACGTCAGGCGACAAGGATGCCCGCTGCCATTGCTGCGCGTCGCTGTGCACACCGATCCAGATATCGACAAGCGTCAGGTTCTGCCCAACGCGAAAGACGCCGTGATCCGGCGCGTGGTGGGTGGGCATGTTCAGAACGTCTCGGTCAGATTGGGGGCATACAAGGGATTGGCGTTGTGCGGTGAAACGTCCATGCGCATGTGCATGGACGTGCCGCCCTCGGCATAGTCGAATGTGCCAAGGTCAAGGCTTCTGTCGTCAAGTTGTCCGCCGTGATAGCGGCACTGCCAGCCGCGTCCTCCGGTTGCGGCCATAACGACACGGTAGGTCATGTTGGATGGGTCCCGTGCGCCGATCCCGGCGTCGCCATGATAGCGCGGGGCCGTGAACCAGTTGTCCGGCTGCCACTGGTTCCCCTCGGCGTCTTCGTAGTGCGAGATTTCTTCGCTTTCCGTCAGGCCGAACAGGCGGGCCACGGTATGGGTTACCGGTTCGGGGTTGGTGGTCGGGCACCGATTGCAGGCGTTGCGTTCGACGTGTTCACGGCTGAACGGGTCGATGGCATCGCCTTCCTTGACCTCTTGGCACGGTTTGTCGTTCCGGCAGTTTCCGGTCGGACAGTCGTAGGGGGGCAACGGACGCGTTGCCGGATCAAGCGGGCTACGCCGCAGCGCGGCCCCGCCCCAGCGACCGATTTCCTCGCCAAGTGCGCCCAGGGCTTCGGCGGATTCAGGTGAAAGATAGACCAAGCGTCTTGCCCCTTTTTTCTAGTCTTTGCCGTAGTCCCACCAGCCGTTGACCCGGCGGTAGAAATCCAGTTTCTGATCGCGATCCATATTCAGCATCATGGTGCTCAGGAATACTCCGGCGCGCTGGTTCGGATTCGGACGATCCGCAATGACAAGGCGCCAGAATTCATCAGACTGAACCAGATCAGGCACGCGCAGACGCGCAATCGCCATGATGACGATGTCCATTTCGCGGCACACCTCAAGCCGGGGGCAATCGGCGATGGCGCTGTCCACGATCTGAGGCAATTCATCGCGTCCAATGCGTGTCACATCGTCGGTCCAGGTGTCGCCAAGGTAGGCGGCAAGCCGGTCGCGAAAGGCATGGTCGGTTACGGTGGCCAGAACAATCATCTGATCGGCGCGCATCGGCGGCAGGGGGGTGGCAAGGGGCGGCGACACCCCCGGCACCCGAGGCACGTCGATCTGTATGGGGCCATCCGACCGGATCAGATAGGTCTGATGCACCGGACCCCAGAATGCCGCAGCCTCGGCTGCATTCAGCGTGCCAAGAAAGGCAAGAAGGATGCGGGTGTCGTAGAACCGAAAAAGGGCCATGTCCTGTCCTTCATTGATGATGGCGTACAGTTTGGCGGCAAAGTGTCGGCGCAGGTCATCTCGTCCCGCGTCCGACTCAACGATAAAACCGGCATATCTGTAACGTGCCGCCTGAAGCAGATCCCGAACGGCCTTGGGTCGGGAGTTGTCAAGTGTCGCGATATAGGGCGCCTCGCCCGACAACATCAAAGCGTCGTCGCCCGAAAACAGGCTGTCAAAGTCAAGCTGTGACCTGCCCAAAGCCTGGAGCAAACCTTCATAGCTGGTTGCATCCAGAATGGCATGAAGCCTGCCTGCCCGGAATGGACTGCGCAGGGCGAACATCTCGCGTCGGGATAATCTGTGTGCTTTGGTCATCCGGCACGCATGACAAAGGCCTGTCCTTTGCGGTTGGCGTCCCGCATGCATTCCCGGACGCACGGGGCGGTCATCCGCATCGACGATTGTGGCGTCTGAACATCGACGACAACCGTGGCCGATCCGGCAGTCACTTGTCCGCCGCAGTCCACCCCGTCACCGATCCGTGCAAGGGGCCGACCGTTGACGAATACGGTCGGTGATCCGGCCGAAACCGCCCGGCCATGCGGCGGGCAGGAATTGCATCCGTGCGGGGCAACCGCATCGCCCTTGCGCAGCGCCGGTATCTTGTCGATCAGAACATCGGGGCTGCCTGCGACAGACGGTGTCGGCTGGAAACACCCGTGACCCACACAGATGTCGCCTTTGCGAGATGCGGCTGGCATGACCCTGGTGCTCCTTTTTACTCAGTTGAACATGGAGGCAAAGTCGCCGGGCACCTTGCCCTCGCGGGTGATTGTCTGCACGTTTCCCATGTCGAGGTCGGCATTGGTCGCGGCCACCCCATACGCCGCCCGCAGTGCAGCCTGCGTGCCACGGACCAACCCGTTGACCTGCTGTTTATACTGCGTGAACAACGTGTTGAGGGTCGCGTTTCGGCCAATCGGGTCGGTCGCAAAAAAGATCGGCGTCGTCTGGTATAGTGCGCGGGCATATTCCTGCACGATCGCATTGTAGGCCACCATGAATCCGTCTGGCAGGCTGGGATCGCCATTCATGATCAGAAGGCAGATATCGTAAAATGTATTGTCTCTGGACAGTCGCTTGTTGTTGTTGGCGACGACCTGACCGATCCGCATCCCCAGATCCGCACCGTTAATGTCCAGCGGAGTGGGGGCGTATTCGATGTCGCCCACGTTGCCGAGGAATTTCTCGACCGCCTCGGTTGCGCGGCGTTGCAGGTCACCCAGGGGGGATCCGTCGATCTCGGGCATTTCCGGAACTTCGGGAAGGTCGGGCGGCCCGTCCTCGGCGAAATAATCGCTGTCCAGAAGCGCAATCGTCGGAAGGCTCGTCCAATCCTGAAATGTTATTTCGGGCATACCTGATCCACCGCACCCAACGCTTGCACAAACACACTCTTTCCCGCCAACGTGCCGGTCGGGTCGGCCCACACCTGATATAATGTGTCCTGCGCCGTGAAATAACCGGCCTGAAGTGGCGGGTTGCCGTTCAGCGCGCTTCCAAGGCCCGCACCGCCCAAAAGACCGCCGCCATCCAGCAATCCACCGCTGTCTTGCGGCACCTCGGCAACCTCAAAGGTGATGCCGCCCAGCACATGAACATCCCTTAGATTGTCCAGAAATGTCGGCGGATTTGGCCCCCGGTTGCAACTGTCGCTCTCTAGACAGGTTTGTGCGGCCAGAATTTGCTGCATGGCCTCGGGTATCGTTGCGGCGTCTATCGTCGTCGCGGTTGCCACATAGCTGGCTTGCAGGCCGCCCGTCACCGATCGGGTCAGACCAACCTGACCATCGGGCCGCATCGACATCATGACCTGGTCGGCCACGGGGCACCCAGCGGCGACGGTGGATCCATCCGAAGCGACCAGCAGGCTGCAATTGACAACGCTGGTGTCGGTCATCGTGGCCCAGTCAGGGACCATGCAGCGATCCTGCGAATGCGCACAGCCGGACAGACCCGCAACCACCATCGCACTCACAACCATTCGTCTTGCCAACAACCGACCTCTCCTTCAATTCAACTCGATGCGTTTGCCGTTGAGTTTGATCACGCCGTCCTTGGTCATGGTCAATTCCGATTGGCCGCAGCGCAAAGTGATTTTTTCCCCGGCGAAAATCGCGGCCTGATCCCCGGCAACGGTCGTGATCGACTTGTCCGCGGTAATCGACATCGCGTCGTCCGACGTCAGGGTCATCGAACCACCCGATGACAACAGTTTTGCACCCTCGACAGCCTCCGAGGCGCTGCCGGAAATCATCGCCACATCGTCCCCTTCGATGTGTTTGAAATATCCTGCCGGACCGACGCCCTGACTGGCACTCAACAACGACTTGAAGGCACTGAAACGGGTGGCGGCCTTGCGGCTGACCAGCGAATACAACGAGGCCATACCGACACCGACGCCCACCCGCAGCAAATACCGATGGCCAACGTTGTGGCTTTCGCTGACCCCGGTGACGTGCATCCGGGACAGCTGAACGACCTCGGTGACAGTCCGGTCAATCACCGTATGGCGGCTGCCGCCAATATTTTCTGCTCGGTCATTTTCAACCGCGATATTGAGGTCCTTTTCCGCATGAACATAGATCTCTTCTTTGCCATTGGCGTCCTCGAACCGCAGCTCATTAAATCCGTTGCCCTGATGGGTGTCGGTCTTGAACGTGCTGCGGGTCCTATGCTCTGGCAACGGATAGGGCGTATCGTTCTTGCCGTTGTAGACGCAGCCAGTGACCAGGGGTTTGTCGGGGTCGCCTTCGAGGAATTCGACGACCACTTCCATTCCGATGCGGGGGAT
>JAHEBU010000018.1 GCA_024642115.1 Marivivens sp. | reverse complement strand
GCTTTGTTCCTGCTCAGCCAATGGTTCCATCGCAAGAAGCACAAAGAGTTTCCGGTCCCTCTGCGACCTGCCGAAAAGGCAAAAACCCTGATAGGCTGAAATGGTGGAGACGATCGGGATCGAACCGACGACCTTGTCATTGCGAACGACACGCTCTCCCAACTGAGCTACGTCCCCACTGGTCGCTATTTGGCCCTGGACCTTGACGGAGTCAAGCCGGGGTCCAGGTTTGAGGCATGACAAACCTTCCCATCGAGACCGTTCAAGACTACCCGCGCCCGCCTCTGGTCGAACGGGTGCCGCAGTTGTTGCGCGCCGTGCTGGGGGAGGTTTTGATCATCAATACCGCCGCGGGCTGGAGGGTCTGCGAGACACATCATGCACCCACTTATTATGCACCTGCGTCTGACGTCCTGATGTCCTCTTTGCGCCCGTCCAACCGGCAGTCGTTCTGCGAGTGGAAAGGGCGGGCGGCCTATTTTGATCTGGTCTGGCAGGGGCGGGTCGTGCGGGACGCGGTCTGGACTTATCCCGACCCGACCCCGCGTTTTGCGGCGATCAAGGATCACCTGGCGATCTATGCATGGGCAGTGGATGCCTGTTTCGTGGGGGACCAGAGGGTCGACCCCCAGCCCGGCAATTTCTACGGCGGGTGGGTCACCCCGAATCTGCGCGGCCGGATCAAGGGTGCGCCGGGGACCGAAGGATGGTGAGGCGGAGCCAGTAGAGGCCGTAGGCCGCGATTTCGCGGAGCCGAGGTTTCATCGAGGCTTGAAAATCGGGGCTGGACGAGGTCGGGATCAGGCCGAGCCGCCGCGCGGTCAGGCGGGCGCGGGGGGCGTGGTAGCTGTCGGTGACGATGAGGACTTCAGTGCCGTTTAGAAGCGGGATCGCATTTCGGATGTTTTCGAGGGTGGAGTGGGAGCGGTCTTCGAGAGTGATTTTCTCGGGAGGCACCCCGGCAGCGGTCAGAATCGTGGCCATCATCGCGGCCTCGGTGGGGGGATGCTGGCCCAGTCCGCCGCAGGGAATGAGGTGGGAAATCAGCCCCTGATGATAGAGATGGGCGGCATGGAGGGTGCGCCGTTCGAGGGTCGGGGACGGGCCGTTTTCCCAGACGGCGGCCCCGAGGATCAGGGCGGGTTTCATGTCTGTGGGGCCCCGGATTTATCGGTGTTCACGTTTGAACGCCATTTAATATATTGATTTCATTTAGATATCCAGAAATGAGGATTCTTCCTGCCCCTTGTTCATATCGCTCACCTTACGCCGAAGTAAGTAGGGATTTCCGACATTGGGGCGTAGGATGTGTTTAGCGCCGGGCGGTGTCCCGGGCACAGGGGAGTTTGGACCATGACAGTTTCGGGTATCATCATTCTGCTGCTGATCGGGGCCATCGCGGGATGGCTGGCCGGGCAAATCGTGAGCGGCTACGGCTATGGGTTGGTCGGCAACATCGTGGTGGGGATCGTGGGCGCGGTGGTCGCCGGGTTCATCCTGCCGCGCGTCGGGCTGGGCTTTGGTGGCGGCGTCATCGCGTCGATCCTCCATGCGACACTGGGTGCGGTGATATTGTTGTATCTGATCCGGCTGGTGAAAAAGGTTTGATGGTGGGGTGAAACCCCACCCTACGGGGTGGGAGTCGGGGTGAACCCTGACCACGTTTTTGAGATACGGGGTCGAGGTCCCGGCTCGGGGCCGGGACGGCGAGGGGTGGGTAGGTCTGTTGCGCCCAAACCGATGCTTGCATTGCACGTTGGGGTTGCTAGCAATCGGGCATGTCGTCTGATCTGATCCTGCTTGTCCCGCTGTTTGCCATTCTGTTGTTGGTTCGGCTGATCTGGAGGGCGTGGCGTCGCAAACCCGATTTGCGCGAGCGTATCCTGATCGACGGGTCGAATGTCCTGTTCTGGGATAAAAATGAGCCAAAGATCGAGACGGTCGTCGGATTGGTGTGGCACCTGCGCGACCGCGGGTTCCGGCCCGGCGTGATCTTTGACGCGACGGTCGGATACAAGTTGGTGAACCGATATCAGGACGATGCCGCGATGGCCGCGCTGTTGAGCCTGCCGCTCGAGGATGTGCTGGTCGTACCCAAGGGGACGAGTGCAGACGATTACCTGTTGAAGGCCGCCCGGGATATAGGGGCAAAGATCGTCACCAATGACAGGTATCGGGACTGGGCCGAGGCCTATCCGGAGGTGAAGGAGCCGGGGTATTTGGTGAAGGGTGGAGTGACTAAGGGCGAGGTTTGGTTGGAGGGGTGAAGGGGTGGTGGGTTGCACCCTCCAGTAGGGTGGGAGAGTCAGGGTGAGGCTAGTTGGATCCGGTTCGATGGAGTTGGTGCGCAATGAATGCGCACCATTTTTTCGTATCCGTCGCGTCAGTCTTATCTTTCGTAACTATCGCGCAAGGTGCGCATCCTAGTCCGACCATGAGGGCGAGTAAAGTTTCCATCAATTATCGAGACTTCAGCGCCATCAACCTTTGGAATAACCCTCTGGTCGAGCCACTCAGTGACAGAAGTCCCATCAGCAGCCCTCCTTTGATAATCGTAGTCTTCAATCTCAACATTTGAGTTAAGTCGGACTCTAATCACAACTTCCTCAACTTCTAATACGCGTCTTTCAAATTCACTTACTTGCATAAATTATCCTTTATTGATGTTAATTTTCAGGAGAACCACTCCCCATAAAATTAATATAGGATATATTTTGATGCTAATCAAGGCTTAATACGTGTTTATTGAAAAGTTATTTTTTCTTCCCCCCATACCTCGACTTCCCACCCCGCATCCCACCACGCCCCCCAGTCGACCGCCCCGACGCCTTTTGCGCGTCGTCCACGGCCTTTTCCACCGCTTGCTGCCGGGCCAGGGGGTCGTCGGCTATTGTCAGTTCCACGGTTTCCAGACGTTTGACCTCGTCCCGCAGTCGCGCCGCTTCCTCGAATTCGAGGTTCTCGGCGGCCTTGCGCATGTCGTGCCGCAGGCCGTCGAGGACGGCGGCAAGGTTGGCGCCGGCCAGCGGTTTGTCCACTTTGGCTGTGACGCGGTTCATGTCCACGTCGCCTTTGTAGAGGCCGGCGAGGATATCCTCGACGTTCTTTTTGACCGTCGTAGGCGTGATGTTGTGTTCGACGTTATAGGCGATCTGTTTGGCGCGGCGGCGGTCGGTTTCCTTCATCGCCCGTTCCATCGACCCGGTGATCCGGTCGGCGTACATGATGACGCGCCCTTCGACGTTCCGCGCGGCCCGCCCGATGGTCTGAACGAGCGAGGTTTCGGACCGCAGGAACCCTTCCTTGTCCGCATCAAGGATCGCCACCAGCCCACATTCGGGGATGTCCAACCCTTCGCGCAGCAGGTTGATGCCGATCAGCACGTCAAATGCCCCCAGCCGCAGGTCGCGCAGGATTTCGATCCGTTCGATGGTGTCGATGTCTGAGTGCATGTAGCGCACGCGGATGCCCTGTTCGTGCATGTATTCGGTGAGGTCCTCGGCCATGCGTTTGGTCAGGGTCGTGACCAGCGTGCGGTAACCGGCGAGCGCCACCTTGCGAACCTCGTCCAGAAGGTCGTCCACCTGCATGTCCACGGGCCGGATTTCGATGGCGGGGTCGATCAGGCCGGTGGGGCGGATGATCTGTTCGGTAAAGACGCCGCCGGTCTGCTCCATCTCCCACGCGGCCGGGGTGGCTGAAACGAACACCGATTGGGGGCGCATGGCGTCCCACTCCTCGAATTTGAGGGGCCGGTTGTCCATGCAAGAGGGAAGCCGGAAGCCGTGTTCGGCCAGCGTCATCTTGCGCCGAAAGTCACCTTTGTACATGCCGCCGATCTGGGGGACCGAGACGTGGGATTCGTCGGCAAAGACGATGGCGTTGTCGGGGATGAATTCAAAGAGCGTGGGCGGCGGTTCGCCGGGGGCCCGCCCGGTGAGGTAGCGCGAGTAGTTTTCGATGCCGTTGCAGACCCCCGTCGCCTCGAGCATTTCGAGGTCGAAGGAGGTGCGTTGTTCCAGCCGCTGCGCCTCGAGCAGTTTGCCTTCGGCCACCAACTGGTCGAGCCGGATGCGCAGTTCCTTTTTGATGCCGTTGATCGCCTGCTGCATCGTCGGCTTGGGCGTGACGTAGTGGCTGTTGGCGTAGATCCGGATCTTGTCGAAGCTGTCGGTCTTTTGCCCGGTGAGGGGGTCGAATTCGGTGATGGATTCGAGTTCTTCGCCAAAGAAGGACAGCCGCCAGGCCCGGTCTTCGAGGTGGGCCGGGAACACTTCGAGAGAGTCCCCCCGCACCCGGAACGTGCCGCGCTGGAACGCCTGATCGTTGCGTCGGTAGGCCTGTGCGATCAGGTCGGCCATCACCCCGCGCTGGTCGTAGGATTTGCCGACGTGCAGGTCCTGCGTCATCGCCCCGTAGGTTTCCACCGACCCGATGCCGTAGATGCACGATACCGAGGCCACGATGATCACGTCGTCCCGTTCGAGCAGCGCCCGGGTGGCCGAGTGGCGCATCCGGTCGATCTGTTCGTTGATCTGCGATTCCTTTTCGATATAGGTGTCGGACCGCGCGACGTAGGCTTCGGGCTGGTAGTAGTCGTAGTAGCTGACAAAGTATTCGACGGCGTTGTCGGGGAAGAACCCCTTGAATTCGCCGTAAAGCTGGGCAGCCAGCGTCTTGTTCGGGGCAAGGATGATTGCCGGGCGCTGGGTTTGTTCGATGATCTTGGCCATCGTAAAGGTCTTGCCCGTCCCAGTCGCCCCCAGAAGCACCTGATCGCGATCGCCGTTCATCACGCCTTGGGACAGTTCCGCAATCGCCGTGGGTTGATCGCCCGCCGGTTCGAATTCGGTTTTCAGGACGAACCGCCGCCCGCCTTCCAGCTTTTCCCGGGATTTGACGTCGGGGGCGGGGTTGGCCAGATAGACGTCTTTGCGTTCGGGCAGGCTGTCGGAATTGGCATAGGCCATGGGAAAGATTCCTTGAGGCGGGCGGCAGATGGGGACTGCCTACAATTGATCCCTTTTTGTTCGCGTTCAAGGGTTGCTGCTGCCGGATCATGTCAGCATGCTTGCGAAGCGGGACGGATTTGCCGATAAGACGCTCAGGTTGCCGGAGACCACCGATGTTCGCACGAATCTACAAGCCCGCCAAAACCGCCATGCAGTCGGGGACTGCCAAAACCCACGAGTGGGTTCTCGAATTCCCGCAAGACAGCGCCCGCGAGGTTGATCCATTGATGGGTTGGACATCGTCGAACGACACGCAGACCCAAGTGCGCCTGACCTTTGCCACCAAGGACGATGCGTTGGATTACGCCAAGGAGAACGGGATCGACGCCGTGGTGCAGGAGCCGAAGCTGCGTCAACCCATCATCCGCCCCGGTGGCTATGGCGAGAATTTTGCCACCAATCGGCGGGGCGTCTGGACGCATTGAGCGTCTAGCCAGAAAGTTCGCAACCGACTATCCTGCCTGAAATGACGCCCGCCAAGGGCGCAAGGGGGCAGCCCATGCGTATCACCGCCATTACGCCGATGAAGAACGAAGGCCCGTTCATCCTGGAATGGATCGCCTATCACCGCCTGATCGGGATCACCGATTTCATCGTGTTCACCAATGACTGCGCTGATGGCACTGACCTGATCCTGGATCGGCTGGATGATCTGGGGATCGTCAGACACATGCCCAACCCGTCGATCCTGACCGAGGGCGAGGGCGGTCATCACTGGGCGGCGATGAAATACGTCAACGCCTTTGGCCGTTTGCGCCGGGCGGACTGGTTCATTTCGTTTGACGTGGACGAATTCATTTGTGTGAACACGGGCAAGGGCCGGTTGACCGATCTGGTCGTCGCTGTCCCCGAGGCGCAGTTCATTTCCATGAACCAGCTGAATTTTGGTTGTGCCGGGCATGAAGCCTATGATCCATCGGTGCCGTTGTTGGCCCGGTTTGACCGCGCCATGTCACACGACGATGCCACCTATGGCTGGACCCGGTCCCGCGGGGTCAAGACAATGACGCGAGGCGACGCCCCGTTCAAATGGGTGGGCAACCATTCCCCCGACCTGCACGAGGATGCGGTGGGGCAGGTGACATGGGTCAATGGCGATGGCCGACCCGTCCCGCCCGAAGCCTATACCAAGACCTACAAATCCGCCAAGGCCGAGGGCAAGGGGTACGGGCTGGTCCAGCTGAACCACTACGCTCTGCGGTCGATGGAAAATTTCCTGGTCAAGACAGAGCGCGGCGATGCCAACCGCGCCGTTGAGGAAGAAGTCAAATACTGGAAGCAGTATTGGAACCAGTATGATGACAACATGGTCGAGGATCGCCGCATTCAGCGCTGGCTGCCTGACGTGCGCGCCGTGGTGTCTGAATTGATGAAGGACACAGAACTGTCCCGTCTGCACCGCGCCGCCGTCGAGTGGCACCAGTCGGCCATCGCCCGCCTGCGCGAGGCGGATACCCAGGCTGCCATCCTGCGCCAGATCCGCGGTTTGCACAAACGCAAGCTGGCCAAGGAGCTGGCCGCCTGAGTTTTGCTTGCGCCACGCCGGTTGGGTTGGGTAAAGAGCGGGCATTGGTCCCATAGCTCAACTGGATAGAGCACCTGACTTCTAATCAG
>JAHEBU010000002.1 GCA_024642115.1 Marivivens sp. | reverse complement strand
GGACGGCGATCCCGTCGAACTTGCCATGCAACTTGGTGACCTGCGCAGACGCTTTCCTCACATGGACATTTTCGGGGGCTGCTGCGGAACCGGTGCTGCGCATCTGCGCGAAATCGCGAAGGCACTTGGCTAAGATTAGTGTTCCCCACCTGACATAAGATTCACGTTGATGCAGGGTATCGGACACGGGTCCAATTTCCCTGCGCAAGGCTGTCAGATGACGGCTATGAGCCCAGAGAGGTCACGGTTAAATTGCACACCGATGCGTAGATTTTTAGGCTGCGCTCAGCACTGAGGAGAAAACGGCTGATGGATGAGGTATTTGGGAATTTGGTTGATCGGTGTCTTCGATCAACCGACGATCTAAGAACGCTAATTCCAAACCCGTCACACTGGGTCGACAACAAGGTAATTGACCACGTTGATGACCTGTCTCAACGGTTTATCGCGGCATCATCGCTTGCGATTGTCTCAACTACGCGGCCGGACGGGATTCAAGACATCACGCCTCGCGGTGACCCACCGGGTTTTGTGCATGTCCTCAACAAGAACACTCTTGCCATCCCTGATCGGCCCGGAAACAGGCGGATGGACACGTTTGAAAACGTCCTTGAAAATCCAAACGTTGGGATCATTTTTGTCATCCCCGGCCACCGCGACACCTTGAGGGTGAGCGGAAAAGGTGCGGTGGTGCAAGACACAAACCTTGGACAAAAACTCGCCGTCAACGGACGTGCGGCGGAGTTGGTCCTGCTCTTACGGGTGGAAAGGGTTCTGTGTCACTGCCCTAAGGCATTCATCCGTGGAATGGTTTGGCAACAAGACGCTTGGCCGGACACTTCCGCGGTTCCAACCCTCGCCGAGATGATGGTTGCACATGGAGCCATGAGCGAAACACTTGATGAGGTCGAGGCGGGTGTCAAAAAGGACCGAGAAACCCGGCTTTATTGAGCGATTGCATCCGGCCGACGGTCCAACTGAGCCTCGTTCATGACCGCCTGAGCGGCGGCCTTGTTCTGCCTGGCTGTCCCGGACCTTCGTTTGAGCAACCGAGGGCGCATGATAAGTACACTGGGAACCTTTTGTCAGGTGGCAAACACTATTTTGTCGGGCCTTGTGAAAAGCCTGGGAAGCGAAGTCCGCTCCACCCAGTCCGGATTGGCGACGGCGGGCAGAACGCGACAGTGGCTGGCTATACTGGGTATTGATGGAAGGCCGTCGGAACAATATATCGGTTCAGTTGCGAAGCTTGTGGCATGGTTATGCATGCTTGAAATCTGTTGCGAGGAAGCCCCACAATGTCTCTGTTACGTTCGATTGATCTAAGGTCGCTTAGGGCAAGTGGCATCGAGGAGTCGATTCATGTTGCCAAACCTCAAGTTTTGCGAAGCTGCTTGTCGACTTGGCGCTTTTTCGACATTCGGTTTGGCGACTGACATCGAATTCTGGCGTATCGCAGAGGTTATAAGTCTGAGCTCATTCGCCGGTCACTTCTCTCAACGGGCAGCCAGCTACCGCTTCACTGCACTCATGCGATAATAGGTAAGCGAAAAGAAGAACCGACCTTCACTTGCCAGACGGATCTGTTCATCGAACCAGGCCTGAGTGTCTTTCTCAGGCGTATGACCGTTCTCAGAGGCGTAACGCGACATCAAGTGCAGCCCCATTAATGCGATGCCGTCCGGTCTCAGCGTGACGTCGCAAAAGGTGAAGGGTTCAATTTCTATCGCCGAGAATCCAGCGTCGCGGCACAGTGCCGGCCAGAGTGCGGCCACGCGGGCCTCTTCATAGTGGTGATCCCAAGCAGCCTGAACACGGCGCATGCGCGCTTCATCCTCAGAGAACCAGTCGAGCGTTCCGAAACCCGTGTCGACAGCAACGAACCGACCAGCGGGCAGGAGCACACGATGCGCTTCGCGCATAGCGGCCGGAATGTCGTTAAGATATTCGAGGACCTGAACGGCGACCGCCTTGTGCGCCGCACCGTCCTGCAGTGGCAGCGCGTCTGCCGTTCCGTCTTCGATGGACACGCTCGGAAATGCAGCACAACGTGCCTGTGCGGGCGCACGCATATCGACACTTGGGTCGACGCCAATGACGCGACCTGACGGGCCGACCGCACGTGCGATTTCCTGCGTCAGAAAGCCGTTGCCGCAACCAATATCGACCACGACCTCTCCCGCCGCGAGGTGAAGCGCATCCAGAGCCATTCGCCTGCGCCGCGAGACGTCCGCACCTTGATAGGCGGTTTCTAGTAGTTTGGCGGTGTTCTCGTCGAACTGGAGCATCGGATGAGATTAGCAGATTTTAGTACTCTTTCACATCCGGACTTTTCACACTCTCTGAGGTGCCTCTCAGACAGCATCCGTCGAGCGGCGCAGGCTCTCCGCAGTCGAAGTTAAGGCGATGGCCCGAAAACCGAACTGAATTTGCGTCGATCTGACGCTACCGTCCAAAAGGTGGGAAGCACCATATCCTGACAAAAGAATACCTTGACAACATTCATTTCCAGAACCCACATGAATTCATGTCCTCTAACCAGTTATTTTCAAAACTTCATTCTTGCTTTTTTGCAGAGGTGCAAAGGTGATCTTAAGCACATGAACCCAAGAACTGCAGCGAATGCCGCTAAAACCAATATTGCAAATGGACAATTTTATCCTGGTTTTGACTTGTTGCGCATCGTCGCAGCAGGAGCGGTCATTTTTTCTCATGCATTCTTGATTGCGGACACTTTCGAGGACTACGAGCCATTCCAGATGGTCACAGGTGAGATTGCAGGCGTTTACGGTGTCTATCTCTTTTTTATCCTCAGCGGCTTTTTAGTGACCGATAGCGCCCTTCGCTCGCACAGTCTTGGCCAATTCGCGTTGAAACGTGCCAGACGTATCTTGCCGGCGTTCATAGTTGCAAATCTCGTGACCGTTCTCGTGATTGGATCGGCATTTTCACAAGAGGGCGTTCGCGCCCATCTTGCCGATCCAGCTGTATGGACATCACTGTTCAGGGTTTTAACCTTTCAAGATAGTCGGCTTTGGATGGCTTCAGTCTCGTTCTATTCAGGTAGAAGTGCGGCCCAAGTCTGGCTATCACACTCCTTGAATGCAGTTATCTGGACGATCCGCATCGAGATGGCCTGTTACGTGATCGTCGGGCTCCTGTTCGTTTTTGGTGCGCTCAGAAAGAACCTGTCTGTGGCTTTGGTCGTGGCCGGATCAGTTTACTTTTTTCAGAGTAAGTTGCATATTCCAGGACTGGGTGGTCTGGCCTTTCTATTTCCGAGTTTTTCGGCTGGATTAGCTATGCGGCTTCATGTCGGGAATCATACTCCCAATCGTCGGATTGCCACGCTTTCCCTGATTGGATTGATTGTGGCTATGACCGTAATTCCCGAATGGAGCAAACTCGCTCCCGTGATGTTTCCTCTGTTTGCCTGTTACCCTCTTTTATGGTTTGGGCGCTTTGGATGGCATCCGACAAGCCGTGCAACTGGCTCTTTCGATCCTTCTTACGGGATGTACATCTGGGGCTGGCCAATCCAACAACTTCTTCTGACCCTTCTATATAGTTTCGGATTTGTCGGGATCACAGGACCTACCTTTGCACTTGTCTCGATCCCTGTCGTCTACGTAGTCGGGGGCATAAGTTGGCGGGTTATCGAGAGGCCGTTCCTGCGTCGAAGCCAGCAGTCGTCGGTTAATACTTAAACAAATAGGCTTTTTGCTGGGATTGCCTCAGCGTCAATATCGGCATAGGTTTTGCCTAAAGACAAACGAGGATGGCGATTGATACAAGGACGACGTCTGCAGATAGACGGGCTTCGCGCTCTTGCCATGATAGGGGTGCTTTTCGTACATTTCTGGGACAAGAACCCCTTGACGGAGGACTTGCGGGTCTCGCTGTTCTTTGTCGTAAGTGGGTTTCTGATTACCCACATCCTTTGGACGGCCAAACAAAGTGGCCGTCGTATTCATGTCCTCAATTTTTATGCCCGTCGCGCATTGCGCCTGTTCCCTGCTTTGGCAGTTCTTGTGATCGTTGGCTTCATTTTCGACATCGACGGCTTTCGAGGAGTTTGGCCTTGGCATATTTTTCAGGCTTCGAATATATATTTTGCCTGGTCTCAATCCGTTAAGCCGTGGGTGGCCGGGCACCTGTGGAGCCTTAACGTACTTGAACAATTCTATCTCATTTGGCCGCTGGTTATTTTGCTATTGCCAATTCGGAAAATTTATATCGTCACAATTGGTCTGATGTTTACTGCGATGTTCTTGCATACCCATGGCGGACATTTTGGAATTGACGGATGGTGGCGGTTTTTTGTACTGCCTTTCGATCCCATTCTTGCGGGGGCCCTCACCTATCTTTTGGCCCAGCACGAAGACTTTAGCGCTGTTTTGAGCTCAAACGGGGCCATGGTCGTGGCAATCATAGTCATTTTCTCGCCGTTCTATCTTTGGGACGGGTATTCTGATTCCGATACTTATCGGTTGGTTGCGCAACCGGCCCTTTGTGCGATTGTTCTGGGAGCTTTCGTAGGATATCGCGGTCCGATCGGATGGGCATTGCAGAGCCGGGTAGCAGTGTTTCTGAGCAAGATCAGTTATGGGGTATATATGTATCATCTAGCCGTGTGGTGGCTTTTCGTGCAGGTGTTTCCGCAATATTTCGTAAGCGGACCAAAGACGTTTCTTGTTATGTCTATTCTTACAGTAATTGCAGCGACAATCTCATGGTATCTCCTCGAAGAGCCACTTTCTCGACTTAAGTTTCGGATTCCGACCAGTTCTTAGGATCCCAAGCTGCCGAAATCTCTGCTCGTCAAGCAGCGTCAGGGAAATCTTGAATGATGCGGGTCAACATCTGTCAAGTCTTGCCAAAATGGCTTGTGCTGGGAAACACCGCTTTTCAGAATGGCTCGGAATCAACCTGAAGTAAATTTGAGGTAAATTTACTCACCTTAAAGCATTAAAATGGTAGGCAATCTCGCTGGCATACGATTTTATTTCGGGTGGCGAGATTTTTGGTTACATTGGTCGTTGGGGCCTCGAGCAATCGGGGATGTGTTTGCACCAAAGGGGAATTCAAGATGTTCAGATCCAAGGTACATTTGTTTCTGCAAGGTCCGCGATCACGGCTGATCCTCGCAGCTTCCAGCGTGGTGATGGTTCTTGCGACACCATTGTTAGCACAAGAGGCGGCTGGCGGTGAGACGCCAGAGGTCATGCGCCAGAGGGGTATTGCCCTCGTCTATTCTTCAAATGTGGAAACCGACGATACGCGGGAAGGTGTCCGTCTACTCGAGGCATCCGTCGCTTCCGGAAGTGTTGACGCCCTGGTGACACTGGGTAGCCTCTATCTGTATGGGACAGTCATTCAACAGGATTGGCCCAAGGCGCTTGAGTATTTTGAAAAGGCTGCAGCGGCTGGAAACGGCAACGGGATCTACCAGTACGGCATGGCCATGATGTGGAGCGAAAAGGACCCGGCCGAAGCCGAGGCGATGCTCGTCAGGGCCGGCGAAATGGGGGTCGGCTCGGCTTGGTCTACACTGGCAGAGGGCGCCATGTATGGGTATCTCGGCGGTGGAGCCCGGTCGCGTGGAAAGTTTGCCGGTTATGCGGAGCGGGGCAGGGCGGTGGGCAACGACCGGATCGAGGTTTTGGATGCTCAACGTCATATGTGGGGTATTTCTGTTTCAGCATCCGGCCCTGAAACGATCGCTATGCTGGAAAGGGCCGCGGCATCCGGAAACTCCCAGGCTGCCATATATCTTATCAAACTCGTAAGGTCCGGCAACGGGTTAAACGTGATGCGCAGACCCGCGGACGCTCGTCAGTATCTTGATCAGTATCGTCCGCTTCTCGCCGATTCCGAAGCTTGGCAGCTTGATGTCTCGATCCAGGCTGCTGTCGCGCGTAGCCGGGACGCCTATTCGGCCGTGGCCCAGCAGGTCATCGACCATCCCGAACTTGTTACCAAAGGGTTTGGAGCAGACTTATTGAAAGCGAACTCTAACGCCGCAATCTTTGCATTGCAGCGCAAACTTGCAGGTGCAGGCTACGAGATTGGACAACCTGACGGATTTGCAGGTAGACGTACCCTTCGGGCAATGGATCAGGCTTGTCGCAAATTGGCGCCAATTGCATCGTGCGATGACTCGGTCATGCGCCCCGACGTCGTCTCCTTGCTGATCGAACAGCTCTGATCGATCCATGTATGAACTCGGCGAGGGCAGGGATTTGGATCTGAGGGCCGTATTGTACCGTCGCCATGTTGCCAAGGCAGGGACAACCGACCGGGCGTTGAGTGTTCGGTTTTGGATATTGCCGGCTCATTCTAGGGGCTAGAGGGATGGGTTTTGGCAGCAAGAGCGATTCGCGCGTTTGCAGTCCGCACACGCCTGAATATAATCAAATTAATTCACTCGCGCTAGAATTGAATGAAATAGTGAAGTTTAGGAAATAGTATACCAAATATTGGGTGCTTGTTTTCGATTGTGACAAAAAATGGGCAAAAACGTGGCTGCAAGTTGACAAAACGCCGGTTGAGGTATGGGGTCGCATAGGCAACTCTTTGTTAACCAGAAATAATTTTTACATTGCTTCTTTTTTCGGGGTTTGGCCACACGGTGTACGTCAAGGTTTTCTGGTCGTAAAATTGTCTGCATCTGGGGAAGGTGTAAAATGAAGGATCTGGCATTCGAAGAGAGCCATGGCTCTCAGCGTCGCGAGCGCATTACAATATTGATCGCAGGGGGGGGCGGATTCCTGGGGTCACATCTTTGCGAAAAATTGCTCGGCGAGGGAAATCGGATCATTTGTGTCGATAATTTTCAGACGGGAAGCCGGAGGAACGTTGCGCCATTTATTGAAAATCCTGATTTCAGTCTTATCGAACAAGATGTTTGTATCCCCCTCAAGATCAAAGAACCGGTAAATCAGATATACAACATGGCCTGCGCTGCGTCGCCACCCAGCTATCAGCAGAATCCAATCCATACTTTGATGACCAACATTATTGGGGCAAAAAATCTTCTCGATCTGGCGCGTCGCAAGGGAGCAAGGATTCTACAATCCTCGACTTCCGAAATTTACGGCGATCCCGAGATTCCCCTTCAGGTGGAAAGCTACAACGGCAACGTCAACACATGTGGGCCGCGTGCCTGCTACGACGAAGGCAAGCGTGCGGCCGAAACACTATTCTGGGAATATAACGAGCTTTATGGGGTTCAGACCCGCGTCGCGAGGATATTTAACACTTATGGCCCAAGGATGCATCCAAAGGATGGCCGGGTCGTGTCAAACTTTATCGTTCAGGCGCTTGAGGGTGAAAATCTGACAATCTATGGCGACGGTAGTCAAACAAGGTCTTTCTGCTTTGTTTCAGACATGGTGGACGGACTCGTCCGGCTGATGGCTTCGAATGAAACCATGCCCGTCAACATAGGCAATCCCGATGAGTTCACGATCTTGGACCTTGCAAAAATCGTTCAGCGAAAGACTCTGACACGGTCACGGATCGAATTTACCAGCCTGCCAAAAGATGATCCGCGCCAGCGACGCCCGGATATTGGCCGTGCGGCAGCGGTTCTCGATTGGGCACCGAAAGTATCTTTGGATGAGGGCCTCGATCACATGATCGCCTGGTTCAGAGAGGAACTGATCGGACCCAGACTGACAGACGCGCTGGTTCAATAATGGGAAAAACTGTGACCCGAGTTCTGGTATCTGGCGGAGCCGGTTTCATAGGGTCACATACCTGTAAGGCTCTTAAGGTTGCCGGCTATGTTCCAGTGGCAATCGACAACCTGTCTGTGGGTCACGCTGATGCAGTAAGGTTTGGTCCCTTCGTACAAGCTGATATTCGGGATCGAGCGGCAGTTGAAACTGCAATTCGTGCGCACAAAATCAACGCTATTCTTCATTTTGCCGCATCGGCCTATGTCGGTGAAAGTGTCCGCGATCCATTGGCTTACTATGACAACAATGTCGGTGGGATGATTTCGCTTCTGCAGGCTGCCCATTCAACCGGGGTGGATCGGATCGTATTTTCGTCCAGTTGCGCCACCTATGGCGTACCCGATCACCTGCCGATCCAGGAATACAGCCCGCAGGTGCCGATTAACCCCTATGGCAGGACCAAACTAATCGGCGAGCAGATGTTGGCTGACCACGCGGCAGCCTATGGTCTGCGCTATGCCGCCCTGCGCTACTTCAATGCCGCAGGAGCGGACCCTGCCGGCGAGCTGGGCGAAAGACATGACCCGGAAACCCATTTGATTCCATTGGCCCTGATGGCAGCAGCCGGAACTGGGCCAGCCCTCTCTATATTCGGGACGGATTATCCTACCCCCGACGGGACCTGTATTCGGGACTTCATTCATGTCAGCGATCTTGCCCGAGCCCATGTTCTAGCGCTGGACTACCTGATCGCTGGAGGTGAGACCGTCCGTCTCAATCTGGGTACTGGCAAGGGCCATTCGATCCGGGAAATCGTGGGTGGAATCGAGGACCTGACTGGTCGCCCACTGCCAGTCAAAATCGGACCCCGCCGCCCGGGCGATCCCCCTGTGTTGACCGCTGATCCTACCCAGGCCTCGCGCGTGCTGGGGTTTCGTGCTGAACTTTCCGACATCACCACAATCCTGCGGCATGCCGCACCCTGGTTCGGAGTGATGCAGCATGATTTTTCGTGAGCCTGGACAACATCACCTCGCGCGGATCCTCAAGGGACGGACAGCCGTCATCTATTTGACATTGGTTCTAATCTGGCTCGCGACCGCGGCTTGGTTCTGGGTGTGGTGGCTCGATCCCGCGCACAATGCCGCCCCAGTACGATATTGGACGGTTTCAGTGCTGCTGGGATGGATCTCATTCTTGCAGGCCTATTTCATTTTCTTTTCGGTCCGGGCTGTAAGGTCCGTTGCTCCCGATCCGCATCCCGACGCCTACCGTGTCGCGATGATCGTGACCAAAACGCCGTCTGAACCGTTCGAGATTGTCGAGCGTACGCTTCGGGCCATGCTTGCTCAGGATTATCCCCACGACACCTGGCTGGCCGATGAGGACCCTTCCGAGGAAACTTATCGTTGGTGCGCCGAACACGGGGTCAAGGTGTCTTGCCGAAAAGGTATTGAAGACTACCACCGGGCCAGTTGGCCACGCCGGACTAGATGCAAGGAAGGAAATCTGGCCTATTTCTATGATCGTTGGGGCTATCGCGACTATGACATCGTTAGCCAACTGGACTCGGATCATGTGCCCCAGCCGTATTACCTGAGGGAAATGATCCGGCCATTTGCCGACCCAGGCGTCGGATATGTCAGCGCTCCATCCATCTGTGCGTCCAATGCTGGCGATAGCTGGGCAACGCGTACCCGTTTGCATACCGAAGGGGCCTTTCATGGCGTCCTTCAGGCCGGCTATACAAATGGCTTTGCTCCAATGTGTATCGGTTCGCACTATGCTGTCAGGACAGCGGCCTTAAGTGCAGTCGGAGGGCTTGGGCCAGAACTTGCAGAGGATCATTCTACCACGATGATTCTGAACGCAGGGGGCTGGCACGGCGTTCATGCAATTGATGCCATCGCCATCGGGGATGGTCCGACCACTGTGGCCGACCTGGCCACGCAAGAATTTCAATGGTCCCGCAGTCTGGTCACGCTGCTATTGCAGTATACGCCGAACTACCTGCCATCCCTGCGCCCCCGGCTTAGGGCACAATTCCTGTTCTGCCAAATGCTTTATCCCATTTTCGGGCTCACCTTTCTTGCGATGTACCTTTTGCCGATCTACGCAATTGTCTTTGATGTCCGTTATGCCGAGGTAACATTTCCTCAATATCTTGCTCACGCTGTTCCACAAATCGTCGCAATCTTGGCCATAGCTGTTCTGCTTCGCCGGTCAAAAGCGTTTCGACCGGCAGATGCGCCGGTGATCAGTTGGGAACGCACACTCTTTGTCATGCTTCAATGGCCTTGGGTCCTGTGGGGGTGTATCGCAGCTGTTCGCGACGCTGTGACCGGGCATTTCGTTGATTTCAGGATTACACCCAAAGGACAAAACGGTCGGGGCGATCTACCATTCAAGATCGTTGCGGTTTACGCCACACTTGCTTTGGGGTGCATTTTGCCAGTCTTGTTTGTCAGTGGACTACACAATGCCCAAGGTTTCTATGTTCTTACCCTGTTCTCGGGACTTCTTTACAGTCTCACTCTGATCGTGGTCGTTCTGCGGCACTACGGTGAATCGGGGTGGCACCTCGCAGGTGCGTGGCGGCGTTTTGCGACCCAGACCGCGCTTGTAACAACTATCGTGTTTCTGTTCGGGACCGCGTTTGCCCAAAGATCGGCTGAAAGTGTGTATGCTTTGGCAATAGGTCTTGAGCCACTAAGATTGGTCCAAGTCAATTCACGCGTTGCAGGCGCCGGGAGCGCGGATCGTGGCGCGTTGGACTACTCGTTTACGTTCAAATTCGTCAAGCCGGCCGGTGGAACGGGGCAAGTCTCCACCAACTAAAGGAGGAAATGTCATGCGTTCGGTAGCTATGATAAGAGTTCTGAAGCTGTATGCTCTTGCTGGAGCCTGCAGTCTGCTGCCTTTAGCAGCTGTCGCAATCCCGCCTGGCACCATGCCATATGGTGCGTTTGACCCGCAGGGCGACTACACAAACGAGACGCAAAATATCATCGAACACCTTTTCCTACCATGGGAAGACGTTTCGTTGCCGTCTCTGGTGGACGCGGACCTGTATGCCCTGGAACGCAACAGGGCTTTGCTCATCACGATTGAACCCTGGACGTGGACCATCGACGAACGCAACACCCCCGAATTTCTACGAAACGGCATTCTGAACGGCTATTACGATGGCAACATGCGCATGATTTGCAAGATTGTTGGCGGCATGCAGAGCCCCGTTTCGATCCGCTGGGGCCACGAGATGGAGCGTGACGAAGGACAGTTCATCTGGGCTGGATGGAAGCCGGAGGATTACATCAACGCCTATCATCGAATGATCGATATTTGCCGCCAAGAGGCACCAAAGATCAACGTGGTCTGGTCCCCCGCAGGTGACGCTGGCATGGAAGCCTACTATCCCGGCGACGACTATGTTGATCTGGTCGGGATTTCAATCTTTGGCTACGAACCGTGGGAAAAGGAGATTCTCGGGGCCCCGAGGACCTATCAGCAAATCTTGGACGAGACATACGCGCGCGCTTCTATCTATGGAAAACCTGTCATCGTGGCCGAGTTGGGATACTCTGGCAGTCAGGCATATGTTGATAGCTGGGAAGCCTCGGTTAGGCAGCCACAACCAGATAAACCGCTGTTGTCCGGGGTCGTTTATTTCGATCAGCAAGAGGTGTATCCATGGCCTGACGACTATGGGTTTCCCGATTGGCGGTTGGCAAACCGCGTGATAAAATAGGTAACTTTCCGCTCAAATAGAGCTTCGGCCAAAAACAAGCTATTTTTGGCCGATTTTCTGCCTTAATCCACTCTTAAGACAAGTGTGGCAAACACACGTCGTGTGGCAGTGAGGCAGAAAAATGCTGAAAATCAAGAATTTAAGCGCACGCAGTGCGCTCCGGACCTGCGTTATCATCGTATCGTCCCTGTTCCCAATTGGGGCCACGGCAGATGGAGTGACATCGAGTCCGAACTCTGTCGCGCCCTCGGGCTTCAACTGGTTGGCCAATGGGAGCAAATTGACCCAGCAGGAAGTCACGCAACTTGTTCGCGACCGGCAGCTTGCGGCGTCCTTCACCATGGGAAGCGGCTCCTGGATTTGCTCGCCAGCTGGTTTCGGGCGTACTTCACGATGTTCAAGAAACTGACGGAAACGAGAGAAGTCAGGGACCCAATTTCCAGAAATGGGTGATGGTCTATCCGGCGTACCGATGATTTGGCACAGGGCGCGAATTTCCTCAAATTGACGGATAACAGTGGCGCGAGCAGTGTCAGAAGAAACTGAATTGAGGCGGGCAGGCAGTCTGCGTAACCTCTTGCCATGACCCAACGCAGCCCCTTCCGGTACTTCAAGACCCCGCCCGAAATCATCCGCTTGGCAGTGATGATGTACATTCGGTTCCCGATGTCGCTGCGGAATGTCGAGGTCCTGATGGGAAAGTGGGGCGTCGAGATTAGAGACGAAACAGTGCGGTTCTAGCCGCGGCGATCCAGTGCGATGTTCGCTGTGGGGACATGATTAAAACGCATCTTCAAAATGCGCGTCTTTTAAAATCAACAATTTAAGCCCCAGAGAAGATTTGACCGCAGTCCCGTCCTCTCCGCCAATTTACCCTGGCCGAAAGTTTCTCCTAATCCGCCAGCGGCCAGATTTTCCCGTTATATTCGATGGTTATGTAGGAGGGGCTGAGCACCGGCGCTTTGGGATTACTCCGGAACTTGCTCTCTCTACGCCGATATTCTCTAAAGCTGATGATTGCGCCGATTTGGTGCAGT
The DNA here is from genome assembly GCA_024642115.1 of Marivivens sp. Taxonomy (GTDB): domain Bacteria; phylum Pseudomonadota; class Alphaproteobacteria; order Rhodobacterales; family Rhodobacteraceae; genus JAHEBU01. The sequence goes on along the minus strand of JAHEBU010000002.1, from coordinate 512,347 downwards.
GCTTGTAGGGCGTTGATCCTTATCGGGTTTCCTGTAGGTCGAAATTGCACTTCGACGCCGGTCTCGCTCGGACAAATGGACCTGAAATCGAAGTTCGACGCGTCCAAAGTAAGGGTAAGGCTCACTTGCCAAGATGGGATGGAGGCCTTCCTGCGTGCCGACGACATGCCCAAAGGCTGACCGTTTCTGTTCCCCGGCTACGTCCTGAGCCAACTCGTGGTCAATCTCGAGCCCATCTGGGGACGGATGCGGAGGTCTAGTGACCCAGCAGAGTTAGGATCGCTGTTTGCGCGGCGGTGACGCCCTGCATATAAGGCTGCCGCGCCGCGATCATGCCATAAGAGCCGCCCTTAGCAACGACGATGACGGCTAGGCACCCTACAAATCACTCAGACAACAGAAATTGGGTCATCAAATAGTGCCTACCCAGACCGCAAGGACGACAAAGAACGACGGACTTGCTCGAAACACCTAGCCCAATCGTTCCAGCAGCCGGCAATATGCTGTCTGCCCCGTTCTGAAGTTTGAAAGCCGGAAGAATTCATTCGGGGCGTGCAGGTTTTCGTCGTTCATCCCAAAGGCAAAGACGGTGGCATGAATGCCAAGCTCGTTCAGCAACATGGTCATGACCGGGATCGACCCGCCTGTGCGCGTGATATAGGGTGTCTTGCCGTAGATTTCGGTCAGGACCTCGGCCGCGGCTGAACTGGAATTGTGGCCCGACGGCACAAGGAAGGGGTCGGCGCTTCCGGCGAGGCGTTCGACATCGACCCGCAGCCCCGGGGGACAATGCGCCTCGATATGGGCTTTGAGCAGGGCAAAGATCGCGTCCGGCTTCTGGTTTGCCACCAGACGGCAGGTGATCTTGGCAAAGGCTTGGGCGGGCAGAACGGTCTTGATGCCATTGCCCTGCCAGCCACCCCAGATTCCGTTCAACTCGAACGTCGGACGGGCCCAAAGCCTTTCGCGGGTGGTGTAGCCCGCCTCGCCGAACACATCTGGCACGCCCAGATCCGCGATGTATTGCGCCTCGTCAAAGGGGACGCGGGCGATGGCGGCGCGGTCTTCGACGGTGAGGTCGATGACGTCATCATAAAAGCCCGCGACCGTGATCTTGCCATCGAGCCCCTTCATCGAAGCGATCAGATGTGACAGGCCGTGAATTGGGTTGGCGATCCCACCGCCTTGCTGCCCGGAATGCTGATCGCCCTTGGCCCCGGTGACGGTGATCTGGGCGGCGACCAGCCCCTTGAGACCGGTAATCAGGTTCGGCTGATCCTCGGCCCACTGGCTGCCGTCGGCCGAGAAGATCATGTCGGCCTTGAATAGTGCGCCATTGGCCGCAATGAAAGGCGGCAGTTGGGGTGAGCCGATTTCTTCTTGCCCCTCGAAGAAGAATTTCACGTTGACCGGCAGGCGGCCTGTCGACTTCAGCAAGGCCTCGGCTGACAGGATCGGGATGAGCATGCCGCCCTTGTCATCCGATGCGCCGCGCCCCCAGACCTTGTTGTCGCGCACCTCGGGTTCGAAAGGTGGGGTTTGCCACAGGTCGAACGGTTCGGCCGGTTGCACGTCGAAATGGCCGTAGATGAGCACGGTCGGCTTGCCGGGGGCGTGGAGCCAGTCGCCATAGACGACTGGGTGGCCCTCGGTCGGCATCATGCGGACGTTTTCGATCCCGGCGGCGACAAGCCGATCGACTACCCAGTTTCCGGCCGCGACGATATCCGCGACATGGGCAGTCGAGGCGGACACCGATGGAATTCTGACAAAGTCGAGCAGTTCTTCGACAAAGCGGGATTGATTGGCATCAAGATAGTCTGACCAGGTCATCATCTGTCCTTTCATGCCGATGGCATGCGGGTTTCCACAAGTTCGGCCCAATACGATGCGCCAAAGGGGATCGCCTCGTCGTCGAAATTGTATTCGGGGTGGTGAACTTCGGCGGTGTTGCCGTTGCCGACCTGAATATAGGCGCCGGGGCAGGCTTGCAGCATGTAGGCGAAATCCTCGCCGCCCATGATGGCGGGACAGTTGGTTTCGACGGCCGCGGGACCCGCGACCTTTGCGGCCACTTCGGCGGCAAAGGCGGTTTCCCGTTCGGCGTTGACCATTGCGGGATAGCCCGGTTCCCAGTCCAGCGTGACTGTCCCACCAAAGGCCTGCACCGTGCTGGTCACGATAGTTTTCAGCCGTTCTTCGGCGATCTTGCGCATCGTGGGATCAAAGGTGCGGACGGTGCCGCGGATTTCCGCACGTTCGGGGATGACGTTCCACGCGTCTGATTCAGTCCGCAGCGAGGTGACAGAGACAACCACGGATTCCAGCGGGTCGATGCTGCGCGAGACGATGGTTTGCAGCGTCATGACGATCTGGCTGGCCATCACGGTGGTATCGACTGTGCGGTGGGGATAGGCGGCATGGCCACCCTTTCCCGACAGATGCAAGGTGAAGTTGTCAGTCGCGGCGTAGAACGGCCCGGGCTTGATCGAAAAGTGGCCGACCGGCAGTCCGGGCGAATTATGCATGCCATAGATTTCCTTGATGCCGAAACGGGTAATCAGCCCGTCCTTGACCATGGCTTCGCCGCCCGCCCCACCTTCTTCGGCGGGTTGAAAGACTACGGCCACCGCGCCGTCGAAGTTCCGCGTCTCGGCCAGGTATTTGGCCGCCCCCAGCAGCATGGCCGTGTGGCCGTCATGCCCGCAGGCGTGCATCTTGCCCGGGGTCTTGCTGGCATAGGGCAGGCCCGTCGCCTCGAGTATCGGCAGGGCGTCCATGTCGGCGCGCAGGCCGACGACATGCCCGCGCGTGTCGGTCTTGCCCTTGATCACGCCAACGACGCCGGTCCGGCCGATGCCTTCGACCACGTCGTCACAGCCGAATTCGCGCAGTTTGGCGGCGACGGTGGCGGCAGTGCGATGCACGTCATACATCAGTTCAGGATTTTCATGCAGATCGCGGCGCCATGCGGTGATTTCGGCCTGCATTTCGGACAGTCGGTTCTTGATCGGCATGGTTCCTCCCTCACGCGTTCAGGACAAGATGACCCGGCGCTATTTCTGTATAAGTGGATTTTGCGGGTTGGTAGCTTAGGGGAAAGATCGGCGAAGTGATCGGCTTGAAGGCCAGATCGTCCGCAAAGCGCCGTTTGCGCGGATCGGCGATCGGCACGGCGGACAGCAGCGATTGCGTGTAGGGATGTTGCGGATTATCGAACACGGCCGCGCGCGGGCCAATCTCGACGATGCGCCCCAGATACATCACGCCGACATGATGCGCGATCCGTTCGACCACGGCCATGTCGTGACTGATGAACAGGTAGGACAGGCCCAGATCCTCTTGCAATTCCATCATCAGGTTAAGGACCTGTGCCTGAACCGACACGTCGAGCGCCGACACCGCCTCGTCTGCCACGATCAGTTTGGGGTTCACCGCCAGGGCGCGCGCGATGGCCGCCCTTTGTCGCTGGCCCCCCGACAATTCATGCGGAAACCGGGTCATAAATTCGCGGGGCAGGCGGACCCGGTCGAAGAGTTGCACGACGCGTGCCTCAAGATCGGTCCCTGAGGCGAGGCCGAAGTTCTGGATGGGTTCTGCGACCTGAGCCTTTAGCCTTCTGTAGGGGTTCAAACTGGCAAAGGGGTCCTGAAAGACCATCTGCATGTCCGCACGCGCCCGGCGCAAATCATGATGATTGAGCGCGCCAATGTCACGTCCGCCGATCCAGACTTCGCCGCTGGTAGGTTCGATCAGCCGCAGGATCGAGCGGCCGCAACTGGATTTTCCACACCCGGATTCCCCGACCAGCGCAAGGGTTTCGCCCACATTCAAGGTAAAGCTGACGTCTTCCACGGCATGAACCTGTGCCACGGTGCGGCGCAGGATGCCGCCCTTGACGGGAAAGCGGGTGGTCAGGTTCTTGACCTGCAACAGGACTTCTGGCTTGCGGGATTTGGGGGCCGTCTGGGCGGCGCGGGCGGCCTCATCCCCGATCAGGCGCATCCGTTCGGGGGCGGCCTTGCCCTTCATCTCGCCCAGTTTTGGGACGGCGGCAAGAAGGGCCTTGGTATAGTTTTCCTGAGGGTTTTCAAAGATTTGTTCGACTGTTCCCGTCTCGACGATGCGGCCATGGTACATGACGACGACCCGGTCGGCCATTTGCGCCACCACGGCCATGTCATGGGTGATGAAGAGCACAGCCATCCCGTTTTCACGCTTGAGCCGGTTTATCAGGGCCAGAATCTCGGCCTGAATGGTCACGTCCAGCGCTGTCGTCGGCTCGTCCGCGATCAGCAGTTTCGGCTCACAGGCCATGGCCATTGCGATCACCACGCGCTGGCGCATCCCGCCCGATAATTCGTGCGGGTATTGCCTGAGGCGGCGCTCGGGTTCGGGGATGCGCACGCTTTTGAGCAGGTCCAGCGCCCGCGCCGACGCGGCCTCTTGCGTCAGCCCCTTGTGCAGCATCAAACCGTCGGTCAACTGCCGTTCGATGGTGAAAACCGGGTTCAGCGCGGTCATCGGTTCCTGAAAGATCATCCCGATTTCATTGCCGCGCACTTGGCCCATCACCTGTGACGAGGCCGCAGTCACGTCGAGGGTCGTGCCATCGGCACGCATGAAGGTCAGAGCACCTTGAGTGATCGTGCCACCGCCAAATTCGACCAGCCGCATCAGCGACAGCGAGGTCACGGATTTGCCCGACCCGCTTTCGCCCACCACACACAGGGTTTCACCGGGTGCGATGGTAAAGGACACATCCTGCACCCCCACGACGGGGCCATCGCCGGTGGCAAACTCGACGCGCAGATGATCGACCGAGACGATGTCCTTCATTTTGCCCCCTCCCTCATTTGGACCTTGGGTCAAGGATGTCGCGCAGCACGTCGCCGAACATGTTCAGCCCCAGCACGGTCAGCGCCACGGCAAGGCCCGGCACAAGGGCGGTCCATGGGGCGATGTCGAGCTGATCGCGCGAGGCCTGAATCATCAGGCCCCACGAGGCGGCGGGGGGCTGGGTGCCAAGCCCAAGAAACGACAGGCCCGCCTCGGCCAGGATCGCAAAGGCCAGGCTGATGGTGCCCTGCACGATCACGGCGGGCAGGATGTTGGGCAGGACATGGCGCCACATGATCATAAGGTCCGTCGTGCCTGCGGACCGGGCCGCCTCGACATAGGGCATCTGGGCAACGCGCAATGCCTCGCCCCGGATGATCCGGGCCAGATAGGGGGTGAAGGCCACGCCGATGGCGATGATGGTGTTCTGGATGTTAGGGCCAAGGACGGCGCTGATGGTCAGGGCGAGCAACAGGGCCGGAAAGGCCAGCAAGGTATCGACCAGCCGCATCAGCACATTATCGACAAAGCCGCCAAAATAGCCCGAGATCAGGCCAAGGGGCAGGCCGAGGACAATGCTCATCACCACGGCAGAGACGGCGATTTCCAGCGATGTGCGGGTTCCCAGGATGACGCGATACATCAGGTCGCGGCCCAGTTGATCGGTGCCAAAGATGTGGGTCAGCGAGGGTGGCGCGCGGCGCGCCCGCATGTCCATCGCGGTGGCGGCATCGGGCGGAATGACCATGGGGCCGACGATGGCCACAAGGGCGATCAACAGCAGAAGTATGATCCCGATCATGCCCTTGGTGGTTTTGAAACGCTTCATGGCTCAGCCCAGCCGAATGCGCGGGTCGATGACGACATATAGCAGGTCCACTGCCAGATTGGTCAGCATCACCACGGCGGCAATGACAAACACGGTGCTTTGGATCAGCGGCAGGTCGCGGTTGAGCAGCGCCTGATAGGTCAGCCAGCCCATACCGGTGTAGCCGAACAGGGATTCCATCACGATGATCGAGCCGAAAAGGTAGCCGATTTGCAGCCCGGCGATGGTGATGACCGGGCCGATCGCATTGGCCAAGGCATAGCGCCAGATGACGGTGCGTTCGGCCAGCCCCTTGGCCCGGGCGACCCGGATGAATTCCTGGTTGAGGATGCCCGTCATGGTCGAGCGGGTCATCCGCGTCAGATGCGCCATCAGCCCAAGGCCAAGCGCCAGAGAGGGCAGAAAGGCATGGCGCAGGGTGCCCAGAAAATTCTCGGCCGGATCGACAAAACCCGACGACGGGAACCAGCCCAGCCAGCGCGCAAAGACCAGGATCATCAGGATGCCCCAGAAAAAGTCGGGCAGGCTGACCCCCATCAGCGCAGAGGTGGACGACACGGTGTCCTGCCATTTGTCGCGATGCACCGCCGCCCAGACCCCCAGGGGCACGGCCAGCGCCAAGGCGATGATCATCGACATCGCGACGATGATGGCAGAGGCCGCCGCCTTTTGCGCCAGAAGTTCAAAGATCGGTTTCTTGAAGATCAGCGAATTGCCCCAATCGCCACTGATCATGCCGCCAACCCAGTGCCCGTACTGGACCAGAAGCGGATCGTTCAGGCCAAGGCTTTCCCGCAGGCCCGCCAGCGCCTCGGGGTTGGACTGTGTGCCCATGATCATCATCGCCACGTCGCCGGGCAGGATGTTGGTCACCGCAAAGGTGACCAAAGTGATCAGGAACAAGGTCAGGATCACCGATAAAAGCCGGTTCAGCACATAGGTCATGGGCCACATTCCAAAGGGAGGGCGGCGAGCCTGATCGGCCCGCCGCGAGAGGTTACGCTTTCAGCCAGACCTTGTGGAAGTTCAGGTTCGACCCGTTGGGATGCACAACCGTATCGAGCCCCATGACCGCAGGCTGCGCCCCGATGGTGCCGTTGCGGAACCACAGCAGGATGTCGTGGCTTTCGTCCCAGATCTGTTGCTGCACCGCCTGATAGATCTTGGCGCGTTCCGCGTCGTCCACCGTGACCCGGGCCTTGGCCGTCAATTCGTCGATCACCGGATCGTTGATCGCCCGGTAATTGAAGGCCCCGGTCGAGTTCCACACGCTGTAATAGAGGAAATCGCTTTCCCACAGGGTGAAGAAGTTCATCATGGTCATCTGATAGTCCTTGTCGACCCAGCACTGGCTGAGCCAATCGGCCCAGGTCAGTTGTTCGATCGTCAGATTGACGCCAGCCATCTTGAACCATTCGACAAGGATCTGCGCGGTTTCGATGTGGTAGGGATAGTTGGTCGTGGCCTTGAACACGATGTTCAGGCTGCCCTCGGGATAGCCCGCCTCGGCCAGCATGGCCTTGGCCCCTTCGATGTCCTGCGCCCGCTGCTTGAGGTCCTTGTTATAGGCGGCCGAGGTCGGAAAACTGGGCGAGGCGGTGGTGGCACCCTGGCCCCACAGGGCGCCCTCCATCAGGGCCTCCTTGTCGATGATCATGTCAAAGGCCACGCGCACCCGCTTGTCCTTGAACGGCTCGAAGGTGTGGTTCATGTTCACGAAGTCGAAGTTGAGCGGGAACCAGGTTTTCACCTGAAGGCCCGCATCGGCCTGCAATTCGCCAACCCGGTCAAGCGGGATGTCGTTGATCATGTGCAACTCGCCGGTGCGCAGACCTGTCAGGCGGGTGGTGGGTTCGGTGATCTCGCGGGCCTCGACCGCGTCGAGGTAGGACGGCCCCTCCCAATAGTCGTCGTGGCGGGCCATCTTGACGACGGTGCCCACTTCGTAGCTGACGAACTTGAACGGGCCAGCCCCCATCGGGTTCGTTCCCTGCGTCGGTCCACTGTCCACCGGCATCACCACGCCGGCGCCGTTTTCCGCCAGACGCGAGAGGAAGGGCGCGTTGACCGCGCTCATCTTGATCACGACGGTCAGGTCATCGGGGGTTTCGATGCTGGCTACGTTGTTGAACACTTCAAAGTTCACAGCACCAGTGGCGGGGTCCTTGCACCGTTCAAAGGAATATTTCACATCCGCCGAAGTCATCACCGCGCCGTTGTGGAATTTGACATTGGGCCGCAGTTTGAAGGTGTAGGACAGCCCGTCGGGCGCGACTTCGAAGCTTTCACACAGGCCGGGGATGACGTTGAGGTCCTTGTCCACGGTCACGATGGACGAATGGATGTTTTGCAGCACCCGACCCGACGAAGCGGTGCCGGTCTGGTGCATGTCAAGGTTCTGGGTGGTTTCCGAATGGCCCCAAATCAGGGTGCCACCCGTGACCGGTGTTTCCTGCGCCCAAAGGGTGGCGGGCAGGCTGACGCCGGCAAAGCCGGTTCCCAGAATGGCGGTGCTGTTGCGAAGGAAATCTCTGCGTCTCATTTCCGAACTCTCCATGTTGGACGGCCATTGTGGCCTGTGATTACGAAAACACCGCATTTCCTGCGGGCAGGCTTGGCTGCTCAGCTTGGAAAACCGGGGCGACGGTCTGCCACGGCAAGGGCGCGTTCCAGCGCCATTCCAAGGTTCAAAATAGGTCCCTCGTCAAACAACCGTCCCCACAGCGAAATGCCTTGCGGGACGGAAAAGGTCTGGCCTGCCGCATCGGCCTCGCCCGTGGTCAGGCTGCCCGAGGCGAGCGAGGCTGGGCTGCGCGTGCCCAGATCCTCGAACCCCGCCCGCAAGTGCAGGCAGGGGTGGCCGGTATAATTCGACGCGATCAGCATGGGCCCGGTCATGAAAGGGCCGATCAGCACGTCGCATTGGGTGAACAGATCATCCAGCGCCTGCATCACCAGATAGCGCAGACGGTCCAGCTGGACGTGATCGACGGCGGACAGAAAGCGGGCCTTGCGCATGGCATTGGGCCAGGCGGCGGCGTCTTGCCAGGTCAGGGTGTCATCGAGATTGCTCAGGGTCAGATCCTCGAAACTCGCGGCTGCTTCGGCGAACAGGATGTTCATCAGGGCGCCGTAGGGCAGGTCGGGCAGGGTGACCTCGACCACCTCGACCCCAAGGGCACGGGTGGCGGCGAGGGCGGCGTGATCGACGGCCGTCGCCCCTTCGCCAAAGGCGTCGGGCAGGTAGCCCACCCTGAGATCCTTGAAGCTGGTGGAAGCGTCAAAAACGAAAGGGGCTGCGATGGTGGATCGGTCGTTGATGTCGGCGCCGTTCAGGGCGGCCAGCACAATGGCGGTATCCTCGACCGACCGACAGATCGGGCCGACCTTGTCGAGTGAGTTGCACAAAGCCATGCAGCCCGCCCGGCTGACCCGCCCAAAGGTCGGGCGCAGACCGGTCGTGCCGCAGCGCTGGCTGGGCGAGGTGATGGACCCCAGCGTTTCGGTGCCGATGGCAAAGGCGCACAGGCCCGCAGCGGTGGCGCTGGCAGACCCTGCGGAGGAGCCGCTTGACCCTTCGTTCAGATTCCAAGGATTGCGGGTCACACCGCCATACCAGATGTCGTTGTAGGCCAGCGCCCCCACGGTGGTCTTGCCCAGCAGCACCGCCCCTGCCGCCCGCAAGCGGGTGACGATGCTGGCGTCCGCGTCGGGCACGCGGTTCTGATAGGGTTCAGCCCCCCAGCCGGTGACGATGCCCTTGGTGTCGAACAGGTCCTTGACGCCATAGGGGATGCCGTGGAGCGGCCCAAGATAGACTCCCGCCCGCGTCAGCGCATCCGCCGCATCGGCCTCGGCCAAGGCCAGATCGGCGGAGGCGGCGGCGAAACATTCAAGTCTGGGCCCGATGCTGGCGATCCGGTCCAGATAGATCTGCGTCAGGCGGCGGCTGGTCAGGGCCCCGCTTTTGATCCATGACGCCAGATGCGTGACAGGGGCGAAGGCGATGTCCTCGTCCGCCGCAGGCAAAGGCGCTGTCACCGCAGACAGGCGCAGCACGTCCGCCCCGTGCGGCATGGCAAAGCCCGGCAGGCGCGGGTCGAACCGCATGGCCATCGGAACGGAATTGGCCAGCGGCACGCTGCGACGTGCGACGGCAGAGGCGATCTGACCTTCCAGATTGTCCAGCATCTGCTGGCGTTCGTCCTGGCTGTAACTGACGCCCATCAGCCGTTCTGCGGCGGCGATCGTGTCCAGTGAAATATCTGTCTGCGTCACGTCAGGCCTCACACATCAAGGGTTCAGAATGCGTTTCAAATTGGTGGCTAAAGTTGTCAGATGTCGCCGCATCGCGGCCTCGGCCGCTTGCGGATCGCCGGCCTCAATCTGATCAATGATGGCAAGATGTTCGCCATCACTGACCTTGAGCGTTTCAACCGACCGCGCTTTGGAGCGAAGTCCCCGCCAGCTTTCGTTGCTGCGGATTTCGTCGATCATCGAAAAAGCGGTCAGCAATGGCTTGTTGCGGGCCGTGCGTGCAATCAAGCGATGCAAGGCCCCATCCCAAAGCTCGATCTGTTTGGCGTCTGTTGCCTCTAGTGTGCGACGGGCCAGGTTACGCATGCGATCGATATCGGCGGGAAGAGCGTGCCTTGCCGACATAGCAGCCAAGGTAGGCTCGATGCAAAGCCTTGCATCCATCACTTCGGCAAAGTTCGTTTCCCCAACAATCTCGGCCGCCAAAACCTGCGTCTTGTCAGGGGCCTGACCGGCAAAGGTTCCCTTGCCTTGTTTGCGCCAGATCAGACCTTCGACCAACAAGCTATCCAAGGCGTTGCGCACTGCGCGCCGCCCAACCCCCATGCTTTCGCACAATTGGCGCTCTGTCGGCAGGCGGCCGTCTGGGGGCAAGTTCCCGTTTTCAATCAGGTTTTGCAGCCGCGCTCTGACGACACCGGCGCTGTCTGTGACGGAAAGGTTTGGGCGGGACATCATCATTATCTGAACCATTACATCATTGGTTCAACTGGGTCTCGCGTTGCGTGATTCTGTCAACAAAAAAAGACATAGCATTCGTAAACGGAAATCAAAAAACGACGGATTCCAGTTATGTCATGAAATTATTGTCAAAATCGCGTCGAGTCTGTTGAAACGTTAGGCGGACTGAAAACTGAGCCTCCGGCGATGAGAAGGCTATTCTGATCGATCTGTCCAAACCGGGGCGAATCAATTTCTGATTGGATCGTGGTCTAATCGCAGAAATGCGACCGGTAGTGACAGGGTCCCAATGGAATCCCTTTGGCCGACCTTGAACTGGTGTTTCCACCGGATACACGGCGTGCGGTTCCTGACGTTACCGATCAATCGGTTCCGTTCCGGGGTATTCCCCTGTAAAGCAGGCATCGGAAATCAAGAAATGTCCTGAGCCGCTCCTCGACGAGCCATGAAAGAACCGCCATGACCCCATTCGCAATTGCAGGCGTCCAAATGTACGTCAATGCCCTGCATCCCAACACAGACGGGATGATACAACGCCTCGACATCCTGATGTCGCGCTTCCCCTGGACGCAGATGGTGCTGTTCAGCGAGATCGCCCCTCTGGGACCGCTGCCGAAATTTTCGCTGCCGTTGATGAACGAACACATTGTTAAGTTTCAGGCCGCCGCCGCCAAGCACAATATCTGGTTGATCCCGGGTTCCATGCACGAAACAGCCGAAGACGGCCGGATCTTCAACACCGCCGTCGTCATCGGCCCGGACGGTCAGATCGTAACCAGCTATCGCAAGATATTTCCGTTCCGCCCCTACGAAGCGGGGACCGAAGCCGGGACCGAATTTTGCGTTTTCGACGTGCCCAATGTAGGTCGATTTGGCCTGTCGATCTGCTATGACATCTGGGTTCCTGAAACGACCCGTCAACTGACTGCGCAGGGGGTCGAAGTCCTGCTGTTGCCGGTCTTTACCAGCACGGCCGACCGCGACGTGGAAATCGCGATCTGTCAGGCGACGGCGGCGCAGTTCCAGTGCTATGTGTTCAGTATCAACGGCTTGGGCGCAGGCGGCAATGGTCGGTCTTGCGTTGTCGATCCATCCGGCACGTTGCTGCATCTGGCTGCCGGACACGAGGATGCGTTTCCTATCGAAGTTGACTTTGATCACGTCAGACGGCAACGTGAGACAGGGTTGAAAGGACTGGGTCAGGTACTCAAAAGCTTTCGCGACCGTCCGATTGATTTTTCGGTCTATGATCGAAACAGCGGAACTGACGACTACCTGAAAACACTGGGGCCCTTACAGGTGCCGCAGCAAGGAACGCAAGCGGGTCTGGGCGTGGACGCGCCAGCAGTCGCCGTCGAAAAGTTTCGAAATGCTGTTCCAGCGTTTGGGATTGGCGGGACACCCATTCCAGACGGATCATAATCAGCCGATACGAGGGCGCCAGCGAAAACCACGCTGCTCTGCCCTGACTGTCGGCTCCCAAAGGGAGAAATATTCTTGGATTCGGTCAGCGACTACTACTCTGCAACGCAGCTTCGATCAGACAGATGGAGTGCGTTGCGAGAAGCAATGAATTCCATTGGTCGCGAACAATCCGCAAAGAAACTGTCGGCCCTAAAATCCAGCATCAGCGAACTGTTTGAATCCTTGGCGGTCATCGAGCCCTACTGGGCCTTTCCGGGAATGGCAGCCTTTGACCACATGCGCCGCCAGTTCGAACACGGCAATTTCACGGACCTTTCGTTCACGGTGAACCGGGTCACGCGCGGCCTGACGACCGGAGCCTATCGGCGCCGATCGATCCCGTTGGAGCGCGACAGCGCAGACGATGAGGAACACAACGACGAGGCATTGCTGTCGCCCGAAGCACGCGCCATGACCCGCCCCTACTTCGAGGTGCTGATCGTGGACAGTGTGACAGATCAGCAGGAACGTTGGCTCAAAAGCAACGTGACGCGGATGCGCCGTCCTGAAGACCCATTCACCTATGAAGCTGTGGTGGTCCCCAGCCTTGAGGACGCGCTGATTGCCGTTCTCTTTAACCACAACATTCAGGCGATCGTTGTCCGTCCCGGACTGGTCCTGACGTCCAAGAACAGCAACGAAATCCTGGCCAAATATCTGACAAATGCCCGTGGCGATTCCCATATCGACCAGATGCTTCCTGAAGATTACGGCCCGGAACTGTGCCGCCTGATCGCCCGCGTCCGGCCCGAACTGGACGCCTATCTGGTCACCGAAAGGTCGGTCGAGGATATCGCGGGGCTGGACCTGGGGATTTGCCGCCGGGTGTTCTATAACCAGGAAGACTTCATGGAGTTGCACCTGAACATCCTGCGGGGGGTCGAGGCGCGCAACAAAACGCCGTTTTTTACCGCCTTGGTCAACTATTCCAAGCAGCCCACGGGCGTGTTTCACGCCATGCCGATCAGCCGGGGCAAATCCATCACCCGGTCGCATTGGATTCAGGATATGGGGGCGTTTTACGGCCCCAACATCTTTCTGGCGGAAACTTCTGCCACTTCGGGCGGGTTGGACAGCGTTTTGGAACCGCACGGACCCATCAAAGAGGCGCAGGAACTTGCCAGCCGCGCGTTCGGGTCCAAACAGACATTCTTTGCCACCAACGGCACCTCAACCTGTAACAAGATCGTGGTGCAGGCGCTGGTGCGTCCCGGTGATATCGTTCTGGTGGACCGCGATTGCCATAAATCGCACCACTACGGCATGGTTCTTGCCGGGGCCGAGGTCGTCTACCTCGATAGCTACCCGCTGAACGAATATTCGATGTACGGGGCCGTCCCGCTCAAGGAAATCAAGCACCAGCTTTTGGCCCTGAGGGCTGCGGGCAAGCTGGACCGGGTGCGGATGCTGCTGTTGACCAACTGCACCTTTGACGGGCTGGTCTACAACGTGCAGCGCGTGATGGAGGAATGTCTGGCGATCAAGCCTGACCTTGTTTTCCTATGGGACGAGGCGTGGTTTGCCTTTGCCCGGTTCAGCCCGACCTACCGGCAGCGGACCGGCATGCGCACCGCCAACAACCTGCGCAAACGGCTGCGGACCCAAGAGCACGCCAAGGCCTATGAGGAGCAGCAAAAGGAGCTTGAGGGCGCGAGCGACGAGGTCCTGCTGAACACCCGCCTGATCCCGTCACCCAAGGCGCGGGTGCGCGTCTATGCCACCCAGTCGACGCACAAGACCCTGACGTCGCTGAGGCAGGGGTCGATGATCCACGTCAACGATCAGGACTTCAAAGGCGAAGTCGAACAGTCGTTTCACGAAGCCTACATGACCCACACCTCGACCTCGCCCAACTATCAGATCATCGCGTCGTTGGATGTAGGCAGGCGGCAGGTCGAACTGGAAGGCTTTGAATTCGTTCAACGCCAGATCGAAGCGGCCATGTCGATGCGCCGCGCGATCAGCAGTCACCCCCTGTTGCAGAAGTATTTCAAGGTGCTGGCGGCCGGCGACATGATCCCCGAAGAATACCGGCAAAGCGGGGTCAGCAGCTATTTCGACACTGAACAGGGCTGGACGGACATGTGGGACTGTTGGGAACAGGACGATTTCGTTCTGGATGCCACCCGCGTCACCCTGTCTGTCGGCGGCACTGGCTGGGACGGTGATACGTTCAAGAACGACGTCCTGATGGACAAATACGGGATCCAGATCAACAAGACATCGCGCAACACGGTCCTCTTCATGACCAACATCGGGACCACGCGATCGTCGGTCGCCTATCTGATCGAAGTGCTGGTCAAGATTGCCACCGAACTGGACGAATTGCTGGACGACGCCTCCAAGATGGAGCGATTGTCGTTCGACAAGCGGGTCAAGAACCTGATGGAAAACTTTCCGCCGCTGCCCGATTTCAGCCGGTTCCACGACGCGTTCCGGCCCGATCACCTGACGCCCGAAGGGGATATCAGAACGGCCTATTACCTGAGCTATGATGAGAAGAACTGCGATTATCTCGAATTGGAAGGATCGCTGAAAGAGGCGTTGGATGCCGGACAAGAAGTCGTATCGGCCAGTTTCATCATCCCCTATCCGCCCGGCTTTCCCATCCTTGTGCCTGGGCAGGTCATCAGCCAGGAAATCCTGGCCTTCATGCTGGCGCTGGATGTCAACGAAATCCACGGCTACCGCGCCGATCTGGGTTTGCGGGTCTTTACCGCCGAGGCGCTTGCCGCCTTGCCGCATGCCAAAAAAACAAAAATCAAAAACTAAAAATAAGGGAGTCCAACATGGCTACAGTTCTCAAGAATATATCCGAGATCCGCCGGTTCTTTCACCGAAACGAGGATCCGATCTATTTTATCTCTGCCACCAACTTCAACCTTCTTGGCCTCGACGAATGGGTCAAAAACTTCAAATATATCTGCTACATCGACTGCTACGGCGGCAAGCATCCCAACGTGTTCAGCCCATCGGAACAGCCGCACGCGGAATTCCAGTCGATCGAAGATATCAACAATTATCTGTTGCAGCACAAAGAGGTCATCGACTTTATCAAGCGGCGCGGCGGCAAACCGAAATTCGTCTTTCTGATGTTTGACGAGGAAACCGAACGCCTGTCCAAGGAGTTGGGTGCAGACGTCTGGTTCCCAAAGGCAAGTCTGCGCACCAAAATGGACAACAAGATCGAAACCGTCCGGATCGGCAACAAGGCGGGCGTTCCGTCCGTGCCGAACGTTCTGGCCGAGGTCAAATCCTACGATGACCTGCGCAAGACCTGTGAAAAGGCCGGGATCGGCCACGATCTGGTGCTGCAATCGGCCTTTGGCGACAGCGGCCACACCACGTTCTTTATCAAGACCGAAGCTGATTTCCGCCGTCACAGCCACGAGATCATTGGCGAAGGCGAAATCAAGATCATGAAGCGGATTGACTGCCGAGGTTCGGCGATCGAGGCGTGCGTGACCAGCCAGGGAACGATCGTTGGCCCCTTGATGACAGAACTGGTGGGCTTCGGCGAACTCACCCCTTATCGCGGCGGGTGGTGCGGCAATGAAATTCTGGCAACTGCTTTCCCGCCCAAGGTCCGCCAAAAGGCGCGTGATCTGACCTTCAAATTCGGCGAACAACTGCGCAAGGAAGGCTATCGCGGGTATTTCGAACTCGATTACCTGATTGACAAAAAGACCGGTGATCTGTGGCTGGGCGAATTGAATCCCCGCATCACAGGGGCGTCGTCGATGACAAACCACGCCGCCTTTGCCCATGCCGACGCTCCCCTGTTTTTGTTCCACCTGCTGGAATTCTCGAAAAAGAAATTCGATCTGGATGTGGATGAACTGAACAGCCGCTGGGCCGATCCTGAAATGATCGACACGTGGAGCCAGATGGTCATCAAACATACCGACGACAGCGTGGATATCTGCACGGGGTCGCCCGAAACAGGCATCTACAAAATGCTGTCTGATGGCAGCGTGGTGTTCGACCGCTTTGACTATCACCGCCGCGCGGTCGAAAGCGAGAACGAGGCGTTCTTTTTGCGCATCCTGCGCCCCGGAGACTATCGCTACGAAGGCGCGGACATCGGCATTCTGGTGACCCGGGGCCGGTCGATGACGACCAGCTTTCAGTTGAACGAACGCGCCAAGAAGTGGATTCACGGGATCAAGCAGACCGTCACAGGTCAGCCCCTGCCGTCCACAAATGCGGGGCCAGCTTTGGCTGATCCGGCGTTCAAGATCCTCTAGGACCGTCCGATGCTGTGGCGTGCCCTTACCGAAGACCAGCCCGGACCCAAATGGGCCGGGCTGTTCGCCGAGTATTGGCCCGCTTACAAACGCTGGTGGCTCAAGGAAGGGGAGTCGGCTCGTCCGACCTATCGCCAATGTTCCAGCGCCCTTGCCCTGCACATGCCGGAACTTGTGCCGCAATACGAGGCGTTGTGCCAGCTTGCCGGGGGCGGCGATCTGGCGGCCCGGTTTCTGAGCTTTTATTGCCCGCCGCCTTATCTGGCGGGATGTTCGCAGGCGATCTGGACGGGACAGGAGCCAGTTCTGGTGCGCAACTACGACTACGACCCAAAGGCCTTTGATTGCCTGATCTTCAAGACAAATTGGCAGGGTCGCCGGGTCATGGGCACGTCTGACGGTCTGTGGGGGTTGGTCGATGGCATGAACGACGCGGGCCTTGCGATATCTTTGACGTTTGGGGGACGTCGCGAGGTCGGCACGGGGTTCGGCGTGCCGCTAATCCTGCGTTATGTCCTGCAAACATGCACGACGACCGAACAGGCGGGGGCGGTTCTTGCCCGGGTCCCGTCCCATATGAGCTATAACGTTACCGTTCTTGATGCACAGCGCAACTACCTCACGGCGATGCTGGCCCCCGATAGACCCGCTGTTCTGACCCATGCCGCCGTGGCGACCAATCATCAAGATCACGTCGAATGGGTCAGCCATGCCCGGTTTACCTCGACCGTCGAACGCGAACGTTTCCTGTTGCACCGCCTGACCTTGCACAAAGACCCCGAAGAGAAGTTCATCGGTGCGTTTCTGCGCCCGCCGCTCTATTCCACAGCGTTCGAGTCAGGCTTTGGAACCCTCTACACCGCAGTTTACCGCCCCCGGTTGCAAGAGATGGAGATCAGATGGCCGGGTACCGTCTGGGCCCTGTCGATGGATGATTTTTTCGACAGCGGTCGGCACGTCCAGATCCCGGGGGCGGCCTGACAGGCAGGTGGCGGTGGGCGCCTTGGATAGGGCGACACTCAAATCGAGAATGAATCCGTGGGTCAGTCGATGACCTCTGGTTTTAGCATTTCATCCCTCCGATTCAGCCTTCATAGTCATAGGCAACAAGACCCGCAAACCGGTGACTGGAGACGCTTTGAACCCGCGATATAATCAACCCCTTGGCGGCAACCAGATGCCCCGCTTTGGTGGCCCGACGACGATGATGCGGCTACCTGACCAACCCACGGCAGAAGGTCTGGATGCCTGTTTCATCGGTGTGCCGATGGATATCGGGGCGTCAAACAGGGCAGGCACCCGCCATGGCCCGCGCCAGATACGGGCAGAAAGCGTCATGCTGCGCCCCTACAACATGGCCACGGGTGCAGCACCGTTTGAATGTATGCAGGTCGCCGATATCGGCGATGTCCCGATCAATACGTTCGATCTGAAAAAGTCGGTCGATATCATCACGGCGCACTACCACACTGTTTTGGCGACCGGTTGCATCCCCCTGACGCTGGGCGGGGATCATACGCTGACCTATCCGGTCCTGCGGGCAGTGGCTGAACGGCATGGCCCTGTGGCCTTGATCCATATCGATGCCCACGCCGACATCAATGACGACATGTTCGGTGAAAAGATTGCCCACGGAACCCCGTTTCGCCGCGCGGTCGAGGACGGTCTGTTGCAATGCGACCGCGTCTTTCAGATCGGTCTGCGCGGTACTGGCTATTCACCCGAAGATTTCAACTGGTCCCGGGATCAGGGGTTCACCGTTGTTCAGGCCGAGGAGTGCTGGCACAAATCTCTTGCACCACTGATGGCGCAAGTGCGCGAGCGGATCGGCGATGCGCCGGTCTACCTCAGCTATGACATCGACAGTCTGGACCCGGCCTTTGCCCCCGGCACCGGGACCCAGGAAATCGGCGGCCTGACCATCTGGCAGGCCCTGGAAATCATCCGCGGATGTGCGGGCCTCAATCTGGTGGGCTGCGATCTGGTCGAGGTGTCGCCGCCCTATGACATGGCCGGGACGACCGCACTGGTCGCGGCCAACCTGCTGTACGAAATGCTGTGCGTCCTGCCGAAATCCGAAGCGTTCCGGCTGGCCCGAACAAAGGACTGACCTAGATGGCTGAAAAAACCAAAAACCAACAAGGAGACGGACAATGAACAGACTGACGACAACAGCCCTTGTATCGCTTGCGGCAAGCTTTGGGATGATGCAGGCGGTGCACGCCCAAGAGATCAACGCGCTGGTCTGGTGCGACCACAGCGATCCCGCCCTGATCCAGCCGTTCGAGGATGCGACCGGGATCAAGGTCAACCTCAAGGAATATGAAGGGACGGCGGCTGGTCTTGCCATCCTCGATCAATCCCAGCCGGGCGACTGGGACGTTCTGGTGATCGACGCGGTGGATGTGGGCCGTGCGGTCGATCTGGGCCTTCTGGCCGAACTGCCCGCAGACAAACTGCGCAACGCCGATTTCTTTCCCGAAATGGTCATGGCCGACAACAACACCCGCGATGGCAAGACCTATGCCGTCACCGAAAAATTCGGCTACAACACCATCGCCTACAACAAGGCCAACGTGGACCCCGCCTATATGGAGGATATGGCGACCCTGACGTCGGGCAAATACGATGGCCGGATTGCCATATATGACTATTACCTTCCGGTTCTGGGCGAGCTTTCGATGGCCAATGGCGTGGCCACCGCAGACATGACACCCGAGTCCGTCGCGGCGCTCAAGGATCCCCTGATGGCCCTGCGTGCCGCGTCGAAATCGGTGGGCGATGTGGTGTCGTCGCAGACCGCGCTGGCCACGGGCGAGGTTGATATCCTGATCGGTGGCGGTGAATGGCTGACAGCCGTTCTGCACGCCGAAAATCCCGATCTGGACTGGACGATCCCCAAACAGGGCGCTGTGCGCTGGGCGCAGTCGCTGGCCGTGCTGGCCGACAGCACCAAACAGGATGCAGCGCTTCAGTTCATCGACTATATCACCAGTCCCGAAGGACAGGCCCGGCTGGCGACCTCGTCGTGCTATTGGGGGATGCCTGCCAATGCCAAGGCGGGCGATGTGCTGACCGACGATCAAAAGGCCGTTTTGCGGTGGGATCAGCAACCGGCCTATCTGGCGGCAAGCCAGTTGTATCCGGTTCCCGACGCGGCACTGGATCAGCAGATGCAGGATCTGTGGACCGAAATGCTGCAAAACTGATCTGAAAGAATAACGGCCCGTGGCCAGCATCGAACAGTCCGAACGCAACAGGGCCGCGGGCTTTGTCGCCCCGGCCCTGCTGTGGGTGCTGGCCTTTTTCGTCGTCCCCTTTACGGTGATGATTGCGATGAGCCTGGCCCGACTGGAAGGCCGGACCGTGGTCAACGGCCTGTTTGCCGATAACTATGTCCGGTTCTTTAGTGACCCGTCCCTGTTCAAGGGGCTGACCAATTCGCTTGAAATCACCGTCGTCGTGACGGTGATTTCCGTCCTTCTGGCCTATCCGCTGGCGTGGATCATCGCCATGCGGGTGCCCTCTCACTTGCAGCGATTGGCTTTGATGCTGGCAGTCCTGCCGTTCTGGACGTCCTATGTCGTGCGGTCCTATGCGTGGCTTTTGGTGCTGGGGCAGAACGGGGTCGTCAACAAGGCACTGTTGGGAATGGGGGTGATCGCCGAGCCGCTGGCTATCGCCTCGACCCGCACGGCCACCGTGATCGGCTTTGTCCATTTCTTTGTCATGCTGCTGACGCTGACGATCTATTCGAACCTGATCCAACTGTCGCCCAACTATGCCCGTGCGGCAGCCGATCTGGGGGCAGGGGCCTTTGCCACGTTCCGGCATGTCATCCTGCCCCTGACCCTGCCGGGTGTGGTGACCGGGGCCTTTCTGACATTCGTACTGTGCATCGGCGATTACATCACGCCGCAGATTCTGGGGGGCAACAGCGAACTGACCCTCCCGCAACTGATCATGCTGCAACTGGGACGGCGGGGGGATTTTCCGATGGCCTCGGCCATGTCGATCATCCTGATGGGGGTGGTCACGCTGGCGTACCTGGGCTGTGCGCGCTGGCTCAAACTGGACCGGGTGTAGCGATGGGGCGCGTCCTGGGATGGATTTACATGGCTGTCCTCTACGGGTTCATTTTCTTGCCCGTCGGCGTGCTGGTCCTGTATTCCTTCCAAGAAGGGCGTCTGCCGGTGCCGCCCTTCAACGGACCGTCTTTCAAATGGTACGCTCAGGTGCTGGGGGATCGCGACCTGATGGCGGCGCTGGGAAATTCGTTCATCGTGGCGCTGCTGTCTTCCGCGGTGGCGCTGGTGTTGGGGTTTTTGGCGGCCCATGCGCTTGCGCGGTACAGGCTGCCCGGATCAGTGCTGATGCGGGGTTTGCTGATCGCACCGATGACGGTGTCCTACCTGATCATCGCGCTGGGGCTGCTGACGGTCTTCAACCAGATCGGTATCCGTCCGTCGCTGCTGGCGACGGGGATCGGGCATGTGGTCATCAACCTGCCACTGTGCTTTGCGATCCTGTACGCCGCGATGGGCGACCAGCAAAAGAACGCCGAACGGGCGGCCCGCGATCTGGGTGCATCGGAACTCCGCATCCTGTGGCTGGTATCAGCCCCGATGTTGATGGCGCCTATGCTGGCGGCCTTCTTTCTGTCGGTGACCTTCAGTTGGGACGAATTCATCATAGCGTTCCTTCTCACCCGCTTTGACGTCACGCTGCCTGTCGAAATCTGGTCGATGTTGCGCTCTGGTTTGTCGCCCAAAACCAATGCCATCGGCTCGCTTGTGTTTCTGGTGTCGGTCAGTCTTCTGATCGTTCTGGAACTTGCCATTTTCAGAAAGGCCCGCCGATGACTGCCGCCATTTCCGTGCAGGGGTTACGCCACCGGTTCGGGACATTTACCGCGTTGGAGCGGATTGATCTGGACATCGCAGCCGGTGAATTCATCGTTCTTCTTGGACCGTCGGGCTGTGGCAAGACCACGCTTTTGTCGATCCTCGGCGGGTTCCTGACCCCGACCGAAGGGCGGGTGCTGCTGGGCGACCGGGACATGACCCATGTGCCCCCCAAGGATCGGCCAACGACCACGATGTTTCAGGATTATGCCCTGTTCCCCCACATGTCCTTGCGCGACAACGTGGGCTTCGGGCTCAGGATGCGGGGGCAGAGCAGGACCAAACGCAACGCCCGGGCGCAAGAGATGCTGGATATGGTCGGGCTGGGGGCCAATGCAGACGCGCGCCCGCACGAACTTTCTGGCGGTCAGCGGCAGAGAGTGGCTTTGGCCCGCGCGCTGGCCGTTGACCCCGAAGTGCTGCTGCTGGACGAACCGCTTGGCGCACTTGACCTCAAACTGCGGCGTCAGATGCAGGATGAACTCAAGGCGATCCAGCGTCGGATCGGCACCACCTTTGTCCACGTCACCCACGATCAGGAAGAGGCGATGGCGGTGGCTGATCGCATTGTCGTCATGAATCAGGGCCGGATCGAAGATCTGGGGCCGCCGCGATCCGTCTACCTGCGCCCGTCGAGCCTGTTTTCGGCAAATTTCATGGGGGAAATCAACATGATATCGGCGCAGCCCACTGCCTCAGGGCTGGAAACGCCTCTGGGTAGGCTTGATATTCGATCTACCGCAACCGGCCCGCAGATGCTGTGCATTCGCCCCGAGAACCTGGGGTTGTCGGGCGAGGTTCCGTTGGGCGAGGCGCGGTTGACCGATGCGGCCTTCTTTGGCACCCATCACCGCTGCCATTTCAGCCCCAGCGCCGCGCCAGACCTGTCGTTGGTCGTCCATTTGCCACAGGCGGCGTCGCCGCAGGTTGGCAGTCTGCACACCCTTTATGCCACAAACCCGGTGCTTTTATCCAAGGGGGCAGGGGCATGATGAGGGCCCGCCCACAAGACTGGTATCGCATCCGGCCCCTGTCTGACGGGGTCACCTGGATCGACGAGCCGCATATCCTTGAATTCTATCGCTGCAACATCTGGCATGTTCGCGGACGGGATCGGGACATGCTTGTCGATAGTGGCATGGGGGTGGTGGGCCTGCGCGACTGGGTGCCGCTGGTGACGGAACGGGCGCTGGATGCGGTGGCCAGCCACACCCATTTCGACCATATCGGCGCGCATCACGAATTCCCCTGTCGCCTGTGTCATGAAGCCGAGGCGCATTTCCTGGCCAACCCGACACGGGCGGGGGTCTTGGCCGATCCCTATGTGACCGATGAAATCTTTACCACACTTCCGCCCGTACCCTATCAATCGGCGACTTACGGCGTGACACCCGCCCCCGCGACCCGGACACTTGTCGATGGGGATGTCATCGACCTGGGCGACCGGCACTTTGAGGTGATTCACACGCCCGGCCATTCCCCGGGCGGCATCGCCCTGTGGGAGGCTGCGACCGGCATCCTGTTTTCAGGCGACATTGTCTATGACGGCCCTCTGATCGAGGACACCTATCATGCCGATCCAGCAGATTATTTACGGTCCATGGTCCGGCTTTATGACCTGCCGGTGCGGATTGTCCACGGCGGGCATTTTCCCAGCTATGACCGAGCGCGGCACCGGCAGATCATCTCGGACTGGTTGCAAACCAAGGGAGCCTGAGGGTCAGGGCAGGACACCCGTTCAATTGGTCGGCCCGTGACCCATCGGGGCATCGGCGCCGAGCTGTCGACGTCACCTGACCTAGACTGCGAACAGCACCTTGGCTTCACGCGATTTGAGCGTCATGCGGGCCGAAGAGAACACGGATTTTTGGCTTTGCTGGGCCAGTTCGGGGAATATTGCGTGAATTTCGGCGCGCTGGTCCTCGTCCAGCCCGCCCAGCGTACGGTCGCCCGGCTGGAAGCTCTCGCTCCAGCTTCCGTCTGACAGCACGACTTCGTGCCGGTCCAACAGCAGATGCACATAAGTGACCGCGTTGACGGCGATGGCTTCGATCCCCGGAAGAAATGTCAGGTGGCAGGCGCGCACCAGCACCTCGTCCTCGCCAAAACACAGGGCGGCTCGATGGCCGGTCACCAGCATCCGGTGTTGGCGGGACACCATCATATCGCGGTCAGGGCAATTCCGCCCCAGGGACCCCGCACGGATCAAGATCGGTTGGAGGCTTGGATCTTTGCTCAACTGCTCCGCATTCAGCCTTTTGCAACCGACCCAGCGGATGGCCTGGGGGCGATGATCCCGCGTCAGGACCATGTCACCGGGCCGCAGCCGTTCAACGGGAACAGCCTGATCGACCGTCTGGATCAGGGTGCCGGGAGTGAAACAGGGGATGACCGTTTCGATGTTGCTGAATGACAGGGTGCCGATAACCGCCCCTGTCCCATCCAGAAAATTGACAACTCCGTTTTCATGGTTAAGCGGGTCATAGACGATCTTTTTCGGTCCGGTTCCAGTCAGGTCCAGAACGTCGACATCCGTGTTCCCGGGATCTTCGCCACCGATGATGGTGTCGCCGATGCCCGCATAGAACGTGTCGGACCCTTGGCCTCCTTCCAGGTAGTCGGCGCCAGCACCGCCGTAAAGCGCGTCGTTGCCAGTCCCGCCGTACAGGGTGTCGGCCCCATCCCCGCCAAACAGGGTGTCCGCCCCGTCGCCCCCGGTCAGGATGTCGTTGCCCGCACCACCAAACAGCGCGTCCGCCCCGCTGCCCCCATCCAGCTGGTCGTTACCCTCGCCCCCGTCCAGCACATCATCGCCCGAGCCACCGAACAGCGTGTCGTTGCCCAGCCCGCCGATCAGTGTGTCATTGCCGTCTCCGCCATCGAGCCGGTCGTTCCCGTCGCCCCCGTCCAAAAGATCATTTCCGGCGCCACCGAACAGGGTGTCGTTGCCCGCTCCGCCATACAGCAGATCGGCGTCGTCCCCGCCTGACAGGGTGTCGTCGCCCGCCCCGCCATAGAGCGTGTCAACACCCGTGCCGCCGTCCAGACTGTCGTTCCCGTCGCCACCGTCCAGCAGGTCGTTGCCCGCACCACCGAACAGCGTGTCGTTGCCCAGCCCGCCATATAATAGGTCGGTGTCTGCCCCGCCCGACATGGTGTCGTTGCCAGCGCCGCCCCACAGGGTGTCGCTTCCGCTGCCCCCGTCCAGACTGTCGTTGCCATCGTCACCGAACAGGGTGTCGTTGCCGTCGTCCCCGGCCAGAGTGTCATCGCCCGTACCGCCGAACAGGGTGTCGTTGCCGGTTCCCCCAAACAGCTCGTCGTCCCCGGCGCCGCCATAAATTGTATCATTATCTGCGCCGCCATACAGGATGTCTCCACCCCCGGCGCCGTCCAGGTAATCGTTGCCGGCCCCACCGTAAAAGATGTTGGTATAGACGTCGCCGACAAAGCCCTGCTGGTCAAAACCGATCAGGATATCATCGAAGGCCGATCCGATGATGCCATCCACCCCGGCCAAGGTGTCACCCTGGGCGTCGCCGCCGCTGGTTGTCCAGTTGCCCAGGTTGATCGTGACCGCAGCGTTAGAGGCGCTGTAGTCGACGTAGTCCATCCCCTCGCCGCCGTTGAGGTAGTCAGCTCCAGGCCCCCCGGCCAGCGTATCGTCACCCGCCCCTCCATACAGGCTGTCGTTCCCGGCTCCCCCAAACAGGACGTCGTTGCCTGCCCCGCCAAAGATCGTGTCGTTGCCCGCCCCGCCGTAGATCCAGTTGACGCCGCTATCCCCGGTCAGCGAGTCGTTAAAGGCAGTGCCGATCAGGTTTTCAATGCTGTTGAACGTGTCGCCCGCAGCATCGGACCCGCTGCCCGAATTGGTTTCCAGGTTGACGTTGATCGCCCCAGTGGCGCTGCTGTAATCGGCAGTGTCGATCCCGGCCCCGCCGTTGAGGACATCGCTGCCAGCCCCGCCGACGAGCGTATCGTCGCCATCGCCGCCATAAAGGCTGTCGTTGCCGGTGCCGCCAAACAGAACGTCGTTGCCGCCTCCGCCATAAAGGCTGTCATTGCCGCTCCCGCCAAAGAGGTAGTTGTTGCCACCGTTGCCGGTGAGCGTATCGTTATAGTTCGATCCGACCAGGTTTTCGATGCTGATATAGGTGTCACCGGCGGCGTCGGATCCTGAACCGGTTCCAGTCAGAAGGTTGGCGTTGACCGCCCCGGACGAGGTGCTGTAGTCGGCCGTGTCGTTTCCGGTTCCGCCGTCCAGAACGTCGCTGCCTGCGCCGCCGTTGAGGGTGTCGTCGCCAACGCCGCCATACAGCGTGTCGGCCCCGCCCCCGCCGAACAGGGTGTCGTTTCCGATCCCGCCGAACAGCACGTTCGTTCCGTTGTCGCCAGTCAGGGTATCGTCAAAGGCCGACCCGACCAGATTTTCGATGCCGGTCAGCGTATCGCCCTGGGCGTCGCCCCCCGTACCGGTTCCCGACAGCAAACTGACGCTGATTGCCGCAGCCGAGGCCGAATAATCCGCAGTATCGATGCCCGAGCCGCCGTTCAGGCTGTCTGCGCCGCCGCCGTCGATCAGGATGTCGTTGCCCGCCCCGCCGAATAGGGTGTTGACGTTGCTGTCCCCGGTCAGGGTGTCGTCATAGGCCGATCCAATGACCGTTTCGATACTGACAAGGATGTCGCCTTCGGCCTCACCGCCGCTGCCGGTACCGGTGGCCAGGTTGACCGACACACCGGCGGTCGAATTGGAATAACTGGCAATGTCGTTGCCCGCACCGCCGTCCAGTATGTCCGCGCCTGCGCCACCGAACAGGGTGTCGTTGCCGTCGCCCCCGAACAGCGTGTCGTTGCCCGCCCCGCCATACAGCGTGTCGTTTCCCGCCAGCCCCGAAATCAGATCGTCATTGGTCGTCCCTGTCAGGCTGTTGTTGCCCGACGTCCCCGTTACTGTTGCCACGATTATCCTGCCTACGCTGCCCAGGTCTTGTCGCCGGGGTCCGACTGCTTGGGTCCGGATTCTGTCCAAATTTGTGTTTTAATTGTGGCAAAAGCGTCCGATTGGCGCCCGAATGAGAACAATATTCGCGACGGCGTTCCGACATCTCGCGGACGCAAACAAAAGTGATGACGCCGTTGATGCGAGGTCGAAAGTCATCAGGTGCTTGTCGTGCCGTCGTTTGGCGTCGCCGCCACGGGTCTATCCGCCCCAGACCACGGCATTCTCGTGGCGTAGGATCAGCGTCTTGAGTTCTTCGAACCCAGTCAGGATGTATCGCCTGAGCTTTTCCGAGGCGGGCAGGCGCGGCGCGCCTTCCAGGTGCATGATGCCCAGGGATCGGTCGGGCTGGGGGATTTTGATGGGGATCGTCTGTATCTGACCCAGCGTCCGGTAGGCAAAGACGACGCTGTGCGGAAGTACCGTCAACGCGTTGGTTTCCTGCAAGTAATTCATCACAGACAAAAGCGACCCGCCGGAATAGCGCACTTCGACCTCGCGCATCCCGATGGACAGAAGGATCGAATGCAGGTCTGCCAGCAGGGGCGAGCCGGGCAGGGGGGCGATCCACGGATAGTTCAGCACATCCGCCGAGGTGAGCCGCTTTTTCTTGAGAAGCGGATGCCGCGTTGAGGCCGCGACGACGTTCCGCCCCGGCAGGATTTCGGTAAAGCCAAGGTCGCTGCCCGCGGGCACCAGACCCGTGGGGCAAATCGCCAGATCCAGTTGGCCAGCGCGCAGACCTGCGTGCAGCTCGGGCAGGTTGCCATAGGACTGGTCGACCCGGATATCCGGCTCGATCCGCTGAAACCCGCCGATCATCCGCGAAATGAATGCGTCCATAAAGAAGGGCACACCGCCGATCCGCACCGTCCCCGAACTGCCCGCCTGAAAGCTCAGCGCCGTCTCGGACGCCTTGCGCGACGCATCTAGGATCACCTTGCCATGGGCCGCCAGTTGCCGTCCGATCAGGGTGGGGATCAAAGGGCGGCGACCGGGCAGGAACAGCCGCTCGCCCAGCCGCTTTTCCATCGACGAAAGCGTCCGCGACACCGCCGACTGCGTCATGCCCAGCAGGTTCGCGCCTTCGGTCACGCCTCCCGCTTCGACCACGGCGGCAAGTTGGGCCAGATGCTTTTCATCGAACTTCATAGCAATATGCTATGCCATGCCGCCAATAAATCATCCAGTGCCATGAATCAGCCGCTAGTTTTGACCTGTAGCCGATCCGGGAGGGGATCATTTGGACGGGGGGAATGGCATGTCAGGCCGGAATCCGATCGACGCGGAGTTCCTGCGCCGGGTTCGTCCGGCGACCGCGCCCCGGCTCGCGGCGATCCTGTCCGACCTCCTTCCGGCGCTACACGACGTGGTGGCAAAGCACCGCGTCACCCGCGACGACCTAAAGGCGACGATCGCTTTTCTGTCGGACGTGGAAACGACGTGTAGCGAGAACCGGCAGGAGTGGATCCTGCTGGTCGATGCGCTGGGTTTCAGCTCTGCCATCGAAAACGCCGCCGCACGGCGACCCAAGGGTGCCACCCCCAACACCATTCTGGGGCCATTTTTCCGCGATGGGGCGCCCATCAAGAAAAGCGGTCAAAGCATCAGCATCGACGGGCAGGGCGCACCACTTCGGCTCGATCTGCGGATCGTCGATCTGGACGGGCTGCCGGTCGAGCGGGCCAAGATCGACGTCTGGCAGGCCAATGCCAACGGCCGGTTCGAAAACCAGGAACCAGACGGGCAGCCCGAAATGAATCTGCGCGGCCAGTTCATTACCGATGCGGACGGGCGGACGACGATCCTGACCGTGCGTCCGGGGGCCTACGCGCTGCCCGGCAATGGTCCGGTGGCCAGCCTTCTGACCAGTCTTGGCCTTGGCCTGAACCGCCCCGCGCATATCCAGTTCCGGGTGCGTGCCACAGGCTTCAAGACGCTTACGACCCATATGTTCGATCGGACCGATCCTGCGATCGACGCCGATCCCCTGTTTTCCGTTCAACCCGACCTGCTCGCTGATTTCAGCGGACCCAAGACGCAGGTCGCCTTCGTCCTTGCCCGTGCTCGGCCCGGCGAGGAAGACACATAGCCCCTAGGAGACCCCTCATGACCAAGATCAGCGGCTACCACCACCTGACCCTCAGCACGCATGGCGTGCAGGAGGATTATGATTTCTATACCAAGACGCTCGGCCTCTATTCGGTCAAGCGGACCGTGTTGTTCGACGGCGTCCTGCCTGTCTATCACCTGTATTACGGGGCCAAGAACGGCGATGCCTCGACCATCATCACCACCTTTCCGTTCAAGAAGCCGGGTGTGTTTGGACGTCGCGGATCGAACCAGTCCAAGGTCGTGATGCAGGCCATCCCTGTGGGTGCTGCCGACTACTGGGTCAACCGCCTGAACGAAATGGGCGTCAAGGCCGTCAAGACCACCCGATTTGGTGCCGATCGCGTTGTGTTCGAACATCCTTGCGGCATCCCGCACGAATTGGTCGAAAACCCGTCCGACAGCCGCACGCCCATTGCCAACCCCGATCAGGGGGTCAGCGCCGAACACGGGATCAAGGGCATCTATGGCGGCGCCATTTCAGTGATGGACCGCACCGCGATGGACGATTTCCTGACCATCGCCCTGCCCATGAAAAAGGTTGCAGACAGCGCCGAAGGCATGGTCTTTGCGGTCCCCACCAATGACGGGGCGACCAGCATGGTCGAGGTACTGCATGAACCGAACGTCCCACAGGGGACATGGACGCTGGCCGGTGGCACCATCCATCACCTTGCCCTCAACACCGGGAACGAAGAAAACCAGATGTCCCTGCGCGCCCATATCGAAGGGCTCGGGTTCACAGACATTTCCGAACAGAAGGACCGGATGTATTTCAAGTCCTGCTATGTCCGCTCGCCGGGTGGGGCACTCTTTGAACTCGCCTGGACCGTGCCGGAAGGCTGGGCCAAGGACGAACCCGCCGACGCCATCGGCAAGACGCTGGTGTTTCCGCCGTGGTTCGCCGACCGTCAGGCTGAAATGGAACAGGGCTTGGAACCGGCAAACTTTTGATCCTCATGACACAAACGCGCATCATCGAACCGACCACGCCGACACGGGTTATCTGTGTCGTCGTGCATGGCCGCGGTCAGACGCAGGACGACATGATGGCCTCCATCGTGCGTCACCTGCCTGCCGAGGGTGTGCGGTTCGTGCTGCCGAAATCGGCGGGGGCGGGTTGGTATGCCGCCCGGGCCGTCGATCCCCTGACCGCGGTGACGCGGGACGAGGTGGCCCGGTCCCTGTCTGCGCTGGGCGATGTCATTGACGAGGCCCGGTCGGCGCACCCGGACGCCCGGATCCTTCTGGCCGGGTTTTCCCAAGGGGCCTGCCTGTCCGTCGAATACTTGATGCAGGCAACTCAGCCCGTTTCGGCGGCGGCCCTGCTGACGGGGTGCCGGGTCGGGGCGCGGTCGGATGCGCCGCCCGTGGCCAACCTTGCACGGATGCCCGTTTATGCCACTTGTGGCGACGATGATCCGTGGATTCCGGCTGCCGCCTATCACGACATGCTGGGCGACCTGACCCGCGCTTCGGCCCGGATCAGGACCGACATGTTCCCCGGACGCCCGCACGAGGTCGCCCCCGCTGAAATCGCCGTTGTGGCCGCCATGCTGGCCGATCTTGCCCACGGCCGCAGCCTGTTCGAGGGGGCAGGATCATGATCCTCCCGCAGACCTTTGTCTTTCCGGGCATCACAACCCGCGTCGTATTTGGCGACGGCACGCTGACCCAGACCGGGGCCGAAATCACCAGGCTGGGCCACACCAAGGCGCTGATCCTTTCGACCGCCCATCAGGCGGCCGACGCGCAAGCAATGGCCGCCAATCTGGGGGCGCTATCGGCCGGAGTGTTCAGTGAGGCCGCCATGCATACGCCGGTCAACGTGACCGAGGCGGCACTGGCGGCCTACCGTGCCAGCGGGGCCACCTGTATCGTCGCCTTGGGCGGAGGCAGCACGATCGGGCTGGGCAAAGCGATTGCCGTCCGGACCGGGGCCGATCAAATTGCCATCCCCACCACCTACGCCGGGTCGGAAATGACCGATATCCTTGGCGAAACCCTCGATGGGCAGAAAACCACCCGGCGCGATCCCGCCATCCGGCCGGAAACCGTGATCTACGACATAGCCCTGACGCTCAGCCTGCCTGCATCCATGACTGTCACCTCGGCGCTCAACGCCATCGCCCACGGGGTCGAGGCGATCTATGCCGCCGATGGCAACCCGGTCCTGTCGCTCATGTCGGTCGAGGCGATGCGGGCGTTCCGGGACGGTCTGCCAGTCCTGCGCACCGCGCCGCAAGACACGGCCGCGCGGGCGCAGGTTCTCTATGGCGCGTGGCTGTGTTCGACAGCACTTGGCTATGTGTCGATGGCGCTGCACCACAAGCTGGCCCATGTGATCGGCGGGTCGTTCAAGACGCCCCACGCCGACACCCACGCGATCCTGCTACCGCATACGGCGGGGTTCAACGCGCAGGCGGTGCCCGATCTGCTGGCCCCGGTGGCCGAAATATTCGGCGGGTCGGTGGGCGGGGGGCTGTGGGATTTCGCCAAGGCCAACGGTGCACCGCTGGCCTTACGCGATCTGGGGCTGTCTCAGACTGACCTCGACCACGCCGCCGATATTGCCACGCAGGCGCCCTATCCCAATCCGCGCCCCTTCGACCGTGCGGACATCCGCAACCTGCTTGCAGCCGCGTGGGAGGGTGCGCGGCCTGACTAACCTGACAACCAGAACTCTAGGGAGGAACCAACAATGATTTCACGTCGCAGACTGCTCAAGACCGCCGCCGCTACCGGCTTTGTCACCAGTACCGGGGGGCTTGCCATGCCCGCGCTGGCGCAGGGGGCCACGATCAAGATCGGCTATGTCAGCCCGCAGACCGGCCCGCTGGCCGGCTTTGCCGAGGCAGACGCCTTTACCATCGACATGTTCAACAAGGTGATGGCCGAACAGGGCGTCGCGGTCGAGGTGATCGTCAAGGACAGCCAGTCCAACCCCAACCGCGCCGCCGATGTGGCCAACGAGCTGATCGTCAGCGATGGGATCAACCTCATGCTCGTGGCCTCGACACCCGAAACGACGAACCCGGTGGCGACTGTGTGCGAAGGCGAAGGGATGCCCGTCATCTCGACCATGGCCCCCTGGCAGCCGTTCTTTATCGGCCAGCAGGGCAACCCCGGCGATCCGGCGTCGTGGAAACCGTTCGACTATGCCTACCATTATTTCTGGGGGCTCGAGGACGTCATCGCCGTATTCACCAACATGTGGAACCAGCTCGACACCAACAAACAGGTCGGCGGGCTGTTCCCCAATGACGCTGACGGCAACGCCTGGGGCGATCCCAACGTGGGCGTGGCACCGGGCTTTAGCGCGGCGGGCTACACCACCTCCGATCCGGGCCGCTATCAGAACCTGACCGACGATTTCAGCGCCCAGATCAATGCGTTCAAGGCGGCGAGCTGCGACATCATCACAGGCGTCGTCATCCCGCCCGATTTCACCACCTTCCGCAATCAGGCGATCCAGCAGGGCCTCTCGCCCAAGGCAATCACCGTTGCCAAGGCGATCCTGTTCCCGCAGTCGGTCGAAACGCTGGGCGAGGCGGGGCACAACCTGTCGTCCGAGGTGTGGTGGTCCGCGCAACACCCGTTCACATCGTCCCTGACCGGCGAGTCTGCGATGGATCTGGCCAATGGCTTTACCGCCGCCACCAACCGCCCCTGGACACAGCCCATCGGGTTCATCCATTCGCTGTTCGAAATGGCAGCGGACGTGATGAAGCGGGCCGCCGATCCGACCAACGCCGACGATCTGGTGACCGCGATCCGCGCCACCAGCCTCGAGACGATGGTGGGCAAGGTCGCCTTTGACGGGGCCAACCTGCCGCCGTTTGCCGCGCAAAACGTCTGCAAGACGCCGTTGGTCGGTGGTCAGTGGCGGCGCAAGGACGACGGCACCTTTGATCTGGTGATCGTCGACAACGCCACGGCTCCCGCCATTCCTGCCGCAGGCAAGATGGAAGCCTTGGCGTAACAGACCGGCCCCTGCCTGCCGGGCAGGGGCCACCCTTTGAAAGACCGCGATGAACCTTCTGACCCTCACCAATGTCTCGAAAAGCTTTGGCGCACTGACCGTCACAGACGACGTGTCTTTTGGCGTGCCTCAGGGGCAGGCGCTGGGCATTATCGGACCCAATGGCGCCGGAAAATCCACGCTCTTCAACCTTATCACCGGGAACCTGCGCGCCGACCGGGGCCAGATCGACTTTGCCGGGCGGGACGTGACGCAAGTGTCGCCTATGCGGCGCTGCACCCTTGGCATGGGCCGGTCGTTCCAGATTCCGCAGCCGTTTGCCAACCTTACTGTCTTTGAAAACCTCGTCGTCGCGGCCACCCACGGTCAATCACGATCGGAATCCGAGGTGACCGACCAATGTGCCGCCATCCTCGACCAGACCGAACTCATGCCGCGCGCCAACGACACCGCCGGATCGCTGAG
The DNA here is from genome assembly GCA_024642115.1 of Marivivens sp. Classification (GTDB taxonomy): domain Bacteria; phylum Pseudomonadota; class Alphaproteobacteria; order Rhodobacterales; family Rhodobacteraceae; genus JAHEBU01. The sequence goes on along the minus strand of JAHEBU010000002.1, from coordinate 479,502 downwards.
CCTGCTGCAACGCAAGCGGCTGGAACTGGCCCGCGCCATGGCGACCGGCCCCCGGCTGCTGCTGCTGGATGAAATCGCCGGGGGGCTGACCGAAGGGGAATGTCAGGCTCTGGTGCAGACGATCCGGTCCATTCATGCCTCCGGCGTGACGATCATCTGGATCGAACATGTGCTGCACGCGCTGACTTCGGTCGTCGAACAGCTGTTGGTTCTGGATTTCGGTAAGGTCATCGGGTTGGGCGAGCCAGAGGCGATCATGGCCAGCCGCGAAGTGCGAGAAATCTATCTGGGGATCGAGGTATGACGCTGCTTGAGACCCAAAACCTCACCGCCCACTACGGCGATTTTCAGGCGCTGTTTGGCGTCGATATCCGGCTCGAAGCCGGGCAGACGATCGCCATCATCGGGGCCAACGGGGCCGGCAAGACGACACTCATGCGCTCTATCGCCGGGGTGCTGCGCAATGCGCCGGGCATGATCCGCTATGACGGCACCGCCATCGGGGCGCTGCCTGCGGACGAGGTCATGGCGATGGGCGTGTCGATGGTACCCGAAGGGCGCAAGCTCTTTCCCTCGCTCAGCGTTGAAGAGAACCTGCTGGTCGGCACCTACGGGCGCAAGATCGTAGGCCATTGGTCGCTCGACACCGTGTACCGACTGTTCCCGATCCTGCGGGAAAAGCGGCACGTTCCCGGCACGGCCCTGTCCGGCGGACAACAGCAGATGGTGGCCATCGGGCGGGCGCTCATGTCGAACCCGCGCGTGCTGCTCTGTGACGAAATCAGCCTGGGGCTGGCTCCTGTGGTTATCCGCGACATCTACGCGGCCCTGCCGGAAATCCAGTCGTCGGGCGCGTCGGTCATCGTGGTCGAACAGGACATCGGGCAGGCGATGAAGGTCGCCAGCACCGTCTATTGCATGATGGAGGGGCGGGTGACGCTGTCGGGTGCGCCCGGCACGCTCAGCCGCGGGGCCATCCACGCCGCCTATTTCGGAGCGCACGCATGATCTGGCTGGATACCATCGTGCAGGGCATCCTGCTGGGCGGGCTTTACGCGCTGTTCGCGGCGGGGCTCAGCCTAGTGTTTGGGATCATGCGGCTGGTCAATCTGGCGCATGGCGACCTGATCGTGATGGGGGCCTACCTGATCCTGACAATCGTGTCGGTGCTGGGGATCAACCCGTTTCTGGCGGCGCTGATCGCCATGCCGATCATGTTCGCGCTGGGTTGGCTGTTGCAGCGGGTAGTCCTGAACCGGGTTCTTGGGCCCGACATCTTGCCTCCGCTCTTGGTGACGTTCGGGCTGTCCATCGTTCTGCAAAACGCCCTGCTCGAAGGGTTCTCGGCGGACAGCCAGCGGATCGGGGCAGGGTTGCTGGAAACGGCATCGTGGAACCTTGGCCCGGTGACGGTGGGGATCATGCCCGTCCTCACATTTGCCTCTGCCATTCTGGTGATCGTCGGGCTGAACCAGTTGTTCTATCGCACGTCATTGGGCCGGGCGTTCCGCGCCACATCCGATGATCCGGTGACGGCCAGCCTGATGGGGATCAAACCCGCGGGTGTGTTCGCCATGGCCACTGGCATCGCCATGATCGTGGTGACCATTGCGGCCCTCTATCTGGGGATGCGGGCCAACTTCGACCCGACCATCGGCCCGGCCCGCCTGATCTATGCGTTCGAGGCGGTTATCATCGGCGGTCTGGGATCGCTTTGGGGGACGCTGGCCGGGGGGATCATCATTGGCGTGGCGCAGACGCTGGGCGCTGCGGTCAGCCCCGAATGGCAGATCCTGGCCGGGCATGTGGCGTTTCTCGTCGTGCTTCTGATAAAACCGCGGGGCTTGTTCCCCCGCGCCTACGACTGAGGGGGCCGCCGATGTACCGCGTCCAGACCCGCACCAAGGCTTCGCAGATTGCAGGCCTGCTGGCGCTTGGCCTTGTGATCGTCGGGATCATCCTGCCCGCTTTTGCTAGCCGGACCATGATCCAGGACCTGTTCTTCATCCTGTCCATGCTGACCCTCGCGCAGTTCTGGAACCTGCTGGCAGGGTACGGCGGATTGGTCAGCGTCGGCCAACAGGCGTTTGTCGGGCTTGGGGCCTATGCGATGTTCGGCGGGGTGATCCTGCTGGGCTGGGACCCGGTTCCGGCGCTGATCCTGTCAGGACTGGTCGCGGTCGTAATCGCGGTCCCCACCGCGTTCTTCACCTTCCGATTGCAAGGGGCGTACTTTGCCATCGGCACCTGGGTCGTGGCCGAGGTGGTTCGGCTGTCGCTTGCCACATGGAAAACACTTGGCGGCGGCACCGGCACGTCGCTGCCGCGCACCGCCAGCGATTTCTGGGGGACCGCGCAGGTCGCTGCCCTGTTCGACGTGCGGGCGGCTGCGGCGCGGGATATCGTGACCTACTGGCTGGCGCTGACGCTGGCGGTGGCGACCATCGGCGGCATCTATGCCCTGCTGCGGTCCAGGCGGGGGCTGGCGCTCGCTGCGTTGCGCGACAATTTCGATGCAGCAAAATCGGTTGGTGTCGACGCGACCCGGATGAAGTGGCTGGTGTTTCTGGTGGCCGCCTTTGGCACCGGGATCGCGGGAGGGCTGATCTATCTGCAAAAGTCGCGGATCAGCCCCGACGCTGCCTTCAGCGTGACCGACTGGACGGCCTACGTCATCTTTATCGTGGTGATCGGCGGAATAGGGACCATCGAAGGGCCGATTATCGGTGTGCTGGTGTTCTGGCTGTTGCAGAGCACGCTGGCCGATTTCGGCAGCTGGTATCTGATGATCCTTGGCGGGCTTGGCATCGTGGTGATGCTGTTTGCGCCGCGGGGTCTGTGGGGATTTGTGTCGGACCGGACCGGGGTGCAGCTGTTCCCGATCCGCCGCCGACTGATCGTGACAAAGGGAGAGTAGACATGGCTGACATCCAAACGGACGTTCTTATCATCGGCACGGGGCCTGCCGGATCGGCGAGCGCGGCCCTGCTGTCCAGCTACGGCATCGCGAACATGGTGGTGAACCGTTATCGGTGGCTCGCCAACACGCCGCGCGCTCACATCACCAACCAGCGCACGATGGAGGTGTTGCGCGATCTTGGTGCCGAGGTCGAGGGCGAAGCCTACATGCACGCGACCGAACAAGAGTTGATGGGCAACAACGTGTTCTGCGAAAGCCTTGCCGGAGAAGAGATCGGGCGGATGCAAAGCTGGGGGACCAGCCCGCTGTCCAAAGCCGAACACCTCATGTCCTCGCCCACATTCATGAACGATCTGCCGCAGACCTATATGGAGCCGCTGCTGTTCACCACCGCCTGCAAACGCGGCACACAGGCGCGCATGTCCACCGAATACATCAGCCATGTGCAGGACGCCGACGGTGTCACGACCACCTGCCGCGACCGTCTGACGGGCAAGGACGTGACGATCCGGTCCAAATTCCTGATCGGTGCGGATGGAGGCAATTCGCTGGTGGCAGAGAACGAGAACCTGCCGATCGAAGGGCAGATGGGCGTCGGCGGGTCGATGAACATCCTTTTCAAGGCGGACCTGTCCAAATACGTCGCCCACCGCCCGTCCGTCTTGTATTGGGTCATGCAGCCGGGCGCCAATGTGGGCGGGATCGGCATGGGGCTGGTCAGGATGATCCGGCCCTGGAACGAATGGCTGATCGTCTGGGGCTATGACATCAACGAACCCGCCCCCGAGGTGACGCCGGAATACGCCACCGAAGTGGCCCGCCAACTGGTCGGCGATCCCAAGCTCGAGATTGACCTGATCAGCGCCAACACCTGGACTGTGAATAATGCCTACGCGACCAACATGCAAAAGGGCCGCGTTTTCATCATGGGGGACGCCGCCCACCGGCACCCGCCGTCTAACGGACTAGGTTCGAATACGTCAATTCAGGACGCATTTAATCTCTGCTGGAAGCTGGCATCGGTTTTAAAAGGACAAGCCGGGCAAAAACTGCTCGATAGCTATACCGTCGAACGTGCGCCCATCGCCAAACAGATCGTCACCCGCGCCAACCAGTCCATCGGCGAATTCGGCCCGATCTTCGAGGCGCTGGGACTGCTCGGTTCGGTCGATCCGGTCAAAATGCAGCAGAACATGGACGCCCGCGTTCAGGCCACGCCTGATGCCGAGAAACAGCGCGAGGCGCTACGCAAGGCCATTGCCTTCAAGGTCTATGAATTCGACTGCCACGGGGTCGAAATGAACCAGCGCTACACCTCTGGCGCGGTCGTCGCTGACGGCCAACCCGAACCGGCATTCCAGAAAGATGCCGAACTGCACTATCAACCGACCACATGGCCGGGGGCGCGGCTGCCCCACGTCTGGCTGTTCACAGCTGATGGGAAAAAGGTCTCCAGCCTTGACCTGTGCGGCCACGGAGCGTTTTCGCTCCTGACCAGCATCGGCGGTCAAGGCTGGGCCAATGCGGCCAAGGCGGCGGGCGCAGCGTTGGGCATGACGATCAACGTCCACGTCATCGGTCCCCGTCAACCCGTACAGGATCACCTGGGCGATTGGGCACGCGCAAGCGAGGTCAGCGACAGCGGCTGCGTTCTGGTCCGGCCCGATCACCATGTCGCGTGGCGGTCGGACAAACTTCCCAAGGACCCCGCAGCCGACCTCGCCCGCGTCCTGCGCGCCATCCTGAACCCCGCCTGAGGAGGCTCCGATGCCCGATACCCACGAAAGCGGCTATTTCACCGAAGACACGTCCGCCGAGGTCGTTATCGCCCGCAACGCCAAGGCCCCGGACGCCCGGCTGGCCGAGGTCATGGCCGTCATAACCAGACATCTGCACGCGGCGGTCAAGGAAATCGAACCCACCCAAGAGGAATGGTTCAACGCTATCATGTTCCTCACCAAGACAGGGCAGATGTGCAATGACTGGCGACAGGAATTCATCCTGCTCTCCGACGTGACGGGCGTGTCGATGCTGGTGGACGCGATCAACAACCGCAAACCTTCTGGTGCATCGGAATCGACGGTCCTCGGGCCGTTTCATGTGGCGGATGCGCCCGAATTGCCGCTCGGGTCAGACATCTGCCTCGACCAGAAGGGCGAGCCGATGCTGGTCAAGGGGCGCATCCTGTCCACCGATGGAACGCCAATTGCAAACGCCAAGATCGACGTCTGGCAGGCCAACGACGAAGGGTTCTACGACGTGCAGCAAAAGGGTATCCAGCCCGATTTCAACCTGCGCGGGGTGTTTCGGACCAACGAGCGGGGCGAATATTGGTTCAAGGGCGTCAAACCCAAGTTCTACCCGATCCCGGACGATGGCACGGTGGGCAACCTGCTCAAAGGGCTGGGGCGGCACCCGTTCCGCCCCGCACACCTGCATTACATCATAAGCGCGGACGGGTTCGAGACGCTGACGACCCACATCTTTGACCCCGACGATCCCTATATCCATTCCGACGCGGTCTTCGGGGTCAAGCAAAGCCTGATGGCAAAGTTCGAGCCGATCAATTCCGGCAAGGATATCGCAGCCGAGGGGATGAGCGGCCCGTTCTTTCGGGTCGAGCACGACTTCGTTCTGGCCCCGGCGCGCTAGCAATCCAACCTTGCGATCAGAAAGCCGTTGGCGGCCAATTCTCCCTCATCCGTCATGCCTTGGGACAAAAGCGGCGTGGCGCCCTCTGGAACTTTGACTGGCACCGTTTCCCGGGACATGTTGAACAGGCAGAGGACCTCGCCTCCCCGCCGTAGGGCGAGGATGCCGGGCCCCATGTCCTCGAACACCGTGTCGCCCGTCCGCAGGGCAGGGGTCGCACGTCGCAACGCAAGCATCCGTTTGTAGAACGACAGCACGCTCTCCGGCCCGGTTTGGGTATCGGCGGCATGGGCAATCTGTTCAGGCTTGATCGGCAGCCACGTCCGGTTGGCGGCAGAAAACCCGGCGTTCGGCGCTGCGGCCTCCCACGTCATGGGGGTGCGACAGCCATCGCGGCCCTTGTCACCCGGCCAGAACGCGATGCCCTGCGGATCGGTCAACTCGTCAAAGGACAGGTCCGCCTCGGTCTGACCTAATTCTTCGCCCTGAAACAGGCACACCGATCCCTGAAAACTCAGCAATATTGCAGCGCAGAGCTTGGCAAAGGCAGCAGGGGCCGCTGCATGACCGGCCCATCGGGTGACATGGCGGATCACGTCATGGTTGGAAAACGCCCAACAGGGCCAGCCTTCGGGGGCGGTGGCAAAGAACGTCTCGATCTGGCGGCGGAAATGGTCGGGGGTAAAGACTGTCCCCAGCATCTCAAACGAATAGCCCATGTTCAGGCGGTTGTCCGACGTATAGGCGGCCATCGTCTCGATCGCCCTCTGCAACTCGCCGATCTCGCCCACGGTGGCGCGGTTGTCATAGTCGTCCATCAACGCCCTCAGGCGTTGCAAGAACGCGAGGTTCTCGGGCCGGGTTTTTTGATAAATGGACTGCTGCATGTCGAACTGACGCACAGCAGGCTCCTCCGGGGCAGGGGTGACGGCCGGATTGTCGCGCAACTGCTGGTCATGAAAATAGAAATTCACCACGTCGAGGCGGAACCCGTCCACGCCTCGGTCCAGCCAGAACCGCATGGTGTCGAGCATCTGCGCCGGAACCTCGGGGTTATGGAAATTCAGGTCGGGCTGTGTGGGCAGGAAATTGTGCAGGTAATACTGGCGGCGGCGGGTGTCCCAGGTCCAGGCCGGGCCGCCGAATAGCGACATCCAGTTGGTGGGGGCCGTACCATCGGGCTTGGGATCGGCCCAGACATACCAGTCGGCCTTTGGGTTGTCGCGCGACTGTCGGCTTTCGGTGAACCATGGATGCTGATCGGAAGAATGGGAAATCACCTGATCTATCAGAACCTTGAGGCCCAGATCATGGGCCCGCGCCACCAGCGCGTCAAAATCGGTCAGCGTGCCAAAGGTTGGGTCGATGTCAGTGTAATCAGAAATGTCATAGCCCATGTCGCGCATGGGCGAGGTAAAGATCGGCGATAGCCAGATCGCATCGACCCCCAGATCGGCCACGTGGTCCAGCCGCTGGATGACCCCCTTCAGATCGCCCACCCCGTCGCCATTGGCATCCATGAACGACCGGGGATAAATCTGATAGATCACCGCGCCGCGCCACCAGTCCGTATTTTCCATCCCGCACCCCCCGGTTGTCCGAAACGTTTCGGATGGCATGAATGCTTGCCCGAAACGTTTCGGTTTGACAAGATTGTCGGATCTACCCGTCCTTTGGCGGGCAAGGAAAGGGTGTTGCCGTGACCACGCTAAAGGACCTGAGTCGGGCGCTGAACCTGTCGGTGACCCAGGTCAGCCGCGCGCTCAACGACCATTCCGACGTGAGCGAGGCCACCCGCGAGCGGGTCAAAATTGCTGCCAAGCATCTGAACTATCAGCCGAATATTTCGGCTCGGCGGCTTGTGACCGGTCGCTCGGGGCTGGTCGGGCTGGTCATGTCCTACATGTCGGAGTCGCCGCAGGACCGACAGTTTCTGGATGTTGTCGGCGGCATGTCCAAACACTTTGCCCGCGCGGGCTTGCAATTCGTGCTGCACATGGCCGACCCGGACGAAGACGAAGTATCGGTCTATCGCAAGCTGGTCAGTGGCGGCGGGATTGACGGGTTCGTGGTCCTCGACCCGAAAATCAACGACAAACGGTTGGCCTACCTCAAGAAAGCCGGGGTTCCTTTTGTCCTGCATGGGCGGGACTGCGTGGCACCAGATTACCCGTTCTTTGATATTGATAATTTCCGTGTCGGCTATGAGCTGACGCGCCACCTGCTAGAGCAGGGACACCGCAGGATTGCCTTTCTCAACGGGTCGCCGGGGCGGACCTATGTGGCGCACCGGACAGATGGCTACCGCGCGGCGCTGGCGGAATTCGATGTGCCGTTCGTGCCGGGCCTGATGCGCAATGACCAGATGTCCGAAGGGTTTGGCATCCGCGACACCATCCGCCTGATGGACAAGGTATCTCAGGCTCCGACTGCCTTCATTGCCGGTAACACATGGATTGCAAAAGGTATTTATGAGGGGCTTCGGGCGTTGGGCCTGCGGGTTCCGCAGGACGTTTCGGTGGTCGCCCACGACGACCTGCTGCCAGATGTTCACGCCGGGGCCATGTTGCCCCCGCTGACAGCCACCGAATCCCCGCTGCACCTGAGTTGGGAACCGCTGGCCCGGTTCCTGTCTGCCTCTCTGGCCGGCACCGACGTGAGCGAATTGCAAAGCCTCGACGCCGCACGGTTCGTCCAGCGGGGGTCGGTTGCGCCACCCGTCCCACGCTGACGAATCCGCTCCGATCAAATTCTGTTGACGCAGAAACGAAGTCGGCGTTACGCTTCCGAAACGTTTCGGTCGAAAAAGGGAATCGACCGAATCGTTTGAGAGGGGTCTACTAAAGGCCTCGACAAATTGGGAGGATACCAATGACCAAATTCATGAAGTCCGCCGCATGGCGGGCAACGGCTATGGCTGCCGCCATTTCCGCCTTCGGGGCCACATCCGTTCTGGCCGAAGACATCACCTATGTGTCGGGCGCGGTCGGCAATGCGATCGACAATTTCAAGGCGCTGGTGAAGCCGTGGGAAGATGCCACCGGCAACACTGTGACCATCGTTCCGATGCCCGCCTCGACCTCGGACCAATTCGGCCAGTACCGCCTGTGGCTCGCGGCTGGCAACTCTGACATCGACCTGTACCAGACCGACGTGATCTGGGCGCCGCAGTTGGCGGAACACTTCGTCGATCTGACCGAAGTGGCGGGCGAACTTGCCAAAACCCACTTCCCGTCGATCATTGAATCGCAGACGGTCGATGGCAAACTGGTCGCCCTGCCGATCTTCACCGATGCCCCTGCGCTCTATTATCGCAAGGACCTGCTGGAAAAGTATAACCTGCCGGTTCCCAAGACCTGGGAAGAGATGACCGCGACCGCCAAGACCATCCAGGATGGTGAACGGGCTGCGGGCAACGCCGACATGTGGGGCTTTGTCTGGCAGGGTAACGCCTACGAAGGCCTGACTTGCGACGCTCTGGAATGGCTGAAATCCTCAGGCGGCGGTCAGATCGTCGAACCCGATGGTACCATTTCGGTGAACAACCCCAACGCTATCGCGGCGCTGGAACTGGCCAAGACCTGGGTGGGTAACATCAGCCCCGAAGGCGTTCTGGCCTATCAGGAAGAAGAGGCGCGCGGCCTGTGGCAGACCGGCAATGCCGTGTTCATGCGCAACTGGCCCTATGCCTACGGTCTGGGCAACGGCGACGATTCGGCTGTCAAAGGCCTGTTCGACGTGACCACCCTGCCGACCGGTTTGGACAGCACCACTTCTGCCGCCACGCTTGGTGGCTGGAACGTGGCCGTGTCCAAATACTCCAAGCATCAGGAGGCTGCGATCAGCCTGGCGATGTATCTGGCCGGACCCGAGGCGCAAAAGCAGCGTGCGATCAACGAATCGAACCTGCCGACGATCATTAGCCTCTATGATGACGCCGACATCGCTGCCGCCCAGCCGATCATCCCGCGCTGGAAAGACGTGTTCCTTCAGGCCGTGCCGCGTCCGTCCGCGCCGACCCGTGGCAAGTACAACGAGGTTTCCTCGCTGTTCTGGAACGCTGTCCACAACACGCTGGCCGGTGACGGCACCGCCGCCGACAACCTCGAAGAACTCGAGGTTTTGCTGACCGACCTTAAGGGCGGCGAAAGCTGGTAATCCAGTAGGCTATCCTCCCGAAGGAGCGGGCATTCCCCGCTCCTTCACCTTCGGGGCCGGTTGCCTGATATTAAGAATGGCGTCCGGCCCTTTCTCTGACAGGGGGCCTTTATGACAACCTCACTTACTCCGCCCCGCCGGGAACGGTCGCTTCAGGATCAACGGGCGCGTGCCGCGTTCTGGTTTCTGGCGCCGATGCTGGTGATGCTGTTTTGCGTGGCCGCCTGGCCGTTGTTCCGGTCGATCTATTTCTCGTTCACCGACACCACCCTGTCCAACCTCTACGGGGGCAAATGGATCGGGTTCGACAACTACCTGTCGCGGCGCGAACTGTCCTCGGGGCGGGTGCTGTGGCGGGGAACACTGGTCGATCCGGCGTGGTGGAATGCCTTCTGGAACACGGTGCGCTTTTCCGTCGTGTCCGTGACCATCGAAACCATTCTGGGCATGCTCGTGGCCCTTGTCCTGAACGCCGAATTCAAGGGGCGCGGGTTTGTGCGCGCCGCCATTCTGGTCCCCTGGGCGATCCCGACCATCGTGTCGGCCAAGATGTGGGGCTGGATGCTGAACGATCAATTCGGGATCATCAACGATATCCTTCTGAACCTGCACATCATTGACCAAAAGGTCGCCTGGGCCGCCAACATCAACACCGCCATGTTCGCCGTGCTGATCGTGGACGTGTGGAAGACGACGCCATTCATGGCACTGCTCTGCCTTGCCGGGCTTCAGATGATTCCGCGGGACATCTACGAGGCGGCCAAGATCGACGGTGTCCACCCGGTGCGGGTGTTCTTCAAGATCACGCTGCCGCTGGTGCGGCCCGCGCTGATGGTGGCGGTGATCTTCCGTATCCTAGACGCCCTGCGCATCTTTGATCTGATCTATGTGCTCACGCCCAATTCGGACGCGACCAAGACCATGTCGATCATCGCCCGGCAAAACCTCATCGAATTCGACAAATTCGCCTACGGCTCGGCGCAATCGACCCTGTTGTTCCTGATCATCGCGATCTTTGTGATGCTCTACATTTGGATCGGCCGCGTGGACCTGAGCGGGGAGAGTGGCAAATGACCGCGATGGATATCTTTAAAAGGACGATGTTCTACTTTGCCGTCGTCGTGATCGTCGTGGTTGCGGTATTTCCGTTCTACTATGCGGTCATCACCAGCTTTAAAACCGGGACAGCGCTGTTCCGGGTGGACTACCTGATCACCAAATTGGACTGGACGAACTACGCCGCCGTGCTGGGCGGGCGGAACTTCATCCGGTCGATCTTCAACTCGGTATTCATTGCAACGACCACCGTGGCCTTTGCGCTGCTGCTGGCCGTGACTGCCTCGTACGCCTTGGCGCGGGTGCGGTTCCGGGGGCGGGGGCTGCTGCTGATGGTCATTCTAGCCGTGTCCATGTTCCCGCAGATCGCCGTTCTGGCGGGACTGTTTGAACTGGTCCGGTTCCTGGGCATCTACAACACCCCCTACGCGATGATCCTGTCCTACACGATCTTCACGCTGCCCTTCACGGTCTGGGTGCTGACCACCTTTATGCGCGACCTGCCGATCGAGATCGAAGAGGCCGCCATCGTTGACGGTGCGACCCCTTGGGTCATCATTACAAAGGTGTTCATGCCGCTGCTCTGGCCCGCACTGGTCACAACCGGGCTTTTGGCCTTTATCGGGGCATGGAACGAATTCCTGTTCGCGCTGACCTTTACCGCATCCGAAACGCAGCGGACCGTGCCCGTGGCCATCGGCCTGTTGTCGGGTGCGTCGCAACAGGAAATCCCGTGGGGGCCGATCATGGCCGCCTCGGTCATCGTGACCGTCCCGCTGATCGTCCTCGTCCTCATCTTCCAACGCAAGATCGTGGCTGGCCTGACGGCTGGCGGCGTCAAAGGCTGAACCGGAGTCCCTCATGGCAAACATCCAACTCAAAGCGGTCCGCAAGGCCTACGGCGCGGTCGAAGTCATCAAAGGCATCGACCTCGACATCAAAAAGGGCGAATTCATGGTGTTCGTCGGCCCCTCGGGCTGCGGAAAATCCACATTGCTGCGCCTGATCTCGGGTCTGGAAAGCATCACGTCGGGCGACATGCTGTTCGACAGTGAACGGGTCAACAACGTGCTGCCGTCGCAGCGGGGCATCGCAATGGTGTTCCAGTCCTACGCGCTTTATCCACACATGAACGTCTATGACAACATGGCCTTCGGTATGAAGCTCGCCAAATCCAGCAAGGAAGAGATGGACGTTCGGGTGCGCAAGGCTGCCCAACTGCTCCAGATCGACCACCTGCTTGACCGTCTGCCCAAACAGCTTTCGGGCGGGCAGCGGCAGCGGGTCGCCATCGGGCGGGCCATCGTGCGCGATCCGCGCGTGTTCCTGTTCGACGAACCGCTGTCAAACCTTGACGCCGCGCTGCGGGTCCAGACCCGTCTGGAAATCGCCAAACTGCACCACGACATGTCCGACGTGACGATGATCTACGTCACCCACGATCAGGTCGAGGCAATGACGCTGGCCGACCGCATCTGCGTGTTGCGCGATGGCAAGGTCGAACAGGTCGGCACCCCCTCCGAACTGTACGAGACACCCAACAGTCTGTTTGTCGCTGGTTTCATCGGCTCGCCCAAGATGAACTTTCTCACCGGCGATCATGCGGCAAAATACAACTGCTCGACCCTGGGCATCCGGTCCGAACACATCACCATTGTGCCCGAAGGGCAGGGGGCGTGGTCGGGCAAGGTTGTCCATGCCGAGGATCTGGGCTCTGACAACTATCTCTTTGTCGAGGTGGGATCGGACGAACCCCTGATCGTGCGCCGCGCGGGCAAACTCGACATCAAACTGGGCACTCAAGTCGCCCTCGCCCCGCAGGATGGCAAACTGCACCGCTTCGGCGCGGACGGCAAACCCATCGCCTGACGCTTTCGCTAGGGGCGGTATGGGTCGGTATGTTCTGGCAAGTCTCGCCCTCGGCCTCATCACGATCTGGGGCTCAGAAAACCTGTTCTGGACGGCCCCGCCTGCCGATCTGACGGTGGCCGAGTGGCTGATGACATGGGCCGCTTATGCCATCTGCTCTGCTGCGGCGCTCAGCGCTGTGGCGCTGACCGGTCTTGGCGGTTGGCGGGGCGTCTTTCTGGGCGGTGTTGTGTTCGGCTATGCCATCGAAGGGGTCATCGTCGACACTGTCTACGACGCCTTTCCCTTTCAACTGGTCTGGACCGCGATGGCGTGGCACGCGCTTTTTACCGCGCTCGGGCTCGTCTGGCTCTGGCGTTGGGCGGTCGGTCGGTCTTGGGCCACCCTTGTCGGGGTGCTGCTCGGGATCAGCCTGTTCGGCACGATCTTCGGAACCTTCTGGGCCACCGAACGGCAGGATCTGCCGACGGGGGACATCGTTCTGTTCTATCTGGCGGGGGTCGGGTTTGTCGTCCCGCTTGGGCATCTGATACTGGATCGCCTGCACACCGTGCCGCGCCCGCCGCGCTGGGTGCTGCTGATCTGCCCGGCCCTGCTGACCCTCCTGTGGTTGGCCAAGACGGCGACGGCATTTGCGCCCCAGCGACTTGCCCTGCCGGTGGTCGTCGGTCTGACGCTCTGGGCAATGTCCCGGCTCGGCGAGCGCAATCCTGTCGCTCTTGGCGGCACCGGACAGCCCCGCTGGCGACACCTATTTTTCCCGCTGGCCCCTGCGCTGACGGCACTCTGCGTGGTGCCGATATGGGAATCTGGCGCTCTGTTTCAGGGTAACTGGATCACCCTGCTGCTGACTGGGCCGCTGTCGGTTGGTCTGTGGCTCTGGCTGCTGGTCGCCGCCGCCCGGAGGCCGGCCCGCTAGGCGCGCAGGGCCGTCAGTGCTGCGCCCAGATCGATCGCCCCGTCATACAGCGCCCGGCCCGAAATTGCCCCGGCAATGACCCCTGTCTCGCGCAGGGCAATGAGGTCCGCCAGAGACGACACCCCGCCCGACGCAATCACCGGGATCGTCACCGCACGGGCCAGGGCCTCGGTGGCCGCGATATTGGGGCCACCCATCGCGCCGTCGCGCAGGATATCGGTATAGATGATGGCAGCCACGCCCGCGTCCTCGAACGACCGGGCCAGATCGGTGACCTTGACGTCCGTCTCTTCGGCCCATCCCTTGGTGGCGACGAACCCGTTACGGGCGTCGATCCCCACGGCCACATGACCCGGAAAGGCCAGCGCCGCTTCGCGCACCAGCGCGGGGTTCTCGACCGCAACTGTCCCCAGAATCACGCGGGCCAACCCCTTGTCTAGCCACCGCTCGATGGTGGCCATGTCGCGGATGCCCCCGCCCAACTGGACCGGGACAGGGCAGGCGGCCAGAATAGCTTCGACCGGGGCGGCATTGACCGGCTCGCCCGCAAAGGCGCCGTTCAGGTCGACCAGATGCAGCCACTCGCACCCTGCGGCGACAAAGGCGCGGGCCTGTGCGGCCGGGTCATCGCTGAACACCGTGGCGCGTTCCATGTCACCGTGGATCAGGCGTACGGCCTGCCCATCCTTGAGGTCGATGGCGGGATACAGGATCATGTCTGGGCCTCCGTTTACAGGGTGCCGTTTTGCACGGGGACAGGGCGGATGCAACCGACCCAACGTCAGACTTGATCGGCGTCGCGGCCTTCGCCAGTGTCGCGTTAGCTCTGAGGGAGGAGACATCATGAAAAAGTATCTGCTGGCGGCTGTTGCCGTGATCGCGATGACCGGTGCGGCCTTTGCCGACCCGCTGGAAGGCATGTGGCGCACCGCCGCTGACGACAACGGCAACTCGGGTCTGATCCAGGTCGCACCCTGCGGGGCCAAGCTCTGCGGAACGCTGGTCAAGGCGTTCGGCCCCGATGGCGCGGAAATCGCTTCGGACAATATTGGCCGTCAGATCATCTCGGAAACCGTGATGGACAGCCCGAACAACTATTCGGGCAAGGTCTATTCGCCCGATCGGGACAAAACCTATAATTCGCGGCTGGTCATGACCGGCAACACGCTTGACGTGTCGGGTTGCGTGTTCGGCATCTGCCGGAACGGCGGCACCTGGACCAAGGTTCAGTAAGACGATCACCACGGTCACGTTTTGGGGGCAGGTCCGCGAGGGCCTGCCCCTTTTGACATCCGGTGTGGTAGGACGAACCCAATTCATAGAGCCAACGCCATGACTGATCCCCATCCTGCCCAGACCTGCACCATCTGCGGTGCCAAATTCCCCCCACGCGACCTGCGCGGTTGGCCTGACGTGCGGTCCGGCATTTCGGCCCTGATCCGGGCGGACCATCCCGACTGGGGGCCAGCGGGACACATCTGCCAGCCCGATCTGGCCCGCTATCGTCGGGCCTACGTCGAATCCATGCTGGCCGAGGAAAAGGGCGAGTTGGGGCAACTGGAACGGCAGGTCGTCGACAGCATTTCCCAAGGCGTCCCCATCTCGCAAAACCCGGACGAGATCGCGCGCAAGGCGACCTTTGGCGAACGGGCGGCGGACCGGGTGGCGTCGTTCGGCGGGTCCTGGACGTTCATCATCATGTTCGTCACCGTGCTGGTGATCTGGATGATGCTGAACATCACGGGGGCGCTGTTTCACCCGTGGGACCCGTACCCGTTCATCCTGCTCAATCTCGTGCTGTCTTGCGTGGCGGCCTTTCAGGCGCCCATCATCATGATGAGCCAGAGCCGGAAAGAGGCCAAGGACCGCCAGCGTGCCGAAAACGACTACCGCGTCAACCTCAAGGCCGAGGTAGAGATCAGGCAACTGCACGAAAAGATCGACCACCAGCTTGCCCGGCAATGGGAACGGCTGGCCGAGATGCAGCAGATCCAGATCGAAATTCTGGAAAGCCTCGTGCCGGAAAAGCGGCGGTAGGGACTATTCTTCTGTCTCGGGCGCACTCAACCTTGTGAACGGAAATTCCACCTCGCCCCATCGGCCCATGACAACGCGCGTGGTCATGCGGGACGGGCCGCAGGTATAGGGCACCGTCCCCGCGCTCGGTCCACTTGCGCCGTTGATCATTGCCGCGACCCAGCCGCCCGCCGGTGTCTGCGCCAATACGGTCTCGCCCCCGCCCTCGGTCTGGGCCGCACAGCCGACCAGCTGGCCCGGCCCCGCAATGGCCCACCGCCCGACCGATGCCCCCGCGACGCCGGACACGTCATAGGTGGACACGCCGTGCTGATCGACCGTCGTTGCCTGAAAATCCACCGAAACGGGCGAGGTGATGAATGTTCCGTCCTCGTTCACCTGCAAATACATTGACCCCATCTGGTTGCGCGATATCGGCGCACCGACCCGGCGCATCAACTCGACGATGGGGCGCATGTCGCCTTCCCAGTTGCCGACCATGCAGCGGTCGATCCGGGTGGCCCCCTGACAATTCAGGCAGGACTCGGTCCGGCGGGCGTGCAGCGCGAATTGCAGCGACGTGTCACCCGTATGCAGGGCGACGGTCTGCATCAGCGGCTCGCGCCCGTCGCGACTGTCCATCTCGGCCAGCCACCCGTCCTGCCAATCCCGCTCCCCCATCACACGCGATGCGAGGTTGGCACCAGCCGGGGTGGCCCGGTTTTCCCACCTCCCACAGGCATATTCGGCCATCATCGGGAACAGGGTGAACGGTTTGATCTGAACGCTGTGCCGGGACGAGGTGTCGATGTGCAGAAATTCCACTGGAAAACTGCCGTCCAGTGCCAGCGGCTGACCGTGCGGATGGGCGATCGTGCCATCGACATAGGCTTTGGCAAAGTCCAGCCATTCGGTATCCGACAGGGCATCGCGCATGGCCGCCCTTTGGCCTGAATCCCCACCGACCCCCGACATGCCCGCCAGAAACGGCATCAACCCGTCGATTCCGATGTGGCCATGCAGCCAATGGAAAAAGATGACCGACTCGGTCGCCATGTCATGGATCGGTTTAAGGACGGCGACTGACGTGTTGAAATCATTGGCCCACGCGGTCGTGCCAGTGCTGTCGGGGATCGCATAGGCGGCGAAACTCTCGGCCGATCCTTCGATCCACCATTCGCCATTCGCGTCGTACGTGGCCATCTGGTCGGGGCTCAGCGTGGCGTATTGCACGCAATGGAACATCTCGTGTGCCAGCGTCGTCGGAAATCCTTCGGCAAGCCCCCCGGCACCCCACAGGAACAGGGTGACCCGACATTCGCCCACCCGGTTTTCCGTCGGAACCCAAGCCTGTGCGAGAACGTCCCGGGGATGTCGCCCGGCCGACTCCATTGGGGTCAGCCTGTCGCCCAACAGCAGGATGGTCACATCCCCGATCCTGTAGGTCCCCAGATCGGCCAACCGCTCGACCACTTCACGCGCTGCGGCTTCGGCAGCGGCTGCCGTGCCGGGGCGAGCCACCCAATCGGCATTCAGATCTGCGATGCCCCGCACATGGCGTTCCCCGCCGGGGGTGGAAAAGGCAAAGTCGAATAGCTGCGTGCAGGTCAGATCAGTGACCCCGCCCACCCCAAAGCTGCCGATGTATCCGGGGGACATGCAATCCGCGAACTGGGCTTTTGAAATGGACGGACAGAAAAGGATCAATGCAAAGGCGAGAAACTTCATCGCATACTCCCGAGCGTTCTCAGGCGCAGGATAGCATATCAACCGTGACGCGAATAGCTGGCAGGCCAAAGCGGCGGTCAGCGGTCAAAGCAAAAAATGGCGCACCAAAGGTCAATTCAGGCCTGATTTTTGATTTTCTTTTAAAAACAATGATTTGTTTCGCGCTCACGCGTGAACACTGCCCAAGCCGACCCCGTTCAGGGCCGCCAGGTCAGGAAATTCCCGATCAGCCGCAGCCCGGCACCTTGAGATTTTTCGGGGTGAAACTGGGTCCCCACGACCGTCTCGCGCCCCACGATGGCCGTAACCGGCCCGCCATAATCGACGTGGGCGAGCAGGTCCGCAGGGTCCGAAACCGTCATCGCGTAGGAGTGGACGAAATAGGCGTGATCCCCCGTTTCGATCCCCTCCAGCACCGGGTGGGGCCGGTCGATCACCAGATCATTCCAGCCCATATGCGGAATTTTCAGGGCGGGGTCGGACGGCGAAATCCGGCGAATATCTCCACCGATCCAGTCGAACCCGGCGGTCTCTTCAAACTCGTGCCCCGTCGTGGCCAGCATCTGCATCCCCACGCAGATCCCCAGAAACGGAACGGCGCGGACCTGCACCGCCTCGATGATCGCCTCGGCCAGCCCGGGGACCGCAGACAGGGCGGTGCGGCAGGCCGGGAATGCTCCGTCGCCCGGCAGGACGATCCGCTCCGCCCGCGCGACCACGTCCGGGTCGGACGTGACGATGACGCGCCCGGCCCCAACCTCGGTCGCCATCCGTTCGAACGCCTTTTGCGCCGAATGCAGGTTCCCGCTGTCGTAGTCGACCAGAATGGTGGTCATAGCATCCCTTTAGTGGACGGGATCGCGTCGGCCTTGCGCGGGTCCACCTCGACCGCGTCACGCAAGGCGCGCGCCACAGCCTTGAACGCCGCCTCGGCCAGGTGGTGGCTGTTGAACCCGTGCAGCCGGTCGATATGCAGGGTGATCCCCCCGTGCGTCGCCAGCGCCTGAAAGAATTCACGGACCAGTTCGGTATCGAAGGTACCGATCTTGGCGGTCGGAAAATCCAGATTGAAAACAAGGTAAGGCCGCCCCGACAGATCGAGCGCGGCCCGCACCTGCGTGTCATCCATCGGCAGGTGACATTCCCCGTACCGGCGGATGCCCCGCTTGTCCCCAAGCGCCTGCGTCAGGGCCTGCCCGATGGCGATGCCCACATCCTCGACCGTGTGGTGGTCGTCGATATGCAGGTCGCCCGTGGCGCGCACGGTCAGGTCGATCAGCGAATGGCGTGCGAGCTGGTCAAGCATGTGATCGAAAAAGCCAACGCCGGTCTGACAGTCATAGCTGCCGGTACCGTCCAGATTGACGGTGACAGTGATGTCCGTCTCGGCAGTCTTGCGCGTGATGGTGGCTGTCCGCATGGGGCCCTCGGGGTCGTGGTTCGCCCCCGCTATAGGGCCAAGGGCGGCGCAGGCCAAGCGGGCAGAGGGGCGATTGCTGAAATCGCTGTGGTCTTTCAGCAAGAATTAACCCTGCGATTCTACCTTGAGCCCATCACAACCGTTTCAGAAGGGAACGACGACATGCAGGTTCTGGTGCTTGAAGAAAATCTGGTGCGGCAAACGCGGATCGCCGCGGCGCTGATGGAAAAGGGGTTTCATGTG
Source organism: Marivivens sp. (assembly GCA_024642115.1). Taxonomy (GTDB): domain Bacteria; phylum Pseudomonadota; class Alphaproteobacteria; order Rhodobacterales; family Rhodobacteraceae; genus JAHEBU01. Next base: position 460,521 of record JAHEBU010000002.1, on the reverse strand, counting down.
ATCGCGGTTGAGACGGTGGCGGCTGCCCGCTGTTTCATGACGATGGACACGATCGACGTGATGATCCTGGGCGAACGTGAAAACGGGCGGCTGTCGCATGTTCCTGAATTGGCCGATGCCTGCGCCAATCCCGAGGCGGGGATCCTGGTGCTGTCGGACCGCGACTGCGAAGATACCGACGTCCTTCACGAAAGCGTGCCGCAGCTTTACGGAATCATCGGCCCGGACATGGCCCCGGGCGTGGTGGCGCAGATGGCGCTGGCGGCGGCCCGGACCAGTGCGGCGGATCCCGTGCCGATGCGGCTGGCCTGGACCTGGGGGCATACGATGGCGGCGTTGCCCGACCCTGATAGCCCGATGGGCATATGTGCGCCGGCGATCCCGCAGGATCTGGACAGGCTGCCCGACCCCGCCGGGCTATCCGCATCGCTGCGTTCAGCACTTCCGGTCTGGGCTCTGCCAGGGTTTGATCGGGGGGCCGCCGATGTCGAAGTGGAGAAGGAGGCCGCTCGGGTCACGGACGAAGACGAGGCTGTTCTGGCTTCAGTCCAGCACCGTCTGACTGATCCCGCTTTTGCGCAGTTCGCCTGATCGTCCCAGACGCACAGGATGGACTTGAAACCGAATGGCGGCCCTGACCGGGGTCGCCATTGCCTTGCCGCTGGCACGGCTGGGGCAGCGCCCTCTATATCCTACGATGTATTCTGTCATTGCGGTCAATGCTCTGGCCATGCGACCTTGCGACAAAGCAAACGAGGCCCCGATGACAACCTGTGTCTTTGTCCAGATCCGTTGCCGCCCCGGCACCACCTACAAGGTGGCGGATCAGATCACGCTTAAGGAAATCCATTCCGAACTGTATTCGACCAGCGGCGACTATGACCTGCTGATGAAGATCTACATCCCCGAAGGGGCTGACGTGGGTCATTTCATCAATGAAAGTGTGGCCGACATTGATGGGATCGAACGGACGCTGACCACACTCACGTTCAAGGCGTTCTAAAGGCGACAGGGTCGGACCGCACACCGGGCAGATGCCACAGTGTCCGGCAACTGGCCCACCAGGGCGGGCCAGTTATTGACAAATGGTCGGTTCAGACCGCCTCGGCGTCCGGCCCAACTGGCTTGGGTGTGCCCATTCCGCGCTTGCCCCAGGTCAATGCCCGCTCGCCCAGTTTCTTGAACTTGGCCGATGCGGATTCCAACTTGCGCTCCCAGTCCGGATTGGGCGTCTGTCCCGCCGTCACCTTGAAAAAGGCCTGCAACAGGCAGGCGATGGCGAAGGGTTCGATCAGCGCCACCTTGACCGCCCAGGCAAAGATCAGTGCAAAGATGACACCGCCTGCCGACCATGCCCCGGGGATCAGGTAGACGACCGCCGCCGCAGGGGCGAGCATCACCAGAAACACCACGAACGACAGACCGTAGGTGAACAGTGTCAGCCAGGCCGCGTTTTTCAGCATCGGCCCCGCGTTCTGGCCATACAGCACCAGCGCCTCTTTCGCCGAGGCCCAGGGATTTTCCGACCGGGTCCGCAAGGTATGGGCAAGGATCACCTCGTCCACCAGACCCACGGCCAGCCGCAGATAGGCGCGCACGACGCCCATCAGGTTCTGCAACCCCGGAATGGGAAGGAAATTCATGATCCCCTGCACCAGGCCGGTGATGGCGTTGACCACCCCCTTGATCAGTTGATCAAGCCCGAACAGGACCGACGCCTGCCCAAACCGTTCCTTGACGATCTTGCTGGCGTATTCGATCTGACCTTGCCCGCCGGGCAGGTCGCGCCCCTCGAGCAGTTCAACCATGACGGCGATATGCCCGGCCTTGACGATATAAAGCAGGTACTCTCTCAGGAAATAGATCACCCCGGCAGTCAGTCCGAACCCGATGGCCCCGCCCCAGAACGTGGAAGAGATGCGGAAATCGCTGTCTCCGAACCCGCCGATGCCATAGCCGACACCCGCGCCTGTCCCCGTGACCAGCACATAGGCCACAGCGATGCCGAAATAGACCAGCATCCGGAACACGATAAAGGGGGCGGTTTTGCGCATCAGCCCCATGGCTGTGCCGATATTGAAATCCCACATTAGAAAAACTCCGATGGTGCAATTGTCACCAGAGTGGCGCGAGTTGGCGCACCCGGCAAGTCCGGTTTTCGCGACTGCAGCGATTTTCACGAGGCTCAGGGGCGGAACAAGCGAACCATGCTGACCGACAGGTCGGCCAGGTCCCCCATGCGGGCGACCAGGTGTTCATGGGCGCGAAATCGGGCGGGCTCTCCGCGCTGCACCCGCTCGATCGTGGTCACGAACCGGCGCAGTCTGCGGCGATGCATCCCAAGCATCTGTTGCACCGGATCGGCAACGATTCCGGCAAAGGTGGTCAGGACCGATGCCGCCAGTGACAGCCCGATCCCCACGCCGATCATCAGCGACAGCGGCGCATGTGTGGGGAACATCCAGTACCATGTGGACCCCAGCCCTCCACCCAGCGGGAACGCCGCAATCGCTGCTGCCTGCGCCCAGGTCAGCGCCATCGCCGGGGCCAGCGTCACCACACCGGGCGTCACCGTCTTGAACAGGATCGCCCCGGTGCCCAGCGTGCCAAGGGATGTCGTGATTTCGGCCATGGCGTTTCTGGTGCCGCTATAGTCTCCGAGCGGACGCAGGACCTGCGGTAGCGGGCCGTCGTTCAGGCCAAGCACCTCTGTCAGGACCAGCCGTTCGACACGGGCGGCCACTGCCGTGCGCAACACGAGGGGGTGAGCCGCGATCCAGTCGGCCGCTCGGCGCGCCCGGCACAGTCGCAGGATCAGTCCGACGATGCGCGAGAGCAGGAACAGCGGCGCCAGCAGAACGTTGGTTGGAGCACGGATCAGATCAAGACCGAGGGCGGCGCGATGAAGTTTGATCGTGCCCCACAGGCTGAAATGCCGGGTGCAAAAGCCGGGAATGCGAGCATGTGCCGCTACAAACCACGCCTCGATGTCGGTCGTATCCTGCGCTGCAATCATGAAGGCCGACCCCCTGTCTGGGGCAGATGCGCATGGTTCTGCGATCAATCAAGGGGGTGGTGTGGTCCGAAACTGGAGCGGGCGAAGAGATTCGAACTCTCGACCCTAACCTTGGCAAGGTTATGCTCTACCCCTGAGCTACGCCCGCGTCCGTTTCGTGAGGGGTGATCTAGTGAGAGACGATGCAGCCTGCAAGCGGAAAATGCGGCTGGACGTTCATTTTTGCCCGGTGAACTGGATCAGGTCCCAGCGGTTGCCCCACGGATCGGCAAAGACGGCGACGGTGCCATAGGATTCAGCGCGCGGGGCTTCCTGAAAGGCGACGCCTTTGGCCGACATCGCCGCATGATCGCGGGCGAAATCATCGGTTTGCAGGAACAGCCAGACGCGCCCGCCGCCCTGTTTGCCGACAAAGTCGGCCTGCTCGCCCACCGCGCGGGCCAGCAGAAAGGACGTCTCGGCCCCCGCAAGTGCCACCCGCACCCAGCGTTTGCCCCCGCCCACATCCGTGTCTTCGAGCAGGTCAAAGCCCATCTGACGGCAGAAAAAGTCGATCCCCGCGTCGTAGTCGGGCACGAGGATGGCCAGTGAGGCGAGCCGCATCACGTCAGGGACACGAAAATCTGAACAGATTTTCGTCCCGGAAAATGTGCATTTTCCGGCTCACTCCAGTTCAACCAGCAGGTCCTTGGCATCGATCTGCCCGCCGGCCTGAACGTAAACTGCCTTGATAACGGCGTCGCGGTCGGCGTGGATGCCTGTTTCCATCTTCATAGCCTCGATGGTCAGCAGAAGGTCGCCTGCCTTGACCGGTTTGCCCACGACGGCCCCGACGGTCGCCACAACCCCCGGCATCGGCGCGCCGATGTGGTTGGGGTTGCCCGCCTCGGCCTTGGGCCGCTTTGCGGTCTTGGCGGCCATGATGCGGTTTGGGACGCGGATCGTTCGCGGCTGGCCGTTCAACTCGAAGAACACCCGGACGTCACCGTCATCGGTCATCTCGCCCACGGCTTGCAGGCGGACTTCGAGCGTCTTGCCGGGGTCGATTTCGACGCTGATCTCTTCGCCGGGCTCCATTCCATAAAAGAAATTGCGCGTGGGCAGGGTGCGCACCGGGCCATAGGTCCGGTGGCGGCCCATGTAATCGAGGAACACCTTGGGATACATGAGGTATCCGTTCAGGTCTTCGTCATCGACCGCCTTGCCCTCGAGCATCTTTGTCACCTCGGCTCGCACGGCCTCGATATCGACCGGGGGCAGGTGTTTGCCGGGACGATCGGTCAGGGGCTTTTCGCCCTTGAGGATCTTTTTCTGGATCGCCTTGGGCCAGCCGCCTGGAGGCTGGCCAAGGTTGCCCTTCATCATGTCCACCACGCTGTCGGGGAACACCACGTCGACCGCAGGGTCCTCGACCTGCGCGCGGGTCAGACCCTGCGACACCATCATCAGGGCCATGTCGCCTACCACCTTGGACGAAGGCGTGACCTTGACGATGTCGCCGAACATCTGGTTCACATCTGCATAGGTCTGCGCCACCTCGTGCCAGCGGTCTTCGAGCCCTAGCGACCGCGCCTGCGCCTTGAGGTTGGTGAATTGCCCGCCGGGCATTTCGTGCAGGTACACCTCGGACGCGGGGGCCTGAAGGCCGCTCTCAAAGGCCGTATAGTGGCTGCGCACCTGTTCCCAATAGTTGGAAATCTCGCGGATCGCGGCAATATCCAGACCCGTATCCCGGTCCGTCCCGCGCAGCGCTTCGACCACGGACCCAAGGGTCGGCTGCGAGGTGTTGCCTGACAGCGCGTCCATCGCCGCGTCCACAGCATCGACCCCGGCGGCAGAGGCGGCAAGGATTGTGGCAATCGCGGCGCCCGATGTGTCGTGGGTGTGGAAATGGATCGGCAGCCCGACTTCGGACTTGAGCGCCTTGATCAGAACGCTGGCCGCGGCGGGTTTGAGCAGCCCCGCCATGTCCTTGAGCCCCAGAACATGCGCTCCGGCTTTCTCAAGCTCCTTGGCCATGCCGACATAGTATTTCAGGTCATACTTGGACCGGGCCGGGTCCAGCAGGTCACCTGTATAGCAGATCGACCCTTCGCAGACCTTGTTCGCCTCGATCACGGCGTCCATGGCGACGCGCATGTTGTCCACCCAGTTCAGGCTGTCGAACACGCGGAACACGTCCACGCCAGACTCGGCGGCTTGTTTCACAAAGAACTGCACCACGTTGTCGGGATAGTTGGTGTAGCCCACGCCATTGGACGCCCGCAGCAGCATTTGCGTCATGATATTGGGCATCTTTTCCCGGATGTCGCGCAGGCGCTGCCACGGACATTCCTGCAAGAACCGGTAGGCCACGTCGAACGTCGCCCCGCCCCAGCATTCCACGCTGAACAGGTTGGACATCTTGGCAGCATAGGTGGGGGCCACACGGATCATGTCGATCGACCGCATCCGGGTCGCCAGCAGAGACTGGTGTCCGTCGCGCATGGTCGTGTCGGTGATCAGAAGCTGCTTTTGCGCCAGCATCCATTCGGCCACTGCCTTGGGCCCTTTTTCGGCTAGCAGGGTCCGCGTGCCAGGCAATGTTTCCAGCAGCGATTTCACCGGGGCGCGGGGCAGTTTTACATCCGCCGCCGGGCGGGGGCGACCTTCGGTTTCGGGATGTCCGTTGACGGTGATGTCCGCGATATAGGTCAGGATCTTGGTCGCCCGGTCACGGCGCTTCTTGAAGTGGAACAGCTCGGGCGTCGTGTCGATGAACTTGGTCGTGTACTGGTTCGACAAGAATGTCGGATGTTTGAGCAGGTTTTCGACAAAGGCGATGTTGGTGCTGACACCGCGAATTCGGAATTCGCGCAGCGCCCGGTCCATCCGTGCAATCGCCATTTCGGGCGTCGGCGCCCGCGCCGTGACCTTGGTCAGCAGGCTGTCGTAATAGCGGGTGATAACCGCCCCGGAATAGGCGGTGCCGCCGTCCAGACGAATGCCCGGTCCGGTGGCTGACCGATACATCTGGATGCGGCCATAGTCGGGGATGAAGTTGTTCAGCGGGTCCTCGGTCGTGACCCGGCATTGCAGGGCGTGACCGTCGAGTTTCACATCATATTGCGACGCACAGCCTGTCGCCTCCATCAGCGACTTGCCCTCGGCGATCAGGATCTGGGCGCGGACGATGTCGATGCCGGTCACCTCTTCGGTAACGGTATGCTCCACCTGAACGCGGGGGTTCACCTCGATGAAGTAGAAGTTGCCACTGTCCATATCCATCAGGAATTCGACGGTGCCGGCACATTCGTAATTCACATGCTCGCAGATCTTTTTGCCCAGATTGCAGATCTGTTCGCGCTGGGCGGGGGACAGGTACGGGGCAGGGGCGCGTTCCACCACCTTTTGGTTGCGGCGCTGGACCGAACAGTCGCGTTCCCACAGGTGATAGATATGGCCATGCTTGTCGCCCAGGATCTGAACCTCCACATGGCGGGCGCGCAGGATCATCTTTTCCAGATAGCCTTCGCCGTTGCCAAAGGCGGCCTCGGCCTCGCGTCGGCCCTCGCGGACCTTTTCCTCAAGCTCCTTTTCGGACTCGATTGGGCGCATCCCCCGTCCGCCACCGCCCCACGACGCCTTGAGCATCAGGGGATAGCCGACCTCGGCCGCTTGTTTCTTGATCAGGGCCATGTCGTCGCCAAGGACATCGGTGGCGGGGATCACGGGGACGCCTGCGGCGATGGCCACCTGACGGGCCGATGCCTTGTCGCCCAGCTCGCGCATGGTCTTGGCCTTGGGGCCAATAAAGGTGATGCCCGCAGCGTCGCAGGCATCCACGAACTCGGGGTTCTCGGACAAAAGGCCATAGCCGGGGTGGATGGCATCCGCACCCGACATCTTGGCCACGCGGATGATTTCGGGGATCGACAGATAGGCGGCCACCGGGCCCAAACCCTCTCCGATGCGGTAGGCTTCGTCTGCCTTGAACCGGTGCAGGCCCAGTTTGTCCTCTTCGGCAAAGACGGCGACGGTCTTTTTGCCCATCTCGTTGGCGGCACGCATCACGCGGATGGCGATTTCGCCCCGGTTGGCGATGAGGATCTTCTTGAACTCGGCCATATCGGAAATCCTTTTGCAGTTGCAGCAACGGTAGGGAGATTCCAGCGCAGCGGCAACAGGGGATTTTGGGCGTTTCAGGGCCTGAGTTAACGCTAACGCTGCGCCGCTATTCGCCTTTGGGTACCATCCGGTTTGTCAGCGGAATTTCCTTGAGTAGCCACGAAAATCCGAACCCGATCACCGCCACAAAGAATGCCACCAGATAGACGGGGTGCAGCGCAGCCACCACGCCGTCCGACACCACGCTACGCACCGCGTCGGGCAGGCCCGCCACGGTCTGGGGGCCGATTTCATTGGCCATTTCTGGTGTCACGCCCGGCACGCCGTCCAGCGCCCGCGCCATGCCGCCTGCGAACAGCGCCCCATACAGCGCAACCGCCAACGACCCACCCACCTGCCGGAACATCAGGCCCGCCGCCGTGGCCGTGCCGATCTGTTCACGGGCTACGGCGTTTTGCACGGCGGTCGTCACGACCGGAAAGATGCAGCCAAGGCCCACGCCCACGACGGCGATATAAACCCCGACCAGTGGCAGCGGCGTGGTTGCCGTCAGCGTGGTCAGTAGCAGCGTACCGACCGACAGGCAGGCCGTTCCGATGATCGGCAGGATGCGATATTTCCCCTCGCGCCCCATGTAGCGGCCCGCGAAAGGGGCGGCGGCAAGGATACCAAAGGTCATCGGGATCAGCAGCCAGCCCGATACGGTGGGAGTCGCCCCCCGGACGATTTGCAGATACAGCGGCAGAAAGGTGAGCGCCCCGAAAATGGTCGCCCCGGCAACAAATCCTACGATGGACGTGACCCAGAACACGTTGTTGCGGAACAGGCGCAGGGGCAGCACAGGCTCGACCGCCCGCCCCTCGACCCACAGGAACGCTGCGCCACTGACCGCGCAGACCGCGATCATGATCAGCATCTCCGGCGATCCCCAGCCAAACGTCCGCCCGCCCAGCGACGAGATCAGCACCAGCGACCCCAGCGCCAACGTCAGCAGGACTGCCCCCGCATAGTCGATCTTGTGCTTGACCTGCTTGGGATGTGCCTTGAACCCCAAGGCAAAGCCCGCAAGGGCCGCGATCCCGAATGGCAGGTTGATGTAGAAGATCCAGTGCCAGGACAGGTTTTCAACGAAAAACCCGCCCAACAGCGGCCCGATGATCGACGAGATCGAAAAGACGGCAGTGAACACAACCTGCACCTTGCCCCGGTCCTGCGGAGCGATCACGTCGCCGATGATCGACAGGGCCAGCACGAACAACCCGCCGCCGCCCAGCCCCTGAATGGCGCGGCTGACAATCAGGGCTGTCATGCTCTGGCTTAGCCCGCAGAACACCGACCCGGCCAGAAACAGGCCCACCGCGATGAATACCATGATCCGGCGACCATAAAGATCGCTCAGCTTGCCATAAAGCGGAGCGACCACGGTCGACGACAGGATATAGGCCGTGACGACCCAACTCAGGTGATCCAGCCCGCCCAGGTCCGCCACAATGGTAGGCAGGGCCGTTGACACGATCGTCTGGTCCAGCGAGGCCAGCAGCAGCAGCACCGCGACCGACGATATGACAACGGCGATCGAACTCTTTTCGGGCTGGGCGGTGATGTCTGTCATGGCAACCTCGGGCAGGGGACAGCGGGACAGATAGCACTGCGGATTTATGTGTCAATCGCATATAGATGCGATACGCATATAATTGACATGGACGGTCCGCGCCCCTAGATACGTCGCATGACCCAGCCCTCCGATCCCCGCGCCGAACGCGCCCGCATCGCCGCCAAGGTGCAGGGCGGGGCGGCTGAACGTCTGTCTGCCTTGGGTTATTCGGCGGGGGCGGTCGATGCATTGCTGACGCTTGATGCCGTGCAATTCCAGTATCAGAGGCGGATGGCAAAGGGTGAGTTTTTGCAACTCTTGATCGCCCGGATGGGGTTGGATCTGGAGCCGTCGCAATTGCAGGGGCTTTATGCGGTGTCCCGGATCACCTACGGCATACTTCGGCCCGAACCCATGCCCGCGACCATCGGTCTGGTGGCCGAGGAACTGTCGCTCGACCCCTCCCGCGCCAGCCGGATCGTCGCCGATCTGGTTGGGCTGGGATATGTGACCCGACAGGCCAGTCAGGCCGATGGCCGCGTTTCCGTCATCGCGCCCACACCAAAGGGACATGCTCTGATCGCCCGCCTGCGGCACGACCGTTGGGCCCTGCTCATGGACGCGATATCGGACTGGTCCGAGGCGGATATCCTCCGCTTCTCGGACCTGTTTGGACGATATGTGGACGGCATGAACCGGGTGATGACCCAGGCCGCGACCGAACAGGATGCGACCCCGTCGCAACCGTGAACAGACTGTGAACACCGCGCTTTCCCTTTGCCGGGAATCCCTGTAACGTTTCGCGCATGAGCAGCTACGACGAACACGACGCCTTTGAGGCCGCAGCCCGCGTTCCCCTGTCCCAACGGGCCATGGCGCGGCCAAATGCGCCCTATCTCGATGACCTGAACCCCGAACAACGCCGCGCGGTCGAGGCGTTGAACGGCCCCGTTCTGATGCTGGCGGGTGCAGGCACGGGCAAAACCAAGGCGCTGACGACGCGTATTGTGCATTTGATGACGACGAACACGGCGCGGCCCAACGAAATTCTTGCGGTGACCTTCACCAACAAGGCCGCCCGCGAAATGAAGAACCGTATCGGGCGGAGCCTTGGCGAGGCAGTCGAGGGGATGCCTTGGCTGGGCACGTTCCACTCGATCTGCGTCAAACTCCTGCGTCGTCACGCCGAACTGGTGAACCTCAAATCCAATTTCACCATTCTGGATACCGACGACCAGATCAGGCTGATGAAACAACTGCTTGCGGCAGCGGACATCGACGACAAACGCTGGCCCGCAAGGATGCTGGCGGGCATCATAGACAACTGGAAAAACCGCGCCTGGACGCCCGAACAGGTGCCTGTGGCCGAAAGTGGGGCCTTTGATCACAAGGGCGTCGATCTGTATGCCGCATATCAATCGCGCCTGCGTGATCTGAACGCGGTCGATTTCGGCGACCTGCTGTTGCACATGGTCACGATCTTTCAGACCCACCCGGATGTCCTGAAGCAGTATCAGCGCTGGTTCAAATACATCCTTGTCGACGAATATCAGGACACCAACGTGGCGCAATATCTGTGGCTGCGGCTCTTGGCGGCAGACCACAAGAACATCTGTTGCGTGGGGGATGACGACCAGTCGATCTATGGTTGGCGCGGGGCCGAAGTGGGCAATATCCTGCGGTTTGAAAAGGATTTTCCGGGCGCGGTCGTGATCCGGCTGGAACAGAATTACCGATCGACCCCGCATATTCTCGCCGCAGCCTCGGGCGTCATTGCATCTAACAAGGGGCGCCTTGGGAAAACGCTGTGGACCCAAGAACAGGACGGCGAAAAGGTTCGCCTGATCGGTCATTGGGATGGCGAGGAAGAGGCGCGCTGGATCGGCGAAGAGGTCGAAGCGATGCAGCGCGGCACCCGCGGCATGGATGCCATGGGGCTGGACGACATGGCGATCCTTGTCCGTGCGTCCCACCAGATGCGCGCGTTCGAGGATCGGTTCCTGACCATCGGTTTGCCATACCGCGTGATTGGCGGCCCGCGCTTTTATGAACGGCTCGAAATCCGCGACGCGATGGCCTATTTCCGGCTTGCCGTGTCGACCGACGACGATCTTGCGTTCGAGCGGATCGTTAACACTCCCAAACGGGGCTTGGGCGACAAGGCGGTGCAGACGATTCAGCGTATGGCCCGGTCCAACGGCATATCGCTGCACGAAGCGGCGCGACTGGTCTGCCAGGCCAAGATGATCGGCGGCAAGGGCGGGGCTGCGCTGGCCGAACTGGTCATGGGGATTGACCGCTGGCATGCACAGGTAAGGGCCGAGGCCGACACCCATGTCGAACTGGCCGAAATGATCCTCGACGAATCCGGTTACACCGGCATGTGGCAGCAAGACAAAACGCCCGAAGCCCCGGGACGCCTTGAAAACCTCAAGGAACTGGTCAAGGCTCTGGAAAATTTCGATAATCTCCAAGGCTTCCTTGAACATGTCGCCCTCATCATGGACAACGAGAGCGAGCAGGAGGGCGAAAAGGTCTCGATCATGACGTTGCACGCCGCCAAGGGGCTGGAGTTTCCTGCCGTGTTCCTGCCGGGGTGGGAGGACGGGTTGTTTCCCTCCCAACGCAGCATGGACGAAAGCGGATTGAAGGGGCTCGAAGAGGAACGTCGCCTTGCCTATGTCGGGATCACCCGTGCAGAACGGCTGTGCACGATCTCGTTTGCGGCCAACCGCCGGGTCTATGGCCAATGGCAATCGGCCATGCCCAGTCGGTTCATCGACGAATTGCCCGAGGATCATGTCGAGGTTCTGACACCCCCCGGCCTATATGGCGGCGGCTATGGCGCGGCCGGCATGGCGGCCTCTGCCTCGCCGGCAATCTCAGGGGCTTACGGGTCGGATCTTCACCAAAAGGCGCACGAGGCGAACGTCTACAATTCCCCCGGATGGAAGCGGCTTCAGTCGCGCAGCCAGCAGCGGGGGATGGCCCAGCCCGTCGAAAGCCGCAACCTGACGATTGATCTGGACGCCGTCAGCGCCTTTTCCGAAGGTGACCGCGTGTTCCATCAGAAATTCGGCTATGGTGCGGTGATGGGGATCGAAGGCGACAAGCTGGAGATCGAGTTCGACAAAGCCGGGTCCAAGCACGTCGTCGCCCGGTTTGTGGTGACCGCAGGGCAGGCGGATGACGTGCCGTTTTGACTGGCAATTCCACGTTCATGTTTGAACGATCTGCAACATAATGATTTCAAATGGCTTTCGGGAAGTTCTGGGTTGAGCGAAGACTCCCTGACCCGGTGGTAGGGTGGGTGCCAGCCCACCAAGAGGTCAATGCCGCAGGATCGGCAGCAGCGTGGCGACCAACAGCGCTGCCATGGTCCAGTTGAAGGCCCGCAACCGGGCCGGGGAATGCAGGAACCGCCGCATTTCGCGCCCCAACACGACCCATAGCGTGATCGAAGGCAGGTTGGTGCAGGCAAAGACCAAAGCGACCACAAGAACCGCGCCCAACGTCTGCCCCGGCGCGTAGACCGTGACGGCCGTCAGCGCCATATACCACGCCTTGGGGTTGACCCACTGAAACGCTGCGGCCTGCAAAAAGCTGAAGGGCCTGGCGGTGTCGCGCGCCTTGGGCTCGCCCGCGTTGGCGATTTTCCAGGCCAGCCATAGCAGATACACCACCGACAGCACCTTCAGCACCAAATGGGCGACCGGAAAGCGGTCAAAGATCGTGACCAGCCCAATCCCGACCAGAAATACCATGAAGGAATGGCCAATGCTGATGCCGAACATATGCGGCAGCGTCCGTCGCAGCCCGAAATTCGCACCCGAGGCTAGCAGCATCATGTTGTTTGGCCCTGGCGTGACCGACGACACAAAGGCGAAGCCGATCAAGGCGAGGAGGATGTTGTGGGTCATGACGCAACTCTGAACGCATCTACAGGCAATTAAATTGCAAACAGCGCGAGATTCGATCTATTCCTGCACTTTATGGCCGACCTTGATCCCATCAACGACCGGATATTGCGCGAACTGTCCCGTGACGGGCGGATCAGCAACCTTGTGCTGGCCGAACGGGTGGGCCTGTCGCCCTCTGCCTGTCTGCGCCGCGTGCAGGAACTGGAGCGGACTGGGCTGATCCGAGGGTATCGCGCCCGGCTGGACCCGGCCCGGACCGGGCGAGGATTTGTCGTCTATGTGGCGATCGGTCTGGCCGAACATTCCAAGGCCGCGCAAGAGGGGTTCGAGCGGGCCATGTCCCGCGCCCCCGAAGTTGCCGAATGTCACAACGTGGCGGGCGCGTTCGAATATCTGCTGCGGATCGAAGTGGCCAATCTGACGGCGTTCAAGGCGTTTCACAGCGACACGCTGGGCACGGTCCCGCAGGTGCGGTCGATCACGAGTTACATGGTGATGGAAACGTCCAAGGACACACGGGCCTGATCCCCGAACCGGCCCCCTCTGTAAGGTGGGTTTCAACCCACCCCCCCCCAAACGACAAAGACGGCGGAGCCCGGGAGGAGGTGGGCGCCGCCGTCTGTCGATTGTGCATGGGTCCGGGAGGAGGTGGACCTGCACGTTCGAGGGCGGCGTCCCCCGGGAGGAGGTGGGTTTCGCCGCTTTGTCAACGGACCCTCAGGGAGGAGGAGGAAGGCCCGTATCTGGTGGCCCAAGGTGCGGCGACACCGGGGAGGAGGTCGGTGTCGCCGCCTTGGTCCGCGGCTGCCTCGGGAGGAGGTGAAGCAGCCGAAGTCAAACTGGTGGGTGGCAGGGCCGGGGAGGAGGTCGGCCCCGCCACCAGATCACGGGACCCTCAGGGAGGAGGAGAAAGGCCCGCAGTCTATCTGTCAAAGTGGCGGCACCCGGGAGGAGGTGGATGCCGCCACCTTATCAATGCGGCCCGCTCAGGGAGGAGGAGGAGCGGTTCCGCGTTTCAGTGCACCCATTCAGGGAGGAGGAGGCACACCGAACCTTGAATTACTTCTGCCCGTAGGCGGCTTCGATCGCGATCGACTTGATCATCGAGCGGTGAATGCCCAGATCTTCCAGATCGCGGTTGGTCAGCGCGTTCAGTTCGCTGATGGTCTGGCGATAGACCTTGTTCTTCGTGCTACGGTCGGCCATCGCGGAACGCAGTGCATTCAGACGCTCTGTGAGGTTGAAACCGGCCACGCGGATGTCGTTTGCATATGCCATTGTGTTACTCTCTTTCTCTGCTCTCGCTGGTGCGCTTTTGTTGCTAGCGCTCTCGAGAACCAACTTAGGCCAATGCTGCAGGTGCACAATGGGTCCATTCCGCAATGCTGCCATGCAGCAAATGCATACGGATTTCTGACCTATTTATACACAATTGTCACAATGCCGGGCAGGTCCGGTTCGGTTGCTTGTGATTTGCCGAAAAGCTGACAAGGGTTGCCCGCAAACCGGGCAGTCTGAAAACTGGGAGAGCGCGCATGGCCTTGAATCGTGAAGAAATCCTGAACGCCCTCAAACGCGTCGCCTTGCCTGACGGAGGCGATCTGGTGAGTCGCGACATGGTGCGTGCGCTGGTGGTTGACGCAGGAATCGTCCGCTTTGTCATCGAGGCAGCCACCCCCGATCAGGCCCGCATGATGGAAGGGGTTCGCCAGGTGGCCGAAGGTGTCGTGCGCGCCCTTGCGGGGGTCGAGGCGGTGTCGGTCGTCCTGACGGCGCATGGCCCCTCGGCCAAACCTGTCGCCAAACCTGCCGCCTCGCAACAGCCTCCGTCCCTCACCATCGGCCGCCACCCGACCCCGCAGGCGGGTCCCGCCCCGGTAAGTGGCGTGGACCGCATCATTGCTATCGGGTCGGGCAAGGGGGGCGTCGGAAAATCGACCGTCTCGTCGAACCTTGCCGTCGCTCTGGCCCGGGCGGGCCGAAGGGTCGGCCTGCTGGATGCCGATATATACGGTCCCTCGCAGCCGCGGATGATGGGCGTGTCCAAACGCCCGGCCTCACCGGATGGCAAGACGATCATCCCCCTGCATGCCCACGGCGTCACCATGATGTCCATTGGCCTGATGGTCGATCCTGCCAAGGCCGTCGTCTGGCGCGGTCCGATGTTGATGGGGGCGTTGCAGCAGATGCTGGGGCAGGTGGAGTGGGGCAAGCTGGATGTTCTGCTGGTCGATCTGCCTCCCGGCACGGGCGACGTTCAACTGACCTTGTGCCAAAAGACCCAGCTCACCGGCGCTATCGTTGTCAGCACGCCGCAAGACGTGGCGCTTCTGGATGCCCGCAAGGCGCTGGACATGTTCAACACGCTCAAGACACCCGTGCTGGGTCTGATCGAGAACATGTCTACTTATATATGTCCCAACTGTGGACATGAGGCGCATCTGTTTGGCCACGGCGGCGTGGCGCGCGAGGCAGAGGCGATCGGCGTCCCGTTCCTGGGCGAACTGCCGCTGGACCTGGACACGCGGCTGGCGGGCGACGCGGGGGTTCCCATCGCGGCAGGCGACAGCGCGATGGCCCGTGCCTATGCGGCAATGGCTGAACGGCTGATCGCTGGCGGGATGGCCTGACGCGCCATTCATGGGTGCGGGATGGAAAGGGGGCCTTTGGGTCCCCTTTTGCGTTCCGCGCGTCTGGAACCAGATGGAACCTGACGGTTTTCCGAATCACTGCGGCGTGATTCGGAGTGATCTCTGTGGATAAATCAGTGGAAAACTGCCAGATTCAGGTCAATCCGTTGGGGAATTTGGCCGGTCTTCGGATTTCCCTGAATCTCATGGAACCCTGTGCCTTTTCTGCACTATCGCTATATATAGTATATAAACTTTCGTTTACGCCTAAGTGCAGTAAGAGATTGAGGTGGTTCTACCAATCCTTGTTCTGCAGTGCGCTGAAAAACACCATCTAGTTCCATGCAGTTCCATAAAGTTGTTGCCGTACACGGTTTCGCGTGGCACTCATTGGTCATCGGAAGACGACGGGACACGATCAAACGGGGCAACTAAAGAACCCCACCGGCAAAAGCAGGTTTCATACAGGCACCCGCCTTCAACCGACCAAAGAGATCCGGCGCGCGAGCGAGCAGACATCCCCCCAGGTGGCGCGCGCAGCTGGACATCCCGGCAACGGGACGAGGGCGGCGGATTGTGCAGTGGCAGCAGCGCAATCCGCCGTTTTCCGTTCAAGCCCATGGGGTTGGGTCCGAACATCGCGTTTCAACCGGAGCACCAGTTTCCGGATTGGTTTTGACAGAGAGGACCGCGGGACAGTGGTTCAGGCGTTTACAGGCGAAGCCAACCAGAAGGTTGATGCAAAGGGGCGGATGTCCATTCCGGCCCCTTATCGCCGTGTATTGGAGGCCTGCGACCCCGACTGCGGCCCCGGCAAGACCCCCCGCATGCAGATCATCTACGGCGCGCACCTCAAGGATGCGCTGCACGTCTATTCGATCGAGGAATACGACCGCATCGTCGCCCAGATCAACGCCATGCCGCGCGGTGACAAGGATCGCGCCAAGCTCAGTTTCCTGATGATTACCCAATCCGCCACGCTTGACGTGGACAAGGACGGGCGGATCATCCTGCCGATTGCCATGCGCAAGAAGCTGGGGATCGACGAAGGCGACATCTATTTCCGCGGCATGGGCGACCATTTCGAAATGTGGAAGGCCGAAACGTTCGAGGCCGAAGTGGTCGAGGATGTGCGCGGCTGGCTGGACGATCAGGAAGAAGGCTTCGATCCGTTGAGCCTTCTGCCGGGCAGTTGACGCGATGTCCCCCGCAGCTGCCGCCGCCGACCCCCATATCCCCGTCCTTCTGACCCCGCTTCTGGCGGCCGTGGCGCCAGTGTCCGGCATCTGGCTCGATGGCACATTCGGGGCAGGGGGCTATACTCGTGGATTGCTGGCCGCCGGGGCAGACAAGGTGATTGCGGTGGACCGCGACCCTTCCGTGTTCGCAATGGCCCGTGATTGGGCGGCCGGATATAGCGACCGGATCGACATGGTCGAGGGCACGTTTTCGCAAATGGACGATTATGGCACCGATCTGGATGGCATTGTTCTGGATCTCGGTGTCAGTTCCATGCAGATCGACCAGCCCGAGCGTGGCTTTTCCTTCATGCGCGACGGTCCGCTCGATATGCGAATGAGCCAAAGCGGCCCCTCTGCCGCCGATCTGGTCAATGATACGGACGAAGCTGATCTGGCCGATATCATTTATCTTTATGGTGAAGAACGCGCCTCGCGCCGGATTGCCAAGGCCATCGTCGCGGCCCGTCCCGTGACAACCACCATGCAACTGGCCGGGATCGTGGCGGGCTGTCTGCCCCGCCCCAAGCCGGGCCAAAGCAACCCAGCCACCCGGACCTTTCAGGCGCTGCGGATCGCTGTGAACGACGAATACGGGCAACTGGCCGAGGGGCTGATGGCCGCTGAACGGGCGCTCAGACCCGGTGGGATGTTCGCCGTCGTTACCTTTCATTCGGTCGAGGACCGGATGGTCAAACGGTTCTTTCAGGCCCGCTCGGGTCAGACCGCCAACGCCAACCGCTTTGCCCCCGAAACGGTGCGGACGGTTCCGGCGTTCGAGCCGGTCACGAAAAAGGCAATCGGCCCGGACGAGGCCGAGGTAAACGCCAACCCGCGGGCCCGTTCGGCCAAACTGCGGGTGGCCCGGCGGACGGATGCGCCCGCCGAACGGATCGACAGGGCGGCATTGGGGATGCCGCTGCGAAAAGGGGACAGGTAATGCAGTGGGTTTTACGGATTTGTGCGGCGCTGGTGGTGATGGGGCTGGCCTTCTGGGCCTATCACGAAAACTATCGGACACAGGAATCAATAAAGGAAGTCAGACGGTTGCATGCCGATATTGGTGCGGCACATGAACGTCTGGGCGTGCTCAAGGCAGAGTGGGCCTATCTTAACCGCCCCGACCGTTTGCGCGACCTGGCCGATCTGAATTTTGACCGACTGGGCCTGTTGCCGATCGAACCGGGGGCCTTTGGGTCGGTCAACCAGATCCTGTATCCGCCCGCCGCCTTGCCGCCCATCACCGACCCCGTCAGCGTTTCAAGCGACGGCAGCACGGAGGAACCGCTATGATCCGCACTCCCCTCCGTCCGCTCGCCCGGATTCTGCGCGCCCGGGCCAACGGCGAAAATCCGGACGCCATCGAAAAGGAAAACCGCCTCCTGCGGGCCGAGGCGATCCGCGACCGTGCCCGCGACCGGGCCGAAAGCCGCCTGTTCACGCTGGGTCTGATGTTCTTTTGCGCTTTTGTGGCCGTGGGTCTGCGCATGGGCGTCGTGGCCGGGTCCGTCCCCGAAGAGCCCCGCGCCGCCGTCGAAGGCAGCCCGATCATCGGACAGCGCGCTGATATCATCGACCGCAATGGCCGCCTGCTGGCCACCAACTTTGACACCAACGCCCTGTATGCCCAGCCCCAGCAGATGGTCGACCCGGCGGGCGCCGCCCACAAACTCGCCGCCATCTTCCCCGAACTGGACGAGGACCGTCTGGTCCGCGATTTCAGTGGCGAACGTAAATTCGTCTGGGTTCGCCGCACGCTGAGCGCCGAACAGATGCAGGCCGTCCATGACATCGGCGATCCCGGCCTGCTGTTCGGCCCGCGCGAGATGCGCCTGTATCCCAACGGTCCGGTTGCCAGCCACATCCTTGGCGGGGCGAGCTATGGGCGCGAAGGCGTTGATTCCGCAGAAGTCATCGGCGTCGCCGGCGTTGAAAAGCAGTTTGACCAGTACCTGCGTGACCCCGCCAACGAAGGTGCGCCCCTGCAACTGTCCATCGACCTGACCGTGCAGGCCGCCGTCGAACAGGTGCTGGCGGGCGGCATGACCCTCATGAATGCCAAGGGGGCCGCCGCCGTCCTGATGGACGTGCACACGGGCGAAATCATCTCGATGGTCTCGTTGCCCGATTTCGATCCCAACAACCGCCCCCGCGCCCTGTTGACGGGCGACCAGTCGGACAGCCCCCTGTTCAACCGCGCGGTGCAGGGGGTCTATGAACTGGGGTCCACGTTCAAGGTCTTTGCGGTGGCACAGGCGATGGAACTGGGCCTGATCAACCCCAACACAATGATTGACACCCGCGGTCCGCTGGTTTGGGGCCGGTTCCGCATCAACGACTTCCACGACTACGGCGCGCAGCTTTCGACAACGGATGTGATCGTTGAATCCTCAAACATCGGCGCCGCGCGGATTGCGATGATGATCGGCACCGAACGGCAGCAGTCGTTCCTGAAATCGCTTGGTCTGTTCGATGCCACCCCGGTCGAGATGGTCGAGGCTCCAACAGGCCGTCCGCAACTTCCCCGCAACTGGTCGGACCTGTCGACCATGACGGTATCCTATGGCCACGGCATCGCCGATTCCCCGCTGCATCTGGCCACCGCCTATGCGTCGGTCCTCAATGGCGGCACCCGTGTCACGCCGACCCTCCTGCGCCGGGACCATCTGGCCGAGGGTGAACGGATCGTGACGCCTGCCGTGTCTGCCGCGGTGCGCGACATGATCCGTCAGGTGGTGACCCGCGGCACGGCGTCCTTTGGCGACGTTCCGGGCTACGAGGTGGGGGGCAAGACCGGAACGGCCGACAAGCCCAAACCCAACGGTGGCTATTATGGCGACAAGGTGATCGCCACCTTTGCCTCGGTCTTTCCGGCGTCCAACCCCAAGTACGTCCTGATCGTCACGCTGGACGAACCATCCGAAACCTCAGGTCCGCAGCCACGCCGCACCGCCGGCTGGACCGCTGTGCCCGTGGCCGCCGAAATGATCCGCCGGATCGGTCCGCTGCTAGGTCTCAGACCGCAAGTTGATCCTGCCCAGCTTGCCGGTGTATCACTCACCTCGAACTGAAGGGGTCGATATGGGCAACGGGGCAGAGGCAGGCGGCAAAGTCAGCGCGCTGGCGGATCTGGGGCTGCATGCCGCGGGCGGGCGCGAGGCGCGGGTGACTGGCCTTTCGGTGGACAGCCGCGATGTTCGCACCGGCCATCTGTTCGCAGCCCTGCCGGGGGTCAAGGTACACGGGGCCGAGTTTATTCCGCTGGCGCTGCGGCAGGGGGCAGGGGCGATCCTGACCGATGCCGAGGGCGCAAGGATCGCCGCCGATGCGCTGGGCGGATCGTCCGTCGCCGTCGTCATCGCGCAGGACCCGCGCGCGACGCTGGCGCAGACCGCCTCGATCTGGTTCGGGGCCCATCCAGGAACAGTTGTGGCGGTCACCGGGACCAACGGCAAAACCTCGGTGTCCACTTTCTGCCGACAGATCTGGGTCGAGATGGGTCTGGCTGCCGTCAACATCGGCACCACCGGGGTCGAAGGCGCGTGGACCCATCCGCTGCGCCACACCACCCCCGATCCGATCACCCTGCACCGCGTCATGGCCGAAGCCGCCCGCGCGGGCATCAGCCATGCGGCGATGGAGGCGTCGTCGCACGGTCTGGATCAGCGTCGTCTTGACGGGGTTTTGTTGGCCGCTGCGGGGTTCACCAATTTCACCCAGGATCATCTGGATTATCACCACACGTTCGAAGCGTATTTCGACGCCAAGATGGGCCTTTTTACCCGCGTCCTGCCGGAAGAGGGCGTGGCGGTCATCAATCTGGACGACCCCAAAGGCCCCGAAGTGGCCAGTATCTGCACCGCTCGCGGGGTCGAGGTGATCGGCGTTGGTCGCCATCCTGGCGCCCGCCTGCGCCTGACGGCCCAACGGTTCGATGCGACCGGGCAGGACTTACGGTTTGATTGGCAAGGCCGCCCGAACATGAACCGACTGCGTCTGATCGGCGGCTTTCAGGCCGAGAATGTGTTGCTCGCCGCTGGTCTTGTCATTGCGGCGGGGGGCGATCCGCACGAGGTGTTCGACGCCCTGCCGCAACTGACCACCGTGCGCGGCCGGATGCAGTTGGCCGCGACCCGCACCAATGGATCGGCCGTCTTTGTCGATTACGCGCACACGCCCGATGCGGTCGAAACCGCCCTTCAGGCGCTGCGCCCGCATGTCATGGGCCGGATCGTGGCCATCGTGGGGGCGGGCGGCGACCGGGATGCCACTAAGCGCCCGCTGATGGGGGCCGCAGCCGCCCAGAACGCCGATCAGGTCATCGTGACCGACGACAACCCCCGCTCTGAATCGCCCGCCTCGATCCGCGACGCGGTCATGGCCGGTATCATCATGGCAGGCGGTGCCGACCGCGCCACCGAGGTCGGCGACCGGGCCGAGGCGATCCTGCGCGGCGTCGATGCACTTGGCCCCGGCGATGCCCTGCTGATCTGCGGCAAGGGGCACGAGACGGGCCAGATCGTCGGCGACGATGTGCTGCCCTTTGACGACGTGGAACAGGCCAGCGTGGCCGTGGCCGCCCTGGACGGGACAATCTGATGCTGTGGACCAGTGCAGAGGCAATCGCGGCGACAGGCGGGCAGACGACGCGAGACTGGCAGGCCGACGGCGTGTCCATCGACACCCGCACGATCAAACCGGGCGATTTGTTCGTGGCGCTCAAGGCTGAACGGGACGGGCATGATTTTGTAAAACATGCGCTCGACAAAGGGGCGGCCGCAGCGATGGTCACACACCGCCCCGCCGACGTGCCCGACGATGCGCCGCTGTTGATCGTGCCGGATGTGCTGGCCGCGCTAGAGCAGTTGGGTATTGCCGCCCGCGCCCGGACCAAGGCCAAGGTCGTGGGCGTTACCGGGTCGGTCGGCAAGACCTCGACCAAGGAAATGCTGCGCTCGGCCCTTCAGGGTCAGGGCCGGACCCACGCCGCCGAGGCGTCCTACAACAACCACTGGGGCGTGCCGCTGACGCTGGCGCGGATGCCAAAGGATACCCAATTTGCCGTGATAGAGATCGGCATGAACCATCCTGGCGAAATCGCACCGCTATCAAAGATGGCCCGCCCGCATGTGGTCATGGTCACCACCGTCGCGGCCGCACACCTTGAGGCATTTGAAAACATTGACGGAATCGCCGTCGAAAAGGGATCAATCTGCGAAGGGCTGGAGCCTGGCGGGGTGGCGGTTCTGAACGGCGACCTGCCCAACACCCATATCCTTATCGCCGCCGCCGAGCGGGCCCATGCGCGGATCATCACCTTTGGCCAGAACCCCGGAAATCACCACCGCCTGACCGAGGTCCGCGTGGCCGAAGGGCATACGGTGGGCCGCGCGCGGGCGTGGCGCACGCCCGTCCTGCTCAAGGTCGGGACCGAGGGGCGGCATTTTGCGGTCAACGCGCTGGGCGTCATCGCCGTCGTCGGGGCCTTGGGGGCAGACCGGGCGCAGGCCCTTTGCGATCTGGGCCACTGGGAACCGCCCGCAGGCCGCGGCACGCGCGAGGTGCTGGTGCTGGACGTGGCGCGGGATGGCGAAAGCCTCGACCTGATCGACGATGCCTTCAACGCCAACCCGACCTCTCTCTCGGCGTCGCTCGAAGTTCTCGCCGCCTCGCAGCCCCGCAACGGCGTGGGGCGCGTGTCCAAGGGGCGGCGGGTGGCAATTCTGGGCGATATGCTGGAACTTGGGCCAGACGAGTTGGCGCTGCACGCGGGCATGGCGACCGACCCGTCGATGGCGGCGATTGACATGATCCACTGCGCCGGACCGCGCATGAAATCCCTGTGGGAAATGCTGCCCGAAACCAAACGCGGGCGCTGGACGCTCAAGGCCGAGGATCTGGTGCCAGACGTGTCGCGGATGGTGGACGCAGGCGATGTCGTGCTGGTCAAGGGGTCCAAGGGCAGCAAGGTCAGCATCGTCGTTGACGCCATCCGCAAACTGGGGCATCGCAGCCCCAAGACCGAAAACGAGGCGTGAGCAGATGTTGTACTGGTTGACCGCATTGTCGGACGGAGGGGATTTTTTCAACCTCTTCCGCTATATCACGTTCCGCGCAGGCGGGGCGTTTCTGACGGCGCTGGTCTTTGGCTTTATCTTTGGCAAACCGCTTATCAACGTGCTGCGGCGCAAGCAGGGCAAGGGTCAGCCGATCCGCAGCGACGGCCCCGAGGGGCATTTCATCAAAGCGGGAACGCCCACCATGGGCGGCCTGCTGATCATCGCGGCACTGACGACAGCCACGGTCCTGTGGGCGCGTCTGGACAACCCCTATGTCTGGATGGTCCTGTTCGTGACGCTGGGCTTTGCCTTGATTGGCTTTGCCGACGATTACGCCAAGGTGCGCAAACAGAATACCGCCGGGGTCAGCAGCCGCATCCGGCTGTTGGCCGGGTTGGTGATTGCCGGGATCGCGGGCTATTGGGCGGCGCAATACCACCCCGTCGATCTGCGCAACGAACTTGCCTTTCCTGTGTTCAAGGACGCGCTGTTGAACCTCGGGTTCCTGTTCGTTCCGTTTGCGATCATCGTCATCGTGGGTGCCGCCAACGCGGTCAACTTGACCGACGGGCTGGACGGGCTGGCCATCATGCCGGTGATGATTGCGGCGGCCACGTTCGGGGTAATTTCCTATTTTGTGGGCCGGGTCGACTTTTCGGATTCGCTGGGCCTGCATTATGTGCCGGAAAGTGGGGAAATCCTGATCTTTTGCGCCGGTCTGATTGGTGGGGGCCTTGGGTTCCTGTGGTACAACGCGCCGCCCGCCGCCGTGTTCATGGGTGACACCGGGTCGCTTGCCCTCGGTGGCGCATTGGGCGCGATCGCCGTCGCCACCAAGCACGAAATCGTTCTGGCCATCGTTGGCGGGTTGTTCGTGGTCGAGGCGCTGTCGGTCATCATTCAAGTCCTCTACTTCAAACGCACGGGCAAGCGGGTTTTCCTCATGGCCCCGATCCACCACCATTACGAGAAAAAGGGCTGGGCCGAGCCGCAGATCGTGATCCGGTTCTGGATCATCTCCCTCATCCTCGCAGTGATCGGGCTTGCCACGCTCAAGGTCCGGTAAATGCGCGAAGCTGACCTTTATGCGCCCATCAAAGCGCATCTGGAGGCGCAGGGTTATACCGTCAAGGCCGAGATCGGCGATTGCGATGTGATGGCCCGGCGGGGGGACGAGCAGCCCGTCGTGGTCGAACTCAAGCTCACCTTTTCGCTGGCCCTTGTGATGCAGGGCGTCGCCCGGCAGCGGATGTTCGATCATGTCTATCTGGCCGTGCCGGTGTCGTCCGACCGGGGCTGGGTCCTGCGCTACAAGGACATCGTGACGCTGTGCCGTCGTTTGGGGCTGGGGCTGCTGGCCGTGAATGTGGGCAAGGGATCGGTCGAGGCGCATCTGGACCCCGGCCCCTATGCCCCGCGCAAGGTTGCGGCAAAGGCGGGCCGCCTGATCCGCGAATTCGACCGCCGGGTGGGCGATCCCAACACCGGCGGGACCACCCGCAGCAAACGGATGACCGCCTACCGGCAGGATGCCTTGCGGATGGCCTGCTGTCTGCGGGACGGGGGGCCGTCGCGGCCCGCCGCGCTGGCCCGCGCGGCTGGGGTGGACAGGGCAGCGGCGATCCTGCGGGCCGATCATTATGGCTGGTTCGAAAAACTGGGACCGGCGACCTACGCCTTGACCCCGCGCGGGCATCAGGCGTTGGTCGATCACGCTCAGGATTGCCTGAGCCTGGGACTGCCGACCCTTTGACCGCTTCTTGCGCAGGACGGGCCGGGCGGGGCATGGTCCGCCGGGTAACAGGGAAAGAGCAGCATGATTCCGGTCAGAGGATACGAGGATAAGGTGGTCGCGGTGCTGGGGCTTGGCCGGTCGGGCCGGGCCACGGCGCGGGCGCTGGCTGCGGGTGAGGCGCGGGCGGTGGTCTGGGACGACAGCCCTGCCGCGCGGGACGCCGCCGTGGCCGAGGGGCTTGAGGTGCGCGATCTGACCAAGGCGGGCGCGTTTTCAGACGTCGCCACGCTCATCACGTCCCCAGGTATTCCGCACCTCTATCCCGCGCCGCATCCGGTCATCGCGACCGCATGGGACGCGGGCGTTCCGGTTGACAACGATATCGGGCTGTTCTTTCGGTCCTTTGCCACCGACGACTGGGAGGATTTCGACATCGCCCCCCGCGTCGTGGCGGTGACGGGTTCGAACGGAAAATCCACAACCTCGGCCCTGATCCATCACATCCTGACCCACTCGGGCCGCCGCGCTCAGCTTGCGGGCAATATCGGGCGCGGGGTGCTGGACATCGACCCGCCCGAGGATGGCGAGGTGGTGGTGCTGGAACTGTCGTCCTACCAGACCGATCTGGCCCGCGCCCTGACCCCCGATGTGGCCGTTTTTACCAATCTGTCGCCGGATCATCTGGACCGCCATGCTGGTCTGGGCGGCTATTTTGCCGCCAAGCGCCGTCTGTTCGCAGAAGGTGGCCCAGATCGCGCCGTTGTCGGGGTCGATGAACCCGAGGGCAGGTACCTGGCCAATCAACTGGCCGAAGGACCGGGCGACGATCGGGTGATCCGGGTGTCGTCCGGACAGAAGTTGGTGGGCGAGGGATGGACCGTCTTTGCCCGCAAGGGGTTCTTGTCCGAATATCGTCTGGGCAAACAGGTGGCCGCCATCGACCTGCGCGGGGTGGTGGGCCTGCCGGGAGCGCATAATCATCAGAATGCCTGTGCTGCCTATGCGGCCTGCCGGTCGCTGGGGCTGGGTCCCAAGGCGATCGAGGCGGCCTTGCACAGCTATCCCGGCCTTCCCCACCGCAGCCAAAGGATCGCCGAGGCGGGGGGCGTGTTTTTTGTAAACGACAGCAAGGCCACCAACGTGGATTCGGCGGCCAAGGCGTTGCAGGCCTTTGACGGTATCCGCTGGATCTGCGGCGGGCTGGAGAAGGAGGGGGGGCTTGGCGGGCTTCTGCCCTATCTGGCGTCGGTCAGAAAGGCCTATGTGATCGGCCGCGAGGCGGAGGGGTTCGCGCTTCAACTCAAGGGGATCGAGGCAGAGGTCTGCACCACGATGGCCCGCGCGGTCGAGCGGGCGATGGCCGAGGCGGAGTCGGGCGAGACTGTCCTTCTGGCCCCGGCAGCGGCCAGTTTCGACCAGTACGACAACTTTGAAAAGCGGGGCGAGGATTTCGTGGCCGAGGTGAAGAAACGGCTGGCGTAGTGCGGGTTTCACCCCACCTGATCGTGGGCGTCCACGCGTGGACGGTTTTCAGGCTATTGAAGTTAAAAGGAAATCTGAAAATGGCGACGGTGGATGCGTAAACATGCCGCTTGACCATCCGCATTGGCTGAGGGGTGTTTTGGATAAGGACGCGCTTGCCACGCTGGCCCAGGCGGGCGAGCAGGCCGCGCGCAAACCCGGGGCACGGTTGGGCCTGACCGCCGATCTGGCTGCTGTCCTTGCGGAAGAAAGCCCACTGCACTGCGCCCTGACCGGCCTGCTGGCTGGCGCGCGCCCGGTGCGGATCGTCTGGTTCGACAAGACCGCGGGCCAGAACTGGGGCCTGCCGTGGCATCAGGACCGGGTGATTGCCGTGAGGGAGCGGGCCGAAGTGCCGGGGTTTGGCAACTGGACCTGCAAGGCGGGCGTCTGGCATTGCGAGCCGCCGGTCGAGGTTCTGGCCCCGATGCTGTTTGTCCGCCTGCATCTGGACCCCTGCGACGCTGAGACCGGGACGATGCAGATCGTGCCGGGCAGCCATGAGCATGGGCTGATCCCGATGTCGCAGAGCGGAAAGATGGCCGGGGCCGGGCCGGTCGAAACCTGCGTGGCGGCGGCGGGCGATGTGCAGGTCCTGCCGATGCTGACATTGCACCGATCCTTGCCAGCGACCCGCCCGCAAAGCCGCCGGGTGCTGCGGGTGGATTATGCCGCCAGCGACCTGCCCGAACCGCTGCGATGGCTTTGGTAGGGTGGGTTGAAACCCACCTTACAGGGAACAGCGGTCATTAGGTCGTGTTCGGTCCTTTGACATAAATGGTGCAGACGCGGCGAAATGCAGGTTTGAGGCGTTCTTGACTGATGCTGCATAAAGTAGACATGGCGAAAAGGGGCGGATTGCAGACATTCGCGGCGGTTTGCATCTAGGTCTGCAAGGTGGTCGAAAGCCAACATTGAAGTGCGCTCGTCTCTTCACGTCAAAGCTTACCCTACCAGTTCCCAGTTCGACCCAGACTCGCGAGATGTAGGGCCGTGGCGACGTCCGCGCTCAGCGGTAGTTGATCGGCGGCGGAGATATCGTGTTCAATAAGGCCAATATCCCGAAGATCGCTGCTCTTAATGCGACTCAGGGACGCGATTTGTACGCGGCGGTCCCGCCATAGGAGAAGGTGGGTCCAGACCTTCCGCGCCAACCGGACAGGCGCTGAAGAGTTTTGGGTGACCGGTAAGATCAAGTTGGTGGTGAAATTTGTCATCTGAAAGCTCCTGGTTGTGTCGTTTCAAGATGACTTAGGCTTACCGAGAACCCGCAGGAAACGCGTAGTGCAGATCATGAAGCATTCCCGGTACAGATTATGAACTGGATTGCTCCCGGTGTGATATGGCACCCTATCGCGAAGGAGGAGACCTCATGAGCTCTAGGCCCTACGGCATAATCTGCCCGATTACGCGAGCTTGCGATGTGCTAGAACCACGATGGACAATCCCAATTCTCTCGGAGCTTTGGGCGGGCGCAACCAAATTCAACGAGCTTCGCCGCGGTATCGGCAGCATTTCTCCTTCGCTCCTGTCCAAGCGCCTGAAAGAGCTTGAGGATTATGGTCTTATCGAGCGTATCGAAGATAGGGCGGCCGGCACTATCGACTATGTCCGCACACAGATGGCGATAGATCTGGAACCGGCGATGAACAGTCTGGCGATCTGGGCGCAGAAGTATATCGAGGCCGAGATTGCCTGCGACGTCAATCTGTCGTCACTGACGTGGAAGATGAGAAGATATATCGTCACTGACGAACTGCCGAACCGACGCGTCGTCATTCGGTTCCATTTTCAGGATGATGGCCTCGACTACGACACCTACTGGATTGTTGCTGAACCCGGAGAGTCGGTCCAGCTTTGCACGTCCATTCCGGGATATGATGTAGATCTCTGGGTGGAAACCTCAGTTCCTTCGCTCAGTGCTATTATATTGGCGCGGTCCACGATTGCCCGGGAAGTTGAGGAAGAGCGTTTGTTCCTCACTGGCGATACAATTATGTCACGGACCATGCACCGCTGGCTTCACGTGACAGACTACCTGCCTGAAGGCGGTCCACGAGAATTGTCGCTCGAGGCTCGAACGGCACGCGCAAGGTGCTAAACGGCACGAAAAACCCGCTCAATTGACATCCGTATTGCGCGACTTCCGGTCATTCGCTGCATGCCGGATGAATAGCGGCTTTGGGCCGTAACCAGTCCACTGAGTTTAGACATCGACCGGCAACCAAGTCTGCATAATGGACATAGACCCGTTCCAACAAAAACATCGTGTGCCCAAGTTCCCGAAATTTCCCCGTCGTTTGAGCCTGTTTGCTTTGAGCTATCAACCAGCGATCTGCACCAATCATGGCGGGGGGCCAGCAGTTTCGTCCGTCCTTTGGATTCGGGCTGGGGATGGCGGTCGTGACCGGGTTCTTGGATGGGAACCCGATTTGGTAAGGTGGGTTGAAACCCACCTTACAGGGGGCTGTCGATGTGAGGTGCGCCCTGGCGCTGCCGGTTGGAGCCTAAGGCGGCGGTTTTTGAGCCCGGCGGCGTTTGACGAGGACGGTTTTCCGAGGAGTGCGGGTGTGGTGAGTTGGCACCCACCCTACGTCGCCCAGCGGGGTGTCAGTGCCCTGCTTTCGCGGCGGCATGTTCATCGGCGAGGATCCCCATGATCCAGTCGTCGTGCCACGCCGCGTCGATCAAGGTGCAACTGGATGCGATGGCCGCCAAGGGTCTGAGCGTGCTGGCTGTGGCTGAGGCGTTCTGGCGAGCGGGGCAGGACCTGCCCGAGACGCAGACCGGGTTTACCTTTCGACTGCTGGGCCTCGTCGGTCTTGTTGACCCTCTACGCGCCTCGGTGCCTGGGGTGGTGGCGGAATGTCAGGCGGCAGGCATTCGGCTCATCATGATCACCGGCGACCATCCGGTCGCGGCGCGCGCGATTGCCGCCGAGGCGGGGTTGCCCGGCGATGTTGTTTTGACGGGCGATGATCTGTCGGCGATGGCGGACGGTGACCTTGCCAAGGCGGTCACGACCGTGACGATCTTTGCCCGAATCCTGCCCGATCAAAAGCTGAGGATCGTCAATGCCTTGAAGGCTGGAGGGGCCGTGGTGGCGATGACGGGCGTCGACGTGAACGATGCGTCCAGCCTCAAGGCTGCCGATATTGGCGTGGCGATGGACGAACGCGGGACGGATGTGGCGCGCGAGGCGGCGTCGATTGTGCTGCTGGACGATGATTTCGGTGCAATCGTGGCCACGATCCGGCTGGGTCGTCGCATCTATGACAATCTGCGCAAGGCGATGAGCTTTATCCTCGCCGTCCATGTGCCGATTACGGGTCTTGCGCTGATGCCGCTGCTGTTCGGGATGCCGCTCTTGTTTGGTCCGGTGCATATCGCATTTCTTGAAATGGTGATCGACCCGGTCTGCGCACTGGTCTTCGAGGCCGAGCGAGAAGAGATCGGCGTGATGCAACGCCCGCCGCGCCCGGCCGCTGTTTTCCTGGCCCACGGTGGTCTGGAGCCTGTTTCAGGGATGTATGTTGCTTGGGGTAGCGGGCTCTGCTGCGTGGTTTGCGCCCGGCTATGGCCTTGACCCCGATCAGGTGCGCGGACTGGCGTTCGCCTCGCTGGTTCTGGGCGTTGTTGCGTTGATCCTGATTGATCGGTCCAACTCCAACTCGATCCTGTCGGCGCTGCTGCGACCGAACAGGGCACTGGCAGTTGTGTTGCCAATTGTGGCGTTGCTTCTCGCGGTGACGCTGTTCTGGGCTCCGGCGCGCGAGCTCTTTGGGTTTGGCGAACTAAGCGGCATCTGGCTGGCCGTGCCGCCCTTGTCCGGGATTAGCGTACTCCTAGCGCTGGAAGCGCTCAAACCACTTTGACGCATGGTTTTAACAGCCCGCGAACTGCCAGAACCATCTGTTGTGAAGGGGAAACCTGCTTGATGAAGGTGCAGGTGGGCCAGTTCCCGCTAGAGTTTGACCCGCCGCAGCCTAAGCGCGTTGGTGATGACGGACACCGAGGAAAGGCTCATCGCCGCCGCTGCAATCATGGGCGACAAGAGCAGACCAGTGACGGGATAAAGTAGTCCTGCCGCGATCGGCACGCCAACTGCGTTGTAGGCAAAGGCGAAGAATAGGTTCTGCTTGATGTTGCGCAGCGTGGCGCGTGCCAGCTTCCGGGCTCGTACAATGCCCATCAGGTCACCACCCAGCAGGGTGATGCCTGCGCTTTCCATAGCGACATCCGCCCCGGTGCCCATGGCAATGCCGACGTCTGCCGCGGCCAGGGCAGGGGCGTCGTTCACGCCGTCGCCCGCCATCGCGATCTTATGGCCATCCTTGCGCAACTGGTCGATCAGGGCCTTCTTGTCTGCAGGCAGGACGCCGGCGCGCACCTCGTCGATGCCCAGCTTGCCCGCCACCGCCTGCGCGGTGCGTTCGTTGTCGCCCGTTGCCATGATGACGCGCAGGCCCAGAGCGTGCAGTTCCTTTATCGCCTGCGCGGTGCTGTCTTTGATCGGGTCAGCAACTGCCACGATGCCGGCGATAACCCCGTCGACTGCGATGAACATCGCCGTCTTGCCCTCGGTGCGAAGGGCATTTGCCTTTTCCTCGGCCGCGCCCGTGTCCAGTCCCATCTCTTGCATCATCGCTGTGTTGCCAAGTGCGACAGCGCGCCCGACGATCGTTCCTCGGACCCCTTTACCTGTGATCGCTTCGAAGTCGGTGGCCTCTTGCCGGGCGGCGTCCGCCGCTTCGGCTGCCTCGACAATCGCTTCGGCCAGCGGGTGTTCGGACCCGCGTTCCAGTGCAGCTGCCAGCGACAGCAACTCCGCCTCGTTTACATCGCCAAGCGCCACCGTGTCAGTCAGCTTCGGCTTGCCCATGGTCAGCGTACCGGTCTTGTCGACGATGAGAGTATCGACAGCCGCCATCCTTTCCAGCGCCTCGGCGTCCTTGATAAGGACCCCGGCCTGCGCCCCGCGTCCCGCCGCCGTGGTGATCGAGATCGGCGTTGCAAGCCCAAGCGCGCAGGGGCAGGCGACGATAAGCACTGATACGGCTGCGGCCATGGCAAAGACCAGCGCGGGGTCAGGGCCGAAGATCATCCAGGCGACAAAGGCAAAAACTGAAACCCCGACTACGGTCGGCACGAAAATCGCCGAGACCCGGTCTGCCAACCCCTGGATCGGGGCACGCGAACGCTTTGCATTCGACACCATTTCCACAATCTGCGCCAGAACGGTATCGGCCCCGACCTTGCTCGCTTCGATGACTAGGCTGCCGTTCTTGTTGATCGTGGCCCCGGTCACCGCGTCGCCCGGACCTTTTTCCACTGGCATCGCTTCGCCCGTCAGCATGCTTTCGTCCAGGCTTGACCGGCCTTCGATCACCTTGCCATCGACAGGCACAGAATCGCCCGGGCGCACGCGCAGCCGGTCACCCGCCTCGATGGTGCCCAAAGGTACGTCGCGTTCGGTGCCATCCGTCTCGATGCGCCGCGCGGTCTTTGGCGCAAGGTCAAGAAGCGCACGGATGGCGTCGCCTGTGCGTTCTCGCGCACGCAGTTCCAGCACCTGGCCGAAAAAGACCAGCGCCACGATCACCACCGATGCCTCGAAATATGTTCCGACGCCATCGCCCGTGCGGTATTGTTGGGGGAACAGGCCCGGCAGAAACACCGCAAAGAGCGAGTAGATATAGGCCGCCGCCACGCCAAGCGAGATCAGCGTCCACATGTTCGACGACCGGTTGACGAGTGACGCCCAACCCCGTTTGAAAAATGGCAACGCGGCCCAAAGAACGACAGGCGTCGCCAGCGCAAATTCAAGATATCCCGCTGTCTTGGCCCCAAGCCAATCGCGCACGGGCAAACCCGCCATTGGCCCCATCGTCAGCACGATCAGAGGGACAGCCGCCGCCACCGAGATCCACATCCGGCGCGTGAAGTCGATCAACTCTTGATTAGGCGTGTTCGTCGGCGTCATCGGTTCCAGCGCCATACCGCAGATCGGGCAGGCACCCGGCGCATCGCGGATGATCTCGGGGTGCATCGGGCAGGTATATTGGACGCTATTTGCGGCGTCATCCTTGGACGCGGTGTTCGGCTCGTCCTTTGGCTCCGAAGGACGGGTTCCAGTGTTGGTATGTTGGTCCGTTCGGGGATGAGTATGGGACATGAAACGCTCCTAACGTTGGGTTGAACCGGCAAAAACAGCGTGATGCGGACTTGTCGTGCCTCTGCGCCATCCTTGGTTTCAGTGAACAGGGCCGCGTGACGACGTCATCAGTGGTTCAAGTCATGAGTGGTTCAGATCGCAGCGACGGCCTTGTCCAGCAGGTCGCGGACCTGGCCTGCGACAGCGGACAATTCGGGGTTGTCGATCGCTTGCATTGAGGCCACCGGGTCGACCGCGCTGACCTCGACCCCGCCATCGACCTCTCGCAGGATCACGTTACAGGGCAGCATTGCGCCGACGCGTGGCTCTATCCCAATGGCGTCGTAGGCCATCTTTGGATTGCAGGCGCCAAGGATAAGGTAGGGTCGCATCTTAACATCGAGTTTCTTTTTCATCGTCGCTTGCACGTCGATTTCGGTCAGAACCCCAAAGCCATTGTCGGCAAGCGCCGCGCGCGTGCGGGTATCAATGTCTTTGAAGGACTCCCCGTCGAAGGTGCGGTTGATCGTATAGGTCATTGCAGCATCCTTTCGTCGAAACCACTGGCCGCAGGGGCGGACCGATGTCCAAGTTCGGGATCCTAAGGTAGCATCGGGAGCAACGCCCATACTCCGAAGGTTTTTCCCTCTTCGCCATGGTATCCCTGATTGCTGTGCGCGGGGTGATACAGATCAGTATGCGTTCCGGTCATTTCCGATTTGAAGCGGCCAGCCCGATTGCGCGGGGCGATTGACCAGATTGACGCGGTGATCGCGGCCACCAGGGTGCGCACCGCGCTCATGCCCTATGTCACCGGACAATTTTGCCCAGTGCCCGCGGCAAACGGCCTTGGGCTGTCCCGAAAGGGTCCACCAACTTTGCCTGTCTTGGTCAGTTTGTAGAAACCCACAACGACGTGGTGTTCACGTTGAAAAGTTCGGTTCGCACCGCGCGCATTGGCGTTTACAGCCTGCTTGGTCTCAAAAGGCAGGTGCCCGACATCTACCCGGGCCAGTATGACATCCGCCGTCTGCTCCGGGCAACGCGCACGCTGAACAACGATAAGGCGTTTTTGGGCGAAGGTCTTTTGCGCCGCATTCTGGGGGTAATCTATCCCGAGAATATCCTGCCGCTCGGCCCAGATGAAGATACGGCTGATTTGCGCAGACATGGACTGTTCGAGCAGCAAATCAGTGCCCTGCGCGGGCTGATCGAAGAAAACCACACACTGGAAAGCGCAAAGACCTGGGTGGAAGGGGAAGTAGATGCCCTGCGCGGGCGTCGATTAGGCAGCGGGCTAGGCCAGCTGGTCTTGTCCAAGCACGCATATTGCCTACGCCGTTTGGCGACACCGCGAGATCTTTGGGACTGGATCGTCGGTCAGCATCTGATTAAGAGCAGTGGCATCTGCCACGACGTCCCGAACCAAGTGGGTTGGCAGTCAGATGCGGCCGAGCATCATCAGGGCGACCACGATGACCAGGACAGTGCCAAGCAGGCCGATCCCCGCATGACCATAGCCGTAGCCATATCCTGCGAAGCGGCCACTGAAACCGCCGAAGAGCGCGATAACAAGCAGTATCAAAAGTATCATTCCCAAAGACATCATCGTTCTCCTGTTTGGTTGGATTGAGGTATGCAATTCATCTTGATGCGTACGGATCCTGTCACGGCTGGCGGCGACGGAACGCCATGACGGCGACCGCAATGACCGCCAGAGCCAGCAAAATTATGCCAACCAGACCATAGCCACCCATTCCGTAGCCACCGTGTCCCATGCCCCATCCCCAGCCGCCGCCCATCATCCCGCCGCTGTCTTTTGGGGCCACCCCGGCAATTTGTCCGACCGCCTGCGCAGTCGCAGTCGTTGAAAGAGACAGCGTCGCAAGTATGGAAATCGAACGCTGCCGTGTGGCAGCGGCAAAGATCGGTGACATGGTCACTCTCCTTCATGGTTGTTGCGACCGGCGTGTAGTATGAGGCACTCCGATGGAGCGGTCCGGTTGTTCAGCACGCGGCGCTTGGCAGCCGACCCGTTCCATCAGGCGAGTGCATGGGTCGCGGCGTCGAGTTCCTTGTGCGTGTCGGCAAAGTTCTATGCCGTAGGGGCCAATTCCGTTGCTGGGAATGCTTTAGGGCCGCGCCTTCCTTGGGACCTGGATCTGCCTTGTCCCAGCTTGCCTTGACGGATTTTATCTTCTTGGCGGTCTTGTTGATTACGGGGGTCATGAGATTGTCCTCTCTGGACGTCCCGCGGTAGGTAGGAACAGGTGCCGGACAGATACAGTCGGGGTCTGTCCGGCACCTGCCAATAATGAGACTCGGCAAAACTGTGTAAGCCCTTTGTCCGACGAACACTCTTAACACTGACCGATGCCGTCCCCTTGGGCACTGACGCAGATTAGCGGAATCGACCTATTCCGCCGCGTCGTGCATGATGCTCGGTTTCGAGGTGTGCAGCAGACTATCGAATTAAAGTGCGGCGCATTCACGCAACCGGCGCTGCGGGCGAGGTTTCCGAACCCCGTTTGAACCCCCACGGAAACAATGGCACAGGCTAGGCAGTGCCGGTCCCGTTGGACGGACCAACGGCCCGAAATCCACCGGGCGAACACCATATTCCCACGCCGCGCTGATGCGGATCAGTCCCCTTGCATCCGAAATCCCGCATGGTGTTGCTACGTCCGGCGATTCCGTCGGAACACAGCAACGAAAGTTTGCTGTGCGCCAACCTCTACAGCATCGCGATGGTTCGTGCAGGACGCCCTTTCAATAAGGCCGCCCTCAGAACCGCGTTGTTGCTCCCCGTTTCAAAGGAAACATGATGTTTACCAAGACACTTCTAGGCATGTCGGTCGTTGCCGGTCTGATCGCCGGTGCGGCAAGCGCAGAAACCCAAGCCATGGCGTGGACCGATCTCAACCTGCGCGACGGACCCGGACCAATGTATGCGATCGTCGGTGTAATCCCGGCGAATGATCCGGTCATGGTGCAAGGATGCCTTGCCGACGCGAGCTGGTGCCAGGTGACCTACGGCGAAACGACAGGTTGGGCCGCAGGCAACTATATGACCACCACCATCGACAACGCACCGGTCGCGCTTTCGTCCGGCGACAATCGTGTGGTTGTCACGACAGTTACCTATGATAACACGCAAGCTGTGACGGCTGGCGGCCTTGCCACCGGCGCAATCGCCGGGGCCTTGATCGCGGGTCCCGTTGGCGCTGTTGCGGGTGCAATCCTCGGCGGCGCCATTGGCGCTTCGGCAGAACCTGATCCGACAGTTGTGACTTACGTCACAAGCAACCCGGTTGCCCCGATCTATCTGGACGGAGAAGTCGTCGTGGGCGCCGGGATCCCGGATTCTGTGATGTTGGCCCCAGTTCCGAACAGCACGTATGAGTACGCTTATCTCAACGGTGTGCCAGTACTGGTGGATACGAAAGACCGCAAGGTCGTCTATATCGTCCGGCAATAACTGACGACGCGCTAGGCGTTCTGAAGATTGGTCGGCCCGTAGATAATGGGCCGGCCGACACAACGCTTTCGTGACCTGACGTCCGTATGGATGTCGAACGGTTTAATCCTTCCCCAATGGCAATTCGGTGCCGGTCCACGGCGGGGGATGATTGCTCGATCCGCAGCTGACGACCGGGACGGTCTGTCCTGGCCATGCCGGGTCGGTCACTTACCGTCGATGGTGACGCCATGATCGGTAATCCGGATGTCGATGCCACTCTGGCGTTCCTGATAGTACAGATAACTTGCCCAAACGGCGCAGAGGGCGAGAACTCCGATCAGGATGAAAAGAAAGCTCCGACTCATGTCAAGGACCTCGCAGAGTTTCTATGCGCAGGGACATCGTGGGCCGCGAGGTGCCAAACGGATAAACTACCTGGCCCTTGGCAACTGTTTGTGTACGCGCGTTTGGTGCCCGGAGCCCTAGGCGCCACGGATCGTGTCCTTGATGTCTGCCAAGGTATGCTGGACTTTGCCTTTGACCTTGTCGGCCCGGCCGTCCGTTTCGAGCTTCGCGTCGCCCATAGCTTTGCCGACTGCAACTTTAGCCATGCCTTTGACGACCTTCGCAGAACCGATCACCCGATCCTTGTCCATGATTTTGTTCCTTTGGTTGAAACTCGGCTGCCGGACGTCCGGCCGACACTTTCCAGCCAACAGATTTTCCAGTCGCCGCGCACTGACGCATGTTGGTCCGGTCCGAATGGACGGAGTTTGCATTTCGCCTGCGCCTCGTCCCGTAAGGCCCTCGCAGGTCCAACGATCGGACGACAAAGTTGCCTTACCGGATTTAGGGAGTTCGTGCTGTCCATTTGCGGGCGATGAAAAAGCCAGAAACAGGTGGGAGCGGGGATAGGGGGAGGACGTTTCCCAGGTGTCTCTGGCTCATTCGTACGAGGCAAAATCCACCGATTGTCGGTGAACTATATTCACTGTTGCACGGCCAGTGCCGGCCCAAACTGATGCAGGTTGGTCTGCACCCGACAAACCAGGTGTTTTAGCCCCACCGGACAAAACGATCTCGCCCGCAAACAGATCAGTTCGCAAGAGCCAAGGGGGTGTCTTTTCCGGCTAGACAACCCAATTGGACACCGCGTCATCCAAGCGTCAGATGCAGGCGATGATCCCCGGTCGTGACCGGCAGCCTTATCGGGCCGCCATCACATACAACGTCGACACCATCGAGCAGGGCAGTGGTGACACGATGTCCGCCTTCACTCGGGTTCACTACGGTAATATCGACGTGAAACGCACCGAGCGTCACGCTGAGGCTCGCACCGGGCCAGGCTTTCGGCAGGCACGGATCTATCAGCAGTATGTCGCCGCTGCGGGTCAGACCAAGGATGCCCTCGATCCCTGCGCGGTACATCCAGCCGGCAGATCCTGTGTACCACGTCCAGCCTCCGCGCCCCTCGTGTGGCGCGGTCGAGTATACATCAGCGGCGATCACGTAGGGCTCGACCTTGTAACGGCTGGCGGCCTCGGCGGTCAGGGCATGGTTGATCGGGTTTAGCAGCGCAAAGAGAGCCTGCGCCCGGTCACCGTTGCCCTGCTTGGCATGGGCGAGAATGGCCCACATGGCCGCATGGCTGTACTGGCCGCCATTTTCGCGCAGTCCCGGCGGATACCCCTTGATGTAACCGGGATCGAGCGCCGTTTGATCGAAGGGCGGCGTGAACAACAGCACAAGTCCGGGGGCGTCACGCACCAGATGGCTGTCGAGCGATTGCATCGCCTTTGCCGCTCTGTCGGGATCGGCTGCGCCGGAAATCACCGCCCAGCTTTGCGCGATGGAATCGATTCGGCATTCTTCCGAGCTTGCCGCGCCCAGCAGCGTTCCGTCATCAAATGTGCCACGGCGATACCATGCACCGTCCCAGCCTTCTGCCTCGATCGCCTTGCGCAGGCCAGTCGAATGAGCCCGCCATCGGGCGGCGCGGGTCGCATCCCGTCCATCGGCCAGCGGGGCCATCAAGTCGAGCGTGGCGATCAGCAGCCAGCCGAGCCAGACGCTGGTGCCACGACCCTGTTCCCCGACCCTGTTCATCCCGTCGTTCCAGTCGCCGGTGCCGATCAGCGGCATGCCATTTTCGCCGGTCAGGGCAATCGCCTGATCCAGCCCGCGGGCGCAGTGCTCGAACACGCTCGCTGTCTCTTCGGACTGTTGCGGCAAGAAAAACGCGTCATGGGCGCCGTGGGCCAGCCGCGGCCCTTCGAGGAAGGGTACCTCTTCGTCCAGCACGCTGTGATCCCCCGACACCCCGACATAGCGCGCGACACCGTAGCCCAGCCAGACCCGGTCATCCGAGATTCGCGTGCGCACACCTTGCCCGGAATGCGGCAACCACCAGTGCTGAACGTCTCCCTCCGGGAACTGCCGGCCGGCGGCACGCAACAGGTGTGCGCGGGTCATTTCCTGGCGGGCGAAGGTCAGTGCCATGCCGTCTTGCAACTGGTCGCGGAATCCGAACGCGCCGCTGGCCTGATAGAACCCCGCGCGTGCCCAGATCCGGCAAGCAAGCGTCTGATAAAGCAGCCAGCCGTTGAGCAGGATATCCATTGCTCGGTCGGGTGTCTTGACCTGCACTGTAGTCAGAAGCGCAGTCCAGTGGGCGGTGACCGCCGACAACAGCACATCAGGACCGGCACTGCGGGTGCGGACTATCAGCGCGCGGGCGGACTCCGGATCTATTGCCTGACCGAGCAGAATAACGACCTCAGCCGTTTCGCCGGGGGCGAGGTCCAGGATGCGTTGCAACGCCGCGCAGGGGTCAAGTCCAGCCCCCGTTTTTCCAGAAAGTGGCTGACCCAATCCCAAAGGTGCTGCCATGCTGCCGCCTGAGCCGAGGAACGCGGCGCGGTCGCCGGTCCAGCCGTCCGGGTCTGATCCGATGTCGCAAAAGGCCACACGGTCGGGAAACGCGGTCCCCCAAGGATTGCGGGCAAACAAGGAACTGCCGTCCATGTCGGTCACCAGGTGCGGTGCGGTGACGCTGCGGGATGTCCCCAACACCCATTCGGCATAGGCGGTGACAGACAGTCTGCGGGTGCGCGACGTCCGGTTCGTCAGAGTAAGACGGGTGATTTTCACCGGATCGTCCAGCGGCACGAACTGCGTCATCTCGGCTGCGATACCTTGGGCCTCATGGATAAACCGGCTGTAGCCAAAGCCGTGGCGGGCGGTATAGCGCCCCGGTCCACGGATCGGCAGGGCGGTGGGTGTCCAGACCTCGCCGCTGTCGAGATCGCGCAGATAGATTGCTTCACCGGGCGGATCGCTGACGGGATCGTTGCTCCAGGGTGTCAGTTGGTTCTCGCGGCTGTTTTCGGCCCATGTGTGACCACTGCCCTCGGCTGAAACCTGAAAGCCAAAGCTGGGGTTGGCGATGACGTTGAGCCACGGGGCAGGGGTGGAGGTACCGTCTTGCAGGACGGTGACGTATTCCCGGCCATCCGCAGCAAAGCCTCCGATGCCGTTGAAAAACTCCAGCGGCTCGATGGGACCGGGCGTTGGCGGTGTCCGCAAAACCGGTGGTCGCGTCACAGATGTGGTTGCGGGCAGGTCGGACAGACTGTCCAGTTGGAAGCCGATCGTGCCTCGCCGCGCCGTCATCACCACAGACGCCGCTGAGAGAAGCAGCGCGCGCACCTCGGGCGTCATCATATCTGCGCGCAGGGCATAAACGGCGCCCTTGCCTGGTTTCATCACATCATCGGTGCGGGGTCGCGATTGCGACGAGCGTACCGAAGTCTCGATAATAGCCTGCAAATCCTGCACATAGGTCGAGTCGCGATCGTTCAGAATTACCAGATCCACTGCAAGCTGACGCGCCCGCCAGTATTCATGCGCCGCCAACAACTGCCGCACCTGTGCTGCATCCTCGGCATCCTCGATTAGGAGCACGACCAGAGGCAGATCGCCTGATATCCCCAAAGCCCAGAGCCCTGACTGCCGTCCGGCC
Source organism: Marivivens sp. (assembly GCA_024642115.1). GTDB lineage: Bacteria > Pseudomonadota > Alphaproteobacteria > Rhodobacterales > Rhodobacteraceae > JAHEBU01. The sequence goes on along the minus strand of JAHEBU010000002.1, from coordinate 421,066 downwards.
CCCGCGGCCAGACGAGCCCCCGATAGACGCAGCCGTGCGTCGCTGCGCAGGATGAACCCGGCCATCCGCTGGAAATCTGCTGCATCGGCGCTGGTCACGTCGAGGTGGCGCAATTGCACCTGCGCCTTGGTCCAGGCCAGCGTTACCGCCCGCTCGAAAGCGGACGCATCGCGATGGCGGTCCACAAGGTCCAGCAACCGATCCGAGCTTTCGGCGACAAGCGTCCAGAAGGTGACCCGCGCCATGCCACCAGCGGGCACCAGAACCCGCCGCCGGATCGCGAAAACCGGGTCCAGAACGGTGCCCGTTGTACCCGACAATGGCGCCGCTGCCATCGCCGCATGGTTGATGTCGCGCCCACGTCCGATGAACCGCGCGCGGTCGGTTTCAACTTGCGGCTGGGCGGTCTCGGCCCCTTCGACGACCGCCATATGGGCCGCCCAAATCTGTGGCTCGTCCGTCGCCTGGCGGCGACGGGTTGCGATGATGACATCAAGTTCAGGCAGGTGGTCGGTGACAACGAACATTTTTGAAAAGGCCGGATGTGCCAGATCCGAGGCCGCAGGGGCCAGCACAAGTTCTGCGTAGGAGGTCAGGTCGATTTCGCGCGCATGGCGGCCCGTGTTGGTCAGCGTGACACGTCGCGCCTCGGCGTCATCCTCGGCTGACACGACAATCTCGGTGGTGGTGGTCAGCGGTCCCTGCCGGTGGGTCAGGCTGGCCTGGTGTTCGCTGAAAACTGCGGAATGGACGCCGGATCCTGCCGTGACCGGTTGGCTTCCTGCGGACCAGAGCGCGCCGGTCATGGCATCACGGGCGAAGATGAACGTTCCCAGCGCGTCACGGGTGGCATCCGCCCGCCAGTGGGTGATCGCAATCTCTCCCCACTGGCTATAACCGGCGCCGGTCGGCGTCAGCATCACCCCGTAGCGCCCGTTCGACAACAGATGCGCTGTTGGCGGTTCCGTTGCGGGCATATCGAACCGCCGGACGATAGGCGAAGGGGCCGTGTCGCTTGCTGCTGTCTGCACTTCTTCGGCGCGCGGCGATGCCACGTTTACATCGCGTGGCACACGTTCCTGAAGCAGCAGGTCAACCGCCTGTATCAGTGGCTCGGCGTGGAAACGTCGACGCAACAGCCCATGTTGCAGCGCGTTGGCAATCGCGGTGATCGTCATGCCCTGATGATGCGCCATGAAGCTGCGCACAATGGCGAAATCCTGCGTCTGGGGCAGTCGACTGGCGGTGAAATCGATCGCTTCGTAAAAGCCATATCGCCCGCGCGCGCCCATCGCGGCCAGTGTCGCGTAATTGTTGACGGCGGCCACCGGGTCGACCATCGCGGCCAGTCCCGTGGCATAGGGCGCGATCACACGGTTTTCGCCAAGTCCACGTTTCAACCCCAGACCCGGAACACCAAAGTTCGAGTACTGATAGGTCATTTCAAGATCGCGAACATTGTAGGACGATTCCGAAATCCCCCACGGGATGCCCAAAAGGCGCCCGTAAGCCTGCTGGCGGTCGACGACCAGCCGGTTGGTCTGCTCCAGCACGGACCCTGCGGGTGTGCGCATCACCAGGGACGGCATCAGATATTCGAACATGCTGCCCGACCACGAGATCAGCGCAGATCCCGCACCCAGCGGTGTCGCCGCCCGACCCAGGCGGAACCAATGCCGGGTCTCCACGTCACCTTTTGCGATGGCGAACAGGCTCGCCAACCGCGCTTCTGAGGCCAGCAGGTCATAGCAGTTCGCATCAAGGCTGTTGGTCTCGGCAGAAAAGCCGATCGAGAGCAGCTTTTTCTCGGGGTCGAGTAGAAAGGCGAACTCCATCGCCCGTGCCATGTCCCGGGCTTGCGTCGCCACCGCCGCCAGCCTGAGTGACACATCCGCGGCCTCGCCGGCCTTCACCTCGGTCACTTGATCAAAGAAGGCCCGCGTCCAAATGGACAATTCCGACTCCGGACCGCCCAGCTTGGCTGCAATCTCGAGCGACTTTTCGGCCAGCCCGGTCGAATCTTCGGGCGGTGCGGATTTCATCTGGGCGAAGGCGTCCGCCAGTGCGTGACGCGCTTTAGCGTCGCCATCATTTGCAGCCAAAGCTTCTTGCGCCAGCGCCAACGTGTCACCAAGGCCCTCGCGGCGCTGATCGGCCGTTGCATTGCTGGTCTGCCAATCCATGCAGGCGCGCGCAACTGCGATCAAATGGCCCGCAAGGTTTCCGCTGTCTACCGATGACACATAGGCTGGATGCAGCACCTGAAGGTCTGTCGTGTCATACCAGTTGTAGAAGTGCCCGCGATGCTTCTGCATTTTTTGCAGGGTGTGAAGGGTCTGCTCCAATCGGTGTAACGCTGTCCCTGTCCCGATCCAGCCGAAGTCACGGGCCGCGACGGTCGACAGCAGATAGAGCCCAATGTTGGTAGGCGAGGTGCGGTGTGCGATTACAGCGTGCGGTGTTTCCTGAAAGTTGTCGGGTGGCAGAAAATTGTCAGCGGGGGTCACGAAGGTTTCGAAATACCGCCATGTCCGCCGTGCGATCAGCCGAAGTGACCGAGCCTGTTCCTGTGTCAATTCAGCAATGGTGACAGCCGTTCCGGGTCGGCTGATCCGCGCGGCCAAGGCAGGTGCTGCGAGCCACAGCGGCGCAAAAGGCAGCGTGAGTGGCCAGACCTGCGGGTTGAGCGCCGTGGTTGTCAGGCAGAGCGCCAGACCGAACCCCACGCCGCCCCACATGACAAGATAACTGCCCAATAGGCCGGGCCGGGCTTTTCCGGCGGCCTGGGCGGCGGTCACCCATTCCAGCATATTGTGGTGGCTGACCGTCATCCGCCAGACCGTGCTGCAGATGGCGTCGATCATCCGCCAACCGGCATCAGGCAGAAACGCCAGGTCCAGTCCGATCTGATAGACGGCAGCCTTGGCATCGCTTGCCAGAGCGGAAAAATGACTGCGCGATGTGATCCCAGCGCGACCGGGCAGAACATCGAAAGGCAGCGACATCACCCGCCCCAAGGTGAGCATCGCCAGCACCAGAACTGTCGACAACACCGCCAGCGGCAGCGGCATCAACCAACCGGCGCAGATCGTCAGGGCAGTCAACGGAGCCACCAGCGACCGGCGCAGGTTGTCTGCCATCTTCCAGCGCCCAAGCGGCGGCACCTCGCCGCGACGCGACCCGAAAACCCAAGGAAGAAGTTGCCAGTCGCCACGCACCCAGCGGTGTTGGCGTCGCGCGGCAACGTCGTGGCGTGCAGGAAAATCTTCGACCACCTCAATATCCGATGCCAACGCCGCGCGGGCAAAGATCCCCTCGAAGAGATCATGGCTGAGCATCGCATTTTCCGGCACACGGCCTTTCAGTGCTACCTCGAAGGCGTCTAGGTCATAGATGCCTTTGCCGGTGAACGATCCCTCGCCGAAAAGATCCTGATAGACATCTGAAATCGCAGCCGCATAGGGTTCGATACCGCCTGGAGAGGAACTGATCCGCTGAAAGATCGAGCCTTCTTGACCAACAGGCAGGGCGGCGGTGACCCGCGGCTGGAGGATCCCGTAGCCTTCGACAACCCGTCCGAGCACAGGGTCAATCCGAGGCCGGTTCAGCGGATGGGCCAGCTTGCCGATCAGTCGCTGCACCGCGTCGCGCGGCACGCGGGTATCGGCATCCAGAGTGATGACGAAACGCACATCCTGCGGCACCAGGACAGCAGACGGGAGAAAGCTGGTATCTCCAGCGCCGCGCAGCAAGCGGTTCAGTTCGACCAGTTTGCCGCGCTTGCGCTCCCAGCCCATCCAGACGCCCTCGGATGGGTTCCAGCGACGATGCCGGTGCATCAGCAAAAAACGGTTGCCCGCCGCCAAAGGATATGTCGCGTTTAGCCGGGCGACGCCGGTTTCGGCCAGTGCGATCAGCGCAGCGTCGGTCGCGGTGTTTTCGGTGTCCGAATCTGGCCCATCCGACAACAATGCATAGTGGACTGCCCCGCCGACGCTGGAGAGGTGATGCACCTCGAGCCGTTCAAGATGCGCCGCAATATCGTCCGGCCCCGTCAGCAGGACCGGTACTGCCACAAGGGTCCGCAGGTCCGGCGGCACACCTTTGGCAAGATCAAGCGAGGGCAAGGGGGTGGGAAAAATGCTGCGGGTGACGACAAGGTTCACCAGTGCTGTCGCGGCTTCGGTTGCGGGCAGCAACGCAAGGGCGGCCAGTGGCAGCATCTCGGCGAAGGTTGCTCCAGCAGCATGCAGGGCCCATCCTGCGGCGCCCAGAACTGTCGCCGATGTCAGGCCAATCGCGGCGACATAACCGCCGAGACCCAGTCGGCCCACTTGCCGCAGCAGTCGGTCGCGTGCCGAAGGCACGAACCCGATTCTGGTTTCAAGCATGCCACGCGCTGCCCCGATCAGTGTATGGCCCGGATCGCGGGTGCGGCTGTCGGTCCCGGCGCGGGCTAGATCCAGCGCCGCCTGCGCCACTTCCATCTCGTCATGGCCCGATCCGCGCGCTAGCCGTTCGATTGCCGTTCGGTACTGATTGCGCGTCACAAAATCCATCGAGGCAAAATTTGATCCCGCCGCGAGACAGGCATCCACCAGACTGACGTCCTCAAAGAAATCGGCCCAGTCCAGTTCCGAAAGTGTGCGCATGCTGGTGACAATATTGCGCATGGTCACGTTTGACGCACCCTGTCGGGCATGCGCTCGCGCCACCACGTCATCCAGAGTCGTCCCCTGCCGCAGTAGCCTGTCCTCGAGCCAGCCGAGCATCGGCGTCTGAGATGGATCACAGCCCCGCAGACGCTTTGCGATCTGTGCTACAAAGATTTCGGACAGTTCCTTACCGTTTTCCGGCAGAGATGGCACCTCGGCGTCCATGAGCGCGTTGGCCGCGATGCGTTGCGTGTGGGCTTCGGTGATCTGCACCGCCAGACGACGCATGTTCTCGACCAGAACGATGCGGAGGGTGATCGCAACAGCCCAAAGTTCGGCGATCGTCAGCGGCTGTACGCTTTGATAGGCAATCACAAAGCGTCGCAGCACTTGGCCTGAAATCAGGCTGTCAGTATGGGCGACATAGGCCCAGGCCAGTTCCATCACGCGCGGGTAGCCCGCAAAGGGCCCCAAAGCGACTTTGGGCAACTGGCGGTAATACCCCGGCGGCAGGTCCGATGCGATCTGCGCCAATTGCTGTTCGACGAGATGGTAGTTGTCCAACAGCCACTGTGCCGCAAGCGGAACGGGTTGCCCTTTGATCAGGGCGGCGCCGTTATACCGGTAGGCCACCAGCAGCACCTCGGCGTTTTGCTTGAGCCTGACCGTCAGGTTCATGACCCGACACGGACGTTTGGCAATGCTTTGCGACCGGGCAAGACTTTCCGCGTGATGGGCCAGCCGTTCGGGTCCGAACATTTCTTCCCTGATCGGCGAAGCATCTAGCCAGAGCGAGGCTGGATGATCAAAAATTCGACGCGGCCTAAGCCGTCTCGACGCCAACCACGCACGCGGATCGACGATAAAACCGGGCTCGTGATTGCTCACTCGTGAAGCTTGCCAGCAAGAATGCTTTCAGCCGCCCCAACCGAGAAGGTCGGATTGATCATCAGTAGATCATCTGTTTCGTTCTGCGGCGACACCGTCCGAATAGCCGATGGCAGCAAGGCCGTTGGCTGAACACGGCGGGTCATTTCGCCCCACTTTTGCTCGATCTGATCCCAGTTCATCTTTGATTTCTCCAAATGCCGGGTTTGACAACACCCGATGAAACGTAAAATTCCGACGTGAGACTCGCTCTGACGATGCGGGCAGGACTCGCTTGCGTTGCTGCGGCATGGGCCATTCAAGCAGCATCCGGGGAGCGGGCAGAGATAGTCTTGGCTTCGGAGTCGGAACATTCCGGCCAAGCGCCGTCCCGCCGAATTTTTGCGGCGGCTTCTCTCACCATAGCGATGGTCTGGGATCGTTTCGCTAACTCAGATCAGCGATTGCCCCAACCTCGCATTTGGGGCACCGGGGATTGCCATTTTGGGACTGGCGCGGTGGGGTAGGGGTAAAACTTCAAATTTCGGCCATGCTGATTTGCGATCACAGCGAAATCTGCACAGTCAACGGCCGTTGACCAATAGTTGGCCGGACCCAAACTGGTTCAGGTTTTTAACGGCCAAACGATCAACAGCAGCGGCAGACTGACGACAACCACCAACACTTCGACGAGCAGCCCCAACCGCCAGTAGTCCCCGAACCGGAACCCACCGGGGCCAAGGATCAGCGTGTTGTTCTGATGTCCAATCGGGGTCAGAAACGCACAGGACGCGCCAATCGCGACTGCCATCAGGAAACTGTCCGGATTGACGCCAAGCGTGGCCGCAATGCCCAGGGCGATCGGGCACAGGATGGCAGCGGTGGCGGCGTTGTTCATGACGTCCGACAGGAACATGGTTGTGATCAACACCACTGCCAGGGCGGCGATGGGGCTGCCTTGCGCGATGGTGCTGACCAAAAACCGCGCCAACTGATCAGCGGCTCCTGTGGTCTGCATGGCGCCCGCAACCGGGATAAGTGCCGCCAACAGCACAATGATCGGCCAATCAATCGTCGTATAGATTTTCCGCAGCGGAACCGTGCGCAAAAGCATCGAGGCCAGAACCCCGAGCGCAAAGCCCACGGGGGCAGGCAGCAGGCCCAGCGTGACAATGCCAACTGCGCTCAACATAATCACGCCCGCAATGATCGCCATGCGTTTGTCGGGGAGGCGCAATTCGCGCTCACCCAGTGGCACACATCCGGTATCGTTGATGAATTCGGCCATCATCTCGGCCGGGCCCTGCATCAGCAGCAGATCGCCGGATTTCAGGTTCAGTTGGCGAAGCCGCGCCTGCGGCGTATGCCCTTCGCGCGACACGGCCAGCAGATTTAGGCCATAGCGCGTGCGCAGCCGCAGATCGCTCGCTGACCGCCCGACGATGGTCGAACCCGGAAGAATGGCGAGTTCCCGCAGCACGATGTCCTCGTCAGGCTGACCGCTTTCATCGGCGTTCTCGATGGTGTCAGCTTTCGTGATGGCAGCTTCCGAGTTGGCCAATTGCGAAGTCTTTTCGGACGCCTCCTCTTTGTCTTCCGAGGCTGATTTCTGCGCCTCAAGCGTCATGCCAAAGACCGATAGCGCTTCGGCCAATGCATCGACATCGGCCTGAATCACCAAAACATCTCTTGCGTGGATCTTGCGCCCCCCATGCGGCGCGGTGATGCGCAGGTCGTTGCGCACCAGACCAACGATCTGTGCGCCGGTGTCCTCGATCTCGGCCTCGAACCCGCGAAGAGTCAGCCCCAACGCCTTGCCTTTCTCAGGCACACGCACCTCGGTCAGATAGGTGCCGGTATCAAAACCCGTGCCAGCTGCAGACTTTCGCGCCGGCACCAGTCGCCAACCGATGATGGCGACGAAAAGAACGCCCAAAGTTGCGACTGCCACGCCGACAGGGGCAAAGTCGAACATCGCAAATTGCCCTAGCCCGGACTCTTCGCGAAAGCCCGAAACGATCAGGTTCGGCGGGGTGCCGACCAGCGTGGTCATGCCCCCCAGAATAGTCCCAAAGGCGAGCGGCATCAGGATCTGTCCGGGCGTCAGATCCAGCTTGCCGGATAATTGCACTGCAATTGGCATCAAAAGCGCCATCGCGCCCACATTGTTCATGAAGCCCGACAGCGCGGCCCCCAGCCCGATCAGCGCCAACATGGTCGTGATCCGTCCGGCATCTCGCGGCAGGAGGCTGCGCGCCAGCCAATCCACCGCGCCCGTGGTGCGCAACCCCTGACTGAGCACCAACACACAGGCCACCGTAATCACCGCCGGATGGCCGAAGCCCGCGAAGGCTAATTCTGACGGAACCAACCCAGAAATGACGCAGGCCAAAAGGGCAGCCAACGCGACCACGTCATGACGAAACCGACCCCACAAGAACAGACCCATCATGGCGGCGAGAATGGCAAAGATCAGGATCTGCGGGTAGGTCAAGGAAACAGCTTCCGTGCTAGTGGTCCGCTTGGGACAAGTTTCGCGTCCGGGTCCTGATCCGAGTTAGCCCTGGGAAGCCTCCATAACAATCAAGTTGTTTCAGGAGACTACGGCCCATTCGTTTGCTTTGCAGAATCAAATGATGTTCCCCAATCAATCCCCGTCCGACGGCCTTCGCAGTTACTCTTTGCTGCCGTCCTTTTCGTCGGATTTCCTGACCCGGGTTTTGCCAGCGGGTCGCTCACTGGACCGCTTAAGTTCATCCTGCGTGCCGATGTCACGCGGCAGGCGTCCTCCTGAACGACCAGCCTGAGAGATGGTGCCTTTGGCACCAAGGGCGTCGTCAGAGGTGTCTGGTTTTGGGGTCTTATCTTGGGCCATCGTATTCTCTTTTCTTTCTGATGTTGCGGAATGAATTCATCCGCGACCCCGGTTGGTGGGGACGACGGGCCAGGTCGTCAGGACAGGATCATCGAAAAATACCCTCCGATCAGGGCCAGCACGGTCGTGAACGCATAGCTGACCGGATAGGGCACGGCGGCGACCGAACTGCGAGATTCCTCCATGATCGCGTTCAGGCTGGGTGTGCTGTTGCGCCCACCCGTCGCGGCCCCGTCCGAGATGATCGCGTTCAGACCAAAGACCTTGATCCCGACCCAGAAGGCGACAAGTGGTGGGATAAGCGCCCCGGCAATGCCAATCAGCGCAAGCCAGAGGATCGTGTCGCCGCCGAGGGCCGAAATCACCTTTGGGCCGACGTTTGCGGACAAAACAGCGACAAAGGCATTCAGGCCGAAATCCTGTAGAAAGCTGCGTGCGCCTTCGTGCACGGGACCGCCGAAATTGGGGTTCCGGCTGCGCAGATAACTGACACCCACACCTGCCATGATCACGCCAGCCGAGGTTCCGAACGCAAAGGGAATGCCCGAAATCGTGACCGATATGATACCCACCAGATACCCCACCAACATGGCGAGCGCGAGGTAGAGAACCTCGGTCTTCATCGTGAACAGGATCGCGGTTCCATCCAACAGTTTCGCCGCCCGTTGAATGGCGGCATCGGGCCCGTTCAAACGCAAAACATCACCGAAATGAACGTCGGTCTTGGGTCCCAAAGGCAACTCGTTACCGGCCCGGAATAGCGCCTGCACGGTGACGCCGCCAGACAACTGCGCCCCAAGATCCGAAAGGCTTTTACCCGAGATCTTGTGCGAGCCCACATGCACATCGGCCACCTCGATGGGCACGTTGCGCGCCAGCGGAACGTCGGATTCAGGGCCGATGAGCGCGATTTCCTTGCCAATCAGATCCTCCACATCGGCGCGGACCGTGACAAGGTCATTTTCCTGCACGCTCAGGTCGTTCGTCATCTCCAAAATCTTGCCGCCCCGCACAACCCGAAGGATGGGTACTGCAGGAAAGTCGTCGGCCAGTTGCGACAGGGTGCGTCCGATAAAGTCTTTGTGAGTGACGGCAAAGGCACGCACGCCGACGGACGTCATTCCCATTGTCAGGGCACCCGGTGCGCCGGGGACGGGATCGGTCGCACCACCGCTGAAATCTTCCTCGGCCCGTTTTGCCTCGGCGACGGCGTCATAGCCGAACATGCGCGGCAGATAGCGGATCAGCAGAATGGTCAGCACGGTCGACAGGACATAGCTGATCGCATAGGCGGCTGCCATGTTGGCGCCGACCTGCTCGACCGAGGTGCCGTCGGGCGGAACGTATGCTCCGCTTGTCAGTGCATCCTGACCGACGCCCAAGATCGCCGTGATCGTATAGCTGCCCGAGATCAGGCCCGTCGCATAGCCCGGTGCAAGACCAACCAGATTTGCCCCGAAATAGCAGATGACCCAGTTCAGGCTCCAGACGACAAAACCGATCACCAGAAACGCCAGACCGCCTTGGCGCAACCCGGAGAAAAACTGCGGGCCGACCTTCAACCCAAGCGCATACATGAACAACAAGAGCATGAAGGACGACAGGATGCCCGGGATCGAATAGGTGATGCCATAGGCTGCTTGCGCGATCATCGACAGCAAGACCCCGACCAGCAGCGTGCCAGCTGTAGAACCCAAAGAGATGGTCTTGAAGCTGAGCTTTCCGATCAGGGTTCCCAGCGCAAGCGAAAGCAGGATGAAGGCGATGGGCTGGTTGTCCAGAAGCTGGAAAAAGCCGTGAACCCCGGCCTCTGTCACGGGCTTGATCGTGTCAAACACCTGCCCGATGACGCCGCCCGAAGAGGGGGCGGTATCTTGGGCGGCTGCGGCACTGGCCGAAAAAAGCAGCGGCAAACCCGTACCAAGGACGACCGGTTTCAAAATCGTCCTGCGATTACTCTCTGCCCTAATCACGATGAAATCCCGGCTTGGCGGTGGAATTCGGGACCGGGTTATGTTCGAGATGCTCGACTGCACGCTTGATGTCGTCCAGCAGAAGCTGCGCCAAATCGCGGCTGACGCCGTGCCGGATCAGGATGCGTTGAACGACGGTGTCCTTGCGGTTCGCTGGCAGCGGATAGGACGCAATCTGCCATCCCCCCATCCGCACCCGGTCCGACAGGTCATAAAGCGTGAAGCCTTGATGCTCGTCCTTCAGTCTGTAGGCGACGGCGGGAAGACCCCCGTGGCCGTCATAGACCATTTCGAAACATCCCATTGCCGCCAGCTGTTCAGCCAGCCATTGGGCCGTGTCCGAACAGGCCTGCTGGACGGCGGTGTATCCCTCCATGCCAAGACGCAGGAAATTGTAATACTGCGCGATGATCTCGCCACCGGGGCGCGAGAAGTTCAGCGCAAAGGTGGGCATGTTGCCGCCAAGGTAGTCGACATAAAAGATCAGCTCTTCGGGCAGATCATCCTGCGTCGCCCAAATCACCCAACCCACGCCCAGAGGCGCCAACCCGTATTTGTGGCCCGAGGCATTGATCGACCGGACCCGGTCCAGCTTGAAATCCCAGATGATGTCTTTCTGAATGAAGGGGGCTATGAACCCGCCCGAGGCGGCGTCGACATGGATCGGAATATCCAGCCCAAGGTCGCGCTGCATCGCATCGAGTTCCGCTGCCAGCGCCGCGATCGGCTCATAGACCCCGGTGAAGGTGACGCCGAGCGTGGCCACAACACCGATCGTGTTCTCGTCGCAATATTTGCGCAGGTCTTCGGGCTTCAGGCCAAGGGCGTCGCCTTCCAGCGGAACCTCGCGGATTTCCACGTCAAAGTAGCGGGCAAACTTCTTCCAGCAGATCTGAATGGGGCCGGTTACGATGTTCGGCTTGGTCGCGTCCTTGCCCTCTGCCTCCCGGCGTTTCCGCCACTTCCACTTGAACGCCAACCCTCCCAGCATGGCGGCCTCGCTGGACCCGGTCGTCGAGCACCCTATCGTCTGGCGCGACTTCTCGGCATGCCAGAGGGCGGCAATGATATGAACGCAGCGCTTCTCGATTTCGGCGGTTTGCGGATATTCATCCTTGTCGATCATGTTCTTGTCGACGGCTTCGGTCATCAGCTGCTTGACCTCTTCCTCGACCCAGGTCGTGCAGAAGGTCGCGAGGTTCTGCCGCGCATTCCCATCGAGCAAAAGTTCATCCCGGATAAGGGCATAGGCTGCACGCGGTTCGCTGCGACCATCCGGCATCCGATATTTTGGCAAAGTGCTTTGCGACGCCTTGGTTGCGTAAATGTCCAGAAGGCTGGATTGGTCGGTTGGGTCAACGCGGTGAATGGGCATTGATGTGCTCCTTTGAAGGTCAAGTCTGCTCCGGCGGAAAAAGCGCCGCTTCGGTAGCGTGTCCGAATACGATCTGGCGCTCCTGCGTGACGCCTGCGAGGCAGGTCCGGCCGCCTGCCAAAGCAGGCAAGGCCATGTCACACGGCAAAGCCCCACACCGGATTAGCCGGCGAAGAGGACCCGTGCCTGTTTACGTCTATGAAGCGCGACACCAGATGCACACGTTTGCCAATTGATGACGTTAGCCGTGCTTGTCTGGTGCCTGTTCTGGTTGCACCGACCAGCCCGCAGGTTTGTCGGTCTTGTCGGACGCGGCAAATGCTGCCGTCGACTGCACCCTGTCGGGTGCATGATGGGCTGGGGCATAGATCGCGTAGAGCTGCATCGGGCTGGTCCCGGTGTTGGTGATGTTGTGCCACCTGCCAGCCGGAACAAGGACGCACCAGCCGTCCGAGACATCCTGGTCAAAGGTCAGCTTGTCCTTCGCGGTGCCCATTTGCGCCCGTCCGGTGCCCGCCTCGAGACGCAGGAACTGATCGGTTTCGGGATGCGCCTCGAGCCCGACATCCCCACCAACGGGGATCGACATCAATGTGACCTGAAGGTAGCGCCCGCTCCAGGCGACCGACCTATAGTTGGAATTTTGCGTCGTTCCCTCTTCGATGTTGAACGATTGAGGCTGTGGGCCGATGTCGTCGATCCGCTTGGCAGTGTCTAGCATGGCTGACGTCCTCAATCGGCGTTCCTCAAATGGAACCTGTTGCACTGACTATGACAGCAGGGCCGCAAGGACGTGCTGATCCATGATAGGTCGGATCGCAGGAAGCGGTTTATCATCAGTTCCGCTTATCTCAGCTCTCTGCACGGCCTTGCCAAAAGTCTTGACAGTTTGTGGACCTTTGCCCGGTGCAGAAACCCGTGCCCCGCACCCAACCATCCCGCCGCGTCAGACCGGATAGCGCAAGATCGCGGCCACTGCCGCCCCGTCGGGCATGTCTTCCCTGCGCACAGCCAGAACCTTGCCACCCGTAAGGATCACACGTCCGGTTATCTCGTCGATCACACCATAGCTGGCAGCACCCGGTTTCGTGGCCAAGGCGACTTTGCCGTCAGTTTCGTCCACCGTGCCGGGCATAACCTCGTCGATATCGACAAACAGCAGGTCCACCGCACCGAAGGTGGCAGCACGCGCAACGGCCTGAAGATCGGTGATGGCGCGATGTGATCCGACCCGCTCGTGAAAAAGCGCGGTCGCAGTTTCGATCCGGGCGGCGTAGGACCCATCAAGAACTGACCGAGCGGCACTCGCCAGTTCGCTTTCGCTCATGTCGTCGGGGCTTGCGGAAATCCCCTCGACCAACAGACCCGGATAGCTGTTGATGGTGCGAAAGATCGGCCCCAGCGGCTCGGTTGCGGCGAGGATAAGCGGCGTCTCGCGCCCTGTCAGAACCGGGCGCAGGGCGGCGTCCACCTTGCGCAGGTACTTGCGCAACAGCGACTTCTGGCCCTGTGCGTCGCCATGCCCTGTGCCCATGCCAGGATTGTTGACCGAGGCGTGACCCGTGGCCTCGGCGGCGCTACCTGGCAGGTCCGGAACATTGACCACTGTTGCGGGATGATCGGCAAAGATCTCGACCAGGCGGACATCGTTTTCGGACAAGGCCAGCACGAAGGCATGCTGGGGAAACGCCATCGCGCGCATCAGCGGCTTAAGGTGAAATCGGTCCGACACCTCGACCGTTGTTGTGACCTCTGTCGCCAGCCGGAAGGTCCGCAAACTGTCAGGGGTCGCCAGAATTGCAAGGCTGTTGGCCTGAAGCCGCCAGAAATCGTCATCCTCGTCCAGCTCAAGAAGATGCTCTTCCAGAGCCGCGCGACGGCGCTTGTCGAAGTCTGCGGCGTCGAGTTGCTCAAGTGCTGTTCGGGTCAGGTTGCCGAACGAGATGCGGCTGAGAGTGACGTTCTGGGTCTCGGGTGTTGTCGGCAGATAGATCGACACACAGGCATCCGCACGGGCTTCGATTAAAGCCCGGATTTCGGAGTTGGTTGGAATATCAACATAAAGCATGAATTGTCCTTTCGAGGAATTCTCAGGGTCGCGTCACGGAGACTGGCGCCGGTGTCGGCCGGTTCCGTCACGCGCTCACCCGACAATGGTAATCAGTTGCGATGGCCGTCGATCATTGCCGACACTGGCGACGTCCGAGTCTGTGTCAGCACCGGGCTTTCGGGACTGGCCCCTTGTTCGTTCAACCCAGACGGTGAAACAGGATCGGCACCGCCCAGATGAGGATCGTTCGCCACGCTGCTGAGGATCGGGGCGCTGTCTGGTCAGCGCGTTTTTTTCGTCTGTGGCGTGGACGAGGATCCGGTGTCGGCGGCCTTCTCGACAGAGGCGGCCGTGTCACGGCCTTTAGGCCCGCTCCAGCGCGGAATGGTTGGTTTGTTGTCCAGCTTCCGCCCCGGAAGGCTCCTTTCGCCTGGCGTATCGAATGCATCTGTCCCAAGTCCCAGACCCGTACCGGCATGTGTTTTGCCGGTAGACCCGCCCAGATCAAAGCCGGGTCTGTCGATCCCTTGGCCAAGTTCGTTGGGGGTAGGGGGCGTGACTTGCGCCGTTTCGTTGGGGGCAGGCTTGCCGACACCCTCGGTCACTGCCGTTGGTCCAGGCGAAGTGGATGGCTTTGCTTTCTGCTTCATGTCTTCAATCCTTCGGATATCTATGGTTTTGTAGCTTGTCCTCGCGCCGCACAGTGCGACGCTGACTCACGGAATTTCGCGATCCATTGATCTTTGGTCTCGTGAGAATTCCGGACGCCACAGTCATTACCTGAACTGTAAATCAGGCCGGCTTGTCATGTATTGATCCAGATCAGCAGGTCGGCAACCGATCAGCTTTGTCGCGATTCTGGCATTGCCGGGCCGCCTTCCTGGCAGAAGCTATCGCCCGTCGCCCCATCTCGCCGTCTTTCAGAACGCTGCCGGCGCAAATGCCGGTAGGGCGTGATGATCGATATCAGTGCCGCACCTTGCCCGCGTGCTATCCTGAGCGCCAATCGAACAGGAAAAACCGATGGCCGCGCTGCCCTTTAGCGGTGCCCGGATCGCGGAACTTGTTCTGCGGTTCAACGCCATGATGATGAAAGAGGGCGCGGACATTCCAGACCTTGTCGGCAATGCTTGGGATGACGATGTGGTCGCGACTCTGCAGGAAACCGCAGGTGATCTGGGCCGTGACGAGATCACCCAAGAGATCGAAAGCATGAACGACGAACAGGAGGACACGCTGTGCTGGATCGGTCGTGGCGATTCTGAACCCGACGATTGGGAACAGACCAACGCCCTCGCGCAGCATCAGCACGAAAGGCTGGTGAGCCGGTATCCGCTGGGTCAGCCAGAGGCCGGAGAATTCCTGACGAAAGGTCTGGAGAAAAGGCTGGACCAAGGTGTCGACTGATATGGGGGTAGGTCCCTTTGACCCAGTGACTGTCGATGTTGTCCGACGCGCGCGTGTAGCCCTGCCAAACAGCGTGCAGCGGTGATCGCGATGTCGCAATTCGAGCTTGCTGCAGCCCTGCTGGTTCTGACGGCCACGTTCAGTTGGATCAATGTCCGGCTGGCGGTCTTGCCGCAGACTACCGGCCTTCTGGCATGGGGTTTGGCGCCTCGCTGGTTGTCATTGGTGCCGAGGCGGTGATGCCGGGATTGTTCAATTATGAAGGTCTGGCAGCCCTCTTGCGCCAGGTTGATTTCCAACAAACCGTTCTTCAGGGCATGCTTGCATTTGTCTTGTTTGCGGGCGCGTTGCATATCGACGTCCTCAGCCTGCGCAGCCGTGCGGTGACCATCGGCCTGATGGCAACCTTGGGTGTCGTGGTGTCGACCGCGATCATCGGATCTGTCGTTTGAGCGGCTGCCGACCTGCTGGGTGTCGCGATTTCATTGCCGTGGGCACTGGTGCTGTTTGCCCGACTGGTTGCAGTCAGCGGTCCGGTCCTTGTGCTGGGCCTGTTCCGCAAATTCGCGCGCGGCACCATTCCGGTACTGAACTGGGGTGGATTGCGAGGCGGGATCTCGTTGGCGCTGGCGCTTTCGCTGCCAGGGGTCGCCGAGAAATCCGCACTTTTGGGCGCGACATATGCCGTCGTTTTGTTCACCCTGATCGTTCAGGGGCTAAGCCTGAGGGCGGTGATAA
Organism: Marivivens sp.; assembly: GCA_024642115.1. Classification (GTDB taxonomy): domain Bacteria; phylum Pseudomonadota; class Alphaproteobacteria; order Rhodobacterales; family Rhodobacteraceae; genus JAHEBU01. The sequence goes on along the minus strand of JAHEBU010000002.1, from coordinate 405,126 downwards.
AGCGGGTGGTGCGGTGCAGACTGTCAAAGGAGAATGGCTGTTCGAACCCTCGCCAGGTGGGGAACGTTCTTTCCCTTGGCCGGGCGTGTTCCGGTTGACGAGTCGCGCGAACAGGTGTTTCGCGAAAACGAAGGGCCGACAATTCATGCGTTTGACTGCAAAATTCTTTTGGATTTACAAGAGAATGGCAGGAAGAGCCCCTGAACCAGCGCCGATCATTGCGACCTTCGGACGCGCAGTTGCACCGGTTTGAGACTTGCGGGGCGTCGGAGTGTTGCGGTCTCGGTTCCGGACGCACAACGATTGTCCCAATGTGACCGTCCAAACTAACCTGCGTCAAACCGGGCCGCCAAGAACTGTGCCAGGGTTAGACATGGCGTTCGAATAGCCGAACGTCACCTTGCGGGTCCCGAGTTTTGGTGAAACCCGTCAGTTGGGTGCAGTTCCGACTGCGCGCCCGGTGAATCCAGTCGGCTTCACCAATTTGGAACCCGTCCCAAAACGGCGACATAGGTTCGGGTGCGGTCGGCTGTACTCGCTTTTTGACGAGATCGGAGAAACCACCCATGAGCTCACGGATTCAGGATAGTTTGATCACAACAGATCCCATCGATGTGGCACGCAAACTCGCGGCGTATCGCAAACCAGACACCTCGCGCGCGCTGTTTGAACTTGCAGTGACTGCAATCCCCTATCTGGCACTCTGGGTGCTGTGCTGGGCGACTCTGGAGGCCGGTTACTGGGTCGGATTGCTGGCGACGGTCCCCGCCGCGGGCTTTCTTGTGCGACTATTCATGATCCAGCACGACTGCGGCCACCGATCGTTCTTTGTGCAACGCGCGGCCAATGACTGGGTCGGACGCCTGATCGGAATTGTGACGCTGACACCCTACGACGTCTGGCGGATGTCACACGCGATGCACCATGCAACGTCTGGCAATCTGGACCGTCGCGGGATTGGCGATGTTCACACGCTGACCGTCCGCGAGTTTCAGGACAAGGGTTGGATGGGCCGCTTGGCCTATCGCATCTATCGGCACCCTGTGGTTTTGTTCGGGATAGGGCCCGCCTATGTGTTCCTTCTGCGCTACCGTCTACCCGAGCGCCTGTTTCGGGACGGGTGGCGCGCCTGGGCGAGTGCGATGGCAACCAATGCAGCCATCGTGACCTTGGCGCTCGGTGCGATCTGGCTGGTGGGACTAGGTCGGTTCCTGCTGGTGCAGGTCCCGATTACCTGCTTGGCCTCTACAATTGGTGTCTGGCTCTTCTATGTGCAGCACCAGTTCGACGGTACCTTGTGGGAGCATGAGCCAAAGTGGGATATCCAGAAGACCGCACTACATGGCAGTTCGCATTACGACCTTCCCGTCGTCCTGCGCTGGTTCTCGGCCAACATCGGTGTTCATCACGTCCATCATCTGGCAAGCAGGATTCCGTTTTATCGTCTCAACCAGGTCCTTCGTGACCTGCCAGGTCTGCGGGATGTCGGCAGGCTGACACTGATTGATAGCCTGCGATCGGTGAGGTTGGTTTTGTGGGACGAAGACACCAAGCGTCTGGTCTCTTTTGCCGAGGCGGCGCCTAAGCGGGTCTTGGATGAAGTACTCGTCTGCGGACGTATCGCTTGAAACTGGATGACCCGCGTCGCTGACAGCAAGTTTTCGGTTGGTTGATTGGATCATGTTCTACGGTGCTGCATCAGCCCGCATCCGCAGTTATAGCCTGTACCTAAACTCCCGAAAACGTCTTTGGAAATTTCACGTCCTCTGAGGATGTTGCCATACATCCTGATCCTGCGATCTGCACCATTTACTGCCACGGGTTGGGGGTCGTGTCTGCAACTTGGGTTCGGGGTGGGAGGGTCGCTGGATTGGCGGCTTGTTTGGACGCGGGGGCGGGTGAGCGAGGCGCCGCGCGTGCGGTGACTGTCGGAGCCTTCGAAGTCAGCGTCTTGTATCTCTGACGTCAGGCGGGGGTTTGCCTCGCCATGCGGTGGCGGTGGGTTGGCACCCACCCTACGGTAACCAAAGGTGTGTCAGTGTCCTGCTTTCGCGGCGGCATGTTCATCGGCGAGGATCCCCATGATCCAGTCGTCGTGCCACGCCGCGTCGATCCATGCAGCCTCGCGTTCGGTTCCTTCGTGGCGAAACCCGCAGGCCGTGTAGCACCGGATGGCGCGCAGGTTGTAGGCCAGAACCCTGAGGTCGATCCGGTGCAGGCCCATCGGTCCGAAGGCATGGTCGAGCGTGAGCCGGATCGCCTGCCGGCCTATCCCCTGTCCCAGATCGGCATCCCGGAACAGTCCAAGGGCAAGTCGTGCCCGGCGGTCTGTCTGCGACAGCGAGTGGAGCCGGACATGTCCGACCGCGACCTCGTTACGCAGGATTATCTTGTTGAAGGGGTGGGTGTGCAGCCACTCCAGCCAGTCTTTCGACCGGGCGAGGCTGGGTTTCGGCAGACTGCCGGTTTCGCCGCCATACATGCGGATGATCTCGGGCGAGGGCGGAAGGGCCGCGTGGAGTGTGGCGTCGCCGTCGTCCGGGTCGCGCAGGGTGATCGTGGAACCGGGTATCATGGTGTTGTTCCGAAGTGGGGTTCGGGTTGACCCTAGTCGCCGCCATCCAAGGATTCAAACCGGCAGGTGCGGGATATTCCTGCGGCGGCCGCAGACGCTGTTGCGGCCTTTGGCCGGAGCCGACACCCGCAAGTCTGATCCGTTGCCATACGCCGGTGATCCCGGACCTATTTGCAATGCAGGTTTCAACCCACCCTTGCCGGTGGTGTTATGCCGACGATTTCCAGTTCGATCGTCCCGGTTGGCCGGGGCCAGTCGACCGTGTCGCCGATCCGCGACTCCAGCAGGGCCTGTGCCAGCGGCGAGTGCGGGGCGATCAGCCCGTGGGCCGGATCGGCCTGATCTTCGCCCACGATCCGAAAGGTCCGGCTGGCACCGTCTTCGTCCATGACCTCGACCTCCATCCCGAAGGTGACCTTGTCGGTCGCTTGCGTCGCGGGGTCGATCAGGATCACACTACTGATCCGTGCCTCGAGCCAGCGAATGTCGCGCCGGGCTACGGCAGCAGCTTGTCTGGCGGGCAGGTTGTGTTCGGGCGGGGTGAGGGACACGGTCCGGGCGGTGGCGAGCCGGGTCTGAAGGTCGGCCAACCCTTCGGGTGTCACGTAGTTGGGGTGCGCAGAGAGGGGGAGGTCGGGCAGGCGGTCGCCTTCGGGGCTGTCATCCTCCTTGGTGAACGCCTTGCTCATGTTCCGTCCCGGATCGCCATGGCCGCCGCGTGGGCCGAGGCCCAGGCCCATTGAAAATTGTAGCCCCCCAGCCAACCCGTCACATCCACTGCCTCGCCAATCGCATAAAGCCCCGGCAGATGCTTGGCCGCCATCGTTTTGGATGACAGGCCGTCCGTGTCTATGCCGCCAAGCGTCACTTCGGCGGTGCGGTAGCCTTCGGTCCCGGTGGGCCGCAGTGTCCAATGGTGAAGCGTCTGGCCGAGGCTGCCCAGCCGTGTGTCGGACTGGTCGGCCAGCGTCCCCTTGAGATCGAGGGCCGGGCCGAGATAATCGGCCAACCGCGCGGGAAGGAGTTGACCCAGCGCGGTTGTGACGGCCTTGCGACCGTTGGTCTGGCGCGCCGATTTGAGCGTGGCGACCAGATCGGTTCCGGGCGAAAGGTCGATGCCGATGTCCTGCCCTTCGTGCCAATAGGACGAGATTTGCAGCATCGCGGGGCCGGACAGCCCGCGGTGGGTGAACAGCATCGCTTCGTCAAAGCTGGCACCGTTCGCGGTCGCCCGGACCGGTAGGGCGACCCCCGCCAGCGGGGCAAAGGCGCTGTCGGAAAAGGTGAAAGGAACAAGCGCGGGCCGTGTTTCGGTGAGCCGCAGCCCGAATTGTGTTGCTATCTGGTAGGCCAGCCCCGTCGCCCCCATTTTCGGGATCGACTTGCCACCGGTGGCCAGCACGAGGTTGGCCGCTGTCACCTCGGTTGTCCGACCCTCGCGGGTAAGGGCGACGTGAAAGGCGCTGCCGTCATGCCGCACCTCGCCCACCTGCGTTTGCAGCGAAAGCTGGGCGCCAGCCCGATCCATCTCGGCCCGCAGCATGGCCACGATATCCTTGGCAGAGTTGTCGCAGAACAGCTGGCCCAGCGTCTTTTCGTGAAAGGGGATGCGGTGAGCCGTCACCAGCCCGATGAAATTGGCGGGGGGGTAGCGGCTGAGGGCCGATTTGGCGAAATGCGGATTTTGGCTCAGGAAATTGGCCGGACCCGTGTGCAGGTTGGTAAAGTTGCACCGCCCCCCGCCCGAGATGCGGATCTTTTCCCCCGGCGCGCGCGCGTGGTCGATCACGAGCGTTCCCGGCCCCGCGTGGGCGGCGCAGAACATGCCGGCGGCTCCGGCCCCGAGGATCAGCGTTTTAACGTGCATGCGGCAGGGGTGCCTCGTTTCGAGGCGGGGCGCAAGGGAGGCTTAGCCCTCGGTCGCTTCGATCATGTCCACCCGGGTCGCGTGTCGTCCGCCCTCGAACTCGGCCCCAAGAAAGGCGTCCACGATGTCGAGCGCGAGACCCTCGCCCACCACCCGCGCGCCGAGCGACAGCATGTTGGCGTCATTATGCTGCCGGATCATCCGGGCGGAAAAGGTGTCGGCGCAGACGCCGCAGCGGATACCGGGGACCTTGTTGGCGGCCATCATGATCCCCTGTCCGGTGCCGCAGACGATGATGCCGAACCGACAATCGCCCGAGGCGACGAGCCGCGCTGCCGCCTTGCCATGCTGTGGATAGGGCGTGCTTTCGGGCGTGGTCGGGCCGATGTCGACCGCGACCCAGCCCTGTGCGGCGATGTGGGCGGCGATGGCCTGTCGGAGAGCAATGGCGGCGTGGTCGCTCGACAGGGCGATGCGGAGGGGGGCGGTCATGGTGGGGTATCCTTGCAGTCCGGGGTCACATCGCGACCTGATACCATAGGCCTGTCCGAGGTCCAGCGGTCCCCAGGACATGTGTCGGGCGAACGACCCGTCTTTGCACTCATTTCGCTGGAATCGTGGCGCAAATCAGGATAGGCTTATTCCCAGACCCGGAAAACGGGCGACACGAGGCAGTAGGCGGTGCACCCATGACAGAGATGGTCTATGGCACGATTCCGACCAAGGTCGAGGATCCCATTCTTCCGCGCTGGTGGCGCACGATCGACAAATGGAGCATGTCCTGCATCCTGATCCTTTTCGGGATCGGGCTGCTTTTGGGCCTCGCGTCCTCGCCGCCGCTGGCTGCCCGTAACGGGTTGGACCCGTTCTATTACGTCACCCGGCAGGCGTTTTTTGGCGGCCTTGCGATGGTGGCGATGCTGCTGACTTCGATGATGACACCGGTGATGGTGCGCCGGTTGGCGGTTGTCGGGTTCGTCCTGTCCTTTGCGGCCCTGGCCATGCTGCCGGTGCTCGGCACGGATTTCGGCAAGGGGGCGATCCGCTGGTATTCGCTGGGTTTTGCGTCGTTCCAGCCCTCCGAATTCCTGAAACCGGGCTTTATCGTTGTGGCCGCCTGGTTCATGGCCGCCAGTTTCGAAGTCGGCGGCCCGCCCGGCAAGGCCTATTCGTTTGGCCTGACCGTCATCATCGTGATCATCCTTGCCCTGCAACCGGACTTTGGTCAGGCCTGCCTGATCCTCTTTGCGTGGGGGGTGATGTATTTCGTGGCGGGTGCGCCGATGACCCTGTTGACCGTTGTGGCAGCATTGGTCGTGTCGGCGGGCACCTTTGCCTATTCCCATTCCGAACACTTTGCCCGCCGGATTGATGGGTTCATGTCGGCCGAAGTCGATCCGCGCACCCAGATCGGCTATGCCACCGACGCCATCCGAGAAGGCGGGTTTTTCGGGGTGGGCGTGGGCGAGGGGCAGGTGAAATGGTCGCTGCCCGATGCCCATACCGATTTCATTATCGCTGTGGCTGCCGAAGAATATGGGCTTATCCTCGTCCTTGCGATCATTGCCCTTTATGCGACGATCGTTGTCAGGTCGCTGACCCGGCTGATGAAGGAGCGCGATCCGTTCATCCGATTGGCCGGGTGCGGGTTGGCATGCGCCTTTGGCGTGCAGGCGATGATCAACATGGGCGTGGCTGTCCGCCTGTTGCCCGCCAAGGGGATGACATTGCCGTTCGTGAGCTATGGCGGGTCGTCGATCATTGCGGGCGGGATTGCCGTGGGAATGCTGCTGGCCTTTACCCGCAGCCGTCCGCAAGGCGAGATTGGCGATATCCTGTTGCGGCGGGGGCGGTGATGATCGCCCGGTCCGTTCGTATCACGAAAGGTGGGTCAAGACCCACCTTACAGATGGGGCGTTTTGCAAGGTGGGTTTCAACCCACCTGAGCCTGTGGTGGGACAGATGACCGCCCCGCTGCTGGTCATTGCCGCGGGCGGCACCGGGGGCCACATGTTCCCCGCGCAGGCGCTGGCCGAGGCGATGCTGGCAAAGGGCTGGCGGGTCAAGCTGACCACTGACGCCCGCGGTGCCCGCTATACCGGCGGGTTCCCCAAAGAAGTCGAGATCGCTCAGGTGGGCAGCGCCACCTTTGCGCGGGGCGGGTTGCTGGCCAAACTGGCCGTGCCGTTCCGCATCATCGGCGGCATTGGCGCTGCGAAATGGTCGATGTGGCGGGACCGGCCTGCCGTTGTGGTTGGCTTTGGCGGGTATCCGTCGATCCCGGCCATGACTGCTGCCTTTGTCCTGCGTATCCCCCGCATGATCCATGAACAGAACGGCGTTCTGGGCCGGGTCAATCAGGTGTTCGCCAAGCGCGTCAACGTGGTGGCCTGCGGCACATGGCCGACCGAATTGCCCTCCGGCGTCGAAGGCATTCACACCGGCAATCCGGTCAGGTCTGCCGTCCTGGCCCGTGCCGGGGCGGGGTATATCCCCCCCGGCGATTACCCGATGTCGATCCTTGTCATGGGCGGGTCGCAAGGCGCCCGCATCCTGTCCGACATGGTCCCCCCCGCCATCGCCGCCCTGCCCGAAGAGCTCCGCCGCAACATCCGCGTGAGCCATCAGGCCCGCGACGAGGACAGCCAGCGGGTGACGGATTTCTACGCCGCCGAACTGATCCGCGCGGACGTGCAGCCGTTTTTCTCCGACGTCCCCGAACGCATGGCCGAGGCGCAGCTGGTCATCAGCCGGGCAGGGGCGTCGAGCGTGGCCGACATCAGCGTGATCGGGCGGCCGTCGATCCTTGTCCCCTTTGCTGCGGCGACAGCCGACCACCAGACGGCCAACGCGCGCGGGCTGGTCGAGGCAGGGGCGGCAATCCTTATCCCGGAATCGAGGCTTGAGGTCGCGACGCTTTCCGCGCATATCGCCACGGTTCTGCAAGACCCCGACGGGGCGGCCCGGATGGCGCAGGCGGCGCAGTCCTGTGGCATCCCCGATGCAACGGACCGTTTGGTCGCTTTGGTCGAAAAACTGGCAGAAAGGACATAAGATGGACGGGAGCCCGCTGATGAACGCTGCAACGAAACTGCCCCTTGATGTGGGTCCGATCCATTTCGTCGGCATCGGCGGCATCGGCATGTCGGGCATCGCCGAAGTGCTGCTCAATCTGGGCTACCGCGTGCAGGGGTCGGACCTGAAAGGGTCCAAGATCACCGACCGATTGAAAACGCTGGGCGCCATCATCTACGAAGGCCAGCGGGCCGAGAATCTGGAAGGGGCCGAGGTCGTCGTCATCTCGTCCGCCATCAAGACCGGCAACCCCGAACTGGACGAAGCACGCAAGCGCGGCCTGCCCATCGTGCGCCGGGCCGAGATGCTGGCCGAACTGATGCGCCTGAAATCCAACGTGGCCATTGCAGGCACCCACGGCAAGACGACCACGACGACGATGGTTGCCACATTGCTGGACGCGGGCAACTTTGACCCCACAGTCGTCAACGGCGGGATCATCCATGCCTATGGGTCGAACGCCAGGATGGGGCAGGGCGAATGGATGGTGGTCGAGGCGGACGAGAGCGACGGCACCTTCAACCGTCTGCCCGCCACCATTGCCATCGTCACCAACATCGACCCCGAACATATGGAGCACTGGGGCACGATCGAGAACCTGCGCAAGGGGTTCTATGACTTTGTGTCCAACATTCCGTTCTATGGTCTTGCCGTCTGCTGCACCGACCACCCCGAGGTGCAGGCGCTGGTGGGCAAGATCACCGACCGCCGGGTGACCACCTTTGGTTTCAACGCGCAGGCCGATGTTCGCGCCGTCAACCTGACCTACAAGGCGGGCGTGGCCCATTTCGACATCGCGCTTCAGGCCGAAGATGCGGTGATCGAAGGCTGCACCCTGCCGATGCCGGGCGACCATAACGTCTCGAATGCCCTGGCCGCCGTGGCCGTGGCCCGGCACCTTGGCATGAAAAAGGATGAGATCCGAACGGCTCTGGCGGGCTTTGGCGGTGTCAACCGCCGCTTTACCCGCGTGGGCGTGGTGAATGGCGTCACCATCATCGACGACTATGGCCACCATCCTGTCGAAATCGCCGCCGTTCTGAAAGCCGCCCGTCAGGCGACCGATGGCCGGGTCATCGCCGTGCATCAGCCGCATCGCTATTCGCGCCTGCACAATCTGTTCGAGGACTTCTGTTCCTGCTTCAACAATGCCGATGTGGTGGGGATCACCGATGTCTATGCAGCGGGCGAGGACCCCATTCCCGGCGCGTCCCGCGATGATCTGGTGGCGGGCCTGATCCGCCACGGCCATCGCCACGCCCGCGCCGTGATGGGCGAGGATGATCTGGAGCGGTTGGTCCGCGAACAGGCCCGGCCCGGCGACATGGTCGTCTGTCTGGGGGCCGGCAGCATCAGTGCCTGGGCCAACGGGTTGCCCGACCGGTTGGGCAAGGACCCGGCCGCATGAGCCCGTCGGTCATCATCGCCTGTTTCTGGGTGTTCGCCGCCACGCTGACCGCCCTGTTGCCGATGCGCCGCCAATATGTGCCCGGTCTGTCGTTGCTCATCGCCGCTCCCGTCATCCTGATCTGGCTGGGCTATGACCACGGCTGGTGGATCGCGGGCCTCGGTCTGGCCGGATTCGTGTCCATGTTCCGCAATCCGTTGATTTACCTGTATCGCCGGGTGCGGGGCGAACACCCGGAGATCCCGAAATGAGCCCGTCGCTGATCCTCGCCCTTGTCTGGTTGATTGCGGCAAATGTGCTGGCCCTGATCCCCAGCCGGGATCATCACTGGACTCGCGCCTATGTCCTGATCGCGCTGGGCGTGCCGTTGGTGGGATATGTCACGGCCCAGAATGGCCCGTTGATCGGACTTCTGGTGCTGGCGGCGGGGGCGAGCGTTTTGCGCTGGCCCGTCATCTACCTTGGCCGGTGGCTGCGCCGCCGGATGGTGCGCTGATGGGCGAGCCTGTGATGATGGTGGCGATCCCTGTGGGTGCTGCCCTGATCGCGGGCGGTCTGGGCTATGTGCTGGGCCGCAAGGGGTGGCGGGTTGCCCTGTGGGCACTGGTCGTGGCCTGCGTGCTGGCCTTCTTTTACCTGACCTTCGCAGGCCAACAGGCCGAGGGGTGGGATGGGATGGGCTATGCCCTTATGGCGATCTTTCTGGCCCTGCCGGGTTTTGTCGGGGCGAGTCTGGGGGGCTGGATCGGGACGCTGCGGGCGAACAAGGCGGGTCGAGACTGACCGAGGTCTGGGCGCGGGGCGGAAAATGCGCATTTTCCGGGACGAAATCCGCGCGGATTTCGTGTTCTTGCCAGATATGGCGTTCCCGGCTATCCCGCGCACATGACCTCGTTTGCGCTTCCGCCCGTCCGTGGCACCCTGACGCCTGACCGTCCCTTGGCTGACCTCACCTGGATGCGGGTGGGCGGGCCTGCGGATGTGCTGTTTCAGCCTGCCGACATCAACGATCTAAGCGGGCTTTTGGCGGCCCTTGATCCCGACGTTCCGGTGTTTCCGATGGGGGTGGGGTCCAACCTGATCGTGCGCGATGGGGGTATTCGCGGGGTGGTGATCCGGTTGGGCCGGGGGTTCAACGGGATCGAGATTGCGGGGCAGGCTGTGACCGCCGGGGCGGCGGCGCTGGATGCCCATGTAGCCCGCAAGGCCGCCGAGGCGGGGCTGGATCTGACGTTCCTGCGCACGATCCCCGGCACCATCGGCGGCGCCGTGCGGATGAACGCGGGCTGTTATGGCAGCTATTCGGCGGATGTGCTGGAAAGCGTGACGGTGGTTCTGCGGGACGGGACGGTGCACGTGTGGCCGGCAGACCGGCTGCATCTGGCCTATCGCCAATCCACCCTGCCCGAGGGGGCCGTGATCGTTGCCGCAACGTTCAAGGCCCCTGCTGGCGACCCCGACGCGCTGACCGCCCGGATGGAAGACCAGATCGCCAAGCGTGACGCGACCCAGCCCACCAAGGACCGCACGGCAGGGTCAACATTCCGAAATCCCGCCGGTTTTTCCAGCACCGGCCGCGCCGACGACACCCACGAATTGAAAGCCTGGAAGGTGATCGACGACGCCGGGATGCGCGGCGCGCGCGTCGGTGGTGCGGTCATGAACACGATGCATTCCAACTTTTTGACCAATTCTGGGGGGGCAACCGCCGCTGACCTCGAAATGTTGGGGGAAGAGGTGCGAAAAAAGGTTTACGATTCAAGCGGGATCACGCTAGAATGGGAAATCATGAGGGTCGGCGAACCGGCTCCGTGACCTATGAGAATGAAGGCCAAAACGGCCTGACCCGGGGCAAGGGTCATGAATGGCAGAAGACGGACCGCGAAGGTCCGCGAAAGAGGCGGTGGGATGTCGAGCGGGACAAACCCCAAGGTTGTTGTGCTGATGGGTGGCCCATCGGCTGAGCGAGACGTATCGCTCAGTTCGGGTGCCGAATGTGCAAAGGCGTTGCGGGCGGCAGGATGCGAGGTGATCGAGGTCGATGCAGGCCCCGATCTGGCTGTGCGCCTGACCGACATCAAACCTGACGCGGTGTTCAACGCTCTGCACGGCCGCTGGGGCGAGGATGGCTGTGTGCAGGGCCTGCTGGAATGGCTGCGCATCCCCTACACCCATTCGGGCGTTCTTTCCTCGGCCCTGTCGATGGACAAGCAAAAGACGAAGGAAGTCTATCGCGCTGCGGGCCTGCCGTTTGTCCATTCGGTCATTGCCGACAGCGCCGATGTCGAGTCCGCGCATGTGCTGCCGCCCCCATATGTTGTCAAACCCTATAACGAGGGGTCGAGCGTCGGCGTCTATATCGTGGGCGAAAGCGCCAATGGCCCGCCCAAACTGGCGGTCGAGATGCCCCGGCACGTCATGGTCGAAACCTATGCGCCGGGTCGCGAGCTGACCGTGGCCGTGATGGGCGACCGGGCGCTGACCGTGACTGACATCATCACCGACGGCTGGTACGATTATCACGCCAAGTATTCCGTTGGCGGCTCGCGCCATGTGGTTCCCGCCGACCTGCCTGCGCCAATCTTTGACGCCTGTCTGGATTATGCCCTGCGCGCCCATCAGGCGCTGGGCTGTCGCGGTCTGTCGCGCACCGATTTCCGCTGGGATGAAGCGCGTGGGCTGGACGGGTTGATCCTGCTTGAGACGAACACCCAGCCCGGCATGACGCCCACGTCGCTGGCCCCTGAACAGGCGGCCCATCTGGGGATTTCGTTTCCCGATCTGTGCCGCTGGCTGGTGGAGGATGCCTCATGCGATCGTTGATCCGCCGCCCGGCCGCGCCTGAAATGGCGATCCGCCGCGATCCCGCCCCGTCGCGCTGGGGCTACCGCTATCAGCGGATGATGCTGACGCCGCTGTATCGCAACGGGATGCGGATCGGCCTGCCGATCCTGCTGGTGGCGCTGATTGCCTTGTCATGGTTCAGCCACGAGGCAAATCGCAAGATGCTGTCGGATACCTATGCAGAGGCCGTGCAGGCGATCCATCAGCGCCCCGAATTCATGGTGGCCAGCCTCAAGGTCGAGGGCGGCACAGAGGCGCTGCAAACCGAAGTGTCGGCCTTGGTCAATGTGTCATTCCCGGTGTCGTCCTTTGATCTGGACCTGGCCGCGCTGCGCGACAAGATCGAGGCGGTTCCCGCTGTTCAGGGGGCCGTGGTGGGCGTGCAGCCGGGTGGCGTGCTGACCGTTCAGGTGACCCCCCGTGTGCCTGTCGCCATCTGGCGCAGCGAAATCGGGTTGCAGATGATTGACGCGGCTGGCGCGACTGTCGGCCCCTTGACCGCCCGGTCCGACCGGCTGGACCTGCCCCTGATCGCGGGGGACGGGGCCAAGGACGCCCTGGACGAGGCGATGGCGATTTACGCGGTGGCCGGTCCCATTGCCCCCCGCGTGCGGGGGCTGGTGCGGATGGGCGAACGACGGTGGGATGTGGTGCTGGACCGCGACCAGCGCATCCTGCTGCCCACCGAAGCACCGGTGCGTGCCTTTGAACGTGTGATCGCCATGGCCCAGGCAGAAGACCTGCTGGCCCGCGAAGTGACGGTGGTGGATTTCAGAAACGACAACCGGCCAACGATCCGGATGATGGAACCAGCGGTAATGGAAATGCGGCGGATCAACGCCGCTTTGACGGGGACAGGCAAATAGATGCGGCAGCTTTACGAAACCCAGCGGGCGATGCGCAATATGCGCAAGGCGGCGATGCAACGCGGCGTGATCGCCATTCTTGATGTCGGAACCTCCAAGATTGCCTGCCTTGTGCTGCGGTTCGACGGGCCGGAACGGTTCCGCGAACAGGACGGCGTTGGGTCTATGGCGGGGCAGTCGCAGTTCCGGGTGATTGGCGCGGCCACAACCCGGTCGCGCGGTGTTCGCTTTGGTGAAGTCGATGCGATGCAGGAAACCGAACGGGCGATCCGTACTGCGTTGCAGGCCGCGCAAAAGATGGCTGCGGTCCGGGTCGATCACGTCATTGCCTGCCTGTCAGGGGCACGGCCCAAATCCTATGGGCTGGACGGGGCGGTCGATGTGGCGGGGCAGGTCGTGACCGATCAGGATATCGGGCGGGTTCTGGCCGCCTGCGACATGCCCGATTACGGCTATGACCGCGAAGTTCTGCACGCCCATCCCGTCAATTTTGCGCTGGACCACCGCAGCGGCATGGCCGATCCGCGCGGCCAGATCGGCAACCGCCTGACCACTGACCTGCATCTTCTGACGGTCGATGCCTCGGTCCTGCAAAACGTCCTGCACTGTATCAAACGCTGCGATCTGGAATGTGCGGGGCTGGCGTCGTCTGCTTATGTCTCGGGCATCTCGTCGCTGGTCGAGGATGAACAGGAACTGGGCGCGGCCTGCATCGACATGGGCGGAGGGGCCACCAGCCTTTCGGTTTTCATGAAAAAACACATGATCTACGCCGATTCCGTCCGCATGGGCGGCGATCATGTGACCAACGACATTTCGATGGGCCTTCAGGTGCCGATGGCCACTGCTGAGCGGATCAAGACGTTCTATGGCGGCGTATTCGCCACCGGCATGGACGACCGCGAGATGATCGAAATCGGCGGTGACACCGGCGACTGGGAACGCGACCGCCGCACCGTCAGCCGGGCTGAACTGATCGGCATCATGCGCCCGAGGGTCGAGGAGATTCTGGAAGAAGTCCGTCAGCGTCTTGACGCGGCCGGGTTTGAACATCTGCCCAGCCAACAGATCGTGTTGACCGGGGGGGCGAGCCAGATTCCGGGGCTAGATGGGTTGGCCAGCCGAATCCTTGGCTCTCAGGTGCGCCTTGGTCGCCCGTTGCGCGTGCAGGGATTGCCGCAGGCCGCCACCGGCCCCGCCTTTTCCGCCGCCGTGGGTCTGACCCTGTTTGCGGCACACCCGCAGGACGAGTGGTGGGATTTCGAGATTCCGGCCGAACGGATGTCCGGCCGGTCGTTCAAGAAGGCCGTCAAATGGTTCAAGGACAACTGGTGATACGCAAGATTTCGCCTATTGGCCGAAATCAAGCGGAAGGCGTCGCAGACTCATCCAGATTTTGTGGTTTTTGGATGTTTTTTCCGTGACCTTGGGGCATCAAGCGGCTAGGATCGGTCCAATTTAGGCAAGAACGCCCGTGGGACGGGCCAAAAGCACAACAGTGTAACAGACAGGCGGACAGAGTATGACACTGAACCTCTCCCTTCCCGGGCACGAAGAACTGAAGCCGCGGATCACCGTGTTCGGTGTGGGTGGCGCAGGCGGCAACGCTGTCAACAATATGATTGAAAAAGAACTGGATGGCGTCGAATTCGTGGTCGCCAACACCGACGCTCAGGCGCTTCAGCAGTCCAAAGCGACCGCCAAGATCCAGATGGGGATCAAGGTCACCGAAGGTTTGGGGGCAGGAGCCCGCGCGACCGTCGGCGCCGCCGCCGCCGAAGAATCAATTGAACAGATCGTCGATCATCTGGCCGGCGCGCACATGTGCTTCATCACCGCAGGTATGGGCGGGGGCACCGGGACGGGTGCCGCGCCGATCATTGCGCAGGCCGCCCGTGAATTGGGCGTGCTGACCGTGGGCGTCGTGACCAAGCCGTTCCAGTTTGAAGGGGCCAAGCGCATGGCGCAGGCCGATGCCGGGATCGAAGCCCTGCAAAAGGTCGTCGATACCCTCATCATCATCCCCAACCAGAACCTGTTCCGGCTGGCCAACGAACGCACCACCTTTACCGAAGCCTTCGCGCTGGCCGATGACGTGCTTTATCAGGGTGTCAAAGGCGTGACCGACCTGATGGTGCGCCCCGGCCTGATCAACCTCGACTTTGCCGACGTTCGCGCCGTGATGGACGAGATGGGCAAGGCGATGATGGGGACCGGCGAGGCCGAGGGCGAAAACCGCGCCATCGAAGCCGCCGAAAAGGCCATTGCCAACCCGCTGCTCGACGAAATCAGCCTGGAAGGTGCGCGTGGCGTGCTGATCAACATCACAGGCGGCTATGACCTGACCCTGTTCGAACTGGACGAGGCCGCCAACAAGATCCGTGAAAAGGTCGACCCCGAGGCGAACATCATCGTGGGCTCCACGCTCGACATGTCGATGGAAGGCAAGATGCGCGTGTCCGTTGTGGCCACCGGCATCGACGCCGCCATCCGCTATAACGATATGCCGTTGCCGCGCCGGTCGATGTCGACCCCGCTCAAGCAATCGGTTGCCGTCGAAGAGCCAGTGCGCCAGCCTCAACCTGCGGCACGTCCGGTCGCGGCGTCAGCCCCGGTTGCGGCCCGCACGTCAGCCCCCGTTGCCGCCCGCGCGGCAACGCCCCAGCCGGCCCCTCAGCCCGCGCCGCAACCCGAACCCACCCTGTTTGATGACGAATACGAGACCGCCAGCGAACAGGCAGAGGACATCTTTGACGACTACGAAGGTGAAATCGAAACCAACGAGTTGCCGCCGCCCGCCTATCGTCCGCGCCCCGAACCCGCGATGGAAGCGCCCGCAGAAACCTTTGTGGCTCCGCGCGCGCCGAGTCCTGGCACGCCCTCGCCCGAAGCGTTGGCCCGTTTGCAGGCTGCCGTGAACCGCCAGCCCAGTGCGCCGGTTGCCCAGCGTCCTGCCGCCGCGGCCGAGCACGATCGCCCCAAGTTCGGGATCAATTCGCTGATCAACCGGATGACTGGCCACGGGGCAGAGCAGGGGCAGCCCGCCCGACAGCAGCCTCAGGTCAGCGCCTTCCGCGACGAGCCCGAGACCGACCCCGATCAGGAGCGGATCGAGATTCCTGCTTTCCTGCGCCGTCAGGCCAACTGATCCCACACGAACCTGTCATGAAAAGCCGCCCGGACCGGGCGGCTTTTTCGTTTCTTATCATGATGTTACATTCCGCTCCGTCACGTTGTGCGGATGTTTCAGTCGGTTGCAAAGAGTGAGTTGAGTGACGGGCGCGTAATCCTTAATTCATCCTCAACAAACGACTAAACCCGAGGCAGACGCCGTGCAGACCACAATACAGACTGCAGTTCCCTTTGAAGGAACCGGCTTGCATTCCGGCAAACCGGTTCGTCTGGTCGTGCGGCCAGCACCTGCTGACCATGGGATCGTGTTCCGTCGGGTTGATCTGTCAGGGCGCGATACCCGGGTTCCGGCCCGCTGGGATCATGTGCAGGAATTCCCGCTCAACACCCGGGTCGTCAACGGCGCGGGCGTCAGCGTATCGACCATCGAACACCTGATGGCAGCCTTGGCGGGCTGCGGTGTGCATAACGCCCTGATCGACATCGACGGGCCGGAAGTGCCGATCCTGGACGGGAGTGCGGCGGCCTTTGTCAACGGACTGGTCCGGGCCGGGCTGACCCGCCTGAATGCCCCGTTGCGCGCGATTGAAATTCTGAGGACCGTCGAAGTGCGTCATGGCCTCGCGGTTGCCCGCCTGTCGCCCGCCACGACCTTGCAAATCGACTTTTCCATTGATTTCGAGGATGCCGCGATCGGTCAGCAGTCCAAGACGCTGAACATGGCCAACGGCAGTTTTGTCCGCGAATTGTCTGACAGCCGGACCTTTTGCCGTCAGGCCGATGTCGAAGCGATGCGCGCGCAGGGGCTCGCCTTGGGCGGGACGCTGGAAAACGCCGTCGTCGTCGACGGGGCCGAGGTGCTGTCGCCCGGTGGCCTTCGCCATCCCGACGAGGCGGTGCGCCACAAGATGCTGGATGCCTTGGGCGATCTGTCCACAGCGGGGGCGCCGATCCTGGGTCGGTATACCGGGGTGCGGGCAGGACATGCAATGACCAACCGCCTGCTGCGCGCCCTGATGGCCCAACCTGATGCCTGGACCTGGGTCATCTGCGACGACCGCATTGCCGCGCGTCTGCCCGGAGTAGGGGTCCATCTGGCCGACCTTCCGGCGGTCGCCTGAGCTGGTTCCGTAACGGTGAACCGTGGCTTGGGAAAAGGCATTTTGCCCCCGATTTTTCTGTGCTAGACCATGAGCCAACCGGGGGCGTGATTGCCCTCCAAAACGGGCAAGAGATGTCGGGGGCGTGTTGATGTCAGGCCGCAAAATCGGGTCGGGGCCTGAAGGGCAAACGACGGGCCGCAGGCTCGGTCGGGTGGCGTTGTCCCTTTCGATCGTGGCAATCGTTGCCGCATGCAGCGTTTTTGATCCCAAAGTGCGGGGCGCGCTGGATAATTATACGCCCGAAGAGATCTATACACGCGGCGAATTCGAACTGGAAAAGGGCAAGCCCAGCGATGCTGCTTTCTATTTCGGTGAAATCGAACGGTTGTATCCTTATTCCCAGTGGTCCCAGCGCGCGCTGATCATGCAGGCGTTTGCCTATCATCAGGGACGCGACTATCCCAACAGCCGGGCCGCCGCGCAGCGCTATCTTGATTTTTATCCCACGCAGGAAGACGCGGCCTATGCCCAATACCTGTTGGCCTTGTCCTATTACGATCAGATCGACGAAGTCGGCCGCGATCAGGGGCTGACCTTTCAGGCGTTGCAGGCGCTGCGTCAGGTGATCGAGAAATATCCCGACAGCGAATATGCCCGCTCGTCGATCCTGAAATTCGACCTCGCCTTTGATCACCTTGCTGCCAAGGAGATGGAAATCGGGCGCTACTATCTCAAGCGGAACAACTTTGCCGCGGCGGCCAACCGGTTCCGGGTGGTTGTCGAACAGTTCCAGACCACCAGCCACACGCCAGAGGCGCTGCACAGGCTCGTCGAATGTTACCTGTCGCTGGGCCTGACGGACGAGGCGCAGTCGGCCGGAGCGATTCTGGGGCATAACTTCCAATCGACCGAATGGTATCAGGACAGTTACGCGCTGTTGACCGGGCGGGGCCTGGAAATGCGGTCGCTGGGCGACAACTGGCTGTCGGCCATTTACCGTCAGACCATTCAGGGCAAGTGGCTGTAATCGGGGTAAGTTGGGTTTAAACCCAGCTCAAGAAAAGTCGATATCTGGGCTGGTCAGGATCCGCTTCATACCACCCCTTGCGTAAGGCGGGTCTTGACCCGCCCTGATTCCGCTGGCACCGCAGACCGCCAGATGCGATAAGACAGCCAGTGAAACCCACAGGAATTGCAGAGCCCCGATGCTGCGCGGCCTCGACATTTCGGACATGCTCATCATCGACCGGCTTTCGCTTGAATTTCAGCCGGGCCTGAACGTGCTGACCGGCGAGACGGGGGCGGGAAAGTCGATCCTGCTGGACGCCTTGGGCTTTGTTCTGGGCTGGCGGGGCAGGGCCGAGTTGGTCCGCGCCGGGGCGGCGCAGGGCGAAGTCATCGCAGTCTTTGACCTGCCCGCCGGACACCCCGCCCGCGCCGTTCTGACCGAGGCGGGTTTGCCCGAAGAGGACGAGTTGATCCTGCGCCGGATCAATACCGCAGACGGTCGCAAGACGGCGTGGGTCAACGACCGCCGCGTGTCTGGCGAGGTTTTGCGCGCCTTGTCGGACACGCTGGTCGAACTGCATGGCCAGAATGACGACCGCGGCCTTCTCAACCCGCGCGGCCATCGCCAGCTATTGGATATGTTCGCCGATGCCGCCCCGCTGATCGAGGCGAGCCGTGCGGCATGGCGGGCCTTGTCCCACAGCCGCAAGGCGCTGGACGCCGCTCAGGCCCGCGTGGCCGAGGTAAAGGCCGAAGAGGATTTTCTGCGTCATGCCGTGGCCGAACTGGACAAACTGTCCCCCGAACCCGGCGAAGAGGCTGTGCTGGACGCCGATCGCCGCCTGATGCAATCGGCCGAAAAGATCCGCACCGACATCGCCCGCGCCTTGCAGGCTTTGTCATTTGAAGGGGCCGAAGGCAGCCTGTCGGACGCGATGCGCTGGTTGCAGGGGGTGGAGGCCAAGGCCGAGGGCCGGCTGGATGCCCCTTTGGCCGCGCTGGAGCGGGCAATGGTCGAACTGGGCGAGGCGCAGTCGGGGGTCGAGGCCTGTCTGGATGCCCTCACCTTCAACCCGGCCCGTCTGGAAGAGGTCGAAGAGCGGCTCTTTGCAATTCGCGGTCAGGCGCGCAAACACAATGTGCTGCCTGATGATCTGGGCACCTTTGCCATGGGTCTGCGCGCGCGACTGGACCTGCTTGATGGCGGGGCCAAGGGGATCAAGGCGCTGCAACAGGCCGTGACCGAGGCCGAGGCGGCCTTTGACGCCGCCGCCGCCGCCCTGACCGCCGCCCGGACCAAGGCTGCCAAATCGCTTGACCTTGCCATGGTCGCCGAACTTGCTCCGCTCAAGATGGAGCGGGCCGTGTTCGCCACCGAAATTACGCCCGCCGAACCGGGGCCGGACGGGCGCGATGCGGTGTCGTTTACGGTGGCCACCAATCCCGGCGCGCCACCGGGACCGCTGAACAAGATCGCGTCAGGCGGCGAACTGAGCCGATTTTTGCTGGCTCTCAAGGTATGTCTGACGCAGGCGGGCGAAGGGCTGACGCTGATTTTCGACGAGATTGACCGGGGTGTCGGCGGGGCCACGGCCGATGCCGTGGGCCGCCGACTGGTCGATCTGGCCCGGACCGGCCAAGTGCTGGTCGTCACCCATTCGCCGCAGGTCGCGGCCCTGGGCGGGCATCACTGGCGGGTTGAAAAACGGCAGGACAGTGACAGCACGACCTCAACCGTCGTGCCTTTGGCCACCCTCGACCGGGTGGACGAGATTGCACGGATGCTGTCCGGAGATCGGATCACCGACGAGGCCCGCGCTGCTGCCCGCGCGTTGATGAGCGTATAGACGGGCCAATCGCTGCCCGGCAAAAACGCCAAGGCCGCGCCCAGTCACCACCCAGATTGGCCGGTGTTCCAAAGTAAAACCGAGGGCGGCCAGATGATGTGTAGCGCGTGAATACAGTCGCGCCATTGCCATCACCCACACCGCCCCCGTTTACAGATCAATGTATCGCGCGGTCCGGCCACTCACCTCCATCTCGCGCCCCGAAGTATATGCTCTGTGCCTTTCGGCGAATACAAACAAACGTCTGGAATACACAAACCTTAGGTCGAATCGCAGCGGCTCGTCATACCCTAAACAGGGTAAACGGGGTCACGGTTTCAAAAGATAGGGCGTCACCAGCCCCAAAACGTCCCGCCATTTGAGGAAAAACAGCAATTGGCCCGCGTCCGGATAGACGCGAAAATCAATCCAAGGGTAATCCTCTCGAAATTCGGCCAGCGTGCCGGGGGGGACCTGAGGGTCCTGCAACCCGTTCAGGAAATGCACCGGGATAGACCCTTTGAGCGCAGCCACTTCGGCAGTCCAGTCGGTGGTTTCGTGATGGATCACCTCGCGGGAAAAGGCATCGTGGGCGCTGTGCGTTTCGGACAACGACACTTCGGACCCGCAGACCATCGCCTCGAACACCTCTGGTATTTCAAAGGTGGCGACGTCCGCCTTGGAATCTCCATAGACCGCGTGGACAAAGCCGCGTTTTCCCAGCCGCCGGGCCAAGGCAAAGCCCGCCTTGACCATGAAGGGTAGCAGGTGCGGCGTATATCGAGCGCCCGCAAGGATGAAGCGGTGCCATTTGTCCATCCGTTCGTATTGTACGCGCCGGGTCATCGGCAGGACACCGGCGCAGGCGATGAGGGCGTTGATCCGTTCGGGGTAGGCGGCGTGCAGGGCCATCGCGATCAGGCTGTCCCCGCCCATCGTGACAAAGGGCATGCGCCGGATGCCCAGATGGTCCATCAGCGCGATCATGTCATCGACCAGTTGCGCCATATAGGGCGTGCCCTTGGGCAGGCTGGTCGAATTGCCATATCCGGGGCGGATGGGAACCACGATGCGGATACCCCGCCGCGCTGCTTCGGCTTCGGCGCTCGCAGGCCAGCGGACCAGTCCGTAATCGAGCGGGAAGAAAAAGATCGGCAACCCGTGCGGGTCCCCCAGGATCAGATAGTCCAGCCGCCGCCCGTCCGCCGTTGTGATCCGCTGAAACGGGCGCGGGACCAGCGTGTCGAAGCCGGTCGAGTTCTGCGGCACGTTTGCGATGGCCACGTCCGAAAAGTGGGTCATCTCCATCGTGGACAGCGTCAGCCGGACCAGTTCGGCCTGCGTCCGCGTTTCGGTTTTGGACATGATGGATTTGAGCTGGGCGCGGATGGTGTCGAGGCTGCGGCCCCGGTCAGTTGCGATATCGGCCAGACTCTGGCCTTCGGCCATTGCGCGAACCACTTCGGTTTCGGCGCGGGTCAGGTCAAAGGCGCGGCGCAACACCTCGTCAAATCCTGTAGGCCAGCCCATTTCCGACGTGATGGCTAGGACGTAGGGGGTGCCTGCGTCAGGACGGATCAGCCGCAGGTGAAACACCACAATCCGGTCCGACCGGCTGCCCCGCGCCCGGACCACCATCGGTGCCGCCGCCGCATTGCCCCCGAACAGGCGGTTGATCTGGGCGGCCAACAGCTCTGCCTCGCCCTCTTCCAAGGCGATCCCCGATACGGCCGCCCCCTTGGTGATGCCAAGCGCGCTGGCCGCCGCCATATTTGCCCCGATCACTGTCAGCGACCGGTCGGCGGCAAAGGCGGCCACCCGGTCGATCTGGCCCAATGCGGCCTCGACGCTGCCGACGTGTCCGGGTTCGCTGAATACCCGGTCCAGAACCTGTTCGGCCCGTTGCACATGGCCTTCGAATTGTTTGAGACCGATCCGCGTCGCAGACGGTTCGTCGGCTTCGTTGGCGCTCAGCCGTTGCGGGCCGATCATCGCCTCCCACCGGTCCAGCAAGGCCTCATAGCGTGTGGGATCAACGGCCACCTCATAGAGGCGGTCGATCACCTCGTCGGCGAGGGTCTCGTCGGGGGTTTCCTTGTCCGGGGTCATTGCTGGCAGACTTACCCTAGGGTCACCCAAATCTTGACCTTGTGGTCAAGAAAAGCAAGTCCCGTCAGGTCGCGGGAACGACTTTGCCAGGGTTGAACAGGTCGTCAGGGTCTATCGCCCTCTTGATCGCGCCCATCAGCGCCCAGGCGTCGCCGTGTTCTGCCTGCATATAAGGCAGTTTTCCCATTCCCACGCCGTGTTCGCCTGTCACTGTGCCGCCAAGGGCCAGCGCCCTTTGTGCCATGCGGTGCGCAAGCTCTGCTGCGGCTGCCGCTTCTTCGGTCCGTGCGGGGTCGATCAACAGGATTGCGTGGAAATTTCCATCGCCAACATGGCCCAGGATCGGGCCGCTGATCGGGCTTGCCGCGATGTCCACCTGGGTTTCGGACACCGCCTGCGCCAGCTTCGAAATCGGCACACAGACGTCGGTGACGATGGCGCGGCACCCGGCGCGGCTGGCAAGGATCGCCCAATAGGCCTTGTGCCGCATATCCCACAAGCGATTTCGGTCCTCGGTTTTCGTGGCCCAGCGGAAATCCTGCCCGCCGTGGTCGGCCACGATGGCTGCGACCTGTTCGGCCTGTTCGACCACGCCCGCTTCTGTCCCGTGAAATTCGAGCAGAAGGTGGGGCAGGGGTGGGAAGTCCGCCCCGGAATACGCGTTGACGGCGAGCGCCGTCGCCGCATCAACAAATTCGATCCGCGCCATTGGCACGCCCATCTGGATCGTCTCGATGACCGCATCCACCGCGCCGCTGATGCTGTCAAAGGCGCAAACAGCAGAGGATATCGCCTGCGGCTGTCCCCGCAGTTTAAGCGTGAGTTCCGTGATGATCCCCAGCGTCCCCTCGGACCCGACGAACAGCCCTGTCATGTCATAGCCTGCCGAGGATTTGCGCGCCCGACTGCCTGTGCGGATCACCCGTCCATCAGCCAGCACCACACTCAGCCCCAGCACGTTGTCCCGCATCGTGCCATAGCGAACCGCTGTCGTCCCGCTGGCCCGCGTTGCGGCCATGCCCCCCAGCGTCGCATTGGCCCCCGGATCAACCGGAAAGAACAGGCCGCTGTCGCGCAGATGGAAGTTGAGCGCCTCGCGCGTGATCCCCGGTTGCACGCGGGCGTCCATGTCCTGATCGTTGACCTCGATCACAGCGTTCATCCGCCCCATGTCCAGCGTCAGGCCGCCCCGCACCGCCGAAGTGTGACCTTCGAGCGATGTGCCCGCCCCAAAGGCGATCACCGGACAGGCATGCGCGGCGCACAGGCGGACGATGGCCGCGACCTCCTCGGTGGTCTCGGGCCAGGCGACGGCATCCGGCGGGGTCGGGGCAAAGTGGCTTTCTGACGCCCCATGCTGGTCGCGGTCGGCCCGCGAAACGGATAGCCGCGGCCCCAGAAGAGCCGAGAGCGCCGCAGTCAGGTCGACCGGGAGCACGTCAGTTCCCACAGAAATAGCCGAACACCTTGGCCTGCCGACCCGGCGGCACGATCTCAAGATGGTCGATACCGGCGGCGTAACTGACCAACCCCACCTTGATCAGGCCGATCTCGGGGATCCGCATCCAGATGTCATGTCCGGATATGCGGTATTCGGCTGCATAGGATTGCGCATTCTGTCCCGCCCCCAACGTCACGCTGCCGACTTCGAATCGGATCGGATCGGTGCAGTCGGGAAAGACATAGCCGGGGGCGACCCGCTCGGTCGCGGTCTTGAGCGTCCAGCGCCCCACGAGGAAAGGCGGCGCATTGGTCTGGAACCGGTCAAACCCTTCTAGCATCCGCAGCTTGTCCAGATAGCTTTCAAATCCTTCGGATTTGCGCACGTCGTCCAGATACCGGACCGGATCGGTGTCCCGCAGGTTTTCGAAATAGAACCGGGCCTCGCGGTTCTGAAAGGCGAGAAAGCCGAAGTAGAGCGCGATGCAGGCCGCACCGATGGCCAGAACACGCATCATCTTTCGGCGCTGCCGGTCGCGGGCGGGCATGGGAACAACGGACATGGGCTGCCTTTCAGTCATCGGGACGACCTGTTTGCATCCCCCTTGACAAAAGCGTAGGTCGGACGCAACCGCCGATATCGGTCGGGCACCCAAAGTTGAACTCTACACCCGCGCCCTTTGCCGCCTTGGCGAGCCTTTGGCCGGGTCCGGACGGCAGACATGATGAAACTGATGAAAACCCCTGAAAATCGCCAAGTGTCGCTGGTGTATCTGGCGCTGCTGGCGGTCGCCATCGGGATCGTGACGGGGATCGGGGCGATCATCCTGCGGGTGCTGATTTCAATCGTGCACAATATCGCATTTCTGGGAAAATTCTCGCTGACCTACGATGCGAACGTGCCGACACCTGCGGGGCCATGGGGGCCGTTCGTCATCCTGGCGCCGGTGATCGGCGGCCTGATCGTCGTCTTTATGGTCCGCCGCTGGGCGCCCGAGGCCAAGGGGCATGGCGTCCCCGAGGTGATGGACGCCATCTATTACAGGGGCGGGCGCATCCGGCCCGCGGTGGTGGTCATCAAATCGTTGGCCTCGGCCTTGTCGATCGGATCGGGCGCGTCCGTGGGGCGCGAAGGGCCGATCATCCAGATCGGATCGGGCATCGGGTCGGTGCTGGGGCAGATGTTCAACCTGCGCAGTTGGCAGGTCATCACGCTGGTTGCCGCCGGGGCCGGGGCGGGCATCGCCGCCACGTTCAACACGCCCCTGGGCGCGGTGATGTTCGCCATCGAACTGATGCTGCCCGAATTTTCCGCCCGCACGCTGCTGCCCGTGGTGCTGGCCACCGGAACGGCGACATATGTGGGCCGACTGGCCTTTGGGATGGAGCCTGCGTTTCTGGTCGGAGCCTATGAACGCCCGGAATTATTCGTGCCGCTGTCGCTGGACATGCTGCCGCTCTACGTCATCTTCGGGCTGATTTCCGGAGTGGGTGCGACCTTTTTCGTCAAAGGTCTCTACAAGATCGAGGACCTGTTCGACGACTGGAAGGCGAACCCCTACCTCAAGAATTTCGCGGCCATGCTCAGCCTTGGCATCCTGATGTATGTCCTGTTCCAGACCACTGGCATGTATCACACCGCGTCGGTCGGGTATGACACGATTCAGGCGATCCTGACCGGGCAGATTACCGCGCCCGCGTTCCTGCTACTGCTCTTTGTCCTGAAATTCCTCGCCACGTCTATCAGCCTTGGCGGCGGTGCGTCGGGCGGGGTGTTTTCGCCTTCGCTTTTCCTCGGGGCCACGTTGGGCGGCGCCTTCGGGGCGTTCCTGAACTTGCTGTTCCCGTGGCTTGGCTTCAGTCCCATCACCTTTGCCCTGATCGGTATGGCAACGATGGTCGGCGGATCGACCGGGGCGACCATGACCTCGATCATGATGATTTTTGAGATGACGGGGGATTATTCGATCACCGTCGCGGCCATCGTCGCCGTCGTCGTGGCGGTGGGCGTGCGCACCATGCTGTCGCCCGAGGATATCTATACGATGAAGCTGGTGCGGCGCGGCCATTATGTGCCCCGCGACCGGCGGTCCCACATGTTCCCGATAAGGTTGGCCCGCGAAGCGATGGAGCCTGTGGTGCTGTGCATTGACCGGCAGGCAGTGGGCCAACCCGCCCCTTACAAACGCCCCGTCGCTGCCCCCCGCGTCTTTGCCGTGATCGAAGAGGGCAAACGCATCGTCGGTGTGGTCGAAGTCAATCCCGATGATCCCGAACAGGCCGTCGGGCTGATGATCCCCGGACCCTTTGCCATCGTGCGAGAGACCAATTTCCTTCAGACGGCGATGACCCATATTGCCAACAGGGGTCGCCGCGCGGCACTCGTCGTGCCAGACGGGGCCGCGCCCCGCGCCCGCAACATCGTTGGCGTTCTGACGCGCGAGGCGATTGCCGACACCGTGCTACGGGATTTCCGGACCTGAGGTGGTCTAGACCTCTTCGACGGTGACCTTGCTGGTATAGAATGACAGGTGGCCCGCGATGGCCTCCATCCCGGCCTTGGGGGCCTCATAGGACCAGGCGGCATCCTTGATCGGCCCGCTTTTGGCGATGATCGAATAATAGGTCGCTTGACCCTTGTAGGGGCAGGTGCTGACCGTGTCAGACTTTTCAAGGAACGCCATCGCGATATCGCTGCGCGGGAAATAGATGACCGGGGCATAATGCCCTTCGGTCAGTTCCAGCGCGTCGGTGGATTCTCCGATCACCGCACCGCCGGCGCGCACGACCCAAGTGCCGTCTGTGGGCGAAATCTTGATATGGTCAGACATGGGTCGTCCTTTCAGGATCGGAAACGCGCAGTCGTGCCGCGCAAGACAAGCTAGAGTGGCAATCCGTCCATGTCAGAGCGGGGCGGTGGCTGCCTTGAGCCAATCCAGCGCCGCCCCCTCCACACGCGGGCCGATAAGGCGCATGGTATCTGCATGGTAGCCGTCAATCCAGTCCCGTTCGGCAGGCGACAACAGGGCAAGGTCAATCAGGCGGCGGTCCATCGGCACCCAGGTTAGGGTGTCAAAGGCCAGCATCTTGCGATCATCCACGCCTTTGGGCGCGTCGGTCACGACGATCAGGTTCTCTATGCGGATGCCAAACGCCCCCTCGCGGTAATAGCCGGGTTCGTTGGACAGGATCATCCCCGCCTCAAGCGGGGTATCGGACAGGCGGCTGATCCGCTGCGGACCTTCGTGGACGGACAGATAGACGCCTACGCCGTGGCCCGTGCCGTGGTCATAGTCCATCCCGGCGGTCCAAAGCGGGAACCGGGCAAGGCTGTCCAGATGCTGTCCGGCCACTCCTTTGGGGAACCGGGCGCGGCTGATGGCGATCATCCCCTGCAACACGCGGGTATAGGCGTCGCAGTGTTCGGCGGTGGGGTGGCCCACGATCACCGTGCGGGTGATGTCGGTGGTCCCGTCCAGATACTGCCCGCCGGAATCAACCAGCAGCAACTCGCCGGTCCTCACGGGTCTGTCGGTGGCCGTGGTCACCCGGTAATGCACGATGGCCCCGTTGGACCCGGCCCCGCAGATGGTTTCAAAGCTGATGTCCTGCAACACGTTGGTTTCGCGTCGGAATCCCTCCAGCGTAGTTACGACCGATATCTCGGTCAGCCCCCCCTTGGGTGCTTCGGCATCGAGCCACGCCAGAAAGCGAACCATCGCCGCCCCATCGCGCAAATGCGCCTCGCGGCTGCCTGCGATTTCGGTAGGGTTCTTGCGGGCCTTGGGAAGGACACAAGGATCCTCGCCCTTGACCATCCGGTCGCCCAGCGTGTCAGCCAGAATCTGCGGGGCGGATTTGGGATCCAGACGCACAGGACCCATGAGGGTTGTGAGGTGCGACAGAAAATCTGACGCCGGATGCTGTGCAACATCCGGGCCAAGGTGATCTGCCAGATGGTCCGCCTTGCCGGGGCTGGCGAACAGGTCGCAGCGGCCATCGGTATGCAGGATCGCAAAGGCCTGTGGCACCGGATTGCGTTCGGTATCGCGCCCGCGGATGTTGAGCAGCCACGCAATGCTGTCGGGCAGGGTCAGGACGGCAGCGGTCTGGCCCGCCTCGGTCAGCGCCTTACCCAGACGGGCGCGCTTGTCGGCGGCCTCTTCGCCGGCCAGTTCAGGCGGATAGACGAAAAACGGGTCAGAGGGGGCGGCGGGCCGGTTGGACCAAAGCGGATCGATCAAATTGTCGACGGCTCTCAGAACGATGCCCTTTGTCGCCAGCTTGTCGCGCAAGGTGGCGATCTCGTCCACGGTATGCAGCCAAGGGTCGAACCCCACCGTCCCGCCCCCCGGCAGATGCTCGATCAGCCAGTCGGCCAGCTTGACCTCGGGCCAGTTGACGGGAGTGAACGCCCCAAGGTCGATCTGCGACCGAACCTGAACCCGGTAACGCCCGTCGATGAACACTCCAGCGACGTCGGGCAGCACGGCACAGAACCCCGCCGAGCCGGTAAACCCTGTCAGCCATTCCAGCCGCGCATCGCAGGGGGCCACATATTCGCCCTGATGGGCATCGGCGCGGGGGACGATGAACCCGTCCAGACCGGCGGCCTTGATCGCCTCGCGCAGCGCGGCCAAGCGGGCAGGGCCCTGTTCGGGCGTGCTTGTCACCTCGAATGTCTGGAACATCGGCCTTGTCCTTCACTTCACCGTAACAACTCCCGCCGGAGGCAGTCTGATTTTCAACGAAAATCGAGCTCCCTCAGCTGGCCTTGCGCGTTACCTTGGTCATGCCCAGAACGCGGGCGCGTTTGCGCGGGTCACTGTCGAACAGGGCGGCAAGCTGTTCTGTCATCGCCCCCGCCAACTGATCCACATCGGTAATGGTCACGGCCCGGTCGTAATACCGCGTCACGTCATGGCCGATGCCCACGGCGATCAGTTCGACCGCCTTGCGCCGTTCCACCATCGCGATCACGTCACGCAGGTGCTTTTCAAGGTAGTTGGCCGGGTTGACGGATAGCGTGCTGTCATCAACCGGCGCGCCGTCGGAAATCACCATCAGGATCTTGCGCTGTTCGCGGCGGGCGAGCATCCGGCGGTGCGCCCATTCCAACGCCTCGCCGTCGATGTTTTCCTTGAGCAGGCCTTCTTTCATCATCAGCCCCAGATTGGGCCGTGTCCGCCGCCACGGCGCGTCGGCGGATTTGTAGATGATGTGGCGCAGGTCGTTCAGGCGGCCGGGGTGCAGCGGGCGGCCTTCGGCCAGCCACTTTTCGCGGCTCATCCCGCCCTTCCACGCGCGGGTGGTAAAGCCCAGAATCTCGACCTTGACCGCGCAGCGTTCCAGCGTGCGGGCCAGAACGTCGGCACAGATGGCCGCAATGGAAATCGGGCGGCCCCGCATGGAGCCGGAGTTGTCCAGCAGCAGCGTCACGCAGGTGTCGCGGAATTCGGTGTCTTTTTCGACCTTGAACGACAGCGGCGTGGTGGGGTTGGCCACAACGCGGGCCAGACGACCGGCGTCCAATATCCCCTCTTCGCGGTCGAATTCCCAGCTGCGGTTCTGTTGCGCCTGCAACCGGCGCTGCAACTTGTTGGCCAGCCGCGACACCGCGCCCTTGAGCGGTTCCAGCTGCTGATCCAGATAGGCTCGCAGGCGTTCCAGTTCGGCGGGTTCGGCCAGATCCTCAGCCCCGATTTCCTCGTCGAATTCGGTCTTGTACACGGCATAGTTCGGGTCGGCATCGGACCACGGCGCGGGGGTTGGCGGCTCCAGCGGGGCCTCGCCCTCGGGCAGTTCGGCATCCTCGGACATTTCGGCGTCGGCCATGTCGTCCATCGACACCTGCGCCTGCGATTCGTCGTTCTGTTCGTCCTGAGACTGTTCGGGTGATGCCTCGGCCTCTTCGGACTCGGACTGGTCCTGCCCTTCGCTGTCTTGTTCCTCCTGATCGTCGGACCCGTCCTCGGCCTCGTCGTCCTGATCGTCGTCCATGTCGGGGTCATCGCCCAACTGATCGCCGTAGCCGAGGTCGGAAATCACCTGCCGGGCAAATTTGGCAAATGTCTTTTGGTCGGACAATTTGTCGGACAGGTTGGTCAGCGTATCACCGGAATGGTCCTCGATGAACCCGCGCCACAGCTCCATCACGTTGTCCGCGCCAGGGGGCAGGGGGCGGCCCGTGGCCAGATGGCGCACAAGGTATCCGGCGGCCACGGACAGCGGCGCGTCGGACGCCTGCGTGATCTGGTCATAGCCCTTGCGGCGGGCGTCGTTACCGATCTTGGCGTCAATGTTGCCTGCGGTGCCGGGCATGTATTGCGCGCCCACGGCCTCGACCCGGGCGGTTTCCATCGCGTCATAGATATCGCGGGCCAACTGGCCGGTGGGGGCATAGCGGGCGGAAACGGCGGCATCGTGAAACTTGTGCCGCAGGGCAAAGGCGTCGGCGGTGCCACGGGCCAACAGAACTTCGTCGCGGGTCATGCGGCGGCTGATCTGGGGCAGGCGGATGCTGTCGGCGGTCTGGCCCGCCGGATCGACCGAATAGGTGATCGTCAGGTCCGGATCGTCAGCCATGACCTTGGTGGCCTCGGCGAGGGCCTTCTTGAACGGATCGGCGGGGTTGTCGCTGGGTTTGCTCATGCCCCAGATAAATCACTGCCGCCCGTCAGGAGCAAGAGAGGCCGTCGTCGCGCCCCGCCGATCAGCGCAATCAGCGCGGCCCTGCGCAAATGCTGCACGACTTCTCCACACCCAGGGCCATCCCGGTGGATAAACCTTTGGTCAGGTCCCGGC
The DNA here is from genome assembly GCA_024642115.1 of Marivivens sp. GTDB lineage: Bacteria > Pseudomonadota > Alphaproteobacteria > Rhodobacterales > Rhodobacteraceae > JAHEBU01. The sequence goes on along the minus strand of JAHEBU010000002.1, from coordinate 375,069 downwards.
CCGAGTTTCGGCCAGACGGGGCGCAAGATTTTGACAAGGACACGCACATGCCGAGCACTTCCATTTTTACCACCACGAACTTTGATCCCGGCACTCTGCCGCTCAACTCCATCGTGTTCGACGATACCGGCATCCTCGCCCCCACCAACGGGGCGGGATACTGGTCGCTGGGGTACAACCCGACCTACATTGACCAATACCTCGAGGACGGGTTCATGGAGATCGGCTATGACTGGCTGGTCAACGACATCAGCGCCCAGTTCCCCGATGCGACCTATTACTACAACTTTTCGCGGGCCGTGACGGTCATTTCGGGCAACACGCAGACCACGACCGTTTACGACCAAAGCGGGATCAACGGCACCAACGGGTCCGAGGTGATCTTCGACATCAATGGCGACGACATCTATGTCACTCGCGGCGGGGACGACCTGATCGTCGATCTGGGCGGGAACAATGCCATCGACGCCGGTGCGGGCAATGACGTGATCTGGACTCTGAACGGGGACGACGTGATCAAGGCCGGATCGGGCGATGACACCGTGCTGTCCTGGGGTGGCACCGACAACATCAACGCCGGCAGCGGCAACGATCACGTCGAGGCGGGCGAAGGCGACGACAATGTCTGGGCCGGAACAGGCTTCGATCTGGTCTATGGCGGCGACGGGGCCGACTGGATTTCCGGTGGCGGCGATGACGACATGCTGTATGGCGACGCGGGCGCCGACGAGATTCTGGGCGATGGCGGCCATGACACCATCTACGGCGGCGATGGCGATGACAGCCTGAGCGGTGGCGCGGGCAACGACATCCTGTCGGGCGACGCGGGCAACGACAGCATCGTGGGCGGCGGCGGCGACGACCGGATTGCCGGGGGCGAAGGCGACGACGTGCTGACCGGCAATTCCGGTCACGACACCTTTGTCTTTGCGGGCGCATCGGGCAACGACACCATCACCGATTTCCAGCGCAACTGGGATCACATCGAACTTGATATGGCAGGCACGGGCCTGTCCAATTTCGGCGATGTTCAGGCGGCGGCATCCCAGATCGGGGCAGACGTGCTGATCCAGCTTGCAGGCGGGTCGATCCTGATCGAGGACATCAACCTCAATCAACTCAACGCCGGGCAGTTCGACTTTGTCTAAGGTCGGGTGACAGGCCATTGGGGGCGTCGTGCAAACGGCGCCCTCTTTGCATTTGTGCACAGACCCTGCGCCCGCGTGGGCCTATGCGGCAGCCCGCCTTCACGCCACACCTGCATCAGACCGGAACACCTCCGGCACGACAGGAGAGAGACAGATGTCCAAGCCCAAGATTGCCCTTATCATCGGGTCCACCCGCAAGACCCGCTTTGCCGACCACCCCGCCCAGTGGATGCTCAAGCAGGCGCAGGCCCGCGACGACATGACCGTCGAACTGGTCGATCTGCGCGATTTCGACCTGCCGCTGTTTGACGAGATGGCGTCGAACATGTGGATGCCGTCGCAAGACCCCAAGGCCGTCGCCTGGCAGAACAAGATCGCCGAATTTGACGGGTTCATCTTTGTGGTGGCCGAATACAACCATTCGATCACCGGATCGCTCAAGAACGCGCTGGATCAGGCCTATACCCAGTGGGTGCGCAAGCCGATGGCGGCGATTGCCTATGGGTCGATGGGCGGCGCGCGTGCGCTGGAACATCTGCGCGGCATCGCGGTCGAATTGCAGTTGGTGCCGGTGCGCAACGCTGTTCACATCGGCGGCGTCGATTTCTTTACGGTCAGCCCGCTGGCTGGCGGCGACGGCGACATCACCAAGATCGAGGCGAACCTGCTGCCTGCCGCCAAGGCAACGCTGGACGATCTGGTCTGGTGGGCGAACGCGACCAAGGCCGCACGCGGCTGATCGCCTGTCGATATCAGGAAAAGGGCCTGTCTTGCGACCGGCCCTTTTTCATTGGGCCGGCAATGGCGGCAGGGTGCCTGCCTTGCGCAGGTGATCCACCAGTATGTTGCAATTGGCCAAACTCTGATGCGCGGACAGTGTCGCCTGATCCGCCCCGGTCAGATCGGGGGTGTCTTCACCAAGGTTTGACGCTGCAAAAGCTTCGGCTTTGGCTTCCTCGACCATCGGCTGCAACCCATCGGGATAGTTGGAATCGCCAAGCTTGTCGGCCAGATCCATCAATTGAAGGGCCAAAAAGCTCGCGTTGATGCCTTCCTCGACATTGACCTGGAGGCGCTGGTCGGCATAGGCACCGATGGTCCCCGCACAGATCGCCACCATCATTCCGGACGGGGTGTCCAGCGGCGAGCCTTGCGACAGTTCCTGAGCAGTGGCCCCCATCGGGGCGAGGGCCAGAGCACATCCAAGCCAGAATTTCATGGTCATCCTCCGCAAATAGGGTGGGCAAACGCCGCAGATTATCCAATCGCACGTCAATCTGGAAAAACTATGGCAGTCCGGCAATCACCCCAGCGACAGGCTTGCCGCCGATTCCGGCAGTTCTTCGGCAAAGCAGCGCTGGTAGAATTCGGCGACCGTCTGCCGCTCCAGCTCGTCGCATTTGTTCAGGAACGACAGGCGGAAGGCGTAGCCGACGTTCTGGAAAATGCGGGCGTTTTCGGCCCAGGCCATGACGGTGCGCGGCGACATGACGGTGGACAGATCCCCGTTCATGAAGGCCGTGCGGGTCAGGTCTGCGACCGTCACCATCTGGGAAATCGTCTTGCGGCCCTTGTCGGTGTTGTAGGTGGGGGCCTTGGACAACACGATCGCGGCTTCGGCGTCGTGCGACAGATAGTTCAGCGTGGCCACCAGCGACCAGCGGTCCATCTGGGCTTGGTTGATCTGCTGGGTGCCGTGATAGAGGCCCGTCGTGTCGCCCAGACCCACGGTGTTGGCTGTGGCGAACAGGCGGAAATAGGGGTTGGGCGTGATGATCTCGTTCTGGTCCATCAGGGTCAGTTTGCCGTCATGCTCCAGCACGCGCTGGATGACGAACATCACGTCGGCCCGGCCCGCGTCGTATTCGTCGAACACGATGGCGACGGGGTTGCGCAGGGCCCAGGGCAGGATGCCTTCGTGGAATTCGGTGACCTGCTTGCCATCCTTGAGCTTGATCGCGTCCTTGCCGATCAGGTCGATCCGGCTGATGTGGCTGTCGAGGTTGACGCGGACGGTGGGCCAGTTCAGGCGGGCGCCGACCTGTTCGATATGGGTCGATTTGCCGGTGCCGTGGTAGCCCTGGATCATGACGCGGCGGTTGTAGCCAAAGCCAGCCAGAATCGCGAGCGTGGTGTCGGGATCGAACTTGTAGGTGCTGTCGATGTCTGGCACGCGGTCGGTCTTGTCGGCGAACGCCTTGATCTTCATGTCGCTGTCGATCCCGAAAACCTCGCGGACGGAGATTTCTTCGGTCGGTTTCGCGTTGATGTTGGTCATGCCGTCGGCCATGTGGATGCCTTTTCTGCCCGTATCTTTGTGCGTGTCATGTCTGGTGTTCGGGATGCAACATATCGCGTGGGGCTGCAAGGGGAAGGGGGGCTGGACCATATGCGGAACGCAGACAGATTTTTTGCGTTGTCATTCGCGTGTATTGCGCCAAACTCGACCCGACACTCACGGGTCTAAGGGACAGGTAACCGCCACTTATGACGACCATCTCTGACATCGAAGCCATGATCGGCCGTATGGCGATCGGCGACCGTGCTGCCTTCACTTCGCTTTATTCCGCAACCTCGGCGAAACTCTTTGGCCTGTGCCTGCGTGTCTTGGACAATCGGGCAGAAGCCGAGGACGCGTTGCAAGAGGTCTTTGTAAAGATCTGGCGCAACGCCTCCCGGTATCAGGCCAACGGACTAAGCCCGATGACGTGGTTGATCACGCTGACGCGCAATCACTGTATCGACCGGCTGCGCGCCCGAAAGGCCGCGTCGGGCGATATGGAGGAGGCGGCAGACATCGCAGATGCCACACCGGGCCCCGAAGCCCTTGCCATCGCCGCCTCCGAAGGGGCGCGGATCGCCGATTGCATGGGGCAGCTTGACCCGGACAAGTCGGACGCGGTGCGCCGCGCCTATCTGGAGGGGGAAACATATGACGAGTTGGCTTCCCGCTACGGGGTGCCGCTCAACACCATTCGGACATGGCTTCGGCGCAGTCTGATCAAGCTAAGAGAGTGTTTGTCATCATGACGGACCTGACAGAACAAGAAGAGGAACGGATGCTCGCGGCGGAATACGCCCTGGGCCTGCTGTCCCAAGACGAGGCCAAGGCATTCGAGGATCTTCTGGCGGTCGATCCCGAACTCAGGGCGCAATACGCCGTCTGGGCCGAAGATTTCGCATCCATCGCTGACGGCGTGTCCGACGTGACGCCGCCCGTGGCTGTCCAGACCCGGATCGAGGCGCAACTGTTCCCCGCCACCCAAAAACCGTCCCTGCTGGAACGGTTCGGCCTGCTGCCTGCCGCGCTGACCGGGCTTGTGGCAGCAGCTGCCGTGCTGATGGTGGTCAACCTCAACCTTGGCGGGCCGACCGCGCCTGCCTTTACCCCCGGATTCACCGCCCAGATCGCGGCCGAGGATCGCAGCCTTGTGGTGCTCGCGTCCTTTGACCAGTCGGCGGGCGTCCTGCGCGTGCAGCGTGAACAGGGCGGGCCGCGCGACGGGCGCGCGCTGGAACTCTGGATCATCGCGGGGGACAATCCGCCGGTATCGCTGGGCGTGATGCCCGACGCCCAGACAGCCGATTTCAAGGTGCCCGCTGACCTGTATGCTGCGTTTGACGGCGGCGTTCTGGCTATTTCGGACGAACCGCCCGGTGGATCGCCCACCGGGGCGCCCACGGGGGATGTGCTTGCCGTGGGGCCGGTCACGGTTCTGTGATCGAAAAAACGGTGCGGGGCTGAAACTCGGCCCTGTCCCCCAACGTGTCTTTGGTGTTCCCCGGCAAAACGTCGGGAAGAAAAATAACACCAGGAGATACCAATGTCCTTCAAGACCCTTCTTGCCGCCACTGCCGCCCTCACGCTGACTGCCGCCGGCGCCTTTGCCGAAAGCCACGTCATGGCCAACCCGCAGGTGGGCGGCGCCGACATGTTCGCGGACAAGAACATCATCGAAAACGCCGTGAACTCGCCGATCAACACCACGCTGGTCGCTGCCGTTCAGGCCGCTGGTCTGGTCGACACGCTGTCCGGCCCCGGACCGTTTACCGTGTTTGCCCCCACGGACGAGGCCTTTGCCGCCCTGCCCGAAGGCACCGTCGACACCCTGCTCAAGCCCGAAAACAAGGACACTCTGACCAAGATCCTGACCTGCCACGTCGTTGCGGCCAACGCGATGTCGGATGCGGTCATGGGAATGATCAAGGATGACGGCGGCGTGCATGACGTGACCACCGTTGGCGGTTGCGTCCTGAAACTGGCGATGGACGGCGACGCCATCACCGTGACCGATGAACAGGGCCACGTCGCCCACGTCATCATCGCCGATGTGGCCCAGTCCAACGGTGTCATTCATGTGATCGACAAGGTTCTTCTGCCGGCGATGTAAGCCGCTGAAACAGTTACCGTCTTTCACATGATCGTGCGCCGCCCGTTTGCTGGACCTTAGGGGCGGCGCACCCATGCTAGGCTATGGCCCAGCAACAAGGAGCAGTTCCATGAATCGTCGCCAATTTACCATCGGAGCCACCATCGCTGGCCTGATCCCGCTGTCCGCCCGCGCCGAAACGTTCGAAGTCACCCGCACCGACGCGGAATGGCGGGCGATGCTGTCGGCCACGGAATATGCGGTCATGCGGCAAGAGGATACCGAACGGGCCGGGTCGAGCCCACTGGACCATCAATATGCCGCAGGCACTTATTACTGCCGGGGCTGCGATCTGGCGCTCTATTCGTCGGATACGAAATTCGACAGCGGCACGGGCTGGCCCAGCTTTTACGCGCCATTGCAAAACGCCGTGGGGACCAAGGCCGACCCCGGCCTGTTCGGCACCCGGACCGAAGTGCATTGCCGCCGCTGCGGCAGCCATCTGGGGCACGTCTTTGACGACGGGCCGCAGCCCACCGGCAAACGCTATTGTATGAACGGGGTCAGTCTGGTGTTCCGCGCCGCCTGATCTGCACAAAACCTGCTCATCTTCCCCTGACGATCTCAGTCCCGGCCGTTGCAAAACGGCTGGGACATTTTCATTACAGGAACTGAACATGACAGGCTTCTTTCATATCGCCGCACTCGGGGTCGCCATCGGCACGATCGGCATGGTCACCGCAATCGCCCTCGGCCTTCCAGCCGAGGTGCGGTATCTGGCATTTCTCGGCGCGGCACTTGGCGGGGCCAGTATGACGTGGGCCTTTGGTCATCGTGGCCTTGGCGGGTGGGTTCGCGCCCTGTTCGGGGCAGTCCTTGCCACGGTGACAGGGGCCGCCATCGCGGGGTCGCTCTTTGGCATGGCCTTTGCCGCCACCCCCAACGATGTGCTGAACACCGCCGGCCTTGGGGTGACGGTTGTTCTGGGCGGACTGGGCGATGAACCGATGGTGGGGCTGACATGGCTGACAATGTTTGTGGCCTTGCAGCTGGCATCGTCGTGGCTTGGGTCAAGGCGGCAGGTTCGGGCCTAAGGTGTTGGAAACAGTGTTTTTCAGCATTGCCGTGATGGCCCCCCCCGAATTCATGTTAAGGCGAATTTGAGAAAAAGTTTTGACTAGGAATGAAATGCATCGTTTCCGGCTCTTGTTCGGCACAACGACAGATGGCGAACGCTGCCTTGCGTTGGCCTATGTGGTCGTGGGTCTGTTCGGTGCGGGCATGGCCTTTGTCGCGGTAACGCAGCTTGGGCATGGGGAAATTCTGGCCCGGCCCATGCTGGTCTATGAAAAGTGGATCGTGCTGTGTGGCCTGATCGGCGGGATCTGCGGGCTTTACCTGGCGGGCGACCGGATGGGCCAACCCGGCTGGAGCGGGCATTTGCGCGCGGTATATGGGGCAGGGATCGTGTCCTTTGCCGGCCCGATCATCGCGGGCACGCTGGCCCTGCCTGTCTATGGCACGATGTTCGGGCCGTTCACGATGGCCATGATCTTTTTCGGATCGCCCATGGTGGGGCTGCTGTGGCTGGCCAACCTGATGGCCGCGCACCTTTTGATCGGCGCATGGCGGGCAGAGCGCGACAGCGTCTTTGCGGGGGCGACGGCCTAGGCTTCGCGGAAATTCCGGCTGACCTTGATCTGGTCCCAGGCCCAGACGACCTCGGCCAACTGATCCTCCTGGCTGCGGTCGCCGCCGTTCATGTCAGGATGAAGAACCTTGATCAACGCCTTGTAGGCCTTGCGGATTTCCGGTTTCGACCAGCTGTCCTGTGCATCCAGAATCTCGACCGCGCGACGTTCCGTCGGCGGCAGTTTGCGAGAGCCCGTCATGGCCTTGCCGGGATTGCGGGTGGCGTTGTCGCCCAGCACCTGATGGGGATCGTCCACGCCAAGCCGCGCCCATGCCCGCTGCTCTTCGGACTTCTTGCCAAAGGGTTTGGTGGGCCGTTCCCAGACCCGGTCCTTGTCCTGCTGGTCCAGAAATTCCTGTTCGGTCGCCCCATCAAAGAAATTCCATTTCAGGTTGTATTCGCGAACGTGGTCTTTGCAGAACCAGAAATAGTCATCAAGGATATCGGGCGATTTCGGCGCACGATATTTGCCGTCCTCTTCACAGCCGGGATGGTCGCAGACGCGGGTCGAGGTGTCGAACGCCCCCGACATGCCCCGCCGCCCGCGAGGGTTTTTCTTTTTCGAGGCTGACACCGAAATGTCGAAACCGAAGGGATCACTCTTGGCCATGTCGCGCATTACCTTTCCGACTCGGACGCATGAGTTTAGAACCTGTGGCGCAGGATTGAAGGGGCTGAGGGAAAATAATGGGGCTTGCCGAACAGATAAAAGACAGGTTGCAGGCGGCGCTTGCTCCGACTCATCTCGAAGTCATCAACGACAGCGGGCGTCATGCCGGTCATGCGGGGGATGACGGGACCGGGGAAAGCCATTGGAGGGTGGTAATCGACGCCCCTTCGCTCGCCTCGATGTCGCGGTTGGCGCGTCACCGGGCGGTTCATGCGGCACTGGGTCCGGACATCATCGGCCGGATTCACGCCCTCGCGATCGAGATGCGCTGATTATTCGGCGGCGACCTGACGGGTTTCGGGATCGGTAGGGGCCGGATCGGGCACCACGACGGGAACCGGGATCGGGGCGGGCATCGGCTGGACCAGCGTTTCGGCCACCCGCTCGGGGATCGGTTGCGGGGCGGGGGCGGCGACAGGTTCGGCCACCGTCCGGCGAAAGACGAGCATGTGCTGGAACGTAGTCTGGCGTCCGGTCAGGCCGACCCGCTCTTCGCAGGGCAGGGTATCTGCCCGCTGGTATTCCCAGCCGTCGGCACCCATCTGGTTCATGACCTGCATCAGGGCGTTGGCGAACCGGGCTTCGGTCCCCTTGGCATCCTTGGATTTCAGACCCCGTTTGGGGGCCGGAACGACCTTGTATTCAAACGACGGCATGATGCCCCTCACGTTACCCACCGAGGGACTATAGCAAGGGGGGGCGGTTTGGCCAAGGATTAGCTGCGGCGGGGACGTTCACGTTTGAACGGGATGCAGGGTGTTGATTTCATTCTGGAATCCGAAACTAGGGTTTTCGAGGTCACGCGGTCAGGGCGTCCAGACGGGCGCGGACGCGGGCGCGGTCCTCGGTCGCCTTGTTATAGTAGAAGGCCATGTAGACCGGGTCAAAGACCGTCAGCGCAGCGTCAAAATGGTCGAGCGCGGCCCGCAAATGCGGGATCGGATCGGTGCAGGTGTCATGGTCGGCCCAATCCTCGTAGAGCAGTCCCATGTTTTCCTGCGTCATCGCCCAATCCGCCTGATGGGCGTCGCGGGTGCGGACGGTGAGGGCGTCGCGGTAGGCGGTGACGGCCTGCGCCAGCAGGTCTGCACCCGCAGCACCAGGGGTGCGGGTGCCCTGGGCCGCAAGGGAACCGGCGAGGTTCTGCATCGTCATGGCCCAGTCCAGCGGATGGGCGTTGCGGATGGTGACGGTGAGGGCGTCGCGGTAGGTGGTGACGGCCCGCGCCAGCAGGTCCGCACCCGCCGCACCGGGGGTGCGGGTGCCTTTGGCCCGAAGGGCGATGGCGAGGTTCTGCATCGTCCTGGCCCAGTCCAGCGGATGGGCGTCGCGGGTGCGGACGGTGAGAGCATCGCGGTAGGCGGTGACGGCCTGCGCCAGCAGGTCCGCGCCCGCAGCACCGGGGGTGCGGGTGCCTTGGTCCGCAAGGGCGGTGGCGAGGTTCTGCATCGTCATGGCCCAGTTCAGCGGATCGGCGTCGCGTGTGCGGACGGTGAGCGCGTCGCGGTAGGCGGTGACGGCCTGCGCCAGCAGGTCCGCGCCCGCAGCACCGGGGGTGCGGGTGCCTTGGACCGCAAGGGCGTTGGCGAGGTTTTGGGTGTAGGCGGCCCACTCCCGTTGATGCGCTCTGTCCTTCAGCGCCGCGATCGCGGGGCGGATCATGTCGGCGGCGCGGGGCAGGCCGGGGCCGCCGTAGCGCAGTCCGTGGTTGTAGAGTTTGCTTCGGTATTGATTCCGCCGATCTGCATATTCCACCACATCCAGTTCCCGGAACGCGTCGGCGGCGGCGCTGTAGATAGCATAGGCCTGGTTCACGTCGCCGCGCAGCAGGGCGTTGGCGGCGCGCAGTTCCTTGGTTTCCGCCATGATTTCGGTTTCCACCTGATCGACGCGGGAGAGGAGGGTCTCAACTTCGGCAAAGTCGAGCCGTTCGGCGGCGTCGCGGGCGGCGGATTTGAGGTTGTGCAGGCTGGCGGTGCGGTCGTCCATCGCTTCGATCAGAACCCGGTAGGCGCGGTATTCTCGGCCTTTTTCGTCAGCAGGTCGCGCAGTTCAGAGACGCTGTATTGGCTGGGCCTCTCGATTTCGAATTTGTCGGCCAGTGCGATCAACTGGTCCTTGGTGCCTATGTGCAGGTCCTCGAGGATGGCCCTGAGAGAGACGTCGTCTGTATTTTGCGGAGTTGGGTTCAAGAGCGAGTTGGCGGTTGCGACGTTCAGCAAAGATTCCAGTTCATTGCGGGTGATTCCGACCTTGGTTGCAACGATGTTGACGGTGTCCGGTGACGACAGGGTTTTGCCGTTTTCGATATTCGAAATCGTGGATTTATTCGTATTCGGGCCGATTGCGGCGGCAACGTCATCTTGATTGAAACCAAGTGATTTACGGCGGAGTGCCACGAGTTTTCCAAACTCTGCCGCTTGCGTCAGGTCTTTCCACAACTTGCTGACAACCTCCGAACAACCTGCGTGCATTTGATCAGCACGACCTTGGTGCGATCAAGCACGGGCGCACAAATAGTCGGGCCCGACGCCAATCTTCAAAGGAATGAAACCATGAAGAAGCGTCTGAGAGAAGTATTGAGTGTGATGATCTGCGACCGGGCGGTGAATGCGGCCTTTGTCGCGGTCAATCTGGCGGGGATGTTCGGGGTGCCGGGGATCGTCGTGCTGGGGGTGTCGGCGGGGTTGTATGCCGTGCTGGTGGTGCGGGGCGTGCCGGGGTGAACCCCGGCCTGCGGGGGGCGAGGTGGGGTCGGGGTCCCGGGTCAGGCCCGGGACGGCGGGGGGATGGGGGTGAGGGGCGAGGACCGGTCAGAGCCCCAGTTTCTGCATCACCAGATCGTTGACCATCGCGGGGTTCGCCTTGCCCCCGGTCGCCTTCATCACCTGACCCACGAACCAGCCCGCAAGTTTCGGGTTTTGCTGGGCTTTTTCCACTTGGGCGGGGTTGGCGGCGATGATGTCGTTGACCGCCGATTCAATCGCCCCGGTGTCGGTCACCTGTTTCATGCCGCGTGTTGCGACGATTTCGGCGGGGTCGCCGCCTTCGGTATAGACGATTTCGAACAGGTCCTTGGCGATCTTGCCCGAGATGTCGCCCGACGCGATCAGGTCCACGATGCCGCCAAGCTGGGCGGGAGTGACGGGGCTGTCCTCGATCCCCTTGTCGTCTTTTTTGAGCCGCCCGAAGAGTTCGTTGATGACCCAGTTCGCGCTGATCTTGCCATCGCGGCCTTGGGCGACGGCATCGAAGTAGAACGCATTTTCGGCCTCGGCGGTCAGAACGGCCGCGTCGTATTCGGACAGGCCAAAGTCGGCCACGAACCGCGCTTTTTTTGCGTCGGGCAGTTCAGGCAGCGACGCCTTGATATCGTCCACCCAAGCCTGTTCGATTTCCAGCGGCAGCAGGTCGGGGTCGGGGAAGTAGCGGTAATCGTGCGCCTCTTCCTTGGACCGCATCGACCGGGTTTCGTTCTTGTCCGGGTCATAGAGGCGGGTTTCCTGCGTGATCGACCCGCCATCCTCGAGTATCGCGATCTGACGCCGCGCCTCGTAGTCGATGGCCATCTGGATGAACCGCATGGAGTTCATGTTCTTCAGTTCACAGCGTGTGCCGAGGTGGCTGAAATCCTGCGTTGCCTGATATTTCTCGTACTGGCCGGGGCGGCAGACGCTGACGTTCACGTCGGCCCGCAGGTTGCCGTTCTGCATGTTGCCGTCGCAGGTGCCCAGGTATCGCAGGATCTGGCGGAGTTTGAGGACATAGGCTGCCGCCTCCTCGGGCCCGCGGATGTCGGGGCGGCTGACGATTTCCATGAGGGCCACGCCGGTCCGGTTGAGGTCGACGAAGGACATGGTGGGGTCCATGTCGTGGATCGACTTGCCCGCGTCCTGTTCCAGGTGGATGCGTTCGATGCGGACCTTGCGGGCCACACCCGGCCCCATGTCGACCAGAATTTCGCCCTCGCCCACGATGGGGTGATAAAGCTGGCTGATCTGATAGCCCTGCGGCAGGTCGGGGTAGAAGTAGTTTTTCCGGTCAAACGCCGACCACAGGTTGATTTGTGCGTTCAGGCCAAGCCCGGTGCGCACGGCCTGTGCCACGCAGCCTTCGTTGATGACGGGCAGCATGCCGGGCATGCCTGCGTCCACAAAGGCCACGTTGGAATTGGGTTCGGCCCCGAACTGGGTTGAGGCGCCGGAAAACAGCTTGGCGGCGGTGGCGACCTGCGCGTGGACTTCAAGCCCGATGACCAGTTCCCAGTCGCCGGTGGCCCCGGAAATAACCTTGGGTTTGGGGGTCTCATAGGCGAGGTCGAGCATGGGATCGGTCCTTTGGTGCGGGGGCGGGCGGCGGTCTGTGGGGATGAATAAGCGCTTGGCGTCGGCGCTGCAAGGCGGCGGGTTGTTGCCGAAAACGGGCCGGATTCGTCACGACGATAGACTAATGACCGATTCGCCGTCAGCTACGGCCGGGTTTGGTGTCAGAAGGCTGCCTTTGAATGCGTATCACGTCCCTGTTTCGGGTAATCCCGGTTCTTGCCCTTGCGGCCTGTGCGGCCCCTCAAGAGGTGAGTGCGCCGCCGCCCGGTCTGCCGCTTATGGCATGGGACAGCCACACCCCCGAAAGCAAGGAATGGACCGAGGCGACGCTGGCCGCCCTTCATTCGGTCGGCGTGCCGCTGCTGAGCGAAGTGCCTGCCGATATCGGTGAATGGTGCCCGGGCTATGTGCAGGGCGACGAGACGCAGCGGGCGGCGTTCTGGGCGGGGATGCTGTCGGCACTGGCCAAACATGAAAGCACCTGGAACGAACGCGCGAGCGGGGGCGGTGGGGCCTGGATCGGTCTGGTGCAGATCGCCCCGCCCACCGCGCGACAGTATGGATGTGAGGCGACGACAGTTGCGGCGCTCAAGGATGGTGCGGCTAACCTGGAATGTGCGGTCCGTATCGCGGCCCATACCGTGCCGCGTGACGGCTATGTGGCGACCGGGCGGCGCGGGCTTGCCGCCGACTGGGGTCCGTTCACCAGCGACCGCAAGCGCGAGGAGATGGTGGCCTGGGTCAGCGGGCAAAGCTATTGCCAAGCTCCGGTTCAAGCGAACTCTGGCCTCTAAGCCACTGATACTGAATACTAGAATTAGATTGCCAGAGGCGCTGACGCCGGTGCAATCTGCCGCGGATGTCTTGGTTGAGGACCTTTCTGGGAGGAGTGGTCGCGATCTGCATGGCAACCGGTCTGGCCGCAGAGCCTGACCCTGCCCGGATGCGGCCCCTGTCCCGCGACGATGCCGCCGCTCTGCGCGCCGCGGCGCAACAGGCTGCCTCGGCCGCGTTCCGGCCCAAACCCCGCCCGGATTACATGGTCCGCTATCCGCCCGTCGTGCTGACCACATGGACCAAGGTTCGCCCGCAGTCCCGCCCGTCGTTCATCCCGCGCACCGCCTGGGGCGACCGCAACGGACGGGTGATGTGGACGCGTGCGGCGATGTCGGCAGTGGGGGCGCAGGACCGCGACCTGGCCCTGGTCGTGCCACGCGACATTGCTGCATGGTGTCCCGCCTATCCACACAATCCGCCTGAACAGCGCCGGGCCTTCTGGGTCGGCATGATGTCGGCCCTGGCCAAGCACGAAAGCCGCTGGGACCCCAATGCCGTGGGCGGCGACGGCCTGTGGTACGGGTTATTGCAGATCCTGCCCGATACCGCCCGCCGTTATGGCTGTCGCGCCCGCACCGGCGCGGCCCTGACCGATCCCGAGGACAATCTGGCCTGTGCCGCCCGCATCATGTCGCGCACGGTTACCCGCGACCGGGCCGTGGCCGTTCATGATGGGCGGTGGCGCGGAGTCGCGGCCGATTGGGGCCCGATGAGCAATCCTGATATGATCGCCGAAATGTCAGCCTGGACCCGCCAGCAATCCTATTGTGTGCCGCGCAATCAGGTGCGCCCGCGCGCCCGGCCCGCCGATTTCGCTAGAATCGAACCAGTGGCCGCCGCGTCGCCCGAACGAGGCTGACGGCGGGCGCATCCTGTCCGCCAAGGGCAAGCGTGGCGCGGCGCAGCATCTGGATCCCGTCCTCGGCATTGGCGGGGATGGACGCGGCCGAAATCGGCTCTCCTATGGTGACGACATAAGGCTGGCGGTCCTTGTTCAGCATTTCGTGGAACAGGGTGATGTCGCGCAGAGTGGGATGAATGAAATCAAACAGATAGAATAGCGCCGAGTTGCGCGCCCGGATGTTCACCGGGATCACGGGCAGGTCGAATTTGCGCGCCAGCATCGCCGCCGATGCCATCCACGGCCGTTCATACAGCCGCAGCCCCCGCCGTTTGGCCAGCCGCCCCGACGGAAAGATGACGCCGATCCGCCCTTCGTTCACCGCCTGCCGGGTAAAGGCCATGGTTTCCCGTGTCTTGGAGTGGCTGCGCAATTCGTGACGCCATTCGACCGGCGCGATCATACTGTCGAGTTGCGGCAAGACCCGTAGAATATCGCGATTGGCCAGAAAATACGGGGCAGGCCGGATCTGGGAAATCAGCCCGTGCAGCATGATCCCGTCGGCAATCCCGGTAGGGTGGTTCGCCACGATCAGCGCAGGGCCATGAGCGGGGATATTGGCAAGCCCCGAGACGGTAACATCGTTGCCAAGCCGTTTGAACATTTCGGTCATCAGCCCGACGGCGTCGTGGTCCCTGAGCTGGTGGGCAATGGCGATCGTCTGGTCGTAAGACAGCAGTTTGTGCAGCAGCCCCCGGATCGGTCGGATCAGGGGGCTTGGCCCGAACATCCAAGGCGCGCGTTCGGCGATCAGGGGGTCAATGCGGTCTTTCATTCTGCACCAACTGACACGAGGCCATGACGGTTCCGTGACAGGTGCAGTTTCTCATGCCCGGGTGGGCTGCGGCAATTCCCTGGGCGGACCGTCGGCGGCGGACCGCTGCGAGGGCGTTCAGCCCAGCATGCGGGCCACCATTTCACCGGTATCGCGGCTCAGATCAGGGGTTGCCGCGATCCGGCCAAGTTCCCCGCGGATCAGCGCCTGTCGTGCCGGATCATACCGTGCCCACGTCTCGAACGCGGTGGACATGCGGGCGGTGGTCTGTGGGTTGAGCGGGTCGAGTTTGATCAGCCAGTCGGCCAACAGCCTGTAACCCGCCCCGTCCGGCGCGTGGAACCCCGCCGGGTGTCCCGCCAGCGCCCCCAACACTGACCGGAACCGGTTGGGGTTCTTCCAGTCAAACATGGGGTGCCGCGTCAGCCGGTCGGCGGTGGCTGCTGTCTGATCTGGGGCGGCGCAGGCCACTTGCAGCATGAACCATTTGTCCATCACCAGCCGGTCGCCTTTCCATCTGTCGTGGAACGCCTGCGCCTGATCCTGTCCCTTGCCGATGGTCAGCAGGCAGGACAGGGCGGCGACCGATTGGGTCATGTTGTCGGCAGACGCGAATTGCCGCTCTGCCGCCTTGCCCCCGTCCAGTCGTGACAACAGCGTGAGGCAGGCGTTGCCCAGCGACCGCATCCCCGCTGCCGTGGCATCGGGCGAATAGGGGCCGGGCACCTGACATGCGGCGTGGATGCGCGGCAGGATGTCCTGCAAATGCTGGGCGATCTGGACGCGCAGCGCCTCGTGCGCGTCGTGGATCGCTGTCGGGTCTGGCGTATGCCCGTTGTCGTGCAGGGTCTGCGCCGTGTCGTCTTCGGATGGCAGCGCCAGCACAAGCGCCCGGAATGCCGCATCAAGGCTGTCGTCGCGCAGGACCGCCGCAAGCCCGTCAAGAAAGGCAGCGTCGGGGCTCGTCCCCGTCAGGATCATCTGTTGGATCACGTCTCGGGCCAAGGCGCGCCCGGCCTCCCATTTGTTGAAGGGATCGGTGTCGTGCGCCAGAAGAAAGGCGCGTTCTGCGTTGGACTGATCCCGTTTCAGGATCACCGGGGCCGAGAAATCGCGCAGGATCGACGGGGTAGGGCGGCTCGCCAGCCCGGTGAACTGGAACGATTGTTCGGCCTTGGTCATTTCCAGCACGGTGGTCGGCACGACCTCGTCTCCGTTGGGGTTCAGCAGCCCCACGGCGATGGGGATGACGCGCGGGTCCTTGGCGGGCTGGCCGGGGGTGGGGGGCGTGTCCTGCCGGAAGGTCAGGGTATAGGTGCCGTTGTCGTAGGCGTCCGTCACCGACAGGCGCGGTGTGCCTGCCTGGCTATACCAGCGTTTGAACTGGGTCAGGTCGCGGCCGGTCGTATCCTCGAACACACGCAGCCAGTCTTCGATCGTGGCGGCCTGTCCGTCGTGCCGGTCGAAATAGAGGGTCAGCGCCTTGTCATAGTCGGCGTCGCCCACCAGCCGTTTGAGCATCCCGATCAGTTCGGCGCCCTTTTCATAGACGGTCACGGTGTAGAAGTTGTTGATCTCGACAAAGCTTTCGGGGCGCACGGGGTGGGCCAGCGGGCCGTTGTCCTCGCGGAACTGGCGGGCGCGCAGCAGGATCGAATCCTCGATCCGCTTGACCGGGCGGGACCGCATGTCGCCGGTGAATTGCTGGTCGCGGAACACGGTCAGCCCCTCCTTGAGGCAAAGCTGGAACCAGTCGCGGCAGGTGATCCGGTTGCCTGTCCAGTTGTGGAAATATTCGTGGGCGATGACCCCTTCGATCCGTTCAAAGTTCACGTCGGTCGCGGTTTCGGCCGAAGCGAGGACGAGGCTTGAGTTGAAAATGTTCAAGCCCTTGTTCTCCATCGCGCCCATATTGAAGTCATCCACGGCAACGATGTTGAAAATGTCCAAATCGTATTCGCGGCCATAGACATCCTCGTCCCAGGTCATCGACCGTTTGAGCGCGTCCATCGCAAAGGCGCATTTGTCGTCATCACCCGACCGGACATAGATATTGAGGTCCACATGTCGCCCGGATTTGGTGGTGAAACTGTCGGGCACGGCCACCAGATCGCCCGCGACCAACGCGAACAAATAGGCCGGTTTGGGCCAGGGGTCGTGCCATTCGGCCCAGCCGGGGCCCGACGCCTGCGGGTTGCCGTTGGACAACAGCACCGGCAGGTCGGATTCGATCCGCACGGTAAAGATCGACATCACGTCGGGCCGGTCGGGGTAATAGGTGATCTTACGGAACCCTTCGGCCTCGCACTGGGTGCAATACATGCCGCTGGACATATACAGCCCTTCGAGGGCTGTATTGGTCTGCGGGCTGATTTCGACCTCGGATTCCCAGACAAAGGGCGCGTCTGGCACGGTGCAGGTGAGCCCCACGTCGGTCACGTCGGGCGTGACTGTGGCGCCATCAATCGCAGCGGAAATCAGTCTTACCCGTTCGCCATGCAGAAAAAACTGGCGGTCGGTCGCGTCGGGATTGGGCCGAAAGGCGATCCGCGCCAGCACCCGTGTCGCCGTCGGCGCCAGCCGAAAGGTCAGATGGACCGAGTCCACCAGATACCCAAACGGCGTGTAGTTCTTGAGATAGATCGTCTGGGGGGCTGCGTCCTTCACGGGCGGTCCTTTCGGGGAACGGATGGGATGATCAGACGTTAGGACTGTGACAGGGGGCCTTCAAGGACCCCCAGCACGAATAAGGAGAAAGACATGTCTGCACCCGATACCAATCTGGAAAAGCAGGAAAAGCGCCACAAGGGTCCGCTGATCGGAATGGGCCTTGGGGTGGTGTTTGCCATCGTCGTGATCGCATTTCTGGTGGGCTGGATCGGCGACAATCCGCGGGACGGAGCGCTTCAGGTCGATCCTGCCCCGGTGACGTCCACGCAGTAGGCTTTACAGCCGGGCAGGGCGGCCTAGGTGTCGCCCATGCCCAAGATGCGCAAGAAATCCGATTTGCCGACCAAGGTCTGCCCGGCCTGTGGTCGGCCTTTTGCGTGGCGCAAGGCGTGGGAAAAGGTCTGGGACGAGGTCCGCTATTGCAGCGACAAGTGCCGCGCCCCGAAGGGTCGCAAGGTCTAGTCGTCGGGTTCCCACAGCTCGATCGGGTTTCCCTCGGGGTCGTGGATGCGGGCGAACCGACCGACGCCGGGCATGTCCCAGTCGGGGTTGGTCGTGACGGTGATCCCCGCGCCCCTGAGCGTCGCAATCATCCCGTCCAGACCCTCGACCCGCAGGTTCAGCATCCAGCCGTGATCCGCCGCCCAATAGTCGGTGTCGGCGGCAAAGGGGGAAAAGACGCTTGGCCCAGCTTGGGTGTCCCATTGCCCGTAGGGCAGCGATCCGACGCCCAGATGGTCCAGATACCATTTTCGCAGGCCTTCGGGGTCTTTGGCCCGAAAAAAGAATCCGCCGATTCCTGTCACAGCCATCGCACCCTCCTCTCTTGAAAGGGGGCAGAATAGCATGACAGGGCCGGTTCGCTATAGCCTTAGTCGACGCCCAAGGCGGCGGCGAGTTTGTTGAGCGTCGTCTGGCCGAGTTCGACCGCGCCCATCGCGCGGGCGGCTGCGACCTCTTCGGCGTTGGGGAAGATCATGACCTGTTTGAGAAAGGTGCCGCCGTCCTGCGGGGTCAGGGTGACGGTCACGTCCTTGGGCTGTTCGGACGGGCCGTTGCCATCCATCAGGAAATGGATGCGGCTGTGCGGGGTGAGTTCGAGATAGCGGTGCCGGTTGGGCCACGTCCGGCCATGCCCGACCATGTCGAAAATCCATGCCCCGCCCACGCGGATATCGATGGATGTCGTGACGCAGTGAAACCCGACCGGGCCGAACCATGTGGGGATGACTGCGGGGTCGGTCCAGGCCGCCCAGACCTGTTCTGGCGTGGCCTTGAAATGGCGTTCGAGGGTGAGGGTCAGGTCGTCCATGGATCAGCCTTTCAGGGATTGGGCGTAGGATTCAAGTTGGGCGGCGGCGGTGCCCCACCCTTGGGAAAAGCCCATTTCTTCGTGTTTCGCCGCCGTTTCGGCATCGAAATGCCGGGCGGTCGCGGTGTAGTCGGTGCCGTCGGGGTGATCGCGGAACGTCAGGATCGCCGCAAACCCCAGTTTGTCGCCGTTGTTGGGTTTGTAGTCCGCCCCCAGGATATCGGTGAACACCAGTTTCTGTTGCGGCACGACTTCGAGGAAGGACCCTTCGCCCACCGGGAAATCGGTGCCGTCCATCGACATGGCCGTGACGAACCGTCCGCCGGCGCGCACATCCATCGCCACGACGCGGGTCACGACGGGTTTGGGCGCGAACCAGTGGGGCAGGTGGGCAGGGTTGGTCCAGCAGTCCCAGACCAGCGCGCGGGGCGCCCTGAGGATGCGGTGCAGGGTCAGGTCGGTGGTCAACGGGCCGGTCCTTTTGTAAGCGTGGCGAGATAGGTTTCAAGATTGTCCAGACGGGCGTTCCACAGCGCCCGCTGATCCTCGATCCAGCTTTGCGCGGGGTCGAGCGCGTCGGGTTTGAGGGCGCAGTAGCGCGTGCGCCCTTCCTTTCGTGTTTCGATCAGGTTGCCATCCTCGAGCTTTTTCAGATGCGCCATGAACGACGGCAGGGCCATGTCAAAGGGTTCGGCCAATGTCGTGACGGGCAACGGTCCTGCCGACAGTCGCGCCAGCACCGCCCGCCGGGTGGGATCGGCCAGAGCCTGAAACAGCGTGTCGAGGTGGGGCGAATGGTAAGTCATATGCCTAAGTAATTGGGGTCTGCCGAGTCGCGCAAGGAAAACTTAGCCAATGACCTAACAATTTTCGAGCGAAGCTGTCGCAGGCGAAATTGGTAAGGACAAATGACCAGTCATTGTTGCCTATCGGAAACGAGTGCTCTAAAACGCCGGTAACCCTGCGGTATGCTGTGCCATACCGCGAGACTCAGCCAGACCAAGGACCCCTGACATGACCGACCGTGTGCTCAAAAGCGACCTGAAGGTAGCCACAGAACTGGCTGATTTCATTGAGACAAAGGCGCTGCCGGGAACGGGGGTCACGGCCGAGGCGTTCTGGTCGGGCCTGTCTGGCATCGTCCATGACCTTGGGCCAAAGAACCGCGCGCTGCTGGCCAAGCGCGACGATATTCAGGCCAGAATCGACGCATGGCACATCGCCCACCGCGATGCGCCGCATGATCCGACTGCATATGCCGATTTTCTGTCCGACATCGGCTATCTGGTCCCCGAGGGCGAGGATTTCACGATTGAAACCGCCAATGTGGACCCCGAGATTGCGACCGTCCCCGGTCCGCAGCTGGTTGTCCCGATCACCAACGCCCGTTTTGCCCTGAATGCGGCCAATGCCCGCTGGGGAAGCCTGTATGACAGCCTTTATGGCACGGATGCGATGGGCGTTCAGCCGCCCAAGGGTCCCTATGATCGTGGTCATGGCGCCCGCGTGGTCGCCCGTGCGCGGGTCTTTCTGGATGACACCTTCCCGATCAAGGGGGCCAGCCATTCGGATGTGTCCCGCTACAACGTGCAGAACGGTCAGTTGATGATCGACGACCTGCCGCTGGTCAGCCCTGAGAAGTTCGCGGGCTACAGCGGCAATCCCAAGGCCCCGGATTCCGTCCTGCTGCGCAACAACGGCCTGCACGTCGAACTGGTGTTCGACCGCGCCCATCCCATCGGGTCACGCGATCGCGCCCTGCTGGCCGATGTACGTCTGGAATCGGCCATTTCCGCCATCATGGATTGCGAGGATTCCGTCGCCTGTGTGGATGCCGAGGACAAGGTGCTGGCCTATTCCAACTGGCTGGGCCTGATGAAGGGCGATTTGCAGGACACGTTCGACAAGGGCGGCAAGCCGATGACCCGCCGACTGGCTGCCGACCGGACCTTTTCCGCCCCAGATGGCAGCCCCCAGCGGCTTAAGGGTCGGGCGCTGATGCTGATCCGCAACGTGGGCCACCTGATGAGCAACCCCGCGATCCTCGACCGCGACGGCAATGAAGTGTTCGAGGGGTTGATGGACGCCGCCGTCACCACCCTCATCGCCATGCATGATCTGCGCCGCGAGGGCGGCAATTCGGTCAAAGGTTCGGTCTATGTGGTCAAGCCCAAGATGCACGGCCCAGAAGAAGTAGCGTTTTCCAACGATATCTTTGGCCGGGTCGAGCAGGTGCTGGGCCTGCCCGAATATACCGTCAAGCTGGGCATCATGGACGAGGAGCGGCGCACGACCGTCAACCTCAAAGAATGTATCCGCGCGGCCAAGTCCCGCGTGTGTTTCATCAACACCGGGTTTCTGGACCGGACGGGCGACGAAATTCACACCTCGATGGAGGCGGGACCGTTCAGCCGCAAGGATTTCATCAAGCGCAAGGGCTGGATCACCGCCTATGAAAACCAGAACGTCGATATCGGTCTTGAGTGCGGATTTTCCGGCCGCGCTCAGATCGGCAAGGGCATGTGGGCCATGCCTGATCTCATGGCCGCGATGATCGAACAAAAGATCGAACATCCCCGCGCCGGGGCCAACTGCGCCTGGGTGCCCAGCCCCACCGCCGCCACCCTGCACGCCTTGCATTACCACAAGGTCGATGTGTTTGCCGTGCAGCGCAAGATCGCAGCCGGGGGCCGCCGGGGCTATGTCACCGCCATCCTCGACATTCCGCTGGCCGCCTATCGCCGTTGGACCGAGGCGCAAAAGATCAAGGAAGTGGAAAACAACGCGCAAGGGATCCTTGGTTATGTCGTCCGCTGGATCGATCAGGGCGTGGGCTGTTCCAAGGTGCCCGATATCAACGATGTTGGTCTGATGGAGGATCGGGCGACCTGTCGGATTTCCTCGCAGGCGCTGGCCAACTGGCTGCACCACGGGGTCGTGACCAAGGCGCAGGTGACCGAAGCGATGGAAAAGATGGCCGCCGTGGTGGACCGCCAGAATGCGGGCGATCTGGCCTATCGCCCGATGGCCCCCACGTTTGACGGCATCGCCTATCAGGCCGCCTGCGAATTGGTGTTTGAGGGCCGTGCCCAGCCATCGGGCTATACCGAGCCTGTCCTGCACCGCCGCAGGCTGGAGCTGAAGGCGCAGCGCAACTGAGACCGGGTGGGGTGGGTTAAAACCCACCTTACCAAACGAGACACCCCCTGTAAGGTGGGTCTTGACCCACCTTACCTGACCGAAAGGACTTGCATCATGCCCGAGATTTCGTTGGCCAAGGCGCGCCTCATCATCCGCAAATCGTTTGAGAAGGCGCGCGAGATGGGCCTCAGCCCCATCGCCGTCGTCGTGCTGGACAGCGGCGGACACCCCAAGGCGTTCGAGCGCGAAGATGGCGCGTCGCCCGGCCGCTATGCCGTGGCGCAGGGCAAGGCCTATGGGTCGGTCATGATGGGCGTGCCGGGGTCCAAGCAGGCCAAGATGGCCGAAGACCGCGCCTATTTCACCAACGCCGTGAACGGCGCCTTTGACGGGCAGTTCGTCCCCGTTCAGGGCGGCGTCCTGGTCCGCGACAAGCGGGGCGCGATTGTGGGGGCCGTTGGCGTGTCGGGCGACATATCAGCCAATGATGCCGCCGCCGCCATGGCCGGGATCGAGGCTGCCGGGTTCACGGGCGAAGCCTGAGGTCCAGCCGTTTCAGCCCCCGGATGCCCAGCCGGGGCTGATAGACGATCCTGTCGCGGGGTTGGGCCAGTGCGAGGTCAGGGAACCGCCCGAACAGCCGTTCCAGCGCAATCTGCCCTTCGGCCCGGGCCAGTTGCATGCCCAGACAGACATGCGGGCCGTAGCCGAACCCCAGATGCGCGTTTGGCCGGCGGGCAGGATCGAGCGTTTCGGGGTCGGTGAACCGCGCCGGGTCATGGTTCGCCCCGATCAGCAGGGCGGTCGCCACGTCCCCCTTTTTCACAGCCACCCCGTCAAACAGCATGTCCTGACTGGCATAGTGCATCTTGGTCATCATCACCGGGCTTATGTGGCGCAGGAATTCCTCGGTCGCCAGCGGCAGGCCTGCGGGGTCGGCCAACAGCCGCGCCCGGGCGTCGGGCGCGTCGATCAGCGCAAGGATCGCCCCGCCGATCAGGTGGACGGTGGTTTCGTGCCCCGCCACGAACAGGGTGAACACGAGGGACAGCAGTTCGTTCTCTGACAGGCGGTCGCCCTGATCCTCTGCCTGCACCAGATCCCGGATCAGGCCGGGCCGTCCCGACTGCCGAACCTGGTCGAAATCGGCCCGCAGGAACCGCATCGACCGCCAGAGGCCGGGCAGGGCGCGGGCAAAGCTGAGCAGGTTCGTCGGCCCTGCGATGGGCGCCACCAACCGGGCGATATGGTCCCGGTCATCCGGGGCAAAGCCCAGCATTTCGGCAATCGCCAGCAGGGGCAGGCGGCGGCAGTAGGCGGCGATGATGTCTGTGGGTCGGTCAGGGTCGATCCTGTCCAGCAGGTCATCGGCCAGGGCCGCGATCCGCGGTCGCAGGTCGTCGATGCTGCCCCGCGCAAACGCCGGGTCGACCAGCCCCCGGATGCGGGCGTGATCGGTCCCGTCCTTGAGAATAATGTTTTCCATCAGGGGGGCCATGAACCCCGGCAGCCACCAATACGTCCGCGTCAGGCTGCGCCCGCCTGCCGCCGCGGGGTCGCGGCGAAAGCGTGGGTCCTTGAGCAGGGCGCGGGCGGCGGCATCGGTGGTCGTCACCCAGACGTCCCCGATCAGCGGGATGCGGGCGCGCACCAGCGGACCTTTGGCCCGCATCGCGGCAAGCTGGGGGCCGGGGTGGGCCAGAAAGGCGGGGTCGCGCAGATCGTGGGTCATGGAGCAGATGTCGGGGGCTGACCCCGTGTTGTCAACGCCTGCGCCCTGAGCCTGCCTGCCGCTTTATGTGGCATCTGCATCGCTGCACGCCGGATATGCGTTTGGTTACCTTTTCATGACAGCCTGAAAGACGTATCTAGCACTCAGGGAACAAGGGGAACGCGATGGCTCGACCTGTCATCGGCATCATCGGCAACGGACACCTGATCAACGACACCTATCTGGTGCATGGCGCCGGGCAGATGAATTCGTGCGCGATCGCCCGGGTGACCGAGGGTATTCCGCTGATCGTGCCGACAGATCCGGGTCTGGTGGCCATCGCCGATCTGCTGGAGGCGTGCGACGGGTTCCTGTTCACGGGCGGACGACCCAACGTCCACCCGGAAGAATATGGTGAACCCGAAACCCCCGCCCACGGCACGTTTGACCGCGACCGAGATGCCGTGGCCCTGCCGCTGATCCGGGCTTGTGTGGAGCGGGGCCAGCCCATTCTGGGTGTCTGCCGGGGCTTTCAGGAGGTCAACGTGGCGCTGGGCGGCACGCTGTATCCCGAAATCCGCGATCTGCCGGGGCGCAACAATCACCGGATGCCCCCGGACGGCACGCTGGAGGAAAAATTCGCCCTGCGCCACGAGGTCACGTTCACCGAAGGCGGTCCGTTCCACCGCCTGATGGGCGCGCAGGCGGTGATGACCAACACGCTGCACGGACAGGGGATCAAAGAGGCGGGCAAGCGCATCGTGATCGACGGCGTGGCCCCCGATGGCACGCCCGAGGCGATCTATGTGCAGGGCGCCCCCGGCTTTACCCTGTCGGTCCAGTGGCACCCCGAATGGAACGCCGCCGATGACCCGGTGTCGCGCCCGCTGTTCACCGCCTTTGGCGATGCTGCGCGGGCCTGGGCCGCGCAAAAGCACGCGCCCGTGCGCAAGACGGCCTGAAGGCGTTTACCCAGCGTTAACCTTGTCGCGACAGTGTGCGGACATGCTCATGCGTCCGTCCCCTGTCGATCCCAAGGCGTTCTTTGCCGAATTTTACGGCTCCAAAGCCGCGCGGGACGGCAGCGTCATTCGCCGCAAGATCCGCGATGTGGACCGTCTTGTGGGACGCGATGCATTTCTGAACGAGGCGGCGCGGCGCGGTTTTCCGGTGTTCGAAAACGCGGGGCAATTCATTGTCATGTGCAATAACGAGCCCGTCCGCCGGGTGCGGTGACGATTTCCGCGCGGAAATCGTTCCGGAAAACGCGCGTTTTCCGGCATTGTCTTTCGGCGGCGTTCCGACAATTCTGCGATCTGGTTCAGTCCGGAGACGCCCACATGAAACGCTCGCGCATCAATGACATCATGGCCGAGGCGGATGCGATGATCCGCCACTATGGCTTTGTCCTGCCGCCCTTTGCCTATTGGACCCCAGACCAGTTCAAGGCTCACCGGGAGACTGCAAAAAACGTCATTTCGGCCCGCTGTGGCTGGGACATCACCGATTATGGCGCGGGCAAATACGACCAGATGGGACTGTTCCTGTTCACGCTCCGCAACGGCCGTCTGGCCGATCTGCAACGGGGCGGTGGCATGTGCTATGCCGAGAAGCTGTTGATTTCAAAACAGGATCAGCTGTCCCCCATGCACACCCACGTCATCAAGGCCGAGGATATCATCAACCGGGGCGGGGCCACGCTAGTGGTCGAACTCTACGGCTCGGACGATCAGGGGCGGTTTGCGGCGGACATGGGCGGGACCGTGTTTTGCGACGGGATCCGCGTGGACTACGGCCCCGGCGAGAAACTGAAACTTGCCCCCGGGCAAAGCGTCACGCTGATGCCCGGCGATTGGCACGCGTTCTGGGGCGAGGGCGGCGATGTCCTGATCGGCGAGGTCAGCACCGTCAACGACGACGAGACCGACAACATCTTTCGCGAACCCATCGGCCGCTTTGCGACAGTGGAGGAGGACGTGGCCCCCACCCACCTGCTGGTCAGCGATTACCGCAGCTGGCTCGCCTGAGCCTCAGACCCGCAGCAACTGCGCCTCGTGCTTTTTGAGGACACGGCGGGCGGTGTCGCCATAGGCGTTGGGGCCAGAGCGCAGGGCGGGGAACAGGGCGAACAACTCTTCACGCGCCGCGTCCGTTACGGCCGACAGGCCGACCTCGCCGGGGTGAAAGCTCTCGGTTGCGGCCCCTTCGGCATAGACCACCTCGTGTTCGTCGAACATCATGTGGATGTAGGTGACCATGCCGCCAGCCTCCCGGGTCACCGCAAAACCGTCGATCAGGTGCTTGGCCGACACCAGAACTTCGGATTCGCCGAACAGCAGTTCGGCCCGGTAGCCGGTGAACAGCATGCGGTGTTGCGGCGACACCAGCAAATCGCGGTCCAGTCCGGTCACGACGCCGGGGCGGATGCGCACGGGGGCAAACCGATCCAGTGCGGGCACAGTGCGCGACTGGATCCAGCGGATCGGTTGCAGCCCGTGGTCGCGCGTGACGACCATGTCGCCCACCCTCAGCGTTTCGATGGGCCGTGCGCCCCGCGGAGTGGCGATGCGGGTGCCGGGGGTAAAGCAGATGATGTTCTCGATTTCCGAGAAGTTCAGGATCGTGCCGTCGTCCAGCGTGATGCTGCCCGAAAAGCTGCCGGTTCCGTCATCGACAAAGGTATCGCGGACCGCCTTCGTCAGGATGCCCAGATGCCCAAGTTTCAGCGTGTCGCCGCCGGTTTCGTCGCCGTTGCCGCCGTCGATGGTGATCGTGCCGTTGGTCGTCTCGCCCAGATCTTGCAGGACGAACAGGTCGTCACCGCTGCCGCCGTAAGCCATGTCGCCTTCGGCAAAGGTGATCGTGTCGTTGCCGGTGCCGCCATCCAGAAGGTCCGCCCCGGTGCCACCGGAAAGAGTGTCATCGCCGCTGCCGCCATAAAGCGTATCTGCGCCAGAGCCGCCCAGCAGGCTGTCGTTGCCCCCGTCGCCTGACACGGTCATCGAGGCGGAGGAGGCCGAACCGTCGAACGTGTCGGCGGATTTGGAAAGCTGGAATTCCTCGATCTGGGCAAACGTGCCGTTGCTGGGCGTGCCGCCATAGCTGTAGCCGCCCGCTTCGTCACCGGTGAGGGTGACGTTCACCGATTGGCCAGAGCTGTCCAGGATCAACAGATCGTTGTCCTGGCCGCCTTCGCCGCCAAAGATCGTGTTGGTGCCGTCATCCTGGTTCACCAGGATCCGGTCGTTGTCGTCCCCGCCGTAGATCGTGTTGTCGCCGGCTCCGCCCTCGATCAGGTCTGCGCCGGATCCGCCAAAGATCGTATCGTTGCCTGCGCCGCCAAAGACCCAGTCATTGCCCGATCCGGCATCAAAGCTGTCGTTTCCCGATCCGCCGGTTATGGTGTCGTTGCCCGCCCCGGTGGACACCCGGACGCCACCCGTCGCGGCCGAGGCATCGACGGTGTCGTTCCCCGATCCGGTGGCAAACACCTCGACCTGCTGAAAGGTCGCGCTGTTGCCTGCGCTGGTCAGGCTGCCTGTTTCGGTGCCGGTAAAGGTCAGCGTGGCGTTCTGCGTCAGGGCTGAGGCGTCCAGAAGGTCGAGGTCGGTGTTGCCCGCATCCTCGCCTGCATAGATCGTGTCGGTTCCAAACCCGTCGGCCAATGTGAACGTGTCGCTGCCCGTCCCGCCATCCAGCATGTCGTTTCCGGTGCCGCCGTCGAGCGTGTCATTGCCTGACCCGCCATAAAGCGTGTCATTGCCCGCCCCGCCGAACAGGGTGTCGTTGCCCGATCCCGCGCTGAAGCTGTCGTCGCCCGCCCCGCCCGTCAGGGTGTCGTTGCCTGCCCCGGTAAAGACGGTGACGCCGCCCGTGGCCGCAGTGGCATTGACCGTGTCATTGCCGCTGCCGGTCACGTAAAGCTCGAACTCGCTAAAGCTTGCGACGGACCCGGCCGAGGACAGGGTGCCCGCTTCGGTGCCGGTAAAGGTCAGTGCTGCGTCTGTGGTCAGCGCCCCGGCGTCCAAGGTATCGACGTCAAATGTGCTGGGATCCTCGCCACCGATGATGGTGTCGATCCCAAAGCCGTTGCCGAGCAGAACCGTGTCCGACCCGGTTCCGGCATGGATCGTGTCGTTTCCGGCCCCTGCGTTTATCGTGTCGTTGCCTGACCCGGCGTCGATGTAATCGTTGCCCGATCCGCCGCGGATGCTGTCATTGCCTGCGCCTGCAAAAACCGTCACGCCGCTGCTGGCGGCACTTGCGTTGAACGTGTCGGATTGCGCGGTCAGGTTGAACTGTTCGATTTCCGAGAAGGTGGCGGTGTCGGTCCCGTTGGTCAGGCTGCCCGCCTCGGACCCGGAAAAGGTCACGGTGACGGCCGCGCTCAGTCCTGTCAGATCGACGATATCCTGATCTATCCCGGTTTCGCCGCCGACAATGGTGTCCGCGCCAAAGCCGTCGGTTTCGACAAAGGTGTCTGCATCGGCCCCGCCATACAGCAGGTCCGCTCCGGCCCCGCCGTAAAGGGTGTCGTTGCCCGCGTCGCCGAACAGGGTATCGGTCCCTGCTCCACCAAACAGGGTGTCGTCGCCGGTGCCGCCATAGGCTTCGTCGTTGCCGTCGCCTGCGACGATGGTGTCGTTGCCGCCGTAGCCGTAGATCAGGTCGTCGTTGCCAGTGTCACCCGGCAGAATGGCGTCATTGTCGTCCACCCGATCGCCATCCGGGTCCCCGGTGTAGCTGCCGTCGATCAGATCGCTTCCGGCGGTCCCTTCGACGGTGCCGTCCGACAGGGGAATACCGATGGCGTTGAGGTAGAGCGGGTTGTTCGCCGCCGTCGGGCTGATGCCGATCAGGGTGACGGATTCGCCGTTCGGAAAGGTCAGGACCGCGTTGCCGCTGCCATCGTTGGTCACGGTGACATCGTTGACGTTGACCGGGCGGGTGCCGTTGGTCAGGGCGGTGACGTTTAGCGTGTCGATGCCCGTAAAGGTGCCGTTGCCATTGGCCGTGGGCGCATCAAAGCTGCTGATAATGTCATGACCGAACCCGTTTTGCAGGACCACCACATCGGCCTGTCCGTCGGGTGCCCCTGCACCCAGGTCGATGACGTCGTTGCCCGCGCCGCCGGTGACGGTATCGGCCCCGGTCCCTGCGACGATGGTATCGTTGCCCGATCCACCGATGATGACATCGTTGCCGCCGCCGGTGTTGACGTTGATCCCGCCTGTGGCCGCGCTGGCGTTGACCGTGTCGTTCTGACCGGTTGTCTGAACCTGTTCGATTTCGGCAAAGCTGCCCGTGGCGCCGCCGTCGATATAGCCATAGCTGCCGGCTTCGGCCCCGGTAAAGGTGACGCTGACCCCGTTGCCGTAGGTATCTCCAAAGACCAGCCGATCGTTGTCGATGCCGCCTTCGCCGCCCACGATCTGGTCGGTGCCGCCAAATGGGCCCACCACGAACAGATCCTGTCCGTCGCCGCCAAACAGCGTGTTGTTGCCGCCCTGGCCCGCCAGAACATCGTCGCCGGTGCCGCCATAGATTGTGTCGTTGCCGTCGCCGCCCAGCACGGTGTCGTTGCCCGCATCACCATAGAGCGTGTCGTTGCCCGTCTCGGTCCCATTGGTCGGGCCGGTGTTCCAGGATCCGATGGTGTCGTTTCCATCGTCGCCGTGGATCAGATCATTGCCCGCCCCGCCGAACAGGGTGTCGTTGCCGGTGCCGCCGAAAACGGTGTCGTTGCCATTGCCGGCCTGAACCGTGTCGTTGCCGCCATAGGCATAGATCAGGTCGTCGTTTCCGCTTGAGCCGGGCAACAAGGCGTCGTTGTTGTCGACCTGATCCCCGTCGGGGTCACCGAGATAACTGCCGTTGATGAGGTCACCGCCTGCGGTCCCTTCGACCGTGCCATCCGACAGGGGTATGCCCATGGCGTGCAGGGCGGCGTGACCGGTAACGGCAGAGGGGGCGACGCCGACGAGGGTGATCGATTCGCCGTTCGGAAACGTCAGGACGGCGTTGCCGAACCCGTCATTGCTTACGACTACGTCGTTGGTGTTGACCGGAAGACCGTTGAGGTCATGCAGGCCAGCCACGTTAAGCTGGTCATTGCCTGCGAACGCGCCGCCGCCCAGCGGGGTGGGGGCGGTAAAGTTCGTGATCCGGTCCGCGCCCGACCCATCGGCCAGCACGACCGTATCGACGGCCGAATCCGCGCCCAGGTCGATAATGTCGTTTCCTGCGCCGCCAGTGACCGTGTCGGCCCCGGTACCTGCATTGATCGTATCATTGCCCGCGCCGCCGATGATGACATCGTTGCCAGCCCCGGCATCGACGCTGACGCCTGCGGTCGTGGCGGCGGCGTTGATCGTGTCGCTGTAGCCTGACCCCTGAACCTGTTCGATTTCGACGAACGTGCCGGTGGCCGTGCCAAAGGCATAGCTGCCCGCCTCGTTCCCGGTAAAGGTCAGATTGACGCCAGAGGTGCCGCCGTAATTGTTGAACTGGATCTTGTCCTGATCCAGACCGCCTTCGCCGCCGAAAATCGTCCCGGCACCGTGGTTGTCGCCGATGTTGATGGTATCGGCGTCATCGCCGCCATAGACCGTCCCCGCGCCGAACAGATCGGTGTCGAGGTAATCATTGCCAGCGCCGCCGTACAGCGTGTCATCACCCAGGCCGCCGCGCAGGGTGTCGTCGCCGGTCCCGCCATACAGGGCATCATTCCCCGCGCCACCGAACAGCGTGTCGTTGCCTGCATCCCCGTTCAGGATGTCGTTGCCGTTACCGCCGTTGATAGTGTCATTGCCCGCCCCGCCAAAGGCGGTGCCTGATGTGTTGGACAGGGTCAGAGTGTCCGACCCGGTGCCGCCGTTTAGGTTGGTAAAGCCGGAAATGACATCGCCCGCCGCCTCGCCGCCCGAAGCGGTGTTGCTGCCGATGTTGACCTGAACGCCCGCGGTGTCGGTCGAATAGTCCAGCGTATCGGTGCCGCCACCACCTGTCAGCGTGTCAGCACCCGCGCCACCCCGGATCAGGTCGTTGCCTGCGCCGCCGTCGATGATGTCGTTGCCCGCGCCCCCATAGATCGTGTCATCGCCCAACCCGCCGTTCAGCGTGTCGTTGCCCGATCCACCGGTGATCGTGTCGTTGCCTGCGCCTGCGTCGATGCTGGTGCCCCAGGTGTCGGCGGCGGCATTGATCGTATCATTGCCTGCGCCGGTCTGAAGCCGCTCGATCTCGCTGAAAATGGCGGTGTTGGTGCCGTTGGTCAGCGTCCCGGCTTCGTTCCCGCTGAACGTGACGGTCGTAGCCGTCAGGCCGGTGGCGTCCAGAATGTCATAATCCGACCCACCTTCGCCGCCAAAGATGATGTCATTGCCAAAGCCGGATTGCAGGACGATCCGGTCGGAATCGTCGCCACCATAGATCGTGTCGTTGCCAGCGCCGCCATAAAGCGTATCGCCCGCAGCCCCGCCAAACAGAACGTCGTTCCCGCTGCCCCCATAGATCGTGTCGAATCCCAGCCCACCTGTGGCCGTGCCCGATGTGTTCGACAGCGTCAGCGTGTCCGACCCGGTACCGCCCGTGAGGTTGGTAAAGCCGGAAATGACGTCGCCCGCCGCCTCGCCCCCCGCCGCGGTGTTGGTGCCGATGTTGACCTGCACGCCTGCGGTGTCGGTCGAATAATCCAGCGTATCGGTGCCGCCGCCGCCGATCAGCGTATCGGCGCCAGCACCGCCATTGATCAGGTCGTTGCCTGCGCCGCCGTTGATGCTGTCGCTGCCGGTCCCGCCATAGAGGGTGTCGTCGCCGAGCCCGCCGTCGATCTTGTCGTTGCCCGCGCCGCCGTAAACGGTGTCATTGCCCGATCCCGCGTCAAAGCTGTCGTTGCCGATCCCGCCGGTGATCGTGTCGTTGCCCGCGCCCGAGGACACGGTGACATTGCCGCCCGCGTTGGCGGCGTTGATGGTGTCGTTGCCGGAACCGGTGCTGAACAGTTCAAACTGGCTGAAGGTGGCGCTGTTGGCCCCCGACACCAGCGTGCCTGCCTCGGCTCCGGTAAAGGTCAGCGTCGCATTCTGGGTGAGGGACGACCCGTCGAGGTAATCCACATCGCCGTTGCCCGCATCCTCGCCACCGATGATCGTGTCGATGCCAAAGCCGTCGCCCAGGCCCACGATATCGTTGCCGGTGCCTGCGTCGATGATGTCGTTGCCAGCCCCGCCGATGATGCTGTCGTTGCCCGCGCCGCCATAAACGGTGTCGTTGCCTGCGCCTGCGTTGATGGTGTCGTTGCCGGTGCCCGCGTCGATCAGTTCGTTACCTGACCCGCCCGTAATGCTGTCGTTGCCCGCGCCGGAATAGATCGATTCGGCCCCGGTATTGGCGCTCGCGTTGATGGTGTCGTCATAGGCGGTGGTGACGATGTTTTCGATCTGGGAAAAGGTGCCCGCGGCCCCTCCACCGATGTAGTTGTAGGTGCCGGCCTCAGCCCCGGTAAAGGTGACGTTCACACCCTGGGTGGTGACCCAGTTGCCCAGCATGACGGTGTCGTTGTCGACCCCGCCTTCGCCGCCAAAGATGATATCGCCGTTGTGGTCCTCGGTGATGAGGAACAGGTCCTGGCCGTCGCCGCCATACAGGGTGTCGTCGCCGGTCTGGCCGGACAGGGTATCGTCGCCCGCATCGCCATAGACGGTGTCGTTACCCGCTCCGCCCACGATGGAATCGTTGCCGTTGCCGCCGTACATCGTGTCGTTGCCGCTGTCGTCGATCGACCAGTTGCCGATGACGTCGTTGCCGTCGCCGCCATAGACCGTGTCGTCGCCCGATCCGCCATACAGCGTATCGTTGCCCGCATCGCCATTGACGATGTCGTTGCCCGCATCGCCATAGACCGTGTCGTCTCCGGCATCGCCTGAAACCACGTCATTGCCTGTGCCGCCATAGATGACGTCGTTGCCCTGTGCGCCCCAGATCGTGTCGTTGCCCGCGTCGCCATAAAGGGTGTTGGACCCGGTGGTACTGGTGCCTGCAATGTCATCAATGATGTCGTCGCCGTCGCCGCCATAGACGACGTCATTGCCGGTGCCATAGATGATGGTGTCGTTTCCGGCGTCGCCATAGACCAGGTCGTTGCCGTCGCCCGCATCGATAGCGTCGTTCCCGGTGCCGCCATAGATGGTATCCCGCCCCAGCCCGCCCAGGATGCTGTCATTGCCGCCGCCGCCATAGATCGTGTCGTCGCCGTCCCCACCGTCGATAAAGTCGTTGCCGTCACTGGCGGGCATCGTGGTGAAATAGACGTCCGAAATCAGGATGACCTGACCGGCGCTGCCACCGTTGGAATAGACGACTTCGACATAATGGACGGGGCCGGGGATGGTGACAAGGACCGACCCGGACTGCGACGCGGCAGTATCGTTGCCGGGGCCCGAGGTGATCGTGTTGCCAGAAACGGTGTCGTTGCCGTTGTTCTCGATCGTGACGGACACGACGTTGCCGTTCGAATCGTAGGCGCGGATGGTGATGATGTCGACCCAGCCGCCGGTATCGACGTCGGCCAGCCGGAACTGGACGTTCAGGACATCATCGGCAAAGTTCGATCCGGGTTCCGCATCGAAGGAAAAGGTCGAGGTCGAGGTCGCGCCAAGGCCGCTCCCGCTGATCGCGGCGGACCCGGTGGAAGAAAAGCTTTCGCCCGGAGCCACATATTGCGTGGCGCCGGTGTTGACGACGGCCGTCGTACCGCGCCCGTCGTTGTTATAGGCAAAGGTCACCCGCATGTTGCCGGTGTCTTGGGTAAAGCCGTTGGCGATGTTGGTGTTGTTGCCACCGAACGTCGACCAGCTCAGATGTTCGACGCTGCCCGTGGGGGTGGTCTGATCGTCGCCATAGATCGTGTCGTTGCCGGTGCCGCCATAGATCGTGTCGTTGTTGCCGCCGCCCCGGATCAGGTCGTTGCCGTCGCCGCCATAGACGACGTCATTGCCCGCGCCCGCGTTGATCGTGTCGTTGCCCGTCCCGGTGGTTGACGTGCTTGTCCCACCGTAGATGTAATCCTGATCGCCGTTGCCGTTGATGGCCGCGTCGTTGGCGTTCGTGCCGAAGGTGCTGTCGTTGAAGGCAGGGGCGGTTGCCGCGCTGGCCGTGCTGATTGACCCCACGGGGCCTGCGTTGGGCACGAAATAGACGCTGCCGTCGGTACCAAGGTAATAAACGCCGTTCGCCGTCTGGTTGGTGACCGTCCCGCCGCCTGCGGTCGTACCCGACCAGGTCCAGCTACCATTCCCCAGATTGGTCTGGCTGTTGAACGTGACAAGGTATCCGCTGATCCCGTCGCCGGAATTCAG
The DNA here is from genome assembly GCA_024642115.1 of Marivivens sp. GTDB lineage: Bacteria > Pseudomonadota > Alphaproteobacteria > Rhodobacterales > Rhodobacteraceae > JAHEBU01. The sequence goes on along the minus strand of JAHEBU010000002.1, from coordinate 341,158 downwards.
CTGCGCATTACCGAGTGAAACCAGATACCCTTGTGCCATCCTGCTCGCCTTGCCTAGTCGGTCCGGACTTTGCGTCCGACTTCGGGCAGGCGATTAAAAACACGATCCGTCCACCCTATTAGGCAAACGTTTACCTTGACGGAAAGGCGGGATTTCGCCCCAACCGGGGCATTTCCGGTCTGCAATGCGGCAGGTTTGGACAAGTTGGGAAGGTTTGTGTCGAAACGCGGGCAAATGACCCCGTTTCGACACAAATTTTTCGGTTCTGACCCGAATTTCGCCTTATGCGGGTGTTAGGTCAGCAGATTGAACTGTGACGCGAGCGGCAGGGTCCGCGCCCGCGTCCCCGTCAGATCGAACAGCGCGTTGGCCAAGGCCGCAGCGGCGGGCGGGGTGCCCGGTTCGCCTGCGCCGCTGATGTGGGCGTTGTTCTCCAGCACGCGCACGTCGATCGCCGGGGCGGTGTGCATCCGCAGGCTGTCATAGTCGGGGAAGTTGTACTGCTCGGCCTCACCATCGGCAAAAGTGATCTGGCCGTGCACTGCCGCCGACAGGCCATAGATCGCCCCGCCCATCATCTGCCCCTGAACGTTCAGCGGGTCGAGCGCCACACCCACATCGCAGGCGATCCACATCCGGTCGATCCGGATGGTGCCGTTTTCGTCCACCACATCAAGAATTTGCGCGACAGGCGTGCCAAACGAATAGGTAAAGGCCACACCGCGCCCACGACCCGGCACCTTTTGCCCAGTCCAGTTCGCCATCTCGGCCACAGCCTCCAGCACCTTGGCGGACGGTTCGTGCGCCGGGCGGATCAGGTTCAGACGGAACTGCACCGGGTCGACCGCTGCGGCATGGGCCATTTCGTCCACGAAGCTGTCGAAAAAGAACCCGTTGACCGACGCGCCCACCGACCGCCAGAACCCGATCGGCACATCGACAGGCGCGATATAGCCTGCGGCCCGGAAATTGGGGATGGCATAGGGCTGGTCGCCGCCCCCGGCCAGCAATTCCCGGTCGGCGCCGGGCGGTGTGGTGCCGAACAGACGCGCGGCAGCCTTTTGCGACACCGAAGGCGCTGCGACCCGCGCATCCAGTAGCGTCACCGCGCCGTCCTTGAGGACGCCGCGGAACCGCCCGATGGCGGCGGGACGGTAGAAATCGTGGCGCATGTCCTCTTCGCGCGACCATGTGACCTTGACCGGGACGCCCGGCATGCCTTGGGCCACGCGGGCGGCCAGAACGGAATAGTCCCACTCGCCCCGGCGGCCAAAAGCCCCGCCCATGACCGGCGTGTGAACGGTGACCTTGTCTTGCGGCAGGCCGACGGCGGCGGCGCATTTCTGCTGCACCATGATCGGGGCCTGATTGCCCACCCAAAGCTCCAGCGCGTCGCTGGTGTAAAGGGCGGTGGCGTTCATCGGTTCCATCGCCGCATGGGCCAGAAAGGGGACGCGGTATTCCGCCGTCACCTCGGTCCCCGCCACCAGCGCGCCCGCGTCGCCGTCGTCGCGGGTGATGCCATTGGGCTCGCCCTCGAACGCGGCGGCGATGGCGGCGAAATGGTCGTCAGAGGTGGGTGAATAGGGGGCGTCGGCCCAAACCACCTTGACCGCATCGGCCGCCTCAAACGCCAGCCAGGTGTTTGTGGCCACAACGGCGATCCCGTCGCCAAGGTCGAGCACCTGTTCGACCCCGTCCATCAACAGCGCCTCGGCCAGATCGAACGACACCATCCCGCCACGCTTGGGCGACATGCGGACGGTGGCGAATTTCATCCCCGGCAGGCGGGTGTCGATACCATATTCGGCGGTGCCGGTTGATTTCGACACCATGTCGATGCGGGGCAGGGCGGTGCCAAGGATGCGCCAGTCTGACCGGGGGCGCAGGGCGACCTGCGGCGGTTCGATGGCCGCAGCCTCGACCGCCAGATCGGCATAGGTCAGTGCGGTGCCATCGGTGGCCACGACCGTCCCGTTTTCGGTGCGCAATTGCGCCACGTCCACGCCCAACCGCTTGGCCGCGGCCAGTTTCAGCGTCTCGCGCGCCGTGGCGCCAGCCATCCGCATTTTCTCATACCCGTCGCGCATGGCGGTCGATCCGCCGGTGACCTGCACGTTCAGGAACTTGCCCACCTTGCCCACGGCCTCGCGGATCGCCTCGCCCCGGTCGGTGACCTGATAGTCGATCCAGGGCAGGGCGGCCCCCAGCAGGGCCTGATTGTAATAGGCGGTGGCGGGCGGGCCGTGCATGACGCGAACCTGCGACCAATCCACGTCCAGCTCTTCGGCCACCAGCGCGGCCAGCGTCGATTGCGTCCCTTGGCCCATCTCGGCCCGGGGGGTGATGATCGTCACCCCATCTGCGTTGATGATGACATAGGGGTTCAGGACAGTCTCGCCCTCGGCCGAGGTCAGCGGATTCGCGGGGTCTTCCCTGTATTTGTAGATGCCAAAGGCGACCCCGCCGACGACGGCGGCAGAGCCGATGAGGAAGGTGCGGCGGGCGATACGTCCAAGGCGGCTCATGGCTTACACCTTCATCTTGGCGGCGGCATCGTGGATGGCGGCGCGGATACGCGGGTAGGTCCCGCAGCGGCACAGGTTCCCCTGCATCGCATCGTCTATGTCCTGATCGGTGGGGGCGGGGTTGGTGGCCAGCAGGGCGGCTGCCTGCATGATCTGGCCCGACTGGCAATATCCGCACTGGGCGACCTGATGGTCGATCCATGCCTGTTGCAGGACCGAAGGCGCATCCGGTGTGCCGAGCGATTCGATGGTGGTCACAGGCCCCCACACATCGGCCAGCGCCACCTGGCAGGACCGCACCGCCTCGCCGTTGATATGAACCGTGCAAGCCCCGCACGCGGCCACGCCGCACCCGAATTTCGTGCCGGTCAGACTGATCTCATCGCGCAGGACCCAGAGTAGGGGGACGTTGCCGGGCAGATCGACCGCGTGGCTGGTGCCATTTATGGTGACGGTAGTGGGCATGGGACCTCCGACAGTGCAGCGCTGAACCGTTTGGTTCAGAATATGGTGCTTTCACCCGACAAGGCAAGCGATGTGCAGCAGGGGCCAGTCATCCCTGCGCTGCCAGCACATAGCCGACATAGCTGGCCAGCATCACCCCCCCGGTCAGCCGCCCCACCACCGGGCGCACAAGCAACAAGGCCGCCAGAACGACCGTGCAGGCAATCATCACGGGCAGGTCAAACGACAGGAACCGCGCGGCAATCGGAATCGGCGCGATGATCGCCGTGATCCCCAGGATACCCAGCACGTTAAAGATGTTGGACCCGACGATGTTGCCGATGGCGATTTCGGACTGGCGCCGCAGCGCCGCGATCAACGATGTGGCAAGCTCGGGCAAGGACGTGCCGACAGCCACGATGGTCAGGCCGATGAATGCTTCCGAAATGCCATGGTCGCGGGCGATGCTGACGGCACCATCAATCAGAAACCGCGCCCCGAACATCAGGGCCAGAAGGCCGCCGATCACCCAACAGCCCGAGACCAGGATGGATGCGGGGGAAGGGAGGTCGGCCTCTTCCTCTGCGGCTTCGCCCGGTTGAAGATAGGCCCAGACCAGGTAGGCCGCGAGCGCGATCACCAGCATCACGCCCGTCAGCCGCCCCATTTCCCCGCTGGCAAAGATCGGGATCAGCACCACCGCCGCCGCCGCCATCACGGCGATATCGCGCTTGAGCGTGCCGCCCATCACGCGGATTGGCCAGACCAGCGCGGACAGGCCGACGATCAACAGGATGTTGGCGATGTTGGACCCGACGATGTTGCCGACCGCGATATCGGGAACCCCGCGCAGCGCCGCATCCGCCGACACCAGAAGTTCCGGCGTCGAGGTGCCAAAGCCCACCACGGTCAATCCGATCAGCAACGGCGGAATGGCCAGACGTCGGGCGATCCCCACACTTCCGCGCACCAGCGCCTCGCCCCCCAGAAAAAGACCGACCAGTCCGACAAGCACATAAAGATAGTCCAAGATATCTCCCCTGATGGACTGTTGATCCGTCCTCAGGCGGACCTGTGAACGAAATTGATCGGCGACAAGCAGGGGCCGAAAAATAAATGTCCGGGGGCGATGCCGCAGTCAGAGCACTGTCCGCAGGTGCCAGAGTTCGGGAAACAGTTCGACCCCCAGCATCTTCTTGAGGTAGTCGACCCCGCCCGTCCCCCCGGTCCCTCGCTTGAACCCGATCACGCGTTCAACGGTGGTGACGTGGTTGAACCGCCAGCGGCGAAAGTAATCTTCGAAATCCACCAGTTTTTCCGCCAGTTCATACAGCTCCCAATAGGTTTCGGGTGACTGGTATACGGTGACCCACGCGGCCTGCACGCCCGCGTCCGCCTTGTATGGCTGGCCCGGATCACGCGACAGGACGGCCTGCGGCACCGGCACCTTTTCATTGAGCAACCGCAGGGCCACGTCATACAGCGACGGCTGGTCCAGTTCCGCCAGCAGCGCCGCCGTCAGGTCGGGGCGATGTGCGTGCGGTTTGAGCATCGCTCGGTTGCGGTTGCCCAGCATGTATTCGCACATCCGGTATTGATGCGACTGGAACCCCGACGACTGCCCCAGTGCCGCGCGAAACGTGGTGTAGTCGCTGGGCGTCATGGTGCGCAGCACGTCCCACGCATTGTTGAGCTGCTCAAAGATCCGCGTCACTCGCGCCAGCATCTTGAACGCCGGACGCAAATGCCCGTCGATCATCAGCTTTCTGGCCGCGCCCATCTCGTGAATGGCCAGCCGCATCCACAGCTCGGACGTCTGATGCTGGATGATGAACAGCATTTCGTCATGCGCGTCCGACAGCGGGTGCTGGGCGTCCAGCAGCGGATCCAGCCGCAAGTAATCGGTATAGGACATCCGCCCGTCAAACGACATCTGGGCGCCGAGTTTTTCAGGATCGGGCAGGGTCATTTTGTGTCCTTTGGAGAAGGCAGCGCGGGGGACAGCGACCCCAACAGGCTGACCACCTGATTGGGTTCCACTTCATCCAGAAGATGAAGCATGTCCCGCACAATGTTGATTTTCTTGTGCAAGTTTTCCAGGGCGCGCCCTTCGCGCGTGACTGCCGCGTCGGCCAGTTCGGATTGCCGCCGCTCGGTCAGATCGCGCACCTGTTCCAGGGCCAGCAGCGTCTGCGCCTCGGTCAGGTCATTGCCGCGCTTGCGGGTTTTCAGCCATTCGCTGACGTGGCTCAGCGTGCCTTGGGGCAGTCCGGCCAACTCGTCCCGCACGGTCGTGTGTGCCTTGGGATCGACCACTGTGTTCAGGATCTCATCCATCGTGGCCATGATCCGGCCGCGCAGCTTCTGGGCCTGCGCAAGGTCGCGGTCACTGGGGGCGATGCGCCGGGGCTGGGGGATGGACAGGCGGCTTTGCCCGGCGTGCAGTTGCGCCATCACGTCGGCGAACAGGTCCACGAACAGATCTGCCGCCTCGATCGCGCGGGGGGATTTGAGGATCGTGGCGAGCCGGATCGCCCCCTTTTGCGTGACAACCCAAGGCAGGGCGCGGCTGCCACCGCGGCCGGGTCTTGGGATCACGCCCCGTGATGTCAAATCGTCCCGTTCGGCCTCGTCGATCTGAAAAGCATATTTTTGCGGGAACAGGTCGGGGTTGCGGCTGATGTTCTGCACCAGAACCCGGGTTTCGACCTCGAACGCGCGGGCCGCATCCGCCGCCAGCATGACGTGATGACCGCGCAGGTCAAAGACGGGGGTGTCGGGCATGGCTGGCCTTTCAGATCACGGGCGGTGATGTCAAACGGGGTCCAGTTTGAGGGCATAGTCAATGGGTTCTGCGTCATCTGTCAGGATCGGATGCCCCTCCAGCGGGGGCGGATCGGGGTCGTCCACCCAGCCCCGCCGCCGCAGGAACCGGTGAAACAGGCGGCTGGCCCAGACCGTCATCCGGGGCATCCCCTGCCGCCGCGCCTCGGCCAGAACCTGGGCATAAAGCCGGTCGGCAAGGCCGGTCCGACGGTAGTCGGGCAGAACAAACGCCATGTTCAGATAGCCCGAGGATTCGAGCATGAAGAACCCGACCACCTTTCCGCCAACGTCGCCCACGACACAGAAATGCGCGTCGAGCCAGCGGCCCCAGTCTTCGGCCGAACTGGTGTCCTTGGCCCAATCCTCCAACTGGTCGCGGCTGTAATGGTCTGCCGCCCCGATCAGCACTGCCTCGTGAAACACGCGCTGGGCGTCTGCGCCATCGGTGAGCTGAAACCGTCGGATCACGGGGCCATCGGTCATCCGCCGCACCCCGTCAGGCCAAGGGCCGCGCAGGCTCCCGCATCCATCCGGTGCGGGGTGGCGGGGCTGTCGATCCCCATCGACCCGTCGAAGGACCAGACCGCCCAGGGAATGCCCAGCCGTTCGGCCTCGGACCGCTTGTCGGTGATATAGGCCTGCCAGCCTTTGGCGTCGAACTCGGGCCCGCCGTCGTCCCCGCGCCGCTGCGCCCCGAATTCGCCCATCAGCAGGCGCCGGGGCGGGATCGAGTGGGCGATGGCCCAGTCCAGCGCCTGATGCAGTTCGGCGGTGGTGGCCGCGCGGGGCAGGGCGCGGTAGGCGGCGATGGCGTCGGCAATGTCGGTTCGGGCAATATCGCGCCCTTCGGCCTTGGCCCGGCGCATGCCTTCTGCCGCGATATCGGCGGCGATGGCGTCGGTGATCCGGTCGGGCGGATAGAGCATCCCGTTCAGGACGGATTCGGGCCCTTCGGCCCAGTTGGCGGACTGATGCGAATAGGCAAAGGGGTCGTAGGAATGAAAGCTCCAGACTATGTTGTCGTCGGCCAAGGGGGCCGGGTCGATCAGGGCCAGCCCCGCCGCCCCGCCCCAGCAGGCCCCCGACAGAACCAGCGGCAGGTCGGGGGCGGCATCGCGAATCGCGGTGTGCAGCCGGGTCATCTGGCCGGGCCAGACAGCCTGTTCGGGCGGCGCTCCCCCCCAGATCTGGTCGCAGTCATGGGTCGGTTCATTCATCGGCTCGAACGCGATCCCATCGCCCAGTGGTGCCAGACGGGTGGCGACCCGTTCGGCGAGGGTGACATACTGATCGAACAAGGCCGGGTCGCCCACCACGGTGTCCGTCCCCCAGTTTTCGCCGGATCGAGGGATGGTGTGCAGATCGACGATCACCGTCAGGTCCAGACCGCGCAATGCCTGCGCCAGCCCTGCGATCTGATCGATCAGGTCATCCTGCGCGGTCCCTGGCCCGACCGCCAGCATAGGTGCAGGTTCGACCGGCATCCGCACGAAATCCACGCCCTGGCGGCGCATCCGGGCGATATTGGCCAGCGGCACATGGCGCGGCCAGTCGGGATAGACCGTCAGGAAACCGGGGGTGTCGAGCATGTGCTGCACCTCTTCCCAATCCTCCCAGATCGGCAGGTTGATCCCCTTGTGCAGGTTCAGCCGGTCGGCGGGCGTGTCCGCCTGTGCCATCCCTGCCAAGATGCCCAGTGTCAGGCTCCACCAAACGCGCATCAGGTCACTCGTGATCTTGTCCGATACTCATCGCGGTCCCACAGGGCCCCGTCCATCACCTCGGCCAGCACCGCCACCGCCCCGTCCACATCGCCTTGGTCGATATAAAGCGGGGTAAAGCCGAACCGCAGAATGTCAGGCGCGCGGAAATCTCCGATCACGCCGCGGGCGATCAGGGCCTGCATGATGGCATAGCCTTGGGCATGGCGGAACGAGACTTGAGAGCCGCGCAGGTCCGGGTCGCGCGGGCTGGCCAGCGTCAAGGTGGGGCAGGCGGCCTCGACCCCGGCGATGAACCGCCCCGTCAGCTCCTGCGACCGTGCCCGCACCTCGGCCATGGTGGTCATGTCCCAGATGTCCAGCGACGCCTCAAGGGCGGCCAGCGCCAGCACCGGTGGGGTGCCCACCCGCATCCGTTCGATCCCCGCGCCGGGGCGATAGTCGATGTCAAAGGCAAACGGGCTTTCATGCCCCAGCCACCCCGACAGGGCCGGGCGCACCCGGTTCGCGTGGCGCGGGGCCACATAGATGAACGCAGGCGCGCCCGGCCCGCCGTTAAGGTATTTATAGGTGCAGCCCACCGCGAAATCGGCCCGCGCCCGCGCCAGATCCACCGGAACCGCCCCCGCGCTGTGCGCCAGATCCCAGATCGTCAGAATACCAAGGCTATGCGCCCGCTCAGTCAGCCGGACCATGTCGTGCATCCGCCCGGTGCGGTAATCCACCTCGGTAATCATCAGGACGCCGATCTCGGGGGTCAGTGATGCCTCGACCTCCTCGGGGGCGACGATGCGCAGTTCGTGGCCCTGTCTGAGCGATCTGACCAACCCCTCGGCCATGTAGAGGTCTGACGGAAAGTTGCCGTTGTCCGACAAGACGACCTTGCGCTCGGTCATCTCGAGTGCTGCGGCCAGTGCCTGATAGACCTTGATCGACAGGGTATCGCCCAGCACCACATGGCTCGGCTCGGCCCCGATCAGGCGGCCCACACGGTCGCCCAACAGGGTGGGCTGGGCCATCCAGCCCGCCCCGTCCGACCCGCCCCGGTTCCACCCGGTGATGAGCATCTCGCCCCATTCGTCCGTCATCACCTGCGCCATCCGGGCGGGGGCGGACAGGGGCAGGGGGCCCAGGCTGTTGCCATCCAGATAGATGACCCCCGGTGGCAGGTGGAACAGGGCCTTGGTCGCGGCAAAATCGGTCATTCTGGATATTCCGTTCTAAATTCCGGCCCACAGGGCAGTCAGGGCCAATCCGGCAGGCAGGGTCTGGGCATAGGCGGCCGCCCGCGTGGCCGTGATGGCCCCGTAAATCCCGGCGACAGCCACGCAGATCAGCAGGTAGACGGTCATTTCGATGTTGCCCAGCCAAAGGCCCACACTCAACCCAACCGCGAGAAACCCGTTATAAAGCCCCTGATTGCCCGCCAGAACCCGCGTCGCGGCGGCAAATTCGGGGGTCAGACCGAACACCTTGCGGGCGCGCGGACCTTCCCACCCGATCATTTCCAGCCAGACGAAATAGGCATGGATGGCAGCCACGATCAGGATCAGGACGGTGGCGATCACGACACCTGCCCCCCGGCGATCTGGATGGTCTGGCCGTTCACGCTGCGCGCGCTGTCCGAACACAGCCACATCGCGGCCCCGGCGATTTCGTCCACCTCAAGCAGTTTGCGGTGGCGGTTTCCCTTGGCGAGGTATCCCACGGCCTCGTCCTCGCTCACCCCCATCCGGGCGCTGATGGCGGCGGCGTTGCGGGTGACGATGGCGGTGTCCACATAACCGGGGCAAAGGGCGTTAAAGGTGACGGGGGCGCCCATGAACTCCTCCGACAACCCGCGCACCAGCCCGATCACCGCGTGTTTGGAGGCGGTATAGGGGATCGCCCCCTTCAGCCCCCGCACCCCTGCGATCGAGGACACCACGATCACCCGCCCCCAGTCGCCCTTGCCCAGCGTGGCCAGTGACGCCTGAAGGGTCAGGAACACCCCGTCGAGGTTGGTGGTCAGCGTCTTGCGCCAATCGGCGAGGGTCAGCTTGGCAAACGGCGCGCCTTCGGCAATGCCCGCGTTTGCCACGCAGATGGCGATGGGGCCACGGGCGGCGGCGGCAAGGGCGATGCCCGACCGCACGGCAGCCTCGTCCGTCACGTCCATGACCATCGGATGCAGGCGCGGGGTGGCGTCTGCCGCCTCGCGCAGCGCGGCCTCATTGCGCCCGGTGATCGTGACCTCGGCCCCGGCGGCGGCCAGCGCCTGCGCGATGGCCAGACCGATGCCCGTGCCGCCCCCCGTGACCAAGGCGTGTCGTCCTGCATGTTCCATGTGGCCCCCCGTTTTGGCGTCAGCCTAGACCGCCGCGCGGGGTGGGTCGAGACCCACCTTACATCCGGGTGCGTCCTGACTGTAAGGTGGGTTTCAACCCACCCTCCCTGTCCAAGGAGCCGCCAGATGACCCCGCTCAAATGGATCGACATTCCTCCGGTCTGGCTCATCGGGACAAGTGTGGCCGCGTGGTGGATCGGTCAGCACGACCCCCTGCATCTGTCCTTTGGCGGGGCATGGGCCGATCTTGCGGCGGGGCTGCTGATCGGGGCGGGGCTGATCCTGATGGCGCTGGCGGTGATCGAGATGCGCAAGATGCACACCACCGTGATCCCCCATCTGGAGGCCGACCGGCTTGTCACCTCCGGCATCTTCAAACGCACGCGCAACCCGATCTACCTGGGCGACGCGCTGGTGCTGCTCGGGCTGATCCTGCGCTTTGACGCGCCGCTGGCCCTGCCGCTGCTGCCCGTATTCGTCTGGTGGATCGAACGGCACTTCATCCTGGGCGAAGAGGCGCGGCTGCGGCGCAAGTTCAAGGCCGACTTTGCCCGTTACACCGCTGCCACCCGCCGCTGGGTGTGACGTCGGGGCAACGGCACCCTCGGTCTGTTAGCGCTCGCAGTTTCCAATCGTTCGGGGCTTGCCTTGTGAAATATTATTGCGCCCTATAACAACGCCATTGTTCTGAGACACCAAAGGGGGAGCCCCATGAAAATCGGCGCGCCAAAAGAGATATTCGACGGGGAAGCCCGCGTTGCCATGACGCCCGCATCGGCTGTCGAACTGCTCAAGCTCGGGCATGAATGCCTGATCGAATCCGGGGCGGGGGCGCTGGCCGGGTTTTCTGACCGGATGTATCAGGACGCGGGCGTTGACGTGGTGAAAACCGCTGCCGCCCTGTTCAAGGCCGCCGATGTGGTGGTCAAGGTCCGCCCGCCGACAGATACCGAGGCCAAGCGCCTGCGCGAGGGGCAACTACTCATTTCCTTCTTCTATCCGGCCCAGAACAAGGACCTGATGGAGCTTGCCAACAAGCAGGGCGCGTCGGTCATCGCGATGGACATGGTCCCGCGTATTTCCCGCGCCCAGAAAATGGACGCCCTGTCCTCGATGGCCAATATCGCGGGCTACCGCGCGGTGATCGAGGCCGGGTCGAACTTTGGCCGCTTCTTTACCGGTCAGGTGACGGCGGCGGGCAAGGTGCCGCCGGCCAAGGTTCTGGTCGTGGGTGCGGGTGTGGCCGGCCTTGCCGCTATCGGCACAGCGACCTCTCTTGGCGCGATCACGCTGGCCTTTGACGTGCGGCCCGAAGTGGCCGAACAGATCGAATCGATGGGGGCGGAATTCGTCTACCTCGATTTCAAGGATTCAGTGCAGGATGGTGCCGCCACCGGCGGTTACGCCGCACCGTCGTCCCCTGAATTCCGCGAAGCCCAGCTCAAGAAATTCCGCGAGCTGGCCCCGGACATCGACATCGTCATCACCACCGCCCTGATCCCCGGCCGCGACGCGCCAAAGCTCTGGACCAAGGACATGGTCGAGATGATGAAGCCCGGATCGGTGATCGTGGACCTCGCCGCCGAGCGGGGCGGGAACTGCGACCTGACTGTGCCCGACCAGAAGATCGTCACGGACAACGGCGTGACCATCGTGGGTTACACCGATTTCCCCAGCCGGATGGCCGCGCAATCCTCGACCCTGTATTCAACCAACATCCGGCACATGCTGTCTGACCTCACGCCCAAAAAGGACGGGGTCGTCGTGCAGAACATGGAGGATGACGTGATCCGGGGGGCGACCATCACCCATGCCGGGGCCGTCACATTCCCGCCGCCCCCGCCCAAGATCAAGGCGATCGCGGCCCAGCCCAAGAAAGAAGCCCCCAAGGAGCTGACCGTCGCGGAAAAGCGGGCCAACGAGATCGCCGCGTTCAAGGCGCAGACCCGTAATCAGGTCACCCTTCTGGCGGTAGGCGGCGGGCTGTTGTTGCTGGTGGGCCTCGTGGCCCCGTCCAGCTTCATGCAGCACTTCATCGTGTTCGCGCTGTCGGTGTTCGTGGGCTTTCAGGTCATCTGGGGGGTCGCACATTCGCTGCACACCCCGCTGATGGCCGTGACGAACGCGATTTCGTCGATCATCATTCTGGGGGCGCTGATGCAGATCGGTTCGGGGTCGTTCCTCGTGATCCTGCTGGCGGGCCTGTCGGTCTTCATGGCCGGGATCAACATATTCGGCGGCTTTCTCGTGACACGGCGGATGCTCGCCATGTTCCAAAAGTCGTAAGGGAGCACGCGCAATGGATTTCGGTTTCACAACAGCAGCCTACGTGGTTGCAGCGGTGCTTTTCATTCTCGCACTCGGCGGATTGTCGGGGCAGGAAAGCGCCAAGCGGGCGGTCTGGTACGGCATCGTCGGCATGGCGCTGGCGGTGGCGGCCACGCTGGTCGGGCCGGGGTCGGGGCTGTGGCTTGCCTCGATCATCCTGATCGCCCTTGGCGGGGCCATCGGCTATCAACTGGCGACCAAGGTGCAAATGACGCAGATGCCCGAACTGGTGGCCGCGATGCACAGCCTTGTGGGTCTGGCCGCCGTGTTCGTGGGCTATGTGGCCCATATCGAACTGGGGCGCGTCATGCACATGATGGCCGCGATGGGCCCCAGCCTGACCGAAGCCGGGCGCATGGCGATGATGGAACAGCAGGGGGTGCACGGTTTTGCCGCCCTTCTGGCCCACAAGTCGCCGATCGAACAGTCAATCCTGCGGGTGGAATTGTTCTTGGGCGTATTCATCGGGGCGGTCACGTTCACCGGATCGGTCATCGCCTACGGAAAACTGGCGGGCAAAGTGACGTCGACCGCGACCAAACTGCCCGGCGGTCACCTGTTGAACGCAAGTGCGGCGGCGCTCTCAGTCATCTGCCTGATCTGGTATTTCAATACCGGTGGCCTGTTGCCGCTGTTCCTGATGACACTGGCGGCGCTGTTCATCGGCTATCACCTGATCATGGGGATCGGCGGGGCGGACATGCCGGTCGTGGTGTCGATGCTCAACTCCTATTCGGGGTGGGCGGCGGCGGCCATCGGCTTCAGCCTTGGCAATGACCTGTTGATCGTGGTGGGCGCTCTGGTCGGCTCGTCGGGGGCGATCCTGTCCTACATCATGTGCAAGGCGATGAACCGGTCCTTTGTGAGCGTGATCCTGGGCGGCTTTGGGGCGACGACAGGTCCCGCCATGGCCATAGAGGGCGAACAGATCGCCATCGACAGCGACGGTGTCGCGGCGGCTTTGAACGAGGCGGACAGCATCATCATCATCCCCGGCTACGGTATGGCGGTGGCACAGGCGCAGACAGCCGTGGCGGAACTGACGCGCAAACTGCGGGCAGCGGGCAAGACCGTGCGCTTTGCCATCCACCCGGTCGCGGGGCGTCTGCCGGGGCACATGAACGTGCTCTTGGCCGAGGCCAAGGTCCCCTATGACATCGTGATGGAAATGGACGAGATCAACGAGGATTTCCCCAAGACCGACGTGGCCATCGTCATCGGATCGAACGACATCGTGAACCCGGCGGCCCAGGACGACCCCAACAGCCCTATCGCCGGGATGCCCGTGCTCGAATGCTGGAAGGCCAAGCAGGTGTTCGTGTCCAAGCGTGGTCAAGGGACCGGCTATTCCGGCATCGAGAACCCGCTGTTCTTCAAGGAAAACACCCGGATGTTCTACGGCGACGCCAAAAAGTCGCTGGACGAATTGCTGCCCAAGATCAACTGAGGGGGCGGTGGGTTGAAACCCACCGTGACAGGGGTCTTTGCCCTTCACCTTGCCATAACAACTCCCGCCGGAGGCTCCCGGACCCGCGCCGGGAGCCTCCGGCGGGAGTTTTTCAGACCAAAGAAGCCGGGGCGGTCTGTAAGGTGGGTTTCAACCCACTGTCCCGTCGCGCCAGTCGCCCGGCGCGATCTCGTCCAATGTCCAGTCGCCGACCCGCCAACGCACCAGCCGCAGGGTGGGCAGGTTGATGGCTGCGGTCATCCGGCGCACCTGACGGTTGCGTCCCTCGGCGATCGTTACCTCGATCCATGTATCCGGGACCGATTTGCGAAACCGGACCGGCGGGTCGCGGGGCCAGAGGGCGGGGGGGGCGATCAGCCGGACCAATGCGGGCCTGGTCGGTCCGTCGTTGAGCACGACGCCCCGGCGCAGCGGGTCCAGATCGGCATCGGTCGGGGCGCCCTCGACCTGCACAAGGTAGATCTTGGGCATCTTGTGTGCCGGATCCGCGATCCGCGCCTGCATCCGCCCGTCATCGGTCAGGATCAACAACCCCTCGCTGTCGCGGTCCAGACGGCCCGCCGGATAGACGCCTGCCGGCAGGCCAAACCCCGACAACGTGGGCCGTTCTGTAGGGCTGCGCGTATCCGTAAACTGGGTCAGCACGCCCATCGGTTTGTTGAACAGGATCAGCCGGGTCATGCCCGTAGCCCTAGCAAACGAGTGCCACGCCGCCAAGCCCTCGCCAGCTTGCGCAACGTCAGCATCACGGCCCATAAAACTTTTGCAGGACTGCACATTTTCCCTTGAAACGAATCCGGGTTTGCCCCATTTCACCCCGCATAGACGCCAACGCACGCGCCTCTGGCCGGAATGCAGTCACGCTGAACGTGTTCACGTAGCGACGGTAACGTCTCCCTTGGAACTGAGCGGTCATGTATGGCCGAGTCTACTGGAGATGACCAATGACTGTACGTTTTGCGGACGCCGCGGCGGCCCGCCGCGCCGACTCTACCCGTCTTGATAACTTTGTCGCGTCGACGATGTTTGACAAGCCGACGCTTGTTCTGGACGTGGACCGGGTCGAAACCCAGTACCACGCGCTCAAGGCTGGTCTGGGCCGCGCCGACATCCATTATGCCGTCAAGGCCAACCCGGCCCGCCCGATCATCGAACGTCTCGTGGCGCTGGGATCGCATTTCGACGCTGCCTCGCGCGGCGAGATCGAACTGTGCCTGGCTCTTGGTGCCGATCCGCAGACCATTTCCTTTGGCAACACGATCAAGCGGCCGTCGGATATTGCGTTCGCGTGGAATGCAGGGATCACTCTATTCTCGGCCGACGCCGATGAAGAGTTGGAAAAGATTGCCGAACACGCCCCCGGCGCGCAGGTTTATATCCGCCTGATCGTCGAAATCTCGCAGGCCGACTGGCCGCTGACCCGCAAATTCGGTTGCGACGCCGATACCGCCATCCGCCTGCTGGGCTATGCCAAAGAGTTGGGCCTCGACCCGGTCGGATTTTCGTTCCACGTCGGTTCGCAAACCCGCAAGGCCGAAATGTGGGCCCCCGCTCTCGATGCGCTGGCCGAGATCTGGCATCAGGCCAAGGCGGCCGGGCATGACTTGCACCTGCTCAACATCGGCGGCGGCTTTCCCGCGTTCTATGGCGAGGCGATCGAGGCGCCGACCGATTACGCCCGCAACGTCATGACGCTTGTCACCGACAAATTCGGTGACGTGGCGCGGATCATGGCCGAACCCGGTCGCGGTATGGTGGCCGAGGCTGGCGTGATCGTGGCCGAATGCCTGCTGGTCAGCCGCAAGTCGGACCGCGACGTGCACCGCTGGGTGTATCTGTCCATCGGGCGCTTTTCCGGTCTTGCCGAAACCGAGGGCGAGGCGATCCGCTATCAGTTCGAAACCCCCCGTGACGACGACCCGATGGGGCCGTGCATCATGGCCGGTCCGTCCTGCGACAGCGCGGATGTTCTGTATGAAAAGCGGCCCATGCAACTGCCTCTGACGCTCAAGGCGGGGGACCGGGTGCTGATCCGCAACACGGGCGCCTATACCTCGACCTATTCGTCGGTCTGCTTCAACGGCTTTCCTCCGCTTGACGTCGTCTGCATCTGACCCGACCAAAAATGTGGCAGGCGGCACACGGTGTACCATCGTGTGCCGCTAAGCTTTTCTAATATCACGGGTTTCTGTTTACAGTTGCCTTATCTTGGCTAGGTATCAGGGTAACCGCTGACAAAAGGCCGCCTCGCCATGCCCCCGATCCCCGATCATCCGCTGCGCTATGCGATGGCCAACGAGCTGCACGCGCGGCCCTTCCCGACGGTCAAGGCGCCCAGCCGGGCGGCCTATCTGGCCATAAAACCGGCCCAGAATGCTGCTGCCCGCGACCGCGATGCCGACCGGGCGCATCTGATTGCCCTGCTCGATCGCTTTGGCGCCCAACACCCGCAGCCGGGGGCAACCCACTTTTTTGGGCAGATCGGCAAACATCACCTGAAATGGGAAAGCCATACCGAGTTCGTGACCTACACGATCTTTGGCGAAGGCGTCGCTGACCGCCCCTTTGATGCCCAGACCTTTGCCGTTTTTCCCGAAGATTGGCTGGCGGCTGCCCCCGGCACCCGGATCACCAGCGCGCTGGTCCGGATCGAGGAGCTGACAGACGAGGCCCGGGTGGCCGAACGGGTCGAGGATTGGTTTGTCCCCGAATCCCTGGCCATTTCGCGGGTGCTCGACGATCAGCTGATCATCGCGGGGGATTTCCGGATTGATCCTGCGGGGCATATGCGGCTTGCCATCTTTGCCCGGCCCGGCACAGGCGACCGGCGGATTGGCCGCGTCATGCAGCGCCTGTGCGAGATCGAGACCTACAAGACCATGTCGATGCTGGGACTGGCCCGCGCCCGCGATCTGGGACCGCGGATGGGTGCGCTTGACCGTCAACTCTCGGCCCTTGTGGCCGACATGGCCGCCGAGACAAGCCAGCCCGCCGAGACGCTGCACCGACTTCTGGCGATTTCTGCCGAGCTGGAAAATATCGTCGCCCAGTCACAATTCCGGTTCGGGGCCACCGGGGCCTACGAGACGATCGTCAACCAACGGATCGAGGTTCTGCGCGAGGAACGGTTCGACGGGCGGCAGACCTTTGGCGAATTCATGATGCGGCGGTTCGATCCGGCTATGCGCACGGTGAAATCCACCGAACGCCGGTTGCAGGCCATGTCCGACCGCGCGCTTCGGGCGGGCGATCTGCTGCGCACCCGGGTCGATGTGGATCGGTCCGCTCAGAACCAGGAATTGCTGACCAGCATGGACAAACGGGCCGACCTGCAATTGCGCCTGCAAAAGACGGTCGAAGGGCTGTCGGTCGTGGCGATCAGCTATTACGCGCTCAACCTCGTGACCTACATCCTGCTCCCCTTCGCAGAAGAGGCGCATTGGTCAAAGGCATGGGTCATGGCGGGTGTAACGCCTTTGGTGGTGCTGGCGGTCTGGCTGATGGTCCAGCGCATCCGCAAACATCTGGACTGACCAGTGCCGCCGGGGGGCCGAAATCTGCGCAGATTTCGGAGCGATTTCCGCGCGGAAATCGGCGCCCCGCATCCCTTGACGTCCCCCGTTTCAAGGGCCAGCCTGTCATAGCAACTGCCCGACTGGAGCCTCCTTTGGCCAAGCCCCTGACCGCCCGCGCACTGTTGGACCGCCTTGTCGGCTTTCCCACGGTCAGCCGGGACAGCAACCTCGACCTGATCGACTTCGTGCAGGACTATCTGGACGGATTGGGCGTGGCCTGTGTCCGGGTGCCCAATGCGGATGGAACCAAGGCCGCGCTTTATGCCCATGTCGGCCCAGATGCCCCCGGTGGTGTCGTGCTGTCGGGTCATACCGACGTGGTGCCGGTGGATGGACAGGCGTGGGACACCGACCCCTTTACCGTGACCCAACGGGACGGGCGGCTGTACGGGCGCGGGACCTGCGACATGAAGGGGTTCGATGCGCTGGCGCTGGCCGCCGTGCCGTTAGCACTGGAACGCGGCCTGAAACGCCCGCTGCAAATCGCGCTAAGCTATGACGAGGAAACCGGCTGCCTCGGTGCGCCGCCGATGATCGACCACATGGTCCGCCACGGGATGCCCCGCGTCCAGATGGTCATCGTGGGCGAGCCGTCGATGATGCAGGTCGTCACCGGGCACAAGGGCGGCCTTGGCTTTGCCGTCCATATGCGCGGGTTCGAGGTGCATTCCTCGCGCATCGACATCGGCGTGAATGCGGTGATGGAGGGGGCAAAGCTGATCGACTGGGCCAACCGGATGAACGCGGCCAATGCCGCGGCCCCGGTTCATCCGCTTGCTGCCGACTTTGTCCCCCCCTACACGACCTTGCACGTCGGCACGATCAGCGGCGGCACGGCGCACAATATCACTGCCAAGGACTGCCACTTTGTCCTCGCCTTTCGCTGCGTCCCCGGCGGCAGCGCCGAGGAATGGGTGGACCGGTTCCGGGTCGAGGTCGCCCGGATCGAGGCCGACATGCAGGCCCGCCAGCCCAGCAGCGGCATCGACTGGCACCAGCATTTCGATGTCCCCGCGCTTCAACCCGAAACCGATGGTGCGGCCGAACGATTGGTCCGCCAGTTGACCGGCGACAATGGCACCCATGTCGTGAGCTACGGCACCGAGGCCGGACAGTTTCAGCAGCGCGGCTATTCGGCGGTGGTCTGCGGCCCGGGCGATATCGCACAGGCGCATCAGCCCAACGAATTCATCACGCTCGACCAGTTCGCCAAGGGCGAGGCGTTCTTGCGCAAACTTGTGGATCATCTGGCCGAATGATCCCTGCCTTCATGTCTGGCGCCAGCCCTGTTGAACACGCGGCCCCCCTGCCTGCGCAGGCGGATGTCGTCGTGATCGGCGCAGGCATCATCGGCGTCATGACCGCGTGGGAGCTGGCAAAGACGGGTCTGCGCACGGTCCTGCTCGAAAAAGGCCGGGTGGCGGGCGAACAGTCCAGCCGAAACTGGGGCTGGATCCGCCAGCAAGGGCGCGACCTCGTCGAGCTGCCCATCATGGTCGAGGCGAACCGGATGTGGCAGCAACTGGCCGCCGAGGTGGGCGAGGATCTGGGCCTGCGCCAGACCGGCGTGATGTATCTGGCCAGCCGGGCCAAGGGGTTGAAAAGTTTCGAAGACTTCATGCCCCATGCCCGCGCCAACGGGCTGGATACCGTGCTGCTCACGCCCGCGCAGATCGCCGCGATGATGCCTGCGGCGGCGACCACCTGGGCCGGGGCGATGTGGACGGCATCGGACATGCGGGCCGAGCCTTGGGTGGCGGTGCCTGCGCTGGCACGCGCGGCGGTGCGGGGTGGGGTCAACATTGTCGAAAATTGCGCAGTCCGGGCGCTGGACATCGCGGCGGGACGGATCGCCGGGGTCGTGACGGAACGCGGCCGCATCGCTGCCCCTGCGGTCGTGGTGGCGGGCGGGGCGTGGTCATCGCTTTTGTTGAACCGTCATGGAATATCCATTCCACAACTTTCGGTCCGCGCGACGGTGGCTGCGACCGAACCGATGGCCGAGGTGTTTGCGGGGGGGGCCGTTGACGAATATCTGGGCTTTCGGCGCAGGGACGACGGTGGCTATACGCTGGCCCCCGACAGTTTCCATGAATTTTTCATCGGCCCCGACGCGTTTCGCAACCTGCGGCCGTTTCTGGCGCAGGTCTGGGCGGAAAAATTCAGCACACGCTTTCGCCCTGCAGGCCCAAGGGGCTATCCCGATGCTTGGTCCACGCCGCGCCGCTGGGACGCCGACCAAACGAGCCCGTTCGAGGCGATGCGCGTCCTCGATCCCGGCCCCAACCGGGCCAAGGTGGCCGAGTTGGCCCGCCGCTTCAGCGCGACCTTTCCGTCGCTTGGGCCGACCCGCATCCGCGCGGCCTGGGGGGGGATGATCGATTCCATGCCCGACCTTGTCCCGGTCGTAGACCGGGTGGAGGCAGTACCGGGTCTGGTGATCGCCACGGGGATGAGCGGGCACGGGTTTGGCATCGGTCCCGCCTTTGGTCGGATTGCTGCGGCCTTGGTGACCGGGGATTCGCCGGGGCATGATCTGAGCGGGTTCCGGCTGGACCGGTTCTGAGTGGGCAGGACGGGGGGCTGCCGCCCCCCGCACCCCCTGCTTCTGGGGGCGTCCCGCCCCCCGAAATCCCCCCCAACTCTCTTGTCATTCACGGCCCGCAGGCTCAGGATCGTTTCGTCCCCAGGAGATGCCTCATGCCCGTCAAGAACCGCTTTGCCGACCTTTTGCCCGAAATCACCGCCTGGCGGCGCGACCTGCATGAACACCCAGAGATCCTGTTTGACACCCATCGCACCGCGCAGGTGGTCGCCGACAAGTTGCGGGACTTTGGCTGTGACGAGGTGGTGACGGGCATCGGCCGCACCGGCGTTGTGGGCGTCATCAAGGGCAAAAAGAACGGGTCGGGCAAGGTCATCGGGTTGCGCGCCGACATGGACGCCCTGCCGATCCACGAGGCGACGGGGCTGCCCTATGCCTCCAGGACCCCCGGCGCGATGCATGCCTGCGGCCATGACGGCCACACAGCCATGCTGCTGGGGGCGGCCAAATACCTGGCCGAGACCCGCAATTTCGACGGCACCGTCGTTGTGATCTTTCAACCCGCCGAAGAGGGCGGCGGCGGTGGGCGCGAGATGTGCGCGGACGGCCTGATGGACCGCTGGAAGATCGACGAGGTTTACGGGATGCACAATTGGCCCGGTCGCCCCGTGGGCAGCTTTTCCATCCGCCCCGGCCCGTTCTTTGCCGCCACCGACCAGTTCGAAATCACGGTCGAAGGCAAGGGGGGGCATGCTGCCAAGCCGCACGAGACGGTGGATTCGATCATGGTCGCAGCCCAGCTGATCGGCGCCTTGCAAACCATCGCCAGCCGCAACGCTGATCCGGTCGATCAGGTGGTGGTCAGCGTCACCTCGATCGAAAGCTCGTCCAAGGCGTTCAACGTCATCGCCCAGCGGACGATGCTCAAGGGGACGATCCGCACGATGACCAAGGGGATGCGGGCGCTGGCCGAACAGCGCCTGCACGACATCGCTATGGGGCTTTGCGCGACCTTTGGCGCAAAGGCGCAGATCAATTTCATCCCCGGCTATCCCAGCATGGTCAACCACGACGACCAGACCGCCTTTGCCGCCGAGGTCGCCCGCAGCGTGTCGGGCGCGTGCGACGACGCGCCGATCATCATGGGGGGCGAGGATTTCGCCTATATGCTCGAAGAACGGCCCGGCGCGTATATTCTGGTGGGCAATGGCGACACGGCCATGGTCCATCACCCCGAATACAACTTCAACGACGAGGCGATTCCGGCCGGATGCAGCTGGTGGGCCGAAATCGTGGAACAAAGGCTCCCCGCATGACCAGTTTCTGGGCGGCGCGCTACGGCAGCACCGACGGCTATCTGTTCGGGACGGCCCCCGCGCAGGTTCTGGTGGAAAACCCCGGGGTGATCGTGCCGGGGCAGTCGGCCCTGTGTGTGGCCGATGGCGAAGGGCGCAACGGCGTGTATCTGGCAGGGCAGGGGATGACCGTGACCAGCTTTGATGCCGAACCATTGGCCGTGGACCGGGCCAAGGCGCTCGCGGCGGAGCGGGGCGTTGGCCTGACGGCCCAAGTCAGCGACTGGGACGGGTTCGACTGGGAGGCTGGCCAGTTCGATCTGGTCGTGGCGATCTTTGTCCAGTTCGCCGACCCCACCTTTCGCGCCCGGCAATTCGCCGATTTGCGCCGCTTGACAGCCCCGGGCGGGGTGCTGTTGCTGCACGGCTATACGCCAGAACAGGTGGGATACGGCACCGGCGGGCCATCGGACCCTGCGCACCTGTACGACCCGGCGATGCTGACCGGGGCCTTTGGTGACTGGCACATCCTGCGACTGGCGGCCTACGAGCGCGACGTGCAAGAGGGGCGCGGCCATTCGGGCCGGTCCGCCCTGATCGACTTGATCGCCCGGCGACCCTGAGCCTTAGCTCTTTGCGGATTTCTTGGCGGTCGGTTTCTTGGCCGGGGCCTTTGGTTTGGCCGCAGGCTTGTCGTCCCCCAGTTTCAGCGCGGTCTTGGGCATCGACGCGGCGACCGCCTTTGCGCGGGCTTCGGCCGCCAGCCAGTGATACTGGTCGCGGCCAACGGGGCGGCCTTCCTCTTCCCAAATCTCATAGGCAGTCTTGCGGACAATTTCGGGATCAATCGAAGGGCCGGATTTGCGCTGGGCCATGACAGGTTCCTTTCGAGGGAGTGAACGACAGGATCGACGGCGACGTCATCCCAATATTGCGCGATGGGGCGGACAGAGCAACCTGTCGCAGGAGATTTCGCACAGGCAGATCCAATTTTGCGGCGTCGTCATGGCCGCGCCAGATCCGTTGCGAGGCATCCGCCTGCCACCAAATAGGGCAAACGACTTGGAAAATGGCGATCCACAGACAGGACCACCGCCCGTTCATCGGCATCATGCAAATGCTGCAATGCGGCATTGCCGAGATGGACGTTGTGCAGGCGCAGCATCGACCCAGATACTGTCCCGTGGGCTTGATCGTAAAGCAAGCCGTTGAAAATACAGGACAGCATCATGACCGTCGCAAGCTTTGACCATTCCCGTTCCGCAACGGGCTCCCTTCCCGAAGTGATGAAACAATCGCTGGACCGTGTGCGTGACGCCTACGGACGGCACGCGGCCTATACCAAGGCCGTGCGGCAACTTTCGGCGATGTCCGACCGCGATCTGGCTGATATCGGCATTCGCCGGGGTGATATCCGGGACGTGGCCCTTGGCGCCTCGACCCGCACGATTGCCTGAACCAGACGCGTCTGCGTTCAGCCGCCCGTGTGCGACATGTGGCGGCTGACCTGCCCATCTACGGCCTGCCGGGAATAGTCGAAATCGTGGCCCTTGGGCTTGAGGCCGATGGCGGCCCGGATTGCCGTTTCCAGCAACGCGTCGTCGGGCGAGGCGCGCAGCGGCGCCCGCAGGTCCGAATGACCCTCTTGGCCCAGACAGGTATAAATCTCGCCGGTGCAGGTGATCCGTACGCGGTTGCAGCTTTCGCAGAAATTATGGGACAGGGGGGTGATAAAGCCGATCTTTTGCCCCGTCTGATCGACACGGACATAGCGGGCAGGGCCACCTGACCGTTCGGCCAGATCGGTCAGGGTCTGACGTTCGGCCAGTGTCGCCCGCAGATCGCGCAGGGACCAGTATTGACCCAGCCGGTCCTCGTTGCCGATATCCCCCATCGGCATGACCTCGATAAAGGTCAGATCCATGTCGCGGGACGCGCACCAATCGACCAGACCGAACAGTTCGTCCTCGTTAAAGCCTTTCAGGGCCACTGTGTTGATCTTGACCCGCAGACCGGCCGCCTGCGCCGCGTCGATCCCGCGCAGAACCTGCGGCAGACGGCCCCAGCGGGTGATCTGGGCGAATTTCGCCTCGTCCAATGTATCAAGCGACACATTGATCCGGCGCACGCCACAGGCGGCCAGATCGACGGCGTATTTCTCCAACTGGCTGCCATTGGTTGTCAGCGTCAATTCCTTGAGCGCCCCGGTTTCCAGATGGCGGGACATGGCGCGGAAATAGGTCAGGATATCGCGGCGGACCAACGGCTCGCCGCCGGTGATGCGCAGCTTTTCCACGCCAAGGCGGACAAAGGCGGACGACAGGCGGTCCAGCTCTTCCAGCGTCAGCAGGTCCTTTTTGGGAAGGAAGGTCATGTTTTCAGACATGCAATAGACGCAGCGGAAATCGCAGCGGTCGGTGACCGAGACGCGCAAATATCGGATGGCGCGGTCGAAAGGATCGATCAGGGGCGTGTCCATGCTGGGAACCTATGTCCGGGCCGGGGTTCGCGCAAGGTGCAACAGCCCCGTTGCCAGCATGGTGAGAGCCGCCTAGATTGCTGCGATGAAAAAGCTGTTCCTCGTTTCCCTGTTGGCGCTTGGCGCCTGTTCGTCGCCCTCGCTCCAGGGCATGTTCCAACCCAACGCGCCCGCCGATCCGGCAGCCGCCGATCCCGGATTGCCACCCCCGGCCTCTGTGACGACTGCAACGCTTGACCCCACTCCAGCACCGCCACCGCCGCCCACCGCGCGAACGGTTGCTGCGCTGGACACCACCACTGCCGAAGATCGCGCTGCGGCCACAGCCCCCCCGCCCGAACCCGCGGGGGAGCGGTCGCTGGGAACCACCCTCGCCACGCTGGGGTCGCCCGCCGATCCGGGCATCTGGATCAAGACGCCGCTGGTCAGCGATCTGGTGATGGGCCGGGTCGTTTATCAGGGGACGTCGATCAACATCGAACTGCGCCCATCGGGCGGAGCAGCCGGATCGGGCAGCCAGATCAGTCTGCCGGCCATGCGATTGCTGGGGGCCCCGCTGACCGGAATCGTGGAACTGAGCGTGTTCGCCAACTAGCGCTCGTTCGAAACGCGATCTTTGAAATTTCTCTTTATAATCAATGGAAAGTAGGGCGTTCACGTGTGAACGGCCTACTCCAGATGGGTCAAAGCCTCGCGCCGGGCATGGGGGCGCATCGCGTCGCCGTGGGTGGCCAGAAACTCCATCACCCGTGCCGGATCATGCCGGGACAGCTCGCGCAGCCACCAGCCGATAGCCTTTTGAATGAACCAGTCACGGTCGGGGACATAGGTCGCAGCCCAGCCAAGGATGCGGTCGCGGGCGGCCAATTCCTCGGGCTTGGGGTTGTTCTGCTTGGTCCAGGGCAGGGTGATGACCAGCGCCGCGCGGCGGCTCCACATGTGGTCAGAGGTGGTCCAGCCTTCGACCTCGTCCAGCCGGGACGGGTCCGCCACCAGCCGCTTTTGCCCGGCCCCACACACATGATCGGCGATGGCCCAGGCATCGAACTGGGGCACCCAGGACGCGATCAACTGCCACGCCCCACTGTCATCGGGGCGGATGCGCGCCTGTTCAAGCAGCTTGGCGGCGGCGACCCGCGCCTCGTGGATATCTGTGTCCCACAGGCCAGAGGCCAGCGTCAGCCGTTCGTCCAGCGTGATGGCGCCCCGCCAGTCCTTGGCCAGTGCATCGATCACCGGAACGCGGACCCCAAGATAGGGGCGTTCCACCTTGTGATAGGCGGCCATGCGGTCGGCATCAGCGGGGTCCGCCACAGCCCGCAGCGCATCAAGCGCGGCTTCGGGGGTCATGCGCCCGACTCGATGTCGGTTGGAAACCCGTCGATGGTGCGGGTGTTCTTTTCCTGCCAGTAGGCCTTGATCCCCTCGGGTCCCCGGTCCGTTGTCCAGCGGTCCAGCGTGTCGCGGTCCGCCTTGAATTCCATCAGCGGCACGGCGTAGCCGCACGAGGTCTGAACAAGGTCGATGGTCATGTCGTAATACTGCCGTGTGCCTGCGTGCGGGGCGAAAAGGGCGTCGATGTCTGTACAGTCGGTGTACAGCGGGTGTACGGCCTGTGCCTGCCCGTACACCCGCAAAATCAGGGGCTTGGCGGTAAAGGCGCACCACATGATCGTCATGCGGTTGACCCGTTTCAAATGCCCCGCCGTCTCGTTGCCGGATCCCGTCAGGTTGCGCCAGACGATCCGGTTCGGCCCCAGCACCCGCAGGTCATCGCCCCCCTTGGGCGAGACGTTGACGCGGCCACTTTCGGCGGCGGAGCCCACGAAAAAGATGTGCTGCGCCTTGATGAAGTTTTGGTGCTCGGGTTCCAGCCCGTTGAATTGCTTGGCCATTATTCCACCGTGACAGACTTGGCGAGGTTGCGGGGCTGGTCGATGTCGGTCCCTTTGGCCATGGCGGCGTGATAGGCGATCAACTGTGCGGGCAGGGCATAGAGGATCGGCGCGCAAAGCTCTGATGCTGTTGGTAAAATCAGCTGTGCCGCCGTGCCTTCAGAGGCCAGCGCGGCGCCTGTCGCATCGGTAATCAGCGTGACCAGACCGTGCCGCGCCAGAACCTCTTGCATGTTGGACACTGTCTTTTCAAACAGCCGGTCATGCGGCGCAAACACAACCACCGGCAAGGTCCGGTCGATCAGCGCGATGGGGCCATGCTTGAGTTCGCCAGACGCATAAGCTTCGGCGTGTATGTAGCTGAGTTCCTTGAGTTTCAGCGCCGCCTCAAGCGCCGTGGGATACATCACGCCGCGTCCCAGAAACAGGATGCTCGGTGCGGGCGCGAGGTCCTCGGCGATGCGGGCGATCTGGGGTTCCAGCGCCAGCGCCTGCCGCATCAGGTCGGGCAGGCCCATCAGGTCGATGACATGCGCGCGGGCGGCGGCGTCGCTGATATGTCCGCGCTGACGGGCCGCGTGGACAGCCAAAAGGGCGAGGATTGTCAACTGGTTGGTATAGGCCTTGGTCGAGGCGACCGATACCTCGATCCCTGCCAGAATGGCCAATGCCAGATCCGCCTCGCGGGCGATGGAGGACGTCCCGACGTTCACAAGGCTGGCTACGATCGCGGCTTTGTCTTTCATGTAGCGCAGCGCGGCCAGCGTATCGGCCGTCTCGCCCGACTGGCTGACGAACAGGGCCAATGTCCGGGGGGTGACAGGCGGTTCGCGGTAGCGGAATTCCGACGCCACATCCACCTCGCACGGGATGCCCGCCACCTGCTCAAACCAGTATTTGGCGGTCAGACACGAATAATATCCGGTCCCGCAGGCGACCATGACGACCCGGTCGATCTGCGTGAAGTCCAGCCGATCCGGAAAGCTGGGCAGGCCGGACGGCGCATAGCGCCCAAGGGCTTCGGCCACGACGGTGGGCTGTTCGTGGATTTCCTTGGTCATGAAATGCTTGTGCCCGCGCTTGTCGATTAGCGTGGCCGAAGCTTCGATGCGGACGATGTCCCGATTGGCGTGGGCGTGGTTTTCATCAATGATTTCAACCCCGGACCGGGTCACAAACGCAATATCGCCTTCTTCAAGGTAGGTGACGCGGTCGGTCATCGGGGCCAGTGCAATGGCGTCGGACCCCACGAACATCTCGCCCTTGCCATAGCCGATGGCCAGCGGGCTGCCCTTGCGGGCGGCGATCATCAGGTCCTCTTGCCCCTGAAACAGAAAGAGCAGCGCAAAGGCGCCGTGCAGCGCGGCGACCGTCGCCTTGACCGCCTCGCGCGCGGTCATCCCTTGGGCCATGTGATGGGCGGCCAGCATCGCCACGGTTTCGGTGTCCGTCTCGGTCGAGGGGGTCAACCCGTGGTTCGCCAGCATCGCCCGCAATTCGCGGAAATTCTCGATGATGCCGTTGTGGACCACGGTGACGGGACCGCAACTGTGCGGGTGGGCGTTTCCGGTGGTGGCCGCCCCGTGGGTGGCCCAGCGGGTGTGGCCGATCCCGGCCTTTCCGGCCAACGGGTTGTGGACCAGAAGGTCAGACAGGTTCACCAGCTTGCCCGTGGCCCGCCGCCGATCCAGCACGCCGTTGTTCACGGTGGCGATCCCGGCACTGTCATAGCCGCGATATTCCAATCGTTTGAGCGTTTCAACCAACAGGGGGGCTACTTCATGATCGCCCAGTACGCCGATGATTCCACACATCTTATTTCCCCTTGGCCGCCTTGGCCGCCCGCAGTTTGTCCATCAGTCGCACGGCCAGTCCGGCCTTGGTCACCTGCGGGGTCCGGCTGATTGCCAGCGCCCCGTCGGGCACGTCTTCTGTCACGACGGTTGACGTGGCCGTCATTGAATGGTCGCCCAGGGTTACCGGAGCCACCAGCATTGTGTTCGACCCCACAAAGACCCCGCGCCCGATGGTCGTGCGATGTTTGAACACGCCGTCATAGTTGCAAGTGATCGTCCCCGCGCCGATGTTGGTTTTCGCGCCGATGGTGGCGTCCCCGATATAGGTCAGGTGGTTCACCTTGGCCCCTTCGTCGATCACCGCGTTCTTGATTTCGACAAAGTTGCCGATGTGCACATCCTCGGCCAGTTCGGCGCCGGGGCGCAGACGGGCAAAGGGGCCGACCGTGGCCCCGCGCGAGACGTGGCAGCCCTCAAGATGGGAAAAGGACCGGATCGTCGCCCCCGATTCGATGGTGACGCCGGGGCCAAACACGACGTTGGGTTCGATCACTGCATCGCGCCCGACCACCGTGTCATGGGCAAAGTGGACGGTGCCGGGGGCGACCAATGTCACGCCATCCTCCAGCGCGCCCGCACGGGCGGTTTTCTGGAACAACGCCTCGGCTTGGGCCAGTTGGGCCCGGGTGTTGACGCCCAGTGTTTCGGATTCGTCGCAGCGGACGACGGTGGGGGACAGGCCGCGCGACCGGGCGATCTGCACGATGTCAGTCAGGTAATATTCGCCCGACGCGTTGTCGTTGGTGACCGCGTCGATCAGGTCGAACAGGGTGGCCGCATCGGCGCAGACAACCCCGGAATTGCAAAGGCTGATGGCCCGTGTGGCCGCATCGGCGTCCTTGAATTCGACGATCCGTTCCAGAACGTCGCCGGTTGTCACCAGGCGGCCGTAGCGGCCCGGATCGGCCGCCTCGAACCCCAGCACGACAACGGCATGGTCGGTGCGGGCGGTCAGCATCGCGTCCAGCGTTTCGGGCCGGATAAAGGGCGTGTCGCCGTAAAGGACGATGGCATCACCGTCGAACCCGGCCAGCGCCGTGCGCGCCTGCGCCACGGCGTGCCCGGTGCCCAACTGTTCGGTCTGGATCACCACCTGCGCCATCGGGTTCCAGTCGGTCGCAGCCTTGGTCACGGCCTCGGCCCCGACACCGGCCACCACGACGATCCGCGACGGCTCCAGCGCCTCGCCCGATTTCATCGCGTGGACGAGCATGGGTGCGCCCGCGATGGGATGCAGGACCTTGGGCAATTCGGAATTCATCCGTGTCCCCTGGCCCGCTGCCAGAATGATAAGTGCTGTCGCCATGCCTGTCGCCCCGCCGTTTCTTGAACCCGCTTCTACCCTGCCGGGTCATTATCGCAAGGGCGGGGGGTTCACATCACCTTTCGTTCGGTTACATCAGGCCAAACCGCAAAGGAAACCCCATGCGCACGGTGATTTTTGATCTGGACGGAACGCTGGCCGACACCAGTCGCGACCTGTTGAACGCGGCCAACGCCTGTTTCCGCGATCTGGGGATGGGCGATGTGCTGACCGTCGAACGCGATGCGGGCGTGGCGCTGCGCGGGGGGCGGGCCATGCTGACCACCGGGTTTGACCGGGTGGGATGGACCGACAAGACCGAGATCGACCGCCAATATCCCCGCCTGTTAGCCGCCTATTCCGACGACATCGCCACGCATACTGTCCTGTATGACGGCGCGATGGAAGCGGTCGAAGCGTTGGTACTGGCGGGTTACAAGGTGGGAATCTGTACCAACAAACCCGAAGGTCTGGCCGAACGGTTGATGACTGCGTTGGGTGTGCGCGACGCCTTTGGGTCGCTGATCGGGGCGGATACCCTGACCGTGCGCAAGCCTGATCCCGAACCGCTGCGCGAGGCGGTGCGCCGGGCGGGCGGCGATCCGGCGCAATCGGTGCTGGTCGGTGACACCGAGACCGATTTCAAGACATCGCGGGCGGCGGGCGTCCCGTCGATCCTTGTCACCTTTGGCCCCGGCGGCCCGGCGGTGCGCAATCTGGACCCCGATGCGCTGATTGGCCACTACTCCGAACTTTTGCCTGCCGTTCAGCGCCTGATCGGCTGACCCAGCAGGTCAGTCAGCGCGGACAGCGGGGTGCGGGGCAGGGCATCTATGGCCGCTTCGATGCGATCGGCGCGGTCGCGGCCAAGCGGGTCATCGGCCAGATCATGAAACTTTGCCCGGATTTCGGCATCTGTGGCCGGGGCGGTGTGATCCCAGCGCGGCTCCATCCAGTCCGAGGTCAGAACCCGGCCGTCGTGAAGCGTCAGCGTGACCCGCGCCAGACGCTTGCCCGGAAAGACGGCGTTGGCATGGGCGTCCTCGGTCATGGTCATGCTGTCAGACAGGCGCAGGATTTCAAGGTCGCTCAGGGCGTCGTCGGCGATGTCGGCTGCCCCCACCGTGCCGCGCACCAGCGCCACGGCGCAGGGGAAAGACGTGGAATATTGCGCCTCTTCTGTGGTCAGGGGCCGCCTTGTCGCCAGCCGGATCGATTCGTGAAAGGTGGTCACGTCGATCCGGGCGACCATGTCTGAGGTCAGGCTGTGCGCCCGGCGCAGGGCCAGAACCCCTTCGATCGGGGCCTGCGCCCAGCGGCAGACGGGGTAGGGTTTGAAATACTGTTCGTGCAGGAACCAGCGTTGGCCGATGTCCGACCAATAGGCCGGGGCCTGTTCGACGGTGATGGCAGGCGCGCCGGTAAAGCCGTTTTGCGCCAGCAAGGCCGCCGAAACGCCCGCCATCGCCCCCCAGCCTGACCCGTCCTTGACCATCGTAGGCGCATCTATGCAGCGCATCATCTGACTGCGCGGCCCGTGGTATTCGGCGATGCCCAAGGCGTGCCGGGACTGGTCGGCGGGCAGGTGCAGCAGTCGGGCCACAGCCGCCGCCGCCGTCACCGCCCCCCAACTGCCCGAGGTGTGGTAATCAGGGACGGTGCCATGTTGGGCCATCGCCGCGCGCGCCCCGAATTCATAACCTATGCAAAGGGTTGCAAGGAATTCTTCACCTGACGTGTCAAGATTTGCAGCCACCGGCAGGCTAGCCGCGATGAGGGGGCAGCCGATATGCCCCTTTGACGGGTTGAACCCGTCGTGTCCGTCCAGCGCGTCGATTGTCATTCCCAGTGACAGTGCAACCCCGGGCAGCGAAGCGCTGCGTCCGTCGAACACCAGCGGCGCAGTTCCACCGAACTGCGCCACCGCATGATCGCGGATGATCCGACCCATGCGGGTCTGGCTGCCCCCCGCTGCCACCCCGATCAGGTCAAGCAGGTGAAGGCCGATCCGGTCCCGCACCGAGTCGGGCAGATCGGACCATTGCAGGTCGTGGATCAGGTCAAACGGGGTCATGCCCCCGATCCTCACCTTTCCAAAAATCCGATCCTTCCCTTTCACGACATGGAAAGAGACATGCGCGCCATTGACGCCGCGCCGCCGCCGCAACAGACTTGACCCATGACCGAACGTTTTACTGGCAGCTTTACCCAGCAAGAGCCGATCCCCGAAGAAGGGATCATGGCCGCCCTGACCGTGCTGCGGCACGGACGCCTGCATCGCTATAATACCGCCCCGGGCGAGATTGCCGAAACCGCCCTGCTGGAAGAAGAGTTCGCGGCCCAGATGGGGGCGAAATATTGCCTTGCCGTGGCATCCGGGGGCTATGCGATGACGACGGCCTTGCGGGCCTGCGGGGTCAAGGCGGGCGATCCGGTGCTGACCAATGCCTTTACCCTTGCCCCGGTGCCGGGGGCCATTGCCTCGCTGGGTGCTGTGCCGGTCTATGTGGGCGTGACCGAGGGGCTGGTTATCGACCTTGACGATCTGGCGACAAAGGCCGGGCAGGCCAAGGTCCTGTTGTTGTCCCACATGCGCGGGCATATTGCCGACATGGACCGGCTGATGGCCATCTGCGACGCCGCCGGGATCAGCGTGATCGAGGATTGCGCCCACACGATGGGGGCCAACTGGCGCGGCATCCCGTCGGGCCGGTTCGGTCGGTTCGGCTGCTATTCCACCCAGACCTACAAGCACGTCAATTCGGGCGAGGGCGGGTTCCTGATTTCCGACGATGCAGAGGGGATGGCGCGGGCCATCATCCTGTCGGGCAGCTATATGCTGTACGAACGGCACCGGGCCGGGCCGCCGCCCGAAACATTCGCCAAGATCAAATATGAAACCCCCAACGTGTCGGGGCGGATGGACAACCTGCGCGCCGCGATCCTGCGCCCGCAACTGCGGCTGTTGTCCGAACAGGCGGGCAAATGGAACGCCCGGTATCGCGTGGTCGAGGCGGGGCTGCGCGACACGCCTGGCCTGCGTCTGGTTGACCGGCCCGAGGGCGAGGGGTTTGTTGCCTCGTCGTTTCAGTTCCTGCTGCTGGACTGGTCCGAGGACAAGGTGCGCGAAGTCGTGGCCCGTTGCGCCGCCCGGGGGGTCGAGTTGAAATGGTTCGGTGCCCCCGAACCCGTGGCCTTTACCAGCCGCTATGACAGCTGGCGCTATGCCCCCCATGCGCCGATGCCTGCCACCGACCGGGTGCTGGCAGGCATCCTTGACATGCGGTTGCCGCTTACATTTTCTCTAGATGACTGCGCCCTGATCGCCCGGATCATCCGGGCCGAGGTGTCGGTGGTCTGGCAGGCCGCAGCGGCGGTCAAGTGACTCTGGCCGAGGTGGAAGAACAGGTGCGCCTGGATCTGGCCCGGTTGAACCGGCCCGTGCCGGAGTTTCGGTATCAACGGCAGTCAGACGGCATGGCGACCCCCCATGTCGAAGGGAACGGCCTGGTCTGGGATTGGGTGGTGTCCGAACGCGGGATCGAACTGGAACGGACGCCGGTTGATGCCGACGAGCTGTTGTTCATGACATTATCGAGCATGACCGGGCGGATGGCCCAGGACGAAGAACTGCGCACGCGCTCGGCGTTGTCTGACAATCGCACTCGGTCCGTGCTGAGCCGGATGTTTCGCAGCACGGCACATGGCCCATCGGTGACCGATGACTATTCCCGTCAGACCTGGATGGATGCCCATGTGCGGCTGATGTCACATCTGCGGCGCGACTGGGGGGTCAGGGTGCGGCACGATTACGACGCCACCTTGCGCCGCTTTCCCCTGACGCCGGATGAACGGCGCAACGCCCGGCGGATGGACCTGACCGATTTTGGCGATCCGGCCTGATCCGGGGCGCCCGCCACAGAATTGACAGGATCCTTGGGCAAGATTGCACCAACCGACCCCGCAACAGCGGAGAGGTCGGGCCTGAGACAGAGCCAAGAGGAGGTCTGAGCCATGAAACAGGCAGCTTTGGTATTTGCCGCGCTGGCGGCGGTTTTGTGTGTGTTTCAAATGGCGGTGGCCCTTGGGGCGCCGCTGGGCCACCTGACGCAGGGCGGCATGGTGGACGGCGCGCTGTCGTCCAAAGGTCGGATGCTGGCCGCGGGGTCTGCCCTGCTGACCCTTGCCATGGCGCAGATCGTGCTGGCCCATGGCGAGCTGGTTCAGGGGTTCGGCCCGCTGGGCAGCCGCGGGGCGCTTTGGGTCGTGGTCGTGGTCTTGCTGCTCACTCTGGCGGCCAACCTGATGACCGGTTCGCAGGCCGAACGGCTGTTATGGGCTCCTGTCGCGCTGGTCATGCTGGTGTCGGCGCTGATCGTGGCCACCCGCAGCACCCGCGCCTGATCCGGGGCGCCTGAGTCAAATCCGGCGCCCTGCCGTTGCGGTTGGTTGACCCTGTCGGGGCGCGGGAGTAAGTGTCGGTGGAGTTTGCCGGATGCGTCTTGGTGTCCGGGCAGAATGTCGATTCAGAGGAACCTGTACCCGTGCAGAGCCTGACCACCGAATACCTGCCGATCATGATCTTTCTGGGCCTGGCCATCGCGCTTGGCGCGATCCTGATCCTGGCCGCGGCCATCATCGCGGTGCGCAACCCCGACCCCGAAAAGGTCAGCGCCTACGAATGTGGGTTCAACGCCTTTGACGACGCGCGGATGAAGTTCGACGTGCGGTTCTATCTGGTGTCGATCCTGTTCATCATTTTCGATCTCGAAGTGGCGTTCCTGTTCCCTTGGGCCGTCGCCTTTAAGGACATCAGCATGGTCGGGTTCTGGTCGATGATGGTGTTCCTGGGCGTGTTGACCATCGGGTTCGCCTACGAATGGAAAAAGGGCGCGCTGGAGTGGGAATGACCCACCAGTCCGCCTGACGATCCAGATGCCGCCCTTTGAGGCGGCATTTTTCATGGCTAAGCCTAAATTCTCCGCGTTTCACGGCGAATCTGCCCCCTGACCATCGGGTGGTTGACGGGCGTGACCTTGAACATTTCGGGCGATCGGCCGGACCGCCTGCGCCAGCCTATTTTCTTGGCCTGCCTGCCGCCACGTCTGGTCGTGTTTGTCATCGTCGCCCTTCGTGGACGGGGCGCGCTTTTGCGTGTGCCGGTGACGACGATTGCACCGCTCTGGCCTGCGTTGCGCTATCCGAATGGCGGGATGGAACGCATATCGGGGTAGATGATGTGGTCGTTTCTGCTGGCGCTGACCGGGGTCAGTCCGGCGCAGGTCAGCGGTGCCGGGATGATCCCTTGGGCGGTGGCCCTTGGCATCGGCGACTTGCGGTGTTCAGATGGCTGGTGGCCATTGTGCCCTTCGGGCTGAACCGCAGCCCGGTCCGGACCACGACCCTGCAAGCCCGGGCGCGGTCGCATCCGGACCCTGAAACGCTGCGGCTGGCGATCCCGAAATCCCCGGGGGTCGGGAGGATGCTTTCACCACCTGCGGGCCGGCGAACGAGGGTGGCAACTTGGAAATCACTGTCCAACGGAAAAATGTGTAACCGGCTCCGCAGCATCAAGCCAACCACAACGGGGACGACGAGAACGACGAGAGTTTTGAATGGCCCGATCCAGACGAAAACAACGTTGTTCCGTTCACCATAACCACGTTCAGCTATGTCCGCACCAGCACGCCCGAGGTGCACGATCTGTTTGCGTGACAGAGGGCTGCGCCTTGTCGACCACCATCCGCCATCGGTTCATCCGTGAACGGGGCGGCACACGATTGGGACTGCAAGAAGTGACCGACCCAATGAGCCGCAAGATGCGGTTCGGCATGCGGGCCAAAGACTTTTTGCCGACTGCCTTATCGACGAAACAGACCGGGCCGAGGGGCGCGAGCTGCCGACGATCCGCAGCACCCGCGCCAAACACCTGGTCGTCGATATCACCAGGCTCGTCGTGCAAAGGCCCAGCACCGCCTGGCCGCACCCACCAGGGGCCGGTTTACCGGCACCGAACTGTCAGGTCAGGGCGATCCCACACTGCGCAGCGTCACCCGGGCCTTGCGCAACGATGCATCTGCCCCGACCGAGGGTGAATAGAACACGGGCTGGTCTATCGACCGGTTCTTGGCGGCATACATCGCCTGATCGGCCCGGCCCAGCAACTCGGCCCAGCCCATGCCGGGGTCGGCCACGGCGATTCCAAGAGCGGGTCTGCAAAAGTGGTCCTGGTCTCCGATGTGGATTGCCCCGGATGTCCGGCTGACGATCCGCTGCGCCACCAGTTCGGCGGCCTGCGCCGGACCATCGCCGATCAGCAGGCAAACGAACTCGTCCCCGCCGATCCGGGCGAGGATGTCACCCGGCCGGATCGACGCGCGCAACCTTTCAGCCGTGATTTGCAATGCCAGGTCGCCCACATCGTGCCCGCAGCGGTCGTTGATCAACTTGAACCCGTTCAGGTCCATAAAGATCAGTGCGGCCGCACCACGGCTCAGGGCCGACCGGATCTTGGGCCGGGCGATCAGGTCATCGACCCCCGCGCGGTTCATAAGCCCGGTCAGCGGATCGGTCTGGCCCTGCTGTTTTGCCCGGACATAGTTGGCAGTCTGCTGGATCGAGGCGCGACCGACGATGGTGCTGCATGCCATCAGAAGGATCGACATACAGGCCACGATCGGCATGCTGCGCCAGAACAGCACCGTACCCGGCTTTGCCGGCGTCCAGGTCAGCGTGGCGACCTGTGTCCCGTCCACTCCCATCAAGGGTAGGGACGACGCGCCGCCATCGGCCACAGCCGGTTCCTGGGTCAGGCGAATGTCACGGATCACCAGGTCGGTCCCGATCTGCATCAATCGCGCCGGGCTCAGATCGATCCCTGTGACAAGCACCGGCAGTCGGGCGACATCCAGCCCCGCCAGATCATAGGGCTGCACCCGCCCTGCCGAGACCATCGCGATCCCGCCCCCGACATTGGCGTAGCCGGCCACGGTGTCATACGGCGTGCCGGGCATGGAAGCGACGGATCTGGCAAGTGTGCGGGCCAGGTGCGGATCGAAAATGGCGGGGTTTGATTCGGTCTGACCGTTGGCAAAGGCGTATAGAAACGACCCGTCGGCCTGGGTGAGAAACAGCAGATCAAAGGTTTTCCCCTCGGTCGCGCCTGTGCCGATGTTGGCAAGGATCGCCTCGCTGTCCTGCGCGACGACCCAGTCATAAGCCTCGTTCCAGTTGCCATAATCGGCGGTCGAGATTGTCAGGCGTTTTTCCATGCCCCGTAGCGTCGCCTTGATCAGTTCGGCCGAGTTGGCCTGGGCGAGGGCATTGGTGGCATCGGCCATCCATGTGACGATGGCGAACATCGACGCGACAGCCGCCAGCCCGGTGATTACCAGCGTGAGCAGGATACCGCGCGGCGGTGGCTGGTCCTGAACGACCTGAGAGGAGGGTATGGCGTGCTGCATTGTTGGGCAGCTTAGGACCGAAATCTTCTCAAAGTGCTAACGTTTGCGCAGGCCGAGCCCGAGGCCCGTCCA
The DNA here is from genome assembly GCA_024642115.1 of Marivivens sp. Taxonomy (GTDB): domain Bacteria; phylum Pseudomonadota; class Alphaproteobacteria; order Rhodobacterales; family Rhodobacteraceae; genus JAHEBU01. The sequence goes on along the minus strand of JAHEBU010000002.1, from coordinate 305,034 downwards.
GACCCTTTGAGGCACGTTGTCGCCTTGACCTTGCAAGCCGTGCGGAATAGGTCAGGTCAACCCTTGTCCGGGGGGATTTCCCGGGCGGATATGACGATGGGGAGCCTTTGCATGGGGATCGCAACTGGTCTGAACGATGCAGGCGCCGACCGCGAGGTCGCCACCGCAACGCTGAACCGCGAATTGCAGGACAAGGGATTCCTTGTCACCTCGACCGCCGACATCATCAACTGGGCGCGCACCGGGTCGCTGCACTGGATGACCTTTGGGCTGGCCTGCTGTGCGGTGGAAATGATGCACACCTCCATGCCGCGCTATGACCTTGAACGGTTCGGCACGGCCCCGCGCGCCAGTCCGCGCCAGTCCGACCTGATGATCGTCGCGGGAACCCTGACCAACAAGATGGCACCGGCGCTGCGCAAGGTTTACGACCAGATGCCCGAGCCGCGCTATGTCATCTCGATGGGGTCCTGTGCCAATGGCGGCGGCTATTATCACTACAGCTATTCCGTGGTGCGGGGCTGCGACCGGATCGTCCCGGTCGATGTCTATGTCCCCGGCTGCCCCCCCACCGCCGAGGCGCTGCTGTACGGTATCCTCCAGCTTCAGCGAAAAATCCGCCGCACCGGCACCATCGTAAGGTAACGACCATGGCTGATCCCAAGACCGAAGCCCTGAAAGAGCTGGGCGCACTCCTCGAGGTCAAGCGCAAGGATTGTGTGCTGTCGTGGGAGGTCGCCTATGACGAGCTGACCGTCGATGTGGCGCTGTCCAATCTCGTGGGCTTTGTCGATTTCCTCAAGGCCGACAATTCCTGCCAGTTCTCGTCGCTGGTGGATATCACGGCTGTCGATTACCCCGGACGGGCCAAGCGGTTCGATGTGATCTATCACTTTCTGTCGATGTATCAGAACCACCGCATCCGCTTGCGCGTTCAAGTCCGCGAAGAGGACATGGTGCCGTCCATTATCGACGTGCATCCGTCGGCCAACTGGTTTGAACGCGAAGTGTTCGACATGTTCGGCATCCTGTTTTCGGGTCACCCCGACCTGCGCCGCATCCTCACCGACTATGGCTTTCGCGGCTATCCGCTGCGCAAGGATTTTCCGACCACCGGCTATACCGAGGTCCGCTATGACGAGGCGCAGAAGCGCGTGGTCTATGAGCCTGTCAGCCTTGTTCAGGAATACCGCCAGTTCGATTTCATGAGCCCGTGGGAGGGTGCGCAATATATCCTTCCGGGCGATGACAAGGCAAAGGAGCCCGCGAAATGATGGACGGGGCCGACCTTGATCCACTGGCCGCTGTCCGGGCGATGGCCGTGGCCTATTGCGAGGGCATTCATCATTCGACCGTCGCGACGTTTGAGGCGATGTGCCACGATCATTTCCTGATGACGGCCCGTAAGGGGTCGGGCGAAGTGCAGTTCTGGGACAAGGCGGGGTATCTGGATCGCGTGAAATCCCGCACCCCGTTCCCCGGGGAGCCGTCCTATGAAATTCTGAGCGTGGATGTGGCGGGCGACGAAATCGCCCGCGTGCATCTGTACGTCGATGCTCCGCCGCGCCGTTACGAGGATCACCTGGGCTTTGTCCGGGTGGGGGCCGAGTGGAAGTTGATGACCAAGGTTTTTCGCGTGGCAGATGGCCCCGCGCTGGAAGGGTGACAATATGATGGACGGCGACATCCGCGTGAACACCTACGACGACGGGTCTACCGACGCCATGACGGGCGAACAGAAGATCCGTAACTTCAACATCAACTTTGGCCCGCAACACCCTGCGGCGCATGGTGTTTTGCGTCTTGTACTGGAACTGGACGGCGAAATTGTTGAACGCTGCGATCCGCACATCGGACTGCTGCACCGGGGCACCGAAAAGCTGATGGAGTCGCGCACCTATCTGCAAAACCTGCCCTACTTGGACCGGCTCGATTACGTCGCACCCATGAATCAGGAACATGCCTGGTGTCTGGCTATTGAAAAGCTGACCGGAACGATCGTGCCGCGCCGGGCCTCGCTGATCCGCGTGCTGTATTCCGAAATCGGCCGTATTCTGTCGCATCTGCTCAATGTGACCACCCAGGCGATGGACGTGGGCGCCCTGACCCCGCCGCTCTGGGGGTTTGAAGAGCGTGAAAAGCTGATGGTGTTCTACGAACGCGCCTGTGGCGCCCGTTTGCACGCCGCCTATTTCCGCCCCGGCGGCGTCCATCAGGACCTGCCCCACCAGCTGGTCGAGGATATCGACCAATGGGCCGTCGAATTCCCCCGCGTGCTGGACGACATCGACGGGTTGCTGACCGAAAACCGCATCTTCAAGCAGCGCAATGCCGACATCGGCGTTGTGACCGAGGACGACATCCAGAAATGGGGGTTCTCGGGCGTCATGGTGCGCGGATCGGGCTTTGCCTGGGATCTGCGGCGGTCGCAACCCTATGAATGTTACGATGAATTCGACTTCAAGGTCCCCGTGGGCAAGAACGGCGATTGCTATGACCGGTATCTGTGCCGGATGGCCGAAATGCGCGAGTCGACGTCGATCATCCGGCAGGCCTGCGCCAAGCTGCGGGTGGAAAAGGGCGATGTGATGGCCCGGGGCAAGATGACCCCGCCGACCCGTGGCGAGATGAAAACGTCGATGGAGGCGCTTATCCACCACTTCAAACTCTACACCGAAGGGTTCCACGTTCCGGCAGGCGAGGTTTACGCCTGTGTCGAGGCGCCCAAGGGCGAATTCGGCGTGTATCTGGTGGCCGATGGGACCAACAAACCCTACCGGGCCAAGTTGCGGGCGCCGGGATATCTGCACCTTCAGGCGATGGATTACATCTGCAAGGGGCACCAGTTGGCCGACGTGTCGGCGATCATCGGCACGATGGACGTTGTATTCGGGGAGATCGACCGATGACCCGCGCGCTGCCCCTGATGCTGGTCCTGCTCGCCTCGGCCTGCACGCCTTTGCCGCCGTTTCCGGCCACGCCGGGGGCCGCCCCCGCGGCTGCGGCCCCTCTGACCGAAAAAGAGCGTCTGGTCGCCGCGATCGAGGCGAACGGATGCCAGCTTGACCCCTCAAACGCCGCACAAGTGCTGGCCGCCAGCGGCCTGCCTGACGATTCCATCGTGCGGATCGGCAAGGAATTGGTGGACGAGGGCCAAGCGAATGTGATGACCACCGGCGTCTTTGAACTCAAGACGGATCGGTGCATCTGATGATCGCAGGCGTGGGTTTTTCGGGGTTGTTATTGCTTATCACAGGGGGGGTGAACATCTTACCGATGTCCATTCTGGCCGCGTTGACAGGCGGCGCCATCCTTACGGGGTTACCCACATGAAAAGTCTCTATGTTCTGCCTTTCCTTCTGATGCCCGCCGTCGTGCAGGCGCAGGATGCCGATGCGGCGACCAAGCTGCGCGAAGCTGTTGCCGCTGCTGGCTGCGTTGTGACCGTCGAAAACGGCGATGCCGTGCAGCAAGCCTCGGGCCTGACGCCCGAAGAAGTCACGACCGCCGTGGCCGCTCTGTATGCTGCGGGCGAGGTCGAGCTGACTGCCGACGGCAACATGAAACTGATCTCTGGCCCGTGCCAATGATCCGTGGGGCGATCTGTCTGGCGCTTTTGGCCGGGGCAACGACTGCCCGGGCGCAGGAATCGGCGGACTTCGCCCGACTGATCGCCGCGATTGAAGACGCGGGTTGCGTGGTGCATGACGACAACGAAAAGGACGTACTTGCCGCCTCGGGCCTGACCGAAGGCCAGGCGGCGGCGATTGTTCTGACGATGATGCAGGATGGTCGCGCCATCCCGCAAAACGATGACCTGAGACTCATGACCGGGAAGTGCCACTGATATGCTCCGCCGCCTCTACCACGACCAGCCTGCCGCCTTTGCCTTTACCCCCGCCAATCAGGCTTGGGCCGAAGGGCAGATCAGCAAATATCCTGAGGGTCGTCAGGCCAGCGCCATCATTCCGCTGCTGTGGCGCGCGCAGGAACAGGAAGGCTGGCTCAGCCGTCCGGCCATCGAACACGTCGCCAACATGTTGGGCATGGCCTATATCCGCGCTTTGGAAGTGGCCACGTTCTATTTCATGTTCCAGCTTCAGCCGGTCGGATCGGTCGCCCATATCCAGGTCTGCGGCACCTTGTCGTGCATGATCTGCGGGGCCGAGGATCTGATCGCCGTTTGCCAGGACAAGATCGCCGACCAGCCGCACGCCCTGTCGGCGGATGGCAAGTTCAGCTGGGAAGAGGTCGAATGTCTGGGATCCTGCGCCAACGCGCCGATGGCCCAGATCGGCAAGGATTACTATGAGGACCTGACCGCCGAACGGCTGGCCCAAATCATCGACGAACTGGCTGCGGGCAAGGTCCCTGTGCCCGGTCCGCAGAATGGCCGCTATGCCGCCGAACCGCTCAAGGGGCTGACTAGCCTCAAGGATCACGAAAGCGGGCGGACCAAATACAATGCGAGTGCCCAGTTGGCCGTTGATATCGGCGACACCATCAAGCGCATCGACGGAACCGAGGTGCCCTTGCTGACCCCGTGGCGCGATGGGCCAAAGGCAAAGGTCGGCGCGGCGCGGTCGCGCAAGGCCGCCGAACCCACCCCCGGCAACGGCATGTCCGCCGATGCGACTGGTGTGACTGTTCAAGAGGCTCCTGCCGCCTCGCGCGCCAAACCCCGATCAAAGGCCGACCCAGCCGGCAGCCCAAAGGCTGCCGCCCCGAAAGCCGGGACCAAAGCCGCGCCCGCGCCAGCGGCCGCGGCCCCCGTGGCAGGTGCGTCCGTGGCCGAGGTTGCGCCCAAGCGGCGCAAGGTTCCGCGCGCGGGCGGGGCTGACGACCTCAAGATCATCAACGGCATCGGTCCTCTGCTTGAAAAGATGCTCAACGAGATGGGCTTCTGGCATTTCGACCAGATCGCCACCTGGGGTCCCGCCGAAATCGCCTGGGTAGATGCCCGGCTGAAATTCAAGGGCCGGATCGAACGCGATGACTGGGTGTCACAGGCCAAGGCTTTGGCAAAGAGCTAAGCGTGGACGACACTGGCATGTTCGACGTGCAGCGCGAAACGTGGGTGCGCGATGGCGTCAGTCTGGCGGACGTGCTCTTGGACCACGTCCAGCCCGGGTCGATGTTCGACCTTGGCTGCGTGATCTGCTGGTTTTCTGACGGGATGCCGGGGCAGGGCGGGGCCGGGCACATCATCCTGCGCTCTCAGAACGACAGGGCGAAGATGGTCGCCGATCAGGCCCACGACTGCCATGATCCCATCCGGCACCGGGTTAGGGGCACGCGGATGCGTTCAACAGGTTCACCATGAACACCCTGCTTTTCATCAAGTCTGGCACGCCCATCTCTGACCGTCCGGCCGAGCATCGCAGTCCCATCGCGGCGGCGGAGATCAGCTCTAAATTTTTTTGTAATAATCGGATAAAAACCTCTAAGAAGAGAGTTGCAAAGCTGCGCGACCAAGGTGCAGCGGACAATTCGTCGGATTAAAGGGAGAGATCGCGATGGGTGAGATGAAGGGAAATCTGCGCTGCACGTTCTGGTGTTGGGCGCTGGCGGCCCTGGCTGGCGCGCTTGCCGGGGTCATGGTTCACCTGCTGGGCGGCTTCAGTGGACCGCAGTCGGTTTTCGTGGCCGTTCTGTTGACGGTGGTGGTGGGCTTCTTCCTGTCTGTGATGCTGTGTGGGCGCCTGCCCACTCTGGACGAGGTCCGCGCCCGGACCGAGGCGGCCCGTGCCATGACGTCAGGGTCTGCCCCGGCTGCGGCGCCTGCCGCTGCGGCACCGGTTGCCAAGGCTTCGGCCGCCCCGGTCGCTGCCCCCGTGGCGGCTGCGCCCGCCGCCGCCCCGGCTGCAAAACCCGCCAGTACCTTTACGCCTACACCTTCACCAGCCGCGTCCTCGGCCTCTGCTTCTGCGGCCAAACCGGCCGCCGCTCCGGCCCCGGCTGCGGTGATGTCGCAGCCAACGCCTGCATCTCCGGCGCCTGACGATGCCGCCATTGCCGCAGCGGGCGAAGGGACCAAGCCCAAGGGGCTAGCCGCTCCACGCGGGGGCAAGGCCGATAACCTCAAGACGATCGAGGGGATTGGCCCGGTTCTGGAAAAACTGTGCCACGAGATGGGCATCTTCCACTTTGACCAGATCGCCGGCTGGGGCGCGTCTGAAGTTGCCTGGATGAACGCCAACCTCAAAGGGTTCAAGGGGCGGGTCGGTCGTGACAAATGGGTTGCACAAGCCCGCCTGATCGGCGAGGTCGGGGTCGAGGAATTCCTTGTCCGCGCCAAGACCAACGATTACTGAGGCGAACCAGCCGATGGCCACTCCACCCAGCCCAAAACAGGCCAAGGCCGGACAACGTGCCGCGTTGCTTCTGGCTGGAACCGGGGTTTTCTGGATCGTGGCCATCTGGGCGGGCGGGGCGATGAACTGGACCCCGCGCACCCGGGCGCTGTGCGATCTGATCGCGCTTGCCGGGTTTGGCTGGGCGCTGTGGATGACGTTTCAACTCTGGCGGTCCCGCCAGACCGACAAAGGCTAGAGAATGCTCAAGGATCAGGACCGGATTTTCACCAATATTTACGGCATGCACGACCGGACGCTGAAGGGCGCCCAGAAGCGTGGCCATTGGGACGGGACCAAGGATATCCTGGCCAAGGGCAAGGACTGGATCGTGACCGAGATGAAGGCGTCGGGCCTGCGCGGGCGCGGTGGGGCGGGCTTTCCCACCGGACTGAAGTGGTCGTTCATGCCCAAGGAAAGCGACGGTCGCCCGGCCTATCTGGTCATCAACGCCGACGAATCCGAACCCGGCACCTGCAAGGACCGCGAGATCATGCGCCACGACCCGCATACGCTGGTCGAGGGGGCGCTGATCGCCTCTTTCGCGATGAACGCCCATGCCTGCTACATCTACATTCGCGGCGAATACATCCGCGAGAAAGAGGCCCTGCAAATCGCCATCGACGAGGCCTACGAGGCTGGCCTGATCGGCAAGAACGCCTGCGGGTCGGGCTATGATTTCGACCTGTATCTGCACCACGGCGCGGGCGCTTATATCTGTGGCGAGGAAACCGCCCTGCTGGAAAGCCTTGAGGGCAAAAAGGGCATGCCCCGGATGAAACCGCCGTTCCCGGCCGGTGCGGGCCTTTATGGCTGCCCGACCACCGTGAACAACGTCGAATCCATCGCTGTCGTCCCCACCATCCTGCGCCGGGGTGGCGCGTGGTTTGCGGGCTTTGGCCGCCCCAACAATGCCGGGACCAAACTGTTTGCCATCTCGGGCCACGTCAACAATCCCTGCGTCGTCGAAGAGGCGATGTCGATCCCGTTCAAGGAGCTGATCGACAAGCATTGCGGCGGTATTCGCGGCGGGTGGAAAAACCTCAAGGCGGTCATCCCCGGCGGCTCGTCCGTCCCGTGCCTGCGGGCCGAGGTGATGGAAGACGCGATCATGGACTTCGACTGGCTGCGCGAACAGCGGTCCGGTCTGGGTACCGCAGCCGTCATCGTGATGGATCAGTCGGTCGACATGGTCAAAGCGATCTGGCGCCTGTCGAAATTCTACAAGCATGAAAGCTGTGGTCAGTGCACCCCTTGCCGCGAAGGCACGGGCTGGATGATGCGCGTGATGGAGCGGCTGGTGCAGGGTAACGCGGCGGTCGAGGAAATCGACATGTTGCTGGACGTCACCAAGCAGGTCGAGGGTCACACGATCTGCGCCCTTGGCGATGCGGCCGCATGGCCCATTCAGGGCCTGATCCGCAACTTCCGCGACGAGATCGAGGACCGGATCAAGCACAAGCGGGCCCCGTCCATCGCGGCGGAATGAGGCGTTTCAACGCTTTGGGTCTGCTGGCGCTGGGGTGTGTCGCGGCCTGTGTCGCCGCTGGCAGCGAGGACGCCAATCTACTGCTCTACACCATCGACGGGATCAGGTATGAGGCCACCTTCAAAGAAGGGGCCGACGTCAAGTATTCGAGCATCCCGCAAAGCGACGGCACGGAAATCACGCCGTTCCCCGAGTTTCTGGATGGTGTCGTGGTGATCCGAAAGGATGAGGTCGCGATTTCGGACAGGGACCGGGCGGCGGCGCAGGTGATGGCGGCGCGGTACTGTGGGCTGGACGGTCGGGTGCCTGCGCAGGTCGAGGGGGTGCTGCTGGAAAACGGCAACGGTTGGTATTTCGGTCCGTGTCAGGCGTCATCCGGGTAGGGGCCAAGGGGAGGGCGTTCACGTCTGAACGCTGCGCAACAGTCTGTTTCTAAATCATAAAAGTATTAACGGTGTGAGCGGGATATTGGTGTGGTGGCAAAAGGGTCTTGGCTGACAGGCCATCAGGGCGGCACTTGGGACGTTTGGCCAAGGGCGCGGACGGGTCTGATCGTGGCGCTGTGCGCCGTTTTAGGACTGGCAGGATGTGAGGCCGCCCCGTCCGGGAACGGGATCGCGCCGTTTGACCCGTTCGTCACCATGGATGACGTGCAGGTCCGGGGCCGGACCGTCCATGCCGAGTTGTATGCGACCAATGCAGGCGCAGAGGCCAGCGGGTTTGAGGTCAGGCTTTATGCAACGCCTCTGGACGCCCCCGATCCAGCTTGGACCCCGTCAGATGGCCCGTTGGCCATAGCGGCGGCGCAGATATTTTGCGAACAAGTGGGCCGAAACACGACCCAGGACCCTTCCAGCCCTGCCACCGCCCGGTTCGAGGAAACGGTCTGGATCGTGGAGGGCCTGTGCCGCTGACCCGTTGCGTTGATGCCGGACCGTGGCGTAACCCTCACCGGGTGAGAGCCGTGCTTTACCAGCGCCTTCGACGGCGTCCCCTGAAATCCCCTGAGGGAGCCATGATGCGCCCGCCGACCACCCTGCACGCGCGCGCCGGGCTGTCGGACAAGCGACCCTGACCGGGCGGGCCAGCCCCGCGGGCGTCGAAATTGAAACTAGAACACTTCACAAAAGGACTGATGCAGAATGACTGACGCTTTTGCCGCCTATTCCCACGCTACCGCCTCGCTCGCCCTGTGGGGACTTCTGATGACCGTCCTGATGTTGATGTCGACTGCGGGTCGGACGCCGGAGAACCGGACCGAAAGCGGTCTGGTCAAGCGCAACTATGCCGATCCGGCCTACCGGCGGCATCGCGCCTTTGCCAATGCGATCGAAACGACTGGCCCGTTCATCGCGGTCACGGTGGCCGCGATCCTGACGGGGGCCAATCCGTTCTGGGTCAACCTTCTGGCCTCGGTCTTTGTGGTTGCGCGGATCGTCATGGCGGTCATTCATATCGCGACCCGGAACCAGCCGGCGCGGTCCGCCGCCTTTGGCGTTGGTCTGCTGTGCATTCTTGGGCTGGCAGGGCTGGCCGTGGTTGCGGCGTTTCACTAGCCCACTTTTCCCAGGGCAAGACCAGGGCTGACGCCGGGGGCGAATCCTGTAAGGTGGGTCTTGACCCACCCTCCCTTACGGAGACTGCGATGCATCTTGCCGAGCTGAACATTGGCCGCTTGCTGGCCCCCACCGATGATCCCCGCGTCGCCGATTTCATGAACGCGCTGGACCGGGTGAACGGCATGGGCAAACGGATGCCCGGTTTCGTGTGGATGATGGAAGGGTCGGGCGAGCCCGGCTCTGGCAATACCGAAGCCAAGATCGAGGGCGATCCCCAGTTCATCAGCAATCTGACCGTCTGGGAAGATGTCAAAACGCTTGAACAGTTCGTCTGGAACACTGTCCACCGCCAGTTCTATGAACGCCGTGCCGAATGGTTCGAGGTGCTGGGCAAGATGCATTTCGTACTGTGGTGGATCGACGAAGGCCACCGCCCGACGCTGGACGAAGCGCTGGAGCGGCTGGCCCATCTGGAGGCCAACGGCCCCAGCGACCACGCCTTTGGCTGGTCGCACCTGAAGGACGCCCACCTGTACCGCACCCACGCCTGCACGGCCACGGCGGCGGAGTAGGCGGATGTATCTGGTCTGGGACGGGCTCAAGAGCCTGATTGCGTCGCTGGCCAGCCTGTTGTTCTGCGGCGTCCCTGCCGCTGCTGGCACGGCGTTCCTGCTTGGCTATCCGATCCCCGATTGGGCGCTTTGGCCGCTGGGCGTTGCTTGTGCGGGCCTTGCGGTCATCGGTCTGGTCCTGTCCTTTGGCTTTGCCCGCAAGGCGTGGCGGGGCGTATCGCCGGGCCGGGACAGGCGGCGCTGATCTGCTTGACCGACGCCTGCCGAATGATGTCAGAGTGAGCCGACTGTCCGCAAATGCCGGTGTCCCATGCATGTTTTTTGCACCTTGCCCATTCTGCTGATCCTGTCTGCCTGTGATAGCAGCTTTTATGCGCCGGTGTCGGTGCCGGTCACCGTTGAGGGCAAATCCTACAGGGTTCTGCCCACCGCCGCCCCAGGCCCGCAGGGCCAGTCTTTTTCCGTCGTCCGTGATCCCGGCTCCGGCTTTGACCTGACACAAGGGGCCGAGGCTGCTGCTGTTGCCGCCCTTTATTGCCCCGCGATCGGTCTGGCGTTTGCCCGGATCCGCGGCTACCGCAACAATGACGGCAGTTGGTTCTTTGTGAACGGATGCCGGTCGGGCGAAACTCTGCTCTGACATCGACTATCCCTGCCGCTGATATTGAATATCCGTGCTTTTGAACCGATGTGTTCCTGAGACCGGGCCGGACCCAACCGGCCTTCCGAGGAGACCGAGCATCATGAAGCAGATCATCACCCGCGCCTTGCTGGCAGCAACTTTGGTCCTGACCGCTGGTATCGCCGCCGCTAACCCGCCGCTCAAGGATGTGGAATATGTCCGCGAGGGCCTGATCACGGCCGGCATGGCCATCGAGATTGGCGACAAGTGCGACAGCCTGTCCGTCCGCCTGATCCGCGGTTACAATTTCCTGGGCGACCTGAAGAGCCATGCCCGGGGACTGGGCTATACCAGTGCCGAAATCGACGCCTATGTCGATGACAAGGTCGAAAAGGCCCGGCTGGAGGGAATTGCCCGTCAGCGCCTGGCCGACCTTGGGACAGTGGCGGGCAATGCGGACAGCTATTGCACCGTGGGTCGCGCCCAGATTGCCGCCGGGACCCCATTGGGACGCCTGATCCGCTGACCCCCTGACGATTTTGTCGGTGCTGCACTGCCGAAACGTGCTGGCATCACCGGCCAAGCCGCGATAGAACGCCCCCCAACGGATGCGCTGCAGCCCGCCTGTGCCGCATCATCACGACAAGGGTGTTTTGAGGCTGGCCAATGTCTGATCTTAAGAAAATCATCATCGACGGCAAAGAGGTTGAGGTTCCGGGCGCGATGACCCTGATCCAGGCCTGCGAGGTCGCCGGTATCGAAGTTCCCCGCTTTTGCTATCACGAACGTCTGACCATCGCGGGCAACTGCCGCATGTGTCTGGTCGAGGTGGTCGGCGGCCCGCCCAAACCCGCTGCCTCTTGCGCCATGCAGGTCAAGGACCTGCGCCCCGGCCCCGAAGGCCAGCCCCCCGTCGTCAAGACCAACAGCCCGATGGTCAAGAAGGCCCGCGAGGGCGTGATGGAATTCCTGCTGATCAACCACCCGCTGGATTGCCCGATCTGCGATCAGGGCGGCGAGTGTGATCTTCAGGATCAGGCGATGGCTTACGGCGTCGATTTCAGCCGTTACCGCGAGCCCAAGCGTGCGTCCGAGGATCTGAACCTTGGTCCGCTGGTCGAAACCCACATGACCCGCTGCATTTCCTGCACCCGCTGCGTCCGCTTTACGTCCGAAGTCGCCGGGATCACTCAGATGGGCCAGACCGGACGCGGCGAAGATGCCGAGATCACCAGCTATCTCAACCAGACGCTCGATTCGAATTTGCAGGGCAATATCATCGACCTGTGTCCGGTGGGTGCGCTGGTGTCCAAGCCCTACGCCTTTACCGCTCGTCCGTGGGAACTGACCAAGACCGAATCCATCGACGTGATGGATGCCCTTGGGGCCAATATCCGCGTGGATACCAAAGGCCGCGAAGTCATGCGGTTCTTGCCGCGCAACCATGACGGCGTGAACGAGGAATGGATTTCGGACAAGTCCCGATTTGTCTGGGACGGTCTGCGTCGCCAGCGGCTGGACACGCCGTACATCCGCGAGAACGGCAAGCTGCGCAAGGCAAGCTGGCCCGAAGCCCTGACCGCTGCCGCTGCCGCCATGACGGGCAAGAAAATCGCCGGTGTGGTGGGTGATCTGGCCCCGGTCGAGGCGGCCTTTGCCCTGAAAAACCTGATCGAGGGCCTGGGCGGACATGTGGAATGCCGCACCGATGGGGCCAAGCTGCCCGCGGGCAACCGCGGGGCCTATGTCGGCACCGCGACCATCGCCGACATCGACACCGCCCAGATGATCCAGTTGATCGGGATCAACCCGCGCACCGAATCTCCTGTCCTGAATGCCCGCATCCGCAAGGCATGGTCACGGGGCGCGCAGATCGGGCTGGTCGGCGAGGCGGTCGATCTGACCTATGAGTATGCCCATGTCGGCACTGACCGCGCCGCACTGGAAAAGCTGTCTGGCCAGACCATCAGTGACGAGACCAAGGCCAAGCCCACGCTGGTCATCGTCGGGCAGGGCGCGATTGCCGAGGCCGATGGCGAGGCTGTTCTGGCCCATGCGTTCAAGCTGGCGGAAAATTCGAACTCCAAGGTGCTGATCCTGCACACCGCCGCGTCCCGTGTTGGCGCAATGGATGTGGGCGCAGTGACGACGGGCGGGCTGAGCGCTGCGCTGGACGGGGCCGAAGTGGTCTATAATCTGGGTGCGGACGAGGTCGATATCGCCGCCGGGCCGGTCGTGATCTATCAGGGCTCGCACGGTGATCGAGGCGCGCACCGCGCCGACATCATCCTGCCCGCCGCCGCTTATACCGAAGAAAACGGGCTGTTCGTGAACACCGAAGGTCGCCCGCAGCTGGCGATGCGGGCCGGGTTCGCCCCCGGCGAGGCCAAGGAAAACTGGGCCATCCTGCGTGCGCTGAGTGCCGAAGTGGGTCAGGTGCTGCCCTATGACAGTCTGGCGCAGTTGCGCACGGCGATGATCCGCGCCGTGCCGCATCTGGCTCAGATCGACCAGGTGCCGGTGAACCAGGTGCAGCCGCTGAACGCTGGCAAACTGGGGACCGCCACGTTCCGCCCCGCAGTCCCCGATTTCTACCTGACCAACCCGATTGCGCGGGCCAGCGCGCTGATGGCAGAGCTGAGTGCGGCGGCCAAGGTGCGGTCGCAAACGCGGATCGAGGCGGAGTAAGGCGATGCGGTTCGCCGCCCTTGCGCTGATGCCGACCTTGTGGGTCGCCGGATGTGCGGAGCCCGAGGTGGCGACGCAGGCCGCTTTTGCCCCGGCCTATCAGGGGGTGCAGACCGACCTGCTGGATGGCGATCTGGTCCGGTTTCGTGTCGCCATGACCGGGGCGCGGGGTGACGACGACGTGACGAAGTATGCCGAATGTGCCGCCGCACAGTACACGCTGATCCGGGGCTATGGTTTTGCGCGACATGTGCGCACCACAGTCACCAAAGAGGCTGGAATCTGGCGCGCGGATGCTGTTTACACCATCTCGCCAGCCCTTCCGCGGGGCTCGCGAACAATAGACGCCGAAGTGACGGTCGCAGATTGCGGCGCGTCACATATCCCAACGGTATAAGGGCCAGCGGTGTGAGGGAACGACCATGATCCAATTTTTCACCCAGACCAACACGGGGATCATTCTGCTGATCCTGGGCCAGTGCCTTTTGGTGCTGATCCCGCTGCTGCTGGCGCTGGCGTTCCTGATGTATGCCGACCGCAAGGTCTGGGCCGCGGTGCAGATGCGCCGGGGACCGAACGTGGTGGGCGTGTTCGGGCTGATGCAGTCGTTCGCCGACTTTCTGAAGTATATCGTCAAGGAAATCGTCGTTCCTGCGGGGGCCGACCGGGCGGTGTTCTTCCTTGCTCCGATGATTTCGTTTGTGCTGGCGGTCATCGCCTGGGCAGTCATTCCGTTCAACGACGGCTGGGTCCTGTCGGACATCAACGTGGCCATCCTGTATGTGTTCGCGGTTTCCTCGCTCGAGGTTTATGGCGTCATCATGGGCGGCTGGGCGTCGAATTCGAAATACCCGTTCCTTGGGTCGCTGCGGTCTGCCGCCCAGATGATTTCGTATGAGGTGTCGCTGGGCCTGATCATCATCGGCGTCATCATCTCGACCGGGTCGATGAACTTTGGCGATATCGTGGGCGCGCAGGATACCGGATACGGGTTTCTGGGCTGGTACTGGCTGCCGCATTTCCCGATGGTTTTCCTGTTCTTCATCAGCGCCTTGGCCGAAACCAACCGTCCGCCGTTCGACCTGCCCGAGGCGGAATCGGAACTGGTTGCAGGCTATCAGGTCGAATATTCGTCCACCCCTTTCCTGCTGTTCATGATCGGTGAATTGATGGCGGTCGTGCTGATGTGCGCCCTGATCTCGATCCTGTTCTTTGGCGGCTGGCTGTCGCCCATTCCGGGCTTGCCCGACGGCGTGCTGTGGATGGTGCTCAAGATGGCGCTGGCGTTCTTCATGTTCGCCATGGTCAAGGCGATCACCCCCCGTTACCGCTACGACCAGTTGATGCGGATCGGCTGGAAGGTGTTCCTGCCGATGTCGCTGGGCTGGGTCGTGCTTATCGCCTTCCTTGCGAAATTCGAAGTTTTTGGCGGCTTCTGGGCCCGTTGGATCGGAGCGTGACATGACGCAGATGGATTACACCCGCGCGGCCAAGTATTTCCTACTGTCGGATTTCTTTGCCGGGTTCAAACTGGGGATGAAATACTTTTTCGCCCCCAAGGCCACGTTGAACTATCCCCATGAAAAGGGCCCGCTGTCGCCGCGGTTCCGGGGCGAACATGCCCTGCGTCGATATCCGAACGGTGAGGAACGCTGCATCGCCTGCAAGCTGTGCGAGGCGATCTGCCCGGCGCAGGCCATCACCATCGACGCCGAGCCGCGCGACGACGGCAGCAGGCGGACCACCCGCTATGACATCGACATGACCAAATGCATCTACTGCGGTTTCTGCCAGGAAGCCTGCCCGGTCGATGCCATCGTCGAGGGTCCGAATTTCGAATTCAGCGCCGAAACCCGCGAGGAACTTTACTACGACAAGGCCAAGTTGCTGGATAACGGCGACCGCTGGGAAGCCGAGATTGCCCGCAACCTTGAAATCGACGCGCCGTACAGATGACCGATCCCAACCCTTTTGAAGCGATGATGAAGATGGGTCAGGACTGGGCCAAGGCGATGTCGCCCGCGATGGAGTCTTTCACACCCAAGGGGTTTGAAAACCTGTGGCCGACGATGCCCAAGGACCTGATGGAACAGTTCTTTGGCAAGGGTCTGAACCCCGAGGGGCTGGATGCCAAGACCCGCCTGCTGCTGACGCTGGCCGGGTTGACCGTGTTGGGTGCGCAGGCCGAGGCGCAGATCCGCCTGACTGTCCGTCATCTGGTCGAGGCGGGGGCCACCAAGCAGGAGATCGCCGAAACCATCGCCCAGATGGGCATGTTCGGCGGCGTGCCTGCCATGACCAAGGCGATGGAAATCGCCACCGAAGTTCTGGACAAGGGAGCCGACGCATGACCGTCGCCATCTTTACCTTTTACGCCTTTGCGGTGTCCACGATCATGGGCGGGCTGATGACCGTCTTGTCCCGCAACCCGGTCCATTCGGTGCTGTGGCTGATCCTGGCCTTCCTGTCCTCTGCGGGGTTGTTCGTCATGCTGGGGGCCGAATTCGTCGCCATGTTGCTGATGATCGTCTATGTGGGCGCGGTCGCGGTCCTGTTCCTGTTTGTCGTCATGATGCTGGACGTGGACTTTGCCGAGCTTAAGGCCGAGATGTCGCGCTACATGCCGCTGGCCCTGCTGATCGGGGTGATCCTGCTGATGCAACTGGGCATGGCCCTGGGCGTCTGGGGCTATTCGGACGGCTATGCCACGCGGCTGGCCGCACCCACGGGCGATCTGCAAAACACCGCCGCCTTGGGTCAGCTGATTTATGACAAGTATATCATGTTGTTCCAGTTGGCGGGCCTGATCCTGCTGGTCGCCATGATCGGCGCGATCGTCCTGACCCTGCGCCACCGGGTGGATATCAAGCGGCAGAATATCCTTGCCCAGATGTATCGCGATCCGGCCAAGGCGATGGAGTTGAAGGACGTGAAACCGGGGCAGGGGTTGTGATGCCGATTTCTGCACAGAAATCGGACCGGAAAATGTGCATTTTCCGGGCACCAGGAATAAAAGGAGCGATCTGATGATCGGACTTGAACATTACCTCACGGTGGCTGCGGCCCTGTTCGTGATCGGCATCTTCGGACTGTTCCTGAACCGCAAGAACATCATCATCCTGCTGATGAGCATCGAATTGATGCTGCTCGCGGTGAACATAAACTTTGTCGCTTTCTCATCTTACCTCGGCGATCTGGTGGGGCAGGTGTTTACCCTGTTCGTCTTGACCGTCGCCGCCGCCGAGGCAGCCATCGGTCTGGCCATCCTTGTCTGTTTCTTCCGCAACCGCGGCACCATCGACGTTGAAGACGTCAACGTGATGAAGGGCTAATCATATGCTGACGATCATCCTTTTCGCCCCCCTCATCGGGGCCCTTGTCGGCGGTTTCGGCTGGAAGATCATGGGCGAGCAGGCGGCGCAGTGGATCACCACGGGCCTGCTGTTTCTGGCGGCGTTCCTGTCGTGGATCGTCTTTCTGACCTTTAACGGCGAAACCCAGCATATCGAGATTTTGCGCTGGATTCAGTCCGGCGCGCTGGACACAAGCTGGGGCATTCGGCTGGACCGGCTGACGGCGATCATGCTGATCGTGGTGACGACGGTGTCGTCGCTCGTTCATCTCTATTCGTTCGGCTACATGGCCCATGACGACAATTTCGGCGAAGGGGTGGCCTACAAGGCCCGGTTTTTCGCCTACCTGTCGTTCTTTACCTTTGCCATGCTGATGCTGGTGACGGCCGACAACCTTGTCCAGATGTTCTTTGGCTGGGAAGGGGTGGGGGTCGCGTCCTATCTGTTGATCGGGTTCTATTACAAGAAACCCAGCGCAAATGCCGCCGCGATCAAGGCCTTTGTCGTCAACCGGGTCGGCGATTTCGGATTTGCCTTGGGCATCTTTGGTCTGTTTTTCCTCGTCGACAGCATCAAGATGGACGATGTGTTCGCCGCAGCACCGAAGCTGGCCGAGACGAACCTTACCTTTCTTTGGCAGTCGTGGAATGCGGCCAACCTGATCGGCGTGCTGCTGTTCATCGGGGCGATGGGCAAATCGGCGCAACTGTTCCTGCACACCTGGCTGCCCGACGCGATGGAGGGGCCGACCCCTGTGTCCGCCCTGATCCACGCCGCGACCATGGTGACCGCAGGTGTGTTCCTTGTCTGCCGGATGTCGCCGCTGTTCGAATATGCGCCCGAGGCCAAGGCAATGATCGTCTGGATCGGTGCCTCGACCGCGTTCTTTGCGGCGACCGTGGGTCTGGTGCAAAACGACATCAAGCGGGTGATCGCCTATTCGACCTGTAGCCAACTGGGCTATATGTTCGTGGCCGCCGGGTCGGGCGTCTATGGCGCGGCCATGTTCCACCTGCTGACCCACGCCTTTTTCAAGGCGATGCTGTTTCTTGGGGCCGGGTCTGTCATCCACGCGATGCACCACGAACAGGACATGCGCAACTATGGCGGCCTGCGCAAAAAGATCCCCTATACGTTCTGGGCGATGATGATCGGCACGCTGGCCATCACCGGCGTCGGCTTGCCCCTGACCGAGATCGGCTTTGCCGGGTTCCTGTCCAAGGACGCCATCATCGAATCCGCCTATGCGGGCGGGTCGGGATATGCGTTCTGGGCGTTGGTCATTGCCGCCGCCATGACCAGTTTCTACAGCTGGCGGTTGATGTTCATGACGTTCTATGGCCCGGAAAAGGGCAACCACCACACCCACGAACATGCGCATGAAAGCCCGATGGTCATGCTGGTGCCCTTGGGTGTTCTGGCCTTGGGCGCGGTGTTCTCTGGCATGGTCTGGTACAATTCGTTCTTCGGCGAGCATGAGAAGATGGCAGCGTTCTTTGGGATGGAGGCACACGAGGCCGCTGCCGAAGGGGCTGCTGCCGATCACGCCGCCACGACCGAGGCGGCGCCCGCTGCCGATCATTCCGCCGCCGCTCCTGCGGACGCAGGAGCCTCGACCGCCGAGGCAGCGCCCGTTGCCGCCGAGGCCGCAGCATCCGCCGACAGTCCTGCCGTAGCCCCCAAGGGCGCGATCTTCATGGGGCCGGACAACCATGTGCTGGACGACGCCCACCATTCGCCCGCCTGGGTCAAGGTGAGCCCGTTCATCGCGATGCTGCTGGGCTTTCTTCTGGCGTTCCAGATGTATATCCGCCGCCCGGACCTGCCCGCCAAACTGGCGGCCAACCAGCGTCCGCTTTACAACTTCCTGCTCAACAAATGGTACTTTGATGAGATCTATAACTTCCTGTTCGTCGAACCGGCCAAGTCGGTCGGCCGCTTTTTGTGGAAACAGGGGGATGTCGCGGTGATCGACGGGGGGATCAACGGGCTCGCGTTGGGCATCGTGCCGTTCTTTACCCGCCTCGCGGGGCGGGCGCAGTCGGGCTATGTGTTCCACTATGCCTTTGCCATGGTGCTGGGCATCGCCGTTATCCTGACCGGCATCACGCTGTTCGGGGGAGCCCACTGATGGACAACCTGCTGAGCATCACGACCTTTATTCCGCTGCTGGCTGCGGCCATTCTGGCGCTGTTCCTGCGGGGCAATGACGAGGCTGCGAAAAAGAACGCCAAGCGGGTGGCGCTGGCCGCCACGGTCGCCACGTTCTTGGTCTCGCTTTTCATCCTGTTCGGGTTCGATCCGGCCAACACCGGGTTTCAGATGGTTGAAAGCCGCCCGTGGTTGCTGGGTCTGAATTACAAGCTGGGGGTTGACGGGATTTCGGTTCTGTTCGTCCTGCTGACGACGTTCCTGATGCCGCTGGTGATCGGGGCCTGCTGGACCGTGGATACCCGCGTCAAGGAATACATGATTGCGTTTCTGGTGCTCGAAACGCTGATGCTGGGCGTGTTCATGGCGCTGGATCTGGTCCTGTTCTACCTGTTCTTCGAGGCCGGGTTGATCCCGATGTTCCTGATCATCGGCATCTGGGGGGGCAAGGACCGCATCTATGCGTCGTTCAAGTTCTTCCTCTATACCTTCCTCGGGTCGGTGCTGATGCTGGTGGCCATGGTCGCCATGTTCAGCATGGCCGGGACCACGGACATCCCGACCCTGATGACATTCCAGTTCCCCTATCAGGACTTCAATCTGCTGGGCTTCCATTTCCGCGGCGGTATGCAGACGCTGCTATGGCTGGCGTTCTTTGCGTCCTTTGCGGTCAAGATGCCGATGTGGCCCGTCCACACCTGGCTGCCCGATGCGCACGTTCAGGCCCCTACGGCGGGGTCGGTCGTGCTGGCGGCGATCCTGCTGAAAATGGGCGGTTACGGGTTCCTGCGGTTCAGCCTGCCGATGTTCCCTGTGGGGTCCGAGGTGATGGGGCCGCTGGTTCTGTGGCTGTCGGCCATCGCCATCGTCTACACGTCGCTGGTCGCTCTTGTGCAGCAGGACATGAAAAAGCTGATCGCCTATTCGTCGGTCGCCCACATGGGTTATGTCACGATGGGCATTTTCGCGGTGAACCAGCAGGGGATCGACGGGGCCATTTTCCAGATGCTCAGCCACGGGTTCGTGTCGGGCGCATTGTTCCTGTGTGTCGGCGTGATCTATGACCGGATGCACACGCGCGAAATCGACGCCTATGGCGGTCTGGTAAACCGGATGCCGGCCTATGCGATGATCTTTATGTTCTTCACGATGGCCAACGTGGGTCTGCCGGGCACGTCCGGGTTCGTGGGGGAATTCCTGACGTTGATGGGCATTTTCCAGGTCAACACCTGGGTCGCCGCCGTGGCCACGTCGGGGGTGATCCTGTCGGCGGCCTATGCGCTGTGGCTGTATCGCCGCGTCGTCATGGGTGACCTGATCAAGGAAAGCCTGCGGTCGATCACAGATATGGACCGGCGCGAGCGGTTGATCTTTGCCCCGCTGGTCGCCATGACGATCCTGCTGGGTGTCTATCCGTCGCTGGTCACCGACATCATCGGGCCAAGTGTCGGCGCGCTGGTGCAGCAGGTTGACGCAAGCATTGCAGACTATACCGCCGCGACCCAAGTCGCTGCGAACTGAGGATTAGGCACATGATCTCGGCCGATATGACCACCGTCCTGCCGGAAATATTCCTGGCGATCTTTGCCATGTTTGCCCTTCTGGGGGCGGTTTATACGGGCAAGGACGCGACCGCATCCATGCTGACCTGGGCCACGGGTGCGGTGTTTCTGGCGCTGGCCATCTGGATCGGGATGCAGGGGGGCGACCGGGTCGCGGCGTTCGGCGGCACCTTTGTCAGCGACGGGTTCTCGCGGTTCCTCAAGGTGACGATCCTGCTGTCGGCGGCTGCCGTTCTGGTCATGTCCGAGGCGTATATGACCCGCCGGGGCCTGCTGCGGTTCGAATATCCGATCCTTGTGGCCCTCGCTGTGGTCGGCATGATGGTGATGGTCAGCGCGGGCGACCTGATGACCCTTTACATGGGCCTCGAACTGCAATCGCTGGCGCTCTATGTCGTGGCGTCCCTGCGCCGGGACAGCGTGAAATCGACCGAAGCGGGGCTCAAGTATTTCGTGCTGGGCGCGCTGTCGTCGGGCATCTTGCTGTATGGTGCTTCGCTGACCTATGGCTTTGCCGGAACCACGCTGTTTTCGGGCATCCTTGCCTCGGTCACGGGCGGGGCGTCGCTGGGGCTGCTGTTCGGCATCGCCTTTCTGATCGCGGGTTTCGCGTTCAAGGTGTCAGCTGCGCCGTTCCACATGTGGACACCGGACGTGTACGAAGGGTCGCCCACCCCGGTCACCGCATTCTTTGCCACCGCGCCCAAGGTTGCCGCGATGGGTCTGTTCGCGCGGGTCGTGTTCGACGCCTTTGGCGGGGTTGTGGGCGACTGGCAGCAGATTGTGGCGTTCCTGTCGGTCGTGTCGATGTTTCTGGGGGCCGTGGCCGCCATCGGGCAAACCAATATCAAACGACTGATGGCCTATTCGTCGATCGCTCACATGGGCTTTGCCCTGATGGGTCTGGCTGCAGGCACGGCGTTCGGCGTGCAGGCGATGCTGATCTACATGGCGATCTATGTGACCATGAACGTCGGCACCTTTGCCTTTATCCTGGCGATGGAAAAGGATGGGCGTCCGGTGACGGATATTGCAGCACTCAAGAACTATTCCAAGCGCGAGCCCTTGCAGGCACTTGCGATGCTGGTTCTGATGTTCAGCCTTGCGGGCGTGCCGCCGATGGTGGGGTTCTTCGGGAAATTCTATGTGCTGCGGGCGGCCTATGACGCGAACATGGGCTGGCTGGCGGTGTCGGGCGTGGTCGCTTCGGTCATCGGGGCGTTCTATTATCTGCGGATCGTCTATTACATGTATTTCGGCGAAGAGACCGAGGCGCTGGATGGCAAGATGAACCCGGTGCTGTGGCTGTTCCTGATGGGATCGGCGGCTGTGATGGTGCTGGGTGTGGTCAACCTGTTTGGCATCGAACCACTGGCGGCTGCTGCCGCGGCCACCCTTGTCAACTGAGCCCACCCCCGGCAGCCTGTGGCCTGAGGGGTATGACTTTGTCCTGCTGGACGAGGTCGATAGCACGATGGCCGAGGCGTCGCGCCGTGCAGACCTGATCGACCGGCCCACATGGATCATGGCCCGCCACCAGACAGCGGCACGGGGCCGGCGGGGCCGGACCTGGGCGCATCCCGCAGGCAATCTGGCCGCCACCCTGATCTACAAACCCGAAGCCACCGCCGCCGAAGCGGCGCGGCGGTCGTTCCTTGCCGCCAATGCGCTGTTTGAAACGCTTGCAATCTATATCGACCGGACCAAACTGGCGCTGAAATGGCCCAATGACGTGCTGCTCAATGGTGGCAAGGTGGCGGGTATTTTGTTGGAAAGTGCGGGGCGCGGGCCGTTCATCGACTGGTTGTCGGTCGGGATCGGGGTGAACCTTGTGTCGGTCCCCGCCGCGGTCACCGGCGCGGCCTTTGCCCCTGTCAGCCTGCTGGGCGAAGGGGGCGAGTCGGTGGCCCCCGACGTGTTCCTCACCACCTTGGCAAGCACCTATGCCACACAAGAGGCCAAGCTGGATGCATTGGGATTTAAACGCATCCGCGAGGACTGGCTGCGCCATGCCGCCCGGCTGGGAGAAGAGATCACGGCCCGCACCGGCACGGACGAGGTCACGGGAATTTTTTCCAGCATCGACGACGATGGGAACCTGATCCTGGTCACCGCAACGGGGCGGCGGGCAATCCCGGCGGCGGACGTGTTTTTCTGAAAGGGCGCGCCATGCTTCTGGCCATTGATTGCGGCAACACCAATACCGTGTTTTCGATCTGGGACGGGACACAGTTCCTGGCCACCTGGCGCACCTCGACGGAATGGCAGCGCACGGCGGACCAGTATTACGTCTGGCTTGCTTCACTCATGAACATCCGAAAGGTCGAGGTTGTCATCGACGAGGTCATCATTTCATCCACTGTGCCGCGGGTCGTCTTCAATCTGCGCGTTCTGGCGGACCGCTATTTCAACTGTCGTCCTCTGGTTGTGGGCAGGCCCGACTGCCTGCTGCCGATGGCCCCAAGGGTGGATGCAGGCACACAGGTCGGCCCAGACCGGCTGGTCAACACGGCGGGCGCGTTCGATCGGCACGGGGGCAACCTGATCGTCGTCGATTTTGGCACCGCCACGACCTTTGACGTGGTGGATGACGACGGGGCCTATGTGGGCGGGGTGATCGCGCCGGGGGTGAACACCAGCCTCGAGGCGCTGCACAACGCTGCCGCCGCTCTGCCGCATGTGGATGTGTCCAAGCCGCAGGCAGTCATTGGCACCAACACCGTCGCCTGCATGCAGTCGGGCATCTTCTGGGGCTATATCGGCCTTGTCCGGGGCATTTGTGACCGGATCGTCGGGGAAAGGGACCGGCCGATGCGGATAATCGGCACCGGGGGGCTTGCATCCCTGTTCGCCCAAGGCGATGTGCTGTTCGACAGGATCGAGGACGATCTGACGATGCACGGCCTGACCGTCATCCACCGCTATAACAAGGACCACGCATGACCGACCGACTGATCTACCTCCCTCTTGGGGGCGCCGGAGAGATCGGCATGAACGCCTATGTCTACGGATATGGGCCTGCCGATAACGAGCGGCTGATCGTCGTCGATCTGGGCGTCACCTTTCCCGACATGGACACCACCCCCGGCGTGGACCTGATCATGCCCGACATCTCGTGGCTGGTCGAACGCAAGGCCCGGATCGACGGCATCTTTATCACCCACGCGCACGAAGACCACGTGGGCGCCATCGGCATGTTCTGGGAACGGCTGGGCGCACCGGTCTATGCGCGGGCGTTCACCGCCAATATCGCCCGGCGCAAGCTCGAGGAACACGGGCATCCGGCCAAGGTTGTCACAACCGTGCAGACATGGCCCGACCAGGTGACGGCCGGACCGTTCAAGGTGGGGTTCCTGCCGGTCAGCCACTCGATCCCCGAAAGCGCGGGTCTGGTGATCGACAGCCCGGTTGGGCGTCTGGTCCATACCGGCGATTTCAAGATCGACGTGACGCCAGTGCTGGGCGACCCCTTTGACCGCGCCCTGTGGGAGAGCGTGAGCAAGGACGGGGTCAAGGCGCTGATCTGCGATTCGACCAACGTGTTCTCGCCCTTGCCCGGTCGGTCCGAACTGACCATCGGGCCGGAAATCGAACAGCTGATGCGGGACGCAACGGGGATGGTCGTGGCAACGACGTTTGCGTCCAACATCGCGCGGCTGAAAACGCTTGCGATGGCCGCGCAAAAGGCGGGCCGGTCGGTCTGCCTGTTGGGCCGGGCGATGCGGCGGATGGTCGAGGCGGCGGTCGAGGTCGGCATCCTCACTGATTTCCCGCCCACCGTCAGCCCCGAGGATGCGCAGCGTGTGCCGCGCGAAAATCTGATGTTGCTCGTAACCGGAAGCCAGGGCGAACGCCGGGCGGCGTCGGCGCAACTGGCGCAAGGGCCCTATCTGGGGCTCAAGCTCAAGGAAGGGGATACCTTCCTGTTCTCGTCCAAGACGATCCCCGGCAACGAACGGGGCGTCATCAAGATCATGAACCAACTCTCTGAAATGGGCGTGGACGTGATCGACGACAATACCGGGCGCTATCACGTGTCAGGCCACGCCAACCGGCCCGATCTGGAAACGATGCACGACATCGTCAAGCCACAGATCCTGATCCCGATGCACGGCGAACACCGGCACCTGCGCGAACACGTCAAGATCGGCGCGTCCAAAGGGATCGCCGGCGTTGTGGCGGTCAACGGTATGATGATCGACCTGTCGGGCAACAGGCCCAAGGTGGTCGATTACATCGAGACGGGGCGCACCTATCTGGACGGTTCGGTCGAGATCGGGTCGATGGACGGCATCGTGCGCGACCGGATCCGCATGGCCCTGAACGGCCATGTGGTCGTCACGCTCATCATCGATGAAAACGACGAGCCCTTGGGCGATCCGTGGTGTGAAATCATGGGCCTGCCTGAAACCGGCAAATCCCGCGCCCCACTGGTCGATGTGCTGGAAGAGGACCTGAGCCAGTTCCTCAACCGCGCGGACGACAAGACGCTGCGCGACGAGGACAAGCTGAACAAGGAACTCTCCAAGATCGTCAAACAGGTCAGTCAGACCGAGATTGGCAAAAAGCCCGAAGTCACCGTCGTGGTCAGCCGCCTGAGCTGAGCCGGGCAGGGCGGGGTAAAACCCACCTTGCACAGTGGCCCGGCTTCTTTGGTCTGAAAAACTGCCGCCGGAGGCTCCGCAAACCACGGACGGGAGCCTTCGGCGGCGGGTTATCTGGGTCTGAGAAGCCTGGCCCCCGTAGGGTGGGTCTTACCCTACCTGCTACAGACGAACACCGCCCCGCCCACGCCCACCACTGTCAGGCTGGTGGCTGCAATCGCGGCGGGCGATGACATGGCGGCGCCGACGACAGTCGCCGCCGCTGCCCCCAGGTTTTGCCGAAGCACGGCACGCGGTCCGGTCAGCAACAGCGCCCCAGTGGCGTGCTGAAGCGTGTCCAGTTGCGGGGACGGCGGGCCGTTTACCAGGCGGGTGGCAGAGGCAGTTACCTCGGCGAGGCCATCAGCCGCGGCCACGACCCGGTCACAGGTGGTCTGCACGCACCGATTGCGAAAGTTCCTGTCGCCCGGAACCAGCAGGAACCCCACATCAGACCCGCCGTCCAACAGGCAATAGCCATCGCTGTCGGGCAGGTCGAACAGGTTGGTCAGGAACACCAGTTGAGTGTCACCGGGGCAATCGTTCGGGTTGCCAAGCGCCTTGTTCCACAGGTGCGACGGCCAATTGAGCAGCCGTTCCCGCCGTGTGGCCGTCACTCCCGGCGTGGCAAAAGCCGCCGGATCGACCGTGATATCGAGTGCGTTAACCTTGACGATGCAGGTTTCCGCCGCCGAGGCGGGGGCCGCGAGAACCACCATCGAAAGCAGTGCAAGCACCCGCCCCATCAGCATCAGCCGGGGCGGCGCTGGTCAAAGCTGAGCGCGATGAAGGACGGAGTGTCGTCGCCCATGCCGACTACCTTGTCCTCGCGGGGGCTGCGGCCCCGATCGCGGTTCCGGTCGGTGCCACTGCTGCGGTCGTTGGCCCGGTCGGTGCCACGTTCGGACGGACGCTCGCTGGTCCGGTCAGCTGTGTGGGCGGGTCGCGGCTCGGCTGCCTTGGCTTCGGGGGCGGGGGTCGCCTCAACGACGGGTTCGGCGGGGGCTTTTGCGGATTCGGTCCGTGGCGCATCGCTGCGGCTGCTGCTGCTCCCACTGCGCGACCGGGACCGGCTGCGTCCCGAACTGGACCGTTCCGACGACCGCTCGGCCCGGGGCGCGGGGGCTTCTTCGGCCGCGATGCTGTGTCCGGCCAGCGGGTTGTCGCGGCGCGGGATCTGGGACTGCACCAGCTTTTCAACCGCCTCGAAATACTTTTCGTCGCGGGGCGCGCAGATCATGATGGTCGCCCCCTTGCGCCCGGCCCGGCCGGTGCGGCCGATGCGGTGGACGTAATCTTCGGCGTGGCTGGGCACGTCAAAGTTGAAAACGTGGCTCACCGCCGGAATATCCAGACCGCGCGCCGCCACATCTGAGGCGATCAGGAACCGGATCGACCCATCGCGGAACCCTTCCAGCGTCCGCGTCCGCTGGCTTTGTTCCAGGTCGCCGTGGATCGGTTCGGCGTTATAGCCGTATTTCTTGAGCGACTTGGCGACGATATCCACATCCGTCTTGCGGTTGCAGAAGATGATCGCGTTGGTGCAGGCATCGCCTTCGTCGTCGATCAGTCGGCGCAGCAGGGCGCGCTTTTCGCTGGCCTCGGCATCCTTGCGGCTGCCTTTGAACATGACCACGGACTGGGTGATGTTGGCGCCCGTCGTGGCGGCGCGGGCCACCTCGATCTTTTCGGGGCTCGACAGGAACGTGTTGGTGATCCGTTCGATTTCCGGGGCCATGGTGGCCGAAAAGAACAGGGTCTGCCGGGTGAACGGCGTCAGGTTGAAGATGCGTTCGATGTCAGGGATGAACCCCATGTCGAGCATCCGGTCGGCCTCGTCCACAACCATGATCTTGACGTCGGTCAGGATCAGCTTGCCCCGTTCGAAATGGTCGAGCAGGCGACCGGGCGTGGCGATCAGCACGTCAACACCGCGGTCGATCAGGGCGTCCTGATCCTTGAACGACACACCGCCGATCAGAAGCGCCTTGGTCAGCTTGGTGTATTTGGCATAGGTGTCAAAGTTTTCGGCAACCTGCGCGGCCAGTTCGCGGGTCGGCGCCAGCACGAGAGAGCGCGGCATCCGGGCGCGGGCGCGGCCACGGCCCAGAAGGGTGATCATCGGCATCACAAAGGCGGCGGTCTTGCCCGTGCCGGTCTGGGCGATGCCCAGAACATCCTTGCCCGCGAGGGCTGCGGGGATGGCACCCGCCTGAATCGGCGTCGGTGTTTCATAGCCGGTGTCAACGATGGCTTTGAGAACCTTGGGATCAAGGCTCAGATCAGAGAATTTGGTCATGTACGTCCTAAGAATGCGGTATCGGACCGCAGGTTATGGGACGCAATGTTCCGGGCGTCCCGGCGTCGGAAAAAGCCTTGTTTCAGGCTGTGTTGGCGTTACTGGAAAATGGCCTTGCGGTCAAGGTCGGCCCGGATCATTCACGCCGGGCCTTGCGCCGCTTGGCCCCGCGCAGCAGCGCAAGGCGGCGAAACAGCGTGCCGGGATCGCGATTGAGCCGGTCCAGCAGTTCCAGCGCCAGCGGCCCGACGCCGTCTGATTGTTGCGCCTCCAGCCAGATCGGGGCCAGCAGGTTCGCCTCGAGATCGCCGTCGATCAGGGCGAAATTGGGCATCTCCATCGGCAAATCGGCCACCAGCCGGTCGCGCATCTTGAAAGGCGTCTGTGGCGACAGGCCGGAATAAAGCCGTTCCGCCTCGTAGAGTTTCATGACCGAAAACAACAGGTTGAGCGACTGCCCCAATCTGCGGTCCGCCTCGGTCTCGCCCACGTCGGCAAAGGTGATGGCGGCCGAAATCAGCCAGCGGGTGGTCAGTTGGTCAAACAATTCGAGCCGTTTTTCCGCCCAGAGCCTGCGGAACAGGGCAGGTGCATGGGCCGGGCAGGTCCGTTTGCGCAGGTTGGCGACCAGCACGCCGTGCAGGACCGCCAATTCGGATTTCCCCTTCATTTCCGAGGCGATCGCGTACCATTTTCGGGTAGAGCTTGAACTGCCTTCGGGCGGCGGAGCCAGGTCCATCGGCACGCGCCGCGCCGCAATCGCGTCCAGATCGCAGTCCAGCGGCGGCAGCGCCTCGCCTTCGCGGTATTTCAGGGCGGCCTGCCGTTTGCCCAGCTGTTCGGCCAACTTGCGCAGGCCGCCGGGAAAGGTCTGGGTCATATCCTGCGGAGCGTCGTCCGGAGTGTCGTCGGTCACGGGCCGGTCCTTTTGGTTTGGACTATCTTGACCAACTCGCCCTTGGCTTGCAACCGCCTGTCAGACCATCATTTCCTTGGTCGAGGTCAGGCGGATATCCGGATAATCGCGCCCGACCCGGTCGATGTCCCATTGCAGGCGGGTCAGGTACACCAGATCACCGTCGTTGTCGGTGGCGATGTGCTGTTTGTTGGCGGCCACGAACGCTTCGACCTTGAGCTTGTCACCGTTGACCCAGCGGGCAGAGGTGAACTGCGACGCCTCGAACCGGACGGGCAGGCCGTATTCCAGCTCGATCCGGCTGGCCAGAACCTCGAACTGCAAGGCGCCCACGACACCCACGATAAATCCCGAACCAAAGGTCGGCTTGAACACTTTGGCGGCCCCTTCCTCGGCGAATTGCATCAGCGCCTTTTCAAGATGCTTGGCCTTCATCGGGTCGCCTGCGCGGGCGGTTTGCAGCAGTTCG
Source organism: Marivivens sp. (assembly GCA_024642115.1). Lineage (GTDB taxonomy): Bacteria > Pseudomonadota > Alphaproteobacteria > Rhodobacterales > Rhodobacteraceae > JAHEBU01. The sequence goes on along the minus strand of JAHEBU010000002.1, from coordinate 276,358 downwards.
GGGGCAAAGGACGGGATGCCGGTCACCCGGATCGCCTCGCCCTCGGTCAGGGTGTCGCCAATGCGCAACTGGCCGTGGTTGGGAATGCCGATGATGTCGCCCGCCCAGGCCTCTTCGGCCAGTTCGCGGTCAGCGGCCAGGAACATGACCGGGTTCGTCACCGCCATCACCTTTTTCGACCGCACATGGGTCAGCTTCATGCCTCGTTCAAAGTGGCCCGAGGCAAGACGGACAAATGCCACCCGGTCGCGGTGTTTGGGGTCCATGTTGGCCTGCACCTTGAACACGAAACCGGCCACTGTGGTCTCGTCGGGTGAGATTTGGCGCGGTTCGGCGCGCTGCACCTGCGGTTCGGGGCCGTATTTGCCAATGCCGTTCATCAGTTCCTTGACGCCAAACGAATTTATGGCCGATCCGAACCAGATCGGCGTCATCGACCCGTTCAGCACGGCGGCGGGGTCAAGGGCGGGCAGCAATTCCCGGGCCATCTCGATCTCTTCGCGGAACTTGGCAAGCAGGTCGGCGGGGACGTGCTTTTCCCACAGCGGATCGTCGAGGCCGTCGATGTTGATGGATTCGGCCACCCGGTTCCGGTCGGCACGGTCCATCAGTTCCAGCCGGTCGCGCAAGATGTCATAGCAGCCGATGAAGTCGCGGCCCGTGCCGATGGGCCACGATGCAGGGGTTACATCGATGGCCAGGTTTTCCTGAATCTCGTCAATGATTTCAAAGGTGTCGCGGCTTTCGCGGTCCATCTTGTTGCAAAAGGTCAGGATCGGCAGATCGCGCAGGCGGCATACCTCGAACAGTTTGCGGGTCTGGCTCTCCACGCCCTTGGCCCCGTCGATCACCATCACGGCGGCGTCCACGGCGGTGAGGGTGCGATAGGTGTCCTCGGAAAAATCGCTGTGGCCGGGGGTGTCGACCAGATTGAACCGGAATTTCCCGAAATCGAACGACATGGCCGAGGCCGAGACTGAAATCCCCCGGTCCTTTTCCATCTGCATGAAGTCCGACCGGGTGCGCCGTGCCTCGCCCTTGGCGCGGACCTGTCCGGCCATCTGGATCGCCCCCCCGAACAGCAGGAATTTTTCGGTCAATGTCGTCTTGCCTGCGTCGGGGTGCGAGATGATCGCAAACGTCCGGCGGCGGGCAATTTCGGGCGGAAGGGGGGCGCTGTTGGTCATGGCGCGGCTTTAACGCGGGGCGCGGGAAAGGGCAATCGCGGGTTGGACAGGGGCCGCACCGCTTGCCCTTCTTTGGTCCAGAAAACTCCCGCCGGAGGCACCGCGGCCCGCAGGGACGCGGCCACCCCCAACTGCAAGGCGCGGTCGCAGACCGCAACGACGGGCGGGAGCGCTGCCTGGCTGGTCTGAGCGGCGCTCAGTTCGACGAGGCCCGCTTGAGCAGGTCAACGGCGTCGGGTGTCGACAGCAGGCTTTCCTGCACCTCGTAATCCAGATGCGCCCGGTGGGAGTGGCCGCCCACGCCACCCGGCATCGCCCCCGTCACGTCCGAGGGCAGCGCAGAGCGCGTGCGCGGGTCGATCAGCAGGCTTTCTGCGGCGATCCCTTCGGCATAGATGATCTGGTGATCGTCAAACAGCAGCTGGAAATAATCCACGAACCCGCCATCCTGCTGATAGACGCTGTCGCCGTTGATCAGATGGCGGACCTTGACCAGAACCTCGGCCCGGCCGGCCCCCAGCCGATCCTTGCGTTGATAGACGAAAATCCGGTGGTCGGGGCTTACGATCAGGTCGTTTTCGTTGTGCAGCGCCCCCTTGCGGATGACCACGGGGGCAAAGGCCCCGACTGCCCGCAGCGTGGTCTGGCCGATCCAGCGGATTTGTTGGGGGCCATCGTCGCGCGTCAGGACCCGGTCGCCGACCCGCAACAACTCGATCGGTACCTGCGCGCCCGAAGCCACGGTGATATGGGTGCCGCGGGTGAACGACACGCAGGCCACCTCGGCAAAGCGGGCGGTGGCGGCATGGCGGTCCACGCCCACCAGCCGGTAATCGGTTTTTTCCATCAAGGTGGCCAGCGGCAGCAGGTAGATCTGATCGACCTCGCCTGCGTCAACCTCGACTAGTACCAACGCTTCGAACGTGGTGCTGTCGCGGGCCATCAGGGTGATACAGCAATCCAGAACAACCATCTGGCCAGGGGTGCCCAGTTCGGACTCGGTCGCCACGCGGAACCCGTCTCCGTCTTCGGGGATGAACAGGCTGAGCCGGTGACGGGTCACGCCCGGCATCAGTTGATAGGTGTCGTCCAGCATCAATTCGTCCGCGAAACTGATGCCGTCGCCCCGCGCCACCCCATCGGTCACCACAAAGTCGGCGGCCCGCAGCACGGGCAGGGTCTGGGTGGTCAGCGAAACGGACGAAGACATTGCGAACCCTTTGATCGGTCAGGCGGTCACCTGAGTTGTCTAAGCTAGGATTACGGCAACATCGCGTCAACGGGCCGCCCGTCTTGGGGTGGTGTCTGGGCGATTGAGCCTGCCGCCCGCGCCTGTCATAACCGACCTCAACCCGCAAGGAGCTATCATGGATCTTGGAATTGCCGGAAAACGCGCCTTGGTCTGCGCCTCGTCCAAGGGACTGGGGCGCGGCTGTGCCGAGGCTTTGGCCGAGGCCGGGGTCGATCTGATCCTCAACGCCCGCAGGGTCGAGGCGCTCGAGGATACGGCGGCCACGATCCGGACGGCGCATGGCGTGGACGTTGTGACCGTCGCCGCCGATATCACCACCGAAAACGGGCGCAAGGCCGTGCTCGGGGCCTGTGTTGGTGTCGACATCCTTGTTACCAACGCAGGCGGCCCGCCGCCGGGGAATTGGTCCGACTGGACCCGCGACGATTTCATTGCGGCGCTGGACGCCAACATGCTGACCCCTATCGCGCTCATGCAGGCGCTGATGCCGGGGATGATCCACCGGGGCTGGGGCCGGGTGGTCAATATCACCAGCCAGTCGGTCAAGGCCCCTATCGCCACCCTTGGCCTGTCCAATGCCGCCCGAACAGGGCTGACCGGGTTTGTCGCAGGAACCGCCCGTCAGGTCGCACCGAACGGCGTCATCATCAACAACCTGCTCCCCGGTATCCACGACACCGACCGGGCCACCAGCCTGGACGGGGGAGTATCAAGGGCGCAGGGTATCAGCATGGATCAGGCCCGCGCCAACCGGATTGCCACGATCCCCGCCCGCCGCTACGGCACCGCATCGGATTTCGGGGCGATGTGCGCCTTTCTGTGCAGTCAGCACGCAGGCTTCATCGTCGGGCAAAACATCCTGCTGGACGGCGGGGCAGGCAACGCCACTATCTGAGTCTTGTCCTTGGCGGGGCAGGTTGCTAGACCCGTCCCGATACCCGATGACTTTGGTCGGAAATAGGACCGCGCGTGCTCGACACACCCCGCCTTGATGTTCGCAACCTGACCCGCAGCTTTGGCGGACGGCGGGTCGTGGACGATGTGAGCCTGAGCGTGCTGCCGGGGCAGGTGATGTGCCTGCTTGGCCCCTCGGGCTGCGGCAAATCCACGACCTTGCGGATGATTGCGGGCGTGGACCGGCAGGACAGCGGTACGGTCCATGTGGATGGCCGGATGGTCTGCGACGGCACTGTCAGCCTGCCGCCCGAAGAACGGTCCATCGGCCTGATGTTTCAGGATTTCGCCCTGTTTCCGCATCTGACGGTGGCGGGTAACGTCGCCTTTGGTCTCAAGGGGCCCAAGGCACAGGTGCGCGACCGGGTAGCTGAATTGCTGGCCAAGGTGAACATGTCGACCCACATCGACGCCTATCCGCACCAGTTGTCGGGTGGTGAACAGCAGCGGGTGGCGCTGGCCCGTGCGTTGGCCCCGCGTCCCCGGATCATGCTGATGGACGAACCGTTCAGCGGGCTGGACGACCGTCTGCGGGACGACATCCGGGACGAGACTCTGGACGTCCTGAAATCCGAAGGGGCCGCTGTCCTGCTTGTTACCCATGAGCCGGGCGAGGCCATGCGTATGGCAGACGAGATTGCGCTGATGCGGGACGGACGGATCGTGCAGCGCGGATCGCCCTATCACGTCTACAACGCCCCTGTGGACAAGGCAGCGGCGGCATTTTTCAGCGATATCAACGTGATCCAGGGGCGGGTTCAGGGGGCGCTGACCGACACACCCTTTGGTCAGTTCCTTGCCCCCGGCGTGGCGGACGGGACAGACGTTGAAATCGTCATCCGGCCCCAACACCTGCGGATCGACTTTGACAGGGCCGGACGCGGCCCAAATCCCACCCCTTCCGAAGGTATCCCGGCGCGCGGGGTGGTCGAACGGTCGCGGTTCATGGGATCGGAAAGCCTTGTCGAATTCCGGATGGATTTCGATGGCCGGGTGCTGCGGGCGCAGGTGCCTTCGGTGTTCCTGCCCAAGCCCGGAACCCCGTTGTGGCTGATGATCCGCCGCGACCGTTGTTTCGTGTTTCCGGCCTGAGAGGGCTGCCAGGGGCGAAAGATTTTGGACTAAAATCGTTCTGGCAAACTCCTTCTGCTAGGATTTTCGACCCACCGGTCGGTCTGACAGCCGCTTGCCCGCCTCGTCCACGAACAGGCTGGGCAGCACGCGCAACGTGGTGATCTGGTCGAGCCGCAGATCGGCAAAGCCTTTGGCAGTCTCGTTCCAGACCGTGCAGGTCCACAGCCGCCCCCAATACTCCAGCTTGAGCGGGCGCACGATCTGTTCGGCCCCGCCCAGCGTGAGCCCCAGCTTTTGTCGGGTTCGGATTGCCTGCCGGACGGTGGGCAGATGCTGGAACCCCCGGGCGGCATCGGCAAAGGGATAGATGGCAAAGCTGGCGGGGCTGGCCTGTCGGTCCTCGGGCATCACGGCGTCGATCCGGGCGGACAGGGCGCGGGCGGCGGCGGCCAGTTCCGCGTCGCCTCCGTGACCTACGGCGGCCAGACCCAGATGCAGCGCCTCAAGCTCTGTCATGGTCAGGTTCAGGGGGGGCAGCGTGACGGCTGCGGTGACCCGGTAACCGATCCCGCGTTCCCCTTCGATCGGCACGCCAGAGGCCGCCAGCACCTCCATATCGCGGTAGATGCTGCGCAACGACACACCGGTCGCTGCGGCCAGATCCGCGGCGCGGTGCAGGTCGCCGTCCCGCAAAAGCTGGACAAGCTGCATGAGTCGGTCGGCACGGCGCATCGGCATTTCCTTTTCCATGTCCAGTTTTGCCAATTTTCTGACAACTGACAAGTTTTTGTCGCAAACCTGACAAATCCCTTGTAAAAAAGGACTTTTCCGATGCCAAGTCGGGACGATTGCCCCTTTCCCCCACCCCGACATGGCCTTATCTAAAGGCTCTGGCATTTGGCGCAGGGTGGCAGGGCCGCCCTTATCGGGAGAAGTGATATGCTCAACAACATCGGCCTGCCGGGCCTTCTGCTCATCGCCGTCGTGGTGCTGGTGCTGTTCGGCCGCGGCAAGATTTCGTCGCTCATGGGCGAAGTCGGCAAAGGCATCACCGCCTTCAAGACCGGCATAGACGAAGGCAAGAAAGAGATCGAGGATCAGGCCAAGGCCGCCCGCGACGTCACCCCCGAGCAGAACGCCGCTCAGACCAAAGACAACGCGTAACCCGGCCACGACCGGCAGAAGGTAGGCAGACATGTTCGGCATGGGCTGGAGCGAGATGGTGCTGATTGGCATCGTCGCCCTGATCGTCATCGGTCCCAAGGACCTGCCCAACATGTTCCGGGCGATGGGACAGTTTACTGGCAAGGCCAGGTCGATGGCCCGCGAGTTTTCCAAGGCGATGGAGGCGGCGGCGGACGAAAGCGGCGTGCGCGACATCTCCAAATCCATCCAGGCCGCGGCCAATCCGCAGAAATTCGGGCTCGATAAGCTGCGCGAGGCGACCAACCTGACCGCGCCCGCCTACAAACCCGGCGGGGCGACCGAACAACTGGCCGCCGACCGGGCCGAGACGAAGGCCAAGATCGACGCGGCGATGGCCAAATCCGTAGCCGACAAGCAGGCGCGCGAGGCGATTGCCGCCGAACAGGCCGCCGACGCCGACATGATCGCCGAGGACGCGCCGAAACCGGCCCGGGCCAAGGCTGCGCCCAAGCCAAAGGCGGCGGCAAAGCCCAAGGCAGCCGCCAAGCCGAAAACGGCCAATTCCACAGCCGCAGCCCCGCCGAAAGCCGCCAAACCCCGCGCCCCGCGCAAAACCACACCCAAGGGTGACGCATGACCCAAGCCGACGAGATCGAAGACAGCTCGGCCCCGCTGATCGAGCATCTGACCGAATTGCGCGACCGGCTGATCAAATCGCTGGCAGCCTTTATCGTCGGCATGTGCATCTGTTTCACGGTCTGGAACCCGATCTTCAACTTCATGACGCAGCCCCTGTGCGATGCGCTGGCGGCGCGCGGGCAGGAATGCACGACCTACCTTTTGAACCTGCAAGAAGGATTCTTTCTGGCCATCTCGATCTCGCTCTTCGGGGGGCTGGCGCTGTCTTTCCCGATCATCAGCTATCAGCTGTGGCGGTTCGTGGCGCCGGGACTCTACAAATCCGAAAAAGGGGCGTTCCTGCCGTTCCTGATCGCGTCGCCCTTCATGTTCATCCTGGGCGGGCTGTTCGCGTTTTACGGAATCACGCCGCTTGCCTTCAACTTTTTCCTCGGCTTTCAGCAGGTTGGAACACTGGCTGATGGCACCGGGCATACCGCAGGGGTGGCTGGGATCGCGTTTCAGGGCTCGGCGCAGTCCTATGTCCTGCTGACGATCAAGTTCATCGTGGCCTTTGGCCTGTGTTTCCAGTTGCCCGTCTTGCTGACCCTTCTGGGCAAGGCCGGGCTGGTCAGTGCGCAGGGCCTGCGCAATACGCGCAAATACGCTGTCGTCGGCATCCTGATCATGGCCGCCATTGCCACGCCCCCTGATGTCGTGAGCCAGGTGATTCTGTTCACAGTGATCTATGGCCTCTATGAAATCTCGATCCAGTTGGTTAAACGGGTGGAAACGCAGCGCGAGGCCAAATTGCGGGCCGAGGGTCTGCTGGGCGAGGGCGAAAGCCTGTACGGAGACCCCGACGCGTGAGTGCCGAAGATCTGGATAGCGCCGCGCTGACCCGGATTGCCGACGCGCTGGAGCGGATGAACCCGCCGCCGCAATCGCCCCCTGATCTGGCGGCCTCTGGCGCCTTTGTCTGGCATCCAGACCCGGATCGTCTGGTCCCGGTGGCAAAGGTCAACCGGGTCGATGTGGGTTTGCTGGTCGGCGTGGACCGCGCCCGCGATACGCTGATCGCCAACACCGCCCAGTTTGCGCGCGGTCTTCCTGCCAACAACGCCCTTCTCTGGGGCGCGCGCGGCATGGGAAAATCAAGCTTGGTCAAGGCGATACATGGCGCTCTTTCCGCAAAACATGAACATCTGAAAATCGTCGAGATCCAGCGCGAGGATCTGGCCACCATCGGCCGATGTCTGGCCCTGCTACGCGGTGCGCCGCAGAGGTTCATCCTGTTCTGCGATGACCTGTCATTCAGCCATGACGATGCGCAGTACAAATCGCTCAAAGCGGTTCTGGATGGCGGGATCGAAGGGCGGCCGGACAATGTGGTCCTTTACGCCACGTCCAACCGCCGCCACCTGATGCCCCGCGACATGATCGAGAATGAACGGTCGAGCGCCATCAACCCGGCCGAGACGGTCGAGGAAAAGGTATCCCTGTCCGACCGGTTTGGCCTGTGGCTGGGGTTCCACCCCTGTGATCAAGACCAGTATCTGGCGATGATCCGGGGATATTGCGACGCCTACGGGGTTGAGATCGACGATAACACCCTGCGGGCCGAGGCGATCGAATGGCAGGCCACACGCGGGTCGCGGTCGGGCCGGGTAGCCTGGCAGTATTTCACCGATCTGGCCGGACGCAGGGGCGCGTCCCTGTCGTAAGGCGGGTTTAAACCCGCCTTACAAGATTTTGAAATCAAGAGATATTCTTTGGAAAAACCCGAAGGCGGGTTTAAACCCGCCTTACGGTAGAAAGCCCGTCGGATCGACGCTGTCCAGCCCCTTGCGCACTTCAAAGTGCAGGAACGACGGATTGCCTGCCCGTACCTTTCCGATCACCTGACCCTGCCGGACGGTGGCGCCCTTTTCGACGGTCAGGTTGTCGAGGTTGGTATAGACCGTCAGCAGATCGCCGGGATGTTTGATGACGACGATGGCGATGCCATTCGTGTCGGTCGTCACCGCAGCCACGGTTCCGGCAGCGGCGGCCTTGACGTCGGTTCCGGCAGACACGCCGATGTCGATGCCGTCATTCCGTCCCTTGGAATAGCCACGAATGATCGACCCGCGCACCGGGTAGGCCAGCACGGCATTGGAATTGGCGGCTGGCGCCTGGCTTGCCCCCAGATTGGGAGCGGGCGGGGCCGGGGTCGGGTTCGGCGCAGAGGCGGCGGCCGGTCTTTCGGCGGGCAGCGGTTCGGCGGCCGAGGGCGGCGGCGGCGTGGGGCTGCCCACGCCGGGTGCGGTCACTGCCGCAGAGGCCGTGGAGGCCGGACGGTCCGCCCCCGGTGTCGGGATCAAAAGATATTGCCCTTCACGCACGGACAGGTCTGCCCCCAGCCCGTTCCAGTCGGCGATATTGCGGACGGGCACATTATACAGGCGGGCGATGGAATAGGCGGTCTCGCCCCGTTGAACCTGATGGCGGATCGGTTCGGTCCCGGTCTGTCGCGCGTTGGCGGCCTGGGCCGAAGGCGAGGCGGCCTGCATTCCGGCCACAGGCTGCTGCGGCCCGGCCCGGTCGATGGCGTTCGAAGCGAGCGTGGTGACATCCACAGCAGGCGTGCCGGCGGGCAGGATCGGCCCGGTGCCAATCGCTCCGGTTGCGGGCGACGGTTCGGCGACGCGGCCGGGCAGGGCGATCACTTCGTCCCGGCGAAGGGGCGCGTCGGCTTCGATGCCGTTGTAGCTGGCCAGCGTGTCCGCGCTCAGCCCCAACCGGGTTGCGACGGTGCGCACTGTGTCGCCCCGCTGGGCCACGACCACCTGATAATTGGGGTACGAAATGACGCCGCGGTCGTCGGGTCGGGGCCGGTCAGGCAGGCTTTGTGCCGCCGTCGTGGTGTCCAGCGTTGAGGTGCTGCCGCCAATGTTGCGCAGGTCAAGGTCCAGCGGTTCGTTGCAGGCAGTCAGCGCCGACAGCGCCACGCCCCCGATCAGCAGGGTCAGCGGGGGGAAACCACCGGTCAGTTTTGGCATCGCTCGTTCCTCATCGGTCATGACGGCCCCTTGTCGCCGGGGCCTTGGTCTGGACACAGGTCGAACGGCCCTAGTCGCCCAGCCCCTCGACCAGAGGGACAAAACGGACGGGCCGCAATTCTTCGTAGTCAAAGCCGGTTTCCAGCCGCGTGACTCGGATCAGGCTTTGCACCGTATCGGACTGACCGACCGGTAGGACCATGATACCCCCGATCCGCAACTGTTCCAAGAGGGGGGAGGGGGGGTCTTCTGCGGCGGCGGTCACAAGGATGCGGTCAAAGGGCTGTTGTTTGATCAACCCGAAACAGCCGTCGCCTGTAAGAGCGGTGATATTGGTCAGATCGAGGCTGTCGAAAATTGCCTGCGCGTCGGATACCAGCCTGCGATAACGGTCGATGGTATAGACCCTGCGGGCGAGCTGGCTGAGGATCGCCGCCTGATAGCCTGACCCTGTCCCCACCTCGAGCACCTTGTCGCGCGGGCTGATTTGCAGCGCCTGCGTCATGATCCCGACGATGGAGGGCTGGCTGATCGTTTGCCCCGATCCGATCGGCAGCGGCATGTCCTCGTAGGCGCGGTCGGAAAACAGGCCCTTGACGAACAGCGCCCGGTCGATCTTTTCCATCGCTGACAGCACCCGCCCGTCTGTCACCCCGCGACTGCGGAGCGCGTAGAGGAACTGCATCTTGCCAGTGGCGTCCAGGGTCACGGGATGGCCCTCTCCAACCTGGTCCGCAGGTCGCCCAGCATGTCATGCGCCGTCAGGTCGCAGCGCATCGGGGTGACTGAAATCGCGCCTTCAAGATTGGCATGGGCATCCGTGCCGGGCAGGGTGGGGATGTGCTGAGCTCCCCCTTTGATCCAGAGAAACCGCCGCCCAGACGGCGACAGGTGCGGCTCGACCGTAAAGGACGTGTCGCGCCGGTAGCCTTGCGAGGTGACTTTGACCCCTGTCACGCCGGACGCGGGGACGGGCGGGAAGTTGACGTTGTAGAACAGCCGGTAATCCGCCGCGTCCCAGACCGCCTGGTCCAGCAGTTTGCGGACGACCGCCGCGCCGTGGACCGCCGCCGCCTCGAACGGGTCGGACAGGTGGGCGTTGGCGGGGCCATAGAATTGGGACAGGGCGATGGCGGGGATACCTTGCAGCGCCGCCTCCATCGCCGCCCCGATGGTGCCGGAATAAAGCACGTTTTCGGCGGCGTTGTTGCCCCGGTTGACCCCCGACAGGATCAGGTCGGGCCGCGCGTCCGCCATAACGTCATAAAGCCCCGCCAGAACGCAATCGGCAGGTGATCCTTCAGCAGCGAACCGGCGGGGGCCGAGTTCGGCGATCATGGTAGGGTGGGTATAGCTGATGCAGTGGCCGACCCCGGATTGTTCAAAGGCAGGGGCGACCGTCCAGACCTCGCCCGCGTCGCCGGCGATCTGCCGGGCGATGGCATCGAGCACTTTCAGGCCCGGCGCGTTGATCCCGTCGTCGTTGGTGATGAGAATGCGCATGGGGCCCCCGGACTGCCTGTTTTCTTCCTATGCGAGCAGGACGGGGGCGGCAAGCGGCGGGGTGGGATTGTGGGCCCTGTGTTGCCCAGCGGACGTGGGTCAGGCGGGCCGCCAGCAGCGCGTTCAAGCGTGAACGTGCCACATGACTTTGATTCCAAAAAGTAATCTGAAAGTGACTATTTTCCAGGCGGCAATCGCTGGGTCAACCGAGGATTGACGGCAGCAGCCGGGCCGCTTCGGTATTGGGATCGGTCAGGGCGCTGCGATCCTCGCCCGGATAGAACCGCGCCCGCGTTGCGGTGGGCATTGGCCGGGGCGTCAGGATTCTGACCAGCGGTCCGGTCTTGGTCGTTTCTGCCTGCCAGCTTTGCACCAATGCCATCTGAGCGGCCTTGGTGGCACCATAGCCGCCAAAGAATTTCGCCCCCGCGTGATCATCGTCAAAGAACACGGCGCGCCCGGTTTCGCCCAGCAAGGGACCGACATAGCCGATCAGCCGGGCGGTGGCGGCGATGTTGATGGCCAGCGATTTGTCCAGATCCTTGGGTCCGATATGGCCCGCGGGGGCCAGCGGGGCCGCGTGAATGGCCGTGTGCACCCAGAGGTTCAAGCCGCCCCAGCGGTCGAAAATCCCCCGGCACAGCTGCTGCATCGCCGCGTCCACGGTGATGTCCATCGGCGCCAGCGTCGCCTGACCGCCTGCGGCCTGGATCCGGTCGTCGAGTTCTTCCAGCGCGCCGGTGGTGCGCCCCACGGCGATGATGTGATGCGTGGGCGCAAGGGCAAGCGCAATCGCGGCGCCAAGGCCGCGCGACGCACCGGTGATGAGGGCTGTGGGCATTTGTGTCATGGCGTGCTGATTGGCCCGCCCCGCGCGGACAGTCAAGATGTCAGAGGCTTTGACCGATGCCCGTGCGCGCCCCACCGTCAAACACAAGGCCGGTCTGGTCGATGGCGGCGACGGTTTCGCCGTTGATCCGCGCACCTGTCGTGACCTTGGTGATGGTGCCGTCCGAGGTGCGCAGCAGGGCAAAGTTGCCATCAGGCGTGAGCCGGACGCCGATCAGGGTAAGGCTGCGCAGGGGCAGGATTTGAGGTTCGGTAGCGGCGCCAAGCGCCGAGGCATTGGACATTTTGGGGTCTTTCGCAGTTGCAGAAAGAGCCGTCTGTCATGGATGGGCATGGGCCGAAAGGCGGGGGTGGGCCAAACCCCGGCGGGATCACGCCGGGAGGGTCGGGTCCAGACCGGCCTCGGCCAGTCGGGCGGCCACGATCCGCCGAAGCAGGGTGTCGGGCAGCGGATTTTCGGGGGTGAAGAGGACGCCGGACTTGGAATGTTTGAACCCTGCTGTCTCTAGCTCTGCGGCCAGGCCGGGGATGATTCCGCCCGAATGGGGGTAGAACCCGCAATGACGGGCAAAACCCGCATAGCCCGCGATGACCTTTTTGCCGATCCTGTGGCCCGGCATGGCATAGCTGATGACCTCGGTCGCGTCGGGCAGCAGGTGGCGCAGGCGTTGGCGCAGGTCGGTCAGGCACGCGTACTGGTCAGCGGGCAGGGCGGCGAAGTAGGTGTCGATGGGCGACACCGGGCTTACTCGGCTGCGGTTTTGGTCTGGAACCCCTGTTCGATCATGTCCGATGGGGCCACGGGATAGTCGCCGCTAAAGCAGGCGTCGCAGTATTGCGGGTGCTGCATGTTGCGCCCGCCAGCTTCGCCCACGGCGCGGTAGAGTCCGTCGAGCGAGATAAATTTGAGGCTGTCCACGCCCAGATGGACGCGCATCTCGTCCTCGGTCATATGCGCCGCCAGCAACTTTTCCCGCTCGGGCGTGTCCACGCCGTAGAAGCAGGGCCAGGCGGTGGGGGGCGAGGCGATGCGGAAGTGCACCTCGGCTGCACCGGCGTCGAGCACCATCTGTTTTATCTTTTGGCTGGTGGTGCCGCGCACGACGCTGTCGTCTACCAGGATGATCCGTTTGCCGCGCACGAGCGCCCGGTTGACGTTCAGTTTCAGACGCACGCCCATGTTGCGGATCTGTTCGGAGGGTTCGATGAAGGTCCGCCCCATATACTGGTTGCGGATGATCCCCATCGCATAGGGGATGCCCGATTGCAGGGAATATCCGATGGCGGCGGGGGTGCCTGAATCCGGGACGGGACAGACCAGATCGGCATCGACGGGCGCCTCTTTGGCCAGTTCGCGGCCGATCGCCTCGCGCGTTTCATAGACGCTGCGCCCGTTCAGGATGCTGTCGGGGCGGCTGAAATAGACATGTTCAAAGATGCAGAACCGGGGTTTGCGGCGGCGGAAGGGAAAGTTGGATTCGACCCCCTTGTCCGAGATGACGACCATTTCGCCCGGTTCGATTTCGCGGATGAAGTCCGCCCCGATGATGTCGAGCGCGCAAGTTTCCGACGACAGCACCCAGCCGTCGCCCAGTTGCCCCAGCACGAGCGGGCGCACGCCCAGCGGGTCGCGCACGCCGATCAGTTTCGAGCGGGTCATGGCGACGACGGAAAACGCGCCTTCGACCTTGCGCAGCGCCTCTTCCATCCGGTCGGGGATGGTGCGCCCCATCGAGCGGGCCATCAGGTGGATGATGCATTCCGAGTCGGACGAGGACTGGAAAATCGAGCCGCGTTCGATCAGTTCGCGCCGCAGCGACAGCGCGTTTGTGATGTTGCCGTTGTGGGCAATCGCCGCCCCGCCCATGGCGAATTCGCCGAAAAAGGGCTGGACGTCGCGCAGGGCTGTGTGCCCCTTGTTCCCGGCTGTCGAATAGCGGACATGCCCGATGCCGATGGCGCCCGGCAGCGTTTTCATCACGTCCTGGCTGGTGAAGTTGTCGCGGACAAGGCCCATGCGGCGGGCCTGGTTAAAGCCCGTGTCCTCGTCAAAGGTGACGATCCCCCCCGCCTCTTGCCCGCGATGTTGCAGGGCGTGCAGGCCGAGGGCCACGAAGTTGGCGGCATCTGCCACGCCGACGACGCCGAAAATCCCACATTCTTCGTGCAGTTTGTCGTCGTCAAAGGGATGGGCGGGCGGCATCTGGGGCGACGAAAGGGTGGTCACGGCAGGGGCGCTCCGAATCCAGTGGCAGGGATTGCCCCCTGATAGTCCGAACGTAGCGGAGTGTCACGAAACTATCACGTTGGTCGGGCTGTCGTGTGGCCGCTAGACCGCGGTTGCCCCCGCTTTGGGCATGTCAAACCAGATCCGCGTCCCGTGCGGGCCGGTCTGGTAAAGAAGTTTGCCGCCCAGATCGTCCACCAGTTGGGTCAGAATCCTGCCCCCCAGCGTGGTGGGGTCGGGCCAGCAAAGATCGGGGTCAAAGCCGTGTCCGTCGTCCTGCACGGTGACGCGCAGCACCGCGTTGTCCCTGAGATCAAAGTGGACCGTGATCTGGCCATGGTCACCCTCGTCATAGCCGTGCTTGAGGCTGTTGGTGATCAGTTCGGACAGGGCAAGCCCGATCTGGGTGGCCACGGGCAGGTCAACCGCGATGGCGTCGCCGCTGACCTTGATGTCGATGTTCAGCGCCGGTTCCAGCCGGACAAGCGATTCGCCGATCCGGGCGGAATAGCCCAGAAGCTGGGTCCGTTCGGCCCCGTCCGTCCCGCCGCGCCGGTCGATCCCCGACAGGTCTTCGTACAACAACTGTAACGCCTCGACCCGGCGGGCGATGCTTTGGAATTCGCCTTTTATGCCCGATTTCCGGGCTTGCAGGCGGATCATGCCGACGACCATGGCAAGGTGGTTCTTGACCCGGTGGCGCAGTTCCACCAGCGCCTGTTCGCTGCGGATCAGGCGGGCAAACTCTGTTGGCGAGCCATGCAGGTCGGTCTGGATGCCCAGGAAATAGGGTATCTGTTCGGGGTCGGGGTGCAGCGGGCTAATGAACAGCCGGTTCCAGAATTCCGATCCGTCTGCCCGGTAGTTGAGGATATCGACGGTGATGTTGGTTCGATTGGCCAGAGCCGTGCGCAGGCGGTCGACGGTCTGCGGGTCGGTCCCCGGTCCCTGCAAAAAGCGGCAGTTGCGCCCCACCGCGTCATCGGCGCTGTATCCGGTCGTCCGCTCAAACGCGGCATTGACGAAAACGATGGGATTTTCGGGGAGGGATGCGTTGGTGATTACCAGCGAAAACGGCGCCTGCACCAACGCTTCGAGGTTGATGCCGGCAGGGATTTCAGACCCTCCCGGCGGGTCAAATCGGTTCATTCGATCACTCTGGCCTTACCACATCACGTCAATCCATGGTCGATCAACGCAAGGTCGCCAGATTTGGTTCCCGTCGGCCGACCGTCCCTAGTTTGCGGTGCCGCAGGTACCAACAAGCTGTTCATACTGGGTGGTGATCCAGCCCAGAGCCGCCTCGGGGTTCTGGTTTTCGATGGCTCCGGTCAACTGGCCAAACACCTTGGCCGAGCGGGAATCGTCGATCATCGGCACCTTTTGGGTGTTCAGCACCGTCTGATAGACAAAGAACGCCACCGCGACGAGAAGGATGCCGCGCAGCACCCCAAAGAGAAAGCCCAGGCCCTGATCCAGCCCGCCAAGGGCGGATCGTTGCACCAGACTGGAAAAGAGCGGCGTAAAGATCGAAAAGATCACTAGTGCCACGGCGAACACGGCGGCAAAGGCTGCGATGATGCTGAGTTCGCAGCTGTCACCAATAAAATTGCCCACGACCGGCAACTGCTTGATCAGCGGTTGCGCCTGATCGGCAAAGATGAAGGCAACCAGCGTGGCCCCGACCCATCCGGCAATCGCCAGCGCCTCGCGCACCAGACCGCGGCTGTAGGCCAAAAGCGCCGACAGGACGATGATCACGGCCACGACGCCGTCGATGATGGTGAAACCTTCCATGTCGTCCCTCTTTTGGCGCGTCTAGCGCGCGCCGAATACCTCTGTCACGAAACCGGCCAGATCGGACATGTCCCGTGTCGTCAGGCCGGGCACCGCGACCCGTTTGGGCTGCTGCGGCACAAGTGCGGCGGTGAAACCAAGTTTTTGCGCTTCTTTCAACCGATTTTCGGTCTGAACCACCGGACGGAGGGCCCCAGAGAGGCTGATTTCGCCAAATACGACACAGTCAGAGGGCAGCGCCGCGTCCTCGCGGGCGGAAACCAGCGCAGCAGCGACTGCCAGATCGGCGGCGGGTTCGTTGATCCTGAGGCCGCCGGCCACGTTCAGGTAGACATCCAGCCCGGCAAAGGCGACGCCGCACCGGGATTCGAGCACGGCGAGGATCATCGCCAGCCGCCCGCCGTCCCAGCCCACGACCGACCGGCGCGGCTGCGCGGTGGGCGAGGGGGCAACGAGCGCCTGAATTTCGCACAGCATCGGCCGGGTCCCTTCGATCCCTGCGAACACAACCGACCCCGGCGCGGGGGTGCCGCGTTCGGACAGGAACAGGGCCGATGGGTTTTTCACCTCGGCCAGACCGCGCCCGGTCATTTCGAACACGCCGATTTCGTCCGCCGGGCCAAAGCGGTTCTTGACCGCGCGAAGGATACGAAACTGGTGGCCGCGTTCGCCTTCGAAATAGAGGACCGTATCGACCATGTGTTCGACGACGCGGGGGCCAGCGATGGCCCCTTCTTTGGTGACGTGGCCGACCATGACTACGGCCATGTTCCGTTTCTTGGCAAAGCTGGTGAGTTCATGGGCGCAGGCCCGGACCTGAGACACGGACCCCGGTGCGGATTCCACGTTGTCCGCCCACATGGTCTGGATCGAATCGATGATCGCCAGATCGGGTTTTTCCGCCTCAAGCGTGGTCAGGATGTTGCGCAGGTTGGTTTCAGCGGCCAGTTTTACCGGACTTTCGGTCAGACCAAGCCGCCGCGCACGCATCTGGACCTGTGCGGTTGATTCCTCGCCCGAGACATAGATGACCTTGAGCCCGTTGCGCCCGAACCGAGCCGCCGCCTGCAACAGCAGGGTGGATTTGCCGATGCCCGGATCGCCGCCGACCAGCAGGGCCGAGGCCGCAACCAGCCCGCCGCCCAGAACCCGGTCAAGCTCGCCCACGCCCGACATGGTGCGCGGCGGTTCGGCGTCCTGCGTGGCAAGGTCGGTCAGGTGAACGGTCGCCCCGCGTTTCGCCCCAAGCGTTTTCGAGGCAGGACCGGACGACAGCGCCTTGTCCTCGGTGATCGAATTCCACGCGCCGCAGGCATCGCATCGCCCGGACCATTTGGAATGGACCGCGCCGCAATCGTTGCAGGTAAAGGACAGGTCTTTGGCCATGTTCCTGTTTTGGACCATCTGCGCAGGCAGGGCAAGGGCGTTCGGACCCCTGCAAATACAGGCGATCGGGACAGAGTTGGGACAAGGCGCAAAAAGGGGCTTTCTATATAATACTATTATATGATTATACTGAGTCTGCCGGGACGATCCGAGGAGGGGTCGCGCAGGCATTGAGATCAGGGAGGATCCAAAATTGTCGTTTAAAACCATTCTCGCCGGCACGGCGCTGGCCTTTTCCACATTGGCCGCAGGCAGCGCCTGGGCTGAAACCATCGGCTTTTCGCAGGTCGGATCGGAAGGCGACTGGCGCCCGGCGTTTTCGGCCAACATGCAGAACGAGGCCGCGACCTATGGCATTGACCTGAAATTCGCGGATGCACAGGGCAAGCAAGAAGAGCAGTTGCGCGCCGTTCGCGCGTTCATCGCCCAAGGCGTCGACGCGATCATCATCGCCCCCGTGGTCGTGACCGGCTGGGATCAGGTCCTGCAAGAGGCCAAGGACGCGAATATCCCCGTGTTCCTCGTCGACCGCGATGTCGATGTGGCGGACAAGTCGCTGTATGTCACCCGCATTTCCGCCGACTTCAACCTTGAGGGCAAGATCGCGGGTGCATGGCTCGCGCAGGCCAGCCTGGGTAACTGCAAGATTGTCGAGCTTCAGGGCACCACCGGATCGGCCCCCGCCATCGAGCGGAACGCCGGGTTCCAGGCCATCATCGACCAGTTCCCCAACATGGAGATCGTGCAGACCCAGTCTGGCGATTTCACCACCGAAGGCGGCAAAAAGGTGATGGAAGCCTTCATCAAGTCGACCAACAACCTTGAAGGTATCTGCGCGTCGTTTGCCCATAACGACAACATGCAACTGGGGGCCATTCAGGCGATGAAAGAGGCTGGTCTGAACCCCGGCACGGACATCAAGATGGTGTCGGTCGACTATGTGCCGGCGATGGCGGATGCGCTGGCGGCGGGCGAGGCCAATGCGTCGGTCGAACTGCGCTCGGCGGTGGCCGAATACATCTATCCGGTCATTCTGGATTACCTCAAGGCGCCCAGTGACCTGCCCAAGTGGATCGTGATCCCCTCGGACCTGCACGTCGCCAACTGATCTGACGTGATCTGACACGCTTCGGCGTCCGCCCCGTTTGGGTGGGCGTCGGACCATGATAGGGTCGGCCCGACCAAGGGCCGCGAGGGCAGAGCGATGACCACAGGCACCCCTACAGCCCCGCTGATCGAGATGCGGGAGATCCGCAAGGCGTATCCGGGCGTTCTGGCGCTGGATGACGTCAGCCTCGATTTCTATCCCGGCGAGGTTCACGCCCTGCTGGGCGAGAATGGCGCGGGCAAATCCACCATGATCAAGATCCTGACAGGGGCCTTGCGCCGCGATGCGGGGGCTGTGCTGCTGGCCGGGAAACCGACCGATTTCGCCTCGACTGCCGCCGCCCAGGCGATGGGCATTTCGCCCGTCTATCAAGAGGTGAACCTGATCCCGGCCATGTCGGTTCTCAAGAACCTGACGCTGGAAAAGGCACCGACGCGGTGGGGCATGGTGTCGTGGCGCGGGGCGCGAGCGATGGCCGAGGCCAAGCTGGCGCGCCTCGGCCTGACGCTGGATATCGACAAACCGGTGGGATCCTATTCCTTGGCCATTCAGCAACTGGTGGCGATTGCCCGCGCGCTGGACGACACCACCCGGATGCTGGTGCTGGACGAGCCGACCGCGAGTCTGGACGCCTCTGAGGTCGCCGCCCTGTTCGATATTCTGCGCGATCTGCGGGCCCGCGGCATCGCCATCGTCTTCATCACCCATTTCCTGAACCAGGTGTACGAGATTTCCGACCGCATCACCGTGCTGCGCAACGGGCAGCGGGTCGGCACGGGGCTGGTCGGGGAGATTTCCCGGCAGGACCTGATCACCATGATGATCGGCCGGGAGTTGAGCGAGGTCGAGGCCGTGGCCCGCGTCCGCGATACCGCCGGGGGCGCCCCTGTCATGACTGCGGGCGGTGTCGGTCGCAAACGCACGTTGGCCCCGTTTGACCTGACCCTGCGGGCGGGCGAGGCGGTGGGGCTGGCAGGTCTGTTGGGGTCGGGCCGCACGGAACTGGCCAAGCTTCTGTTCGGCGCAATTCGGCGCGACAGCGGGACGCTGACCCTTGGTGGCACCGACATCCGCGCCACCTCGCCTCGCCATTCACTGGCCCACGGCGTGGCGTTCTGCCCCGAGGATCGCAAGACCGAAGGGTTGGTGGGCGAACTGACCATCCGCGAAAATATCGTGTTGTCGATGCAGGCCAAACAGGGCTGGTTGCGCCGCGTCCGCTACCGCGACCAGTTGCGCATCGCCGACGACATGATCAGGGCGCTGGGGATCGCCACGCCCGACGGGGAAAAGCAGGTGAGCCAGCTTTCGGGCGGCAATCAGCAAAAGGTGGTTCTGGCCCGCGCGCTGGCATCCTCGCCCAAGGTGCTGATCCTGGACGAACCGACGCGGGGCATCGACGTGGGCGCGCATGCGGACATCCTGACGCTGATCCGCAAGCTGTGTGATCGGGGGCTGGCCCTGCTGGTCGCATCGTCCGAACTCGACGAAATCGTCGCCACATCAGACCGGGTGGCCGTCTTGCGCGACCGGGCGATGATCGGGGAACTGGTGGGGGCGGGAATTACCCGTGACACCATTATCGGAATGATTGCGGGGGATGATGGTGGCTGATGTTCTAAGGCCAAGGGGGGCGGGATTGCCCCGTCTGCGCGATACGCGGGCCGTCTGGCCGGTGCTGGCGCTGATCGCAATCCTTGTCTTTGACTGGGTGATGGTGCCGAATTTCTTTCAGATCCGGGTGGTCGAGGGGCGGCTGTTCGGCAATGTCATTGACATCCTCTACCGGGCGACCCCCACGGCGCTGGTCAGCCTTGGCATGGCTTTGGTCATCGGGACCAAGGGGATCGACCTGTCGGTCGGATCGACCATTGCCATCGTCGGCGCGGTGATTTCCTGGCGCATCCACGCAGGCGATCCCCATATCGTCATCCTGTTCGAGGCGCTGGCGGTCGCGGTGGTCTGTGGCATCTGGAACGGGTCGCTGGTGGCGGGTCTGGGCATCCAGCCCATTATCGCCACGCTGATCCTGATGGTGTCGGGCCGAGGGATCGGGCTGCTGATCAACCTGCTATACGGCGGCACCGACCCCAGCTTTGACAGCCCGTTGTTGCAGGGCCTGTCCACCGGGCACCTGTGGCTGATCCCGACCCGTCTGGTGGTGGGCGCGGTCCTGTTCGTGGCCCTGTGGCTGGTGATCCGGCGCACCGCGCTGGGCCTGTTCATCGAAGCCGTGGGCGGCAACGCGGCGGCGGCCGATCTGGCGGGGGTCAATGCCCGGCGGATCATCTTTGTGGCCTATGTCCTGTGCGGGTTGCTGGCCGGATGCGCAGGCGTGATCCTGACAGCGGATACCCACACATCGGACCCGGTATCGGTGGCGATGTATATCGAACTGGACGCCATTCTGGCCGTCGTCATCGGTGGCGCGTCACTGGGCGGGGGCCGTATCTATCTAGGGCTGACGGTGATCGGGGCGCTGGTCATTCAGGCACTGACGACGTCGATCCTGATCTCGGGCCTGCGTCCGGAATACAACCTGATCGTCAAGTCGGTGGTGGTGATGATCGTCCTGCTGCTGCAATCGCGCAACGTGCGCCACCACGTCACCATGCTGTTTCAGGGGAGGCGTCGATGAACCGCCATTATCTGCCGCTGATCGCCACCATCGTCGTCTTTGTCACGCTCTTTGCCGTGGGGGGCGGGATGTACAAGAATTTCCTCACCACGCGGGTCTTGGGCAATATCCTGGCCGACAATTCGTTCATCATCATCGCGGCGCTGGGCGCGACCTTTGTCATCTTGTCGGGCGGCATCGACCTGTCGGTTGGGTCGATGATCGGGTTTGTGGGCGTCAGCATGGCGGTGCTGGACCGGGCGGGGTGGCATCCGATGGCGTCGGCCCTGCTGTTGATCGTGTTCGGGATGGCCTTTGGCGCGTTGCAGGGCTGGATCATCGACTTTTGCGAGATACAGCCCTTTATCGTCACCCTTGCCGGCCTGTTCCTGCTACGCGGGGCCTGTTTCATGGTCACGCTGGACGCGGTCCCCCTGCGCCATGAATTCGTGCGCGAATTCGCGGCGGCCAAGATCCCGTTGCCGGGCAACGGGGTGTTGCGAAGTTCGGCATTGGTCATGCTGGGCAGCCTCATGATCGCCGTGGCCATCGCCCACCTGACCCGGTTCGGCACAGCGGTCTATGCGATCGGCGGCGACAGGGAGTCGGCGCGGCTCATGGGGGTGAACATCCGTCGCACCACGATTCAGATCTATGCGCTGGGCGGGACGTATAGTGCACTGGCAGGGGTCGTCTATGCGCTTTATACCTCGTCAGGCTATCCGCTGGCGGGTTCCACGTTGGAGCTGTCGGCGATTGCTGCTGTCGTGCTGGGAGGGACGCTGTTGACTGGAGGAGTAGGCTTTGTGCTGGGGTCGCTGTTTGGCGGCATGATCCTGGGTCTGATTTCGACGCTGATCCTGTTCAACGGATCGCTCAACAGTGCCTGGATCATGATCAGTAGCGGCGTGTTGTTGTTTGCGTTCATCGTCATGCACCGCTTTCTGGTCGGCACGTTCAACCTGCGCGGCACGGCGTGAGGGAGCGGATATGACCTTGGACGAAAGCCGCCGTATCCGACCCGTGAGCGGGACGCTGGAAGGCGACCGAACAGCCTTTGACGCGCGGGTGTCATCCTATCTGGCCGGGCGCACCCCGGACACCAGCCTGATCAACCGGCTGGGCCGCGAGATCGTGGGCGGCATCTATACCCCGGAATCGTTGTTGCCCGCCGAGGCCGCGATGCTTGATCGCTATGCGGTGTCGCGCACCGCCCTGCGCGAGGCTTATTCCAAGCTGACCGCCAAGGGTCTGCTGACCGCCCGGCCCAAGGTGGGTACCTCCATCCTGCCCAAGACCTATTGGAACATGCTGGACGGCGATGTGCTGAACTGGCACCTGCAAACCTTTCCGCCCGAACTGATCGCCGCTGATCTGTTCGCTCTGCGCCGGATGATCGAACCGGGGGCTGCCGAACTGGCCGCTGCCCGGAATACCCCTGACGATCTGGTACGGATCGGCGATGCCCTGACCGCGATGGAAGGCAACGCCGACGACGAGGTCAAGCTGATCGAGGCTGACCTGCGGTTTCACCTCTCGATCCTCAAGGCGACGCAGAACAAGTTTATCAACACCTTTTCCGCGCTCATCCACGCGGCGATGACCAGCACGTTTTCGATCAGCTGGCGCGGGGCGAGCCGGGACAAGGCCACCCGTCTGCACCAGCACGCGATGGTGGCCGAGGCGATCCGCGACCGCGATCCGGGGCTGGCCCGCCACCGGATGGAGGTGTTGCTGGACGACAGTTTCCGCGACGTGAAGGAAGGGCTGGCCCTGCGATGAGCGACCCCTTTGGACGCGCACCCGACGGCACGCCCGTTCGCCGCATCCGCATCGCTGGCGGTGGGCTGACCGCGTGGATCATCACATGGGGGGCCAGTTTGCAGGATTTGCGGATGGACGGGATCGCCCCTTCGCTGGTCCTTGGGTCCGATGATCTGAGTGCCTATCTGGGGCCGATGCGGTATTACGGGGCGGTTGTGGGGCCGGTGGCCAATCGCATTGCGCTGGGTCGGTTCGTGCTGGACGGGCAGACCTACGATCTGGATCGGAACGAAGCCGGTCAGACCACCCTGCATGGCGGGGCCGATGGCTTTGGCTGCCGCAACTGGACGGTGACCGGCAGTGGCCCCGACTGGGTGTCGCTGGCGCTGCACCATCCCGATGGGCTGGGCGGTTTTCCGGGGAACATGGTGGTGACGGTCACCTATCGCCTTGGCCCCGACTCGACGCTGAGCGTCGAGATGACCGGGCTGACCGACGCCCCGACCTATTTCAGCCCGGCCTTTCACGGATATTGGAACCTGAGCGGACAGGCGGACCTGCGCGATCACCTGTTTACGGTGGCCGCCGAAACCTATCTGCCGGTGGACGACCGGATGATCCCGCTGGGCGATCCGGCCCCGGTTGCGGGGACGGTGTTCGACCATCGCACCCCCCATCCGCTGACCGGCCAGATCGACCACAATTACTGTCTGACGGGCGATCAGCCGATCTGTCGGCTGGAAACCGACGCGCTGGCGCTGGAGGTGCGGACTGACCAACCGGGGTTGCAGGTTTATGATGCGGGCCGCACCGACACCGCGCCTGCTGTCGGACATGGCGGCAGCCCCTATGGCGAGGCGGCGGGTGTCGCGCTTGAGCCGCAGATGTGGCCAGACAGCCCGAACCATCCCGCCTATCCGTCCAACCTGCTGATGCCGGGGCAGACCTATCGGCAGATGTCCGAATTCCGTCTGATCCGAAAGGCTTAGCGGCCTGATTTGGGCGTCAGCCCCGAAATCAGGATCGAGGCCAGAACGCAGCCGGTGAACAGATACAATCCCCAGGCGGTTTCGATACGGCCATAGCCGATCCCCTTGGCCAGAACGATGTAGAGGGCGATCAGGAACACATCGGCCATGGCCAGTTTGCCCAGCCACCCCAGCACCGGCATCACCTTGTCCGACAACAGGTCAAAATGGACGAGGGCCAGACCGATCGTCTTGAGGTAGGGCGCGAACAGGGCAAGGCCGGTCACGACCAGCGCCAGCACCACGTCTGATTGCCACAAACTTTGCATGCCCGAGACGACGCTGATTTCCGACAGGCCGAACAGGGGCAACAGCCCCGCTCGCATCAGCGGCGCAAACCACGCCACCGGAAACAGGATCAGCAGGGCCAGATTTGCCAGACGCAGTAGTTGAAACATGACCCCCCCCAAACCTCCCCGCAAACGTGGGGGCAGGGGCGGCGGGGTGCAAGACCTATTGGCTGGCCGGTTTGCTGGGCAGGGCTACCACGTTCGACGTGGGATCCATTTCCACGCTGTAGCCCAGCACGGGAAGCGCCGCCTGAAGCTGTTCATCCAAAGCGGCCAGTTGCTTGGCCACGATGCCTTCTTCGGTCGATACCTGCTTGGCCCATTGCCGGATTTCGCGGCAGATGTGCATGGCGTCCAGAATGCGGGCCTGCTGCGCCTCGGCCTCGGTCTGGCGCTGGCGCAGGAATTCGCGGGCGCGGTCGACCTTTTCGTCAGAATAGACGTCCGCCAGATGCCGGGCATGATGGGCCATCTGCGCAGCAACCGTCAAAAGATCGTTTTCAAGCCCCGCCAGATCGGGGTGATCGCGCAGGAACGACAGTTTTTCGCGCATCGAATCGAATTCCGATGACATGGTGAACACGCCCGCCCGGTCGGCCGTGTGGGCCACATGATAGGCGCGGGCGACATCATCCATCGAGATGTGAAAGTCGCGGTGCGATTTTTCCAGAGCCATGATCCGGCTGTTCATCGGTGCAAAGAACATCAGCGCCACGACCAGCGCTGTCATCCCGCATTGCAGCCAGATGCCCGCCTGCGGCACGTCGATGCTGTCAAACTGGACCGAGGCCGTGAGCCAGGGTGCCATGCCAAAGGCACATAAGGCCGTATAGGCCGTCAGCGCCGCCGCCATCATCACGATCAGCACAAAAGACAAGGCATGTGCCGTCCGCCCGAACAGGCGAAGCATGGAAATCATCGACATGGACGCGGTCCCCCAGACCCAGCAATCAAAACAGGTTAACGATAGGTGACCAAGTTGTTCAGGCCAAAGGGGAATTTTGGCAAATGCTGCGCTGTTCGGAAAAGGTGTGAAACAATCTGCGAAAACAGGAGTGGTCGTTTCCAAAGGCGAAACAATCGGGACATATGCCACACCCTTGGGTTGATCAGGCGGTTAGTCGACACGCATCCTGTGTCGCGGTGCGTTGCTGACCCGCTGCCCTTCGAATCGCGGATCAGCGCAACGTCTCGATCGGGCCGGTGGGGCGACCGTGAATGAACTGATCGACGTAGGGGTCCCCGCTCTGGTCCAGATCGGCAATCGGCCCGGTCCAGCGTATCTGTCCGCCGTGCAGCATCGCGACCTGATCGGCAATCGCCCGCACCGACGTCATGTCGTGGGTGATGGTGATAGCGGTCGCCCCCATTTCCGTCACGATTTCGCGGATCAGGTCATTGATGACACCGGCCATGATCGGATCGAGCCCTGTCGTGGGTTCGTCGAAAAAGATGATCTCTGGTTCGGCGCAGATGGCACGGGCCAGGCTCACCCGTTTCTGCATCCCCCCAGACAATTCTGCCGGCAGACGGTCGGCCACATCCGGCCCCATGCCCACCCGCCGCAGTTTTTCGATGGCGATCTCGCGTGCCTCGGCCCGGGGCCGTTTCAGGCTGCCCCGCAGCAGGCGAAAGGCGACGTTCTGCCAGACGGGGAGGCTGTCAAACAGCGCCCCGCCCTGAAACAGCATTCCGAACCGGGCGAGGAACGCATCGCGCGGCACGCGGGTCACGTCCTGTCCGTCCACCTCGATCGTGCCGGAATCTGGTTGAACAAGGCCAAGTATACATTTGATAAGAATGGACTTTCCTGTGCCTGATCCGCCTATGACCACCATCGACTGCCCCGTCGGCACGGTCAGATTGGCCCCCCGCAGAACCTTGTTGGCGCCGAACGCCTTGTGCACGTCGGTCATGCGGATCATGCGGTAAAGAACAGGTTGGTGAGCAGGAAATTGGCCGCCAGGATCAGCACGGCAGCGGCCACGACCGACCCCTTGGTCGCCCGCCCCACGCCCATTGCGCCGCGGTCCGAATGCATCCCGTAATAGCAGCCCATCAGCGTGGCAATGACGCCGAACACCGCCCCCTTGGTCAGAGACGAGATGATGTCGAGCGGTTCGAGGAAATCGGCGGTGTTCTGAAGGTAGGCTGCCGCGTTGAACCCAAGGCTGCGCGTCCCGACCAGATAGCCGCCGTAGATGCCGATGATATCGCCCACGCCCACCAGCACCGGCATGACCAAGAGCCCCGCCAGAACACGGGGCAGAGTCAGGTATTTCATGGGATTGGTTGACAGCGTCACCAGCGCGTCAAGCTGTTCGGTGACCTTCATCGTCGCAATCTCGGCGGCGATCGAGGATGTCACCCGCGCCGCGATCATCAACCCGACCAGCACGGGGCCAAGTTCACGCACCATGCCGATGGCCACGATCTGTGGCACCACCGCCTCGGCACTGAAACGTGCGCCGCCGGCATAGATTTGCAGTGCCAGCGCGCCGCCAGTGAAAAGGGCCGTCAGCCCCACAACGGGCAGAGAGAAATAGCCGACTTGAACCAGCGCGTTCAGAAATTCCCGCCCGTAGAACGGCGGCCTGACCGCGTGGCTGACTGTTTCGGCGGCGAACAGGGTCAGCCGACCCAGACCGGCCAGCAGCCCCAGAACGCCCGCGCCGATGGCTGCCAGCAGCCGGATCATCGGGTGATGTAGCGCCGCTGATAGCGCGCGCCGAGCGAGGTCAGGATTTCATAGCCGATGGTCCCGGCGATGTCGGCCAATTGATCGACCGTCTGATGGGGGCCAAGGATTTGCAGGCTTTCGGGGACTTCGCGCAGGTCGGTCACGTCGATGGTCAGCAGGTCCATCGATACCCGCCCCACCAGCGGCACCGGCTGGTCGCCATGCCACAGCGTCGCCTTGCCCGACAGGCTGCGCAGCAATCCGTCGGCATAGCCTGCGGCCACTGTGGCCAGCCGTGTGGGCCGTTCGGCTTGCCAGGAATTGCCGTAACCCACGACCTCGCCCGCGTCCAATTCGCGCATTTGCACGACCGGCAGGTCGAGAGACGCCACCAGATGTGCGCCCTCGAACGGCAACCCGCCATAAAGGCCGATACCGGGGCGGGTGATGTCGAAGTGATATTTGGAGCCGAGCAAAATCCCGCCCGTGGCCGACAGCGACCGCGGAACGTTGATCCCGTCGGTCATCTGGTGAAAGACATCCAGCTGATAGGCGTTCATCGGGTGATCGGGTTCATCCGCGCAGGCCAGATGCGACATCACCAGCGACGGTCCCTGTTCCAGCGCGACCTGAGCCACCGCCGCCCATTCGTTCCACTCCATCCCCAGCCGGTTCATCCCGGTGTCAAGCTGGATGCCAAACGGGGCACCTGGCAGCGCCTCGAACTGGCGGGTGAGTTGATCGAGAGAGTTGAGCATCGGCGTGAGGCTCAGGTCCCCGATCATATCGGTGTCGCCGCGCATGTGGCCCGAAAAGATGCAGATTTCCACGTCCGGCCCCAGGGCCTGTCGCAGCACCGCGCCTTCTTCGGCCATCGCCACAAAGAACCGTTTGCACCCGGCCCGTGCCAGCGCCCGCGCGACGCGGCCCGCGCCCAACCCGTAAGCATCGGCCTTGACCACCGCCGCCGTTTCGGCGCCACCCGTCATGCCATCCAGCGCCCGCCAGTTGGCGACCACCGCGTCCAGATCAACGATCAGATTACCCGTACTCATGACCGCCCTTTTGTCAGGGCAGGGCGAGGGCGGCAAGGGGTTAGCTGTTCGGTGGAAACAGCAAGGCGATGATGGTCATCGTCGCAAAGTTGACGCGAGGTTGGCCGGTGGCCGTGACTTTGCCCAGATCGAGCCGGATGCTGGTTTGCGCGACGGTTGTCCGGTTGGGGTCAAGCGGGGTCTGGGCGAAGACTTCGATTGGGGCCGATCCGGGCGGGGCGCCATAGTTGGCCGACAGCTCTACCTTGCTGAATTCCTCCGCAAGACGGGCCGCAAGGGGGACCAAAACGTCGGGCGTTGTGTCATCGGGCAGGGGCACCTGCACGTCGCACTGGATATAGGCCAATGCGCCGCGGGACTGCCAGTCGTCCATGTCTGGGATAAACCCGATCCCGGTTGTGACCGAGAACCGAATGCAGTCGACCTGCCGGTTGGCCCCGTAGGCCGTGTTACCGGTCGGTCCCTGCTGTTCGCCTGCATACCACCAAAGCCACGGATCGGGCGCGGTGAGGCGGGGCGGGACGAAGATGCTTAAGGTCTGGGTCCACGGTTGGCCGGGGGCTGCGGACAGCCGATCAATCAGACCTTCGCCGGATTGGTCAAAGGCGAGGATCGCCTGCGCCGCCAGATCGTAGCTTTGGTCGAGGGGGAGGACGGGTTCCGCCAGTATCGCGCGGGTGGGCAGGGCGAGGGACAGGGCGAGGAGGAGGGCGCGGATCATCGCGTCAACTCCCCGGCGGCACATAAACTGCCGTCAGGGTCAGAATGGCGAACGGATGGACATAGGTCCTGTCCTCGGGCCGCTGCGGCAGGTTCAGGACAACGTGGGCCCGGTAGATCGCCGTGGTGCCGACTGCGACGGGCGTCATCCCGGTCAGGACGTTTGGCGGATTGGGGGGCAGGACTGACGGATCGGACGGCGGCGCGATCCACCCCGCGCCGATGCTGTCGTTTCCCGGCGGGCCGGGATCCTGCACCTGTTGAAATTCGGCGTGGAACCGGGGGAAAAGGTCGGCCAGCGCATCAAGCTGACTGTCCTCAGACACCGGGATCGTCACCTCGCAGGTGGTGACGGCGACTGCACCGTCTGCCATCATTGTCGCCAGATCGCCGGGTGGGATCATCGCCGTGACGTCCGCGGAGTGGATGCCCCTGCGGTCGCAGGCCACGGTTCGCATCATGCCGATGCGGGGAAAGTCCGCCCCGGACAGGTCATGTTCCTCGACCATGACCTGCCAGCCCCACGGATCGCCCTGGGCGTCGGAGGGAAAGGGCGAGGGCAGAACGACCCAGCCGAGGTCCTTGCCCGATGCCATCCGGTCCAGCATCCGGTCGCCCGGTTGGTCAAAGGCGAGAATGGCCCGCGTGGCAAGCTCATAGACCTGCGCAAGCGTTGGTTCGGATTGCGCTGCGACCCTCGTGGCGGGCAGGGCAAGGCATAGGGCGAGGAACAGGGGCCGGATCATCCGCCGATCTAGGCTGCATCCCCTTGGGTCCGCAAGGCCACGTTTGGCGCAGAAATTCCGTCGGACGGACTTGGCGCTAGGGGTCAGGAAATCCTGACCTTAGGATCTGCGCAGAGTGCGGTATATGAACAGTGTTCAAAACTTTGGAGCGCCGGCATGGGTGTCCTGTCAAGATTGCGTCGTGAACTTGAATCCCCCCGGTCCGACAGACCGCTGGGCAGCGGGTGGCTGTCGGGTTGCCTGTCGCTGTTGGCGGCATTGACGGGCCTGCTGATCGTTGTGATCCGCTGGTATCCGCAAACCTTTACCATGCCCGAACTTCAGCCGATCCATCAGGGCGGCTATATGGTGCTGTTCCTGCGGTTCGTGCTGCTGTCGGGTTATGTGCTGGCGCTGTTGTCGCTGATCCTGAGCCGATATCGCGCGCTGGCGTGGACGGGGCTGATCGTGTCTGTGATTGCCTCGCTCATGGCGACGGCGCAGCCCGAGCACGCGCCGGGGGCGCAGTCGCTGTATTTCGGGCTCGATTACTTCATCGTCAACGTCCTGTTGGTGGGGTTCCTGTTCGTCCCGCTCGAACGGTTCTTTCCCGCCCGCCCCGAACAGACCGTTTTCCGGGCCGACTGGCAGGAGGACATGTTTTATTACCTGCTGTCGTCGATGCTGGTGCAGGTGCTGTCGTTCCTGTCGATGGCCCCGGCCAATTTCGTGAACCTTCATTTCGATATCTCGGAAACCCAGGCCTATATCGCGGGCATGTCGTTCGCGTTGCAGGTCGTCATCATCATGATGGCCACCGATTTCGTGGAATACTGGGTCCACCGGGCGTTCCATACCTTTCCTGCCCTCTGGCGGTTTCACGCGATCCATCATTCGACGAAAAAGATGGACTGGCTTGCGGGTGCGCGGATGCATTTCGTGGAAATCGCCGTGCTGCGGGGGCTGACCGCCGTGCCGATGTTCACGCTGGGTTTCCTGCCCGAAGCGATCCAGACCTATCTGCTGATCGTCTATTTCTATTCGAGCTTCATCCATTCCAACATTGGCTGGCGGTTCGGGTTCATCGAGCGGTTTCTTGTGACCCCCCGGTTCCACCACTGGCATCATGGGTCCGACCGCGAGGCGATCGACATCAACTATGCCTCGCACTTTCCGATCTATGACTGGTTGTTCGGCACGCATTACCTGCCCGAAACGGCGTGGCCCGAAAATTACGGGGTAGTGGGGGACAACGTGCCGCGGGGGTATTGGAAACAGTTCCTGCATCCGTTCCGGCGCGACCGGAAAGGCGTTCCGGCCGAATAGGGGCGGGCGGCTCTAGCTGTCCTCTGCCGAGGTCGTGAGGTTGTAGGCGGTCATCTCTTCGGGCGTCAAAAGGTAGATCTCGTCGGGCGGTGTGGCGAGCGCGGGGCGCATGAGGGCTGGGTCGATGCCCATGTCGATGAGGTATTCCATCACCTCGCCTTGCGCTCGCTGGATGTCAGATACGGCGAGAAAGGCGGGAAGCAGCGTGTTTTCGCCGTAATACCCCTGATGCACACCCACCCAGGCGCCGGGGGCGACCGTCCGCGTGGTCCCGGAGGCGAGGATATAGGGGCAGGCCGACAGACAGACGTCGCTGTCGCCCATTTCGGTGGCGACGCCGATCTCTCGCAATTTGCGACCGATGGTCAGTGCGTCGAACACCGACCCGCCGGGACTGTCGAGAAAGACGACTTCGGGTTTCGTGCTTTGGTCCTCGAGGAACGTGGCAAAGCGGTCGGCGTCGCCATCGGCGATGGTGCCGGTCAGGGTGATCGTCGGCTTCCCCTTCCAGACCGTCATCTCCATGTCCAGCCGGTCGGGCATGTCGCCGGTGGCCGGAATGGGGCGCGTGTCGGGGCTGGCCGTCCGCTGGGGCACGGCGCCGGGGCGATACCGGCGCGTCTGGTCGCCGGGACCGATGGGCGCGGTCAGCGCGGGGGCGTCGGACGGAGACACAAGGACGGGCAGGGCGCGCAGTAAGTCCGAGCCTACAAGAAAGGCCGCGATGCCCAGTTGTGCCCAAAAGATCCCCTTGATGATCCGGAGTGACAGGGGCGGCGGGGGCGGGTCAACAGCGGTCATTCGGCGGGGCGCGTGCTGTCAACTGCCGAAAGGCCGGTGCGGACGACGGGTTTCACCTCGACCGGGGGGGGAGCCTGCGGTTCGGTCCGGTCCAGCGCATGTTCTACATCGCGGATGGCGATGATGGCGGCGCGCAGTTCGGCCAGCGTCAGCGTGTCCTCGGTGGCGACACCGTCCCGCCCGTGCCGGATGGCGGCCTGGGTGATGGCAACGATGAACACCAGCACGGCGGGTAACAGGTCAATGGCAATGGCCCCCGCCCAGGACGGGATGAAGTTGCGCGCATACCGGATCACCGCATCGGCGGTCGAAATCGGGGTATAGGTGATTTCGGCCGGGGCGGGCATGTCCTGTACCATCTGGGCGGCCAGCCGCAACGTCTCGGCCCGCTGACCCAAGGCAGACAGGACCGCGTCGATGGTGGCCTGCTGGCTGGTGCGCGTGGTGGCCGTCGTCCCGTCCAGTTGCGGCAGGACAACCGAGGCGGACAAGTCCTGCGCCGCCCGGATCACCAGCGGGGCCACGGAAAGTTGCCGCAACTGGGTGATGATATTGGCCAGCGCCACCGCATCTTCGGAAAACTGGACCGACCGCGCCTCGATCGGGCCGGGTTCGACGGTGAGACCCCGCATCCGGCTCAGGATCTCGTTTCCCTTGGCAAAGGCGGCATCGACGAGGGGCTGCTGCGAGGCGATCTGCGCCTCGAGCCCGTTCAGTTCGTCGGATTTCTGCTGCAAGAGCCGGAACACCGCCCCCTGACCGGCCACGCCAGAGAGGTTGCCGGTCGCCTCTTGCTCGCGCAGCGCTTCGAAACTTTGGCGGACGCGGGCGACGTCGCGCCCCAGCCCCTGGGCGGCCACAGCGATTTCGTTCGCCCGCTCCAATGCGCCCTGATAATCCTGCACGGTTTCGGCCAGATGCTGTTCGACCGCCGCCGATCCGGCGAGGGCCGCAGCGTTCAGCCATGACGACATCGCCACGATGGCCAATGATCCCAGCAGCATCGATAGCAGCAGACCGATCCGCGCGCCGGTGGTGCGCACGGCCGGAACCAGTCGCAGAAGATAAGACCAGAACACAAAGATCGCGACCGAGACTGCGATGGAATAGGCCAAGGCCGCAAAGACGCTGAGCGCGCCCGTATCATCCAGCAACGAGGACACCCCAAGATAGGTGTAGATGCCCGAGGCCACCGAAAGCACCCCCAAAGCCATGCCGCTGAAGCTGTCGAGCCAGGCCAGATGCCCCTCGAGTTCGCGGGCGTTGCGCACGCCTTGTGCCTGGGCCCGGCCCCTTTGCGGATCGTCGGTCATGATTGGCCCCTTGCTGCACGCGGTTGACTGAGGATAATCGTTTGCCGCCGATTTGCCAGTAACAGCGGCGTTGGGCGCAGGCAGTTATCGGATTCCGTCATGCCCGCTATCGGTAAAGAGGATTGGCCCGGTGGGCCGTTCGGGTTCATGATTTGCGGCGAAACCCTCTGTCAGAAAGGACCTGTCATGGCTTTACCCACGATCCGTGTGACCCGCGAAGAGATGCGCAAGCGCGTCGCCCTGTTTTCCGAAATCAAGGGATTCGATGGCGGGTTGCCCGACAGCAATCACCCCGAGGCCAAGCGCACCCTGTTCAACGTGGTGGGCTTTCAGCCGCCCGAGGGCGAGCATGGCGCGACCTCCTCCCCTGTCGGGGCCGATGCGGCCCGCAACGCCGCCATCAAGATATCTGAGGGGTTCAACCTTGGTTATTGTAAGGCGCTGCCGGGCAAGGGCCCGATGATGCACAACCACGACACCAACGAAACCTTCATCCCGATGACGGGCCGGTGGGAATGTTCGTGGGAGGTGGACGGGGCGGTCGAGGCGTTCGAGCTGGGACCGATGGATGTCATCTCGTTCCCGCCGGGGGTGCAGCGCCGGTTCATGAACGTGACCTATGACCAGCCGGACACCGAACAGGTGCTGATGTTCGTGATCGGCGGCAATGGTCCCAAGGCGGAGTTTTCGCCAGAGGCGATGGCGGAATTGCGGGAAAAGGGGCTGGTGGGCTGACGGCCCGCGCGGTGGGTTTCACCCACCCTACGAGTCTTGCCGCGGCAATATCTTGTCAGCGCGGGCGCGGCGGGCCTTCGAGCGGGCGGTCGAGGACGGCTTCGATTTCGCTCATCTGATCGGGTGTCAGCGGACCGAACTCGACCGCGCCGCACAGGTCGATCACTTGGTCGGGGGTCCGGAAACCCGGGATCGGAACCGCGCTGTCTGACCGGGCCCAAAGCCAGGCAATGGCCCCTTGGGCGAGGCTTCGTCCGCCGCTGGTCAGGATCGACCGCACGGCGTCAAGCTGTGCAAGATGGTCGTCGGTGATCCGCCCGTCCTTGAAATAGCCATTCCAATCGTCGTTGGCGGCCCGGATTTCCCCCTTGAACGTGCTGGTCTTGTCATAGCGACCGCCCAGAATACCCATCGCCAGGGGGGATCGGACATAGCCCGTCAACCCGGCCGCCCGGATCACCGGGACCAGTTGATCGGCGCGGAAAAACACGTTCATGGCGTGTTCGATGGCGGTAAAGCCGGGGCGGTCGGCAAAGGCCGTGGCCCGGTCGGGCAGGTCGGTGGACCAGCCGTAGCTGCCGATCCGCCCCTCCCGGTGCAGATCGCCCAGCAGATCAAAGATCGGTGCCGCCTCGTCCGTTGGCAGGTCGTTGAGGTGAAGCAGGACGGTGTCGATGTGATCGCGCCCCAGCCGCCCCTGCGAGGCGTCAAGGCTGGCCCTGATGGCGTCAGGGTCAGTCATCTGGCCGGTGATCTGCCGGGTTTTCGCGTGGATCCCCAGACCGACCTTGGTGATGATCGCGGCATCGGGCCGATCCCGCAGCGCCTGCCCCAGAATGGTCTCGGAATGACCGGTGCCATAGGCCTGCGCCGTGTCAAACAGCGTTATCCCGTGATCCAGAGCGGTATGGATCGCCCGGATCGAGGTGGCATCGTCCACCTCGCCCCAGCCGACGGGGCGGTCGCCCATGTAGAACGGGCCGCCGATGGCCCAGCATCCCAGTCCAAGGGTATGTTTGGTCATGCTCTCTCCAATTCCGTGCTGTATACCGCGATCTTGCGCGACAGGTAGGTTTGACAGGCGTCGAGTTCGGCGCGCCGGTCGTCCAACCGCGCCGCGTGACGCCGCAGGATATCAAGGCGCAGCGCCTGTGCGGGCCGGGTGTCGGCATCCATCCCGTGGGCTGAAACGGCAAAGGCTTTGACATCCGCCAGCGGCATTCCGGTGGCGCGCAGGTGTCCCAGCGTTTTCAGCCAGTCGATGTCGGCCGGCGAAAACCGCCGCCAGCCGCGCCCGTCGCGGGCGATCTGCGGTAACATGCCGGATTTTTCGTAGAACCGGATGGTATCTTCGGTCAGGTTCGCGGCTTTGGCGGCATCGTTGATCAACATGGCGACTCCTTTGAACAGGCCCTAGCCTATTGGAGCGACTCCAGGTCAACGATTAATTTTGCGGCTCGTGCGGACGAGGCGAAGGGATCAGAACTCGCGGTCGCCGTCCTGCTGCCAGGGCTTGGTCAGGTTGCCAAAGCGGGTGAATTTCCCTTCGAACGACAATTCGACCGTGCCGATGGGGCCATGCCGCTGTTTGCCGATGACGACTTCGGCCTTGCCGTGCAGGCGCTCCATCTCTTCGGCCCAGGCGGCCATCTTTTCCATCTCGTGATCGCCGGGCTTTTCGCGTTCCTTGTAGTATTCCTCGCGGAACACGAACATCACCACGTCGGCGTCCTGCTCGATCGAGCCGGATTCGCGCAGGTCGGAAAGTTGCGGGCGCTTGTCCTCGCGGTTTTCCACCTGACGGCTGAGCTGCGACAGGGCGATGACGGGAATGTTGAGTTCCTTGGCAATCGCCTTGAGGCCCATCGTGATCTCGGAAATCTCGTTGACCCGGTTTTCCGACCGCCCCGATCCGCGCACCAGTTGAAGATAGTCAACCATCAGCACATCCAGCCCATGCGTCCGTTTGAGCCTGCGGGCGCGGGCGGCAAGCTGGGCGATGGGGATCGCGGGCGTGTCGTCGATATAAAGCGGGCAGGATTCCAGCGCCTTGGCCGCATCGACAAAGCGGCGGAATTCGCCTTCGGTCATGTCGCCACGCCGGATCTGTTCCGAAGGGACCTCGGACGCTTCGGACAGGATACGCGCGGCCAGTTGTTCGGCGCTCATTTCCAGACTGAAGAACCCAACGACCCCGCCATCTACGGCCCCTTCCGACCCGTCGGGAAGCCGCCCTTTCTTATAGGCCTTGGCGACGTTGAAGGCGATGTTGGTGGCCAGCGAGGTTTTGCCCATCGACGGACGTCCGGCGAGAATCAAAAGGTCGGATTTGTGCAGCCCGCCCAGCTTCTTGTCCATGTCGATCAGCCCGGTGGACACGCCCGCCAACCCGCCTTCGCGCTGATAGGCAGCATTGGCCATGTTCACGGCGTCAGTGACGGCGCGCAGGAACGACTGGAACCCGCGTTCGGTCGAACCCTGTTCGGCAAGGGCATACAGCGCCTGTTCTGCCTCGACGATCTGTTCAGAGGGTTCGTTGGCCACATCGACCTTGGCCGCCTTGGCGGCGATGTCCTGACCCACCCGGATCAGTTCGCGCCGGGTGGCAAAATCATAGATCATCTGGGCATAATCGCGGGCGGCAAAGGCCGAAATGGCAGCACCTGCCAGCCGTGCCAGATAGGCGGGTCCGCCCAGTTCCTTGAGCCCCTCGTCATCCTCCAGAAACGCCTTGAGCGTGACGGGGCTGGCCAGTGCGTTCTTGGCGATGCGGGCTTGGGCCACTTCAAAGATGCGGGCGTGGACGGGGTCGTAGAAATGTTTTGGCCCGATGATCGCGGCGACCCGGTCCATCACGTCGTTGTTGGTCAGGATCGCACCCAGAAGCTGCTGTTCGGCCTCGATGGAATGCGGAACTGTATCGGCACTTGCGGCGTCAGCCCCTTCGGGCCGAAAAGCTGCGATCTCGTTCATCTGATGTCCCCTGTTCACCCGTCCCCACGGTGCCGGGGTCATACGACCCGGGGCGCGGATACGGCAAACTGTATGTTTCTGTGGATTCCCTGTGGATATCCCGGACGCCCCCTATCTTGGGGTATTGGGGCCGGGTCCGTCAACATCTGGGTGGCTGTGGCAAAAGGGGCAAAGATGCCGTTACGGCAACTTTGCCCTGTCGATCGGCAGGATCAGGCCCGCGCGGCGGACCAGGCGGCCGGATCACGCAGATAGGCTTCGACTTCGGTCAGGGTGGCCGAATCAAAGGCGGCGCGCCGCTTGGCCTCGGCCAGAACGTCCCACCAGGTGCACAAGGTCATGAGCTGCACACCGTGATCGGCCAGCCGCTGTTCGACCCCATCGAAGATGCCGTAGAAAAAGATGACGGCAGTGGCGGTGCAGGTGGCCCCGGTGTCGCGGATCGCATCGACAAAGGACAGTTTGGACCCGCCGTCGGTGGTCAGATCCTCGACCAGCAGGACCCGCTGACCCTCGGTCATGACCCCTTCGATGCGGGCGTTGCGGCCGTAGCCTTTGGGTTTTTTGCGGACATAGGTCATGGGCAAGGCCAGCCGGTCGGCCACGAGCGCGGCAAATGGGATACCCGCCGTCTCGCCGCCGGCGATGTTGTCGAACGCCTCGAACCCGGCTTCGCGCATGATCGTGACGGACAGGAAATCCATCAGCACCGACCGGATGCGCGGGTACGAGATCAGTTTGCGGCAGTCGATATAGGTCGGCGCCTTTTTCCCGTTGGAATGGGTAAAAGGGTCGGCCGAGTTGAAGTGGATCGCCCCGATCTCGATCAGCATGCCTGCGGTCAAGCGGGCGATTTCGTCCTTGGGAGGGAAGCTGGAGGGGATCATGGCAGGCTCCTTGGGCGAGAGTGAGAGGTCAGGCGTCGACGCGCCAGTGCAGCGCAAAGCCGGGATCGAACACCGTGACCGGGCCGACATCGGTGTCGATATGGCCGGGATAGGAGACGGCATCCCCCTTGGTCAGGGTGATCTTGTCCTCGTTGGGCTCAAGCCCATAGAATCGCGGCCCATTCAACGACACGAACGCCTCGAGTTCCTTGAGCTTGCCCGCCGCCTCGAACACCTCGGCCAGGCAGGACAGGGTGTTTGGCGCGCTAAAACAGCCCGCGCAGCCGCAGGGCAGCAGTTTGTTGGCATCTGTATGCGGGGCCGAGTCGGTGCCAAGGAAGAACCGCTTGTCCCCCGATACCGCCGCCTGCACCAGCGCGATACGGTGGGTTTCGCGCTTGGCTACGGGCAGGCAGTAGTAGTGCGGTCGGATGCCCCCCGCCAGGATATGGTTGCGGTTGATTATCAGGTGATGCGTGGTGATCGTGGCGGCCAGATTCTTGTGTGTGTCGCGGACGTAATCGACGGCGTCCTGCGTCGTCACATGCTCCATCACGATGCGCAGATCGGGGACCCATTTGCGGATCGGTTTGAGCACGCGGTCGATGAATACCGCCTCGCGGTCAAAGATGTCGATGTCGGGGTCGGTCACCTCGCCGTGCACACACAGCGGCATGCCGATGTCGGCCATCCGTTCCAGCACGATGCGGACCTTGTCGAAATCCCGCACCCCCGAGGCCGAGTTGGTCGTGGCCCCGGCGGGGTACAGCTTGACCGCTGTGGCGATGCCGTCCGTATGGGCCTGCACCACGTCATCGGGATCTGTCTCTTCGGTCAGATACAGCGTCATGAGGGGTGTGAAGGACTGCCCCGCAGGCAGGGCGGCCAGAATCCGGTCGCGGTAGGCGGCGGCCTGGGCTGCGGTCACCACCGGCGGCACGAGATTGGGCATGACGATGGCGCGGGCGAAATGGGCGCTGTGCGGCAGCACGGCGGCCAGCATGGCGCCGTCGCGCAGGTGCAGGTGCCAGTCATCAGGGCGGCGCAGGGTGATCTGCGTGGGGGATCTGTCCATCATGACATCCCCGTTATCACGGGTTTTCCCCGCTCTGCCAGTGCCGTTTGGGGCAAAGGTGGGGCGAACGCGCCAAATCGCGCCCGGCCGCCGGGAGAGATGCCGCGCCTAGTGGCCGACCAGCCGTTTAGCGATTGCGGCGTTCAAGGGCCGCGTCCCGAACCGCAGGGCGAGCGTGGCCAAGTTGAGCACGACACCGGGGATCACCACACTCCTTCGCCGTTTGCGCATGGCGGACATGGCTGTGGCCACGACTGCCTCGGGCGACATGACAGAAAACCGCGTCTCTTCGACCTTCGAGGCAGAGCGTTCCCAGAACCGGGTCTGGGTCGCACCGGGGCACAGCGCCATGACATAGACCGCGCCGGGGTTGCTGTCGGCCAGTTCGGCGTTCAGCGCTTCGGTATAATGAAGCACATAGGCTTTCGTTGCGGCATAGGCGGCCATGTAAGGAACGGGCTGAAACGCGGCATGAGAGGCGACGTTCACCAGCGTTCCCCTTGTTTTGACCAGTGCCGGCAGAAACGCCTGCGCCACCTCGGCCACGGCCACGATATTGAGGGCGATCATGTCGCGCACGGTCGCCGGATCATTTTCGCGGACCGGACCCATGGGAACCTGGAACCCGGCGTTGTTGATCACACAGTCGATGGGAAGGTCGCCGACATCCCGCATAAGGTCCCGAGCCGCCGTGGCCCGACCCAGATCCATCGGGATGACCCGAACCTCGATGGCGTGCCGGGTGCGCAAATCGGCAGCGAGGTCTTCCAGCCGTTCGGCATTGCGGGCGACCAGAACCAGATTGCGCTGCTGGGCCGCAAGCGCCTGGGCAAAACAACGCCCGATCCCTTCGGAGGCGCCAGTCACGATGGCATATGGTCTGGACAACTTATTTCCCTTTTTTGCCCTGACCGCTTTTCATAGCGGCCGGGATGTTGCACAAGTAATCGCTGCTTACTTTGAGGCAAATGTTAGCAATGTCAACTTCAAAACCCTTTCATCATGGCGATCTGAGGAAAGAACTCGTCTCGGTCGCCCGTGAAGTGATCGAAACGGACGGGATCGACGCCCTGTCGCTGCGCGGTGTCGCCCGTCAGGCGGGTGTCTCGACTGCGGCCCCCTATCGCCATTTCGACAGCAAGGAAAAACTGCTGGCCGAGGTGGCGCGGCAGGGATTTGAGGACCTTCACGATGCGCTGGATCGCGGCGGGCAGTCACCTGACCCGTTCCAAAGCCTACTTGATCAGAGCATGGCCTACCTGGGGTTTGCGATGGCCAACCCACGCCTCTATCGGCTGATGTTCGCGTCCCATATCGACAAGACAAAGCATCCCGACCTGATGGAGGCGGGCGAGCGCACCTTTGCCGTGCTTCAAGCGCGTTTCGATCCGGCCACCGATCCGCACGCGGCGGCGCGGGCGATCGGATGTTGGGGCCTGGTCCACGGACTGGCCTCGCTGGCAATCGACAACCAGCTGGACGCACATGTCCAGACAGACGGGGGGCCGCACATGCGGGCCATTCTTGAACCGCTTGTCCGGGCGTTGATGGCGCACTAAAGGCCGGGGCGCTGTGGATTGCTCGTCAGCCGCCTTTAACTTGCGTCGGCCTTTTCCCGTTTCACGCCGATCCCGCTGGCCTCAAGTTCGGCCAGCCGCTTGGCAAACAGGGGGCGGTCGCGGTCGCGCAAAACCTGGCGGCACAGATGCGCGGTCAACAGATCCCGCCCTTCGGCGTCCAGCGTGGACATCAGGTTGCGCAGGTAGGGCAGGTGGGTGTGCCGGGCGCGCAGGGCGCGGGCAAATGACAGAACCGACAGTTCGCCCGCCATCGCCTGTTCGATCAGGGCCGAGGTCTGTCCCAACTGGTCAAGCGTCTGGTCCAGTTTGGACCCCAGCCGCCGCGCCCGCAGCATCGTAACGTTGGGTTTGGTAAACAGGGCCGCATGCATGGCGTCCAGCTGCTCCATCGGGTCAAAGATCAGCCAAGCCTGGCTGGCCCCGTCGATCATGTCGGGCGCATAGCCATAGCGGTCGCTGAAACTTGTGCGGCGCAGATTGACATAGCGCGGGTCCCAGCCCGCGACGCTTGGGTCCAGCGTCGCCTGCGGCCGAATGGCCAGCACTCGGGCCCCGGGGGCCGCCACGGA
Source organism: Marivivens sp. (assembly GCA_024642115.1). Taxonomy (GTDB): domain Bacteria; phylum Pseudomonadota; class Alphaproteobacteria; order Rhodobacterales; family Rhodobacteraceae; genus JAHEBU01. The sequence continues at coordinate 236,078 of JAHEBU010000002.1, read as the reverse complement.
ATACGCGCAGGCCGCGTAGCCACCGCCGCCCACACCATAGAACAGGACCTGTTCGAAATCCTCAAAGAACCCGTCGTCCACCAGCCGGTCGATATAGCGATAGATGCCTTCGCCCCGGAACCAGCTGTCCGCTTCGGCCACGATGGCCAGATGCGACCAGCCCAGGCGACGCACGAATTCAAAGCCACGCGGTTCGTCCGCGTCGCTGGTCCGTGTGATCTGCGGCAGGCTTTCAAAGGTGACCAGCAGGCGCGGGCCGGCATCAATGAAGGCGGCGTAATGCCCCGGGCCCAAAGGCTCGAACGACCCATGTTCCTCGGCCAGTTCGTCCAGCCGGTCGATCCACGCGTCGGGGTCCAGATCGGCAAGGTGGGCGTGAAGGTTGATGGTCGTGTCTTTCATTCTTTCACCGATTACCTTGCGTCATACACACATCCTGATCGGAGCCAATCCTGGCAAAACTGCGCTGGGGCCGGGGTATTTTCCGGGACAGTTCAGAAAAATGCCTGCAATCCGGTCTGGGCCCGCCCAAGGATGAGCGCGTGGACGTCATGGGTGCCTTCGTATGTGTTCACCGTTTCAAGGTTAATCATATGCCGCATGATCTGGAAGTCCTCGGAAATGCCGTTTCCGCCGTGCATGTCGCGGGCGGCGCGGGCAATCTCGAGCGATTTGCCGCAATTGTTTCGCTTCATCAGGCTAATCATTTCCGGTGCCGCCTTGCCCTCGTCCATCAGCCGCCCGATTCGCAGCGCCCCTTGCAGGCCAAGGGTGATTTCGGTCTGCATGTCGGCCAGTTTGCGCTGATACAGCTGAGTCTGGGCCAAGGGCCGCCCGAACTGCTTGCGATCCAGCCCATAGGTCCGCGCCGCGTGCCAACAGAATTCGGCCGCCCCCATAACGCCCCAGGCGATGCCATAGCGCGCCCGGTTCAGACAGCCAAACGGCCCCTTGAGCCCCTCGACCCCCGGCAATAGCGCATCCTCGCCCACCTCGACCCCCTGCATGACGATCTCGCCCGTGACCGAGGTCCGCAGGCTGAGCTTGCCGTCGATCTTGGGCGCACTCAGCCCCGGCATCCCCTTTTCTAGGACAAAGCCGCGGATCTTGCCGCCATGCGCCTCGGACTTGGCCCAGACGACAAAGACATCGGCGATGGGGGCGTTGGAAATCCACATCTTGGACCCGGTCAGGACATATCCGCCGGGCGTCTTGCGGGCCACCGTCTTCATCCCACCGGGGTCCGATCCTGCGTCTGGTTCGGTCAGCCCGAAACAGCCGATCAGCGTGCCTGCGGCCAGCCCCGGCAGGTATTTGGCGCGCTGGGCGTCCGACCCGTAGGCGTGGATCGGATACATCACCAGTGAAGATTGGACCGACATCATTGACCGGTAGCCGGAATCGACCCGCTCGACCTCGCGGGCGATCAGGCCATAGGTGACATAGCCCGCGCCCAGTCCGCCATATTCTTCTGGGATAGTGGCCCCCAGCAGGCCCGCCGCCCCCATTTCCGCAAACACGCCGGGGTCCACCGTGCCTTCACGGTTGGCGGCGATCACCCGGGGTTGCAGCACGCCTTGGGCAAATTCGTGGGCCGCATCGCGCAGCATCCGCTCGTCCTCGGTCAGCTGATCCTCGATCCGGAACGGATCGGCCCAGTCGAACGGGCCAAGGTCGGGGCCGAACCCTGTGTCGGTGATATGGCTCTGCTTGTTCATGAGGACCCTCCTGCGATGGCGATCAGGCTAGTCCTTTGCCTCGCCGGGGTCCAGCCGCACCTTGACGCGGAGGCGCAACGATGCAGCTTAGGCAGCAGCGGAGGACCCCATGACCCTGGACAAGATCGACGATGTGCAAACCCTGCTGGCCGGGCAGGATTACGTCTGCGGACGGGCGCTGGCGACGGTGGTATTCCTCGCGCTCAAACTGGGCCGCCCGCTGTTTCTTGAGGGCGAGGCGGGGACGGGCAAGACCGAGATTGCCAAGGCCATCGCGGCCGGTCTTGGCCGCCGCCTGATCCGCCTGCAATGCTACGAAGGGTTGGACGCGGCAAGTGCTGTCTATGAATGGAACTTTGCCGAACAGATGATCGCCATCCGCACCGCCGAGGCGGTGGGTGGGGCCGACCGCAAGGCGCTCAAGACCGAGCTTTTCACCGAAGAATACCTGATCGAACGCCCGCTCTTGCAGGCGATGCGCCCGCAGGATGGCGGTGCGCCGGTCCTGCTGATCGACGAAATCGACCGCACCGACGAACCGTTCGAGGCGTTCCTGCTCGAAGCCCTGTCCGACTTTCAGGTGACGATCCCTGAACTCGGCACCATCCGCGCCCCCGAACCACCCATCGTGATCTTGACGTCGAACCGCACGCGCGAAGTGCACGACGCGCTCAAACGCCGGTGCCTCTATCACTGGGTCGATTACCCCAGTTTCGACCGCGAGGTCGAAATCCTGCGCGCCCGCGCCCCCGAAGCCACCGAAACGCTCAGCCGCGAAGTGGTGGCCTTTGTCCAGCGCCTGCGTGACGAGGACCTGTTCAAGAAACCGGGCGTGGCCGAAACCATCGACTGGGCGAAATGCCTGCTGGCGCTGGATGCCATCACGCTCAGTCCCGAAATGATCGCCGACACACTGGGGGCGATCCTGAAATATCAGGACGACATCCAGAAACTCGAAGGGTCCGAGGCCAAGCGTATCCTGACCGAGGCGCGGGCCGCGCTGCCGGTGGGCTGACCGATGTCAAATGGACCCCGGAAACACGTTCACCTTGCACCAACAACTCTCGGGGGGAGGCCCCGCAGGGGACGGGGGGCAGACAGCCCCCTTCCGGCGCCATCCACAGTCGCCCATGGCTGAATATACCCCCCTTGCCATCCCCCAGGATGGCCGCCTCGCGCTCAACATCACCCATTTCGCCCGCGCCCTGCGGCGGGCGGGCCTGCCCATCGGGCCGGGCAAGGTGATAGAGGCCGTCCGCGCGGTCGAGGCGGCAGGGTTCACCGAAAAGTCCGACTTCTACTGGACGCTGCATTCCGTGTTCATCAGCCGCCCTGAACAGCGCGAGGTCTTTGCGCAGGTGTTCCGCCTCTACTGGCGCGACCCGGCCTATATGGAACACATGATGGCGCTGCTCACCCCGATGATCCGGGGCACGCAGGACGAACGGCTGGCCAAGGCCGCGGAAAAACGGGCCGCCGAATCGTTGCTCGACGGGCAGGATCGCCCGATGCCCGACCGGGCCGAGCCACCCGAAGAGGACGTCGTCCTCGACATCGACGCGAGCAAGACCGCCTCTGCCGAGGAACGCCTGCGCACCCTCGACTTCGAACAGATGTCAAATGCGGAAATGGCCGAGGCCAAGCGCATCCTTGCCCGCCTGACCCTGCCGATCAAACCGATGCCGTCGCGCCGCACGCAAAGCCGCCCCGGCCCGATCCCCGACTGGCGGATGACCCTGCGCGATGCGATGCGGCAGGGCGGCGAAATCACCTATTTCGCCACCCGTCGTCGCCGCACCCGACTGCCCAACCTTGTGGTGCTGTGCGACATTTCCGGATCGATGAGCCAGTATTCCCGCGCCGTCCTGCATTTCCTGCACGCGGTCAGCAACACCAAGGGGCAGGGTTGGGCGCAGGTCCATGCCTTTACCTTTGGCACGCGGCTCACCAACATTACCCGCCACCTGCGCAACCGCGACGTGGACGCAGCACTTGCCGCCGCCGGGGCCGAGGCGCAGGATTGGGAAGGCGGCACCCGGATCGGCGCCTGTCTGACCGATTTCAACCGCGACTGGTCGCGGCGCGTGCTGGGGCAGGGGGCGATCGTCATCCTGATCACCGATGGACTCGACCGTGATCCCGGTGACGGGCTTGCCCGCGCGATGGAGCGGTTGTCGTTGTCGGCGCGGCAGGTGATCTGGCTGAACCCGCTTCTGCGCTGGGATGGATTTGCCCCCAAAGCCAAGGGGATTGCCGCCATGCTGCCACATGTCTCCAGCCTGCGGGCGGGCCACAATATCGCGTCCCTGGCGGGTCTGGCCGACGCCGTGGCCCGACCGGCGGATGTCGGCGAAAAGGCGCGTCTGCTCGCCATGGTCGGGCGATAACGACAGGCTGCTATTGTTTAGCAGAGCCAATATGGATCAAATCGGTCGCATACGGCGTTGGTGTGCCGAATGGTTCGCCACCGGACCCGATGACAAAGGAAGACCTGATGACCCGTAAGACTGCCAAAACCTCGACTGCCTTGGTCGCAAGCCTTGCCATGATCGTCCCGCAAGGGGTTCTCATTCCGACCGTGGCGATGGCGCAGGATGCGCAGACCTCGCTGTTCTGCCTTGACGGCGCGGCCCCGCCCTGTCCCGAAGGCCAGCCCGCCGAAGGCACCCCGATGACCCCGGAGGAGGCTGCCGTCGCTGCCGCCGTCGCGGCTGACGCTGCCAATGCCGCACAAGCTGCTGCACAGGCCGAAGCCGACGCCGCCGCCCAGGCCGCAGCACAGGCCGACGCCGATGCCGCAGCCGCCGCACAGGCGCAGGCCGATGCCGAAGCCGCCGCTGCCGCCCAGGCTGACGCAGATGCCAAAGCCGCCGCAGAGGCGCAAGCCGCCGCTGCCGCCGCGAATGCACAGGCTGAGGCGGATGCCGCTGCTGCCGCGCAAGTCGAAGCTGACGCCGCTGCCGCTGCCGCCGCTCAGGCTGATGCGGACGCCGCCGCCGCGGCTCAGGCGCAGGCAGATGCCGAAGCTGCCGCCGCCGCGCAAGCCGAGGCAGACGCCGCCGCCGCTGCGCAAGCGCAGGCCGACGCGGATGCTGCCGCCGCCGCTCAGGCTGATGCAGACGCCGCCGCTGCCGCGCAAGCGCAGGCCGACGCGGATGCTGCTGCTGCCGCCCAAGCTGATGCTGACGCCGCCGCCGCCGCGCAAGCTGATGCAGACGCTGCCGCTGCTGCGCAAGCTGATGCAGACGCTGCCGCTGCCGCCCAGGCGCAGGCAGATGCCGATGCGGCAGCCGCCGCGCAAACTGATGCTGACGCCGCCGCAGCCGCGCAGGCTGACGCTGATGCGGCTGCTGCCGCTCAAGCTCAGGCTGATGCGGATGCTGCCGCCGCCGCCGCTACTGCCGACACGACCACGGCCACGACGGAACCGGTTGCTACCGACCCCGTGGCTGAACCCGATGCTGCGGCACAGGCCGCCGCTGCCGAGGCGATGACACCGACCGATCCGGCAGCCCAGGCCGCCGCCGATGCCGCCGCCGCAGTCGCAGCCGCTGCCCTGCTCGAACAGGGGGTCGATCCGACCGTTGAAGCCGACACAGCCCCGACAGCCGCTGCTGCTGCCGCAGCCGATCCGGCCGATGCAACCGCTGAACCTGCGACCCCGGCCGCAAATGTTGTCGAAGAAACCGTGACCGCCGACACTACCCGGTCCTCCACCCAGGATTTCGCAACCACTGTGACGGGCCAGCAAAGCGCTGCCGCCACAGCCGAACCCGCGCCTTCGAGCAAGGGACTCAGCAATTTTGAAAAGGCGCTGTTGCTGGGTCTTGGGGCGGTCGTCGTGGGGTCGATCCTGAACAACGGCGATCAGGTCGTGGCCAATTCTGGTGACCGGGTCGTGACCCGGTCCGACACCGGCTACACGGTCTACAAGAACGATGATGCGCTGCTGCGTCAGCCCGGTGCGACGGTTCGCACCGAGACGTTCAACGACGGATCCACCCGCAGCGTGACCGTCCGCGAGGACGGGACCGAGGTGATTACGATCCGCGACGCGCGGGGCCGTGTGCTGCGGCGGGCGCGGGTGCTGCCGGACGGAACCCAAGTGCAGTTGTTCGACGATCTGACCCCGTCCCAGCCGGTGGACGTGCGCACCTTGCCGCGCGTTTCGACCCGGTCGGTGTCGGTGTCCGATTATGACCGTGCCGCGTTGCGGGCCGCCTTGCTCGACTCGACCGCGACCGACCGGACCTACAGCCTGCGCCAGATCCGCGAGATCCCGCAGGTGCGCGAACTGGCCCCCGGGATTGACCTCGACACGATCACCTTTGCCAGCGGGTCGGCTGCTATTCCGACCGACTCCAGTCGGAGCCTTGTCCGGATGGGCTTGCTGATCGAGGATTTCCTGGCGGAAAACCCGCGCGAGGTGTTCCTGGTCGAAGGGCATACCGATGCGACCGGGTCCGAGGCGATGAACCTTGCCCTGTCGGACCGACGGGCGGAATCGGTGGCGCTCGCGCTGACCGAGAACTTCAACATCCCGCCGGAAAACCTGATCGTTCAGGGCTATGGGGAATCGTTCCTCAAGGTGAACACCCAAGCGTCCGAACAGGCCAACCGCCGCGCCACGATCCGGCGGATCACCCCGCTCCTGCGGCAGGTGGCATCGAACTGAGCAAAGCCAAGGTGGGTTCACACCCACCTTACAGCCACGCCCGGTCTAGGGTCCGGGACGCCCAAAGGGGGACCCTCTTGTAAGGTGGGTTTCAACCCACCTTACCCGCATGTTTCGGGTCGCCCTGCGGGGCGGCCCGTTTCATTTTCAGGTCATCGCAAACAGGAGCGTGCCATGACCATCACCTTCACATCCTACGATCGGACTTTCGTGGACGCTGTGCGCGTCGGTGGCCCGGATGCCCACGGCCAGCAGGCCGAGCGGACGATGTCGGACGGTGTGGGCACCCCCTGCCGCTGTTGCCTGGACAACGTGCCAAACGGCGCACAGATGCTGATCCTGGCCGCCCGTCCGTTTCCGGCCCTCCAGCCCTATGCCGAAACCGGCCCGATCTTTCTGTGTGCCGACACCTGTGCACCGTGGACAGGGCAGGGGGTGCCGCCGATCCTGACGACCTCGCCCGACTATCTGCTAAAGGCCTATTCCGCCGATGACCGGATCGTCTATGGCACGGGCCGCATTGTCCTGCCCGATCAGATCGTGCCTTATGCGACGCAATTGCTGGACCGGCCCGACATCGCCTATGTTGACGTGCGGTCTGCCCGGAACACCTGTTTCCTGACCCGCATCGTCCAAGGAGGCGACTGACAGCCATGACCCATCCCGACCCCGACCGCAGCGATATTCCGGCCCTCGCGCTTGACTGGCACCGCGCCGGGCGGGGGGCGGTTCTGGCGACCGTGGTGGAAACATGGGGGTCCGCCCCGCGCCCGGTCGGTAGCCAGCTGGTCATCGACCGCGAGGGCGCGATGGAGGGGTCGGTGTCAGGCGGCTGCGTCGAAGGGGCCGTCATCACCGAGGCGCTCGAGGCAATCGAGGATGGCCAGCCTCGCCTGCTCGACTTTGGCGTGTCCGATGACGAGGCGTTCGCCGTGGGCCTTGCCTGCGGCGGCCGTATCCGCGTGCTGGTCGAACCGGTGGGCGGCGTGTTGCCCGAGGCGCTGCTGGCCGATCTGGTCGCCGCCCGGACCGCCCGCAAACCCGTCGCCTATGTCGCCGATCTGGACAGCCCCCTGCGCAGGCTCGACAGCCGCGACGCTCATGCCGACCGGTTCCGCATGGACCGGTCCGGGGTCGAAGAGGACGGGCGCACCTTTGTCGCCGTCCACAACCCGCCCCTGCGAATGATCGTGGTGGGGGCCGTTCATATCGCCCAGCCACTGGTGCAGATGGCCTGCGCCTGCGGCTATGACCCGGTGATCGTCGATCCGCGCCCGGCCTTTGGCGCGGCGGCCCGGTTCCCGGGTGAGATCATCCTCGATGATTGGCCGGATGAGGCTTTGGCGGCCCACGGCCTCGACACACGGACCTGTGTGGTGACGCTCACCCATGACCCCAAACTGGACGATCCGGCAATCCGGGCGGCGATCCGGTCGGACATCTTTTACCTTGGCTGTCTGGGGTCCACCCGCACCCACGCCAAACGGGTTGACCGGTTGCAGCAGGCGGGGTTCAGCGCGGACGAGATCGCCCGTATCCACGCCCCCGTCGGCCTGAACATCGGGGCCCGCAGCCCGGCCGAGATCGCCGTCAGCATCATGGCCCAGATCACCGAACGCCTGAGGACAGGCTGATGCGTTTTGGCCCCGTCCCACTGGCCGAGGCTGAAGGGGCCATTCTGGCCCATTCGGTTGCCGGTCTTCGCAAGGGCGTCTGGATCGGGGCCGAACAGATGGCCGCCCTGGCATCGGCAGGGCTCGACCAGGTGATCGTCGCCCGGCTGGATGACGGCGACCTTCACGAAGATGCGGCCGCAACGGCGATTGCCACGGCGCTGGTGCCTGACCCGGCGGGGCAGGGCCTGCGTCTGACCCCTGCCAGCACGGGCAGGGTAAATCTGCATGCGACGGGGCCGGGGATTGTCGTGGTCGATGCGGCCGCCGTGGCGGCGCTGAACGCGATCAACCCGATGATGACACTGGCCACTCTTGCCCCGTTTGCCCGGTCTCAGGATCGGGGCATGGTCGCCACGGTCAAGATCATCGCCTACGCGGTGCCTGCCGCCGATGTCGAGGTGGGGGCGGCGGCGGTTCGCGGGGCGATCCGGCTGGCCGCACCGATCTACAAGACTGCCACCCTGATAGAGACGACGACGACAGCGGCCGACCCCGCCCCCAAGGGTCGCCATGCCCTGATCGGACGGCTGGACCGGTTCGGCGTCACCCTGACCGAGCGGATCGTGGTCCGGCACGAAACGGCGGCACTGGCTGCGGCCATCGCCACAGCGCCCGGCGAGGTCGTCTTCATCCTCACCGCCTCGGCCACCTCGGACCCGCTCGATGTGGGGCCGGGCGGCCTGCGCGCGGCGGGGGGGCTGGTGGAGCGGGTGGGGATGCCGGTCGATCCGGGCAACCTGCTTTTTCTGGGGCGACTGGGACAAAAGCCCGTGATCGGCCTGCCCGGATGCGCGCGTTCGCCCGCGCTCAATGGGGCGGACTGGGTGCTTGAACGGGTGATCTGCGGGCTGAGCGTGACGGCGCAGGATATTGCAGGCATGGGGGTCGGCGGGCTTTTGACCGAAATCCCGACCCGGCCCCGTCCGCGCGAAGGCTAGGCCGCAAGCGGGCGTTGGCCAGCCCCCATCCGACGAAAGATTCTTGTTTTATTACCCCTTTGCCCATGCTTATGTTGCGTCAACGCATGAAGACTGAGGGAGGATTTAATGACACAAGTCAGCATGACTGTGAATGGCAAAGCCGTGTCCGGCGATGTCGAGGGACGCACGCTTTTGGTGGATTTCCTGCGCGGCGGACTGCACCTGACGGGGACCCACGTCGGCTGTGACACCAGCCAGTGTGGGGCCTGCGTGGTTCATGTGAACGGGATTGCGGTGAAATCCTGCACCATGTTCGCGTCCGAAGCCGCCGGAGCCGAGGTCCGCACGATCGAAGGCATGGCCAACAAGGACGGATCGCTGTCCGTCATTCAGGCGGCCTTTCAGGAACATCACGGACTTCAGTGCGGGTTCTGCACGCCGGGCATGGTGATGTCGGCGGCGGCCCTTCTGAAAGAAAACCCCAAACCGACCGAACACGAAGTCCGCGCCTATCTGGAAGGCAACATCTGCCGCTGCACGGGTTACCACAACATCGTCAAGGCGATCATGGCCGCAAGCGGTCAGGACGTGGCTGCCATCGCCGCCGAATAACCAATGATCACGGCGCAGGGAGGGCGGGATAAATCCTGCCGTACGGGAGCGCCTGAACTGTAAGGTGGGATTCATCCCACCCCGATTTTCGATCTTCAGGGAGGATCTACAAATGCCCAAGGACCATGGAATTGGCGCAAGCTCCAAGCGGCGCGAGGACGTCCGGTTTCTGACCGGAAAAGGCAACTACACCGCCGACATCACGCTTTACGGTCAAACCTACGCCGCCTTTGCGCGGTCGAACGTCGCACATGCGAAAATCAAATCCATCGACACTTCGGCGGCCGAGGCCATGCCGGGCGTTCTGGCCGTGTTCACCGGGGCCGATTTCGCCGATGTGGGCGGAAACCCCGCAGGCTGGCTGATCCAGAGCCGCAACGGCGAGACGATGAAGGAGCCCAAGCGCCCGGTGTTGGCGCATGGCGAAGTGTGCCATGTGGGCGATGCCTATGCGGCCGTGATCGCTGAAACGGTCGCTCAGGCCCGCAACGCCGTCGAAGCGCTGGTCGTTGATTTCGAAGAACTGCCCGCCGTGGTCGATATGGCCGATGCCGTGGCCGACAATTCCAAACGCGCCCGCACCGAACTGACAGACAACATCTGTTTCGACTGGGGCTGGATCGAGGATAACCGCGCCGCCGTCGACGCCGCCTTTGCCTCGGCTCCGCATGTCACCACGCTGGAACTTGTGAACAACCGGCTGGTACCCAACGCGATGGAACCCCGCGCGTCGATCGGCGTCTATGACGCCTCGACCGAAGATTACAAACTTTACACCACCTCGCAGAACCCTCACCTGACCCGGCTTCTGGTGGCGGCGTTCGTCATGGGCATCCCCGAACACAAGCTCAACGTCATCGCCCCGGATGTGGGCGGCGGGTTCGGGTCCAAGATCTATCACTACGGCGAAGAGGCGCTGGTTCTGGCCGCGGCCAAACGGATCGGCCGTCCGGTCAAATGGGTTGCCGACCGCACCGAATCCTTCCTGTCGGACGCGCATGGCCGCGACCATGTGACCAAGATCCAGCTCGCCTGCGAAAAGGACGGCACGTTCCTTGCCGTGCGCACCGAAACGCTGGCCAACGTGGGCGCCTATCTGTCGAACTTTTCGACTGCCACGCCGACCTTCCTGCACGGCACGCTGATGGCTGGCCCCTACAAGACCCCGCTGGTCTATGTGAACGTCAAGGCGGTGTTCACCAACACCGCCCCGGTCGATGCCTATCGCGGCGCAGGCCGCCCCGAGGCGACTTATTCGCTGGAACGCGTCATCGACATGGCCGCCCGCGAACTGAACCTCGACCCGTGGGAGGTGCGGCGCAAGAACCTGATCACCACCGACATGTTCCCCTACACCACTCCGGTCGCCCTGCAATACGACACCGGCAACTATCAGGCGACGCTGGACAAACTGATCGAACTGTCTGACAAGGCCGGCTTCGAAGCGCGTGCGGCCGAAAGCGCCAAACGCGGCAAGATGCGCGGCCTTGGCCTGTCGACCTGGATCGAGGCCTGCGGGATTGCGCCCTCTGCCCTCGTGGGTGCCTTGGGTGCCCGCGTCGGTCTGTTCGACGCGGCCACGGTGCGGGTCAACCCGACCGGCAACATCAGCGTCATGGTCGGGGCCCACAGCCACGGGCAAGGGCATGAAACCGTGTTCGCGCAGGTGGTCTCCAGCATGCTGGGCATCCCCGAGGCGAACATCGACATCGTCCACGGCGACACCGCCAAGATCCCGTTCGGCATGGGGTCCTACGGCTCGCGCTCGCTCGCCGTCTGCGGCACCGCCATGACCAAGGCGGTGGACAAGATCATCGCCAAGGGCAAAAAGATCGCGGCCCACATGCTTGAAGCCTCCGAAGGCGACATCGAATTTGCCGATGGCAAGTTCAGCGTGGCCGGTACCGACAAGGCCAAGACGTTCGGCGAGATCGCGTTTTCGGCCTATGTCCCGCACAACTATCCGCTGGAAACACTGGAACCGGGGCTTGAGGAAACGGCGTTCTACGACCCCGCCAACTTTACCTATCCCGCAGGCGCCTATTCCTGCGAGGTCGAGGTGGACCCCGACACCGGCAAGGTCGAGATCATGGCCTTCACCTGTGCCGACGATTTCGGCAACGTCATGAACCCGATGATCGTCAACGGTCAGGTGCATGGCGGCGTGGCTCAGGGGATCGGGCAGGCGCTGCTGGAAAACACCAGCTACGACGGGAACGGCCAGTTGGTCACCGCCAGCTACATGGATTACGCCATGCCCCGGGCCGACGATCTGCCCAACTATACGGTGGACCATTCCTGCAACACGCCCTGCACCCACAATCCGCTGGGCGTCAAAGGCTGTGGCGAAGCAGGCGCGATCGGATCGCCGCCTGCCGTTGTGAACGCCGTGATCGACGCACTTGCCCGCGCGGGCAAGCCTGTCAAACATATCGACATGCCCCTCAGCCCCGCACGGGTCTGGGCGGCGATGAACGCCTGAGGAGGCCAAAGACATGTATGCATTTGAAATCGAACGGCCTTCGACCATCGGCGACGCGGCATCGGCGCTGGGCCATGACGGCGCGCAGGCATTGGGCGGGGGACAGACCCTGATCCCCACGCTCAAACAGCGGTTGGCCGCACCGGAAAAGCTGATCAGCCTGACCGCCATTCCCGAAATGCAGGGCGTCTGCATCGGGGATGCGGGCGAGGTCTGCATCGGCGGGGCGACCACCCATGCCACCGTGGCGCGCGAGACGGCGAAATCCTATCCGGCGCTGTCGGGGCTTGCCTCGCACATCGGCGACCCTGCGGTGCGCAACCGTGGCACCATCGGCGGGTCGCTGGCCAACAACGATCCGTCCGCCTGCTATCCGGCAGCGGCGTTGGGATCGGGGGCGACCATCGTGACCAACACGCGCAAGATCGCCGCAGACGACTATTTCCAGGGCATGTTCACCACCGCGCTGGAACCCGGCGAAATCATCACCGAGGTTCGCTTTCCCGTGCCGCAAAAGGCGAATTACCAGAAATTCGTCCAGCCCGCCTCGCGCTTTGCGCTGGTCGGCGTGTTCGTCGCCAAATACGCCGATGGCGTGCGGGTGGCGGTGACGGGGGCGTCCGAGGATGGCGTGTTCCGCTGGGACGCGGCCGAGGCGGCCCTGTCCAGGGACTTTAGCGCCGCAGCGATCGAAGGGCTGACCGCAAGTGCGACCAACCTCATCAGCGATCTGCACGGCACGCCTGCCTACCGGGCGCACCTGATCAAGGTGCTGACCAAAAGGGCGGTGATGGCCGCGGCCTGATCTGACGTCACAATGACACAAAGGCCCCGGTCTTCCGCCGGGGCCTTTATCATTTGTGACTCGGTATGTCGGATTCGGATCGGACGTCCCGTCTGCGCAGGCGCAAGGTTGGGCAAAACCTGCGGAGGGACTCCATGACCTGTCTGGCCACCGACCTGATCGACCACGCCCGCTATCCGATCCACCAGACCGGTCCTGCCCGGGCCGACCTGCTGACGCGGGTCAGGGCCGACCTGGCCCACGATGGCTGTGCGGTTCTCAAACGGTTCCTGACACCGCAGGGCATCGCGGCCCTGACCGCCGAGGCCGAGGGGGTGGCGGACAAGGGGCATCGCAGTTTCAACCGAACCAACGCCTATTTCACCAAAGACGACCCGACCCTGCCGCCCGACGATCCCCGGCGGCAGTTCTTTGACCGGTCCAACGCCTTTGTCCCGGCGGACAACTTTACCCATGACGGGCCGCTGCGGACCATTCACGACAGCGACGGGTTTGACCGCTTTATCCAGGACTGCCTTGAAGAAACCGCGTTCTATCGTTACGCCGATCCGCTGGCCGACGTCATCATCAACATGGCCGAGGCGGGAAACGGCTTTCCCTGGCATTTTGACACCAACAATTTCACCGTCACGCTGGCCATCCAGAACGCCGAAAGTGGCGGTGCGTTCCAATACGCCCCCCGCATCCGCGAAGGGGACGAGAATTTTGGCGAGGTCGCCCGCGTGCTGAGTGGCACCTCGGACAAGGTCAAGACGCTGCATCTTGAACCGGGCGATCTGCAAATCTTTCGCGGGCGCTATTCGTTGCACCGGGTCGCCCCCCTGTCCGGGCCGCGGCGGCGCTATGTGGCGATCTTTTCCTATGTGGAAGAGCCCAACATGGTCGGCGCGCCTGAACGTGTGCGGCAGCTTTACGGGCGGACCCTGCCCATCCATCACGAACGGGCAGGGCAAAGGGCAGACGCCTATCTCGACTGACCGGCGATCATGCGACCTGCCGTTCCGCCAACGCAGCAAGACGGCGGATAAACTCCTGCTCGTCAACGCTATCGGCCAACGCCTCGCGCAACAGGGACGCTTGCGTTTTGGGGGCAAGGCCACCCACGGGCGGGTCGCGGTCCAGGTTGGTGGGAAACGAATAGCCCTCGGCGGTGGCTGCAATCGCAGCCTCAACCTCTGCCTCTGTCATCCCCGGCACCCCGGCGCGCAGCACCGGATACAGCAATGCACACATCTTTTGCCGGTTCACGCTCTCGATCGAGCGGCCAAAGGCCGATCCGACCTGAAGCAAATTCACGAACCGTTCCACATTGGCGGTCTGGTTGTGTCCGCCCGCATGAAACAGGGCCGGATTGAAAAAGATCACGTCGCCTTTGGTCAGGGGAAGCTGCACGAAATGTTCTTCGAAATAGGCGCGGAATTCGGGCAACCGGTAGGCGGCATATCCTGCCCTGTAGGTCTGCGAAAACGGCAGAAGTTTGGTCGGCCCCGCCTCGATCTCCATGTCGCAGTGCGCGATACCGCCTTGAAGCGTCATGACAGGCGACAGGTCGTGGACATGGGCGGGATAGCGGGCCGAATCCTCGGCGCTGACAAAGCCCAGATGATAGTCGCGGTGGGGTTGCTGGGCCGCACCCCCCGGATGGACCAAATTGACCTGTGCAGTCATCTGGTAATTCGGACCCAGCCACGCCTCGGACGCGGCCTGCACCCAAATATTGCCGAAATAGCGGGCATAGGTGGCAGGGTCCGCTTCGCACAGCTTTTGCAAGCTGTTCCAGATGCGGTCATTGGCGCCTGCGGCGGCAAAATGGTCGGCGGCGGCCCCATGCAGCTTTTCGGCGGCTATGATGTCCATGTAGATGGCGGTGGCCGCGTCAATCGGTGCGGTGTCGGCATAGGCGCCGCGCAAGACCAGCACACCGGCCCCGGTGCGGAACACCCGCGCCCATTCGGCGCGCAGCGCCCGGTCGGCAGGGTCGGGCAGGGTGGTTACGTCATAGATCGGGATCTGGTGGATGATCTCTGCCGCATGGGGCACCTGGGCGGCGGTGGTGGTCTGGGCGCAAAGATCGGCCAGATCGGCCAGAACGCAATCCTGCGCCTCGAACCAGTCGGGGCCTTGGGCAAGGGGGATGTCTTTCATCGTGTCCTCCGCTGATGATGGGGCAGTCTAGCGCCGACCACGGCTTGTCGTCGCCCCGAAAACACATCAATACTCCATCAATGACACACCGCTTTCCGATCAAGGACATCGCGCTTCAGTCGGGCCTGTCGACCGCCACCGTGGACAGGGTGCTCAACGGGCGGGCCCATGTCAGCCCCCAGACCCGCGCGCGCGTCACCGCCGCGATCACCGAACTGGAGGGACAAGAGGCGCAACTGGCCGCGCGGGGCCGTCGCCTGTTTGTCGATGTGGTGGTCGAAGCGCCCGCGCGGTTCAGCCGCGAAATCCGCGCCGCCGCCGATGCCGTGATGCCCCAGATGGCCGGGGCCGTCCTGCGCCCCCGCTTTTTCATGGCTGAACTTCGGTCCGAGGCCGAAACGCTGGCTATCCTGACCCGGATCGCCCGGCGCGGCAGTCAGGGCGTCCTGCTCAAGGCGCGGTCGTCGCCCGCAATCCGGGCGGCGGTGGCCGACCTGACGGCAAAGCGTATTCCGGTCGTGACGATCTTTACCGATCTGCCGGGGTCAGACCGGATTGCCTATGCGGGCCTCAATAACATCCGGGCGGGGCAGACGGCGGCGTGGCTGGTGGCCCGACTGGCCCCCGCCGGGGCAGGACACATTCTGTGCAGCCGCAGCCAGAGCAATTTTGAAGGAGAAGAGGCGCGGCTGCGTGGCTTTGGTCAGGCGCTGGCGCAGACCCGGCCCGACCTGTCGCTGGTCGATCTGGTGGGTGGGGCAGGGCTGGACACGGACACTCGGTCGCGGGTTCGGGGCGCATTGGCCGATAGCGGCCCGGTGGCCGGGGTCTATTCGATGGGGGGCGGGAACCGGGCGATACTGGATGCTTTTGGCCCCGGTGCCGCGCCTGCGCTGTTCGTCGCTCATGATCTGGATCAGGACAACCGGGCGCTGCTGGCCGCCGGGCGGATCACCGTGGTTCTGCACCACGATCTGCGGCAGGACCTGCGGCACGCCTGCGCGGCCCTGTTGCGGTATCACGGGCTGGCGCCGCGGTCCGATCCCCCCGATCCGTCGGATGTGCAGATCTTTACTCCGGCCAATCTGCCCTTTGGCCCCGGACCCGGATGACCGCGATCAGTGGCCAGTGGACACGGCGGGCAGAAACAGGCTGACGGTCGTGCCGACCCCGGCCCGGCTGTCAATCCGCAGGGCACCGCCGCATTGTTCGGCAAAGCCTCTGGCCACAGGCAGGCCCAGGCCAGACCCCAGCCCCACAGCCTTGGTCGAAAAGAACGGCTCGGCCGCGCGGGCCAAAACTTCGGGTGACATGCCGCTGCCATCGTCGGCTACCACGACAACCAGAAACTCGCCCGCTGGCAGGAAATGCCCGCCCACGCGGCGGCGTCCTCCGGTCAGGGCGGTCCGCGACATCGACAGCGTGATGGTGCCACCCGGGCGGGACGCTTCGAACGCGTTCAGAAGCAGGCTGACCACCGCGTTCTGAAATTGCACCCGGTCCAATCGGACAAGGGGCAGGCCCCCGACATCCTCGATCTTGAAATTGACGCCGGTGGGCAGACGTTCTTCGGCGATGGCCACGATCTCGTCGATCAGGTCGTGGGGGCATTGGGCGGAGGGGGCGATGGGTGCCTTGCGGGCAAAGGCCAAAAGCTGGGTGGTGACCCGCGCGGCGCGTAGGGCTGCGGCATGGGCGGCGCTCAGCGCGGCGTCCCGCTCGGCCGGGTCGTCCTGAACGCGGGCCAGTTCTATATGGCCCAAGGCGGCCGTCAGGATATTGTTGAAATTGTGGGCCAGTCCCGCGGTCAGTTGGCCAACCGCCTCCAGCCGCTGGGTCTGGACCCGGCGATCGGTCGCTCGCTGCAACTGTCGCTGGTCGCGATAGGTTTCCCACAGCGTCAGGACATAGAAAATCACAATCATCCCGCCCAGAAACGGGATCAGCCAGGCCGCGTGGTCGTTCGGGTGCGACTGGCTAAAGGTCCAGGCAAAAAAGAGGCTCATGGCCGAGATCTGGACCGCATCCCAGATCAGCACTGGCACAATCGCGGTATGACGGGACATCGAAAACAAAAGCTGGCCGATCAGCCCGAACACGGCGATGACCTTGAACATGGGATCTCCGCTGTTCCAGCAATAGAGCGGCAGAATGGTAAAGATGGATGAGGTCAGGAAATTGAGGGCGAGTGCCCCCCGGTATGCGGTTGCAGAGTCGGAATTGGCATTGGCGTACAGGAACCAGTTGTAGGCGGTCTGGGATAACAGGTAGCCCACCAGCCAGATCACCAGGTTCCAATCGCCCACCGTGGCGGCCACGATCAGCGTGCTCAGGATGATGATGACATAGCGCCGCGCAAGATCGCGCCAGGACGGCAGGTCGCTATCAACCAAAGCAGCGATCTTGGCACGGACCTGTGACGCTGATTGAGAAGCAGGCGCCTCACCGCCGCCGTGCAGTTCAACCGGCGTCATGACCAAGGTCGCTGCCTCCCCCCCGGCAAAACCTGCCGTCAATCTTACCAAAAGGGCCGCCGATCGTCTGGCGGCCCCCAGATCCTGTTGGATCCTATCTTATTTTGATGGCCCGATCATCATGACCATCTGGCGTCCTTCGAGCTTTGGCATGTTTTCGATTTTGCCGAAATCCTTGGTGTCCTCAGCAATCTTTTCCAAAAGCTGGCGACCCAGTTCCATGTGCGCCATCTCGCGGCCACGGAACCGCAGGGTGATCTTGACCTTGTCGCCGCCTTCCAGGAATTTCTGGACCGACCGCATCTTGACCTCGTAATCGTGGGTATCGGTTCCGGGCCGGAACTTGATCTCCTTGATTTCGATGACTTTTTGCTTGCGCCGGGCCTCGGCCTCGCGCTTTTGCGTCTCGAACTTGAATTTGCCAAAGTCCATGATCTTGCAGACGGGGGGCGTGGCGTTCGGGGAAATCTCGACCAGATCGAGCCCCGCCTCTTCGGCCATGAGCAGCGCCTTTTCGGGGCTCACAACACCGACATTTTCGCCATCTGCGCCAATCAGGCGAATATCAGAACCCCGGATGCGTTCGTTGATGCGGGGGCCGGTTTCACGCACCGGAGGTGCGTTATGGGGTCTGCGTCCTATGGTCTTGTTCCTTTTCGGATGATTGCAAATGCGCCCGCAAGGTAGACGCGCCCGCTCCGCTGTTCAAGGCGCAAAAGGGATTGCAGCGGCGCGGGGCCTCGGTTTTTATGGAGTCATCTTTTCTATCGCAGTATCATCTGACATATGACATTCCAGACCCGGGGGACGGGTCCTGACATTTCTTGGAAGGACAAGGACATGGTTGATCAAAAAAACGGACAAGCGAATACGCCTGCCAAAGAACCGCAAAGCGGATGGAGCGGGGCCCTCATCGGCGTCGTGGCCGCAGCCGGGGTGGCCTTTCTGGGCTACACCGTCTGGCCCTATCCGATGATCCGCGCCAATAACGAAGCCGCCGCCGTTCAGGCTGCACAGGCTGCCGCTGACGCCGCCGCCGCCGAAGCCAAAGCCGCCGAAGAGGCTGCCGCCGCCCAAGCCGCAGCCGATGCCAAGGCCGCCGAAGACGCCGCCGCCGCTGCCGCTGCCCAAGCTGCCGCCGATGCTAAAGCCGCCGAAGACGCCGCCGCCGCTCAGGCTGCTGCTGACGCTGCTGCCGCCGAGGCAAAGGCCGCTGAAGAGGCTGCCGCCGCTCAGGCTGCTGCGGACGCTGCCGCCGCCGAAGCCAAAGCCGCCGAAGAGGCCGCTGCCGCACAGGCTGCTGCGGACGCCGCTGCCGCACAGGCTGCCGCCGATGCCGCAGCTGCGGCTCCCGCTGCCGACGCGCCTGCCGCTGACGCGCCCGCTGCCGACGCTGCCCCTGCCGCAGACGTTGCACCCGCTGCGACCGAAACCGCCGCAGCACCGGCCGTTGAAATGTCGCCCGCCGATCTTCTTAAGCCCGAGAATTTCGACGCCGCCAAAATCAACGCGATGATCGCGACAGCCGACCTGACCGACCAGCAAAAGGCCGCCTTTACCAGCGCCATCACCGCCGCAGACGCCAACCCGGCGCTGCGCAACATTGCGCTGGAATACATCCGGGCCGCGCTGAAACTCTGATCCCGGCGCATATAAATCAAAAGGGCCGCGTCAGCGATGACGCGGCCCTTTTTCATGTCTGGTCGGATGTTTAGACGCCTTCGCCGACAAACGCCTTTTCCACGACAAACTCCAGCGGCTCCGAATTGGCCCCTTCACGCAGGCCAAAGGTTTCGATCAGCGCCTTGAGGTCGATGTTGAACGCCAGCGACCCGCAGACCATCGCCCGGTCGGTGGCGGGGTTCAACGGGGGCACGCCCAGATCGCGGAACAGCTCGCCGTTTTCGATCAATGTGGTGATCCGGCCCATCTTGGGGCTCTCTTCGCGGGTGGTGGTCGGATAGTATTTCAGCTTGGCGATGTGATCGGCGCCGATCAGTTCGGCCAGCATCTCGTCGCTGCGGATGCTCTCGATCAACTCGCGGCCATAGGTCAGTTCAGCCACGGTCCGGCAGGTGTGGGTGATGATGACCTCTTCGTATTTTTCGTATGTTTCGGGGTCGCGCAGCAGCGACGCAAAGGGGGCAAAGCCGGTGCCGGTGGAAAAGAAATAGATCCGCTTGCCCGGCAGCAGGGCGTCATGCACCAGCGTGCCGACTGGCTTGGGGCGCAGGATGATCTCGTCGCCGGGCTGGATATGCTGTAACCGGCTGGTGAGCGGGCCATTGGGGACCTTGATCGAATAGAACTCCAATTCGTCGTCCCAGGCGGGCGAGGCGATGGAATAGGCCCGCAGCAACGGGCGGTCGTTGTCGCCCATCAGGCCGATCATCACGAATTCGCCCGACCGGAACCGCAGCGACGCCGGGCGCGTCACGCGGAACGAAAACAGCATGTCGGTATAATGTCGGACCGACGTGACGGTCTGCGCATCGGGAAGGCGGGCGATCAGGGTGGCGCTGGAATCGGTCACTGGTGTCTGCTCGGTCATATATTGCTCGGCGGCCTTGTCGCGCCGCCCTCCGTTCTAGTCGTTGATCTGGGTCAGGGAAAGGGTGGGTTCAGCCGCGCAGGCGCGACTGATAGTCGTGGTTGCGCCAATTGGCCCGGGCCAGCCACTGATCCTGCGGTTGGCGGGCGGCCAGATCGTCGGTGATTTCCACCTCGTCAAAGCCTGCGCGGCGGGCCATGGCGTATTGGTCCGCGATGACATGGCCCTGCGCCCTCAGCCGCCCGGCATAGCCCATCCGGCGCAACTGGGCGGCGATGGTGAACCCGCGCCCGTCAGAAAAGCTGGGAAAGGCGACGCGGATCAGGGCGAAGTCAGCCAGACGATTGCCCAAGCTGGCAGGGTCCGTGTCAGACGGAATGTCCACGGCGACCGGCCCGTCGCTGTTGGCGGGCAGGTCGGCCAAGGCATGAACCGGCGCGGTCCAATCGTCGGCGGCAAAGCCGGTGTCGGTGATGATGACGGTCATGTCAGTCCTTTCAGGCAGCGGCGGTCGTGCGGACCATGCGGCCATTCACGAAATGGATGCCGCATTCGACTTTGTTGCTGTCGCGCCAACGGCCCGCGCGGGGGTCCTCGCCGTCGCTCACGCGGGTGGTGCAAGGGGCGCAACCGATCGACGGATAGCCCTTGGCGACCAGCGGGTGGCGGGGCAGGCGGTTTTCGGCAATGTAATCCTGCACGTCCTTGACGTCCCAATGGGCCAGCGGATTGACCTTGATCCGGATCGTCTCCTCGGCCTCAAAGAAATCGAGGGCGGCGCGGGTGCTGCCCTGATACCGCTTGCGGCCCGTGATCCACGCGTCATAGCCCGACAGCGCGCGCTGCAACGGTTCGGTCTTGCGCAAGGCACAGCAGGCATCGGTGTCATGCAGGTGCAGCAGGTTTTCGTTGTCGGCGGTGAACAGGGCGTGCCGGTCGGCCTTGATCGTCTGCACGTTGGACAGGCGCAGCCTTTCGGTCAGGTCCAGTTGATAGGCCAGCGTTTCGGCAAACAGCATCTCGGTGTCGATGAACAGCACCGGGGTCGCCCGGTCGATCACCGAAATCAGGTGCAACAGCACGACCGATTCCGCACCGAAAGACGAGACAAGCGCCACCTTGCCCACCTCTGCATCCTTAAGCGCATGTTCCAGCACGGTCGTCGCCCCGTGGTGTTTATAGCGGGCGTTCAGCGACGCGACCCGCGTGGCGACAGGCGTATCAAGCGGCATCTGCCTTGGCCTCGCTGTCATAAAGGGCGGTCTTGAACGGCTCAATCCCGACCCGGCGGAACGCCTCAAGGAACGTCTCCCCCCGGCCGTGCCGCAGCGACAGATAGGCCCCGACGATCCGTTCGATGGCGGGCACGACCTCGTCTGCCGAGAAACCGGGGCCTGTCTTTTCGCCGATCACCGCATCCTCGGTATGATCGCCGCCCAGTGTGATCTGGTAGTTTTCCACGCCCGCCCGGTCCAGCCCAAGGATGCCGATATGGCCGACGTGGTGGTGTCCGCAGGCGTTGATGCAGCCGCTGATCTTGATCTTGAGCGGGCCGATGTCATGCTCCAGCTTCAATTCGTCGAACCGCACGGCGATTTCCTGTGCGATGGGGATACTGCGGGCGGTGGCCAGGGCGCAGTAATCCATGCCGGGGCAGGCGATGATGTCGCTGATCAGGCCAATGTTGGCACTGGCAAGATCGGCTTCCCGTAGCGCCTGATAGACGGCCGGCAGGTTCGATTTTTGGACATGGGGCAGGATGATGTTCTGCTCGTGGCTGACCCGCAATTCGCTATGGCCATAGCGTTCGGCGATATCGGCCATCGCCCGCATCTGATCGGCGGTGGCATCGCCCGGCGTGGCGCCGGGTTTCTTGAGGCTGATCGACACGATGGAATAACCGGGTGCCTTGTGTGGCGCGAGGTTGGTATCGGACCAGGACCGAAAGGCCGGATTGGCCAGACGGGCGGCCTCGTACGCGTCAACCGATTTGGGATGAAAGGTGGGCGGCAGAAAATGCTGTTCGATTTGTGCAAGAATCTGCTGGTCGACCCCGCCGAATTGGGGCTGGATTTGTTCGAAACGTGATTCTACCATGTCGCGGATCGTGTCGATCCCATTCTCATGGACGGTGATCTTGATCCGCGCCTTGTATTTGTTGTCACGGCGACCCAGCAGGTTCCAGACGCTGACGACCGCCTCGACATACGGCAGCAGGTCGGCCTGCGGCAGGAAGTCCCGGATCACCTTGCCGATCATCGGGGTACGGCCCAGACCGCCGCCGACGATCACCTCGAACCCGGCCTCGCCCGCGTCATTTCGCACCATCCGCAGGCCGATGTCGTGGGCGCGGGTGACAGCGCGGTCGTTGGGCGACCCGGTGATGGCGATCTTGAACTTGCGCGGCAGGAACTGGAATTCGGGGTGGTCGGTGGACCACTGACGCAGCAATTCAGCCACCGGGCGGGTATCGGCGATCTCGTCCTCTGCGGCCCCGGCGAAATGGTCGGCGGTCACGTTGCGGATCGTGTTGCCGCTGGTCTGGATGGCGTGCATTTCCACATCGGCCAGCGCGTCGAGGATATCGGGCACATCCTCAAGCTTGGGCCAGTTGAACTGGATGTTCTGGCGGGTGGTAAAGTGGCCATAGCCCTTGTCGAACCGCTCGGCGATATGGGCGAGCTGGCGCATCTGCGACGGGTTGAGCGTGCCATAAGGGACCGCCACACGCAGCATGTAGGCGTGCAGTTGCAGATACAGGCCATTCATCAGGCGCAGCGGGCGAAACTCGTCCTCGGTCAGCGACCCGTCGATGCGGCGGGCGACCTGCGCGCGGAACTGGGCCACGCGTTCGCGGACAAAGGCTTGGTCGAAGTCGTTGTAAACATACATGGGTTAAGCCTCTACCTGCTTGCCGTGGGTATAGTTGGAGGGGCCGCGCGTGCGGAATTCCTCGCGGAAATGGATCGGCTCTGGTCCCAGGGGGCCGGGCCGGGCGTCGGCCAGATAGACGCCCACGACGGTGCCGGTCTGGCGCGATGCTTCGATCAGGCGGATCTGGCCGTGCGCCTCTTCCTCGATCAATTCGGCCTCGTGAATGTCGCGGGTCCAGCGGTCATCGGCGGTCAGCCAGACGACATCGCCTTCAAGCAGGGCATTGGCCGTGACAACCTTGGGGGTGAACTGGCGGCTCATAGTGCGGCCTCTTTCAGTTGGGGTAGGGCGGCGGCGGCGCGGGGAGCGAGGCCAAAGAACGTGAGGGCGGGGCCGGTCAGGTTCGCCTCGGTCAGGGTAGGTTCCAACCGGGCCAGCGTGGTGGCCAGCACGCGGCTGTCAGGACGGGACGCGTTTTCGATCACCGTCACGCGCGTCGCCGGATCGGCCCCGTGCATCAGAAGGCGGCCTTGGATGAAGCGGGCGCTTTTCTTGCCCATGTAGATCGCGGCGACTTCGCCCGGCCGGGCCAGCGCGCGCCAATCCTGTTCGGCGAACCCTTTCATGTCGTGCCCGGTCAGGAACCGGACCGACGAATTGCGGTCGCGCCGGGTCAGGCTTTGGCCGATCTGGGCCACGGCGGCGCTGGCGGCGGTGATGCCGGGGATGATCCGCCATGTCACACCAGCCGCCTCGCAGGCCTCGATTTCTTCGTCCAGACGGCCGAACACAGTCGGGTCGCCTGCCTTGAGCCGAACGACATGCAGCCCCATGCGGGCATGATCGACGATCAACTCGTTGATGTCGTCTTGTGCGGTCGAGGTACCGAATCCCTCTTTCCCCGCATCGATCAGCACCGCCTCGCGCCGGGCGAGTTCGAGGATCTCGGGGCTGACCAGACGGTCATGGATCACCACATCGGCGCGGTCCAGCGCCTTGCGGGCCTTGAGGGTCAACAACTCGGGGTCGCCGGGGCCGGCCCCCACCAGATCGACATGGCCCTCCTTTGCAGGCGCGTGCAGGTGGTGGGCCAGCAGGCGGTCAAGGGCGGCTTCGACGCCCTGTGGGCCGTCCTGTTCCAACGCCTTGGGTCCCTGGTCAAAATAGTAGTCCGCCCAGAACTCGCGCCGCTTACAGCCCATCGGCAGGGCGTCGGCGGCGTGGCGGAACGCCTTGCCCAGACGGGCGAGCAGGCCCAGTTGCACCGGCAGACGCTCCTCAAGATCGGTCTTGATGGCGCGGGCCAGCACTGGCGCCGCCCCTTCTGTGCCGATCGCCACCACGACCGGGTCGCGGTCGACGATGGCGGGGGTGATAAAGGCGCTGTCCGCAAGGTTGTCCACGATATTGACCAGCGCGCCATCGGCCCGGGCGAGGGCGGCCACGCGGGCATCCTCGGCGTCATCTTCGTTGGCGGCATAGAACAGCACGGCGCACAGCGCATCACCGGGGGCGAGCGGGCGCTGGATCAGGGTCAACTTACGGTCATGGGCAAGGCGGTGGATGTCGGCGCTGGGATCAACGGCAAAGACGGTCAGATGTGCTTCGGTTTTCATCAGCAGCCGCAGTTTGGCCAGCGCGGCCTCGCCCCCGCCCGACACGACGATGCGGCGACCGGCGACGGCAAGAAAGATCGGGAAATGCTGCATGGCCGGACTCCACTGGTTTTCTGATCCTCAATATAGAACAATGTCCCGGTTTTTGACCATTGCGCCGCGCAGATAAGAACGTATGTTCTGTCCATCGGGGCCAATCAGGCCGCCATTCCAACATTGGGGAAAAATCGGAATGTCAGTCCGGATCGACGACGTGGATCGGAAAATTCTTGCAGAGTTGCAGCGCGATGCGGCCCAGTCGCTGGACGATATCGCGGCAAAAATCGGGTCCTCCAAGACCCCCGTGTGGAACCGGATCAAGAAGCTGAAGGGCGCCGGTGTCATCGGTCAGACGACCGTGATGCTCGATGCCGAGGCACTGGGGTTCGAGGCCTGCTTTTTCGTCCTGATCCGCACGTCGGAACACGAGGCCGAATGGCAGCGCAAATTCCTGCAAGCCCTGCGCAACCGCCCCGAGGTGCAAGAGGCGCACCGGCTGGCAGGCGATATCGACTATATCCTCAAGGTGCGGGTGAAAAACGCCCGCGCCTATGACGCCTTTTATCAGGCGCTGATTTCAGAGGTGCGAGTGCATAACGTGACGGCCCTGCTGTCGATGGAAGAGATCAAATCGACGGTGGCTTTGCCACTCTGAGAACGGCTAATGCGTGACCGTCAGTCGCTCAAGCCCGTGGAAATGGAACACATCCGCATAGCGCGGAGGTTCAGCGATCCGCATGTCCGGGCAGCGGCGGCGCAGTCCGCGCAAGGCGATGTCGATCTCGAGCCGCGCCAGCGGTGCGCCCACGCAGAAATGGATGCCCCCGCCGAAACTGGTATGGGCCGGACCGCTGCGGGCGGGGTCGAACAGGGCGGGGTCGGGATAGGCGGCGGGGTCGCGGTTGGCCGCGGCCAGCAGGCAGTTGATTTGCTGACCGCGCCGGATGGGATGACCGTACAATTCCATATCCTCGTAGGCCCAGCGGGTGAAGATGTGCAGCGGTGGGTCGTGGCGCAGCACCTCTTCGACGCAAGGGCCGTCGATTTCCGTAATTCTCTGTTCGATCAGGGTCTTGATCCCATTGCCCAAGGTATGAACCGTCGCCTCGTGCCCGGCATTCAGCAGCAGGATGCAGGTTGTCACCATCTCGTCCGTGCTGAGCCTGTCGCCCGCGTCATTGGCCGCGATCAGCGTGCTGATCAGGTCATCGGCAGGGGCTTTGCGTTTCTCTGCGATATACCCGGTGATGAAGTCCCGAAAGGCAAGGGTGGCCGCCACAGCCGCATCCTCGACCGCGCGGGTGCGCCGGGCCTGATACATGGCGACCATCGCGTTTGACCATGCCAACAGGTCGTCCGACCGATCCTCTGGCACGCCCAGAAGCCGGGCGATGATGATGACCGGGATCGGGCGGCAGAAGGCGTCGATCAGGTCAAAGGGTCCGTCCGGAAACTGGTCGATCAGGCTGTCCGCCAGCCCCGCAATATCCGGCCCCAATGCCCCGATCCGGCGCGAGGTGAAGGCGCGCAGCACCAGTCCACGCAGCCGGGTATGCCGGGGCGGCTCCAACTCCAGCATCGAATGGGCTTCGATGTCATAAAAGGGCTGAACATGGGGCGGGATCGGTTGGGCCACCTCGGGCGGCACCTGCCGCCCCAGCCTGCGGTCGCGCAGGATGGCCGTGACGGCGCGGTGCGATACGGCGCTGACGACGCCATAATCGTCCCACAGGAACAGGTCGCCCGCCGCCCGCGCCCGGTCATAGAACGGATAGGGATCTTGGACAAAATCAGGATCGGTCGGGGATTGGGACAGGTGTTGCATGTGCCGATCCTTGGCCCGACCCTCTGGCGTTTGCAAGCGGCCCAAGGCTAAGCTGCCGGTCATGGGAGGATTGTTCCGTCATCGCGCCGCCGTCGTGCTGGTGTTCTTGCTGTTTGTCAGTGTGCTGGCAGGGGGGGTGTTCAGCTTTGGCTACCGGGCCGCACTGGACCAGTTGTCGCGGCGGGGAACGTCCGATCTGGCGCTGGCCGCTGACCGGCTGACCAGCGAATTGCAGCGCTACCGGGAACTGGCGGTTCTGCTGGCCGACCGACCGGTGCTGACCAGCGTCGCCTATGGGCAGGGCGACCCGGTGGCGGCGCGCGATGTGCTGGTCGATGTGGCCGACAAGACGGGGTCGCTGGATATCGTGCTGGTCGGGCCGGATGGGCGGGAACTGGTGGCGGCTGGCACCACCCCCGGCCAATCCCATGCAGGCACCGACTATTTTGAACGGGCGATGGACGGCGCGCTGGGAAGCTGGCACCAGCTCAGCCCGCGCTACGGGCGCCGCACCTACAGCTTTGCCGCCCCGATCTTTCGCCCCGAGGGTCCTGTGGCCGGGGCGGTCGTCGTCGTGGCGGATGTCGAGGAGGTCGAGGCCGCCTGGCGCGGCGACCGTCCGACGATCCTGTTCACCGATGATCTGGGCGTCGTGTTCATGACCAACCGGTCCGAACTGCTGTATCGCAGCCGTACGGGTGACCCCACCCGCGCCGCACTCAGTGCCGAATATCCGACAGGGCGCGTCGCCCCCTTTGTCGGATACCGGGAAACGCGCCTTTGGGGGCATGAGATCTGGGCGGTGGATGGGGGCCGCTATCTGCCCGAACGGGCCTTGCACCTGACGCTGAACTTGCCGGTGATCGGCATGACCGCCGAGGCATTGCTGGACGTCGCCCCGGCCCGGCAACTGGCGCTGTTGCAGGCATCCGTCGCCGCCGCCCTCTGCCTTGCCTTTGGTGCGCTGCTGTTTCTGGCCACCGAACGACGCCGGGCGCTGGCCGAGGCGAATTCACGGCTCGAGGCGCGGGTTGCCGACCGCACCGCCGAACTGTCCCGCCTGAATGCCGACCTGCGCCGCGAGGTGGCCGACAGGAGCGCCGCCGAAGCCGCGCTGAAAAAAGCGCAGGCCGATCTTGTGCAGGCGGGCAAGCTCAGCGCACTTGGCCAGATGTCGGCCGGGATCAGCCATGAACTCAACCAGCCGCTGATGGCAATCCGGTCGTTCGCCGAAAACGCCGAGGCGTTCATTGCCCGGGGCAAGCCCGAGGTGGCCGCGCAAAACCTGTCCCGGATCAGCGAACTGGCCCGGCGCATGGGCCGGATCATCCGCAACCTGCGCGCCTTTGCCCGGCAGGAAAGCGAACCTTTGTCCGATGTGGACCTTGTCCGCGTGGTGGACACCGTTCTGGAAATGGCCGGGGCCAAGGCCCATCAGG
Organism: Marivivens sp.; assembly: GCA_024642115.1. Classification (GTDB taxonomy): domain Bacteria; phylum Pseudomonadota; class Alphaproteobacteria; order Rhodobacterales; family Rhodobacteraceae; genus JAHEBU01. The sequence continues at coordinate 208,227 of JAHEBU010000002.1, read as the reverse complement.
CCGAGGTCACCGTTAACTGGACGCCCCCTGCCGCGCCGGTGATGGTGCGCGGGGGCGAAGTGCGGCTGGGTCAGGTGATCCTGAACCTCGTCAACAACGCCATCGACGCGATGGAGGGGGCGGCGGTCAAACGGGTTGAAATCAGCCTGTCCCGCAGCGGTGCCCGGGTCGAACTGACCGTGCGCGACACCGGGCCGGGGATCGCCGAACCCGACCGCATCTTTGATCCGTTCTACACGACCAAACAGGTCGGCGGCGATGGCATGGGGCTGGGCCTGTCGATTTCCTACGGCCTTGTGCAAAGTTTCGGCGGCGCGATCCGGGGCCGCAACCATCCGCAAGGCGGGGCGGTCTTTGTCGTCGAACTCGACGCCGTGGCGCAGGCGGTGGCCGCATGACCCGCCGCGTTCTTCTGGTCGATGACGACCGCGAGGTGCGCGAGGCGCTGGGGCAGACCCTTGAACTGGCCGATCTGGACCCGGTGCTGGCCGGATCGTTTGTCGAGGCCAAGGATCATCTGGACGCCCGTTTTGACGGGATCGTCGTGACCGATATCCGCATGCCGGGGCGCGACGGGTTTCACCTGCTCGACCATGTCCGCACGCTCGACCCTGACCTGCCGGTGATCCTGCTGACGGGCGAAGGCGACGTGCCTACGGCCGTGCGGGCGATGGCGGCGGGCGCCTATGATTTTCTGGAAAAACCCTGCGCCCCGCAGGATTTTCTGGCGATCGTTGAAAAGGCGCTTAAGGGGCGGGCGCTGGTGCTTGAAAACCGCAGGCTCAAGCTCGAACTTGAATCGGGCGATGCGGCCTCGCGGATGCTGTTCGGGGCCAGTGCGCCTGCGCGTGACCTGCGGGCGCGGATCCGCATTGTCGCCCGGGCCAGTGCCGAAGTGCTGGTGACGGGTGAAACCGGAACTGGGACGCCCAAGGTGGCCGAGGTGATCCACCTGTTGTCCTCCGCCGCGCGGCATCCTTTTGTCAAACGGGCGGCAGCCCCGCTGACCCCGGACGGACTGACCGAGGCGTTCGAGGCGGCTCAATCCGGCTCGCTCTATCTGGACGAGGTGGGGGGGTTGACCCCTGCCGTGCAATACGCCCTGCTTGAACGGCTCGAGGCTGGCACGTCGACCCGCGTTCTGGCCGGAACCACCCGCGACCTGACCGCTGATGTGGCAGAGGGGCGGTTCAGCGTCGACCTTTACTACAGGCTCGACCTGATGCGCGTGCGCATCCCGTCCTTGCGGGAACGGACCGAGGATATCCCGATCTTGTTTCGCCACTACGTCGCGCAGGCCTGCGAACAGGCCAACCTGCCCGAACCCGAAATTCCGCCCGATGTCGTCGCCCGGTTGATGGCGCAGGACTGGCCGGGGAACGCGCGTGGGCTGATGAGCGCGGCAATGCGCTTTGCCCTTGGGCTGGGCGAAGCCGAAACGGCCGAGGGGCTGGGGCTTGCCGAACAGATGGCCCGGGTCGAACGGTCCCTGCTGATCGAGGCGCTGAGGCGGACCGGCGGCAACGCCACCGAAACCGCCAAGGCGCTGAAACTGCCGCGCAAGACATTTTACGACAAACTGGCGCGCCACGACCTCAAACCGGAAAGCTACCGATCATGATCCCTCAGGGCCGCAGGGGCCGCGCCGCCCGCCAATCGGCCCCCGTGGCCCGAACGATCAACTACACGCAACTGCGCAACCCCTTCACCCCGCAGTCGGTGTTTTCGGATGATGAAGTGGCCGGTCTGCACGACACCGCCTGCAAGGTGCTCGAGGAATTGGGGATGAGCGTCTTGTTGCCCGAGGCGCGGGCGATCTACGCGGCGGGGGGCTGCAAGGTGGTCGAGGATATGGTGTTCATCGGCCGCGACGTGGTGGCCGAGGCGTTGCGGACCGCGCCGTCGGGCACTCGCTTGCGCGCGCCAAATCCGGCCCGCGAGGTTGAGTATCGCCAAGGCTCGCTCATCTTTACCGCTGCGGGCGGTTGCCCCAACGTGTCCGACCGGGTGCGGGGGCGGCAGGCCGGGTCGCTGGCGACCTACCGCGACGCGATCCGCCTGTGCCAATCCTTCGATGTCATCCACAAGATGCCCGCCGCCCCCGAACCGCAAGACGTGCCGCTGCACCTGCGCCACCTGAAAGTGACCGAGGCCCAGATGACGCTGGGCGACAAGCCGCTGACCGTCTATGCGCGGGGGCAGGGCCAGGTCGAACAATCGTTCGACCTGATCCGCACCGGGCTCAACCTGTCTCAGGACGACTGGACCGATGGCGTCTGGGCCACCACGGTCATCAATACCAACTCGCCCCGCAGGCTGGACCTGCCGATGGCGCGGGGGATCATCGACTTTGCCCGGGCAGGGCAGATGACGATCATCACGCCCTTTTGCCTTGCGGGGGCCATGGCCCCGGTCACCGTTGCGGGGGCGCTGGTGCTGCAACATGCCGAGGCGCTGGCGGGGATCGTGCTGGCGCAACTGGCCAAACCGGGCGCGCCCGTCAGCTATGGCGGGTTTTCGTCGAACGTGGACATGAAATCGGGCAGCCCCGCCTTTGGCACGCCCGAACACCTCAAGATGCAGTTGGGGGCAGGGCAACTGGCGCGGCATATCGGGCTGCCCTGGCGGTCGGCGGCGGGGTCGGCCGCCAACATGGCCGATGCCCAAGGGGCGCATGAAAACATCATGGGGCTGTGGGGGGCGACGCTTGCGGGGGCCACGCTGGTCATCCACGCGGCGGGCTGGCTCGAAGGCGGGCTGACCTTTGGCTTTGAAAAGTTCATCTGCGATATCGAGGCGCTGCAAACCATCGCCGAGCTGTGCGTGCGGCCCGAGGCGGACATGGACGCGATGGCCTATGCGGCGATTGCCGAGGTGCCGCCGGGCGGACATTTCTTTGCCGCCGCCCATACGATGGAGCGGTTCGACCGGGCGTTTTATGTGCCGGTCGTGGCAGACCTGACCAATCACGGGACCTGGACGGCAGGCGGCGCCCTGTCCGCCCAAGACCGCGCGACGGCAATCTGGCAACGGGTCGTGGCGGACCATGTGCCGCCACCGGGGTCCGAGGAAATCGCGGGCCGTCTAGCCCAGCGGGTGGCGGATTTGACGGCGCAAGGCGGGGCTTTGCCGATTACCGACTAAGCACCAGGGTGTGCGGATTTCCGCACGGTTAACGCTATCGCCTGTGCGACTTTCCGCCCGCGCAGGTGCAGCACTGGCTGTGCGATACTTGGCCGAATTGGGCTAACAGCATGGTATAAAATCGAAAAATCGGTCGATGACAGAACCGTGAGAATCCTCTTGCTGCCACCCCGACCTGCCCGTTTTCTAGGGCAGCACACCCAAGGAGGGGTGGGTCAACATACCAGTCTCAGGGAGAAGACCTCATGAAATTCAATTTTGTCGCCGCCGCCGCCGCCGCTGTCGTTATGGCCGCCGGTGTTGCGCAGGCCGATCCGATGGCCTGCGATGACGGAGAAATCGTCGTCAAGTTCAGCCATGTCACCAACACCGACAAGCACCCCAAGGGGATCGCGGCCCAGCTGTTGATGGAACGCGTGAACGCCGAAATGGACGGCACCATGTGCATGGAAGTGTTCCCCAATTCGACCCTGTACACCGACGAACAGGTGATCGAGGCTATGCTGCGCGGCGATGTGCAACTGGCCGCCCCGTCGCTGTCGCTGTTTGAATCGATCACCAAAGCCTACCGCCTGTTCGACCTTCCCTTCATGTTCAAGAACATCGCCGCTGTGGATGCGTTTCAGGCGTCTGACGCGGGTATCGCGATGAAGAATGCGATGCAACGTCGCGGCGTGCAGGGGCTGGAATTCTGGCACAACGGGATGAAGCAGATTTCGGCCAACAAGCCGCTGATCGAACCTTCGGACGCCAACGGCCTGAAATTCCGCGTGCAGCCCAGCGACGTTCTGGTCGCCCAGATGGAAGCCCTCGGGGCCTCGCCGCAGCCGATGGCCTTTGCCGAGGTCTATGGCGCGCTTCAGACCGGGGTTGTGGACGGTCAGGAAAACACCTGGTCCAACATCTATGGCCAGAAATTCTATGAAGTGCAGGACGGGATCACCGAAACCAACCACGGGATCATCGACTATCTGGTCGTGTCCTCCACCGACTTCCTCGACAGCCTGGACCCCGCCGTGCGCGATCAGTTCCTGACCATCCTGCACGAGGTGACGGTCGAACGGAACGCCGCCGTGACCGACGTCGATCTGGCCGCCCGCCAGTCGATCCTGGATGCTGGTGGCGTGATCCGCGAACTGACGCCGCAGCAGCGTCAGGATTGGGTCGACGTGATGAAGCCGGTGTGGACCAAGTTCGCCGATGAGGTGGGCCAGGACAACATCGACGCCGCACAGGTCATCAACGACAGCATGTAAGCGGTTTCGGGCCTGACGGCCCGACCAGGGGCCCGGCGGTTTCACCGCCGGGCCAACACCCACATTCACTGACATCGCAGGGGGACGGCATGGCTGCGGGCTGGAAATACGAACCCAAGTCGGGCTTTGCCCGCTTCGTCAACGAATTCGAGGAAAACGCCATCGCCCTGATGCTGGGCCTGATGACGCTTCTTACATTTGCCAACGTCATTCGCCGCTATGTGTTCAACACCACGCTGATCTGGAGCCTCGAGGTCGTTCTGGTCCTGTTCAGTTGGATGGTGCTGTTCGGGATTTCCTATGCGTTCAAGGTGACAGCTCACCTGGGGGTGGATGCAGTCACCAATATCGTCTCGGTCCCGGTCCGGCGGGCGCTGGGGATCATTTCGGCGCTGGTCTGTCTTGCCTATGCGCTGCTGATCCTCAAAGGCTCCTGGGATTACTGGGCGCCCTTTGCCGACCTGCCGCCCACCACAGGGCGCTGGTTCCCCACCGGGATCGACTGGGCCAACCGCGGCACGTCGTTCTTTGAAACCGACCAGATCCCGATGCCGGGGTTCCTGCGGTTTCTCGAGGACTGGATCAACTACGGCGAGGCGTATTCCAAGCTGCCGCGCGTCGTCCCCTACATCATGCTGCCCATCGGCGCGCTTTTGATCCTGTTCCGGATCATGCAGGCGACCTTGCGCATCCTGCGCGGCGAACAGGACAGCCTGATCGTCAGCCACGAAGCCGAAGACGCGGTCGCCGAAGTGGCCGCCCTCAACCGGGATAGATAAGCCATGGATGTCGTACTTCTGTTCGTGATGATCGTCGGGCTTCTGCTGATCGGGGTGCCGATCGCGGTCAGCCTTGGCCTGTCGTCGATCGTGTTCCTGCTGGCGTTTTCGCAGACCTCGCTGGGGTCAGTGGCGCAGGCGCTGTATCAGGCGATGGCGGGTCATTACACGCTGCTGGCGATCCCGTTCTTTATCCTAGCGTCGTCGTTCATGTCGACGGGCGGGGTGGCCAAACGGATCATCCGGTTCGCCATCGCCTGCGTCGGGCATCTACAGGGCGGTCTGGCCATCGCGGGCGTTCTGGCCTGCATGATGTTCGCGGCCTTGTCCGGATCGTCACCGGCCACCGTGGTCGCCATCGGGTCGATCGTGATCGCCGCAATGACGCAGGCGGGTTATACCAAGGATTTCGCGGCAGGCGTCATCTGTAACGCAGGAACGTTGGGCATCTTGATCCCGCCCTCCATCGTGATGGTCGTCTATGCCAGTGCGACGGACGTGTCCGTGGGCCGGATGTTCCTTGCGGGGGTCATTCCGGGGATCGTGGCTGGTGTGATGCTGATGGTCACCATCTGGGTCTTTGCCCGTATCCGCAACATGCCGCGGGGCCAATGGCTGGGCTGGGGCGAGATTGGTGCCAGCTTTCGTGACGCGTTCTGGGGGCTGATGCTGATCGCGATCATCATGGGTGGCATCTATGGCCACCCTTGGATCAACTTCAGCGGCGAGGGGAGCCTGATCTATTGGCGCGAGGGGGCCTTTACCCCGACCGAAGCTGCCGCCGTGGCCGCCGTCTATGCCTTTCTGATCGCGAGCTTTGTCTATCGCGACATGGGGCCTCTGGCCGCAGCCGACGGGCAACGCCAGCGCAGCCTGCTGACCGCGCCCCATGCCCTTTTGACCGTGTTCTGGCACCGCGACACCCGCAAGACCCTGTTCGAGAGCGGAAAGCTGACCATTACGCTGATGTTCATCATCGCCAACGCGCTGATCCTCAAACAGGTGCTGACCGACGAACAGATCCCCCAGCAGATCGCCAACACGATGCTGGCCGCAGGGCTGGGACCGGTGATGTTCCTGGTGGTGGTGAACGTGATCCTGCTGATCGGCGGCCAGTTCATGGAGCCGTCGGGGCTGATCGTCATCGTGGCCCCGCTGGTGTTCCCCATCGCCATCAGCCTTGGGATTGACCCGATCCATCTGGGGATCATCATGGTCGTGAACATGGAAATCGGGATGATCACGCCGCCCGTGGGTCTGAACCTGTTCGTGACCTCGGGCGTGGCGGGGATGCCGATCATGGCCGTGGTCCGCGCCGCCCTGCCATTCCTGGCCGTGCTGTTCGTGTTCCTGATCATGGTCACCTACATCCCGGCACTGTCCACGTTCCTGCCCAACATGGTCATGGGACCGGAAACGGTGATCAAATAGCGCGCTACCGCGCATTCCGTTTGCAGATAACTGAAAGGCGACGCTCTGAACGGGCGTCGCCTTTTGCTGTGCCGTGGGCGCCTGCGGCGGCGGTTCTTGTGGCTCGGACCAGCCTCAGGCCCGTTCAAGCGCCGCAATGATCGGGCTGAAGTCGGCGGCCTTGAGGCTGGCCCCCCCGACCAGTGCGCCATCGACGTCTGGCACGGCAAAGATGTCTGCCGCGTTGCCGGGTTTGACCGAACCGCCGTAAAGGATGCGGAAATTGGCCCCGTCGGAAAAGCGGGCGACGAGGTCGGCGCGGATGGTGGAATGGACCTCGGCAATCTGGTCCAGGGTGGGCACCTTGCCGGTGCCGATGGCCCAGACCGGTTCATAGGCAATGACGGTATTGGCGGCGGTGGCGTCCTCGGGGACCGAACCTGCCAGTTGGCCGCCCACGATGGTCAGCGTGGTTCCCGACTCGCGTTCGGCTAGCGTTTCGCCGATGCAGACAATTGCGATCAGTCCAGCGGCATGGGCCGCCGTAGCCTTGGCCCGGACCAGCGCATCAGTTTCGTCATGATCGGCGCGGCGTTCGGAATGGCCCAGGATCACATGGGTTGCCCCGGCGTCGGCCAGCTGGGCGGCGGCGATATCGCCGGTATGCGCGCCCGAGGCGTCGGTATGGCAATCCTGTCCGCCAATTGCCAGCGGATGCGCCTGTTTTGCCCAGTTCATCTGGGCCAGCAGGGTGGCGGGCGGACAGATCAGCAGATCGACATTGGGCGCGGCATGGGCCGCCATCAACGCCTGCACCTCGGCCAGCGCGGCAGCGGTGCCGTTCATCTTCCAGTTTCCGGCGGCAAGTTTGCGCGGTGCCATGTCACTCTCCCTGATTGCGTCTTCGGGATAGCGAACAGAACCCGCCAGGGAAAGGGTCAGCCGTGCGCTGTCAGCTTTTCATCGAACTTGATCGACTCGCCACAGCCGCAGGCATCGACCACGTTGGGATTGCGGAACTTGAACGCCGATTCCAGAAGCGTGGTTTCATAGTCGATCTCGGTCCCGAACAGGAACATCTGCGCCATGGGCGCGATCATCACGCGGGCCCCGTCCTGTTCGACGATCTCGTCCAGCGGGTTCACCTCGGTCACATAGTCCATGGTGTATTCCATGCCTGCACAGCCGCCTTTTTTCACGCCGATCCGCAGGCCCTGATGACCGTCGCGGGACATGAGCCTTGCGATCTGGGTCGCGGCCTTGGGGGTGATGGTCACGGCCTGTTTGCCGGGGATGCCGAACATGGGGTCTCTCCTGCGATTGCCTCTAAGGTAGGCCTGATGCGCCGCTCTCTCAAGGGGTCAGGTGAAAAGGCCGATGGGGGCGAGCGTTGCGCCCGGAAAAATCGCCGCTGTGTCTGGCGTGTTCATGTGGCCGGACAGGATTTCGGCCAGTACCGCCCGGTAATCGGTGGTCACCGCCAGATCGGCCCCATCCTCCAGTCGGTCGTTGCTCAGCCCCGGCCAACGGCCGAGCAGTCGGCCCCCCCGCGCCTGCGGCCCCAGCACGATCATCGCGCCCGCCCGCCCGTGGTCCGTCCCGCCCGAGGCGTTCGACCGCAACCTGCGTCCGAATTCGGACATCACCACGACCGACACATCCTGCTGGCGCGGCCCCAGATCGCGCCAGAACGCCATCAGGGTCTTTGACAGGCCATCGACCAGAACGGGATATTCGCTGATCTGATGGGCGTGGGTGTCCCAGCCGCCATAGTCCACCGTGGCCACGCGCAGACCCAGATCGGCCTTGATCGACTGGGCCACTGTCATCAGCGGCCCGGTCAGGGGGCCATCGGGATAGGGCGTGTCGGGGGCATAGGCCCGCGCCTGATCCTGATCTGCAAGCCAGAACCGGGTTTCCAGCAGGCTGCTCAGTCTCAGCAAATCCTGCGTCGTGGCGGCGAGCGGGCCGTGGTCGCCAAAGCCCGCGCTGATCCGCGCCCGCAGGCCAGGGGTCAGCCAGTTGCCCGGCGCGATCATGAGGTCGGCAAGGTCAGGGGCGACGGCGGCCCGGCTGCCGCGCAGGGCATTGGGCAGGGCGGTGCCGACAGCCAGCGCGGGCAGCGGCCCGCCGGGCTGCGCCTGGTGCAGCCAGCGGGCCAGCCAGCCGCCGTCGGTGGCATTGGTGCTGGCCCGTTCGATCCGGGCTTCGGCGTCGAAATGGCTGCGGGTGGCGTCGGTCAGGCCCGTCGCGTGGATGACGGACAGGTCGCCTGCGTGAAAAAGATCAGCCAAGTCAGGGGCATGTGGGGACATCCGGAAATCCACATCGGCCAATCCGTCGCCAAGCCTGATGCCCGCCCCGTCACCCTTGCGCAGCACGCGCAGCGGGTCGGGCCGGGCATCAATATACTGCGGGTCGGCGGTGGGACTGATCAGGTTCAGCGAATCGCACCCCCCGCGCAGAAAGATCACCACAAGGATCGGGTCAGACATGGGCGGTCACCGGAACAGGAACTGTGGGGTCAGGGCGGCAAAGGCGAGCATCCCGGCCGACAGGTTATGCCGGTCCTCGGCGCTGTCGGGCAGGGGGGCCGATGGGTCGAGGTCGATGCTGGTGAAGAGTTCAGGCAGCGGATCGGCGTTGGTCCCGTGGGTCCTCGTCGTCCAGTAGGCAGCTAAGCCCGCGCAGGTTTCAACCCGCTTGGGAACCAGTGTGTCAAGCCGGGTGGGTGTGCAGCCGAACCAATCGTCGTGCGCTGAAAGACCCAGATCTATCAATCTGTTAAGCACGGTTGTCGTGGTCCAGTCCTCGGTCCGGTCGGGGTGGCCGGTGGGCGGCGGATAGGTGTGCTGCTGCCAACCGGCGCGGGCCAGTTGCCAGTGAAACCCGGCCTCGGGGGCGGCCACCTCGACTCCGCTGGCGCGGTAAAGGGCGGCCAGAAATTCGAACGGGCGCCGCAGTTTCGTGGGCGGGGCGTCAAAGGCGGGGTCGAGCGCCAAGGCGCGGATGACCTGGGCGATCTGATCGGGGGCGGTGCTGTGGGTCATAAAGGCCTGCGTCAGACGGTCGATCAGCGCCGGATCGGGGGCGTCCGACAGCAGGCGGCGGGCGATCTTTTCGCAGATGAACCGCGCGGTTCCGGGGTGGGTGGCGAGCAGGTCGAGCACGTCATCCCCATCCGCCAATGCCGCCCGATTGGGTGGAAATTCGCGGCCAAGGATCCGTTTCTGATAGGGGTCATGCCACCGTTCAACATACTGGAATCGCCCGGTCTTTTCGGTGTTCCGCCCCTCACCCGTCTCGCGCCCGTCGCCTACCGACCAACCGGTAAAGGCGCGGGCCACTTCGAACACGTCCTCGTCAATATAGCCGATGGCGGCGCCTTGGGTCGCACCGGGCACGTCGGCCCAGTGGCTGTAGCGGTCGCTGAGATAATTGCCCGCGCCGAGGGTGTGTAATTCAAGCAGTTCGCGGCCCCAGTTTTCATTCGCCGGGCTGGCCCTGCTTTCGTCGTTGTTAAGGTAGATCAGCATGGCCGGACTGCGCGCCACGGCCCCCAGAAGATCGCGGAAATTGCCCAAGGCGTGTTCGCGTAACACCTTGTCATAGCTGGGGAAAAAGACGGCTGTGTATTCCGATTTCTGGCTGTGGACGTTGAAATGATCGTGCCAGAACTGTGTCATCACCTCGCGCGTCTGGGTGGGGGTGTGGACGGCACGGGGGAGCGAGGCTGCGACCACCTCCCATCCCGGGCGCGACCGTTCGTCGTAGGCCATCGGCACCGTCCAGTCGAGCAGGGGGAGGAGGGTGGCGGGATCGGCGTTGAGCGAGGACAGGGGCAGGAATTCATCGCGGGCGGGCCAGCTATGCCCTTCGCCGTCATCGCCTTTTTCATAATTTATTCTGAGCGTTAGCGCGGAAAGTCGCGCGTCCAGATCAGCGTCCGATGCGGGGCGTCCGAGTTGATCGTCGAGCCATGCGGCCCGGCCGAGGTCCGTTAACGATTCCCTGTCGGTGGGGGTGGCCCCAAATGTCAGCCTGTTGAGAAAAATATCGTTTTGTGGCGGCGGTTTGGCGGCTGAAGTTCCAGCAATACCTGAAGTTATGGTCGCCATCAGCAGCGACAGGTTGAACGTTCGGCGGTCGATCATGAAGCCCACACAATGCCGGTTTACCAAGGCGAGGTTAACACGCCTTTGAACGACCGTGTCAGGCCAAATTATCGAGCAAAATCAGAAGTTGAGCGGCAGTCTGCCGATCACATGAAGCCCAGTTCAAGCCGGGCTTCGTCGCTCATCATGTCCATGCCCCACTGGGGTTCGAACGTCATCGCCACATCCACATGTTTCACCCCGGCCAGCGGTTCGACTGCGTCAGCCACCCAGCCCGGCATTTCGCCCGCGACGGGGCAGCCGGGGGCGGTCAGGGTCATGGTGATATTGACCTCGTTCTCGTCGGAAATGAGAATGGTATAGACCAGCCCAAGATCGTAGATATTCACAGGGATTTCAGGATCATAGACCGTTTTGCACGCCTCGACCACCGCGTCGTAAAGCGGGTGATCGGTGGAGGACGGCGCGATCAGCGGCGTGCCTTCGAGGGGGGTGTCGGTCATGGTCATGGCGGGTTCCGGTGTAATCCTGACTGAACATATAGGATTTGAACGCCGGGTCGTAAAGGGTGGTCTGACGCGGGGTGCAGCCCGTACACCGGCCGTACACCGGCTGTACAGACGCTGTACAGACGCGGCCCGGAGAGGCCCCGCGTCGCACCGCTTGGCTTTGCAGCCCGATCCGGGGTAGAGGGCGGGACCGCAGAGGACCGCCGATGACCCGATTTTCATTCGACTTGCACGCCACCGATGGGACCGCCCGTACCGGGGTGATCCACACGCCGCGCGGCGACATTCGCACCCCGGCCTTTATGCCTGTCGGCACCGCCGCGACGGTCAAGGCGATGATGCCGGAATCGGTTGCGGCCACCGGGGCCGACATTCTGCTGGGCAACACCTATCACCTGATGCTGCGCCCGACCGCCGAACGGATCGCCCGGCTGGGTGGTTTGCACAAGTTCATGAATTGGGACAAGCCGATCCTGACGGATAGCGGCGGGTTTCAGGTGATGAGCCTTGCCGATCTGCGCAAGCTGACCGAGCGCGGCGTCACCTTCAAATCGCATATTGACGGGTCGCGGCATGAATTGACGCCAGAGCGGTCGATGGAGATTCAGAAGCTTCTCGGTTCGGATATCGTGATGTGTTTCGATGAATGTCCGGCCCTGCCCGCCGATGAGGCCCGCGTGGCCGACTCGATGCGCCTGTCGATGCGGTGGGCGCAGCGGTCGCGCGACGCCTTTGGCGACCGCCCCGGACATGCCCTGTTCGGCATCCAGCAGGGCGGTGTGACAGAGCATCTGCGCGGCGAGAGTGCCGAGGCTTTGCGTGCCATCGGGTTCGACGGCTATGCGGTGGGCGGTCTGGCCGTGGGCGAGGGGCAGGAGGTGATGTTTCAGGTCCTCGACTATGCCCCGGGCATGTTGCCCGTGGACAAGCCCCGTTATCTGATGGGTGTGGGCAAGCCGGACGACATCGTGGGCGCCGTCAAGCGCGGGATCGACATGATGGATTGCGTCCTGCCGTCCCGGTCTGGTCGCACCGGGCAGGCGTGGACGCGGCGCGGGCAGGTGAATCTGAAGAACGCGCGCCATCAGGATGATCCGCGCCCGTTGGACGAAGGGTGTGGCTGTCCCACCTGCCGCAACTATTCCCGCGCCTATCTGCACCATGTCTTCAAGGCGCAGGAGATGATTTCGGGGATGCTGCTGACCTGGCACAACCTGCATTATTATCAGGACATCATGCAGGGGATGCGCGACGCCATCGCGGGCGGCCAGTTCGCCGCGTGGGAGGCCGGGTTTCATGCCCTGCGGGCCGAGGGCGATATCGAGCCGATCTAGGCCGGGTCGCGCCCTTTAGTTCCGCACGGTGATCTGGTCCCATTTGTAGAACACGCCGATTTCCGCCCCCGGCCCGCCCGGTAAGTCGATGCTGGCCGCACCGGCAGAGCGCCGGGGATCGGGGACGCCTGCGCCCTTCAGGTTTCCGAGGGGTTCAACACGCCGGGGTTTTCCGCCTTGAACCCGCGCACCGACCAGTCGCGCCGGGCGCTGATCAGGGCGGCAAAGCTGTCCAGCTCGTCGCCAAAGCTGTCGTCGAACCACCGTCCGATGGCCAGCCGGATCGGCAGGGCGTCCTGCACCATCCTGCTCTCGATCCGGCAGGCAGCAGGGCCGATGGAGGTCAAGGTGAAGGTCATCATCAGGTCGTCGCCGCCATCGTTGGCCTCGCGCTCGAGCAGGTAGCGGCAGGCGTGGGGACGGGCACAGTGCAGGAACGTCAGCGTGACCTCGTCATGCAGACCGCTGGGGTCGCGGAACCGCAAGTAGAGCGTGTCAGCATCGTCCGGGTCGCGGTCGAAATCGAGCAGCGTGCCGGTCCAGTGGTCGTCCGGGTGCGCCTCGCCGGGGACAAGGGCGGACCAGACCTGCGGAGTGGGCCGGTCGACCTCGCTTGTCCGCTGGCTGTTCAGCGCCAGCCGCAGCGGCGTGCGGTCGGCCCAATCGGAATAGAGCAGGGCATACCAGAGCCCGGAGCAGGCGATCCAGAAGATCGGCAACAGAACCAGTGGCAAGGGCAGGATCGCGGCCGCGACCAGACCCAGCCCCATCGATTCCGCCAGCCTGCGGTGTTGCGGCAGCCCGACGATCAGCCCCGTCGTGCCCAAGCCCGCCAGCGCAGCCGCCCCCAGCGACCAAACCCCCGGCCCCAGCGCAAGACTGGTCCCCAGCATCGCTGCGAGGATGGTCAGAAAGAGGCGACGACGCTGTCTGAACAGTCTGCTGAACATGGGATCCTGTTGTCGAAATGGGTCATGGTGTGGACGGTGATGCCGGGGGCGCTTGGCCCCACGCCGTTATCCTGTGCGCGGAATTGGGCAGAGCCGTGGCCCGCACAAGGCACAGTCGCGGCAATTTGCACTATATCTCGCTTGCCCACCGCCCGACGGGCGGGCAGACTGGGCCCAAAGGTGATGCTTGAAACCGGGGCCATCCCGCACCAAGTATAGCTGTCTAAAGTGGAGACGCCCCAAGGGCTGCCGATGATCGGGGCCGGGACTGTCTGCCCAAGCATAAGGATACGAGCATGCAAACTCCCCTCAGCCCTTCTTATCCGGTGCTGCCGCTGCGCGACATCGTGGTGTTTCCGCACATGATCGTCCCGCTGTTCGTGGGCCGCGAAAAGTCGGTGCGGGCGCTGGAAGAAGTGATGCAGGACGACAAGCAGATCCTGCTGTCGTCGCAGATCGACCCCGGCCAGGACGACCCGGCCAAGGACGGCATCTACAAGGCCGGTGTGCTGGCCAATGTGCTGCAACTGCTCAAGCTGCCCGATGGCACCGTCAAGGTGCTGGTCGAAGGCAAGGCGCGGGTGCGGATCACCACCTATCTGCCCAACGACGACTTTTTCGAGGCCCATGCCGAATATCTGACCGAAATCCCCGGCGATCCGCAGGATGTCGAGGCGTTGGTCCGGTCCGTCGGTCAGGAATTCGAACGCTATTCCAAGATCAAGAAGAACATCCCCGAAGAAGCCCTGGCCGCTGTCAGCGAAACCCATGAACCAGCCAAACTGGCCGATCTGGTCGCGGGCCACCTGGGCATCGAGGTAAAGCAAAAGCAGGAGCTTTTGGAGACGCTGAGCGTGGCTGAGCGGCTGGAAAAGGTGTACGGCCTGATGCAGGGCGAAATGTCCGTCCTGCAAGTCGAGAAAAAGATCAAGACCCGGGTCAAGAGCCAGATGGAGCGCACCCAGCGCGAGTACTATCTGAACGAACAGATGAAGGCGATCCAGAAGGAGTTGGGCGATGGCGAAGAGGGCGGCAACGAGATTGCCGATCTGGAAAAGCGCATCGCCGAAACCAAGCTGAGCAAGGAGGCCCGTGAAAAGGCCGACGCCGAAGTCAAGAAGCTGAAATCCATGTCCCCGATGAGCGCCGAGGCGACCGTCGTGCGCAACTATCTGGACTGGATGCTGGGCGTTCCGTGGGGCGTCAAATCACGCACCAAAAAGGACCTGCGCGCCGCGCAAAAGGTGTTGGACGACGACCACTTTGGTCTGGAAAAGGTCAAGGAGCGGATCGTCGAATATCTGGCGGTGCAGCAACGTTCGGCCAAGCTCAAGGGCCCGATCATGTGCCTTGTCGGACCTCCGGGTGTGGGCAAGACCAGCCTTGGCAAATCAGTGGCCAAGGCGACGGGGCGTGAATTTATCCGCATCAGCCTTGGCGGCGTGCGCGACGAATCCGAAATCCGCGGCCACCGCCGGACCTATATCGGGTCCATGCCGGGCAAGATCATTCAGGCGCTGAAAAAGGCCAAGACGACCAACCCGTTGATCCTGCTGGATGAAATCGACAAGATGGGGCAGGATTTTCGGGGCGACCCGGCGTCGGCCATGCTCGAGGTGCTGGACCCCGAACAGAACAGCACGTTCGTCGATCACTACCTCGAGGTGGAATACGACCTGTCGAACGTGATGTTCCTGACCACGGCGAATTCGTACAACATGCCCGGCCCGCTTTTGGACCGGATGGAAATCATTTCGCTGGCCGGCTACACCGAGGACGAAAAGCGCGAGATCGCCAAGCAGCACCTGCTGCCCAAGGTGATGAAGAACCACGGCCTCAAGGCCCGCGAATTCACCGTGTCGGATGCGGCGCTGACCGAAATGGTCCGCACCTATACCCGCGAGGCCGGTGTGCGGAACCTAGAGCGCGAACTGGCCAAGATCGCCCGCAAGGCGGTCACCAAGATCGTCAAGAAAGAGGAAACCCGCGTCGAGGTGACGCCGGAGAACCTCGGCGATTATCTGGGCGTCAAGAAGTTCCGCTATGGTCTGGCCGAAAAGGAAGACCAGATCGGTGTCGTGACCGGGTTGGCCTGGACGCAGGTTGGCGGGGAAATCCTGCCGATCGAAGCCTTGCGCCTGCCGGGCAAGGGCCGGATGAAAACGACGGGCAAACTGGGCGATGTGATGAAGGAATCCATCGATGCGGCCAGTTCCTATGTCCGGTCGATCAGCCCCAGCATCGGGATCAAGCCCCCGGTGTTCGACAAGATCGACATCCACGTCCACGTCCCCGATGGGGCCACCCCCAAGGACGGCCCGTCGGCCGGTCTGGCGATGGTCACGTCCATCGTGTCGGTCCTGACGCAGATCCCCGTCCGCAAGGACATCGCCATGACAGGCGAGGTCAGTTTGCGGGGCAATGCGATGCCGATTGGCGGTTTGAAGGAAAAACTGCTGGCCGCCCTGCGTGCCGGGATCAAGACCGTCCTGATCCCGGAAGAAAACGAAAAGGACCTGCCCGAGATTCCGGACAGCGTCAAAAGCGGGCTGACGATCATCCCGGTGACCCATGTGTCCGAGGTTCTGCGCCACGCGCTGGTTCGCCAGCCCGAGGCGATCGAATGGGACGCCGAGGCCGAAGAGGCCGCAGCGGCCAAGGCGGCGCTGGGCAAGGGGGCCGAGGATGGGGCAGGGGCGACCGCCCACTGATCCCTGTCGCCCGACACAAACAAGGCGCGTCCCCGGTGGGGGCGCGCCTTTGTCATGTGTCCATCAGGATCACAATTGAACCGTTGGGTCGCGACACAAGCCGTTTGTAAGTACGGGCGCATCCGGGGATGCGCCCGACTGGCGGTGATCAGGTCTTGGGATCCGACCACTGCCTCTGGCAGCGGCAACTCAGGGTGCCGACTGGTGAACGAATGTCAGGCTCCTCCCAGCGAGCCCTGCATGACCGTGGCGGGCGTCGACGTCTTGGACATCGCCAACGCAACGAGCGCGATCAGGATCAAGGGAACAAGGATACCAGCACTGGACGAGGACGATTTCGTCTCTTCAACGATGACATCGGGTGCCATGATGGCAGGGGCCATGCCGCCCGCGTAGAGGGCCGACGTGGACGTTGCCATGAGCATGGAGGCGAGACCGGCAGCTTTGGTGAGGGTCATTGCAATAATCCGTAATAATATGACGAGCGAAAAGCCGCCCATGAGTCTTTGTTAACACTTTCGTCATTTTAGTCAAACAGCATTGGCACCGGCGCGACCGCAATTGGTTTGCGTGACGCCCTTTCCCAATGCTGAAATTGCTGTATTGTTTACGAAATCGAACCAATAACGGGACAGACCCATGGCCACGCGCCCCACCAAAACCAAGCCGACCACCGCCCTCAAGGCGGTCGCTTCCGTAGTTGCCACAGCGCCAGTCGCCGATGCAGACGTTTCGACGGGGGCGACCACGCCCAAGCCCGAGTCTGGTCCGATGCTCAAGAAGAAGGATTTCATCGACCGCGCCGTCGCCAAATCCGGCATCAAGAAAAAGGACGCCCGCCCCGCCATCGAGGCCGCACTGGCCGTTCTGGCCGAAGCGTTGATCGCCGGAGAAGAGCCGAACCTGCCGCCGTTGGGCAAGATGCGCGTGACCCGCGACAAGGATGTATCGGGCGGCAAGATGCTTGTCGTGCGTCTGCGGATCAACGATGACAAGCCCAAGGTTTCGGGATCGACACCTCTTGCAGAGGACGACGCGGACAGCTAAACGACGCGCCAACGGGTGATTAGCTCAGTGGTAGAGCGCTTCGTTCACATCGAAGATGTCAGGAGTTCAAATCTCTTATCACCCACCATTATCCTTCAACGCACCCTGATCCGGGTGCGTTTTTCGTTTGGAGGGGATGCGGATGCCGGTGCCTGAATTGTTGATCCTGCGCCACGGTGAAACCGAGTGGAACCGGCAAGGGCGCTGGCAGGGCGATCTGGACAGCCCCCTGACCCCCGAGGGCGAGGCGCAGGCCCGCGCGATGGGCGATCTGTTGCGCGACCTTGGAGTCACGCCCGCCACACACGCCTTTCACACCAGTCCGATCCGCCGCGCCCGATGCACCGCTGCCCTGGTTCTGGCAGCCCAAGGCGCGGACGAGGCGGTCCTGATCGAGGATGCCCGGTTGCGCGAGATTTCCGTGGGCGACTGGACCGGCCGCACCCGTGACGAAATTCGTGCCACGAGCGGACTGGCAGAGGACGCATCGTTTCTGGACTATTACGCTGCGGCCCCGGGGGGCGAGAGTTTTGCCGCCATTGCCCATCGGGTTCAGGCGTTTCTGGCAGGGGTGACCGGCCCCTCGGTCATCGTGACGCACGGGATCACGTCGCGGGTGATCCGCGCGCTGGCATTGGGATGGTCGGTTGACCGGATCGCCGACCTGCCGGGCGGGCAGGGGGTCATCCACCGCATAGACAAAGGGCGCCACGACGAAATCACGCCGTGACGCCTTGATGCCTTAACACGATGCGGGATTATTCGACAAAGATCTGGGGTGCGGGGGTCGAGGTTTTGCTGGTCGCCAGCACGATCAGCGCGATGATGATGAGCGGAATGATGATCCCCGCGCTGGACGACGACGATTTGGTTTCCTGCACGATGACGTCGGGTGCCATAATGGCAGGCGCCATGCCCCCTGCAAGAGCGGCCGACCCGATCATGGAGGCGGCGACCGCCGAGATGATGACTTTTTTCATAGTATTCCCCTTTGAATTCTGTCGGTCCCCCGACATGACCACGACGCTAGAACGAATGTCCGAATATATTCAAGTCGGGTTATCCGGACCCCTGATGGCCCGCAGGGTCAGTGAGGGCGCCGCCGATGGGGTTTGCAACGGGGCCGGGCCTGCGGTTTTGGCGACAGAAGACAACAAAACTGTCACCGACTGGTCGTTCCGATCTTGTCCCGCCCTTCTTGGCGCAGTAACCCAAGGGTGATCCGGGTCGTTAGCTCAGTTGGTAGAGCGTTTCGTTTACACCGAAAATGTCGGCGGTTCGAGCCCGTCACGACCCACCATCGCTACCAGTCCGAATATTCGTCGAACCAGTCCTGCACCTGCTTGGTCCGGGCGCGGGCGACCGGAGCCTCGACTTCGTCGCCGATCTGCACCCAAAAACGTCCGCCGTCCTTGCTCAGCCGCGGTTGAGCGTGGCGGCTGATCCACCATGACCGGTGCGGTTGAAACCCGTCCTCGGGTCTGGTCTGGGCGACCAGATCTGTCAGTTTGGCCCGGTGCATGATCTCTTCGTTCGTCAGCACCAGCCGGACATAGTGTTCTTCTGACACTGCATATTGCACCTTGGTCAGGCGGAACCTGCGGGCGCCGAGCGAGAGGGACGGCACCGCGCCCTCTTCTGGCACAAAGGGCGGTGCGGCGGCGGGCGGGGTGCGGTCGCCTGGCCCAAATCCGGTTTCACGCAGGATGTCGGGCGCGAGGTAGCGGACAAAGAAGGTTTCCACCACAAGCAGGGTGATCAGGTAGTAAAAGTAGTTGGGAAGGATATTGGGCACCCAGACGCCGCGAGAGAAGAACACCGCGATCTGTTCGCCCACCACAATGGTCACATAGAATTCCATCGCCGAGAGGATGGGCAGGTAAACCGGGACCTGACGCCGGGACGTGACCACCGATACCCAGGCAAAGTTCACAAGTTTGAGAACGACGACAAGACCGACCGCCAACACCCAGGTCAGCAGGGCCAGCGGCACCGGCATTGTCGACCGGAATCGGTGTGGGTCGAGCGCGAAAAAGGCAACGGCCACCATGACCAGAAACCCGATGGTCACCCGATGGGAAAACAGCGCAAGGACGCCACGGTAGCTCATGTCGAGCCGTCTGCCAAACATGTCGTGAAAACGCATTTCGTGACAAAACGCTTTGAACAGACCGGATTCTGGCCCACGGATCGTCGTGTTTGTGGGGTTGTCGTCGTGTGGCACTGGGTTTGGGTCTAGTCTGAGCTTGCTGGTTTATAAGTTTTGGCCAACCGGTGTCTGGCGGCAGTCGGTAGAGTTTTTCGTGTGGTTCGGGTGATGAGTCCTCTACCGACACCTACAACATCTCCTTTGGGGAGTGGTGATTTTTTTGGTCATAGCTTTCCGGCACAGCCGCCGTGCGGGGATGTAGGTCGAAATCCAGGCCGGGGGTGTTTAGTGTTAGCTCTATCCTCAGATGGAGCCTGTCATGAGCTGGAATCCCGCCCTTGATCCCGATTGCCCGATGGGCGACGACATCGACGCCATTGAAACGGTCATTGTCCCCCGCGCCCGGGATCTGGGTGGGTTCGAGGTGCGTCGCGCCCTGCCGGCCCCCAAACGCCAGATGGTCGGCCCGTTCATCTTTTTCGATCAGATGGGCCCGGCCGAGTTTCTGACCGGCAAAGGGATCGACGTCCGACCGCATCCGCACATCGGTCTGGCCACCGTCACCTATCTGCATCGCGGGTCGATTCATCACCGCGACAGTCTGGGAACGGACAACTGGATTACCCCCGGATCGGTCAACCTGATGATCGCCGGTCACGGCATCACCCATTCCGAACGGATGGACGGGGCCGCCCGCGCCGCCCCGCAATCGCTGTTCGGCATCCAGACATGGGTTGCCCTGCCCGAGGCCGCCGAGGATGCCCCCGCCGCCTTTGTCCACGCAGGCGCCGCCGAGTTGCCTGTGCTGGAGGGCGAGGGCAAGACCGTCCGCCTGATCCTGGGCTCGGCCTATGGCGCAACCGCCCCGATTGAGACCCCGTCCGAGATGTTCTATCTGGATGCCCAGCTTGCCCCCGGTGCCGCCCTGCCATTGCCCGACAACCACGAAGATCGGGGCGTCTATGTGCTGGAGGGGGCCGTCACCGTCGCCGGGCAGGTGTTTGACGCAGGCCGGATGATGGTGTTTCGCCCCGGCGACCGGTTGTCGATGCAGGCCGGACCGCAGGGTGCCCGGCTGATGGTTCTGGGCGGCGCCACGCTGGGCGGGCCGCGCCATATCTGGTGGAATTTCGTGGCCTCGACCCGTGACCGGATCGACGCCGCCAAGGAGGCGTGGCGGGCGGGCGACTGGGCGCATGGTCGGTTTCAGTTGCCTGTGGGTGACGACGCCGAGTTCATCCCTTTGCCGGAGTAAGCCGGGCGGGCGCGGGAGGCTTCGTTTTTTCCGATCTGCCGCTTGACGGGGTTGAATGCCCCGCATAGAAGCCCCCTCACGTTCGGTGGGATCACCGGATTGCAGATGCGCGGTTGTAGCTCAGTTGGTTAGAGTACCGGCCTGTCACGCCGGGGGTCGCGGGTTCGAGCCCCGTCAACCGCGCCATTTGCCCCCGATCCCCTGACCGTCACGCGCGGTTGTAGCTCAGTTGGTTAGAGTACCGGCCTGTCACGCCGGGGGTCGCGGGTTCGAGCCCCGTCAACCGCGCCACCTTCCTCTTTGACTGTCGTGCCTTGGCTTTGGCCGGGCAGGGGGGCTGTCTGCCCCCCTCTTGATCTGCGATCAATTCACCCCCCGAGAGGTGTTATTGCAAGGTGAACCGAACTGTGAGGAAACATATTCTATTTGTCGCATGTATTATTGTCGGGAAACGTGCCATAAGGGAGTAACTTTTCAGGAAAGGCCTGCCCCATGTCGTTTCTCGATCAATTCCCGTTGCCCCTGCTGATCCTTGCGGCGCTGACCCTTGGCCTCGCTCCGTTCTTTCCCGAGCCGCATATCTGGGAAAAGCTGCGGATGCTGGTGGCTGGCACTCTGGTCCGTCCGATCGACATCTTTGATCTGCTCCTGCATGCGGCACCGTGGCTGTTGTTGCTGGCCAAGCTGATCCGGGTGGCGACTACTGCGTAACAAAGTTGCGCCATTCACACCGCATCACGACCGATTGTGACCCCCTTACAGCGATCCGAAAGGGCGGTTATGTCAGAGATCAAGAGGCCGGGACCTGCCGGATGGACCCAAGACCATCGACGCGACAGTGCCCGGACGGCCTCTTATGAACGACCCTCGCGCACGGCGTGTTCCGGCGCGAGACATTATCGGAGTCCCTCAAATGCGTTTCCAGATCCTCCCCGTCCTTGTGGCGGCCAGCCTTGCCATGACCGGCGCTGCCTATGCCGCTGCCACCACCACGGTGGGCACGATCAAGGCGATCGACATGACCGCCCATTCCATCACTCTGGAGGACGGCACGGTCTACATGCTGCCGTCGGGGTTCAAGGACCCGGGGCTGAAAGTCGGCGAAAAGATCAGCATCGTGTGGGACATGGTGGGCACCGCCCATGATGCGACGGCTGTGACGATGGTCAAGTAGCACCGGACCATCTGATATTTGGGGGGCAGGGGCGGACGCGCCGCTGCCCCCTTTTGTCTGCCTATCCTTCCCGGTCCACCGCGCCGCAGGCGCGGCCACCCCCAACCAGTCCAAGTGGCCGCAGGCCGCGCGGACGGGCGGGAGCGCCCCCCGGATTCAGCTCAGCGCTGCCAGAATGCGCGCCCAGCTGCGGATGCCGTGGTGAAAGCTGCTCACGTCATATTTCTCGTTCGGGCTGTGGATCAGGTCGTCGTCCTTGGCAAAGCCGATCAACATGGCGTCCATGTCGAGGATATTCTTGAAGTATCCCGCGATCGGGATCGACCCGCCCGATCCCACAAAGGCCGCCGGTTTCGGCCATTCGTCCGACAGCGCCACCCGCGCCTTGTCGAACATCGGGTTGGTCGTGGCCATGACAGAGGCCGGTCCATTGCCGTGACCGTGAAAATCCACCGTGCAATCGGCGGGCAACTGGTCACGCACCATTTTCCGGAACGATTCCCGGATCTTGTCGGGGTCCTGGGTGCCGACCAGCCGAAAGCTGATCTTGGCCCGCGCCTTGCTGGGCAGGACCGTCTTGAACCCGTCGCCGGTATAGCCGCCGGTGATTCCGTTCACCTCGCAGGTCGGTCGCGACCAGATCATTTCCAGCACTGACCGCCCCGCCTCGCCCGCTGGCACCGACAGCCCCACGTCGCCCAGGAACCCTTTGGCGTCGAAGCCCAGATCCTCCCACTGCGCGCGCAGCTGGTTGGACAGCTCCGGCACCCCGTCATAGAACCCCGGCACGGTGATCCGCCCGGCGTCGTCGTGCAGGGACGCGATGATGCGCGACAGCACCCGGATCGGGTTGATCGCCGCCCCGCCGTACATGCCCGAATGCAGGTCCTTGTCGGGGCCGGTGATGGTGATTTCTTCGCCCAGTAGCCCGCGCAGCATGGTGGTGATCGCAGGAGTTTCCGCGTCAAACAGCCCGGTGTCGCAGATCAGCGCAATGTCGGCGGTCAGTTCGGCTGCGTTGTCCTTCATGAACGGGATGAGCGAGGGCGAGCCTGATTCCTCTTCTCCTTCAAAGAACAGGGTCAGTTTGCAGGGAAGGGTGCCGTGGATCGCCTTCCAGGCGCGGCATGCCTCGACAAAGGTCATCAGCTGCCCCTTGTCATCGGACGATCCGCGCCCCCGGATCACCTGGCCCTTGGCGGTGTCCTGAATTTCGGGGTCAAAGGGGTCGCGGTGCCAAAGGTTGAGCGGGTCCACCGGTTGCACGTCGTAATGCCCGTAGAACAGCAGGTGAGGGCCGGGACCATCGTGATGCGCCACCACCATCGGATGCCCCGGTGTGGGCCGTTTGGAGGCGTCAAACCCCAGTGCCACAAGGTCCGCCACCAGCCAGTCTGCCGCCTTGTCGCAGTCCCCCTTGTAGGCCGGGTCCGTCGAAATCGACGGAATCCGCAGCAGGTCCAGCAGCCGGTCAATCGCTGTGGGCAGGTCGGCGTCGATCCGGTCGAGCACCGGGGCGAGGGTGGCAGAGGTTGTCATGGCGGTCCTTTCGGGGGTCTTGATCCAGATCAAGGCAGAGTTACGCGCCCGTTGGGACAAGTCCAGAGTCGCCATCATATTCCTGATCTTGAATACAGGTTTACGGGGCGGCAAATTGTAGCGTATTGTCCGGGGACTGATCGGACTATATGACCCCTCAGAACCTTTACCGCGGTCGGGCGCCGGACGATTGGCCCGCCCCCATCGCGGACCGGGAAAGGAAGACTGCCTTGGACTATACCGCCCAACTCGACCTGGCCATCGGTGCCCTGCATACCGAAGGCCGCTATCGCACCTTTATCGACATCGAGCGGCGGCGGGGGCAGTTCCCCCATGCCATCTGGACCAAACCCGATGGCACCGAACAGCAGATCACCGTCTGGTGCGGCAACGATTATCTGGGCATGGGCCAGCATCCCGTCGTCCTGAACGCCATGCACGAGGCGCTGGAGGCGACAGGCGCTGGATCGGGCGGAACGCGCAACATTTCCGGCACCACCGTCTATCACAAGCGGCTTGAGGCGGAATTGGCCGATCTGCATGGCAAGGAATCCGCCCTGCTGTTTACCAGCGCCTATATCGCCAACGATGCCACGCTGAGCACCCTGCCAAAACTCTTTCCCGGCCTGATCACCTATTCCGACGCGCTCAACCATGCCTCGATGATCGAAGGCATCCGCCGCAATGGTGGGGCCAAGCGCATTTTCCGCCACAACGACATGGCCCATCTGCGCGCCCTGCTCGAGGCGGACGATCCTGCCGCGCCCAAGCTGATCGCCTTTGAATCCGTCTATTCGATGGACGGCGATTTCGGTCCCTTGCCCGAACTGGTCGCCCTGGCCGAGGAATTCAACGCGCTGACCTATCTGGACGAAGTGCACGCGGTGGGCATGTATGGCCCGCGCGGGGCTGGCCTGGCCGAACAATTGGGCCTGATGGACCGCATCGACATCATCAACGGCACGCTGGGCAAGGCGTTCGGTGTGATGGGTGGATACATCGCCGCATCGGCGAAAATGTGTGACGCGGTGCGGTCTTATGCGCCGGGCTTCATCTTTACCACGTCGCTGCCGCCGGTCATTGCGGCGGGGGCTGCCGCCTCGGTTGCGCATCTGAAAACCGATCAGGACCTGCGCGACCGGCATCAGACGCAGGCGCGGATCCTCAAGCTGCGGCTCAAGGGGCTGGGTCTGCCCATCGTCGATCATGGGTCGCATATCGTGCCGCTGATCGTGGGCGATCCCAAGCACACAAAGATGATGTCGGACATGCTTCTCGATCAGTTTGGAATCTACGTCCAGCCGATCAACTTTCCCACCGTCCCGCGCGGCACCGAACGGCTGCGGTTTACCCCGTCGCCTGTCCACGGACCCAAGGAGATGGACCGTCTGATTTCCGGTCTGGATCAACTTTGGTCGCACTGTGCGCTGAATCGCGCCGAACTGGCGGGTTAACCTTTTTCTCCGGATGCATGCTGTTTTCGTGTATGTTAGGGCCTAGTTAAGAAAGCCCATCCGGACGAATCGGAGGGGACTTTCAGGGGCAGCAGGCAACGGGACGGCCTAATGATCGTAAAGGGCTTCAGGCGCGGAAAAGCCACTGAAGACGTTGAGCCTAAAGGGTTTGACGACTTTCAGTTGCGGCTTGGCGATATCATGCGCGGCGAGCGGGCGACCATGGGCAAAAGCCTGCTGGACGTCCAACGCGAGCTCAAGATCAAGGCCGCCTATATCGCGGCCATCGAAAACGCCGACCCGACAGCCTTTGACACGCCCGGCTTTATCGCCGGTTACGTCCGGTCCTACGCACGCTATCTGAACATGGACCCCGAGGTCGCATTCGAAAAGTTCTGCAAGGAAAGCGGCTTTGCCACCGCGCACGGCATGTCTGCCGCCGCGTCGTCGGTCAAACCCAGCCGGGAGGACCGGATGGCCGTGTCGGGTCTGGGCAAGGACATCTTTGCGACCCCCGCCACCCCCTTTATCCCGGCCCGTGATGCGATGTTTGCCCGGATCGAGCCTGGGGCTATCGGATCGGTCGCTGTCCTGATCGCCCTGATCGGCGGCTTGGGCTATGGCGGCTGGACCGTCTTGCAAGAAGTGCAAAAGGTGCAGTTCGCACCGATCGAACAGACCCCTACCGTGGTGTCCGAAATCGACCCGCTGGCCGGTGGCGCCATTGGCCCCACCACGAATGACGCGCAGGTCGCCACCACGTTCGAGGCCCCCTCGACCGAGGCGCTGGACCGGCTGTATCGCCCGCAGGCACTGGATGTACCGGTGCTGGTCGCCCGCGACGGACCGATTTCCACGATTGACCCGACGACGATCGGGTCGCTGGCCGTTCCTGCCCCGCAGTCTGTCGCCATCAACGATGCCGTTGCACAGGCTGTGGCTGATGCTACCGGAACCGGCCCCGCCGTTCAGGTCACCGACGGCCCCGCGCCCGAAGTGGCGCTGGTCGCCGTGCGCCCGGCCTGGGTTCGCGTCAAGGCCGCCGATGGATCGGTCATCTTTGAAGGTATCCTGAACGCCGGTGACAGCTTTGCCGTCCCCAAGACCGAAGAGCCGGCCACCCTGCGCATCGGCGAATCCGGTGCCGTCTATTTCGCGGTGAACGGTCAACATTACGGCCCCGTCGGCCCCAATGGCACCGTCACGTCGAATCTGGCCCTGTCGGCTGAAAATCTG
This sequence comes from Marivivens sp., assembly GCA_024642115.1. Taxonomy (GTDB): domain Bacteria; phylum Pseudomonadota; class Alphaproteobacteria; order Rhodobacterales; family Rhodobacteraceae; genus JAHEBU01. Next base: position 182,165 of record JAHEBU010000002.1, on the reverse strand, counting down.
ACGACGAAATATGCCGTGGCTGACTTGACCCGCGACACTGATCTGGCCCGCATGGTCAACGTGGCCGAGGCTACCCCCCAACAATAATGCCGGTTGGGGCGGCCGGGCGTCGCAGCCCCGTTGCCCCTGTCCGGCGGCTTGCATAGGTTAGGGATAATCCGAACCTGCAAGGTCTGCCCCCATGTCGCTCAATCATATCCGCCCCTGGCGCAATATCTATCGCCGGACGTCCCGCCAGATCATGGTGGGATCGGTTCCGGTGGGCGGCGATGCCCCGATCACGGTGCAGACGATGACCAACACCCTGACCACCGACGTCAAGGCCACCATCGAACAGGTGCAGCGCGCCGCCGAGGCCGGGGCAGATATCGTGCGCATTTCCGTGCCGGACGAGGCGAGTTCGCGCGCCCTGCGCGAGATTGTCCGCAACGTCAGCGTGCCGATCGTGGCCGACATCCATTTTCACTATAAACGCGGGATCGAGGCGGCCGAGGCGGGGGCTGCCTGTCTGCGCATCAACCCCGGCAACATCGGCGATGCTGCCCGCGTCAAAGAGGTCATCAAGGCCGCCCGCGATCACAACTGTTCGATCCGGATCGGGGTGAACGCCGGGTCGCTGGAAAAGCACCTGCTGGACAAATATGGCGAGCCGACCCCCGACGCGATGGTCGAGTCGGGTCTGGATCACATCAAAATCCTGCAAGACAACGATTTTCACGAGTTCAAGATCAGCTGCAAGGCGTCCGATGTGTTCATGGCCGCCGCCGCCTATCAGAAACTGGCCGAGGCGACCGATGCCCCGATCCATCTGGGCATCACCGAGGCGGGTGGTCTGACGTCAGGGACGATCAAGTCGGCCATCGGTCTGGGCAATCTGCTGTGGATGGGCATTGGCGACACGATCCGCGTCAGCCTGTCCGCTGATCCGGTGGAAGAGGTCAAGGTGGGGTTTGAAATCCTCAAGAGCCTTGGCCTGCGTCACCGGGGCGTCAACATCATTTCCTGCCCGTCCTGCGCCCGTCAGGGGTTCGACGTCATCAAGACCGTCGAGACGCTGGAAAAGCGGCTCGAGCATATCAAGACGCCGATGAGCCTGAGCATCATCGGCTGTGTGGTCAATGGTCCGGGCGAGGCGCTGATGACCGATGTCGGCTTTACTGGCGGCGGGGCAGGGTCTGGCATGGTCTATCTGGCGGGCAAGCAGGCCCACAAGATGAGCAACGACCGCATGGTCGAGCACATCGTCGAGGAGGTCGAGAAGAAGGCCGCCGAGATCGAGGCCCGCATGGCGGCCGAGGCTGCCGCGGCCGAATAGGCGCTTTTGCCTCTGGCCGCCTAGCCGCTTCCCTTCACGCCAAAACTCCCGCGCGGAGCCCACCGCGCCGCAGGCGCGGCCACCCCCAACGGGAAAAGCTGCCGTCAGGCGGCGCTGACCGGCGGGAGTGCCCCCGGGCCGTGGTTCCTCGGCCCCAGTTGCTCGGCCCCAGTTCCTCGGCCCCGATTACTCGGCGCGAACTTGGCTGACCACTTGCTGCATCTGGGCCAGTGGCAGGTAGCCGCGCATCATCTGATCCTCGAGCACGAAGGTCGGCGTGCCGGTGATGTTCATGGTGCGGCCCAGCGCATGATTGGCATCGATTTCGGCGGCAACTTCGGGGCCGGCCATGCGCGCCATGATCGGCGCTGGGTCGAGGCTGAATGACGTGGCCACCCGGGTCAGCGTGTCAATCGTGGCATCTGTGCGCATTGCCATCAGGGCCTCGTGCACCTGGAAATAGACCTCGTTCCCGTGCAGTTGCTTGACCGCGATGGCGAATTGCGAGGACAGCGTGGACTGGTCCCCGAGGATCGGAAATTCCTTGACCACAAAGCGGATGTTGCCGTCGGACTGGATCAGTTGCGCCACCTCGTCATGCGCCCGGCGGCAGTAGCCGCAGCGGTAATCGAGGAATTCGACCAGCGTGATGTCGCCATCGGGGTTCCCCCCGACATAGGAGTAGCCGTCGTACATCAGCGCGTCGCGGTTGTCGCGGGCCAGCGTCACGTCGGTCTGGGCCGCCGCCGCCTGTTGCTGCTGGTCGAGGACGCTGATCGCCTCCATCAGCACTTCGGGATGCTCGAGCAGGTAGGCCCGCACCTCGTCCCGAAAGGTCTGCCGTTCGGCGTCGGTCATGGATGCCAGATCGGTTGCCCCGGCGGGCAGGGCGAGGGTGGTGGACAGGGCGAGGGCGGCGATAAGGCGGCGCATGTAGGTCTCCGGTCAGGGTTGCCCCGACTTGTGCACATCCTGGCGACGATGCCAAGTCTGCGCGGAAAGTTGCATTGACGCCCCCCTGCCCGGACAGGCACAAACGGGGACAAGAAGAACAAGCACAAACTAGAGGATGGGGCATGCGCAAGTCGAGCCGGGGCGAGGTCGATCCCTTTATTGTGATGGATGTGATGGAGGCCGCCAACCGCGCCGAAGCCGCCGGTCGGTCGATCATTCACATGGAGGTGGGCCAACCGGGGACGGGTGCGCCAACGCCGGCGCTGGAGGCTTTGGCCCGCGACATGGCCGCCGGACCCTTGGGCTATACCGTGGGTCTGGGCCTGCCTGAATTGCGCGCCCGCATCGCCCGCCATTATGCCGACTGGTATGGCGTCGATCTGGACCCCGAGCGTGTCATCATCACGGCAGGCGCGTCGGGCGCATTCCTGCTGGCCTTTACCGCGCTCTTTGACACCGGCGCCCGGGTGGGACTGGGCGAGCCCTGTTACCCGTCCTATCGCCAGATCCTGCGCGCCCTTGGCATGACCCCGGTCGGCCTGCCCACCACGATGGCCAACCGGATGCAGCCTGTGCCGTCCGATGTGTCGGGGTTGGAAGGGTTGATCGTCGCCTCGCCCGCCAATCCGACCGGGACGATGCTGGGCCGGGCCGAAATGGCCGCCCTTGCCTATGCCTGCGAGGCGGCCGGGACCGCGTTTGTGTCTGACGAGATCTATCACGGCATCGGTTATGACCGCCGCGCTGTGAGCGCGTTGGAGGTGACCGACGAGGTTTATGTCATCAACTCGTTTTCCAAGTATTTCAGCATGACCGGCTGGCGCGTCGGGTGGATGGTGGTCCCTGCCGATCATGTTCGCCGGATCGAACGGCTGGCGCAGAACATGTTCATCTGCGCCCCCCATGCCGCCCAACGGCTGGCCCTGCATGCGATGGACTGCCCGGGGCAATTGCAGGCCAATCTGGCCGTTTATGCCGCCAATCGCGCCCTGATGATCGAGGAATTGCCCAAGGCGGGCTTTGCCAAGTTCGCCCCGCCTGATGGCGCGTTCTACGTCTATGTCGATGTGTCCGACCACACCGACGACAGTCGCGCCTTTGCCGCCGAGGTGCTGGAGGGGGCAGGGGTCGCCGTGACCCCCGGCCTCGATTTCGACCCGGTGCAAGGTCATCGTTGGCTGCGTCTGTCCTATGCCCGCTCGACTGCTGATATAGCCGAGGGGCTGGCCCGGTTGCAGCGGTTCATGGCCGGACAAAAAGGGCAGCGTCATGTGGGCTAGGGTGCTGATGGTCTTGCTCTGGCCGATGATGGCCGCCGCGCAGGATTTCTCCGGGCTGGCCCGGCTGGATGTGGCGCAAAGTCAGGTTCGTGACACGAGGGGCGGGATCGAGGCCGATCTTTATCTGTCGCAGGCAGTTCCCTACCGGGTGTTCACGCTGGACGATCCGCGCCGTCTGGTCGTCGATTTCCGCGAGGTCGACTGGCGGGGAGCGAGCCGTGAGGGGCTGCTTAACGCTGACGGGGCGACCGATCTGCGGTTCGGCGTGTTGCGCCCCGGCTGGTCGCGGCTGGTGGTCGATCTGGCCGGGCCGATGGTGGTGGCCGAGGCGGGGATGGCCGTCAGCCCGACCGACCAGACCGCCCGCCTTCTGGTTCGCCTGACCCGCACCGACCAGGCCGCCTTTGCTGCTGCCAGCGGTGCGCCACCCGATCCGGGCTGGGACCTGCTGACCCGCGCCGATCCGACCGTGCCGCCGCCTGTCCGCGATCCGGACGGGCCGCTGATTGTTGCCATTGATCCCGGCCACGGCGGCATTGATCCGGGGGCCGAGCGGGACGGGTTGCAGGAAAAGGCCCTGACCCTGACCGTCGCCCGTGAACTGGCGGAGGCGGTCAACCGGTCGGGAGGGATGCAAGCCGTGCTGACCCGTACGGGGGATGAGTTCGTGCCCCTGGAGGAGCGGATGACGATTGCGCGGGCGGCGGGGGCGGGGGTGCTGATCTCGCTTCATGCCGATGCGCTGGAGGAGGATCAGGCCTCGGGCGCCTCGGTCTATACCCTTTCGGATCAGGCGATGGATGACGCGTCCGAACGGATGGCCGAACGGCACGACAGGGGCGACCTGCTGGCGGGGCTTGACCTGACCGGGCAGGACGACACGGTCGCGACCGTCTTGATGGACCTCGCCCGGCAGGAGACGGCCCCCCGGTCGCTGCGGCTGGCTGATACGCTGGTAGAGGGGCTCCGGGCGGAAGGGGCGCGGGTCAATTCCAAGCCCCGGCGCGAAGCCGTTCTGGCGGTGCTGAATGCCGCAGATTTTCCGTCCGTGCTGGTCGAGATGGGGTTCCTGTCCAACCCCGAGGATCGGGCCGAGCTGACCGACCCGGCCGGGCGGGCGCTGCTTGTGGCGGGGATTGTGCGGGCCTTGCAGATCTGGGCGGCGGACGAGGCGACGCGGGCGCCGTTGGTCCGGCAATAGGGGTGTTCACGTTTGAGCGGTTCTCAATACGCTGTTATCATTGACATAAAGTGTTAACGTCAGGTCTGGGTTGAATGCCTGAGGCGCTCCCGCCCGTCGTTGCGGTTTGACGACCGCGCCTCCCGTTGGGCCGGGCCGCGCCTGCGGCGCGGCGGTTTGAGACTGAAATGACCTTCACTTTAGCATACCAACTCCCGCCGGGGGCAGCCGCGCCGCAGGCGCGGCCACCCCCAACCTTGAGGCGCGGTCGTAGACCGCAACGACGGGCGGGAGGGCCCCGGTCTGTGACCGGGGCGATTATCGCCGGTCGAGGAAAGTCTTGAATGCCTCGGCGAAGTCGGGATGCCAGCGTGACAGGGCGGGGCGGTTTTCGATCAGGTCGCCTGCGGCCCAGGCGATCCGTTTCTCATCCAGCGCCCGCGGTACGTCGTTGTCGGGGCACAGGATGTAGAAATCACCCCTGTCCAGACTGGAAAGCAGGAAATCGACCGTCTGGGCGGCCGTCCAGGCCCCGTCGGGCTTGGGCGCGCCTTGTGCTGCGGTCAGCCCTGTGTGTACCCAGCCCGGGATCAGCAGGTGCGCCGTGACCTTGCCCCCTTCGAGGTTGCGCAACTCGTGCGCCAGCGCCTCGGTATAGGATTTCACCCCGGCTTTGGAGACGTTGTAGGCCGGGTTGCCGGGGGGCGTGGTGATCCCCTGTTTGGAACCTGTGTTGATGATGACTGCCGCCTGACCGTGCGCGATCATGGCCGGGGAAAAGGCCATCGTCCCGTGGACGATACCGAAAAGGTTGGTCTGAAGCGTCCGGGTGAAGGCGTCGATGTCCCGCAGGGTCGAGGACGCCTCGCCATAGCCAGCGTTGTTCATCAGCACCGTCACCGGGGGCAGGTCCCGCGCCACTTCGGCGGCGCAATTCTGCATTGCCGCGAAATCGCCCACGTTCAGGCCAAACGCCCGGGCCGTGATCCCTGATGCCCGCAGGTCCGCCAGAGCCGTATCGAGCCGCTGGCCCGGCAGGTCGATCAGGGCGATGGCCATGCCCATCCCGCCGAGCGCCTGTGCGGCGGCCAGGCCGATCCCCGACGCCCCCCCGGTGATCACGGCCGTGCGGTCTGCGGTTATGGCGGGGTGGGGCATGGGGCTGTCCTTTGCTGCGACATCAGGGTGGCAACAGTAGCGTCTGTTCCGGCGATGCCAAGGGGTGGGCCTGTTCGGGGAAGCCTCGCAGTCCGCTACGACCGCCAAAGCTGCATTTCATTGGCCAAAGAAGCCTCCAACCGGGGTTTTCGGGCTTGGAGACCCGGGGCCGGTGCGTGCCGGGCTTGCGCCGGTTTTCAGGTGGGCGTGGTCATGATCCTTTCGTCCAGTCGTCGCTGGCTGTCGGGGTCGTGGGTGAACTGGGTGATCGTGGGCCTGCTGCGGCAGAGCGCCCGCAGCCGGGCGGTGCTGCCTTCATGTGCCGCAAAGCTGTCGGCAACCCCGTCCACGGTTCCTTTGAGCAGCGCAGTTTCGCTGTAGGCCGCGTCGCCCCCGATCAGGACGAGGTGATCCCCCTGATCGACCACGACCGACTGATGACCCATCGTGTGTCCCGGCGTGGGCACCAGCCGTACCGAGCCATCCCGTGTGAGCCTAGTGTGCCGGTCGAAGCTTTCCCAAGGCCCGTCGTCATGTGTGACCTGCCGGGGTTTGAACCAGCCGGGGTAGTGCCGGTTGAGATAGCCCGCGATGGGGCCGACGATCGACAAGGCGGCCTTTATCTCGGTCGCTGTGACCACGAATTCGGCGTTGGGAAAATGGTCGATCCCGCCCGCATGATCGAGGTGCATGTGTGTCATCACCACCCAGCGCACCTGATCAGGGTCATAGCCCGCCCGCCGCAGGGCGGGGCCGACCTCGTCCTGTGCCGTCTGCCATTCCCGTTCGCAGAATTGCAGGAACGGGTGCCACCAGGGCCGGTAGCCAGGCGCGTTGGTTTTCGCCGTCTCGCCGGTGTCCACGACGATCAACCCGTCAGGATGGTCGATCGCCCAGGCCGTCATGGGGAACGGTTCGGCCCAGTCCGGATCGGCAAAGATATCGAGCATCCGGAGCGCCCACGCCTTGCGTCTGGGGTGGACATGCCGGGTCTTGATCTGGACCCGGCCGGTTTGGAGCCGAATGATTTTCATGAAATGGCCTTGTCGCTTGATGACCGTGTCGCTGCAATGTCCCGATTGGGCGCCGCCGGACCGCCTCTGTCAAGCTGTCAGGACAGTCCGGAGGCTGCGCGCCCGACGAACCGCGCCAGCCAGACCGAGTGTCCGTTGCAGTCGGGGTCTTCGGGGACAAAGGCCAGTTCCTGAAACCCGTGGTCGGCCAGCAGCGCCCGGTATTCGGCGGGGTCGAGCGAGGAGTGGTAGACCGGTTCGCCCTCGACCTGCCCGATTGCCACGCTGGCCGAGGGGCCGGAGGTGAACATCAGCACCGCCCTCGGGGCGGCGTGGGTGGAAAACGTGCTGAACATGGCCCGCTGGTCGTCGGGCGAAAGGTGAAAGAAGCTGTTCCAGGCAAGGATCGCGTCAAAGGGTTCCCCCAGCGTCAGCCCCCGCATGTCTGCGTGGATGGCCCGCACGCCGGGCAGGACCCGCTGGAAGACCTCGATCATGCTGGCCGCCCCGTCGACCCCTGTTACCCGTGCCCCCCGTTCGGTCAGGTAGGTGGCGATGGGTCGTCCCGCCCCGCACCCCAGATCCAGCACCCGCCGCCGGTCCGCATGCAGCGGTGTGTGCGACAGCATCCGGTCGAGCCACCGTTTTTCAAACAACCGCCGGTCCCGCACTTCGGCCCATTTCGGGCCGACCCGCTGGTAGGTGTCGAGGATGTCGTTGGGGCTGCTCATGCCGTCCAGATGCGCCCGCGCCCCCTGCGACGCAACCCCTCACCCGGACGTGACCGCAATTGCGGCAAGGTTAAGCCGATCTGCGCCAATCGTCTTTTGACCATTCCGCCAACGATGCCTATAAGCAGGTCACTTTGAGAAAGGTGTCCGGACCCGTGCTGCGCTTTGTCTTTTCGTTTTTCGGGGGCATCTTTTCGATGCTGACCCTTGGCCTTGCCATGATGGCGCTGACCGTGGGCGGCGTGTTCTATATGTATGGCCGCGACCTGCCGTCGTATGACGTGCTGGCCCAGTACACCCCCAAGACGATCAGCCGCATCTATTCCGGCGAAGGTCAGATAATCGACGAATTCGCCACCGAGCGCCGTCTGTTCACGCCCATCGACGAGATCCCCGATCTGGTCAAGCAGGCGTTCATCTCCGCCGAGGACAAGAATTTCTATCAGCACCACGGTTTTGACGCCCGAGGCATTGCCGCCGCTGCATTCGAGGCGGTCCGCAGCCGGGGCGGCGAGGTGCGTGGCGCATCGACCATCACCCAACAGGTGATGAAGAACTTTCTGCTGGACGGGTCGCGCGACGGGATGCGGGGCATCGAGCGCAAGATCAAGGAAATCATCCTCGCCACCCGGATCGAAAAGGCGATGACCAAGGACAAGATCCTTGAGCTGTACCTGAACGAGATTTTCCTGGGCCAGAATTCCTATGGCGTGACCGCCGCAGCGCTCACCTATTTCAACAAGCCGTTGTCGGACCTGACCGCAGGCGAGGCCGCCTATCTGGCCTCTCTCCCCAAGTCGCCCAGCAACCGCCACCCCGTCCGCGACCGCGATCAGGCCGTATTCTGGCGCAACAACACCCTGCGCGAGATGCACGAGAACGGCTATATCACCGATGCCGTCTACGAGACCGAGCGCAACAGTCCGCTCAAATCCGTGCAGGGCGGCGAATACGAGAGTTTCCGGTCGACCCTGCCACCCCGCGACTATTTCACCGATGAAATCCGCCGCCAGCTAAGCCAGAACTTTGGCGAGGACGAATTCTTTAGCGGCGGTCTGTCGATCCGCGCCACCATCGACCCCGAATTGCAGGTCGTGGCGGCCCATTCGCTGCAACAGGCGCTGGAGGATTACGACCGTGGCATTGGCCGCTGGCGCGGTACTGGCAAGACCATCCCGGTCGAGGCGCTGGCCGACGAGGCCCAGTGGCGCGATGCCCTGTCCAAGGTGGATGTCCCCCGCGACATCACTCTCAAAGGCACATGGTATCCCGCCGTGGTGCTGGATGTGGGCAATCAGGAGATGAAGATCGGCGTCGAGGGCGTGACCGAAACGGCCGAGGAGCCGCAGGTCGTGCCGCGCAAGGATATCGACTGGCTGCGCGGGTCGTTTGCCGACAATTTCGAGGTGGGTCAGGTCGTGCTGGTCCGCCGGATGACGCAGGACAGCGATGGCGCGTTCATCCGCTGGACCCTGCGCCAAGTGCCCGAGGTCGAAGGCGGCTTTATGGCGATGGACGTGGACAACGGTCGGGTCATCGCCATGCAGGGCGGATTTTCCTACCAGTCCTCGGTGTTCAACCGCGCCACGCAGGCCCGCCGCCAGCCGGGGTCGGCGTTCAAGCCGTTCGTCTATGCCTCGGCCTTGGATAGTGGATACACCCCCGCCACGATCGTCGTGGACGCGCCTATCGAGATCGACACGCCGCAGGGCGTGTGGCGTCCGGAAAATTCGTCGAACCGCTATTATGGCCCGACCCCCCTGCGAACCGGGATCGAACAGTCGCGCAACCTGATGACCATCCGTCTGGCGATGGAAGTTGGCATGGATGTGGTCGGTGAATATGCCGAGCGGTTTGGCGTCTATGACCATTTGCAGCCGGTCCTTGCCAATTCGCTGGGTGCCCAAGAGACGACCCTGTTCAAGATGGTCGCCGCCTATGCCGAATTTGCCAATGGTGGTGAGCGGGTCGAGCCGACGCTGGTGGACCGGGTGCAGGACCGGTTTGGCCATACCGTCTATCGCCATGACCAGCGCACCTGCACCGACTGTTCGGACCTGAACCTGCCCGAGGGGCAGGCGCCGCAGATCCAGTCCAACCGCGAGCGCATCATGAATGCGATCACGGCCTACCAGCTCACCTCGATGATGCAGGGGGTTGTCCAGCGCGGCACCGCCGCCGGTGTCATCAACCTGCCGGTTCCCATCGCGGGCAAGACCGGCACCACCAACGATGCCAAGGACGTGTGGTTCATTGGCTTTTCGTCGAACATCGTGGCGGGCTGCTACATCGGCTATGACACGCCCCGCACCATGGGCCGCAGCGCCTATGGGTCGTCAATGTGCGGCCCGGTGTTCCAGCGGTTCATGGAAGAGGCGATCAAGTCTTATGGCGGTGGCCCGTTCAAGGTGCCTGCCGACTGTCAGTTCATCAACATCGACCGCTTTTCGGGTGCCCGTCTGCCCGATGATGCCAGTGGGTCGAACGTCCAGCGCGAATGTTTCCGCCCGAACGAAGATCCGATCTTTGGCATCACGTTTGACGGGGGCTATGCGATGGCGGCTGACCTGCCCCTGTTTGACGAGGTACCGCGCCCCGCCCAGCAGGTGCAGACGACCACCGGCCAGACTGTCACCGTCGGCCCCAAGGCGTCGTTCGGGTCGCTGTCGTCGGGCGGATTGTACTGAACGGTCTGGTCGGTGGGTTTGCACCCACCCTACCTTGACCGTTCGCACAGTCGGGCGGGCGGGTTGAAACCCACCTTGCACCTGCCCGCTTGTGACCCAAACCGCCCTGCGCTATCACCCCCCGAAACCCGTGAACAGCCGGACCCTGACCCATGCGCGCCGAGACGCAGACCCTGATTGCCGCCATTGAGAAATCCCTGTCCCTTTTGGGTCAGCGGATGGACCGCGAGACGGCCCCTTACCGCCTTGAGGAATTCAACGCCAAGGTCGAGGACCCGAACCTGTGGAACGATCCTGCCGCCGCCCAGAAGCTGATGCGCGAGCGTCAGATGCTGGTCGATGCCATGGCCAACTACGATGCCATCGCCCGCGATCTGAAGGATAACGTCGACCTGATCGAACTGGGCGAGATGGAGGACGATACCGAGGTCGTGGCCGAGGCCGAGGCCGCGTTAAAGGTTCTCAAGGAAAGTGCCGCCCAGAAGGAACTCGAGGCCCTGCTGAACGGCGAGGCCGATGGCAACGATACTTTTGTCGAGATCAACGCAGGCGCCGGCGGCACCGAGAGCAACGACTGGGCGCAGATGCTGGCCCGGATGTATATCCGCTGGGCGGAAAAGCATGGCTACAAGGTCGAGTTGCAGGCCGAGAGCCCCGGTGAAGAGGTTGGCATCAAATCGGCCACCTACAAGATCAGCGGCCCCAACGCCTATGGCTGGCTGAAATCCGAAAGCGGCGTGCACCGGTTGGTCCGCATGTCTCCGTTCGGGTCGGCGGACAAACGCCAGACCTCGTTTTCTGCTGTCTGGGTCTATCCGGTGGTGGACGACAATATCGAGATCGAGATCAACCCCAGCGATATCCGCATCGATACCTATCGGTCGTCCGGTGCCGGTGGCCAGCACGTCAACACGACGGACTCGGCCGTGCGGATCACCCACATCCCCACCGGGATTGTCACCACCAGTTCGATGAAGTCGCAGCACCAGAACCGCGAAGTGGCGATGAACGCGTTGAAATCCCGCCTGTATCAGCGCGAGTTGGACATGCGCAACGCCGTCATCAACGAGCAGCACGAGAACAAGGGCGATGCGGGCTGGGGCAACCAGATCCGGTCCTACGTTCTGCAGCCCTATCAGATGGTCAAGGATCTGCGCACCAACTACGAAACGTCTGATACGGGTGGCGTGCTGGACGGCGATCTGGACGCATTCATGGCCGCCACGTTGGCGCAGGATGTCGCGGGCAAGAGCCGCGCGGATGCCAACGCCGAGGATTGATCCAGCTTTCGCACCTTGACTCAGATCAAGGGCTGGGTCCCCGTCGCTGTGTCACGATCCCCCCATGGATCATCCAGCCCCCAGTGTCGTGCCGCAGATCGCCCGTGTCACCCTGCCCGAGCTTTGGGCCGCGTTGAAGGACGGGTTGTGGGATTTTCGCGCTGCCCCACAGTTCGGCCTGTTCTTTTCGGCGGTCTATGTCGTTGTGGGCTTTGTCCTGATCTGGCTGGGGGCGGGGGCTGTCACATGGACGTTGACCATCAGTCTGGCCTTTCCCCTTGCCGCCCCTTTTGCCGCCGTGGGCCTTTACGAGGTCAGTCGCCGGATCGAGGATGACGAGCCGCTCGACTGGGCCGCCGTTCTGGGCGTCGTCTGGGCCGAGCGGGGGCGTCAGATCCCGTGGGCGGGGGCGGTCATCGTGATCTATGTCCTGTTCTGGACATTCTTGGCCCATATGATCTTTGCCCTGATGGTGGGTCTGCATCCGATCCCGGTCTTTCAGACCGCAACCGGGGCGATCCTGTCCCCCCTTGGCCTGCGGGTGGCGGTGGTGGAGCTGGCGGTCGGGGGGGTGTTGGCGCTGGTCCTGTTTTCCCTCACCTGCGTGAGCCTGCCGATGATGCTGGAGCACGAGGTCGACTTTGTCACCGCCATGCTGACCAGCCTGCGGGTGGTCATGGCCAATCCGGGCGTCATGCTGATCTGGGCGCTGGTGATTGCGGGGGGGACGATGCTGGCCCTGATCCCGTGGTTTCTGGGTCTGTTGTTCGTCTGGCCCGTCTTTGGTCATGCGACCTGGCATCTGTACCGACGCGCGCTTTACGATCCCACCGAATAGACCGTCGCGGGGTTGGTCCGGGTCGTGCCCATGTCGGCCACATTGTATGTCGCGACAGGGACAAGCGCCGCGCGGGGCAGGGGGCTGCGCCCCGGGTCCCCAATCAGGACGGTGATCCCCGCGCCGTGGCATCTGTTCAGGAATTTCAGCGCCCGCTCTGCCAAGGCGGCGTCATAAAAGACGTCGCCTGCCAGCAGGATGTCGCAGGGTGGGGGCGGTTCGTCGAGCGGGTCTGAGGTGCGAATGGCGAGCCTCACGCCGTTGGCCGCCGCGTTCAGCCGCATCGCCGCGCCTGCGTTGCGGTCGCTGTCGATGGCCAGAACCGAGGCCGCCCCCGCCTGCGCTGCCGCGATGCCGACAAGGCCGGAGCCTGCCCCAAGGTCAACGACCCGTGCCCCCTGCACGGTGGCGGGATGTGCCTGTAGGTGCCGCGCCAGCACCAGCCCCCCGGCCCAGGCATAGGCCCAGTAGGGGGTGTGTCTGAGCCGCCCGAGCCTGCTGCCCGGATGGGCGAGGTAAAGGCTGAGTCCCGGCAGGACCGGGGTGAGGATCAGTCGGTCCTTGAGGGCGGCGGGCGTCATGCGGGGGCGGGCGTGGCCCGGGTTTTGAGCCACGGGCGCAGCACTAATGCGTTGAGGTCGAACAGCGCGTGGACCAGCATGGCGATCCAGAGGTGCCCCGTCGCAATGTAGATGAGGGCGAGCGCACCGCCGATGCAGAACGTCATCACGACCCCAAGCCAGCCTTGATAAATGTGAACCAGACCGAAGACGGCGGTCGCCAGCAGCATCGCCAGCCAGCCATTGTCGGTGACCGTCAGGAACAGGAGCGGCAGGGCCAGCCGAAAGAAGATTTCCTCGGATATTCCGGCATTGATCGAGATCAGCGCGACCCAGCACCGTTCGCCAAAAGTGCGGGGCATCAGTGGACTGATCCGGTCGGTCATCTCGGCCACATGGCGGGGAGCCGGCTTGGCCCCGCGTTTTCGCCTGTTTTGATTGAGCAGGAGGAAGATCGGTATCAAGAGCGCCAGCCCGATGGCGACGCCTGTCAGGAACGGCGCAAGGTGCGCGACAAAGTCGTCGCGCAGCAAAAGGAAGTTATAGGGCATCCAGCGGACCGCTGTCACATGGTACAGCTCGTTGGTCAGGATCAGCCCGAACGCACCGAACATCATCATGGAAAACAGCAGCATCCGCAGATAGCCACTGGCGCGCGCGCGGGGATCGGTCAGGGCCTTGAACCGGGCCAGCCCCTTGCGGGCCGGAATGAGGGACGGAAGCACGGCAAAGGTCGCCAGCGCCCACAAAGGCCAGAGTTCGGGATATTGCGGCCAGTGCATCCTGGCGTCCCTCAACAAAGCGGGCGTCGGGAACGACCCGACGCCCGGCATGAAATTAGAACACTTGGGCCGTTCAGACCTTGGGCGCGTCGTCCGTGGACGCGGAGGGCATCCGCGGCTTGGCTGACCCGGTGGTTTCCAGCGGGTTGTCCTGCCGCTGAACCGACCCTTCGAAATGGGCGCCCGATTCGATGGCGATGGTCTTGTGGATGATGTCGCCTTCGACGCGCGCGGTCGAGGTGAGCCGGACCTTGAGGCCGCGGACCCGGCCGATGATCCGGCCATTGACGACCACATCGTCTGCCACGACCTCGCCCTTGACGGTGGCGCCTTCGCCCACGGTCAGAAGGTGGGCGCGGATGTCGCCGTCGACCTGACCTTCGATCTGGATATCGCCGGTGGTCTTGAGATTGCCCTTGACGTGCAGGTCAGAGGACAGGATCGACACGGGCGGCTTTGCCTTGGGCGCGGCTGTCTTGTAATCCGGCGCAGCGCCCATGGACGGCTTGGTCGCCTCGGGTGCGGGGGTGGGGTCAGCGGCCTTGGGGCCGGGTTCGTTGATTTTGCTCTTAGAAAACATCTTTTCCAGCTCTGATGAAGTTCATGGGGTTGACCGGCGTCCCATTGACGCGGATTTCATAATGCAGGTGGGGACCGGTCGATCGGCCAGAATTCCCCATATCACCGATCCGGTCCCCGCGCGAGACCCTTTGACCAACCTCGACGCGGATCGCGTTGAGGTGACCATAGCGCGTTTCGATGCCAAAGTCGTGCTGGATCTTGATCAGGCGACCATAGCCCGAGGACCATCCCGCAAATGTGACCACCCCGTCGGCCGAGGCGTAGATGGGTGTGCCGATGGCGGCGGCCATATCCTGCCCTTCGTGCATCCGGCCCCAACGGCGGGCGAACGGGCTGGTGTAGCGCACGGCATTGTGCACGGGCAGGACCAGCGGGATCTTTTCAGCCGCGATACGGTACATGTTGATCCGGTCGAGCGAGGCGAGGATCGCGTTGGCCCGCAGCGTGTCGGGATCGGGCTCTGCCCCTTTGGTCGAAAACGCGATCGGTGTAAGCGGCCCGCCGGTGCCTGAATAGCCCCGCCGGATCTGGCTGATCAGCCGGTCGGGGTCCATTCCAGCGGCGCGGAACATCGCGTCGAGCGGTTCCACAGAGACGGTCATCGCATCTTCGAGTTGGCCAAAGATTTCGTTGTTGCGTGTTTGCAGGTCGCTCAACTGCTGTTCCATCTCGGCGGCGTGTTCGAGCGCGAACTGGGCGTCAGCGGCGACCGTATCTCGTTCGGCCGCCGTATCGGCAAGGGCGGCGGACAGCAGATCGACCGTATCGGTCATCTCGGCACTTGCCGGGGCGCCGGCCGCGGTGCCATCCCCGTTGATCGAGGCGGTCAGGTTTTGCGCCTGTGTCCGCGCAACCTCGCGTTCCTGCATGGTCCGGCGCAGCGTGGCCTGAATGACCTCGATCCCGGTTTCCAGTTCGCGCCGCTTTTCCTCGGACTGCAAAAGCTGGGTCTGCATGACCGAGATCTGATCAAGAGCCGAACTGAACCGCTGCTGGGCGGCCACAGCCTCGGCAGCGCGGGCGTCGCGTTCGTCGGACAGGGCGTTGAGCCGGTTTTCATAGATGAACTGGTCGCGCTGCGCCTGCGCACGGAAGTTGCCCGACCCGATGCTGTCCATCAGCAGGATCGCCGTGGCGATGATCGTCCAGGCGACCACGACCGTTCCCGCACTCCAGATCAGAAGCTGGGTTTCGGATTTGAGCCGGATAAAGCGGGTTTCGGTGTCGGACCGCAGAAAGAGTCGTTTTTCGGGGAAGCGACGTTCAAGCGCCGCGTGCAAAGCGAGGGTAAGTCGTGATCGCACGTGTCCGTCCTTGTTTCATACCAGTTGCGCAGTCCCGTCGCGCCAAAGCCCCGGGGGGCGGCGGACCATGTCCCCGACTGCTGAAGCGGTGTTAGCCGCGGGTCTTCCAAACTGCAAGAATTTTGCGCAAATTCGCACAAGGACAGGGACTTATCGCCTGCATGTGGCGAATTTTCGCCTATGACCCCCGGGCAATCTGGCCCGTGTCAGGACGGGCCGGGCAGGCTTTCGGAGAGGGGCCAATAGAAGTCGGGGGGGATGCCCGCTTCGGCCCGCTTTTCCTCGTTGAAGGGGGGCTTGAGCGCGCCGTGGAAATAGCGCCGGACGAGGTCGTGAAAGGCGACCTTGGGGTCCAGATCGTGCCGCCCGCACAGGAAATGAAACCACTTGGACCCATACGCGACGTGGTGCACTTCTTCGGCATAGATCGTTTCCAGTGCGGCGATGGCCTGCGCGTCGCCCGCGGTGCGGAACACGGCGATCATGCCGGGGGTGACGTCGAGCCCCCGCGCCTCGAGCACCATCGGCACGACGGCGAGCCGGCCCATCAGGTCATCTGCGGTGTCCTCGGCCGCCCGCCACATGCCCGCATGGGCGGCAAGCGCGCCGTAATGACTGCCCAGTGCCTCAAGGCAGTCGCACATCAGGTTGAAATGCTTGGATTCTTCGTCCGCCGCCTTGACCCAGTCATCAAAGAAACCGATCGGCAAGGGGACATGGGAGAACCGGGCGATGATATCCCAGTGCAGATCCACGGCATTCAGTTCGATATGCGCGACTGCGTGCAGCAGGGCGATCCGACCGGCCGGACTGCCCGGTCTGCGGCGCGGCACGTCGCGGGGGGCGAGCAGGTCGGGCTTGTCTGGCCGGGCGGGCCGCAGGGGTGGTGTGGCTGTCCCGATCGCCGGCTGTTCCCCTGCGGCCCGCGCCGCCTGCCACTGAGCCGCGAAATCCCGGCTGAGCGCCGTCTTGGCCCGTCCGTCGGCCGTTGTGAGGACGGCTGTTGCCATCTGTGCGAGGGGGAGCATGGCGGGCTTTCGCTCAAGGACAGGTTGCGACCCGACCTTACCGTGCGGGGCAAAGAGGGGAAAGCGGCGGGTGGGTTGAAACCCACCTTACAGGGGAGATGGATTGTTGGGGCCAGAAAAACTGCCGCCTGAGTCTCCTGACAGAAGAGCCGGGAGCCTCCGGCGGGAGTTTTTCAGACCAAAGAAGCGCAAGGTCAGTCTGTTAGGTGGGTTTCAACCCACCGCACCTTTGGCGTCACAGGGCTTGAACGGCAGCCAGCACTTCGTCCACGTGGCCCGGCACCTTTACCTTGCGCCAGACTTGCGCCACCTTGCCGTCCTTGTCGACAAGGTAGGTTGCCCGTTCGATCCCCATGTAGGTCTTGCCATACATGCTTTTCTCGCCCCAGACACCGTAGCGTTCGCAGACGTCGCTTTCTTCGTCCGACAAAAGCGCGATTTTGAGCCCGTGCTTGTCACGGAATTTGTCGTGTTTCTTGACGCTGTCCTTGGATACGCCCAGCACCACCGCCCCGGATTTGGCAAAGCCTTCGATTTCGGCGGTGAACCCCAGCGCCTCGGTAGTGCAACCGGGGGTGTCGTCCTTGGGATAGAAATAGAGCACGACCGCCTGCCCCTTGAGGCTGGCCAGCGACACAGTGCCGCCGCCGTCGCGCGGCAGATTGAATTCGGGGGCGGAGTCGCCTGCGACGGGTCCGGGTACAGTATCGGCCATGTGACGGGTCCTTGATCTAGGGGATGCCTTTGCCGCTTTTGTTTTAGGCCACATCTTGCCAAGATAAAGGGGTAAACCCGAAGGAGGCGGGTGGCCAACCGCCCAAAGCCCCCCGCACTGACCGAGCAGGCCCCGTCCGATGTCCGATCCAGCCGCCCCTTCAGACCCCCCTTCAGGCCCGCGGTCAGACCTACGGTCAGACCTGCCTTTGGACGGGCCCGCGCCGGTTCGGCCGCGTCGCCCCGCTCGCCGGTTCCGGGCCCTGCGTTCGACCCTGCGCTGGACCCTGCGCGGGGGTGTCCTTCTGGTGGCCTTGCCCCTTGTCTTTGCCCTGATCGCCGGGTTGAGCCTGTTCGACCGCGACGTGACTGCCCCAAGCTGGGTCAAGCATCTGGTCGAGCAGCGGGCGGCGCAAGTGTTGGAAGGTGGCAGCCTGTCCTTTGGCACCATCACGCTCAACATTGGCTCTGACCTGCATCCGCAGGTGCGTCTGACCAACACCGTCCTCACCGATGCCGCAGGGACGGTCATCGCCCGTATCCCCGAGGTGGTCGGCCAGATTTCGCCCCGCGGTCTGCTGTTTCGTCACGAGTTGATGGTGCAGAAGATCCGCCTGACTGGCGCCCAGATCGCCCTGCGCCGCGACACCGACGGGACGGTCGCCATCGCCTTTGACGCGGGTGCGGGGACGATCGGGCGGGCGCCCAGCTTTACCGCGTTGCTGGACCAGTCTGACCAGATATTTGAGCGCCCCGCCTTGGAAGCGCTGGAGCAGGTCAGCGCCGAGGGGCTGATTGTCAATTTCGATGACGCCCGCGCGGGCCGCAGCTGGACCGTGGATGGCGGTCGTCTGGCCCTGGATCTGCGCGGTGGCCAGACCCGCCTGACCGGCGACGTCGCCCTGCTGTCGGGGCGCGATTTCGTGACAACCCTGACCTTGAGCTATCTCAGCCCGAGAGGAAGCCGGGAGGCCGCCATTCGTCTGGATCTGGCGGACGTGGATGCTGCCGATATCGCAACCCAGTCACCGGCTTTGGGCTGGCTGGCGGTTCTGGATGCCCGCATGTCCGCCACGCTGGAGGCCAGCATCGACGCGGCGGGCGACCTTGGTCCGCTCAGTGCCAAGCTCGACATCGGGGAGGGGGCGGTGCAGCCCACCAGGCAAGCCCGCCCGATCCGGTTTGACGAGGCCAAGGCGACACTGTCCTTTGATCCCGCCGCAGGCACGTTGCGGTTTGATCAAGTGGCCGTCCACAGTGACTGGGGTGGGTTCACCGCGACCGGCCATGCCTATCTGCGCGATGAGCCGGGCAAATGGCCGGGCACGATGCTGGGTCAGTTCCGATTTGCCGATATCGCGGTCAGTCCCGCCGGGTTCTATCCTGCGCCAGAGTTGTTCAACGATGCCTCTGTGGATCTGCGTCTGCGCCTTGATCCGTTCCGGCTGGAGGTTGGTCAGTTCACCATCGCCTCGCCCACCGAAATAGCCCAGGGCCGGGCCGAGGTGAGCGCCGACGACGCCGGGTGGTCTGTATCGGTCGACGCGGCGTCCGACCAGTTGACCACGGACCGACTGGTTGCCCTGTGGCCGCTGTCCTTTCGTGAGGGGACACGCCGCTGGTTTGTGGACAATCTGCATGCGGGGACCGTGACCAACGCCGTCTTTTCCGCCCGCGCTGCGCCGGGCGCCCCGCCCGTTCTGGCCGCCAGTTTCGATTATGCCGATGCCGATGTGACGGTGATGAAGACCTTGCCGCCGATCCGGGGCGCCACGGGCAGCGCGGGCTTTTTGCGCGATGCCTTTGCCCTACGGGTCGATCAGGGGCAGCTTGCCGCGCCGCAGGGGGGGCAGATCGACGTGGCGGGGTCGATGTTCCAGATCACCGACACCCGGTATCCAAACCCGCCCGCCGTGGTGGACATCGCCGCCACCGGCACGATCACCGCCGCGCTGTCCCTGCTGGACCTGCCCCCGTTTCAGGTGATGACAAAGGCGGGTCAGCCCGTCACCCTCGCCGATGGTCGGGCGCGGGCCACCGCCCATATCACCCTGCCGTTGATGGAGCGCGCGCCGCGCGACCGCATCCGCTATTCCGTCGATGCCACCCTGTCGGATGTGCGCAGCGCCGGAATCGTGCCGGGCAAGATGGTTACCGGCACTGGTCTGACCCTGACCGCCGACGACGATCATTTGCGCATTCAGGGTCCGGTTCAGGTGGGTCAAGTCCCGATGCAGGTGGACTGGCAGCGCGGTCAGCGCACCGAGGATGGCGGGGTCAGTCATCTGGACGCCACGGTCGAGATCAGCCAACGCTTTCTGGACGAGTTCGGGATCGGCCTGCCGCGTGGCACGGTCAGTGGGCAGGGCCGGGGGACGCTCGCGCTTGATCTGGTGCCCGACAAGCCGCCCGCCTTTATCTTGAGCAGCCAGTTGGAGGGGGTGGGCCTGTCCTTGCCGCCGCTGGGCTGGTCCAAGGGTCGGGGAACGCCGGGCACGATCGAGGTGGCGGGCGTGCTCGGCGCTACTCCACGCATCGACCGCCTGTCGCTGGATGCCGCCGGCCTGACCGCGACCGGGGCGATTTCGGTGGCGGCGGGGGGTGGACTGGGTTCAGCCCGGTTTTCCCGCGTCCGACTGGGGGGATGGTTCGATGCCCCGGTCGAATTGAAGGGGCAGGGCCGCAACCGACCGGCGGCTATCGTTGTGCGCGGCGGGGCGATGGACCTGCGCCGTGCGTCCTTTGGCGCGCCGGGCGCGGGCGAGGGCGGGCCGATGTCGCTGGCGCTGGATCGCTTGCAGATTGCCGAGGGGATCGTGCTGACGGATTTCGTGGGTGAATTCAGCGCGGCCGGTGGGTTTTCCGGCCAGTTCACCGCCCGCGTCAATGGTGGCCCAGCCGTGCGGGGCACGGTCGTTCCGCAAAATGGTGGCACCGCCGTCCGTCTTGTCGGCGACAACGCGGGTGCGATCATCGCGGCAGCCGGACTGCTGGACAATGCCAATGGCGGGTCGTTCGACCTGAGCCTTCTGCCCACCGGGGTCGAGGGCAATTATGACGGGACGCTGGCCGTGTCCGAGTTGCGGGTGAAACATGCCCCCGCCCTTGCCTCCCTGCTGGACGCGATCAGCGTGGTTGGCCTGTTGCAGCAACTGGACGGGCAGGGCCTGTCTTTTAGCAACGTCGATGCCCAGTTTCGCATAAGCCCGGACCGGATCACCATCGCCTCGTCCAGTGCTGTGGGCGCCGGACTTGGCATTTCGATGGACGGTGTCTACACGCTCGCGTCACGCAACATGGATTTTCAGGGCGTCATCTCACCGTTCTACCTGATTAACGGGATCGGGTCGGTGCTGACGCGGCGGGGGGAAGGTTTGATCGGGTTCAATTATACTCTGCGGGGCCAGCCGGCGTCGCCTCAGGTGAATGTCAACCCGCTGTCGCTGCTGACGCCGGGCATGTTCCGCGAGATTTTCCGGCGCCCACCGCCGGATCTGGGCCAGTAGCCCCGCGATGAAGCTGTCTGATTTCGATTTCGACCTGCCCGAGGACCGGATCGCCCTGCGCCCGGCCCGCCCCCGGTCGTCTGCCCGGATGCTGGTGGCCGAGGGCGACCATATCCGCGATCTGCGCGTGTCCGATCTGCCGGGCCTGCTGAATCCCGGTGATCGGCTGGTCCTGAACGATACCAAGGTGATCCCCGCCCGCCTGTCCGGCCTGCGCCATCGGTCGGGCGAGGCGGGCGAGACCGCCGCCCGGATCGAGGTGACGTTGCTGGAGCCGAGGGCGGACGGCACCTGGTCGGCCCTGGTCAAACCGCTGAAAAAGCTGCGCGAGGGCGAGGTGGTCGTGTTTTCGCCCGACCTGTCCGCCACCTTGGAGGGCCGGGAGGACGGGCAGGGGATTGTGCGGTTCAACCTGACGGGCGAGGATTTCGACGCGGCCCTTGCTGCCGCTGGCGCCATGCCCTTGCCGCCCTATATCGCCGCCCTTCGCGCCCCCGACGAGGCGGACAAGACCGATTACCAGACCCTGTGGGCCAAACGGCAGGGGGCCGTGGCTGCCCCCACCGCCTCGCTGCATTTCGATGCGGATTTGATGGCGGCGCTGGTCGCGCGCGGCGTGCAGTTTACCCATGTGACGTTGCATGTGGGAGCGGGGACGTTTCTGCCGGTCAAAGTGGATGACATCAGCCAGCACAAGATGCACGCCGAATGGGGGCAGGTGACGCCGCAGGCGGCCGAAGAGATCAACGCCACGCGCAAGGCAGGTGGCCGGGTGATCCCGGTTGGCACGACCGCCCTGCGCCTGATCGAAAGTGCCGCCACCGATGCAGGCCTCGCCCCTTGGGAGGGGCCGACCGACATCTTCATCACCCCCGGTTTCCGGTTCCGCATCGCGGGCGGGCTGATGACCAATTTCCACCTGCCCAAGTCCACCCTGATGATGCTGGTGTCCGCCCTGATGGGGGTCGAACGGATCAAGACGATCTATACCCACGCGATCACGGAAAATTACCGCTTTTTCTCTTACGGTGACGCCTCGCTCCTGTTACCCGGGCCGACGTAAGGTTCGCGTTGCGACGCTGTGCGTCGCATTTGGCCGATGCCCTCACCCCGTTCCGTGACAGGATCGGCCAACGACCAAAGGACCACCCATGTTACAAGTTCTGAGCAGTTCCTGGGCCCTTTTGTTGGGCATGTTCATGCTGATGATCGGCAACGGTCTTCAGGGGACGCTGCTGGGCGTGCGGGGCGAAATGGCGCATTTCAGCACGCTGGAGCTGTCGATGGTCATGTCGGCCTATTTCGTGGGCTTTCTGGGCGGGTCCCGCTTTACCCCCGACATGATCCGAAGGGTCGGCCATGTGCGGGTGTTCGCAGCCCTTGGGTCCACCATTTCGGCCGTGTTGGTGATGTACCCGGCGGTCGTGGAGCCCTGGGCGTGGATCGCGCTTCGGGCCATTATCGGGTTCTGTTTCTGCGGGGTCTACATCACCGCCGAAAGCTGGCTGAACAACGCCGCCGACAATGAAAACCGGGGCAAGGCGCTGTCGCTATACATGATCGTGCAGATGGCGGGGATCGTGTCGGCGCAGTATATCGTGACCTTGGGCGATGTGAACGGGTTCATCCTGTTCATCGTGCCGTCGGTTCTGGTGTCGATGGCCTTTGCGCCGATCCTTCTGTCGATCCGGCCGACGCCGCCCTTTGCCTCGACCAAGCCATTGTCGTTCAAGCGGCTGATCGCCGCCTCGCCCCTGGCCTGCATGGGGATGTTCCTGTTGGGAGGCGTTTTTGCCGCGCAGTTCGGCATGGGGGCCGTCTATGGCACGCGGGCAGGGCTGAGCATCGGGCAGATTTCGCTGTTCGTGTCGGCCATCTATGTGTCGGCCCTGTTTTCGCAGTATCCAATCGGCTGGATTTCCGACCGGATGGACCGACGGGTGCTCATCATCGCGCTGTCGGTCATCGGCGGGCTGGGCTGTGCGATTTCGATCTTTGGCCAGAACAATTATGCCCTGATCCTTGTCAGCGCGGCCTTGATGGGGGGGACGTCGAACCCGCTCTATGCCCTGCTGATCGCCTATGCCAACGATTACCTCGACCGCGAGGATATGGCGGCGGCGTCGGGCGGATTGCTGTTCATAAACGGACTGGGGGCGATTACCGGCCCGCTGATCGTCGGCTGGCTGCTGGACCGGGTCGGGCCAGAGGGATATTGGGCCTTTGTCGCCTTTCTGATGTTCGCCCTTGCAGCCTATGGCGGCTGGCGGATGACCCGGCGCAAATCCAACACGGCCCAGTCCGATCTGGTCACCTATGCCCCGATCATGGCGACCGGCACCCCCGTTGCCGCCGAACTGGCACAGGAAGTCTATAAAGATGCAGAGATCGCACCGCGCCACCCTTCATGACGCTTGCCTGACCACGCGCCATCTGTAACGCTTTTGCGACAGGCAGACGCGGAGGAGCAACGCGATGACAAGCCCGGAAGAGGTCCTTGCCTTTTGGCTGGACGAGATCGGTGAGGACGGCTGGTACAAGGGTGGCGAGGACCTGGACGCTCTTGTCCGCGACCGGTTTCAAGAGGCCTGGAAGGACGCGATGGAGGGGAGTTTCGGCCTTTGGCTGACCTATCCCAACGGGGCGCTGGCCTATGTCATTTTGATGGACCAGTTTCCGCGCAACATGTTTCGCGATACCGCCATCGCCTTTGCCTCGGACGGAATGGCGCGTGCCGTGGCCAAGGCGGCCATCGCCCGTGACTGGGATCAGCGGGTCGCGGGGGCACCGCGTCAGTTCCTGTATATGCCCCTCATGCATTCCGAGAACCTGACAGATCAGGACCGGTCGGTGCGCTGTTTTTGTTCCCGGATGGCTGAGGGCGAGGACGGTAACATGATCCATGCCAGGGCCCACCGAGAGATCATCCGGCGGTTCGGCCGGTTTCCCGCGCGCAATGCCGCGATGGGCCGCAAAGACACGGCGGCCGAGGCGGCATGGCTGGCCGAGGGTGGATATGGTGCGATCCTGCGCGAGTTGCAGGCGCTGGCAGTCGCCTGAGGTCCGGGGAATTTAAGTCGGTTTCTATCCATTTTGCTGGTCCGGGATTAAGGACCTGACAATCCTGTGTGGGCTATTGCCTGTCCCAGCAGGAGGGTGCCGATGCAGTTAGCCCAGATCGAACCGAGCCGGATGATTTCGGCAGAGCCGCTGCCCATGGGCGACGAGGAAAACCAGAGTCTTTCGGATAACATCCTCAATATGATGGAGCAGGGAATCCTGGTCTGGTCAGTCGATGGCCGGTGCGACTATTTCAACAACCGGATTTTCGAGGTGCTGGAACTGACCGGCGATGACGTGGCGCTGGGGATGGACCGCGACACGTTCCGCGACCGGGCCATCGCCAGAGGGGAAATGCGCCCCGAGGATCGGGAACGGTCCGAAGCGTTGATCCGCGCCCACCAGCCCTATTCGTTTGACAGGACACTCCCCTCGGGTCGGGTTGTTCTGACCAACGCCCGACCGGCGCGGGGCGGGTCCTATGTCGTCAGCTTTACCGACGTGACCGAGGAACGACGCGCGGCCAGCGATCTTGCGGCGGCCAAGCGCGACGCGGAAATGGCAGAACAGCGCGCCCGCGACGTTCTGGTGACCGAACGCAAACGGCAATATGAATCGCGACTGCTGTCGCAGTTGGACGAATGGCTGCAATCCTGCAAATCGTTGCCCGAGCTTTACAAAATCGTTACGACGTTCATGACTAAGTTGCTGCCGGGGTCGAAGGGAGAGTTGTATATCTATTCCAATTCCCGCGACGTGCTGGACGGCACCTGCCACTGGGGCACGCGGGATCTGCACGACACCATCGCGCCCGACAGTTGCTGGGCGTTGCGCCGGGGTCGATCCTATGAATATGACGCCGGGGGTCTGTGTTTCCTGTGCGATCATGTCGAGACCCACCATCATGGCGTACCAATCACCGAATACATCTGTGTTCCCATCGTGGCGCATGGAGATACCGTCGGCCTGCTGCACATCCGCTTTGATGGCGAGGGCGAGGACGCGGCCCGTGTCGGCGATGGAAGCCAGTTTGCCGTGCGCTGCGGCGAACACATTTCCATGGCCATCGCCAATGTCAAACTGCGCGACGAGTTGCACGACCAGTCGATCCGCGATCCGTTGACGGGCCTGTACAACCGCCGCTACTTCCTCGAGGCGTTGCGCCGGGAAATGGCGATCAGCGACCGGCGCAATGGCCGGTTCGGGCTGATTTCGCTGGACGCGGACCGCTTCAAGACCTTCAACGACAATCATGGCCACGACGCGGGCGATATCGTCCTGCGGATGATCGGGGCCAAGATGCAAGAGATCATGTTCGCCGGCGAGGTCTGTTGCCGCTTTGGCGGAGAGGAGTTCGTGATCCTGGTGCCTGCTGCCGACCTGGAAGAGACTGTGGCCCTTGCCAACCGTCTGCGCGAAGAGATCGCATCGCAGCAGGTCCGCTTTCTGGACCGGATGCTGCCGCGCGTGACGATTTCGGCGGGCTGTTCGGTCTATCCCGGTTCTGGCGCCACGTCCGAGGACATTCTGCGCGAGGCCGATCAGGCCCTGTACCGCGCCAAGGAGGCGGGCCGGAATTGCGTGGAAGCCGCATCGGCCCTTTGCTCGCGTCCCGAACTGCGCCTTGCGCCTGACCCATAGCTGCCATTCCCCATGGTCACTGGCAGCGCCGCGAGAATTAGTTTAACACCAAACTAATTTCGATAACGTGGAGGAGCGACAGATGGCCAGCACAGAGTTCGACATGATCGTGATTGGCGCGGGACCCGGCGGCTATGTGGCCGCGATCCGGGGCGCGCAGTTGGGTCTCAAGGTCGCATGTGTCGAGCGCGAACATCTGGGCGGTATCTGCCTGAACTGGGGCTGCATTCCGACCAAGGCGATGCTGCGGTCGTCCGAGGTGTTTCACCTGATGCACCGGGCCAAGGAATTCGGGCTGGCGGCGACGGGTATTTCCTATGACCTTGACGCCGTGGTCAAACGGTCGCGCGGCGTAGCCAAGCAGTTGTCGGGCGGGATCGGCCACCTGTTCAAGAAGAACAAGGTCACGACCATTATGGGAACGGCCAAGCTGTCGGGTAAAGGCAAGGTCACCGTCACCACCGACAAAGGCACCGAAGAGCTGACCGCCAAGGCCATCGTGGTCGCCACCGGCGCCCGCGCCCGCGAGATTCCCGGCCTTGAAGGCGACGGCGATCTGGTCTGGACCTACAAGACAGCCCTGACCCCGCCGCGCATGCCCAAGAACCTGCTGGTCATCGGATCGGGTGCCATCGGCATCGAATTCGCCAGCTTTTACAACACGCTGGGCGCAAAGACGACCGTGGTCGAGGTGATGGACCGTATCCTGCCCGTCGAGGATGCCGAGATTTCCGCCTTTGCCAAGAAGCAGTTCGTCAAGCAGGGCATGACCATTCTGGAAAAGGCCGGTGTCAAGAAACTGGACCGCACCCCCGGCAAAGGCGTCGTGGCCCATATCGAACAGGGCGGCAAGATCACCACCCAAGAGTTTGACACCGTCATTTCCGCCGTGGGCATCGTCGGCAACGTCGAGGGGCTGGGCTTGGAAGAGGCGGGTGTCAAGATCGACCGCACCCACGTCGTCACGGATGAATTCTGCCGCACCGGGGTCGAGGGCCTGTACGCCATCGGCGATATCGCGGGTGCCCCTTGGTTGGCCCACAAGGCAAGCCACGAGGGCGTCATGGTGGCCGAACTGATCGCGGGCAAACACGCCCATCCGATCAAGCCGGGCAGCATCGCGGGCTGCACCTATTGCCAGCCGCAGATTGCATCCGTGGGCATGACCGAGGCCAAGGCCAAAGAGGCCGGATACGACATCAAGGTCGGACGTTTCCCGTTTATCGGCAACGGCAAGGCCATCGCGCTGGGCGAACCCGAAGGCATGATCAAGACCGTGTTCGATGCCAAGACCGGCGAATTGCTGGGCGCCCATATGGTCGGCGCGGAAGTGACCGAATTGATCCAGGGCTATGTCATTGGTCGCCAGCTCGAGACGACCGAAGAGGACCTGATGCAGACCGTGTTCCCGCACCCGACCCTGTCAGAGATGATGCACGAAGCGGTTCTGGACGCCTACGGTCGCGCGATCCACTTCTGATCGTCGGGCAAGTAATGCAAAGGGCGGCCTTTTGGCCGCCCTTTTTTGTTACTTGGTCACCTCGATCGGACGGGTCCCCAGCACGGTGGCCCCTTGGTCCATCACATATTTCAATTCATAGGTGCCCGCGTCCTCGGGCAGACGCAGCGACACCGGGTTACCGTCCGAGGTCCGGGCATATTCGATATAGCTGTTGTCGCCGGGCACGCCGATTGCGATGTAATCGCGCCCGTATCCCGGACCGTCCCAGCCAACCATCAGGGTCTCGCCCAGCTTGATCGTGTCGGGGGCGACAAGCTGCGCCTTGACGTCCGTCACGGCGATCGGCAGCCGCTGCACGATGGTGCCCCGCTGATTCAGAACATAGCGCAGTTCATAGTCGCCAGGTTCGGTGGGCATTTCGACCATGGCAGGATTGCCGTCTTCGATGCGGGTGTAGTTGATATAATTGTCGTCACCCACCTTGCCGACCGCGATGTAGTCGCGCGGATAATCCGGCCCTTCAAACGCCACCGGGATGGTGGCACCGATGGGCGCAGTAGGCTCGGCCTGCAACGTGACCTTGAGCGCCGTGACGGTGATCGGGCTCCGGCTCAGGATCTCGCCCCCTTGATTGAGGACATAGCGCAGTTCGTAGTCGCCCGGTTCTGCGGGCATTTCGACGGGCAGGGGGTTCCCTTCCGAGGTGTAGGTGTAATTGACGTAGGCATCGTCGCCGACCTTGCCGACCGCGATGTAATCGCGATCGTAATCGGGTCCGGTCCAGCCCACGCTGACGGTTTCGCCCGCCGCAGCAGTGGCCGGGGCGGTCACCCCGACTTCGACTGCGGCCACGGTGATCGGGCGGCGGGCGAGGATCGTCCCCCCCTGATTGAGCTGGTAGCGGATTTCATAGTCGCCCGGTTCGGGCGGCATTTCCAGCGACAGGGGGTTCCCCGTTTCGGTGTAGGTATAATTGATGTAGTTGTCGTTGCCGACCTTGCCGACCGAGACATAGTCGCGGGCATAGTCAGGCCCGGTCCAGGTGACCGGGATCGTGGCCCCCACGGCGGCGGTCTCTGCGGCCTCCAGCGTCACGGCGGCGTCGGACACGGTGATCGGGCGGCGGGCAAGGATAGTCCCCCCCTGATTGAGCTGGTAGCGGATTTCATAGTCGCCCGGCTTGGCCGGCATCTCGAGTTTCAGCGGGCTGCCCGTTTCGGTGTTGGTGTAGTTGACGTAATTGTCGTCCCCCACTTTACCGACCGAGATGTAGTCGCGGGCATAATCCGGCCCGGTCCAGTCGACGTCGATGGTGGCCCCGATGGTGGCCTGATCGGTGGCGTTAAGCGTCACCTCGACCGGTGTCACCTCGATCGTGCGGGTGGCTAGCACGTCCTTTGTCGCGTTGGAAATATAGCGGATTTCATAGGTCCCGGCCTTGGGCGGCAGTCGCAACGCCACCGGGTTGCCATCGGACGTGTAGCTGTAGTTCACATAGTCGGAACGGTCCGGCACAGCGACCGAGATATAGTCCCGGTTTTCGTTCGGCCCCTCCCATTCCACGTCGATGGTGGACCCGAGCGGGGCGGTGTCGACGGCCGTCAGGGTCGCCGCGAGGACCGGTTTGGGGAAGAACGCCGTCATATAGTCGGCGATGCCGACAACTTCGAAGTCTTCGGTCACCACGTCTTCGGTTTTGACCCGCAAGGCGGCGACGGAATAGATCCCCTCGGCCAGATCAAGGTCGAAACTTGTGGCATCCTTGTCCGCCACGAGGATGGTGCCGTCGGGCGCGGTCACGGTCCAGATAATCTGTTCGTCCAGGATCATGTCGCCCGTCACGGTGTCGTCACCCTGAAACGCCTGAAAGGTGATCGAGGCCAGTTTTGGCACCGGGGCCGGTTCGGGTTCGGGGGCCTTGGCCACTTCGGTCAGGGCGGCGGTCAGTTCGGTGGCATTGGCGGCGGTCAGAAAGCGGCCACCGGTTTCATCGGCGATGCACTGCATCTGGCGCACGGCCTCGGCATCGGATCCCACGTCAAAGCCCACGACATGGGCGGTAAAGTCGATCCCGGCCTCTTCGAGCAGGGCGGCGGCGGCGCAGGGGTCGGGGTTGCAGGTCTCCACCCCATCTGACACGAGGATGACGGCCGCCTTTTCCTCGGTATAGCGCAGCGCCTGAGCCGCCGCGATGACCGCGTCGGTCATCGGCGTCTTGCCCAGCGGTTTGATGTTCGCAATCGCGTCAGCAATGGCGCCTTTGGTCCCCGGTCCAGGCTCTATCACCGTCTGGATGTCGGTGCAGTCGCCCCGCGTGCGGGCGCCGTAAACCGTCAGCCCAAGGTTTTCATCATCGGGCAGGGTGGCCAGCAGGTCGGTGATGACCTGTTGAGCGATGGTGATCTTGGCCACTCCGTCGATCTGGCCCCACATCGACCCAGAGGCGTCGAGGACAAGGATGGTGTTGGGGCGGTCCTGTGCGACTGCGGTCAGCGGCAGGCACAAGAGCAGGAACAGGGCGGCAATAAAACGCATCGGAAAATCCTCGGGCTGATTAATCAACCCGAAGAAAGCACGAGAAATTTTCTCTGCCTAGGGGGATTTTCCCAAAGGCGGGAAATCCTTACCGATCCAGCGGGCCGCCCGCCTGAACCCAGTGTTGCAGTCCGCCGATGTTGTGCACGTCGTCATAGCCCAGGTCATGCAACACGTCGCAGGCCCGTCCGGCCCGTGCGCCGGCGGCGCAATAGACGACGATGGGTTTGCCCGATTTCAGCGCCGGATCGACATCCGGGGCCTTGGGGTCGGCCTTGAGCGGCAGGATACCCAGCGGGATATGGTGCGCCCCCTTGGCCTTGCCCGAGGCCTGCACTTCGGCGGCTTCACGGACATCCAGAAGGGTGATCTTGCCCTCAGCGGCAAGCTTGATGGCGTCGGCAAGGGTCAGGGTGTTCATTGTGCTGTGCTTTCGCTGATGAATTGAACCCTAAATACATTCCAAAAATGAAATGTAAAGGGGGTAACCCAGCGAAATTGCCGATGTTCCCTCTGTGTTCTCATTTTCCGATTGGAGAGTCGGCGCGCGTCCACTATCTGTTAGCTTCGCAAGCCTTGGGGGCCCACATGGCGGAACAGAAATACATCGAAGTGCGCGGTGCACGCGAACACAACCTGAAAAACATCGACGTGAAAATCCCGCGCGATGAACTGGTTGTCATTACCGGCCTGTCGGGGTCGGGGAAATCGTCGCTGGCCTTTGACACGATCTATGCCGAAGGGCAGCGTCGCTATGTCGAATCGCTATCGGCCTATGCCCGGCAGTTTCTGGACATGATGGAAAAGCCCGATGTGGATCACATCAGCGGCCTGAGCCCGGCCATTTCCATCGAGCAAAAGACGACGTCAAAGAACCCCCGGTCCACCGTCGGCACCGTGACCGAAATCTATGACTACATGCGTCTGCTCTATGCCCGCGCCGGCACCCCCTATTCCCCCGCCACCGGCAAGCCGATCGAGGCCCAGCAGGTGCAGGATATGGTCGACCGGGTGATGGCGATGGTTGAGGGGACGCGCGGTTATCTGCTGGCCCCGATGATCCGCGACCGCAAGGGCGAGTATCGCAAGGAATTTCTGGAACTGCGCAAGCAGGGCTTTCAGCGGGTCAAGGTGGACGGCGCGTTTTACGAACTGGACGAGCCACCGACGCTGGACAAGAAGCTGCGCCACGACATCGACGTGGTCGTGGACCGGATCGTGGTCCGCGAGGGGCTGGAAACCCGGCTGGCCGACAGTTTCCGCACGGCCTTGAACCTTGCCGATGGCATCGCCGTTCTGGAAACCGCCCCGGCGGAGGGCGAAGGCGAGCCGGAGCGGATCATTTTTTCCGAGAAATTTGCCTGTCCCGTCAGCGGCTTCACGGTCCCCGATCTTGAACCTCGCCTGTTTTCGTTCAACGCCCCTTTTGGGGCCTGTCCGGTCTGCGATGGCCTGGGGGTCGAGCTGTTTTTTGACGAGCGCCTAGTTGTGCCGGATGTGACCCTGAAAATCGCGGACGGGGCCATTGCCCCCTGGCGCAAGGGCAAGTCGCCCTATTTCCTGCAAACCATCGAAGCCATTGCCGCCCATTACAAATTCCCCAAGAATGCCCGGTGGAAAGACATCCCCGAGACCGTGCAAGAGGTGTTTTTGCGCGGGTCGGGCGACACGGAAATCCAGTTTCGCTATGACGAGGGTGGTCGCGTCTATCAGGTCAAACGCACGTTCGAAGGGGTCATCCCCAATATGGAGCGTCGGTTCAAGGAAACCGACAGCGCCTGGGTCCGCGAAGAATTCGAGCAGTATCAGAACAACCGCCCGTGCCATGCCTGCGGCGGCTACCGCCTGCGCCCCGAAGCCCTGGCCGTCAAGATCGGCGGGCAGCATGTGGGCCAGATCGTCCAGATGTCGATCAAGGAGGCCTATGACTGGTGCCTGACCGTGCCGGACAATCTGTCCAAACAGAAGAACGAGATTGCCAAGGCGATCCTCAAGGAAATTCGCGAACGGCTGGGGTTCCTGAACAACGTTGGGTTGGAATATCTGACACTGTCCCGCAATTCCGGCACTTTGTCTGGCGGGGAAAGCCAGCGTATCCGGTTGGCATCGCAGATCGGGTCAGGCCTGACTGGCGTGTTGTATGTGCTGGACGAGCCCAGCATCGGGTTACACCAGCGCGACAACGGGCGACTTCTGACCACGCTCAAGAATCTGCGCGATCAGGGAAATACCGTGATCGTGGTTGAGCATGACGAGGAAGCGATCCGCGAGGCGGATTATGTGTTCGACTTTGGCCCCGGTGCGGGCATCCACGGGGGCAAGGTCGTCGCCGAAGGTACGCCCGATCAGATCATGGCGAATGCCGACAGCCTGACCGGGCAATACCTGTCTGGCGCGCGCGAGATTCCGATCCGGTCGGAACGCCGCAAGGGAAACAAAAAGATGCTGACCGTGGTCAAGGCGACGGGCAACAACCTGCACGACGTGACGGTCGATTTCCCCTTGGGCAAGTTTGTTTGCGTGACGGGCGTGTCGGGCGGGGGCAAATCGACCCTGACCATCGAGACGCTCTACAAGAACGCTGCGATGAAGCTGAACGGCGCCCGCGAAACGCCCGCGCCGTGTGAAACGATCAAGGGGTTCGAACATCTGGACAAGGTGATCGACATCGACCAGCGGCCCATCGGGCGCACCCCGCGGTCGAACCCGGCCACCTATACCGGCGCCTTTACCCCGATCCGCGACTGGTTCGCGGGCCTGCCGGAATCGCAGGCGCGGGGTTATAAATCCGGCCGGTTTTCGTTCAACGTCAAGGGTGGCCGCTGCGAGGCGTGTCAGGGTGATGGCGTCCTCAAGATCGAGATGAATTTCCTCCCCGACGTCTATGTCACCTGCGAGACCTGCAAAGGCAAACGCTACAACCGCGAGACGCTCGAGATCAAATTCAAGGGCAAGAGCATCGCTGATGTGCTTGATATGACTGTGGAAGATGCGCAGGAGTTTTTCCGTGCCGTCCCCTCGATCCGGGAAAAGATGGATGCGCTGGTGCAGGTGGGTCTGGGCTATATCAAGGTGGGCCAGCAAGCCACGACCCTGTCAGGGGGCGAGGCGCAGCGCGTCAAACTGTCCAAGGAACTGGCGCGGCGATCGACGGGCCGGACGCTGTATATCCTCGACGAACCGACGACGGGTCTTCATTTCGAGGATGTGCGCAAGCTGCTCGAGGTGCTGCACCAGCTGGTCGATCAGGGTAATTCGATGATCGTGATCGAACACAACCTCGACGTCATCAAGACCGCTGACTGGGTGATCGACATCGGCCCCGAAGGCGGCGATGGCGGTGGCCGGATCGTGGCCACCGGCACGCCCGAGGATGTGGCCGAGATAGAGGCGTCCCATACCGGTCGCTACCTCAAGCCGATGCTGGCCGCGCGCAAGGTGGCGGCAGAGTAGTCCGCTGACGCGGAGCCTCCGGCGGGAGTTGTTATTGCAAGGTGAACGGATTCATGGGGCGCACAGGCTCAGGTCGATTAGTCGTTTGAAATCGACCGTGTCCAGCGTTTCGAACCGCAGGCAGAGCCGTTCGATCTCGTTGGCGCGGGCCAGTCCCAGAACCGGGTCGGCGAAGAGGTGGAATTTGTTGCTGATGTCCCGGTCGGACAGGGGCAGATCGGTGTCACCGCGCGGGGTGCGGGGGGCGGCGGTCCGGCGGGTCCCGTCGGTCAGGACCAGTGTCACCTCGGCCCAGCGTTTTCCCATCGAGATTGCCGTAAGGTGCGGGTCGTCGATCAGCGTGGTGGCCGTCGATATACGCAGGATATCAGGGTCTTGCAGCGTATCCTCTGCTAGTTCGGCAACCCCCACCTGACCGCGCACGATCATCGCGGCCACCGAAAAGGCGATGGAATAGGCGAATTCGTCTGGGGTGGCGGGCCGGTGCCCGGCCAGCCGGGTGGCGTTGTGAAAGGTGCGGATTTCGACAGCGGCCACCTGGCTGTAGTGCAGCCCCTGCATCAGGTCGGCGGCGGCGTCGATTGACGGATGCGCCCAGCGGCAGCAGGGGTAAGGTTTCCAGTGCGTGTCTTCGACCAGTCGCCAGCGGGTGCCAAGGTCGGCCCAGAATTGAGGCGCTTGTTCGCAGGTCAGCGCAGGCGCCCCGGTGAACCCCGCCAACGCCAGATAGGCCGCCGAAACGCCCGACGGCGCCCCCCAGCCGACCCCGTCGCGCAGCATCGTGGGGTGGTCGATGCAGCGCATCATCTGACTGCGCGGCCCGTGATATTCGCCGATCCCGGCGGCGTGGCGAATGGTCTGTGGTTCAGCGCCCAAGGCGCGGGCCGCGGCCACGGCAACGCCGACAGCTGTCCATGCACCAGAGGTATGGTAGTCCGCGCAGGTGGCGTGTTGGGCGAGGCCGGCGCGGTAACTGACTTCGTACCCGATGGCGAGAACGGTGGCAAAGTCGGCCCCGGTCATCCCGCCCAAAGTGTCGGCCATCGCCAAGAGGGCGGGAAATACCGCCGATCCCGCGTGACCCTTGCAAGGACTGGATCCATCGTGTGCGTCGATGGAATCGAGCGTCATGGCCCCGGCCATTGCCGCTCCTGCCGGGCTGACCCGTCCGCCATCCATCAACATCCGCGCCCCGTCCGCCCCCGCCCCAAAGATCAGGGGGGCGGTTTGCCGGGCGATCCTGCTCATCCTTGTGGTGGACCCGACGGCGGCCACCCCCAAAGTGTCCAGAAACGACCGACGCAACACGACAAGAGCCGGCTGCGGAAGGTCGTCAAAGGTCAGGTCGGCGGCAAAGCTGGCAAAATCGGTCATGGGGTCTCCGGCGTGTGGTCGCCCCATCCTTGTGCTTTTGCCGGTGGCGTCTGTTCCGTCTGCGACCTTAGCCGCGTTTGACCGGACAGGTGGACAGGCCCAGCAGGCTGTAGAGCGGGCAGCTGGACATCAGGCCGGTGACCAGTGGCACCACCCCGATCAGCAGCAGCCAATGCCAGGGGCCGTTTCCAGCCGTAAAGAAAAACGCGCCGAGCAGGACGATCCCTGCGACAATGCGCAGGATGCGGTCGGTATTGCCGACATTCGTTGGGAACATGGTAGCCTCCGGTGATCTGGTTACATTAGAATATTATGATGTATACCTAGTCCCGTCGTTGATCTGGATCAACCCCGCCCGCGCTTTTCAAAGCGGGGCAACATGGCGCTAAAGTCCATGCCGCGCCCGTTTTCGGCCTCGACGAACTGCCGATAGATTTGCGCGGCCAGTTGGCCCATCGGCGTGTCGGCATCGGCGCCCTCGGCGGCCATCTGGGACAGATCGAGATCCTTGAGCATCAGTTCCGCCGCGAACCCCGGTTTATATCCGTTGTCAGCGGGGGATTTGGGGCCGACGCCGGGCGCGGGGCAATAGGCGTTCATCGTCCATGAATACCCCGACGAGGTGCTGACCACGTCGAACATCGCCTGCCGGTCCAGCCCCAGCTTGTCGGCCAGCGCAAAGGCCTCGCAGGTGGCGATCATGGTCACGCCCAGGATCATGTTGTTGCAGATCTTGGCTGCCTGCCCGTTGCCCGAGGGGCCGCAGAGCACCGCCTTTTGCCCCATCACGTCAAAGAGAGGTTTGACCGTGTCGAAATCCTGCTCGCTTCCGCCCGCCATAAAGGTGAGGGTCCCTGCCGTGGCCCCGCCGATCCCGCCAGAGACGGGGGCGTCCATCGCGCCCAGCCCGGCCGCCTGCGCCGCCTCGGCGACTGCGCGCGCGCTGTCCACGTCCACGGTCGAGCAATCCAGATGGATCGCACCGGGCTTCATCACTGGATGGACTTCGGCCGAGACGCTGCGCAGGATCGCCCCGTTGGGCAGCATGGTGATGACCACGTCCGCGCCGCGTGCCGCATCGGCTGCGGTCGCGGCATGGGTCAGGCCTTCGGGACGGGCCACAGTATCGAACCCTGTCACATCATGCCCGGCCTTGGCGAGGTTGGCGGCCATGGGTGCCCCCATGTTGCCCAGCCCGATGAACCCGATTTTCATGTGATATCCTCCAGTTTCAGCGCGTCCTTGCCCAGCGGCAGGGTCATTTTCAGCACGTCAGCCCCCCGCACCGCCGACCAGTCGGCATGCTGCCAGCGGGGGTTGCGGTCCTTGTCGATGATCGCGGCGCGGATCCCTTCGATGAAATCCGACTGTTCCACGGCGCGGAACGTGAACCGATATTCCTGATCGAGCGCGTTTTCGATGGTGGGGCGCATCCGGACGCGGTGGATCATCTCGACCGTCACGGCCATCGACAGGGGGGCGTTGCGGTCCATCAGCTTTTTGGCATGGGCCAGCGAGTCGGGCAAAGAGTTGGGAAAGGCGCGATAGATGTCGCCCAGCGTTTCACCGCCAAAGACCGCGTCGATCTGTGCCTGCCATCCGGCCAGCCGGGACGGCGGTGGGGGCAGTGCGGTGCTGTCCACCGCTGCCGGATCGCCAGTCTGGATGAGCGTTTGTTTCAGGGCGTCCCACCTTGATTCCGGCACAAAGTAATCGGCAAAGCCGCAGTAGATCGCGTCGCTTGCATCCATCCGGTCGGCGGTCAGGCCGAGGTATTCGCCCAGACGTCCCGGTGCGGTGGCCAGAATCAGTGAACCGCCCACGTCGGGGATCAGGCCGATCCCGCATTCCGGCATGGCAATCCGGCTGCCGTCGCCCACGATCCGGTGCGACCCGTGGCAACCGATTCCCACCCCCCCGCCCATTGTGAACCCCTGAAGAAACGTCACAACGGGTTTAGGGAAATGAAAGAGCTTGGCGTTTAGCCGGTATTCGTCGCGCCAGAACGCGCGGCCATAGTCGGCATCGCCGCGCTGGCCGCTGGCATACATTTCGGCGATGTCGCCACCCGAACAGAAGGCGCGGTCGCCCGCCGCGTCGATGATCAGGAGTTTGACTGTTTCGTCGGCGCGCCACTTGTCCAGTGCCACCTCGATCTCGCGGCACATGTCCCAGGTCAGCGCGTTCAGCGCGTCGGGCCGGTTGAGCGTGATGCGCCCGGCCCGTCCTTCGGTGCGGATCAGGACGTCGGTCATTTGCCGATCATGCCACGGGCGACGATCAGGCGCATGATCTCGTTGGTGCCTTCCAGAATCTGGTGGACGCGCAAATCCCGCACGATCTTTTCAATCCCGTAATCAGCCAGGTAGCCATAGCCGCCGTGCAGTTGCAGGCATTGGTCAGCGACGCGGGAGCCTGTCTCGGTCACCAGTTTCTTGGCCATGGCGCAGAATTGCGGGGCATTGGAGAGGTTCTGGTCGAGCTTCCATGCCGCCTGCCGCAGGAACGTGCGGGCCGCCTGCATCTCGATCTCCATATCCGCCAGCCGGAATTGCAGGCCCTGGAATTGGTCGATGGTTTTGCCGAAGGCGATGCGTTCGGCCATATAGGCGACGGTCTGATCCAGCGCATATTGCGCCGCACCCAGCGAGCAGGCGGCGATATTCAAGCGGCCGCCGTCCAGCCCCTTCATCGCATAAGTGAACCCTTTGCCTTCTTCGCCCAGCAAATTCGTCGCTGGAATGTTTGCATTGTCCAAATTGACCTGCCGGGTGGGTTGGCTGCGCCAGCCCATCTTGTCCTCGAGCCCGCCAAAGGACAGGCCCGGCGTTCCGTCCTCGATCAGGAAGGCGCTGACCCCCTTTGCACCCGCCTCGCCGGACCGCGCCATGACGATGTACGCGTCGGAATAGCCCCCGCCCGAGATGAACGCCTTTGTCCCGGTCAGCGACCAGCCGTCGTTGGTCTGCACGGCCTTGGTCCGCAGCGCGGCGGCGTCCGATCCCGAGGCAGGTTCGGTCAGGCAGTAGGACAGGACCGTCTGCATGGTCAGCGCACCGGGCAGAACCCGCGCTTTCATCTCGTCTGACCCGAAGGCGTCGATCATCCGGGCGCACATGTTGTGGATCGACAGGAACGCCGCGACCGAGGCGCAGGACCGGCTGAGCGCCTCGAACACCAGTGTGGCGTCAAGCCGCGACAGGCCCGATCCGCCGGAGTCTTCGGACACATAAAGCCCGCCGAACCCCAGTTCGGCAATGCGCGGCCATAGGGATTTGGGGATCTCGCCCGCCTGTTCCCATGCCCGGGCATGGGGCGCGATCTCGGCCTCGCCAAAGGCGCGGGCCATGTCATAGATGGCGGTCTGTTCTTCGGTCAGCGCGAAATCCATCTGGTCCTCCGGTCGATGTGTGTCCGGGACCGCGCAGCGCACGGTCCCGGTCGCAGCGGACAGGTCAGTCCATCGGTTTGAAGTTGAAGGACGACCCTTCCTTCATGCCCGAGGGCCAGCGCGAGGTGACCGTCTTGGTCCGGGTGTAGAACTTGAACGCGTCCGGCCCGTGTTGGTTGAGGTCACCGAACACCGATTTCTTCCAGCCACCAAAGGTGTGGTAGGCCAGCGGCACGGGGATCGGCACGTTGATCCCGATCATGCCCACGTTGACTCGGCTTGCGAAATCCCGGGCGGTGTCGCCATCGCGGGTAAAGATGGCGGTGCCGTTGCCGTATTCGTGGTCCATCGCCAGCCCCAGCGCCTCTTCATAGCTCTTGGCGCGGACGGTGGTCAGGACGGGGCCAAAGATTTCTTTCTTGTAGATATCCATGTCCTTGGTCGCGTGATCGAACAGGTGCGGGCCGACAAAGAACCCGTCCTCGTACCCTTGCAGGTTGAAGTTACGACCGTCGACGACCAGGGTGGCCCCCTGATCCACGCCCGACTGCACCAGTTTCAGGATGTTGGCCTTGGCAGCGGCAGTCACGACCGGGCCATAGTCCACGTCCTTGCCGGATGTATACGGTCCGACCTTGAGCTTTTCGATGCGCGGCACCAGCTTTGCAATGAGCGCGTCGGCGGTGGCATCGCCCACCGGCACGGCGACCGAAATCGCCATGCAGCGTTCGCCCGCAGCACCGTAGCCAGCCCCGATCAGCGCATCGGCGGCCTGATCCATGTCCGCGTCGGGCATGATGATCATGTGGTTCTTGGCCCCGCCGAAACATTGCACGCGCTTGCCGTTGGAACAGCCGCGACCATAGATGTATTCGGCAATCGGGGTCGATCCGACAAAGCCGATCGACTGGATCACCGGATGGTCGAGGATCGCGTCCACGGATTCCTTGTCGCCGTTGACGACTTGCAGGATGCCTTTGGGCAGGCCCGCTTCTTCCATCAGTTCGGCCAGCATCAGCGGCACTGACGGGTCGCGTTCCGACGGTTTGAGGATGAAGGCGTTGCCGCAGGCGATGGCGGGGGCGAACATCCACATCGGGATCATGGCGGGAAAGTTGAACGGCGTGATCCCGGCGCAGACGCCCAGCGCCTGCCGCATGGAATACATGTCGATGCCGGGGCCGGCCCCGTCGGTGTATTCGCCTTTGAGCATTTGCGGGGCGCCGATGCAGTATTCGACGACCTCGAGCCCGCGTTGCACGTCGCCTGCGGCATCGGGCAGGGTCTTGCCGTGTTCGCGCGACAGCGCCTCGGCCAGTTTGTCCATGTCGCGGTTCAAAAGGTCCACGAATTTCATCATCACCCGCGCGCGGCGCTGCGGGTTGACGGCGGCCCATTTGGGCTGCGCGGCGGCGGCGATGTCTACGGCCTTGGCCATTTCGGCGGCATTGGCCAGCGGCACCTTGGCCTGAACTTCGCCCGTGGCGGGGTTGTAGACGTCGGCGAAACGGCCCGACGTGCCTTTGACATGGGCGCCGTTGATGTAGTGGGTCAACTCTTGCATGGAATCCTCCTCAGGGTTGGGATCACCTTAGCCTTGCGTTTTTCGGGGGAACAGCGTCAGTTACCCAAAACCATTTTGTGAAAATGCAAGGGCTGGATGGCAAACTGGGATGACATGCGGATATTTCTGGCGGTGGCCCGCGCCGAAAGTCTGTCGGCTGCGGCACCCATTCTCAAGCTCGACCCTGCCACGATCAGCCGCCGCATTGCGCGACTGGAGGCCGAGACCGGACCGCTGTTCCTGAAATCCCCGCAAGGCTATGCGTTGACCGATCTGGGGACCCGGATGCGCGACCGCGCGGTCGAAGCGGAGGCGGCGTTGACGCTTGCCTTGGACGAGGGGCAGGCGGCGCAGGGTTTGACCGGGCAGATCCGAATCGGCGCGCCGGACGGATGTGCCAATTTCCTTTTGCCGCAGGTGGTGGCGGCGATCTGTGCCGAAAATCCGGGGCTGGAGGTGCAAATTCTGGCGCTGCCTCGCGTGGTGAACCTGTCCAAGCGCGAAGCGGATCTGGCGATCACCGTGAGCCCCCCCGATGCTGGGCGACTGACGGTGCAGAAGATGACCGACTACCGCCTGCACCTGGCAATGCGTCGGGACATGGCGCAGCCCACTAGGATGGCTCAATTAAAGGGCATTCCGGTGGTGGGCTATATCCCCGACATGATCTTTGACCGCGAACTTGATTATCTGGGCGATCTGGGGGCAGGCGGGGTGCAGCGGGCCTCGAATTCGGTGGCTGTGCAATTGCAGATGCTGCGACAAGGGGGGGTGGGGATCGTGCATGACTTTGCGCTGCCCTTTGCCCCCGAACTGACCCGCGTCCTGGAGGATCAGGTGGCGCTGACCCGGTCGTTCTACCTTGTGCGCCATGCGACAGACCGACGGTCCGACCGGCTGACACGCTTTGCAACGGCCCTTGTCCACGGGGTCCGCGCCGAGGTGCAACGGCTGGAACGCGCGTCAGGGTTGACAGACGGCCCCTTGCAGGACGACGCTTGACCCAAGGCAACGCGAAGGAGGACGCCATGCTTGTGCACCAGATCCTGACATCCAAGGCCGATATGGGCGTGCTGTCGGTCAAGCCGACCGCGCTGGTGTCCGATGCCGTGGCCATCCTGTCGGAAAAGCGGGTCGGGACGGTGGTGATTTCGTCCGACGGCGTCACCCTAGAAGGGATCGTGTCCGAACGTGACATCGTGCGCGAACTGGGCAAACGGGGGGCAGGCGTCCTGTCCGAAGCCGTAAGTACCCTGATGACCAAAAAACTGGTGACCTGCACCAAATCCGACAGCGCCGATCAGGTGTTGCAGACGATGACCGACGGCCGGTTTCGCCACTTGCCGGTGATGGAGGGGGGGCGGATGATCGGCCTCATCTCGATCGGGGACGTGGTCAAGGCGCGGCTGAGCCAGTTGTCGATGGAAAAGGACGCCCTTGAAGGGATGATCATGGGGCACTGACCGGATCGGTCTTGCAATCCAAGGCGCAATAATGTTGCGTGCCCCCAAAACCAACCCGCGAGGTGCGCCATGCGCGTAGGGCTTTATCCCGGCACGTTCGACCCGGTCACGCACGGCCATATCGATATCATCCGGCGGGCGTGTACGCTTGTCGACAGGCTGGTGATTGGCGTGGCGATCAACCGCGACAAGGGGCCGCTTTTCAGTCTGGACGAGCGGGTCAAGATGATCCGCGAGGAATGTGTCCCCCTGGGCGCCGCCACCGGGACCGAGGTCGTGGTGCATCCGTTCGAGAACCTGCTGATCCATTGTGCGCAGGACGTGGGGGCGACCGTCATCATCCGGGGCCTGCGCGCCGTCGCCGATTTCGAATATGAATTCCAGATGGTCGGCATGAACCGCAGCATGAACAACTCCATCGAAACGGTGTTTTTGATGGCTGACGCCAAAAATCAGGCCATCGCGTCGAAACTGGTCAAGGAGATCGCCCGGTTGGGTGGGGATGTGTCCAAGTTCGTCCCGGCGTCGGTCAAATCTGCGTTGACGGCCCGGCTGGTCAGCCGTTGACCCTTGCGCGACCGGGCGGCGCGGAACACTCTTGCCCCAAGGCGCGTTGAACGCCAAAGAACAAGAGGCCAAAGCATGATCCGCAAGACAGGACTGGCACTGGTGCTGACCGCACTGGCAGGCGCTGCCGCCGCACAGCAAGAGCAGTTGGTGCTGCCGCCGCAGTTGCAGGCACTGGCCGACGACATCGCCCGACAATTCGCCGCCGATCAGGCCCGCCGTAATGCTGAACCGCTGCCGGGTGGGGTGGCCTTGCCGCCGCCGATATCGCAGTCGGCCCTTCCCGATCCGTCCGAGGCGCTGCCGTTGCCCCCCGCCGAAGATGCGGCCGCCCTGATCGACCGGCTTTCGGCGATGATCCCGCCCGACACCGCGACGCCCGCCGCGCCCGCCCAAGGATCGACCCTGAACCTTGCCCCGGTCATCGTGACCCCGGACGCACCCGCCGTGGCCGTCGCCCCGCCGCCACCGGTCGCATCTGCCGAACCGATGACACCTGCCGCCATTGATATGGCCACCTTTACCGGAACCGACCTGCCGCGCGGCCAGTCGCCCCTGACCGCCAAGGTGCAGGTCCTGCTGGACCGGGCCGCGATTTCGCCCGGCATCGTCGATGGGGTGGCGGGGGGCATGTCGCGCACCGCCATCGCCTCGTTTGAACGCCGCCAGGGCCTGCCCGAAGATGGGGTGCTGGATGCCGCTGTATGGCAGGCGTTGGGCGGCGACACTGCCGCGCCAGTCATGACGACCCACACCATCACCGCCGACGATCTGGCCAAGGTCACGGGACCCGTCCCCGAAGACTACGCGGCCAAAGCGGCCTTGTCCCTGCTGGGCTACGCCACCCCGGTCGAGGCCTTGTCAGAACAGTTCCACATGGGCGAAGGCCTTTTGACTGCGCTCAACCCAGGCGCCAGTTTCGCCGCCGGGACGACGATCAACGTGGTCGCCCCACACCGTCCCATCACCGGCAGCGTGGCGGCCATCGTGATCGACAAGACGTCGCGCCGGTTGTTCGCGCTGGACCAGAACGGGGCGATCCTTGCCAATTATCCGGTCGCGGTCGGATCAACCGACACGCCGTCGCCCGCAGGCAGTTACCGGGTCGACGGGGTCGCGCTGAATCCGACCTATACCTACAACCCCAAGATCAATTTTCAGCAGGGGACCAATGACAAGGTCCTGACCATCCCTCCGGGGCCGAACGGGCCTGTGGGGGATGTCTGGATTGACTTGTCAAAACCCACCTATGGCATCCACGGGACGCCTGCGCCGGGGTCGCTGTTCACGGCACACAGCCACGGCTGCGTGCGCATGACCAACTGGGACGCGACCGAACTGGCCAAGATGGTCAGCCCCGGCGTGTCCGTCGTCTTTACCGACTAGGCGGGAACCCCCGTTGCCTTTGGTAACCCGGCGGACAAAAGGGTATGATCCCGAAAAACAGGGGCGTGGTATGACAGTGAACAGGCGATTTGTGATGTTG
Organism: Marivivens sp.; assembly: GCA_024642115.1. Taxonomy (GTDB): domain Bacteria; phylum Pseudomonadota; class Alphaproteobacteria; order Rhodobacterales; family Rhodobacteraceae; genus JAHEBU01. The sequence continues at coordinate 139,257 of JAHEBU010000002.1, read as the reverse complement.
GGGGCGGTGTCGGTGCTGGGGGCGTGTGCCGCGCCTGACCTGCGTCGTCCGACCGTAACACAGGCACGGGCGGCGGATGCCGTTCTGCCGACGGTGGCCAATCCGGGCTATGACGCCTGGGTCGCGGGGTTTCGCGGCCGCGCGCTGGCCCAGGGGATCACCGAGGGCACCTTTGACACGGCGTTCCGGGTGGCGGGCTTTACCCCCGGTGTGATCGAACGTGACCGCAACCAGACCGAATTCACCCGCTCGATCGAGGATTATCTCGCCATTGCCGCCTCGGAAGAGCGGCTGTCGATGGGCCGGGTCAAGTATGCGCAATATTCCGGCGTCCTGAACGAGATAGAGGGGAAATACGCGGTCGAGCCGCATATCGTCGCCGCCATCTGGGGGCTGGAAAGCTTTTTCGGCACGCGGCGCGGCAACATCCCCGTCGTGTCTTCCCTGTCCACGCTGGCCTATGACGGGCGGCGCGGAGCCTTTATGGAACAGCAGCTTATGGCCGCGCTCAAGATCCTGCAAAACGGCGATACCAGTCCCGCCAACATGACCGGAAGCTGGGCCGGGGCGATGGGACACACACAGTTCATTCCGACAAGCTATCTTGCCTATGCAGTGGATTTCCGGGGCGACGGGCGGCGCGACATCTGGTCGGACGATCCCACCGACGCACTGGCGTCCACGGCGTCGTATCTTGCGCGGTCTGGCTGGAACCGGGGCCAGCCCTGGGGGGTCGAGGTGCGCCTGCCTGCCGGGTTCGCGGGCCCCTTTGGGCGCGGGACCACCCGCAGCACCGCCGCCTGGGCAGACACAGGCGTGCGCGACATGGACGGGCGGGTGGTGCCTGACCACGGGGCGGCGTCCATCATCATTCCAGCAGGCGCAGGTGGCCCTGCCTTCATGACCTTCCGCAACTTCACCGTCATCACCCGCTATAACAACGCCGAAAGCTATGTGCTGGGGGTGGGCCATCTGGCCGACAGGCTGGCGGGGGGCGGGCCGATCCGGGGGACGTTCCCGCCGGATGCCACAGGCATGACCAAGGCCGACCGTCAGGCGCTTCAGCGCAAGTTGACGGCCCTCGGCTTTGATACCCAAGGCACCGATGGCGTGATCGGCCCGAACACCCGTGCCGCAATCAGCCGTTGGCAAGAGGTCAACGGATTTCCGGTGACAGGCGAGCCGTCGCTGGGCCTTTTGGGACAACTCTAGACAACAAAAAGCCGCCCGCCGAGTGTTTGGGGGGGCGGCTTGGTCGTCGCAAGGGTCGTCGTTCAGCCGTAGACGGCTTCAGCGGCAAGCCGGGCAGCGTCGCTGCGCGAAATACCCAGATCGCGGGCGATCTCAAGGGGCATCTCTTCGATTTCGCGCTTGGTCCGGTTGTAGGCGGCACGCTTTTGAACGGCGGCCCGGAGGTTCGAAAGTACGGTCATGTGATTTCCTTTCATGTCTGGCCGTTTCCGTTGATCCCTATTTAGCCATGACCTCAGCGCAAACAACTTCTCATTTCGCCGTAGCGACATGCAAAATATGCATATCTCAGGTCTGTTTCCCCCCGCATCTCAGCAAGATCTGGTAAACGTCGGACTTCGGGCCTTGTTCCGGCCTGTGAATTGAGGAACCTGTTCGCGGCAAGAGTGACCAGTTGAAGGAGTGTGTGCATGTCAGTTGACCAGATTCTCGATCGGTTCGTCGATCGCTATGGAGAGGCCGCATCGGTGACGCTTCTGCGCACCCTTGCCGACAAAAGCGCCGGGGGCGAAGGCTATTCCATCCGGCTCAAACGGATGATCGACCTCGACGGCTGGGAGGTGAGCAAGGCGGGCCGGGTCATCACGCTGGACAGTTCGGACTGGTGGGGTGACACCTCGACCGACGACATGGCCGAAAACCTCAAAGAGGCAATGGACACCGATATTCTGGGGATCCGCGAAGGGTTGGTCGCGCGCCTCGGCTGGGGTACCGGCAAGGTCGTGCTGGGGGTGGTCGAAGTCGGCACCGGGCTGATCGGCATCGTCGTGCCCGAACCCGGCACCACGGTGGCCGGTGTCGTCGTATTCAGCCTTGGCGCCAATTCCATCGCGGACGGGATGACGCAACTGGCTGGGGCCAATAACGGGTACGGCTACAACCTTTTGGGCGAGGGGGCCGCAGCGATCGGTGGGGCCGTGGCCCGCGCCACGGGTCAGGACGAAGCGATCGGTCAGGCGGTGGGGCAGGGCGTGTTTGCCGTCTCTTCGGTGGTGCTGGGGTCGGTCGGTTCGATCCGCATCCTGCGCATCCGGGGCGCCTCTTCGGTCGGGCTTGGCGTGGCGGGTCGGCCGGGCGGGGCGACCATCGGTCGGGTCGAACTGGCCTATGGGTCGGCGCGGGCACAGGATGGAATGACGATCATCAACATCAACAACAACGCCGGACAATCCATCCTGCGCTTTGTCACCCACGATGGAGTGCTGATGGCCAACGCCCGGATCGGACGGGTCATGGACGGATCGCGGATCGTCGAAGGGAGTCGGATCATGCGGCATACGTCCGGTCTGGACATGCTCAAGGGTTTGCTCAAGCTGGCGGCGCATGGCGCGATAAAGGGGCTTTGACGATGGCCGAACCACTGGATTGGCCCGAGGATGGCCGGACCGCAGACCGCTCGGTCTTTGTGGCGGCAGTCCTTGGTTTGCTCGGAACAGGCGGAGCGATTGCCGCCGTTCTAGTGCCGGCGCTGTCGGCGGACGTCGATGTGCCTGCCGATCTGGCCAGGTTCGATACCCTGCCCTTGGCCTTTGGGGGCCTGGCCTACGTCACCAACGCAGGCACAGCGGCGGACCTGATCGCAGCCACCTTTGCCGCCCGCAGGCCCGAGGTGATCGTGATGGCCTTTGATGATTGGCCCGAGGCGCAGATGATCGACGCCGCTCTGGCCGATGCCGATGGCCGCCCGACCCGCGCGTTGCTGCGGTTCGATGACGGTCTGCTGGTGGAAACGATACCGCCCGCACCCTGAGGGCGCGGGCGGAACACGTCGATAGTCAGTGGATCAGAGGAACTTGCCCATTGCCACGGCCGTATCGGCCATGCGGTTGGAAAAGCCCCATTCGTTGTCGTACCAGGTCAGGATGCGCACGAAATTGCCCGGCTGCACCTTGGTCTGGTCGGCGGCAAAGGTCGACGAGTTGGGGTTGTGGTTGTAGTCGGACGACACCAGAGGGGCGGTTTCATACCCCAGAATGCCCTTCATCTTGCCCTCGGACGCGGCCTTGATCGCGGCGTTGATTGCCTCGACCGTGGCCGATTTGGTCAGCACGACCTTGAGGTCGACGCAGGACACGTTGGGGGTCGGCACGCGGATCGACGATCCGTCCAGCTTGCCCTTGAGTTCGGGGATCACCAGACCCAGCGCCTTGGCCGCACCGGTCGATGTGGGGATCATCGACAGGGCCGCGGCACGGGCGCGGTAAAGGTCCTTGTGCATGGTGTCCAGCGTCGGCTGGTCGCCGGTATAGCTGTGGATCGTGGTCATGAACCCGGTCTCGATCCCGAATTCGTCCATCAGCACCTTTGCCACCGGCGCCAGACAGTTGGTCGTGCAGGACCCGTTGGACACGATCAGGTCGTCCTTGGTCAGGGTTCCTTCGTTCACGCCCATGACGATGGTCTTGTCCGCACCATTGGACGGGGCAGACACCAGAACCCGGCTGGCCCCGTTTTCAAGGTGGACCTTGGCCTTGTCCTTGTCGGTAAAGATGCCGGTGCATTCCATCACGATGTCGATGTGTTTCCACGGCAGTTCGGCCGGGTTGCGCACGGCAGTCACCATCATCGGGCCACGGCCCACGTCGATGGTGGTTTCGGTGGTCGTCACCGGATGGGGGAACTTGCCGTGCACCGAATCGTAGCGCAGCAGGTGGGCGTTGGTTTCCACCGGGCCCAGATCGTTGATGGCCACCACCTCGATATCGGTGCGGCCGGATTCGATGATCGCCCGCAGGACGTTACGGCCGATGCGGCCGAACCCGTTGATGGCTACTTTGATGGTCATGGATAATCCTCCGATTGCGGAATGAAAGAACGCGCGCCGTAGTCCGCTGTTGGCGCTAACATTGCCATTTTCCCCGAAACGTCAACCACCGCTGGCGGCGGGGCCGACCTTAGCGCCAGAATGCGATCCATTCGCTGAACTCGGCCCCCTTGCGCAGCAGAAAGATCGAATTCGTCCAGTCGAAAACGTACCAGTCAACCCCCAGAAGGATAAGGACGATGGCAAGGATCCAGAGAAACAGCGCGTTGGTCATGACGGGCTTGTAATCGGGGTCGCCCCGGAACGTCAAAGAGAACCTGCACCCTTGCGTCCGCGATGCGGCCCGTTAGGTTCGTGCCGACCCCGAAAGGATCTTTGATGAGTGGCCTGATTGCCTTGCTGGATGATGTGGCCGCGATTGCCAAGGTGGCGGCGAGTTCTGTTGATGACGTGATCGGGCAGGCCACACAGGCTGGTGCAAAGGCGGCGGGTGCCGTCATCGACGATGCCGCCGTGACGCCCAAATATATCCAAGGCTTTTCTGCCGCCCGCGAATTGCCCATCGTGGGCAAGATCGCGCTGGGGTCGATCCGCAACAAACTGCTGTTCCTGCTGCCCGCCGCCCTGCTGTTGTCCGCCTTTGCCCCCTGGGCGATTTCGCCGTTGTTGATGTTGGGTGGGGCGTATCTGTGTTTTGAAGGCGCCGAAAAGATCCTGCACCTGTTTCGTCCTCATGCCCCCCATGCAAACCAGCAGATCGACGCAGGTCAGTCGGCCGCCCAATTGGAAGAGGCCAAGATCGAGGGGGCGATCAAGACCGATTTCATCCTGTCGGCCGAGATCATGACGATTTCGCTCGCTGCCCTGTCGGCCGGATCAGTCTGGGTTCAGGCGGCTTCGCTTGCCTTGGTGGGGATCGGGATCACGGCGGTCGTCTATGGAGGCGTCGCAGTCATCGTGAAGGCCGATGATGTGGGCCTGTGGATGGCACGGACCGGACGGTTGGGGATCACCCGCGGTCTGGGCCGTGCGATCGTGCGAGGGATGCCGCCGTTTTTGAAGATCCTGACGGCGGTCGGTACGGCGGCGATGCTGTGGGTGGGCGGGTCGATCATCGTTCACGGGCTCGAGCAGTTGGGCCTGCCGCAGGTCTATCATCAGTTTCACGACTGGGCCGCCGCTGCTGCCCACGGGGTGGGGACCGCCGAAAGGTCGGTCGAGTGGGCCGTCACCGCCGGGCTGGACGGGCTGTTCGGCTTCACCCTGGGCGCGCTGCTGGTTCCGCTGGGCAGCCGGATCATCGGACCGTTCTGGGCCTGGGCCAGCGCGCCGCTGCCGTCCTCGCGGATCGACATGCCGGACTGGCACGGCCCGACTTTGCTGGCCGCCCGCATCCTGATCGCCGCCCTGTTTCTGGGGGGTGCCGTTCAAAAGGGGGTCAGCCCCGCCGAGGTGATGGACCTGCTGGCGGGCAAGGGATTGCCGGTCTGGCTGGTCTGGCCCGCTCTGGCTTTCAACGCGCTGGCGGCGGTGGGGCTGATCATGGGGATCGGGGTAAGGCTTCTGGGGTTCGCCCTGGCCGCCTACTGCGGCTTTACCAGCATCTTTCATTACATCCCCGAGGATGCCTGGCAGATGACGATCTTTGTCAAGAACTGGGCCATCGCGGGGGGCTGTCTGGCGCTGGCGGTGGCGGGGTCGGGCAAGATCGCGCTGCGGCCTGATCCGGTTGGATAGGCCGTTACGGTCCTGACCCGAATTGGGCGTTCACGTTTGAACGGCTTTCAAGCGATTGAATTATAACGGTAATCATAAAATAGACGACTCGTCGTCCTGTTGGGGGGCGTCGTCTGGTCCAGTCCCGTGAGCCGCAGTCCGGCGTTTGCGATGGATCACAATTGCCAAAAGGGTTGCCGAAATCGGTGCGATCCAGAGAAGGGGATGAACCAAGAGCCGCCACGCATTTTCTGCGCCCTGTCCGCTTTGCCCAAAGATGACCGTGACCGGAAGGATCGCATACAGGCCCAAGAAAAAGGCCGCGACGGAGGCGCGCACGAGTGCTGGGAGATGAAGAACTCCCCCAGGACCCAGCCCAGACACCACCCGATCACCATGCAGCGCGCGATGAGAGGACTGAACAAAAGCCCCGAGCCCAACATAGCAACCACTCCGTTAGGCAGTCGGGTCAACCCGGTGGCAAACGACTGGGTCATGTCGACTATCCAGCACGTATAAGCGACGGTAACCACGAGAAAGGTCCAAAGGCACAGGGCCACGAACCTGCCGTCAAGGGCAAGTGACGTGGCCAATCGGGGTTTTGGTCTGTTGTTCATCTCTTTGTCTGGACGACTGCACGATCTGCGTTACCCATTCATGACGGCCGCAATGTGGCCCATCGGGTCTGGTTGATCAGATCGCACCCGTTGCCAGGCACGCGCGTTTGGTCTGGGGTTTGGTGGCGTTGCCGTCAAACGGGATCGCCACCCCGACAAAATGCTGGGGTGGCACTTGCGTATGCTGCGGTGCAGCATATCTTGGGGGAAGGGCTGCCTGATCCGGGTTGTCGTTCACAGGAGACAGCCATGGCGATCAATATGTCAGAGGCCCTCAGGCTGGTCCGATCCGGCCGTTTGCACGAGGCGACAGAGGTGATCCAGAAAGGGATGCTGGGTGCGGTTGCGGATACCGCAGCCCCCGGGCAGCCACCGATGAAGGATGTCACACCACGCGCCCGCGCCTTGCCCTCTTCGGCCAAGGCCGGGCCTGAAGCCAAGCCCCTAGCCCAGACTCGCGACAAGCCCCAAACAAAGGCACATCCCGCCACGGGACGTTTGCACCGCAAGTCGGGGCTGGTTCCCTACCGGCTATATGTTCCTGCCAATCCCGATCCCACAGCCCCGCTGATCGTCATGCTGCACGGATGCACCCAGTCGCCCGAGGATTTCGCCGCAGGAACCCGCATGAACGAGGCGGCCGAACGGATTGGCGCGCATGTCATCTGGCCCGAACAGCAGCGCAGCGCCAACCCCAACGGCTGCTGGAACTGGTTCGAGCCCGGTCATCAGGGCCGGGGCGGCGAGGCGGCGGCCATTTCTGCAATCGCGGCCGAGGTGGCGCGGATCCACACGCCCGACGCCGCGGGCATCCATGTCGCCGGATTGTCGGCAGGCGGAGCGATGGCCGCAATCCTTGGCACACACTATCCCGAGGTCTTTGCCTCGGTCGCGGTTCATTCCGGCCTACCGGTGGGGTCGGCCAGCGATATGCCATCCGCCTTTGCGGCCATGCGGGCGGGCGGGGTTGCGACCACGGCGTTGCCGCTGCCAGTCATCGTCTTTCACGGATCCGCCGACCGCACCGTCGCCCCCGCCAACGCCAACGCAATTGCCAAAGCAGGCCCCGGGACAGGAACCAAGCCGCGCCGCCGCGTGGCCGAGGCCGGGGGCCGTCGCGTGACCGTCACGCGGGCGGCGACCGAGGCGGGCAAGCCCCTGACCGAATTGTGGGAAATCAATGGTCTTGGCCATGCGTGGTCGGGCGGTCACGCGTCCGGAAGTTACGCAGATCCGTTGGGGCCGGATGCCACGGCCGAGATGCTGCGGTTCTTTCAGGAAGTGGGCCGGGGCTAAGGGCTGCCCCTCGCACTGATCAGGCGGACCGTCGCTGTCTGGGTCTGCCCAATGTCCATGAGATGTCGGTTTGGGCTTTTCGGACGCTGCCACCTCTGCCAAACCAAGGGACCAAAACAAGGACCGAGGTCAGACCATGCTCCATCCCCGCCTTTCCGCCCTTCTTTTGATTGCGCTGGTCGCTGGTTGCGACGTCGCCGCTGTCGGACCGGCCGTGGTGACGCGGGCGGGGCCGGACGAGTTGCTGAAGCTGCGGGCGGGGCCGGGTCTGGGCTACAGGGTGATCCTGGGGCTGCCCGATGGCACGCGGCTGACCCGCCGCGATTGCGTGACCGAGGTGGGACAGCTGTGGTGCCGCGTTGCACTGGCCGACGCGCCCGCGATCACGGGATATGTGTCGGCTGATTATCTGTCGGACCGGTGATGGGGCGCCCCTGCACAGGCAGGAGCGCCGTTCTGTAAGGTGGGTTTTAACCCACCCCGCCTGATTCAGCCCAAGAGTGCCTTGACCTTGGCCGCCGTGTCCTTGGCGGTAATGCCGAACTTTTCATACAGCACCTCGGCCGGTGCCGAGGCGCCAAAGCCCGTCATGCCAACAAAGCCTGCCTTGGCCTCGCGTCCGCGTTCGCCCAACAGCCAACGGTCCCAGGGTTGCCGCACGCCGGCCTCGATGGCGACGCGCACCGGACCGGCGGGAAGGACGCGTTTGCGCCACGCCTCGTCCTGTTCGGCGAACAGCTCCATGCAGGGCATAGAGACGACGCGGGTGCCGATCCCCTCGGCCTCGAGCAGTTTGCGGGCGTCGAGCGCGATTTCGATTTCCGAGCCGGTGGCCATCAGGATCGCCCGCCGGGTGCCGGTCGCCTCTGCCAGGATGTAGCCGCCCTTGGCGGTCATGTTGATCGCCTTGTGGTCGATGCGCACCGTTGGCAGGTTCTGCCGGCTGAGCGCCAGAACGGAGGGCGTTGATTTGGACATCAGCGCGAGTTCCCACGCCTCGGCCGTCTCAACGGTGTCGGCGGGGCGGAACACCCAGGTGTTGGGCGTGGCCCGCAGCATCGCCAGATGTTCGACCGGCTGGTGGGTCGGTCCGTCCTCGCCCAGACCGATGCTGTCGTGCGTCATCACATAGACGACCGGGATGCCCATCAGCGCCGACAGTCGCATCGCCCCGCGTGCATAGTCGGTAAAGCACATGAAGGTGCCGCCATAGGGCCGCACGCCGCCATGCAGCGCCATCCCGTTCATCGCCGCCGCCATCCCGTGTTCGCGCACCCCGTAATAGACATAGCGCCCCTTGCGGTCAGTGGGGTGGAACACGCCCAGATCAGCCGTCTTGGTGTTGTTCGATCCCGTCAGGTCGGCCGAGCCGCCGATGGTTTCGGACATCACCGGGTTGATCACCTCGAGCACCATTTCCGACGATTTCCGCGTGGCGACCTTGGGGGCGCTGTCGCTGACCTGCTTTTTCAGGGCGCGAATGACGGCGGTCAGTTTGCGGGGTACTTCGTTGTTGAAGATGCGGGTGAATTCCGCGTGACGGCCGGGGCCGAGGTCGGCCAGCCGGGACTGCCATTGGGCATGAGCGGCAGCACCGCGCTCGCCCATTGCCTCCCACTCGGCCTTGATCTTGGCGGGGATTTCGAAGGGGCCGGCGGTCCAGCCATAGGCCTCTTTGGCGGCAGCAAGCTGATTGGGGTCGGTCAGCGCGCCATGCCCCTTGGAGGTGTCCTGTGCGGCGTGGCCCAGCGCGATATGCGTCTTGCAGGCGATCATCGACGGACGTTTGGCGATCTTGGCCGCGGTGATGGCCGCGTCGATGGCCACAGGATCATGCCCGTCGATTGCCTGCACATGCCAGCCCGAGGCTGCGAACCGCTTGAGCTGATCGGTCTTGTCCGCGATTTCGACCTTGCCGTCGATGGTGATGTCGTTGTTGTCCCAGAACACGATCAGATGCCCCAGTTCCTGCATCCCCGCCAGCGCGATCGCCTCTTGGCTGACCCCTTCCATCAGGCAGCCGTCGCCAGCCATGACGTAGGTATAGTGGTTCATGATCTTGGCCCCGTAGCGCGCGCGCAGCGACGCCTCGGCGATGGCAAAGCCGACCGAGTTGGCGATCCCCTGACCCAAGGGGCCGGTCGTCGTTTCGATCCCGTCAGCGTGGCCGAATTCAGGATGGCCGGCGGTTTTTGATCCCCACTGGCGAAAGTTCTTGATCTGGTCGAGCGTGATGTCGGCATAGCCCGTCAGATAGAGCAGCGAATAGAGCAGCATCGACCCATGCCCGGCCGAAAGGATGAACCTGTCGCGGTCAGGCCAGTGGGGCGCCTTGGGGTCGAACTGAAGATGATTCTGAAACAGCACCGTGGCCACGTCTGCCATTCCCATCGGCATTCCCGAATGGCCCGAATTGGCGGCGGCCACCGCATCGAGGGTCAGCGTGCGGATAGCCGCCGCCTTCATCCAGTGATCAGGGTGGGCGGTGCGGAGCGCGGAAATATCCAAGGTCAGGGTTCCTTTGATGAACGGGCAGGCGGATGAGGCGTCATAGCAGGGCAGGGGCCGAGATCAAGCATGCGTCGTAACCGATTGGATTTCCAAAGATGTGGGCATTTGCGACAGGTCTCGTGATGGCTTAGGCTTTGCCCTCAGAGGCGCGATTCGCGCGGCAGGTCCCGAAACGACAAGGGGCCGCAGCCGGATCGGGATGCGACCCTGGCCTGTTCGCGGGTGCGACAAGGACAGGTGATCGGGTCGGACGTATCGGGCCAACGGGGAAGAGGACAGGCAGATGAGTGACATTATCGAGCTGGAACGGCGGATAACGGCAGCGCTGGACCGGTTGCGTCAGGGCATCGACCGGATGCCCACCCCGGGTGCTGCAACCCCCCAGACTGTGGCCGGTGCGCCCACGCCAGCGGTCGTTGACGTCCCGCTGGCCCCCGAACCGGCGCCCTCACCCGTCCAGCCCGATCCTGCCGATGCCGCCCGGATTGCCGCCCTTGAGGCGCAACTGTCCGAAGAAAAGACGGTGACCGCCCAGCTTGAGGAGCGCGTGCGCGTTCTGAAAGACCGGCAGGACACCAAACTGGCCGAGCTGGAGGACACCAACGAACGCAACAAGGCCCGGCTGGTCAAGTTCGACCGGGACGTTCAGCGCCTGCGCCAGGTCAACGCCGATCTGCGCAGCATCAACATGCAACTGCGCGAGGCGATGACCCAGGGCGTGGCCGAGCCGCATCTGATCAACAAGGCGATGATGGCCGAACTGGACGCCCTGCGCGCGGTGCGCGAGGCCGACGCGGCCGAGGTGGACGCTGTTCTGGATGCCCTCAAACCCATCGTCGAGGAGGCCCGCTGATGCCGCAAGTCGAGATCAAGATCGGTGGTCGCAGCTTTGAAGTGGCCTGTCAGGAGGGTGAGGAGCATTTCCTGCACACCGCCGCTGCCATGCTCGATGTCGAGGCGTCTTCGCTGTCGACCCAGATCGGGCGGATGCCCGAATCGCGCATGTTGCTGATGGCGGGCCTGATGCTGGCTGACAAGACGGCGGGGCTGGAGGACAAGCTGCGCGAGGCGCAGGCCCAGTTGGCGCAGGTCACCGCCCAGCCGACGCCTGAACCGCAGCGGATCGAGGTGCCCGTCATCCCCGTGCAGGTCACCGAAACCATGGCCGAGATCGCTGCTCAGGCCGAATCCCTTGCCTCTCAGATGGAAGAGAAGCTATCCGAATGATCCGCCCCCTGCTGGCGGCCGTGGCGATGGCACTGACCACTCCGGCGACGCAGGCCGAGACGCTGGCCCTGACCTATGTCTGCGAGCGGGGCGTCGAGATACCGGCGGTCTACGTCCATGCCGACGGCAGTCCGGGCGTCGTGGTCCTGTCGGTCGAGGGGCGGATGATCAACCTTGAGGCGACTGGAGAGGCCGCGTCGGGGGTGCGCTACAGGTTTGCGTCGGACAAGTCCGGATATGTCTGGTGGACCCATCAGGACACGGCGGACCTGTCGTGGTTCGATGTGCCCCTGAGCGAGGAAGTGACCCTGTACCACGGCTGCACGGTCAAGCCTTAGGCAGCCCGCCCTTGAGGGGCGGCGGGTTGAAACCCGCCGTGACAGGGGCCCTGCTGAAGCGGGCGCGCAAGGCTCTGGTATGGCGGGGATGACAGGGGCCAAGATGCCGGATCACCGTTGCCGGGGGCGTGCTGGGCGGGCTGACCCCGCCCCCAAAGGATCAGGCGTTGGCTTCGCGGATCTTGTCGGCGGCGGCTTTGTCAAAGGCGATGCCTTTGTCCGACAGAAGCGTGTCGAGTTCGCCCGACAGCGTCATTTCAGTGATGATGTCGCAGCCGCCCACGAATTCGCCCTTGATATAAAGCTGGGGGATGGTCGGCCAATCCGAGTAATCCTTGATCCCCTGACGAATTTCGGGGTCTGCCAGAACGTTTACGTCGGCAAATTCGACGCCCATGAAGTTCAGCACCCCGGCCACGCGGGACGAGAACCCGCATTGCGGCATGGATTTGGTGCCTTTCATGAAAAGAACAACATCGTTCTTGGTCACGGTGTCCTTGATCGTATCGGTGGCGGTGGTCATCTGCGGGGCCTTTCGTGGCGGGGATCGTGGCTGTCCTTGACCCGAACCGGGATCGGGGCAGGATGCGGGCGAGGAAACAGGGTGGATTTCAGAAAGTCGATCAGCGTCTGGATCATTGTGACACCTCGGGCGCACGTGTGGTCAGGGCTAGTGCATGAAGTTCACCGTGTGACCCGGCCATCTTGTCCTTGAGCGCGGCCATGACGGCCCGCTGTTGCTGGACCCGGTTCTGACCGCGAAAGCTTTCGTCGACCACGAGGGCGGCAAAATGTTGTCCGTCGTCGCCCTGTACCTCGATCTGCGCCTTGGGAAAGGCGGCGCGGATCAGGTGTTCGATGTCTTCTGCACTGATGGCCATGGGCTGTCCTTTGTCGTTGGTCCAAATCTATGTCGGGCCGGGGGCCGCTTCAAGTCGGACGTCAGCGCAGGGATGGTCTGAAGGACCCTCCGGCGGCGGTTTTTCAGGCTAGGAGAAGCCCATCAGCCAATCGCATTTGCGAAAGCCGAGCGGTAGAGGGCGGCGAGTTCGGCCAGGGGGGCGACCGATGTGCCGATCCGCACCTTGTCGCCGCCGAACCGTCCGACCGTCGTGAGCGGAACGCCTGCCTGAGCAGCGGCGATCATCAACGCCTCGGCTTGATCGAAGTCGCAGGCGATCAGATACCGCGCCTGATCTTCGCCAAAGAGGGTGGGGGCGCCGTGCAGGGTGAGTGTGAGGCCCTGACCGGCTGCCTCGGCCATCTCGAAGGCGGCCAGCGCCAGCCCGCCGTCGCTCAGATCGGTGCAGGCGCGGATCAGTTCGTGGTTGGCCCGGATGAAATCGCCGTTGCGCCGTTCGGCAGCCAGATCGACGGGCGGCGCGTCGCCGTCGGTCCGGTGAAACGCCTCGGCCAGAAGGGCCGATTGCCCCAGGTGTCCGGCGGTGTCGCCGACAAGCAGGGCGAGGTCGCCGTCCTGGGCCGGACCTGCAATAAGGTGATCGGCGTGGGCAATCAGCCCGACCGCCCCGATGGTGGGCGTGGGCAGGATCGCCGTGCCGTCGGTTTCATTATAAAGCGAGACGTTGCCCGACACGATGGGCATGTCGAGCGCCTTGACCGCTTGACCGATCCCTTGAATGGCCCCCACGAATTGTCCCATGATCGCGGGCTTTTCGGGGTTGCCGAAGTTGAGGTTGTCCGTGCTGGCCAGCGGAGTGGCCCCCACGGCGGTGAGGTTGCGATACGCCTCGGCCACCGCCTGTTTGCCGCCCTCAACGGGGTTGGCCTTGACGTAGCGGGGGGTGACGTCCGAGGTGAAGGCGAGCAGCTTGTCCGTGCCGTGGACCCGGATCACCCCGGCCCCAAGGCCGGGAATGCGCACCGTGTCGCCCATGACCTGCGCGTCGTATTGTTCATAGACCCATTGTTTGGCCGCATAGTTGGGCGAGCCGATGAGCGCCCGCAGACCGGCGATGGGGTCGATTTCCGGGGTGTCCGTCAGCGGGGCAGCGGCAGGTGTCGCCACCCAGGGTCGGTCGTATTCGGGCGCGTTGCCCGACAGCGCCTTGAGCGGCAGGTCGGCCATAACCCGGTTGTTATGCATGATGAGGAACCGATCCTCGGCGATGGTTTCGCCGACGATGGCAAAGTCGAGATCCCATTTGTCAAAGACGGCCTTGGCTTCGGCCTCTTTTTCCGGCCGCAGGACCATGAGCATCCGTTCCTGGCTTTCGGACAGCATCATTTCATAGGCGGTCATGCCGGTTTCGCGGCAGGGCACCTTTTCAAGGTCGAGCCGCACGCCGAGGTCGCCTTTGTCACCCATTTCGACCGCCGAACAGGTGAGGCCGGCCGCACCCATATCCTGAATGGAAATGACGGCCCCGGTCTGCATGAGTTCCATGCAGGCCTCCATCAGACGCTTTTCCGTAAAGGGGTCGCCGACCTGAACGGTGGGCCGCTTTTCCTCGATGGTGTCGTCGAATTCCGCCGATGCCATGGTGGCGCCGCCGACACCGTCGCGCCCGGTCTTGGCGCCCAGATAGACCACGGGCATTCCGACGCCCGAGGCCGTGGAGTAGAAGATGCTGTCGGTCCGGGCGAGGCCGGCGGCAAAGGCGTTGACCAGACAGTTCCCGTTATAGGCCGCGTCAAACCGCACCTCGCCCCCCACGGTGGGCACGCCGAACGCGTTGCCGTAGCCGCCCACACCCGCCACAACACCGCTGACCAGTTGCCGGGTCTTTGGGTGGGAGGGGACGCCGAAGCTCAGGGAATTCATCGCAGCGATGGGCCGCGCGCCCATCGTGAACACGTCGCGCAGGATGCCGCCCACCCCCGTCGCTGCCCCCTGATAGGGTTCGATGTAGGAGGGGTGGTTGTGGCTTTCCATCTTGAAGATAACCGCCAGACCGTCCCCGATGTCCACAACGCCCGCGTTTTCGCCGGGGCCGCAGATGACCTGCGGGCCGGTGGTGGGCAAGGTGCGCAGCCATTTCTTGGAGGATTTGTAGGAACAATGTTCGTTCCACATGGCCGAAAAGATGCCCAGTTCGGTGAACGTGGGTTCCCGCCCGATGATGTCGAGGATGCGCTGGTATTCGTCGGGCTTGAGGCCGTGGGACGCGATCAGGTCAGTGGTGATCTGTGGTTCTTGCATGATGTCCCCCGGGGCCTTTGGTCTGCGCTCTCTTAGGGCATCCGGGGCGGGGGTGAAAGATGGCTAAGGCACCGGGCAGGCCAGTTGGCGGCCAAAAAAAAGCCGGGCACAATGGCCCGGCTAAGTCCAACAGGGAGGTATGAAGGAGATGAGCGTCTAAGCATCGCCGCCTTCACTTGATGAATTAGGGTGCGCTTTGTGAACGATCAAGTCTGGGTTTCCATACACGTGCGCAAACCCGCTATGCGTTATTGGCATGACTGGTTTCAGGGGTCCGCTGTTTCGGCGAGATCGCGCATCCGTTTGCGGTAGGCGAATATCTCGTCCTGTACGAAATCGCGGAAGGCGCTGACCCGTTTGGATTGCCGCAACTCTTCGGGATAGGCAAGGAAAACAGGCACTTCACCGGATTCGATGTCGGGCAGGACGCGGACGAGAGCGGGGAAATCCTCGGTCAGGTAGTCGGGCAGGATGCCCACACCCAGATTGGACAGCACCGCCTGCAACGCCCCAAAGTAGTTGTTGACCGTCAGCATTGATGGAATGTCGTAGGTCAGCAGATGTTGCACGAGGGTCGCACCGGCGGCTACCTGGAACGAGGACGGGCTTTGGCAGATCAGCCGGTGATTGCTGATCTGTTCGACTCGCTCCAGTGGCGGGCGTCCGTCCAGATAGTCCTGCGTTGCGTAAAGTCGCATGCGCACGGACATCAGTTTTTTGCGAATGAGGTCGGCCTGCGACGGTTCCTTCATGCGGATGGCCACGTCGGCCTCGCGCATGGGCAGGTCGAGCACGCGCTCTTCGAGCATGAGGTCGATTTTCAAGTCAGGGTATTTTTCAAACAGTTTGGGCAGGCGCGGGGCAAGCCAAAGCGTGCCGAACGCGGTGGTCGTGGTGACCTTGAGTTCGCCTAACACTTCCTCTTCGCTGTCGCGGATACGGGCCGCCGCCGCCTCGAGCCGTTTGTTCATCGACCGGGTGGCGTCAAACAGCAATTCCCCCTGTTCGGTGAGAATCAGGCCGCGGGCGTGGCGGTGAAACAGGGTGGTGTTCAGCGATTCCTCGAGCGCGCGGATCTGCCGGCTGACGGCGGATTGGGACAGGTGCAGCGTGTCGCCGGCATGGGTCAAGCTGCCCGCGTCGGCCACCGCGTGAAAGATTCTTAGCTTGTCCCAGTCCATCATTGCCTGAATGCCTTTTGCCAACCGCACAATTTAGAACAATCGTTACCAGACCCTATATGCTAGATGTGACGCGGTCTGTCAGGTTTAAATGCCTTTGTAGGTCAATCTTTGTGACCTATACTGCACTGACTGCCCAAAACGTAAGGGAGGTGCGTGATGAGCAAGCCGGAAATCACCCTTCACGACCGTTATGATTTATCGAAACCGACCGTTCTGTTGAACGGCACGCAGGCGTTGGTTCGTCTGATGCTGATGCAGCGGGCGCGGGATGTCGCGGCCGGGCTGAATACGGCCGGCTATGTGACCGGCTATCGTGGGTCACCCTTGGGCGCGGTCGATCAGCAGATGCAAAAGGCCGCCGCCGATCTGGACGCCGCCCAAATCGTGTTCCAGCCGGGGTTGAACGAGGATCTGGCTGCCACCGCCCTGTGGGGGGCCCAACAGGCCGAGTTGCGCGGCGAGGGCAAGTATGACGGCGTTTTTGGCCTGTGGTACGGCAAGGGGCCGGGGGTGGACCGGTCGGGCGACGTGATGCGCCACGCCAACATGGCCGGGACCAGCCCGCGCGGCGGGGTCATCATGGCGATGGGCGATGACCACACCGGCGAATCCTCCACCACGCTGCACCAGTCCGACTGGGCGATGGTGGATGCCTATATGCCCGTCCTGTCGCCTGCGGGGGTGCAGGAGATTCTGGACTTTGGCCTCTATGCCTATGAATTGTCGCGTTTTGCCGGAGTCTGGGTCGGCCTCAAGCTGATGAAGGACACGGTCGAGGTGACATCGGTGGTCGAGGCCGACCCCCACCGCCTGTCGTTCGTCCGCCCTGCCTTTGACATGCCCCCCGGCGGCCTGAACATTCGTCTGATTGACGACCGCGTGCCGCAGGAGGCGCGGATGATCGACTATAAACGCCGCGCAGCCGAGGCGTTTTCCCGCGCCAACCGGATCGACAAACGGGTCTGGGGCAAGCCCGGTGCAAAAATCGGGCTGGTCGCGGCGGGCAAGAACTGGCTCGACCTGCTGCACGCGCTGGCCCTGCTGGGCATTGACGAGGCCGAGGCGGAGCGGTTGGGCATCACCACCTACAAGGTGGGACAGGTCTGGCCGCTGGACATGGCGTCGTTCCACGAGTTTGCCGAGGGCCTCGATCTGGTGATCGTGGTCGAGGAAAAGCGCAAGCTGATCGAGGTGCAGGTCAAGGAGGCGCTGTTTGACGACCGGCAGGGCCGCCGAGTCTATGGATGGCACAAGGGGGACGAACATTCGGAGGGCCTGCGCGAAGAGTTGTTTCCGACACGGTTCGCGCTGGACCCGGTGTGGATTGCCGAAAAGGTCGGCGGTGTTCTGATCGAAGAGGGATGTGATTCCAGTGGGATACGCGCCGGACTTGAGGCACTGTCGCAGGCCCGCAAGGCTGACAATGCCCCGGAAATCGCAGCCCGACTGCCCTATTTCTGTTCAGGCTGTCCGCATAATTCGAGCACCAAGGTTCCCGAAGGGTCGCGCGCCTATGCGGGCATCGGCTGTCATTTCATGGTGCAATGGATGGACCGAGAGACGGTCGGCTTTACCCAGATGGGCGGCGAAGGGGCCAACTGGGTGGGCGAGGCGCCGTTTTCCACCCGTGGGCATGTGTTCCAGAATATCGGCGACGGCACATACAACCATTCGGGGGTGCAGGCGATCCGATTTGCCCTGAGTGCGGGCACCACAATCACCTACAAGATCCTGTTCAACGACGCCGTCGCCATGACTGGTGGGCAGCACAATGACGGCGACCTGCGCCCCGACCAGATCTGCCGCGAATTGCTGGCGATGGGAGTGCGGGATGTGGCGCTCGTCTATGACGAGAAAGAGGATGTGGACCTTCTGTCCTATCCCGTCGAAGTTACCAAGGACCCGCGCGAAAACCTGATGCTGGTTCAGGAAAGACTAAGCAAGGTCAAGGGCGTATCGGCCATTGTCTATGTGCAGACCTGTGCCGCCGAAAAGCGCCGCCGCCGTAAGCGCGGCCAGTTTCCCCATCCTGACACCCGTGTGTTCATCAACACGGACGTCTGTGAAGGCTGCGGCGATTGCGGGGTGCAGTCGAACTGTGTGTCCATCGTTCCGGTCGAGACCGAATTGGGCCGCAAGCGTGCCATCGACCAGTCATCCTGCAACAAGGATTTCAGTTGTATCAATGGGTTCTGCCCCTCTTTTGTGACGATCAACGGGGCCAAGGTCCGCAAGGAGGCCACGACAGAGATTGATCTGCCCGATATGCCCGCCCCGGTGTTGCCCGCGATCAACGGCACCTTCAATGTGGTGGTCACGGGCGTCGGTGGCACGGGTGTTGTCACCATCGGGGCGGTCATGGCGATGGCTGCCCATCTGGACGGCAAGGGCGCTGGCATGATGGAGATGGCAGGGCTCGCGCAAAAGGGCGGTGCGGTGCACATCCATTGCCGTCTGGCCGAGAAGCCAAGCGATATCAGTGCGATTCGGGTTGCTACCGGCGAATGTGACGCGTTGATCGGCGGTGATCTGGTGGTCAGCGCGGGGGCCAAGACTCTGGGACTGATGGCCACGGGCCGCACGCGGGGTGTGGTCAATAGCCACGAGATTGTCACGGGCGATTTCACCCGGAACCGCGAATTCCGCCTGCCCACGGACCGCCTGATCCTGAGCCTCGAGGCGCGGTTGCAGGGCAGACTTGCCGTGTTCGATGCCTCTGCTCTGGCCAAGGCGTTGCTGGGCGACAGCATCTATTCCAACATGATGGTGTTTGGCGCGGCCTGGCAGATGGGGGCCATCCCGCTAAACCAAGAGGCCATCACGCGGGCCATAGACTTGAATGGTGCCGCCGTTCAGCGCAATCAGCGGGCGTTTGAACTGGGCCGCTGGGCGATGCTGCATCCGGACGCCGCCGCCCGTGTCCTGTCGCCCAACGTGGTCCCCAAACCGCGCGGGCTGGACGAGGCGATTGGGTTCCGCGCCGACCACCTGACGCAGTATCAGGATGCGGTCCTTGCCCGGAAATATACTGAAGCCGTCGCGCGGTTCACCGATCCCGCGCTGCGCGAGGCCGTGGCAAGATCGTATCACAAGCTGTTGTCCTATAAGGACGAATACGAGGTCGCCCGTCTGTTGACGCAGACCCGCGCAAAGGCCGCCGCCGAATTCGGTGGCGATCTGACCCTGTCCTATCACCTTGCCCCACCGGTCGTGTCCGGCACCGGGGCCGACGGCCGCCCACGCAAGCGCACATTTGGTCCGTGGATGGAGCGGGTGTTTCCGGTATTGAGTCGGTTGAAGCGTCTGCGGGGAACACCGTTTGACCTCTTTGGCTATACGGCCGAGCGCCGGATGGAACGGGCATTGATCGCGGAGTTTGAAGAGGACATGGCGTTGATCCATGCCGCTGCCCCCGACCGGCTTGAAGCGGCGCTGGAATTGGCCCGCTGGCCGCTTGAGGTGCGCGGCTTTGGTCCCGTCAAAGCCAAGGCGGTCGAGGCGGCCCGCGCCCGTCGCGTCGACCTCAGGGCAGCCGTGCAGGCCGCACCGGTGTCCGTTGCAGCCGAATAGTCGCGCCTAGAACGTTCATGAAAGGTTAACCGTGATGTGATCTGGTGAAGGGCCTAACATCTGGTTAAATCAGGGGTAGAGAAAGGGCGATCAGGGGACCCATGGGCGAACGTCAGATTGCGCGCGACATCAGCTATGCCAGTTCAGCCGCGACGCGCGGCGGACGTGCGATCATTAGGGTGATGGAAAATGCTACCGGTCGATTGCGCCTGATCCGCAAGGCCAGGGGCTATGCCGAGGAAGTCGCCAAGGGCCGCGATTTCTGGCAGGTCATCGCCGAACGGTATGGTCTGACGCTGGATGTCATCGGCGGCAGCCTCGATAACATCCCTGCGACCGGCCCACTGGTGATCGTGGCCAACCACCCCTACGGCATTCTGGACGGGTTGATGATGGGTCGCATCCTGTCGGAACGGCGGGGGGGCGATTTCCGCATTCTGGCCAATGCCGTGTTCCGCAAGTCTGCCGACCTGGACCGGGTCGTGCTGCCTATTTCATTCGACGAGACCAAGGAAGCGGCCAAGCTGAACCTGGAAACCCGGGCCGAGGCGTTGCGATATCTGGCCGCGGGCGGGGCCATTGGCGTGTTTCCGGGCGGGACCGTCAGCACGGCTGCCAAACCCTTTGCCCCGCCGATGGACCCCCGCTGGCGGGCCTTTACCGCCAAGATGGTCGCCAAATCGAATGCCACCGTTGTGCCGATCTTTTTCGACGGGGCTAACAGCCGCCTGTTCCAACTGGCCAGCCACCTGCATTTTACCCTGCGCATGGGCATGCTGATCCGGGAATTCAAATCCCGCGTGGGCAGCCCAGTGCGCGTTGTGGTGGGTCAGCCGATCCCCGCCGAGCAGATTGCCCCCTATAAGTCCGACCCCAAGGCGATGATGGACTTTCTGCGTCGCCAGACCTATGCCCTGAGCCCTGTGCCGGTCGAGGCGAGCCGCCTTGGCCATGAATTCGAAGAAAAATACAGGGTGCGCGATGGCAGTCGGGATATTCGATAGCGGTTTGGGGGGCCTCACGGTTCTGGACGCGGTGCAAAAGCGCCTGCCAGAGGTGCCGTTCGTCTATTTCGGCGACAACGCCCACACGCCCTACGGCGTGCGCACTCCCGACGATATCTATGACCTGACCACCGCCGCCGTGTCGCGGATGTTCGAGGCGGGCTGCGATCTGGTCATTCTGGCCTGCAACACCGCCAGCGCCGCCGCCCTGCGCCGGATGCAGGAAAACTGGGTACCCAAGGACAAGCGCGTTCTGGGCGTGTTCGTCCCGCTGATCGAGGCGCTGACCGAACGCCAGTGGGGCGACAATTCCCCCCCGCGCGAGGTCGCGGTCAAGCATGTGGCCCTGTTCGCCACCCCCGCCACCGTCCGCAGCCGCGCGTTTCAGCGCGAACTGGCGTTCCGCGCCGTGGGTGTCGATGTCGAGGCGCAGGCCTGTGGCGGCGTCGTCGATGCGATCGAGGAGGGCGACCTGATCCTGGCCGAAGCCTTGGTCCGGTCCCATGTCGATGCTCTCAAGCGCAAGATGCCCGAACCCGATGCCGCCGTGCTGGGCTGTACGCACTATCCCTTGGTCCAGCAGGTGTTTCAGGACGCGCTGGGGCCAGAGGTCAAGGTATTCAGTCAGGCCAATCTGGTGGCCGAGTCGCTGGCCGATTACCTGGCCCGCCGTCCCGAGATGATCGGCGTGGGCAAGGAAACGATGTATCTGACTACGGGAAACCCGAAAAAGGTGTCGGACCGGGCCACCCAGTTCCTGCGACGCCCGGTCGCGTTCACGGCAGCCTGAACCCGCACCTGTTGCAGCGCGGCCAATATCCCCTTACATCCCCCTGAACGGGAGAATGTCATGACCTACAACGTCGCCATTCTGGGCGCTTCTGGATATACCGGGGCCGAACTGGTCCGCATCATCGCAACCCATCCATCGTTGCGCATCGTCGCGATGACGGCTGACCGCAAGGCGGGACAGACGATGGGCGCGGTGTTTCCGCAGTTGCGCCATTTGGACCTGCCGGTTCTGACCACGATCGAGGATGTGGACTTTTCTGGAATTGATCTGGCCTTTGCCGCCCTCCCGCATGGCCTGACACAGAAATTCGCGCTGACCATGCCCAAGGGTCTTAAGGTGGTCGATCTGTCCGCCGATTTCCGGCTGCGCGATCCGGCCGCCTATGAAAAGTGGTACAAGCTGCCGCACGAGGCGGTCGAGATCCAGAAAGAGGCGGTCTATGGGCTGCCCGAATTCTACCGTGACCAGATCAAGGGCGCCCGGATCACGGCCAACACGGGCTGTTATGTCGCCACGACTCTGCTCCCGCTTTTGCCGCTGCTCAAGTCGGGGGACATCAGCCCTGATGGTATCGTCGTTGATGCCAAGTCCGGCGTGTCCGGGGCCGGGCGCGGGTTGAGCGAGGCGAACCTTTTCACCGAGGTCAACGAAGGGTTCAAGGCATACGGCGTCGGCGCGCATCGCCATATGGGCGAGTTGGATCAGGAATTGTCGCTGGCTGCGGGCCGCGACGTGATGGTCAGCTTTACCCCTCATCTTCTCCCCATCAGCCGGGGAATGCAGGCCACCATTTATGCCAGCGGCGACGCCGCACGGGTCCAGGCGACCCTGGCCGGTCGCTATGCGTCCGAGCCGTTTGTGGACATCCTGCCCTTGGGCGAGGTGCCGCAGGTCCAGCATGTGCGCGGGTCGAACCTGTGCCGGATCGGTGTGGTCAAGGATCGCGGGACCGACCGGGTGATTATCCTGTCGGTACTGGACAATCTGATGAAGGGTGCATCGGGCCAAGCGGTTCAGAACGCCAACCTCATGCTTGGCCTGCCCGAGACGGAGGGCCTGATGCTGGCCCCGGTGTTCCCGTAAATGGCCGGGTTCAAGTCTCTCAAGAAACGCCGCCGGGTCCAGATCATCGTCCTGGCGTTCGTGGCGCTGGGGGTGTCCACGGGCCTGATTGGCTATGCCATGCGCGATGGTATCAATTATTTCCGCGCCCCCAGCCAGATCGCCGCCGATCCGCCCGGCCCGAACGAGACATTCCGCATTGGCGGCTTGGTGGCCGACGGGTCGCTGGTGCGCGGCGAAGGCAAGACCGTGACCTTTGCGGTGACGGACGGTGGGGCCACGATCCCTGTGCATTTCACCGGAATCCTGCCCGACCTTTTCAGTGAGGGCGCAGGCATGGTCGGCACCGGAAAATACATCGACGGCACCTTTGAAGCCTCTGAAATCCTTGCAAAACATGATGAAAACTACATGCCCAAGGAAGTGATCGAAGCGCTCAAGGAACAGGGTGTATTCATGCCAGCGGACGCTGCCGCAGCCACCAATTAACCAATTCGTCCGAGCCTGACCCCGCCATTCAAGGGGATCAGGCATGCCGACAGTTCGCGAAATCGCCGCAGAAATCGTCGTCCGAGAGGGCGGTTATGTGAACGACCCGGACGATCCGGGCGGTCCCACCAATCACGGTGTCACGCTGGGCACGCTGCAACGTCTGCGCCGCGACCTGAACGGCGACGGGCGTGTGACCGAGGCGGATGTGCGCGCTGTCACGACTTGGACCGCGACCGACATCTTTGTTGCCGAATTCTTTGACCGCCCCGGCATCGGCAAACTGCCGGAACCGCTGCACGCCACTGTCTTTGACATGTATGTCAACGCAGGGGCCAACGCGATCAAGATCCTGCAACGCCTGCTGGGCGACATGCGGATCGAGGTCGTCGTGGACGGTCTGATCGGCCCGGCGACCATTGCTGCCGCCGAACAGGCCGTCGCCGCCGCCCCGCACCATATCGTTGATGCCTACGGGATTGCCCGGCGCAACTATTACTATGGATTGGGTGATGCGCGCCCGGCCAGCCGGAAATATTGCCGCCGCCGGGACGGGGGCAAGGGCGGGTGGATCCTGCGGGCCGAAGCCTTTGTCAGCCAGAAATACTGGCTGACCGACGCCCAGCATCGCGCACGGGTGGCCGCATGGGCCTGATCCGCACCATATTCGAAGGCCTGTTCGGCAATGGCCGCAACGTGATCGCCGAAACCGCCGGCGTGTTCCGCGAAAACGCCGAGGCCGGGGCGCAGCGCGAGGCGCAGGGCAAGGAACAGGCGCTGGCCCAATATGCCGCCGAATTTGCCAGCCAGCCTCGCGCCAGCCTTTTTGACCGGATGATCGACGGCCTGAACCGACTGCCCCGTCCATTGCTGGCCTTTGGCACCATCGGCCTGTTCGTCACGGCCATGGTCGATCCGATCTGGTTTGCCAGCCGGATGCAGGGGATCGCGCTGGTTCCCGAACCGCTGTGGTGGCTGATGGGCGCGATCGTCAGTTTCTATTTCGGTTCGCGATTTCAGGCCAAAAGCCAGGACTTTCAACGCTCTGTGACCGAAACGGTGACGATGGCGGGGCAGGTCACGCGCAATATCCGGGCGCTGGATGCGCTGGGGGCAGGGGCAGCCCTGGTCAGTGGCGACGACCCGGTTGCCACCGCGACCGAAGACAATCCCGCCCTGACAGAATGGCAGGCCAGCGCACATGGATGACTGGAACCGGATTATCGAACGGCGGCTTGCAGCGCTTGAAACCCGCAGCGCCGTGGACGAGGTCCACCGTGTCAATGTCGAGGCGCGGCTGGCCGCCATCGAGGACACGCTGAAATGGTTGGTCCGCCTGATAATGGGGGCGCTGATCATGGCCGTCGTGGCCTATGTTCTGAAAGAGGGCCTGATCGTCTGACCCCTGCGTCACGATGCGGCAGGCCAAAGGGGGCGTCATCGCCCCCTTTTGATTGGGCATTGGCCCGGATTGGGTTAGAACCCGGTCATGGTTACTGAATTTGGACATTTCGCCCTGATTCTGGCGTTCGGCGTGGCGCTGGTTCAGATGATCCTTCCGATGGTGGGGGCGCAGAAGGGATGGCGCGGCTGGATGGCCGTCGCTGAACCTGCGGCCACGACCCAGTTGATCCTTGTAGGATTTTCGTTCCTTACGCTCACCTGGGCCTTTATCACGTCGGATTTCTCGGTCCGGCTGGTGGCGATCAATTCCAACACCGCCATTCCGATGCTGTATAAAATCGCGGGCGTCTGGGGAAACCACGAAGGGTCGATGCTTCTGTGGCTTCTGATCCTGTGCCTGTTCGGCGCGTCAGCGGCGTGGTTCGGGGGCAATTTGCCGGCGCCGTTGCGGGCCCGCGTCCTGTCGGTTCAGGCGGCGATTTCGGTCGCCTTTTACGGGTTCATCCTGTTCACCTCGAACCCGTTCTGGCGGTTGGCCGTTCCCCCGTTCGAAGGGCGCGACCTGAACCCGTTGTTGCAGGACCCCGGTTTGGCGTTTCACCCGCCATTCCTCTACCTGGGCTATGTCGGCCTGAGCATGGCGTTTTCGTTCGCCGTGGCCGCCCTGATCGAAGGTCGGGTCGATGCGGCCTGGGCGCGCTGGGTGCGCCCGTGGACGCTGGCCGCCTGGATATTCCTGACCATCGGTATCGCGCTGGGGTCGTGGTGGGCCTATTACGAACTGGGTTGGGGCGGGTTCTGGTTCTGGGACCCGGTCGAAAACGCGTCGTTTATGCCGTGGTTGATCGCGGGGGCGCTGCTCCATTCGGCCATTGTGGTCGAAAAGCGGGAAGCCCTGAAAAGTTGGACCGTCTTGCTGGCCATCCTTGCCTTTGGGTTTTCGCTGCTGGGGACGTTCATCGTGCGGTCCGGCGTCATCACATCAGTTCACGCCTTTGCATCGGACCCGACCCGGGGCGTGTTCATTCTGGGGATCCTGACGGTGTTCATCGGCGGGGCGCTGACGCTTTATGCCGCGCGGGCCAACGTGCTGGAGGCCAAAGGTTTGTTTTCGACTGTCAGCCGCGAAAGTGCGCTGGTGCTGAACAATATCCTGCTGGCCGTGTCGGCGTTTGTCGTGTTCATCGGTACGATCTGGCCGCTGGTGTCAGAGCTGGCGTTTGGCCGGGTCCTGTCGGTCGGCCCGCCATTCTTTGACGCGGCCTTTACTCCGTTCATGGTGGGCCTTGCGGTGATCCTGCCGTTCGGCGCCATGCTGGCGTGGAAGCGGGGCGATCTGCGGCGCGGGATCCGTGGCCTGTGGGGCGCGCTGGTTCTGGCCGTGGCGCTGGCAGCATTGGCGTTCACCTTGCAGACCGGCCGGTCGGTTCTGGGCCCGGTGGGCGTGGCGCTGGGGGTCTGGGTTGTGGCCGGGGCGCTGTTGGATCTGTGGGCACGGTCGGGCAGGGGGGCTGTGACGACGCGGCTGGCCCGTATCACCCGGCTACCGCGCGCCGACTGGGGCAAGGCGCTGTCCCATGCGGGGCTGGGCGTGACGATCTTTGGCGTTGCTGCTGTAACCGCCTGGACGATCGAGGATATCCGCACCGCGCAGATTGGAGACCGGTTTCCTGTGGGTGGCTACGAGGTGCAATTGCAGGCGGTCAACACGCTGGAGGGGCCGAATTATCGCACGACGATGGCCGATATGGCCGTGTTCAAGGACGGCAAACAGGTGGCGTTCCTGCAACCGGAAAAGCGGGTCTATAATGCCTCGGCCATGCCCACGACCGAGGCGGCCATTCAAAATGGCCTGTTTCGCGACCTCTACCTTGTTATTGGCGACCCGCAGTCGGATGGCGGCTGGGCCGTGCGGACCTATGTGAAACCCTTTGCCAACTGGATCTGGGGCGGGGCGATGATGATGGCTATTGGCGGGATGCTGTCGCTCTCGGATCGCCGGCTGCGGGTGGCGGCAGGGGCGCGTCGCCCGGTCGCGGTGCCGGCTGAATGAGGGTTCTGCTGTTTCTTCTGGCGCTTTGGGCGGCTCCAGTCTGGGCGGTTCAACCGGACGAAATGCTGGCCGATCCGGTGCTTGAGGCGCGGGCGCGCGAGATTTCCAAGGACCTGCGCTGCCCGGTTTGCCAGAACGAAACCATCGACGATTCCAACGCCACCGTCGCGCGCGATCTGCGCCTGCGGGTGCGCGAACGGCTGATGGCAGGGGACACGAACGAACAGGTCATCGACTATCTGGTCTACGGCAAGCCCGGGGAATTCGCGGGCTTCGGTGAAAAGATCCTGATGAACCCCTCTGCCAAGGGGCCGAACCTGATCCTGTGGGGGGCCGCGCCCGGGCTGCTGCTTCTTGCGCTTGGGATCGGGTGGGTCGCCATACGCCGCAGGTCTGGCCCCGCCCCCGAAGGATTGAGCGCAGACGAACAGGCCCGGCTGGACGAAATCCTGAAATCGTGACGTGCGGTCGGTCTTTCCCCCGCAGCCCCGCTGGCCCAAGGTCGGCGCAGGCAACGGGGACGGATCATGGAATACCAGCACATCAGTTTTGACATCACCGACGGCTGCGCGGTCCTGACGCTGAACCGGCCCGAGGTGATGAACGCGCTTAACAGTCGCCTGCGATCCGAAATCACTTATGCCGTGCGCCGTGCAGGGGCCGAGGCGCGGGTGCTGGTGATGACGGGGGCGGGCAAATCGTTCTGCTCGGGTCAGGATCTTGCCGATCCATCGTTGAAACCCCCGATCGACATGGAGGGCGTTCTGAACGCCGAATATGTGCCGATGCTGCGGGCGATCTTTGATTGCCCCGTTCCGACCATCGCCGCCGTCAACGGACCTGCGGCAGGGGCGGGGGCGAACCTGGCACTGGCCTGCGACGTGGTCATCGCCTCGGACGCGGCCTATTTCGTGCAGGCCTTTACCCGGATCGGCCTGATCCCCGACGCAGGCGGGACCTATTGGTTGCCCCGCCAGATCGGCGCGGCCCGGGCGATGGGCGCGGCGCTGTTTGCCGACAAGGTCAGCGCCGAGCAGGCCGTGCAATGGGGCATGATCTATGAAGCGGCCCCTGTGGCGGACTTCGACGCCCATTGGCGGGCGCGGGCGGCCAGCCTGGCCAAGGGGCCCACGGCGGCCTACGGTCATGTGAAAACGGCGATCCGGGCATCCTATGGCAATGATCTGGACGGACAACTGGCGCTCGAGGCGAAATTGCAGGGTCTGTGCGGCAAAACCCATGACTTTGGCGAAGGCGTGGCCGCGTTCTTGCAAAAGCGGCCAGCCCGGTATCAGGGGCGGTAAGGCTCTGCTGTCCTTTTCAGGACACAGAGGTCAACGATCAGCCCAAAGGATCAAGGCCAAGGTCGACACCGCCGCCCCCCAAAAGGCCGAAAACGGTGACGCTGATGGTGGCGGTTGCCCCACCGTCGATGCCGTAGGTGAAATGGGTCACCGCCGATTCGCCCGGATTGAGCGACAGGAAACTGTTGCTGCCGTCGGGGGCGTAGGCCGAGAAATCGGTTGTGCCGTCTGCGTTCAGGATCATGTAGCCACCGTTGTCGCCGACGATGATCTGGCCCACCGCATTCGCGTCGCCGTTGGCTGATACCACCGATCCGCTGTAGGGCGATGTTCCGGCAAGGTCGTTGAACAACACCGAATTCGACCCGGAATCGAGAAATTCGAACGAATCGACGTCGTTGAAACCTTCGTCGGCCTGCACGGTCAGACTGTCCTCGACCGCGACAAAGACGGTGTCTGTCGGCACCTCACCGGCTTGTCCGCCCAGCTTGAGCGATCCATCCCGCGATCCGCCCTCTTCACCGACCGATGTCAGACGGACGCCGAAATCCTGATGGGCGAAATCGGCCAGCGACAGCGGCCCGGTAGCCGATGTCAGGACAAAGCTGGTGCTGCGGATGTCATCCTTGCCGATCCCAGAGGTTCCGAACTGGATACCGGCGTCGAACTTGCCCAGATCGTTGATCACTTCGCCCTGCATCGTGTTGTAACTGCTGACCTTGGTCACGCTGTCTGCCTTGAACACCGACCCGGTCACATCCAGCCCGCTGACATGCAGCGTGTTGGTGAAGCTGTCGTTGGCCAGATCGAAAAACAGGCCGTTCAGGTCGCCGATCGACCCGGTATCATCAAGAACGTTGACGGCAAAGACGATGGCGCCGTCAACTTCGGTCATGACGACCTCGACGTTGACGCCGCCTGTGACGATGAAGGACATGGTGGACATGGCAAGACTCCCGGTTTGTGGTTCCGGGTGGTGGGTAAACAGGTGTCACTAATGACGGGTTTAGGCCGGGCCGGAATCTCCTGACAAGTGATCTGATTTTCTGCCGGCTTGTGGGCGGGACAAGGACAGGTAGATGCTGTCGGCCCACACGCCGCCCAAACAAAAGGTACGCTCGGCCCGACCCGTTTCGGCAAAGCCCAGCTTGGCCAGGACACGCAGCGACCCGGTGTTGCCAGGATCGACATCGGCGGTCAGGGCAGGGACATCGGTTGTGGCCCAAAGATGGGCGATGATGGCCTGCATCGCCTCGGTCGCATATCCCTGTCCCGCATTGGCGGGGTGGAGGATGAACCCGACCTCTGGCGCGCGGTACATGCCTGCCTTGCCGATCAGCTGTCCGGACCGTTCGATGACGAAATCGGTGCCGGGGTGGGGGCTGTCGATCATCCGCTGCACCCAGTCGCGGGTCAGCGTGATGTCGTCATGCGGTGGGGTGGACCAATAGCGCATGGCGACCGGGTCGCTCAGGATCGGCCAAAAGCCCGCCTCGTCACCGGGGCGGGCCGGGCGCAGGACCAGCCGGGATGTGAAAAGGGCGCCCGCAGGCGCCCCATTCTCAGCGGTTTTCGATATCGACATAATCGCGGGCGGTATCGCCCAGATACAGCTGCCGGGGCCGCCCGATTTTCAGTTGCGGATCGGCAAGCTGTTCTTTCCACTGCGAAATCCAGCCGACCGTCCGCGCCACCGCAAAGATCGGGGTGAACATGGCCGTGGGGAACCCCATCGCATCCAGAATGATCCCCGAATAGAAATCGACGTTCGGATACAGCTTTTTCTCGACGAAATAGGGGTCGGACAGCGCGATCCGTTCGAGTTCCTTGGCGACCTGAAGGGTGGGGTTGTTGTGGACACCCAAAAGGTCCAGCACTTCGTCCGCCGATTGCTTCATCACCGTCGCGCGGGGGTCAAAGTTTTTATAGACCCTGTGGCCAAAGCCCATAAGGCGGAACGGATCGTTCTTGTCCTTGGCCCGCGCGATGTATTCGGGAATCCGGTCCACCGACCCGATTTCGCGCAGCATTTCCAGCGCGGCCTGGTTGGCCCCGCCGTGGGCTGGCCCCCACAGACAGGCGATGCCCGCAGCAATGCAGGCAAACGGGTTCGCCCCCGAGGACGACGCCAGCCGCACCGTCGAGGTCGACGCGTTCTGTTCGTGATCGGCATGCAGGGTAAAGATCCGGTCCATTGCCCGGCTCAGCACGGGGTTCACGTGGTAGGTTTCCGCCGGGACGGCAAAACACATGTGCAGAAAGTTCGACGCATAATCCAGATCGTTGCGCGGATAGACGAACGGCTGGCCGATCGAATATTTGTAGGCCATCGCGGCGATGGTCGGCATCTTGGCGATCAACCGGATCGACGCGACCTCGCGCTGATGTTCATCGTTGATGTCGGTGCTGTCGTGATAAAAGGCCGACATCGCGCCGACCACACCCACCATCGTCGCCATCGGGTGCGCATCGCGCCGGAACCCGCGGAAGAAGTTGTGCATCTGCTCGTGGATCATCGTGTGATTGGTCACGAGCTTTTCAAACGCTTCAAGCGTCTTGGCGTCGGGCAGTTCGCCGTACAGCAGCAGGTAGCACACCTCGAGGTAATGCGATTTGGCGGCCAGTTGGTCGATGGGATAGCCCCGGTGCAACAGTTCGCCCTTGTCCCCGTCGATAAAGGTGATCGTGCTGTCGCAGGCCGCGGTCGAGGTAAAGCCGGGGTCGTAGGTGAACACGTTGGCCTGAGCATAAAGCTTGCGGATGTCGATCACGTCCGGCCCCGCGGTGGGTGTATGGATCGGCAGCTCGTATGAGGTCCCGTCGATCGTCAGTGTCGCGGATTTGGTCGGTTCAGCCATTGTCGTCCCCTCTGGTGGGCCCGGCCGCATTCTGCACGCCGGGAGGTTCTGTCGCAGTCCTGCAAATCGCTAGCGCCAAACCATGACGAAAACGTTTCAGGCTATATCGGTCAAGCGGGCGATGGTTTCGTCCCGCCCCAGCACAAGCATCATGTCGAAAACACTGGGAGAGACTGCCCGGCCGGCCAAGGCTGCCCGCAGCGGCCCCGCCAATTTGCCAAGCTTGATCCCGTGTTGTTCTGCCACGGTCGCAGCAATCTGTTCCAGGTCCTCGCGCGTCCAGCTACCATTTTGCAGGTGCGGCGTCAATTCGGACAGTATACTACGGGATACCGGGTCAAGCTGCTTGGCCGCCGCTTCGTCGGCCTCTATGGGCCGTGACGTCATAATAAAGTGAGCCTTTTCAAGAAGTTCAGGAAAGGTCTTTGACCGTTCCTTGAGGCTGGGCATGGCCCGCAGCAGCCCGTCGGCCTGGGCTGCGGACAGGGCCGGGGCACCGGTTGCGGCCAGAAACGCCTCAAGTTCATGCAGCAGTGCAGCATCCGGCGTCTGCGCCATGTGCTGCCCGCACAGATTTTCCAGTTTCTTGACGTCGAACCGGGCCGGACTGCGCCCGATTCCTTCAAGGTCGAACCATTCCCGCGCCTGAGCGTCGGTAAAGAATTCGGCGTCGCCGTGGCTCCACCCCAGCCGGGTCAGATAGTTTCGCATGCCCGCCGCGGGGTATCCCATCGCCTGATATTCGGCAGCGCCCGTCGCGCCGTGCCGTTTCGACAGTTTCTTGCCAT
The DNA here is from genome assembly GCA_024642115.1 of Marivivens sp. Classification (GTDB taxonomy): domain Bacteria; phylum Pseudomonadota; class Alphaproteobacteria; order Rhodobacterales; family Rhodobacteraceae; genus JAHEBU01. The sequence continues at coordinate 107,865 of JAHEBU010000002.1, read as the reverse complement.
CGGGCCCAAAGATGAGCGGGATATGCGCCATGACCGGCACGTCCCAACCCATTGCATCATAGATCATCTTTTGCCGAAAGGCGTTGGTCAGGTGGTCGTCGCCCCGGATCACATGGGTGACCCCCATGTCGTGATCGTCCACCACCACCGCCAGCATATAGACGGGCGTGCCGTCCGACCGCAGCATGACCATGTCGTCAAGCTGATCGTTGGACAGCGTCACATCGCCCTGAACGGCATCGTGGATCGTGGTGGTTCCGGTCTGGGGTGCCTTGATCCGGATCACATAGGCCAGATCGGGGTGCCGGTCGGCGGGCACATCGCGCCAGGGTGACCGGAACAGGGTCGATTGCTTGGCCGCCTCTGCCTCGGCCCGGAAGGCGGCGATTTCGTCCTGCGTGGAAAAGCATTTGTAGGCGGCCCCGCGCGCCAGCAGGTCGTGGGCGACCTCGGCGTGCCGGTCCATGCGGGCGAACTGGCTGATCGGCTCGCCGTCCCAGTCAAGCCCGAGCCACGACAGCCCGGCCAGAATCTTGTCGGTATTTTCGGGCAGGGACCGGGCGCGGTCCGTATCCTCGATCCGGAGCAGGAACGTGCCGCCGTGATGCCGCGCAAACAGCCAGTTGAACAGCGCCGTGCGCGCCCCGCCGATGTGCAGCGCGCCGGTGGGTGAAGGGGCAAAGCGGGTGACGACGGGTCTGTCGGTCATCTTGCGAGACTCTTCATGGTTAACCTTTCGTTCACCGATACGGTTCTAGGGTCAGGGCATACTCAGCCGGGGGACCAAGGACAAGTGCGCCCGCTTCATCCACTCGAACTTGCCCTGTTTGCACAGCGCGGGCAGTTGCTGTGCTGGGTGCCGGTCTGTCTTGGGATCGGGATAGGCTGGTATTTTTCGATGGGGGTCGAACCGGGGACGGCGGATTATCTGGTGCTCGGCCTTGGGGGGGCGGTTCTGCTGGGGCTGTCGCGGGTTGTGGGCGCGGCCTTTGGTCCGGTGGTGATTGGCCTCGCGTTGATCTTGGGCGGGGTTCTGTTGGCCGGGGCCAAGGCGCATCAGGTCGCCGGGCCGGTTCTGACCTACCGGTATTACGGCCCGATCGAGGGGCGCGTGATCGAAATCGACCGCAGCCAGTCCGATGCCCCGCGCCTGACGCTGGACCGGGTGCGTCTGGACCGGATGGCCCCCGACCGCACGCCGCTACAGGTTCGCGTATCGCTACATGGCGATCAGGACTGGATCGACCCCGTGCCGGGGATGATTGTCGGCATGACTGGGCATCTGTCGCCGCCTTCTGGCCCGGTGGAACCCGGCGGTTTTGATTTTCAGCGAAATTCCTGGTTCGAAGGGCTGGGTGCCGTGGGGTACACCCGCACGCCCGCGCTGGCGCTTGCCCCGCCCGAGGGGGGATCGGCGCTCTGGGTCTATCGCCAGAGGATGGCGATTTCGACGGCGGTGCAGACGGCCCTGCCGGGGGAAACCGGGGCCTTTGCCGCAGCACTCATGACGGGCGACAGGTCGGGCATGGGGCAGGGGACGCTCGCGGATATGCGGGCAGCGAACCTTGCGCATCTTCTGGCGATTTCGGGTCTGCATATGGGGATTCTGACCGCCTTTGTCTTTGCGCTGATCCGGTCGGGTCTGTCGCTGATCCCCGCGCTGGCCTTGCGGGTCCCGGTCAAGAAGATCGCGGCGGGGATCGCCTTGGTCGTGGGGGCCGCGTATCTTGCCTTGTCGGGGGCCAATGTCGCGACCGAGCGGGCGTTCATCATGGTGGCGGTGATGCTGGTGGCCGTGCTGATCGACCGGCGGGCGCTGACGCTGCGGGCGGTGGCGATTGCGGCGACGATCGTGCTGGTGCTGCATCCGGACAGCCTGATGGGGCCGGGGTTCCAGATGTCGTTCGCGGCGACAGTTGCGCTGGTGGCTGTGTTCGGGGCGATGCGGGGGGTAAATCTGCGGCAGGTGCCGGGTTGGCTGAAGCCCGTGACATCGGTTGTCGGTTCGTCGCTGATTGCCGGTCTTGCGACGGCCCCGTTTGCCGCGGCCCACTTCAACCAGATTTCCCACTATGGGCTGATCGCCAACCTGGCCTGTGTGCCGCTGATGGGGATCTGGGTGATGCCGATGGGGGTGCTGGCGGCATGCCTCGCCCCGCTTGGGTTGGGTGGAGCAGGCCTGTGGCTGATGGACTGGGGGCTGCGCTGGATCCTCGGCGTAGCGCATGCGGTTGCGCACTGGGACGGGGCGCTGGGGCACGTGGTGACGCCGGGGGGGGCGGTGCTGCCGTTGTTGTCGCTGGGCCTGATCTGGGTGGTGCTGTGGCAAGGCCGGGTGCGTTGGGCGGGGGTGGTCCCGGCGGCGCTGGCCTTTGGGCTGTGGTCGCAGGCGGACCGGCCCGCCCTGTTGATTTCGGACAGTGGTGCGCTGATGGGGCTCATGACGGGCGAAGGGCGGGCGCTGTCCAAAGCCAAGGGGGACGGGTTTGCGGCGTCCAGCTGGCTGGAGAATGATGGCCGTCCCGTCAATCAGGAGGTGGCGGCAGAGCGAACGGGCCTGACCCGGGCGGGCCGCACCGTGCTGGCGCGGGTCGGGGACATGCAGGTGGCGCTGGTGACGGGCAAGACGGGGCTTGCGGCCCTCGACGGGTGCGGCGGGGCCGACCTGCTGATCACCAACATGGTGGACGAGGTCGCGCGGCCCTGTGTGGTCTATGACCTGACAGACCTGCGGCGCAGCGGCGCGATGGCGCTGAGCGTCGAGGAAGGCAAGACGCGGATCGTCACGGCGCGGCAAGTGACCGGAGAAAGGTTATGGAACGGAGGACGGGCCGCCTCCGGCACCGTGCTTGCCCGGCTTTGGCCATGAACTTGTAGCCCTGAACGACGCGTCCAAACCTGTAGTTCGGAACGCGATCCAAAGGCGTGGCTGCGCCACATTCCCTTTGCCTCGCCGCCCTGTAGGGCGGCTCAGGCGGCACCCGGACCTGCTGCCCCGCTTAGTACGTGCGGATCAGCCCGACCAGACGGCCCTGCACCTTGACCTGATCGTCGCGCAGCAGGCGGGTTTCATAGGCCGGATTTGCCGCCTCGAGCGCGATCATGCCGTTCATCCGGCGGAACCGTTTCAGCGTCGCCTCGGCATCCTCGACCAGGGCCACAACGATATCGCCGTTGTTGGCGGTCTGGGTTTCCTTGATGACGACGATATCACCATCGTTGATCCCGGCGTCGATCATGGAATCGCCCTTGACCTCGAGCGCGTAATGTTCGCCCGACCCCAGCATCGATTGCGGAACGGTCACATTATGAGACACCTGATTGATCGCTTCGATCGGCACACCGGCCGCGATCCGGCCCATGACGGGCAGTTCGATGGCACCTGCGGTTTCCACGGCCATCGCGGCGCGGGGGGTGCTGGCAGGGCGGTCGCCTTCGATGACGCGGGGGGAAAATGACGGTTTGGCCCCCATCATCGCATCCGGCAGCTTGATGATTTCCAGCGCGCGGGCACGGTGGGCCAGACGGCGGATGAACCCGCGTTCCTCGAGCGCCGTGATCAGCCGATGGATCCCCGATTTCGACCGCAGATCCAGCGCCTCTTTCATCTCGTCGAACGAGGGCGGCACACCGTCGCGCTGCACCCGCTTGTGGATGAAGTCGAGCAGGTCGATCTGTTTCTTGGTCAGCATTGAGCCACCCCGTTTGACAAGAGGGGTTCCTGACCCCGTTTTGCCAATGTTCTACCCTTGTTCCCGTTTTGTGTCAACGGGTTCTGTTACAGGTCGATCACCTGAACCAGATCGCCGTGAAGGCGGACGCCATCGTTGGGGGGGCGGACCAGCAGGCAGTTGGCCTGGCTCAGGACGGTCAACAGGGCGCTGTCCTGCCTGTCAAACGCATGCACCTCGTCCCCCTTGATCCGGGCCCGCATGTAGTGTTCGCGCGGCCCGTTGGGATCAAGAGATGTGGCCAGCCGGACCTTGCGCCGGGGGGCCGGGGCGGCCCCCTGTCCCAGCATGGCGCGGATGACCGGGGCCACGAACACCTCGGCACAGACCATCGCCGACACCGGATTGCCCGGCAGGCCGATCATCGCGGCTTCACCCAGCCGTCCGGCCATCAGCGGTTTGCCGGGACGCATGGCGATCTTGTAGAACGCCCGCTCCATCCCCATCGACTCGGTCACTTGTGCCACCAGATCGTGATCGCCGACGGACGCACCGCCAATGGTTAGGATCAGGTCGGCCCCCTCGGCCAGCCGCAGCACCGTTTCAAGCGACCCTCGCGTGTCTCGCGCGATGGGCAGCATCCGGGGATGCGCGCCGATTTTTGCCAGAAGTGCGGCGATTCCATAGCTGTTGGAGGCGACGATCTGGTCTGCGCCCGGCACTTCGCCCGGTTGAACAAGTTCGTCCCCCGTGGCGATAATGGCCACCACCGGTTTACGGATCACCGGAACCTCTGCGATGTTCATGGCCGCCAGCAGGGCGATGTCGGCTGGAGTCAGGATGCGAGGAGCGAACAGTTCAGCCCCAGCGGCGAAATCTGATCCGGCGGGGCGGATGTGCGGGCCATCGTCCAGCCGGTCGGTCAGGGTGATCCGGTCGCCGTCGCGGGTCACGTCCTCTTGGATCACGACCCGCGTGGCCCCTTTCGGAACGGGTGCGCCGGTAAAGATGCGCAGGGCCTGACCGGGGCCAATAGTCACGTCCGATCCATGCCCTGCGGCAGAGGTTCCGATGACGTCGAATTGCGCCCCCGGTCGCGCCTCGGCAGCAATCAGGGCATAGCCATCCATCGCGGCGGCGGCAAAGGGGGGCTGGGTCCGGCGGGCGGCGACGGGACTGGCAAGCGTGCGACCAGCGGCCTGCCCCAGCGGCACGGTTTCAGCAGGCAGGGGGCTGACCAGCGCAAAGAGCCGCTCCAGCGCCTCGGCCACCGGGATCATGCGCTGTACCGCCCCGATTTGCCGCCGTCCTTGAGCGTCACACGAAGGCCGCCGATCTCCATGTCCTTTTGCGCCGCCTTGAGCATGTCATAGACGGTGAGGGAGGCGACCGAGACGGCTGTCAGCGCCTCCATCTCGACCCCGGTCTGACCCGAAGTTTTCACGGTAGCGGTGATCCGCACGCCGGGCAGGGCGGGGTCGGGAGAAAGGTCCAACGTGACCTTGGTGATCGGCAGAGGATGACAGAGGGGGATCAGGTCCGACGTCCGTTTGGCCGCCATGATCCCGGCCAGTCGGGCGATGCCCAGAACGTCGCCCTTTTTGGCTGTGCCAGCGATGACAAGGGCAAGGGTGTCGGCGGACATGATTATGTGCCCTTCGGCCACAGCGATCCGGTCGGTAATCGCCTTGCCCGACACATCGACCATATGGGCCTGACCGCCTTCGTCGAAGTGGGTCAGTTTCGGGGCCATCACATTCCCCCCGCGCGCAGCGGGTTGGCAAGCAGGGTCTTGGTCGCGGTCACGACGTCGTCCTGCCGCATCAGGCTTTCGCCGATCAGAAAGGCGCGCGCGCCGTAGCGGGCGAGGTCGGCGAGGTCGGCGGGGGTCGAGAGGCCGCTTTCCGACACGATCATCCGGTCGGCGGGCACCAGTTTGGACAGCTTGCGGGTGGTATCGAGCGAGGTTTCAAAGGTGTGCAAGTCGCGGTTGTTGATGCCGATCAGGGGCGATTTGAGCAGGGTCGCCCGTTCAAGCTCGGCGGCGTCGTGGACCTCGATCAGGACATCCATCCGCCACTGGATTGCAGCGGCCTCGAGCTCGGCCGCTTGGGCGTCGCTGACAGAGGCCATGATGATGAGGATGCAGTCGGCATTCAGCGCCCGCGCTTCGGCAACCTGATAGGTGTCGTACATGAAATCCTTGCGCAGGCAGGGCAGGCTGACGGCATCGTGGGCGGCGGTCAGGTAGCTGTCGTCGCCCTGAAAGGACGGCCCGTCGGTGAGGACGGACAGGCAGGTGGCCCCCCCTTCGGCATAGGCGCGGGCAAGGGCGGGCGGGTCGAAATCGGGGCGGATCAGACCTTTGGAGGGGCTGGCCTTCTTGATCTCGGCGATCAGTCCATAGCCTTCGCGGGTGGCGTCCGACAATTTTTCGGCGAAATCGCGGGTGGGCGGGGCCTCTTTGGCCCGGGCTTCGATGTCGGCCAGCGGCATCGCTGCCTTTCGTGCGGCGATTTCATCCAGCTTGTAGGCTTTGATCTGATCGAGAATTGTGCTCATGAGGTAGACCTATCCAATGGCCGAAAAGAAGGAAAGGGGGACCAAGCGTTCAACCGTGAACGTTTCAGGAAACCATTATGTTCCAATGAGTTGGCAATTTTCATTTACCAGATTTTAACCGCTGTTTTCGCCCCAGCGCACTGGTGTCTGCCCCCGGGCTGCCAGCCAGTCGTTCACCTTTGAAAACGGGCGCGAGCCGAAAAAGCCCCGGTAAGCTGACAGCGGCGAGGGATGTGCGGTGCGTATCACAAGGTGATGGTCGGCCAGCCCAGCAGCGGCTTTGTGAGCCGGCGCGCCCCACAGCAGAAAGGCGCGGGGATGCGGGTCGAGTCGAGCCAAGACTTGCGCGACCAGACGGTCCCAGCCCAGCCCGCCATGCGCCTTGGGTGCGCCTTGTGGCACGCTGAGCGCGGTATTGAGCAGCAACACACCCTGTTCGGCCCAGTCGGTCAGATCGGTCCGGTCGCGAAATACATCAAGATCGTCGCGCAATTCCTTGAAAATGTTACCAAGACTGTCGAGCCGACCGCCAAATCTGTTGGGAATGGAAAAGGCCAGCCCGTCAGCCTTGCCCGGGGTGTGATAGGGGTCCTGGCCCAGAATGACGACCTTGCAGGCGTCGGGCGGACACAGGCACAAGGCGCGAAAGCGTTGATCCGGCGGCGGATAGACGGGCCGGGGTTCGGATGCGATCCGGGCCGCGATCCGGGGCCAGTCCTGCGCAAAGAAGGGCAGGTCGCCCCAGGCGCCTGCCTCTGTCGTTATCTGATCTGGCGGATAAGACCTGTCCATACCCCTGCTTTACCGGGGGCAGGACGGGTTGAAAAGCGGGCTTAGCCCGAGAACTGATCGACGGGAACCGCGCGCTTGGGACGGGCCGGGTCATAGATGATTTCGATCATCGCGCCGGGGGCCGGGGTGGGCCCGACCTTGGCCACGGGGGCGGGATCTGCGGTTGTCTTGATCGTTTCCCCCTGTGCATCGGTAAAGCTGAAGTCCATCCGACGCTTGCCTTTTTCCGTCTTGGAAAAGGTGATCCGGGCCTGCGTCCGGATGCCATTCGTGCGCAGGTTTGCATGGTTTCGCACGGAACGGCGCACGACCCAGGCCGTGACGAGCGCCCCCAGCAGGCACCCAAGACCGACCAACCCCGCGCTGCGGGCGTTGTTTGCCGTGGCCCCCGGTTTGATGTCGGCCACTTGCGGGTCAGCGGGCAGGTAGGTCACAGGGATTTCGCTGCCGATGAAATGGGTATCCCAAAATTCCCTGTCCACCCCACGGCTGATGGTCTGCGGTCCCTGTAGCCCTGCGTCAAACCGCACGTCAAAATAATAGGTGTGGCGGGTGCCGCCCTTGCGCCGATGGGTGGTCGAGTCGGTCTTGTCGGTGATGAGACCTGTCACGGTCACCCCGTTGGCCGCCAGATCGCGGGCCTGCGCGCCGATACTGACCCAGCCATACAGCGCCCCGCCCGCCACGACGGCAAGGATCACCGCGATCCAGATGCCTTTGCGAAAATAGAGTGCCACGCGCGCGTCCTCCTTAGAAACTATGGGAGGGAGTGTCGGCTGGAGGCGCTAGCGCCCTCAAGTCAGGATTTCGGGACCAGTTGTGCCGAAATCTGTGGCTTATGCCGCCTGCGTCACGCGGGCCAGTGTTTCGACCGCCTTTTTCGCGGCACCGGAATCGATGCTGGTGCGGGCCATGTCGACCCCGATGCGCAGGCTGTCGGCCTTGCCCGCCACCAAAAGCGCCGCCGCCGCGTTCAGCAGCACCGCGTCGCGGTAGGCCGAGGGCGCACCATCCAGCAGAGCGCGGAAGGCGGCGCCGTTTTCCTCGGGCGTGCCGCCGACAATGGATTCGAACGGGTGGACGGGCAGACCCGCATCCTCGGGGTGGATTTCGCGGGTGACGATCATGTCGCCCGACAGCGCCACGACCCAGGTCACGCCGGTGATGGTCAATTCGTCGGTGCCGTCCGATCCGTGGACAAGCCACGCGGCCTCGGACCCCAATCGTTGCAGGGTTTGCGCCATCGGCAGGATCAGATTGCGGCTGAACGCCCCTGTTAGCTGACGTTTGACGCCCGCAGGATTTGTGAGTGGCCCCAAGATGTTGAAGATCGTTCTTGTCCCAAGTTCGGCGCGTGTGGGCATCACATGCTTGATCGCCGGATGGTGCATGGGGGCCATCATGAAGCCGATATTGGCCTCGGCCAGTCCGCGTTCGACGACCTCGGGTCCGACCATCACGTTGATGCCCAGTTGCCCCAGCGCATCCGCCGCCCCCGATTTGGACGACAGGTTGCGGTTGCCGTGCTTGGCCACCGGAACGCCGGCCCCTGCCACGACAAAGGCGGTGGCGGTCGAGATGTTCAGCGTCCCTTTGCCGTCGCCCCCGGTGCCGACGATATCCATCGCCCCGGCGGGCGCACGCACAGGCAGGCATTTGGCGCGCATGACCGCAGCGGCGGCGGCGTATTCATCCACTGTTTCGCCCCGCGTGCGCAGCGCCATAAGGAATCCGCCGATCTGCGACGGCGTTGCGTCCCCTTCAAACAAGATCTGGAAGGCCTGTTCGGCCTGCCCGGGCGTCAACGGCCCGTTGGCGGCAGCGTTGATGAGCGGTTTGAGAGCGTCACTCATGCCGGGACCTTGGCCGGGATCGGCAGAGTGTTCAGGAAGTTCTGGAGCAGCGCGTGCCCGTGTTCGGATTTGATCGATTCGGGGTGGAACTGGACCCCGTGAATCGGCAGCGTCTTGTGCTGAAGGCCCATGATGGTGCCGTCCTCGAGCCAGGCGGTCACCTCGAGGCAGTCGGGCAGGGTGGCCCGGTCCACCACCAGAGAATGGTAGCGCGTGGCCTGAAACGGGCTGGGCAGTCCGGCAAAGAGCCCGGTGCCGTTGTGGTGCATCGTTCCCATCTTGCCGTGCACGATCTCGTGGCAGCGCACGACGTGCCCGCCGAACGCCTCGCCAATTGTCTGATGCCCAAGGCAGACGCCGAGCAGGGGCGTTTTCGTCTCGGCGGCGGCCGCAGTCAGCGCAAGGCAGATCCCCGCTTGCGCCGGATCGCAGGGGCCGGGCGACAGGACGATGCCTGTGGCCCCCATCCCCATCGCCTCTTGCACGTTGAGCGCATCGTTGCGCCGCACGACCACCTCGGCCCCAAGATCGCCCAGGTAGTGGACAAGGTTGTAGGTAAAGCTGTCGTAGTTATCGATGAGCAGAAGCATGTCGCGGATGGCCTTGACGGAATTAGGGGCTACCGTCTGTGGTGGGCCTGACGGTATAGTTGGTGACATACATGGGCCGGGGCGCGCTGCCGCGTCAAGGTCAAGAGACGGCATCGGGCAAGGGCGAGGACCAAGAGGCGTGTTCAAGGGAGTTATCACGGGTGGCGCCTGGGGCGTTATCGTGGCCGGGGTTGGCCTGTCGGTGGCATCGTTGCTGGGTGAGCCGCCCGCAGGGAACGCGCCGCCCGCTCCGCCGTTGGTCGAGGCCCCGGTCGCGGGGTCTGGCGCCGCCGAAGGGGCTGCCCCGCCCGTCGATCCGTCCGTTATGTCGCAGGCCCCGACGATGGAGGCTGCCCCGCAGGTCGATGCTCCCGCCCCGGAAGGCGCACCGCCGATGGCCGACATCGCCCCCGCCCCCACGCCGCAGACCGGAACGGTGGACAGCATCCTGACCGAGCCGCAGATCGGAACCGCCCCGCAGGTCGCAGCCGATCCCGAGCAGCCGGTCCTGCCTAACCCGCAATCCGTAGCTCCGCAGGTGCCCGCCCGCGAAGAGGATCTGGCCGTGTCGGTGGACCCTGCCGCCCCTCCGCCCGGTGCGCCGACCGAAGAATTCGTGGCGGTGGCCCCGGTTGTGCCAGCCGCCCCTGCGGCGTCGGCTGACGTAGCCCCGCAGGCCATGTCCGATGTGGCCACGCCCGAACAGCCGGGCATTGCACCCGCCCCCACGGCCCTGCCAGAAGCCGAGACCGAGGCGGCACCGGATGTTCCGGCAGAGGTCGCCGTTGCCGTGCCATCGCCCGATGCGGTCCTGACGGTGCAGCCCGAAACGGCCCCTGTGGCGGTCACCCCGGATGTGACGGTGGCGCAGGCGGACCCTGCGGCCACAGTTCAACCCGTCACACCTGAGGGAGCGACCGACGTGGCCCCCGGCACCGCAGAGCCGGGGCCGATGCCCACCCCGGTTCCGGCGGATGGAGCGTCGGACGTGGTGACCCTTGCCCCTCTGCCCGAAACCCCCGCCAACCCTGCCCCCGCCGTGGTGCGCCCGCAGGTCGGCCTGAGCGGACCCGTGGCCGGGTCGATGCCCACCGGCACCTCGACCGTCAAGGTGCTGCGCCCTGACAACGCTCCGGCCGAGCCGCCTGTGGCCGAGGCCGAGAGCGTGGCGGTCGATGCCCCCGCCCTCGAACGGTTTGCCACCCCCTATGACACCAGCGCGGGCCTGCCCCTGATGGCGGTTGTCCTGGTCGACGACGGCGCCTTGCCCAGCGAAGCCGAGGCGCTGGCTGCGATCCCGTTCCCGATCTCGGTCGCCATCGACCCCGCCTTGCCCGATGCAGAGGCCCGCGCCGAGGGATACCGTGCCGCCGGGCTAGAGGTGGTCGCGATGCCGCGCCTGCCCGAAGGTGCGGCCCTGTCCGATGTGGAAGTGACTTATGAGGCCGCCTTTGCCGCCGTTCCCGACGCCGTTGCCGTGCTGGATGCCGGGAGCGGCGGGTTGCAGTCGAATCGCAACGTGACCGATCAGGCGATGGCCAAGCTCAAGGCGGACGGGCGCGGCCTGTTGACCGAATCGCGGGGGCTGAACATGGCCGAGCGGGCCGCCGAAACAGCCGGTGTCCCTGCGGTCAGCATCTATCGCAACCTGGACAGCGAGGGGCAGGACGCCCGCGTGATCCGCCGGTTCCTGGATCAGGCGGCGTTCCGGGCGCGTCAGCAGACCGGGGTGGTCCTGCTGGGCCGCATCCGGCCCGACACGATTTCGGCCTTGATCCTGTGGGGGACCGCGCAACGGTCGGGGCAGGTGGGGCTGGCCCCGGTTTCCGCGGTGCTCAAGGCCGCGACGCCCTAGCGGCGGAGGCCGAGCAGCCGGGTCATCTGCCCCATTTGGGGCCGGGGGCGCGGCGTCAGGCGGGTGGCTTGGGTCATCGGGGGGGACAGGCGCTGGCGATGGGCCTGCCGCCCGGATGCCGTGATAGGATCATAGATGTCGGGCCGTTTGCAGGCTTCATCGAAGCCGTCCTTGGCTGCGAGGAAGTCAAGGTAGACGTCATCGGCACGCCCGCCGCTGAGTGCGCGACTCAAAGAAGCCCTTAAGCGGAGGATCAGGGACTGTTTTCAGCAATGGCTGTTTCGAACCGGGTTTGCATGTCGGCAGAAATCGACGTGGCAAGGTTGCGGTTGAAGTTTTGAAACAGCCAACTGGCGTCCATTACCGGTTGCCGTCGCCCCGGAACATCGTCGCATCCTCAGCGGCGCGGCGGATGGCGTTGGATTTGTGGACCGTCTCTTGATACTCGGCCTCGGGGTCGCTGTCGTAGACCACGCCCCCGCCAGCCTGAATATAAAGCTTTTCATCCTTGAGGACGGCGGTGCGAAGGGCGATGCACATGTCCATGTCGCCGTTGGCGGAAAAATACCCGCAGCCACCGCCATAGACGCCACGCTTTTCGGGCTCCAGTTCGTCGATGATCTCCATCGCGCGGACCTTGGGCGCACCTGACACCGTGCCTGCGGGCATCCCGGCAAAAAACGCTGACAGCGCATCCTGATCGTCGGCCAGTTCGCCCACCACGTTGGAGACGATGTGCATGACGTGGCTGTAGCGTTCGATGATGAATTGTTCGGTCGGTTTCACGGTCCCGATCTTGGCGACCTTGCCCGTGTCGTTGCGCCCGAGGTCGAGCAGCATCAGGTGTTCGGCCAGTTCCTTTTTATCGGCCAGCAGGTCAATCTCGTTCGCCTTGTCCTGTTCGGGGGTGGCCCCGCGCGGCCGGGTTCCCGCGATGGGGCGGATGGTGATCTGTTTGCCGAACACCCGCACCAGAATCTCGGGCGAGGCGCCAATCACCTGAAACCCGCCGAAGTTGAAGAAGAACATGAAGGGCGAGGGGTTGGTGCGCCGGAGCGAGCGGTAGAGGGCGAAGGGCGGTTCGTGGAAATCCTGAGTCCAGCGTTGCGATGGCACGACCTGAAAGATGTCGCCGGCGCGGATGTAATCCTTGGCCTTTTCGACCGCCTGTTTGTAGCCGTCGTGCGTGAAGTTGGACACGGGCGGTTCGGGCGCCTTGGCCGGGTTGAGCGCCCGGCTGTCCACCGGCACAGGCCGGTCGAGCGAGCGCTGCGCGTCCATCACCCGTTCGGCGGCCTGCGCATAGGCGGCCTTGGCCGACAAACCCGAGGTGGCCCAGGCGGGGGCCACGAGGATCACGTCGCCCTTGACCCCGTCAAGAACGGCCACGACCGAGGGCCGCAGCAACACCGCGTCGGGCAGGCCGATGGGGTCGGGGTTCACGTTGGGCAGGTGTTCCACCAGCCGGATCGTGTCATAGCCCAGATAGCCAAACAGCCCCGCCGCCGCCCCCGGCAGCCCGTCTGGCAGGTCGATCCGACATTCTGCCAGAAGCGCGCGCAGCGAGGTGAGCGGGTCGGTCGGTTCCACCGTATAGGCGTCGTCGTCATAGCGGGCCGCCCGGTTGATCCGCGCGGTGGTCCCCGCGCAATCCCAGATCAGGTCGGGGTTGAAGCCTACGATCGAATAGCGCCCCCGCACCTCGCCCCCGGTTACGGATTCGAGCATGAAGGCGTGTTTGCCCGCCCCAGCCAGTTTCAGCATCAGCGAGACGGGCGTGTCGAGGTCGGCGGCAAGGCGCGTATAGGCGACCTGATTGCGCCCGGCCTCGTAGCCTGTGCGAAATGCCTCGAAATCAGGGGACAGCGACATGGTTATTGCATCTGCGTGTGGACCGCGTTGACGGCGGCCTGATTGATGTTCACGGCGGTCTGCGATTGCAGGGTGGACGAGAACACGTCGAAGATGTCCTGCGCCACACTGCTCGTGCCCTGATCGGTGATCTGCTTGATCTCGGCCTGGGTCGCGGTGTCGGTCAGGTTGGGGGCGCGGGTGGAGTCGAGCCGGACGATGATGGCGTCGGTGCCACCGTCGATCACCTTGACCTCGCCTGGGGTCATCTTGAACACGTCGGCGAGAAAGGTCTGAGGTGTGCCTTCGACAAAGCTGCGCCGGGTCAGGTCACCGGGGTTCATCGGCACAAGGCCCACCGTGGCAAAGTCGGTGTCGGCGGTGATGGTGCTGGCGCGCTGTGCGGCCTCGGCCATGACGGCCGCCTGGGTCGCCTGGGTGACCCAGCTTGCCACGACCGCGTCGCGCACGTCGGCCAGCGGGCGCAGGGCGGGGGGGGTGACACTGTCCACCCGCAGGGCAAAGATGCCGCCATCGTCCAGCTCAACGATCTTGGGGTAGTCGCCCACGTTGGCGGCGGCCGCTGCCGTGCGGAACCCGTCATAGGCGGCGATGCCGTCGGTGGTGGCGTCGGTCCAGTCCAGGTTGCCTTGCTGCATTTCGGTCTTGGCCACCAGATCCTCGATCTTGGCCCCGCCTGCCAGCAGGTCGTTGATCCCGTCGATCTGGTCCGCGATGACCCGCCGTGCGCGGTCGGCGGCGAGTTCGTCGCGCAGGTCGGGGGCGGCTTCGTCAAAGGTGGTCGTTTCGGCGGCGAGGATCGCGTTCATGCGAAACAGCGCCGGGCCAAGGCTGGTGTCGAAGGGGCCGACCACGTCGCCCGCCAGTGCTGCAAAGACGGCAGGTCCCGCCGCGCCAAGCTGGGTCTGGTCCACGTCGCCCATGTCCACGTCAGACAGGTCCAGACCGCGGTCGGCTACCAGTTTGTCAAAGTCGGTGGTACCCGCGTCGATGTCTGCCTTGGCCTTGTCAGCCGCCGCCTGATCGGGAAAGGCCAGCCGTTCGACCAGCCGCCGTTCGGGTTTCACGAAATTCGCGATGCGCTGTTGATACAGGTCCTGCACCGCCTGATCGTCCACCTGCACCTGATCGCGGATCATGTCGGGGCTAAGCCAGGCATAGGTGATCTGTTTGGTCTCGGGCGCGGTGAAATCTGCCGGGTGGGCCTCGTAATAGGCCTGAAGATCGGCATCGGTGGGTTCGGCAATTGGATTGGTCAGAAGGGCCGGATCGACCACGGCATAGGTGATCGTCCGCGCCTCGTCGATGTAATTGGCCAGCGTGTTGCCGTAGGCGGCGGGCAGGGTGACGCCGCCGACGATGGCCCCTTGCAGGATCGTGCGGGTGAGGTCGTCGCGGATGCCGCCCTCGAAACTTGCCTCGGTCATGTTGTTGCGGCGCAGGATTTCCTTGTAGTTCGCCCGGTCGAATTTGCCGTCGAGCCCCTGGAAAGAATTGATCTGGACCACTTCCTGTCGCACGCGGTCGTCGCCGACCGAGAGGCCCAGCCGCGTGGCTTCGTTATCCAGAACCCGCTTGGTCACAAGCTGGGCCAGCACCTGTTTGTCCACGCCCAGCGATTGCGCCTGTGCAAAGGTGATGTTCGATCCAATCTGGGCCGACAGCGCCCGAAGCTGGGTTTGCAGATCGCGCTGGTAATCGCTGATCGGCACGTCCTTGGACCCCACGGTGCCAAGGCTGCGCACGGTGCCGCGGATGCCGGTCGCGCCAAAGCCTGCCAGACCCACGAACATCAGCCCGAGGATCATCCACAAAAAGACCTTGTTGCTTTTCTTTTCGGCCATGTCGGGCTGCCTTTCTGGACGTCATGAGTGGCCCCGGTGCCGGGGTCGCAACTCAATAGGCGACGAGGGATTGCGGCGCAAGGTCAGAGGGCGAGCGGTTCGAGCCGATCAAACAGGTTTGACACGCCCGCCCGGTCGATATTGGCAAAGGCGATGCGCAACTGCCGGTCGCCGCCGGGGATTTCGGGCGGCATGAACATGGTGCCGGGCAGCAGCAACACCCCGCCCTCGCGGACAAGACGCGGGGCGAGTTGATCCGAGGACAGGGCAAAGGGGTGTTCGACATAGGCGAAATAGGCCCCGCAGCCGAGAAGGTTCCATCCTTTGGCCGCAAGGCGCGGGAACCCGTCGACGATTGCCGCGCGACGGTCGAGGATTTCGGCCCGTTCGCCTGCCAGCCATTGCCCAAGGTTGCGCATCCCCCAAAGGGCCGCCCGCTGGCCGATCTGGTTGGGGCAGATGGTGACGGTGTCGAGGAATTTTTCCACCTCGGCCAGTCGTTTGGGGCTGGCGACCATCGCCCCCACGCGGTGCCCGGTCAGCCGGTAGGCCTTGGAGAAAGAATAGAGCTGGATCAGCGTGTCTGACCAGTCGGGGTCGGCAAACAGGTCGTGCGGCGCGCCGCTGCGGCTGTCAAAATCGCGGTAGGTTTCATCGACGATCAGCGCGATCTTGTGCGTCCGGCAGAGGTCACGGAAGGCCGAAAGGGTTTCGGCCGGATATTCTGCGCCGCCCGGATTGTTGGGCGATACCAGAACGATGGCGCGTGTTCTTGAAGTAATCCGGGCGGCGGCGCGGTCGGCCTGCGGGATCAGACCGGGCCCGGTTTGCAACGGCACCGTCACGACGCCCGCCATGTCGTGCCACATGCGGTGGTTGAAGTAATAGGGGGTGGGCAGGATCACCTCGTCCCCTTCGGCACATAGGGTCATGATCGCCGCCGTATAGGCCTGATTGCAGCCCGAGGTGATGGCGACCTGATCGGGCCGGACCACGCCGCCGTAGGCGACGGTCCATTGCGCGGCCACTTCGGCCCGCAGGTCGGGCAGGCCAAGGACGGGGCCATATAGATGGGCCGATGGATCGGTCAGAACGATCTCGGCCATGGCCTGCAACATCTGCGGGGGGGGCGGATCGACCGGGGCGGCTTGACTGACGTTGATAAGCGGTCGGTCGGCGGGGAACGTCACCCCGTCAAGCCAGCGCCGCGCCTCCATCACCGGGGGAGCAAAGGTGGTGGCGGTGCGCGGCAGGGCTGTCATATCAAAGCCTGTTCAATGGGTTGTGACGTGGTGTTGAGGTACTTTGGGGCGGCTGTTGTGGCGTTCCATGACGACCAGCCAGATCACCACGACGTCAATCGCCGTCAGGATCAGAAGGACTGGATCATGGCCGTGCCAGAAATCGACCAGCTGAAAAATCACAAAGCCACCCAGGATCGCAAGCGAAACGTGATAGGCGCCCCTGATCCGCAACAGGAGTGCCACCACGACGCCGAAGTTGAGAAGCCCGTGCGCCAACAGATAGACCGCGTAGAAATTCTGCGAGGCGGGGCTGAGCGCGTCGGCCCAGTTCGCCACGTGACGCGCGATGGCGGCATCGGGGTCTTCGGCCAGATAATTGCGCGTCATCCAGTCGACAAGTTTCTGGATGCCGTCGCCGGGCGTCAGCACAAGGCCGATCCCGCCGATAAGTTGGGTCAGACCCAAAAGTCCCTTTGCCCCAAGGCTGATCCGGTAGGACCATTCGATCGCGGGGGACGCTTGTGGCAGTTTGCCGGGCATCAATCCGTGCCGCGATAGGGCTGGACGTATTGCAGGGCCATGTCCCACGGGAAAAAAATCCAGGTGTCCTGGCTGACCTCGGTGATGAAGGTGTCGACCTGCGCCCGCCCTTTGGGTTTGGCATAGACCGTTGCAAAATGCGCCTTGGGATACAGCGCCCTGACCAGTTCCAGCGTCCGCCCGCTGTCCACCAGATCATCGACAATCAAGATACCGGTGCCGTCGCCCATGATCGCGGGATCGGGGGATTTGAGCACCTTGGCTTCGGACTGGTTCTGGTGATCGTAGGATTTCACACTGATCGTGTCGACCGTGCGGATGTCCAGTTCACGCGCCACGATCATGGCGGGTGCCATGCCGCCGCGCGTAATGGCCACCACGGCCCGCCATTTGCCATTGTCGGGACCGTGTTTGTCCAGCCGCCAGGCCAGCGCCCGGCTGTCGCGGTGGATCTGGTCCCAGCTGATGTGGAACCCTTTTTCGTGGGGCAGGCGGTCGGTCATCGGATTGGTCCTGTCATTCGTCCTTGCGGCCGGGGGCGTCGATGTCGGGGGCGTCCACGGCCTTCATCCCGACGACGTGGTAGCCCGCATCGACATGGTGAGTTTCGCCCGTCACACCAGAGGAGAGGTCGGACAAAAGATAGAGAGCAGATCCGCCGACCTCGTCGATACTCACGTTCTTGCGCAGCGGCGAGTTGTATTCGTTCCATTTCAGGATGTAACGGAAATCGCCGATGCCGGATGCCGCCAGCGTCTTGATCGGGCCCGCGCTGATCGCGTTGACGCGGATGCAGTCCTTGCCCAGATCCTCGGCCATGTAGCGCACGGATGCCTCAAGCGCGGCCTTGGCCACGCCCATCACGTTGTAATGCGGCATGACCCGTTCGGCCCCGTAGTATGTCAGCGTGATGCAGGATCCGCCGTCGGGCATCATTTCAGCCGCCCGTTTGACGACGGCGGTAAACGAATAGACCGAGATGTCCATCGAGGTCAGGAAGTTCTGCCGGCTGGTGTCGACATATCGTCCGCGTAATTCGTTCTTGTCCGAAAATCCGATGGCGTGGACGATGAAATCCATCGTGCCCCACTTGGCCTTGAGGTCGACAAAGAGCTGATCGACCGAGTCCATGTCGCTGACATCGCAGGGCAGGACCGTGTCGGACCCCAGCGAGGCTGCCAGCGGATCAACCCGCTTTTTCAGGGCGTCGCCCTGGTAGGAAAACGCCAGCGTCGCCCCGGCATCCGCCAGCGCCTTGGCAATGCCCCAGGCGATGGATTTGTCGTTGGCGAGCCCCATGATCAGCCCGCGCTTACCTTCCATCAAATTCGACGGCATCTCGTCCCCCTTGGCGCGTAGGCCCTATTTCGGTCCGGTGTAGGCGATTGCCTTATGGTCATCAAGACCGCGCGGGGCGTAAGGTCGGTGTTGAAGCGGCCCGCCATCGGCGCTAGGTCGCCGGAAAAATCCAAGAGGCTGACCATGACGGAACGGGATGGACTATTTGCGGGTGACGATCCGTTTGCGATCGCCCGCCGCTGGCTGGCCGAAGCGGAGGCGTCAGAGCCCAACGATCCTAACGCCATTGCCCTGGCCACGGTCGATCCCGAGGGGATGCCCAATGTGCGGATGGTCCTTCTCAAGGAGATCGAGGCGGAGGCGTTCGTGTTCTACACCAACTACGAAAGCCGCAAGGGGCAGGAAATTGCAGCGAGCGGCAAGGCCGCATTCGTGCTACACTGGAAGTCGCTGCACCGACAGGTGCGCGTTCGCGGGCTGGTCAGCCGGGAGGATGGCCCGCAGGCGGACGCCTATTACCGGTCGCGGTCTTTGCAGAGCAGGCTGGGGGCCTGGGCCTCGCGTCAGTCCCGCCCGCTGGAGTCCCGCGGCGCGTTGATGGCGGAGGTTGCGCGTGTGACCGCGTCAAAGGGAATCAGTCCGGAGCGCCCCCCGTTTTGGGGCGGCTTCCGGATCGTGCCGACCGAGATCGAATTTTGGGCCGATGGTGCCTTTAGGTTGCATGACCGTTTCAGGTGGTCGCGTATTGACCGTCATGACCCCTGGTCAGTAACCCGATTGAACCCCTGAATTTCGCGCTTCGTGAGTAACACGACCCTTATTTCGCCTTGTGAATGGCGCGCAGACAGGGTCTGTTACAGCCACTGAAGCCAGGGTTCGATGGGGGCCGTGGTTTGGAAAGCGACTATGAGTATTGATGAAAACGAGGACGGCCACCGATTGCGGGGGCACGTCAAATGGTTCGATCCGGCCAAGGGGTTTGGGTTTGTTGTCTCGGACACGGGCGGTCCGGATGTTCTGCTTCATGCCAATGTCTTGCGGAATTTTGGGCAGAGTTCGGTTGCGGATGGATCAGCCATCGAGGTGATCGCGACCGAGACCGAGCGGGGTATGCAGGCTGTCGAGGTTGTGTCGATCACGCCGCCTGCCGCCACATCCACGCCACCGCTGAGCGATCTGGCCGATATCGACCCTGCCGTTCTGGCCGCGACCCCGGTCGTGCCGGCCCGGGTCAAGTGGTTCGACAAGGCCAAGGGCTTTGGCTTTGCCAACGTGTTCGGCTATGACGACGATGTGTTCATTCATATCGAGGTCTTGCGCCGGTCCGGTCTGGCTGATTTGCAACCGGGAGAGGCCGTTGCGATCCGGGTGATCGACGGCAAGCGCGGCAAGATGGCAACAGAGGTCCTGGGATGGGAAGCAGTGGTGAAACTGGTCGGGACGGGCGCATCGTTCTAGCGGCGGCGCTGGCCCTGTCCGTCGTGGCGGGGGTGGCATCCGCCCAGTGCCGGGATGACCGCGTGACCGTGCAGGGTGAATTCGGCCGCGCTAATTTCACTGTTCAGGTCGCCGACGATGCGCGCGAACGGGCGCAGGGCCTGATGAACGTCCCGCAGATGCCCACCATGACAGGCATGTTGTTTGCCTACGAAGCGCCGCAGCACGCCACGTTCTGGATGCACAACACCCTGATCCCGCTGGACATGCTGTTTGCCGATCCGACCGGCGTGATTCGTACCGTCCACAGCAATTCCGTGCCGATGGACGACACCACCATAGATGGCGGGCAGGGCATCCAATATGTGCTCGAGATCAACGGCGGCCTGGCCGATCGGCTGGGCATAAAGGCGGGCGATGTGATCCAGCATCCCAGCCTTGGCCCGGATGCTGTTCTGGCCTGCGGCGGTTAGGGCTTTTCAAATCAACCTGACCAGCCTAAAGACGCCGCATGGTTTCGGGGCGTAGCGCAGTCTGGTAGCGCATCTGTTTTGGGAACAGAGGGTCGGGAGTTCGAATCTCTCCGCCCCGACCATGTAGGGTCAGCTGGTCGGAACCGGCAGGACCTGTCCGCCAGACCGGCGGATCGAGTCGCGCAGTGTTTCCACCAGCCGGCCATCCGACACCCGCACGATCTGGGCCCCTCCGGCCGCCTGAGGCACATTGATATGGTAGTCAAACGTCACCAGGTAACCGCCAGGTTCCTGCTGTCCGGTCAGGGTCAGGACGAACCGGGGCAGGTCATCGATTCGCCCATCAAACCCGATGATGAGCGAGGCGGCAGTTTCGGGATCGGGCAGTCCCTCGCATTTGAGTCGCCCGCGCGATGGCCGGGTCAGGACATCGCCGGGTTTCGCGCAAGCCTCGGCCAGACCATCGTAAACGTCCGCCGGATACTGGGCGAAAAACGCCCGTTCGATGCCGACCTGGGTGGCGGGCCGAGAGTCTGGGGGGGGCGTGTCGCAGGCCGCCAGAGCCCCCATCAGGGGCAACAGGGCCAAAAGGAACGCTTTGGACATTGTCTGCTCCGTTGTATTTAGGTCACCGTCGCACAGCGGCGGCGGGATGCAAACCAAAGCTGTCTGAATCACCGCAAATTGGCGTGTCCGCGATGGGTCCGGTTTGGATGCAGTTCACCCGATGTGTGAGCATGGCAGGCTAAGTCTGCCGATATTCGGCATAATATCGCCGACACGCGCCCGACACCCCGGCGGACACAAGGATGTGGACAAGTCGGGGGAGGAATCGCAGGATCGGCCTGCGCTGGCGCCAATCGGCCATGGTCAACCGAAAATTCCTACAGATTGGTAAAAATTGGCGTTGACCCACCATATGTAGATCGGTCAGGTTGTGCGAGCTGGAACGAGCCACACAAGATATGGTGGCCTCCGCATGGGGACGGACATTCTCAAGACCAGATCGGCGTGGCCCGATCCATGACTCACGGCATCCGCAAGGTGTCGTGAGAGCGAGAGTTGCGTCCCCATCGCAGACCGGCATTTGGTTGCCCCCTGACGCGAGGGGGTCATTTCTGGGACGGCGTCACAACGTTGGCGCAAAAGGGGCAAGGTCGATGAAAATTGAACGCAGTTTCACCAAGGACGGACAGGACGCATATGCTCAGGTCCCGTTCCGTGCGGTCACCTCGGAAATCCGCAATCCGGATGGATCGGTCGTCTTTCAACTGAAGGATTGCCAGATCCCGGCGGACTGGAGCCAGGTCGCCAGCGATGTCATCGCCCAGAAGTATTTCCGCAAGGCGGGTGTCCCGTCTGAGGTCAAGCGCGTCAAGGAAAAGGGCATCCCCGAATTCCTGTGGCGGTCGGTTCCGGCCGAAGGCGCCACCATGGGCGGCGAAACCAGCGCCAAGCAGGTTTTTGATCGGCTGGCCGGTGCCTGGACCTATTGGGGCTGGAAGGGTGGTTATTTCACCACCGAAGCCGACGCCCGCGCCTATTTCGACGAGATGCGATTCATGCTGGCGACCCAGCGCGCCGCCCCCAACAGCCCTCAGTGGTTCAACACCGGCCTGCATTGGGCCTATGGCATCGACGGCCCGGCGCAGGGACACCATTATGTAGACTACAAGACGGGCAAGCTGACCGCGTCCACCTCGTCTTACGAACACCCCCAGCCGCACGCCTGTTTCATCCAGTCGGTCAAGGACGATCTGGTCAACGACGGCGGCATCATGGACCTGTGGGTCCGCGAGGCGCGTCTGTTCAAGTATGGATCGGGGACTGGCACCAACTTCTCGTCCCTGCGCGGCGAAGGCGAGAAACTGTCGGGCGGCGGCAAATCGTCGGGCCTGATGGGCTTTCTGAAAATCGGCGACCGCGCAGCCGGCGCGATCAAGTCGGGCGGCACCACCCGCCGCGCCGCCAAGATGGTCATCGTTGATGCCGATCACCCCGATATCGAGGATTTCATCAACTGGAAGGTCATCGAGGAACAGAAGGTGGCGTCGATCGTCGCCGGGTCCAAGATGCACGAGCAGAAGCTGAACCTGATCTTTGCTGCGATCAAGTCGTGGGACGGGGCTGAGACGGATGCCTATGATCCGTCGGTCAACACGTCGCTGAAACAGGCGATCCGTGAGGCGAAAAAGGTTTGTATCCCCGAGACTTACGTCAAGCGGGTGCTGGATTACGCCAAGCAGGGCCACACCAGCATCGAATTCCCGACCTATGACACCGACTGGGATTCGGAAGCCTATTCCAGCGTTTCGGGTCAGAATTCGAACAACTCGATCCGGGTGACCGACGCCTTTCTCAAGGCGGTCGAGGCAGATGGCGATTGGCAACTGATCAACCGCAAGACCGGGACCGTCGCCAAGACGATCAAGGCCCGCAAGCTGTGGGAACAGGTCGGCCACGCCGCCTGGGCCTGTGCCGATCCCGGCATCCAGTATCATGACACGGTCAACGCCTGGCACACCTGCCCCGAGGATGGGGCGATCCGGGGGTCGAACCCCTGTTCGGAATACATGTTCCTGGACGACACCGCCTGCAACCTGGCGTCGATGAACCTGCTGACGTTCTACAAGGATGGCGTGTTTCAGGTCGAAGATTACATGCATGCGACCCGTCTGTGGACCGTGACGCTGGAAATCAGCGTGATGATGGCGCAGTTCCCGTCCAAGGAAATTGCCCAGTTGTCGTATGATTTCCGGACCTTGGGTCTGGGCTATGCCAACATCGGCGGTCTGCTGATGAATATGGGTCTGGGCTATGATTCGGCCGAGGGCCGGGCGATGGGCGCGGCGTTGACGGCGATCATGACCGGCGTGTCCTATGCGACGTCGGCCGAAATGGCGGGGGAACTGGGCGCGTTCAGCGGCTACGAGCGCAACAAGGACCACATGCTGCGCGTGATCCGCAACCACCGCAACGCTGCCAAGGGCCACGCGGACGGCTACGAGGGGTTGGATATCAAGCCCGTCCCGCTGGACCACGCCAACTGCCCGGACGCCCGTCTGGTCGATCTGGCGATGTCGTCGTGGGACGAGGCGCTGCGTCTGGGCGAGGCACATGGCTATCGCAATGCGCAGGTTTCGGTCATCGCGCCCACCGGCACCATCGGTCTGGTGATGGATTGCGACACCACCGGGATCGAACCTGACTTTGCGCTGGTCAAGTTCAAGAAGCTGGCCGGGGGTGGCTACTTCAAGATCATCAACCAATCCGTTCCGGCTGCGCTGGAAAAGCTGGGCTATGGATCGGCGCAGATCGAAGAGATCATTGCCTATGCCGTGGGCCACGGGTCGATGGGTCAGGCCCCGGCGATCAACCATTCGTCGCTGATCGGCCACGGCTTTGGTCAGGCGGAGCTGGACAAGATCGACAGCTCGCTCAAGGCGGCGTTCGATATCCGCTTTGTGTTCAACCAGTGGACACTGGGCGAGGATTTCTGCAAGAAAACGCTGGGCATTCCCGCCGAAAAGCTGGCAGATCCGACGTTCAACCTGTTGCAGCACCTTGGATTTTCCAAGCGCGAGATCGAGGCGGCCAACGACCACATCTGCGGGACGATGACGCTGGAAGGCGCGCCGTTCCTGAAAGCCGAGCATCTGAACGTGTTCGACTGCGCCAACCCCTGTGGCAAGAAGGGCAAGCGGTTCCTGTCGGTGGACAGCCACATCTACATGATGGCCGCCGCCCAATCGTTCATCTCGGGCGCGATTTCCAAGACGATCAACATGCCCAACGATGCCACGATCGAGGATTGCCAGAAGGCATACGAATTGTCGTGGTCGCTGGGGATCAAGGCCAATGCGCTCTACCGTGACGGGTCCAAACTGTCGCAACCGCTGGCAAGTGCGCTGATCGAGGACGACGAGGACGCGGCAGAGGTGCTGGAATCCGGCAACCCCCACGAAAAGGCCGCCGTTCTGGCCGAAAAGATCATCGAAAAGATCATCATCAAGGAAGTCCGCAACCGCGAACGCGAAAAGATGCCACAGCGGCGCAAGGGCTATACCCAGAAGGCCATCGTCGGCGGCCACAAGGTTTACCTGAGGACCGGCGAGTATGCAGATGGTTCTCTTGGAGAAATCTTTATCGACATGCACAAGGAAGGTGCGGGGTTCCGCGCCATGATGAACAACTTTGCCATCTCGGTGTCGGTCGGTCTGCAATACGGTGTGCCGTTGGAAGAGTTCGTGGACGCCTTTACCTTCACCAAGTTCGAACCGGCGGGAATGGTTCAGGGCAACGACAGCATCAAGCAGGCGACGTCGATCCTGGACTATATCTTCCGGGAGTTGGCTGTCAGCTACCTCGACCGGACCGATCTGGCCCATGTCAAACCCGAAGGCGCGTCGTTCGACGATATTGGCCGGGGCGAGGAAGAGGGTGTCAGCAACATCCGCCAACCCAGTGAAACTGCGGCCTCCAAGTCGTTGGAAGTGCTCAAGCAAATCTCTTCGACCGGGTATCTGCGCAAGCGGTTGCCGATGGAGTTGCATGTGCTGAACGGCGGGATGGGTGTCACCGCGCTAGCCGATCCGATGGAGGCCTTGCAGACCCTGGTGCCAGCCGTTGCCAACGGCACGTTTGGCGGGATGCAGACGGCCCTTTCGACCGGGACAATGGCCGCCACGGGCAGTCTGACAGCACGCGACAAGGCCAAGATGCAGGGCTATGAAGGCGACCCCTGCGGTGAATGTGGCAACTACACGCTGGTCCGCAACGGGACCTGCATGAAGTGCAACACCTGCGGCGGGACAAGCGGCTGTAGCTAAGAGATTGAGGGTTGGGGATCAGCGTTGGCGCGCTGATCCCCGGCTCGTCCCTCCGCTTAACCAGCGTGGGTGAGGGACTAACCAAATCGGTCCAGTTGGGCCGTGTAAAAGGTAGAAACATGTTTCGGTTCGGGGATCAACGACACGCTGCTAACTCACAGGAAATACATGGGTTGTCCCCACTTCCCTGTGGATAAGAGGAGATGTTCAGTATGGCTGGACGGAAAAACTCCGAGGTCACAAGTGCCAAGGCAGCTTCTGCTGCTTCCAAGGTTCTACGTGATCCGAAGTCCTCGCCAGCTGCCAAAACAGCAGCGGCGTCGGCGCTGACTCAGCGTCCGAACAGGAAAAAATAATGAAGCGAGAGGGGCGGTTCTGCCGCCCCTCCCAACAAGTTCCGGGGCGGGTGCGCTCGCCCTTGACGATGCTCAGGCCGCAGGCAGAAACCGGGCGGTACACAGAATGAGCCTGAGCGGCGAAACTACAGGGGTCCTTCGGGACCCCTTTTTTCGTCCGGCCGAGGGGGCGCTGCCCCTGCCTTCGGCCCCCTGGAGGTGTTCATGTGAAGTGACGCGGGTCAGCGCGGGATATCAAAGCCCGCTGGAGCGAGCGTGAAGCCGTCGAATGTGAACCCAGGGCTGACGGTGCAACTGACCAGCGTATAGTCGCCCGTGGTTCGCGCGGACTGCCAATGGTGAGGCGGAACAATAGCTTGCGGGCCTTTGTTCGTGTCGATGTCCGGCCCGAGGATGTGGTCTGTCGCGGGTCCGGCATCGGTCGCGGCGGTTGACAGGATCAATGGGGCGCCCGCGTGGTAGAGCCAGATTTCTGTCGCGTCGACGGTGTGCCAGTGGCTGACTTCGCCTTGTTTGATCAGGAAATAGATGCAGGTCCCGCTGGGTCGCCCCGGTCCCGAAGCCATCCACGTCTGGCGGTAATGCCCACCTTCGGGATGGGGGGCGAGGTTGAGGGCAGCGATGATCTGTTCGGCGGTCATGACCGCAGACTAGCCCAGCCTCGCAGGTCGTGCCAGTCTGCCCAAAACGGAGGGTCGCATGCGCATCATCGTAGTTGGAGCCGGGGTCGTCGGGGCCGCGATTGCCTATAACCTTGTGCGAGCGGGCGCGGCTGTCACCGTCATTGAGGCGGGCCAGCCCGCCGGGGCCGCGTCGGGAGGATCGTTCGGCTGGATCAATGCCAGTTTCTATGCCGATGCCCCCCATCATCGCCTGCGGGCCGAGGGGATTGCGGCGCATCACCGGTTGGCTGTTGATCTGGGGATTGGTCCCGACTGGCCGGGCTGTTTGTGGTGGGAGGCGCAGGGCGACGATCTGCTGGCGATGGCGCAGACGTTGACCGATCTGGACTATCCGGTCGAGGTGTTGGACCGGGCCCAAGTGCAGCGCCACGAGCCGCATCTGGCCCATCCGCCCGAGCAGGCACTTGCCTTTGCCGCAGAAGGCGCTGTCGATCCGGTCATGCTGACCGCCGCTTTGTTGCAGGGGGCGGTGGCGCGCGGGGTCCAGATCTGGACGGGGGTTCCTGTGACCGGACTTTGCGCTGAAAGTGGTCGGATCGTGGGCGTTCAGACGAATGTGGGCCGGGTGGAGGCGGACTTGGTCGTCCTCGCGACCGGCACGGCGTCGACCGCGCTGCTGGCACAGATCGGTGTCCATCTGCCGATGTTGTCCCGTCCGGGTCTGATATTGCGCACGCGTCCGGTGGGGCCGTTGATCGGCCATATCCTTGTCTCGCCCGAGGGGGAGGTGCGTCAGGATGCGGCGGGGCGGGTGATCCTGCCAACGTCGCTGTCCCATCAGGGGGACAGCTCAGAGGCCATCACCGACCGTCCTGATCTGTTGGCCGATGCGGCGATGGACCGATTGCGTCACCATCTGCCCCAGCTGACCGACCCTTGGGCCGAGGTCAATCTGGGCTGGCGTCCGGTGCCGCAGGACGGGTTGCCGGTGATCGGTCCGGTGACCGAGGGCGCCTATGTCGCCACGATGCACAGCGGGGTGACTCTGGCCGCCATTGTCGGGGAACTGGTCGCCCGCGAGGTCATGGGCGGGCAGGGCGAGCCGATGCTGTCCCCCTACCGGGTGGGACGGTTCGCCTAATCCTTGTCCTGTGATTGCAGGTGCAGCGCCACCATCATGCGGTGGACAAAGGGGTAGAGCACCACCGCAGTCAGCGCCGGATATACAGCCCCGCCGTAGATGGCATAGAGGCTGGCGAATATCTTGGCCCCGTCGGTGGGCATCGGATCGACCGGACCCATGCCCGTCAGGATCATGCTGGCGTTGAAGAAGCTGTCGATCCAGCCCAGCCCCGCAAACCAGCGGTAACCCAAGATCCCCAACCCCAGAGAGACGACGAGGAACGCCACCGCAAAACCGGCGATCTGGATCAGGTGCCAGCGAAATTCCTGCGGTGTTTTCAATCGCAGGCGGGAGCGGGTCACAGGGGTTTCTCGAAGAAGCGGACGATGGGCCGGGCCATTTCAGGTATATCGTAATAGGCGTCGCGGCTGACAAAGCCGAGGCGGGGGTAGAGCGTCATCGCATCGGTCAGGCTGAACATGGTGTCGAGCCGCACGACCGTGTAGCCATCTGCCCGCGCCTGATCGACAAGCGCGAGGCAGAGCCGCGCCCCCAGCCCATGCCCACGCGCATCGGGGGACAAGAACAGCCGCTTGAGTTCCGCAGCACCGGGGGCCTGTTCATAGGACATGCCACAGCCAACAATGCGGTCATCCAGAGTGCCCACCAGAATTTCACCCTTGGGCCGTGCGTGGATGCGCGGCAGGTCGCCCATGATCCGCGCGTAAAGGTCGGGCGGATAGAAGGCCGCGACCATCTCCGCGCCGTGGGGAGCATGGTCGATCAGGTGCTGCCGGTAATCCCAGCACAGGGCGCGCACGGCGGCGAGGTCGTCCTCGCCGCGTGCAGGGCGCACCGCCGGGGTCATTTCAGGATCGAAGCGCCCGCATATTCTGCGGCTTCGCCCAGCATTTCCTCGATGCGGATCAACTGGTTGTATTTCGCCAGACGGTCAGACCGCGACAGCGACCCGGTCTTGATCTGGCCGCAGTTGGTGGCGACGGCGAGGTCGGCAATGGTCGCGTCCTCGGTTTCGCCCGACCGGTGCGACATGACGCAGGTGTAGCGGGCGCGGTGGGCCATTTCGACCGCCTTCATCGTCTCGGTCAGGGTGCCGATCTGGTTGACCTTGACCAAGAGCGAATTGGCAGTGCCGGATTTGATCCCGCGGGCCAGCCGTTCGGGGTTGGTCACGAACAGGTCGTCGCCCACCAGCTGCACCTTGTCCCCAAGGGCGTCGGTCAGGGCCTTCCAGCCGTCCCAGTCATCCTCGGACATGCCGTCTTCGATGCTGATGATCGGATAATCGGCGGCGAGCGCCGACAGGTAGGCCACGTTTTCGTCCGAGGTGAGCGATTTGCCTTCGCCCTTCATCTCGTACTTGCCATCCTTGTAGTATTCGGTGGCCGCACAATCGAGCGCAAGATAGATGTCCTGGCCCGGCTTGTAGCCTGCCTTTTCAATGGATTGCAGAATGAAATCAAGCGCCTCGCGGGCAGAGCTGATGTTGGGGGCAAAGCCGCCCTCGTCACCGATGCCGGTCGCCAGACCCGCGTCGTGCAGTTCTTTTTTCAGAGTGTGGAACACTTCGGACCCCATCCGCACGGCCTCGCGGATGTTGGCCGCAGCCACCGGCATGATCATGAATTCCTGGATGTCGATGGGGTTGTCGGCGTGTTCGCCGCCGTTGATGATGTTCATCATCGGCACGGGCAGCATCCGGGCGGATGTACCGCCGATATAGCGATAGAGCGGTTGGGCGGTGAAATCGGCCGCCGCATGGGCCACCGCCATGGACACGCCAAGGATGGCGTTGGCCCCAAGACGCCCTTTGTTGGGCGTGCCGTCAAGTTCGATCATCGCCATGTCGATGTCGATCTGTTCGGTGGCGTCGTAGCCCAAAATCGCCTCGGCGATTTCGCCATTCACGGCCGCCACGGCTTCGAGAACGCCCTTGCCTTTGTACCGCTTTTTGTCGCCATCGCGCTTTTCCACGGCCTCATACGCGCCGGTCGACGCCCCCGAGGGGACAGCAGCGCGGCCCATAGTGCCGTCTTCGAGAATGACGTCCACCTCGACCGTGGGGTTGCCCCGGCTGTCGAGGATTTCGCGGGCGTGGATGTCGATGATCGTGCTCATGGGACGGTCCCTTTGATCTGTGGCTTGTTAGCGGTAACTGTTGGCCGCTCTATAACGCGGCGGGTGACGATAGGGAAGCGCGGCGCAGCCGGGCCTCGCGCAGCAGCGTATAGACCCCGGAGATGACAATGATTGCCGCCCCGATCAGGGTCAAGCCGTTGGGGGTTTCGCCAAAGACTATGGCGGCGATGACCAGCGCATAGACGATCCGCGTATAGCGAAACGGAGCGATGGCGGCGATATCGCCGATCCGCGTGGCGATGACGATGCCGTAGTAGGCAAAGATGCCGATGCTCATGGCACCGAACAGCCGCCAGCTGTCGGTGGCATCGGGCATGATCATCGGTTCGCCCGCCACAGCCAGCAGGATCAGCCCGACGGGGACCAGCGTGATGAACGCATAGGTCGACACCTGCATCGAACTGATCGACCGGGGCAGGCGCCGCGAGGCCAGATCGCGCCCGGACAGCCCAACCACGCCTTGCACAGCGAACAGCGACGCGGGCACGAACCCGTCTGTCCCCGGTTGGATCACCAGCATCACCCCCACCAATCCTGCGCCGATAGCCATCCAGCGCCGCCAGCCCACCGGTTCGCCAAAGAACACCGCCGCCCCCAGCGTCACCAGCAGCGGATTGGCCTGAAGGATGGCCGAGGCGGTGGAGAGTGGCGACAGCGCAAGCGCCGTGACAAAGCCGATGGTTCCCACCACCTCGCCCAGATTGCGCAAGAGCATGTAGGGATGGATGGCGTCGCGCGACCAGAGCCTGTCGCCCCTGATCAGCGCAATGGCCCCGAACACGATCCCGCCGCCCAAGCCCAGCAGGCAGATGATCTGCCCGACGTGCAGCGCGCCCGCCATCTGTTTGATGAACATGTCCTCGATGGCGAAACCCAGCATCGAGACGGCCATGATGATGGCACCGCGAATGTTTTCCATCAATCGGCCTTTCGGGGACTCTCACTGACCGTTACCGCCAAGAGCAGCCAAGCGAAAGGGCAGGTTGCCGGATTTTGCGCTATTCAATCCTGGGGCGGGTCGTCCAGCGGGACGCAATACAGTTCCAGCCGGTGCCCCATCAGACGATAGCCGAGTTTCTTGGCGATGCGGTCTTGCAGCGCCTCGATTTCGGCATTGACGAATTCGATCACCTCGCCGGTGTGCATGTCGATCAGGTGGTCGTGGTGGTCGCGGTCGGCGGTTTCATACCGCGCCCGCCCGTCGCCGAATTCGTGCTTTTCGAGGATTCCCGATTCCTCGAACAATTTGACCGTGCGATAGACCGTGGCCAGCGAAATGCGCGGGTCCTTGCGGCTGGCCCGGTGATACAGTTCCTCGACATCGGGGTGGTCTTCGGCCGATTCCAGAACGCCCGCGATGATCCGGCGCTGTTCGGTCATCCGCAAGCCGATCGTCTCGCACCGGGTCAGGATGGATTTTGACATGGGCAGTCCCCTTTGGATGACTGTCGAGGTAATCGCTTGGATCCGGCTTGGCTAGAGCCAGCGTTTCCAGCGCAGGAACCCGAACAATGCAAGTCCCAGTCCCGTCAGCCCCAGACAGAGCAGCACAAAGGCCCAGGGCGAGGCGGTGCCGGGGATCCCGGCCAGATTGACACCGAACAGGCCAGTCAGAAAGCCCAGCGGCAGAAAGATCGCCGCGATGGCGGACAGCACATAGCCGTTGCGCGACATCCGCGCGTTCTGGATCAGGTCGAGGTGTTCGGACAGCGCGGTCAGCCGGTCGCGCACCTCTTGCAGTTCTTCGACCGTGCGCTGTGCCCGGTTGGCGGTTTCATTGAGCCGGGGTTTCATCCCCTCGGGCAGGACGGGGTGGTCCAGTTCGGCGAGTTCCTCGAGCGCGGTCGTCTGTGGCCCGACGTGGCGGCGCAGTTTGATGACCATCCGGCGCAGGGGGGCCAGTTCGGCGACCTCTTCGGCGTGGTCGTCATAGACCGCGTCCTCCATCGCTTCGGCCTGTTCGTCGCAGGACAGCGACACCGCCTCGATCCGGCTGACCAGTCCTTCGGTCAAAAGGGCAATGAAATCGGCGGGGCTGGCGGGGCTGGTGCCTGCCTCGATCTGGGCGCGCAAATCCTCGACCACGAAAATCCGCCGCCGCCGCATGCTGACCACAAGCCGGGGCGTGATCCAGAGGCGGAGTGCCACCATATCCTCGACCTCGGCCCCCTGATTGCGGTTGATCCCCCGCAGGGTGAGGATCAGCCCGTCGCCGAACACGTCCACCCGGGGCCGCGTTTCGGTGGTCAGCAGAGTACGGGCGGGCAGGGCGGGCAGCGTCGCTGTGGCCCAGTCGGCCACGCCCGGGGCTGACAGGTCAAAGTGGAGCCAGCGCCAGGCGATGCCGTCTGGCGGCGTGGCCCCCAGGTCGGCGGCGGGGTAAGCGGTGCCATCGGCGCTGATGTCAAAGGCGGTGATAGGGGTGGGGTCAGAGGACAAGCTGCCCCTCCATCATCTTGACCGCGCTGCCACGGATCGTGACGGCGGGCGGGCTGCCTGCGGCCACATGTGCCCGGATGACCGAGGGCCGCCCCATATCGTCCCCCTGGTGCAGGGTCAGTGACAGGGGCGTGCCCAGCTGGTTGGCAAGGATCGCGGCGATGGTGGCGCTGGCGCTGCCGGTGGCCGGGTCCTCGGGGATATTGTCGAGCGGGCCGAACATCCGCCCGTCGATCTGCGCCCCGTCCCGCACATAGGCATAGACGGCAAAATCAAAGCCCGATGGGTGCAGCCGGGACCCTTGCCGGAAGGCGTCGATCACGGGGCTGCACGCGCTGAGTGTTGCCCGGTCGGTCAGTTCGGCAAAAACAAAGGGCAGCCCCAGCGAGGCTTGCACCGGCGGGTGGGTGTCGGTGCGGATCGCGCCGGCCGACAGCCCAAGGCAGGCGGCGACAAGGCTCGCGTCGGGATGGGCGAGGATGTCGAGCGGGGCCGAGGTGGTGAAGTGCGCCTCGCGCCCGCTGACCCTGACCGGGATCGGCCCGATGCCAAGTTCAAACACCATGTCCGGTCCGCGCCCAAGATCGGCCAGCGCCATCGCCGTGCCGATGATCGGATGCCCGGCAAAGCGGACCTCTTGGGTGGGGGTAAAGATGCGGACACGGGCGCTGTGGGACGGATCGGCGGGCGGGTAGACAAAAGTGGTTTCCGAGAAATTGAACTCTCGCGCGATCTGTTGCAGGTGGTGGTCGGGCAGGGCGGTGGCGTCCGGGATCACGGCCAAGGGGTTGCCACCAAAGGGCTGGTCGGTGAACACGTCATAGACGACGAACGGTGTCACTGGATCAGCCCCGGCTGGCGGCCGGTCCGTTTTGCCACGCGGGCCACGGTCAGCCCCTGGACGATGATCGAAAACACCACGACGACGTAGGTTGCGGTCAGGATCGCCGGTTTCCACTCTCCCTCGGGCAGCGACAGGGCAAGAGCGACGGAGATACCCCCCTTTAGCCCGCCCCAAGTCATGATCGGAATTGTCCCTTGATTGAAGGTCTGAAAGGGCTTGAGCAGCAGGACCGGAATCGCCACCGCCGCAAGCCGCGCCAGCAGCGCCAACCCGATCGACAACGCCCCCGCAGTCAGAAGCTGGGCGTTTAGGGCCACCGCGAACACTTCGACCCCGATCAGCAGGAACAGAACCGCATTGAGGATTTCGTCGATCAGTTTCCAGAACGCCTCGACATATTTGCGGGTTTCTTCGGACATGCCGTATTTGGTGCCGACATCGCCTATGAAAAGGCCCGCACAGACCGCCATGATCGGGGCGGACACATGCAGCGCTACGGCCAGTTCGTAGCCGCCGAACGCAAGGCCAAGGGTGATCAGCACTTCGAGCGGGTAATCGTCGATTCGCCGCATCACCCGAAACACCAGCCAGCCCAGAACGATCCCCAGAACCGCGCCGCCCCCTGCCTCTTGCAGGAACAACAGCGCGATCGAGGAGGCCGTGCTTTCGACCGCGTGGTCGCTGTGCAGCGCAGGAAAGGCCAGCCCGACGAGAATCAGATAGACGACATACCCCACGCCATCGTTGAACAGGCTTTCGCCCGCGATCTTTGTTTCCAGCGATTTGGGCAGGTCGGCGTCGCGCAGCACGCCCATGACCGCAACCGGATCGGTGGGGGAAATCAGCGCCCCGAACACAAGGGCGGCCAGCAGGGGCATGCCCGTGATCCAGCTGAACCCGACCCCAACGATGACTGTCGAGATTGCCACGCCCAGCGTCGCCATTACCAGAACGGTGGTCCATTCGCGGCGCAGATCATGCAGGCTGACGTGCAGCGCGCCCGCAAACAGAAGCAGCCCCAGCATCCCTTCGAGCAGGGCGCCGGAAAAGTCGATGCTGTCGACGATCCCGCGCACCTGTTCCGTCACCCCCAGCGACGGGATCGCAAAGTTCAGCACCATGATGCACAACGACGCCAGCAGGGCGACGACAAGGATGCCGATCGTGGGGGGAAGTTTCAGGAACAGGTAGTTGATCGACCCAAAGGCCCCGGCCAGAACAATGAGAAGCGAGGTAATTTGCAGTAAAGTCATGGGGCAATCCGGCTGTTGGGCGATGTCGCTGGACTAGCACGCGAAACCCGCTGTGTCATGCCGGGTGGAACCGTTCGTGCAGATGGGGTGTTGATCCGACGACGCGTTAAACAAAGCGCAATGATTTTGAGATCAGGTAGGCCCATGACCCAGCATCGCATCAGCCCCCGCCACCGTATCGCGCCGACCCTTCCGGCCGCGGCACCCTCTCGCATCCTCGACGCTGCCGTCTTGGCGGCTATCATCGGCTTTCCAGTCGGCGCGACGTTGCTGCTGATCGACCTGATCCTGCTCTGACTGCCTGATGCGCTGACGGTCTTCAGGCGCGGGCTGTCGAACAGATCCGGCACAGATCTTGACCCTCAGCGGCCAGAATCGGTCTTTGGCCAGTTGTGGTGCAGATATCCGACAGGGTCGCCTTGGCCGGCGTAGACTTCAAACCGATGCCTGATCCCGGCCCTTGCCAGGGTCCCCGAGACCCCAGTGGCACAGGTGGCCAGCACCGCGTCGTCGGGAGGGTCGGCGGTGATGGGGCAACTTCCGACCCGGTCGTCGAAATCCCTGAACACGAAGTAGTCAAAGTCGGTCAGTCGCAGGCTAAACGCCCCTTTGACCACGCCAAACCCATCCGCCCTCTGCCGCGTTGCCAGCGCGGTTTTGTCGGGCAGCCCCAAGACTTCGGCTGACAGCGGCGCGTCGTCGTCTGGCATCAGAGCACCCCTCACCGGGACCTTTGGACCCTCTGAACCCGTGGTCCCGTTTATCTGTCTGACCCGAGGCGGCAATCGACTGCCGCCGCGCCTGGTCAGGACAGCATCAC
The DNA here is from genome assembly GCA_024642115.1 of Marivivens sp. Taxonomy (GTDB): domain Bacteria; phylum Pseudomonadota; class Alphaproteobacteria; order Rhodobacterales; family Rhodobacteraceae; genus JAHEBU01. The sequence continues at coordinate 73,386 of JAHEBU010000002.1, read as the reverse complement.
CAGCGCGTGCCGTTTCTTTCCTGCCGACAGCTTGATGGGTCGGGCCAGTGCTGCGGCGTCTATCATCAGACCCGCATCGGTCAGCGGTTCGTCGTTCAGCCGGGCACCGTTGTCGGTGATCAGGCGCTTGGCCTCTTTCCCGCTGGCGGCAAGGCCCGCCCGGACGATCAGTTGCACCACCGAAATGCCGCCAACTACGTCGGTGGCGGTCAGGTGCAGGGTGGGCAGGTCGTCGCCCACGCCGCCCTTTTCGAATACTTCCCGCGCAGTCGCCTCGGCTGCCTGCGCCGCCTCGGCCCCGTGCAGCAACGTGGTGACTTCGTTGGCGAGGATGATCTTGGCCGCGTTGATCTCGGACCCGGCCAGCGCACCCAGACGGTCGCATTCTTCGACCGGAAGCTCGGTGTAAAGTTTGAGGAACCGACCCGTGTCGGCGTCGGTCGTGTTGCGCCAGAACTGCCAGAATTCGTAAGGTGACAGCATGTCGGCGTTCAGCCAGACGGCACCGGATTGAGACTTGCCCATCTTCTTGCCATCGCTGGTGGTGAGCAGGGGGGACGTCATGCCAAAAATTTCGTGATCCAGCACGCGCCGGGTCAGGTCGATCCCGTTGACGATGTTCCCCCATTGATCCGATCCGCCCATCTGCAACAGGCAGCCATAGCGGCGGTTCAGCTCAAGGAAATCATAGGCTTGCAGGATCATGTAGTTGAATTCGAGGAACGACAGGGACTGTTCCCGGTCCAGCCGTGATTTCACGCTGTCAAACGCCAGCATCCGGTTGATCGAGAAATGCCGCCCGATGTCGCGCAGGAAATCGAGGTAGTTCAGACCGTCCAGCCATTCGGCATTGTTGAGCATCAAGGCCCCGGTCGGCCCGTCGGAGTAGTCGATATAAGAGGCAAAGACCTTTTTGATCCCGGCGATGTTGGCGTCGATCTGTTCGGGTCCGAGCAGCGGCCGTTCGTCGGCGCGGAACGACGGATCGCCCACCTTGGTCGTGCCGCCCCCCATCAGGGTGATCGGCTTGTGCCCGGTCTTTTGCAGCCAGCGCAGCATCATGATCTGGATGAGGCTGCCCACATGCAGCGACGATGCAGTGGCGTCAAAGCCGATGTAGGCGGGCACGACGCCTTTGGACAGCGCCTCGTCCAGCCCCTGATAATCCGTGCAATCGGCCAGAAAGCCGCGGCTGATCATGGTGGCCATGAAATCGGATTTGGGGTGGTAGGTCATCATCTTGTCCTTGGTCGCGCGTCGCGGCACTCTATAAGGGCCGCAGGGGCCAAGGGGAAGCGGATGTTGAAGGCAGGACAAGTAACGGCACTGGGCGCGATGTCGGGCACGTCGTTGGACGGCGTTGATGCGGCGGTGCTGGTGACGGACGGCGTGGATATCTCCAGCTTTGGCCCGACGGCCTATCGCCCCTATACCCCTGCCGAACAAGCCGTTTTGCATGCCGCGCGGGGTAAATGGCCGGACGAGGACGTGGAGGCCGCCGCCGAACTGGTCGAAACCGCCCATGCCGAGGTGCTGTCGCAATTCCCCGGCGTCGATCTGGTGGGCTTTCACGGACAGACAGTGGCCCATGATCCGGGCGGGCGCGGCACGCATCAGTTGGGTGACGGCGCCGTGCTGGCCGAGGTGCTTGGCCTGCCGGTGGTGTGGGATTTTCGCAGCGCGGATGTGCGCTTGGGTGGGCAGGGCGCGCCGCTGGCCCCGTTCTATCATTGGGCGCTGGCGCGTTGGATCGGGGCGACCGGACCTGTGGCCTTTCTCAACCTTGGCGGTGTGGGCAACCTCACCTGGGTCGATCCGGCGTCCAAACGGCCTGAGGATCCGGGCACCCTGCTTGCCTTTGACACTGGCCCCGCCAATGCGCCCGTCAACGATCTGGTCGCGGCGCGTCTTGGCTGGACCCATGACGCAGGTGGGGCGCTGGCCGCACGGGGCGAGGCGTCAGAAGAGATCCTGACCGATTTCCTGAACCACCCGTTCTTTTACCGCATGCCGCCCAAATCGCTGGACCGCGACGCCTGGGGCGGGTTGGCCGATGCCGTCGCCCCCCTGTCTGACGAAGACGCCGCCGCAACATTGACCGCCTGTGCGGCAGCGTCGGTCGTGCGCGGGATGGAGCATTGCCCCAAACCCCCGTCGCGCGTTCTGGCGGCGGGCGGCGGGCGGCATAATGGGACGCTGATGGCGATGCTGGCCGCAGGCCTCGATTGCCCGGTGCAATCGATAGAAGAGGTCGGGCTGGACGGCGACATGATCGAGGCGCAGGCGTTCGCCTATCTGGCTGTCCGCGTCGCGCGGGGCCTGCCCACGTCCTGCCCCGGTACGACAGGCGTGCGGGCGGCGGTGGGTGGCGGTACGATCAGTACGCCGGGCGCTCGCGCCATAAGCGTCCCTCAGTCGCACTTCACCTTGCCATAACAACTCTCGGGGGGAGGCGTAGCCGGGGGGCAGACAGCCCCCCGCGCCGTTCATGCAGAAAGATGGATCCGGAACCGGGCGCGGATCGCAGCATCCGTGATCGGGTCAAACGACGCGGCGGACGGCTGCGCGAGGATCGCCAGTTTCCGCGCCGTCGCCTTTTCATTCAGGTCCGGCTTGCCCTTTTCATCCCATTCCTTGGGCGAATAGCGGTTGCCGGTGACCGGATAGACGTGGTCGGACTGCATCCGCGACAGGGTCTGTTCGGCCCCCAGGTAATGCCCCGGCCCGCCCAGACAGACCTGCCGCATCGTGTCCAGCGCAAGGGTGTCATCGTTCACCTCTATCCCGCGCACGCAGCGCATCGCCTGGCCCAGCAGGTCATCCCCCAGAATCAGCGATTCATGGCAGAACCCGAGGAGCGAGGCATGCATCCCCGCCGCCTCGTAGACCATGTTCAGTCCCGACAGGCCTGCCATCACATTGGAACACATCTGTTCCCACCCGGCCTGCATGTCCGGCAATTTGGCATCGGCAATCCCTGCCGCCGCCCCACCGGGCAGGCCGTAGAACTGGTGCATCTGGGCGCAGCCAGCGGTCAGCAGCGCCTGTTCGCCAGACCCGCCGGTCATGGCCCCGGTGCGCAGGTCCAGACCAAAGGGCCAGGTGCCAAAGATGATCGGGTGGCCGGGGGCGATGGCGTTGACATAGACGACCCCCGCAAGACATTCGGCCACGGCCTGCACGATGGCCCCGGCAATGGTCGAGGGCGCCGTGGCCCCCGCCATGCCCGCGCTCAGCAAAAGGACAGGCATCCCGCCTGCGATGCATTTTTCCATCACCAGACAGGCATCGGTGGCGAATTTCATCGGCGGGACGACAAAGCAGTTGGAGTTCGACACGAACGGCCGCGCCCGCCACGCGGCCTCGCCCCCGGCCATCATGTGCAGCATTTCGAACGCATCATCGACAAAGGCCGGTTCAGTGAACGAGGTGCCAACGTGCTTTGTGGTGCCCGAACAGCAGGCGTAGAGCGTGTTGAGGTCCATTTCCCGGTTGTCGGGGATGTCCCGGCAGACCATCGGTCGTTGCAGGAAATGGATGTTGTCCAGATGATCGACGATCCGGGCGGCATCGAACAGGTCCTGCACCGTGGATTCGCGGTAGGACCTGCCTGCCACATCGACCATGTGAACAGCGGCCCCGGCGGTGCCGTAATGGACGCGGGTGCCAGACAACAGCATGTCGTGCGCCGGATCTCGCCCGAACAGGGTGATGTCGCGGGCGCAGATGGCCAGCATGTCCTCGACCAGACTGCGCGGAAACCGGATGCGCCCGTCGTCGCCCAAAATCGCCCCGGCCCCGGTCAGGATCGCTACCCCCGACGGGGGCGCATCGGCCAGCCCTATGGTTTCAAGCGCGGTCAGCGCCGCCTCGTGGATGCGCAGCACCTCGGCATCGGTCATGGGTTTGTAGCGCCCGCCGGACAGGCCCGCCCGGATCGGACGTTTGTCCCCCGTCAGTGGGGCAGAGCGGGCAGCGGTGCGCGCGGCACGCCCCCCGGTACGGGCGGGGCGAGCCGGAGTTGTGGCCGGGGTTCCGGCAATGAGGTCTTCGGACATGATGGGTCTTTCGTGAGACGGAATACGGGCAAAAAGGGTCTTAGGGTCAGTTCAGACCCGGACCGCCCCGCGCCGCACGTCCCCGCCGCGCCCCGATGGTACGCAGCACAAGAACGACTCTCCAGTCACCCGAACACATGGTTGGTTCTCCCTTGGCTTCTAACCATGCCCACTGGCCCGCGACTGTCTTGTCGATTTGCGACGGAATGTCGGTTTCGGAGCACGTCCTCAGCGAACGGCCTGGAGCATCCCGGCGCCTGCAAGAGGGGCCACGTTCACTGTCGCGTGCTTTGCCCGATCTGAGCGGTGCTTGGCCTAGGATTCCTTGTCTTTCTGGCAACTTGATGCCCGTTTTTGTCACAGTCGAGTGATGCGCTTGAACCTTTTTGGTCTCCAGTGGTTCTAGCTTCCATGAGGCCGCAGAAAACAGGCGGCTCAATATGGAGACGAGCTAATGAATTCCTTGAAAATGGCGCTTGCCGCGTCGCTGTCCACGCTGGCCCTTGCCTCGACCGCGCATGCAGGTGGCATGGCCCCCGTGGTCGTCGAACCCGCCCCCATGCCCGCGCCCGCCCCGGTGCCGATGACATACGGCTCGGATTGGTCCGGCTTTTACGTTGGTGGCCAGGTCGGCTATGGAACGGCCAAGTCCGACCAGTTTGCCGAAGATGCCAAGGGGGCCGTCTATGGCGTCCATGCCGGTTACAACTACGACTTCGGTCAGTTCGTGCTGGGTGGCGAAATCGCCTATGACAAGCTGAACCAGTCGGATGCCACCAGCGGGATCAGCCTGGACGGAATGGGCCGTGTCGGCCTGCGCGCCGGGTATGATGCGGGCAGCTTCATGCCGTATCTGACCGCCGGTGCCGCACGCGTCAACACCACCGGCGCAGTCGAATCCAGCTATGACGGCAGCTATTACGGTCTTGGTATGGACTACAAACTGTCCGACTCGATCGTGTTGGGCGGGGAAGTGGTCAAGAGCACTTTTGACAACTTCAATGGCACCACGTCGTCGCTGGATGATACCACCGTATCGGCCCGCGTGTCGTTCCAGTTCTGATCAACCAGTCCTGATCTGAACAGCGGCGGCGCCTACCAGCTACCCGAGGCGCCGCCGCCATCCGACGACCCCCCGCCACCGCCCGAACTGTCCGACGCGTCAGAGCTGCTGGACAGCATGGCGATAGTAAAGGCCGTGACCGCCACATGTCCGCAAGACGGGCAGGTTGCCCGTCGTTCCCCCCGTCCGGTGCTGTTGGCTGTCGCGGGCTCTAGCGTAACCCGCTCTGGCCGCAGACCCCGTGCGCCGCAGTTTTCGCATTTGCGGGCGTTCTGAATGGCTTTGGCTGCTGCGCGGCCCCCCCAGACCACCGCCCCGATCAGACCCAGTGGAAGCAGGAGCCACCACAGGCTTGCGGGGTCCTCGGGCGTCGGCGTGGCGGCCGCAGCGACAGGGGCGTTCGCCCCATTGTGGAACGGGACGGCCACCTTTTCGATCAACCCGTTGACCCCCGCCGCGATGCCGCCCGGATAGTCTCCCGCCCGAAAGGCCGGAAGGATGTCGGCGTCGATGACCTCTTTGGCGATGCCATCCCACGCGCCGTCATACCCCGCCCCCAGCGCCACCCGCAGTTCCCGGTCGTCCCGGAACACGATGAGAAGGATACCGTCGTTGGGAGTGTCTCGCCCGACCCGCCATTTGTTGAACAGGCCGGTCGCGTATTCGGGGATCGTCATGTCCTTGGCGTAGAAACTAACCGAACTGAGCGTGGCGATCACGATATCTGTCCCCTGGCTCGCCTTGAGCGCGGCCAGCCGGTCGTTGATCCGGGCTTCGGTCGCGCTGTCGATCAGCCCCGCAAAGTCATTGATCGTGGGCGAGGTCTGGTCGGGATAGAATTGGGCAAGGGCGCCCTGCGCCGTCAGAAAGACAGCAACAAAGGCAGTCAGAAGAGCACGCATCGGTCTAATCCTTGGTCAGCAATGCGTCCACGATACTGCTGGAAATCCCGTTTCCAAGGGATTTGAAGGTGCCTGCCCCAAACATTTCCGCCGCCGCGTCGTGGATCGCACGGTGCGTGACCCGGGCGAGGGCCGACCCGAGTGACAGCCGGGCAACGCCGATCTGCTGATAGGCGACCCGGTCGAATGCCGTATAGCGCCCCGCGACGAGCGCGTTGACGGGGCCGGTTACCTCGGTGCAGAGCCGGGTCAGATCCTCAAAGGACGCAGGGATCGGCGCATAAAGGCAATCCGCGCCTGCCGTTTGAAACGCCTGAAGGCGCGCGATCGCCTCGGTCAGATCGTAGGTTTCCAGCATCAGCCCGTCGGCCCGTGCCGTCAGCACGAAATCGCGGGGCAGGGCGCGGGCGGCGCTGGCCGCGGCGCGGATCCGTTCGATAGCCAGCGCCCGGTCGTAAGGCGCGGTTCCTGGCAGGGCCGTATCCTCGATACAGATGCCCGCCAGTCCGACCTCGGCCGCCAGTCGGACGGTTTGCGCACAGGTGTCCGGGTCGTCTCCAAATCCATTCTCGAAATCGCCCTGCACGGGGACATGGACGGCGGCGACGATGTCTTGCGCATGGGTCAGCGCCTCGTCCCGGGTGAGGGTTCCACCGTCCGGGCGGCCGAGGGTAAAGGCATGAGCGGCAGACGACGTGGCGACCGCCTGCGCGCCCATCGCCTGCAACATCCGCGCCGATCCCGCGTCCCAGCAATTGGCAAGAATGAACGCCGCCCCGCGTTGGTGCAGGGCGCGAAAGGCAGAGCCGGGGTCGGTCATGAGGTCGATCCTTTAGGCGAGAGTCGCGGCGAACCCCAAAAGCCGGCGCACCGCCTGTTCATAGTCCGCGTCGGCGATGGTCATGGCAACCCGGATATGTCCCGCCGCCGATTGACCAAACGATTCGCCGGGCATTACCGCGATCCCTTCGGCGTCGAGCAGCGCATTGGCGAACCCTTCGCCGGTCATCCCCGCCGCCCGAATATCGAGCATGGTGTACATCGCCCCCTGAGGGGGCACGGCCCGCACCACGTTCTGCCCCGCCAGCAGGTCAAGCGTGATCTGCCGCCGCCGGGCAAAGGGGGCGGCGACGGCCCGTTCCGGGGCGTCGCCCTGGGCCAAGGCAAAGCACGCTGCGTCCTGCACGAACCCGGCCACGCCGTAGGTCGTGTGAGTGGCGAGGGTGACCAGTCGGGCGATCACGTCCTCGGGTGCGCAGATCCAGCCGATCCGGCTGCCCGTCATGGCATGGCTTTTGGACATGGATCCGATCACCAGCGTCCGTTCGGCCATGCCGGGCAGGCTGCGTGGGCTGATGTGGGTGCCGTCCCAGACCTGCGTGTCATAGACCTCGTCCGAGATCAGCCACAGGTCGTGGTCGCGGCAGACCTGCGCGATTCCGGTCAGCGTTGCCGCGTCGTAGATCACCCCTGTCGGATTGTTGGGCGAGTTGATCATCAGGCTGACAGCGCCCGGTGCCTCAGCCGCGATGTCGGACGCCAGCGGCAGGAACCCGTTGCGGGCGTGCGCCGCGATCGGGACCGGCACCGCCCCCACTCCTCGGATCGTGCCGGGGTAGGTGGCGTAATAGGGGTCGACAAACAGCGCGCGGGAGCCTTCGTCGCAGACCGCCATATGCGCCGCGAACAGCGCTGACTGACCGCCGGGCGTGATGAGGATGTTGTTCGGGCGTGTTGGCACGCCGGTTCGCTGGGTGATCCGGTCGGCCACCGCCTGTCGCAAGGCAAGGGTGCCGGAAATCGCGGCATACCCCGTATGCCCGCCCATGGCCGACGCGTGCATCGCGTTGAGGATATCCGGATGGGTCCGGATATCATGCTCGCCGATGGTCAATTCCAGGATCGGCTTGCCCTCGGCCTTCATTGCCCGGGCGCGATAGAACACGTCCCAGCCATCAGAGCCGCCGCCGGTGATATTGAGGATGCGATTGCCAAGCTTCATGGCGCAGGCAAATCCGAGTCACGACTGACTGTCAACCGTCCGCGATCTGGCTATCGCCCATCAGATAGCGCGGACCGGGGCCATAGGCTGCCGCCCCGTCTGCCGGGTTATAGAGCGCGCACCGATCAAGGCTGAGGCAGCCACAGCCGATGCATCCATCAAGCTTGTGCGACAGAAGTTGCAGGGCCTCGATCCGCCGCGCGATGTCTGCCCGGAACCCGATGGCGATCCGGGTCCAGTCGTCGCGACTTGGGGCGCGGTCGGGGGGCAGGTGGCTGAGGTGTGTTGCGATTTCACCAAGCGAAAACCCCAGTTCCTGCGAAGCCATGACAAACGACAGCCGCCGGATGTCCGACCGGGCATAGCGCCGGTGCCCGCCCGCATTGCGCAGGGGGGCCACGATCCCGTGTGTTTCATAGAACCGGATGGCCGAGACGGCGAGGCCGGTGCGGGCGGCGAGGTCGCCGATGGTCAGGCCCTGCGACATGAAAATTTCCCTTGATCTCAAGTTAACTTGAGAAATTAGACATGAGTCGGACCAGAACTTCCAGAGGAGAAAACCATGTCCCCCAGACCATCCACCCGCTACTGCGCCAGCCCTTCCGTCAACGCCCTTTTGCGCAAGGACGGCCTTGGCTGGGGTCACGACCTTGACTGCGGCTGCTTCCACGTCGAGGCCGATCGGGCTACCCACCGCCTGCGCCGCGCCTTTGTCCGCATGACGGGGAGGGCATGAGCATGGGACGGTTGGAACATGTCAATTTGACGGTCGCTGATCCAAAGGCCACGGCAGCCATGCTGTGCGATCTTTTCGGCTGGCAGGTCCGCTGGGAAGGTGCTGCCATCCATGGCGGCCATACCGTCCATGTGGGCGAGGCGGACACCTATCTGGCCGTCTATTCCGGGGTGCCGGGGCAGGCGCTGGGGGCCGCCGAGAATACTTATGTCCGGCAGGGCGGGCTCAACCATATCGGTGTGGTCGTCGATGATCTGGATGCTGTTGAAGCAGCCGTCCGGGCGCGGGGATATGCGCCGCACAGCCATGCCGACTATGAACCGGGCCGCCGGTTCTATTTCCACGAAGAGAACGGGGTCGAGATCGAGGTCGTCCAATACGATTGACCGGGCAGGGGGGCTGTCTGCCCCCCTCTTTGCCTCCGGCAAATTCACCCCCCCGAGAGGTGTTATTGCAAGGTGAACCGGTTGAGGGGATCTAGTTGAATGGTGGCAGTGCGGTTTGCGCCCTTTTCGTGAGCCCCGACCGGATGATCCTGTACGATGTGACAAGACGGTGGGTCAGTTCGTCGTCGGCCGTGCCTTCGGGCAGGTAAACCCAGGAGGCATGAAAATAGGGTGCCTTTTCGCCGACGCCGATATCGATCAGCAGGCGCGCGGTTTCAGGGCTGTCGGTCTTTACACTCACCCCTTCGCGCATGGCCCCCACGCAGGCGAACATCTTGCCTCCGACCTTCCATACGTCATGCCCGCCGCCCCAAGGGTCAGAGGTTTCAGCACCGGGATAAGTGGCGCAGAGTTGGTTGACGAGGGCGCGGGTCATGACCTTAGGGTGACGCAATCATGGGAGTCGGACAAGTGGAACGATGGGTGGCCTTGTTCCGGGGGATCAACATCGGTGGGCACAACAAGGTGCCGATGGCTGATCTGCGAGCGCTGTGCGGCGATCTGGGTTGGGCCGATGCGAAAACCTACATCGCAAGCGGCAATCTGGTCTTTTCGGCCAGCGGCACGCCCGCAGATCTGGCCGCCACATTGCGCGGGACCCTGCGTGACCGGAGGGGCGTGGACGTGGCAATCCTTGTGTTGTCCGGGGACGAGGTCCGCTCGACGCTGGCCGCCTGTCCGTTCGACCCTGAGGTGCCCAAGTTCCTGCATGCCTTTTTCTGCTGGACGGACCCGGTGATCGTACAGTCCGAATTCGACCGCCACGCAGCGCCGTCCGAGCAGATCGATGTGTGCGGCCGGACCGTGTGGTTGCACACGCCCCAGGGGTTCGGCACATCGAAATTGGCCGAAAAGATCGGCAAGGTCATTACCGGAACTGAAACGACCGCGCGCAACCTCAACACGGTGCGCACGCTTGTCGAAATGCTGGACTGAACAGGGTGTCGGTGCTATGAGCGGCGACATGAAGAGCCTGTGCATCATTCCCTGCTGCATTATTCCCTGCTGACATCCGTCGCGGGCCGCTCTTTCACGTTTCACCTGATCCATGAAGTTGCTAAGCCCGCGGGCAACCCTGCCTTGTGAGGCCCCATGTCCGACGATCTTATCCTTCGCCTGCACAATTCCCGCACCCGCCGCCGCGAGGTGTTCGAACCGCTCGATCCCCGAAACGTGCGGATGTATGTCTGCGGGCCGACCGTCTATGACCGGGCGCATCTGGGCAACGCCCGCCCGGTGCTGGTGTTCGACGTGCTGTTCCGCCTGCTGCGCCATGTTTATGGCGCGGATCACGTGACCTATGTGCGCAATTTCACCGACGTGGATGACAAGATCAACGCACGGGCGGCCGAGACGGGCCGCGACATTCGCGCGATCACCGACGAGACGATCGGCTGGTATCATGCGGACATGGACGCGCTGGGTGCGCTGCGGCCTACGCACGAGCCACGGGCGACCGAGTGGATCGGCGCGATGAAGGACATGATTTCCGACCTCATCAAGTCCGGCCATGCCTACGAGGCCGAGGGCCATGTGCTGTTCGCCGTCGAGAGTTATGCCGAGTATGGGGCGCTGTCGGGCCGGTCCATTGACGACATGATTGCGGGGGCGCGGGTCGAAGTTGCCCCTTACAAGCGCAATCCGATGGATTTTGTCCTGTGGAAACCATCGGACGAGGGCACTCCGGGCTGGGACAGCCTGTGGGGTCGGGGTCGGCCTGGCTGGCACATCGAATGCTCGGCCATGGCCTATGAGTTGTTGGGCGAGTCGTTCGACATTCATGGTGGCGGCAACGACCTGATGTTCCCGCATCACGAAAACGAGATTGCCCAATCCGCCTGCGCCCACCCGCACGGCGCCTTTGCCAATGTCTGGATGCACAACGAGATGTTGCAGGTCGAGGGCAAGAAGATGTCCAAGTCGTTGGGCAACTTCTTTACCGTGCGTGATCTGCTGGATCAGGGCGTGAGCGGCGAGGTCATCCGGCTAGTCATGCTGGGCACCCATTACGGCAAGCCGATGGATTGGACCGAGCGCAAGCGGGCCGAGGCCGAGGCGACCTTGGCCAAATGGTATCAGGTGTTGCAGGTGCATGGCTTTGGCCCCGATCTGGTTCGCGCCCTGAAGGCGGGGGGCGACTGGCAGGCCGATCCCGAATTCATCGGCGTGCTGGCCAATGATCTGAATACTCCCGGGGCCATCGCCCGGTTGCATGTATTGGCCAAGGGGCGCACGCCGCAACAGCTTGCCGGCTTTGCCCATGCGCTGGACCTGTTGGGACTTGTGCCCGACTGGGCCGATCTGGTCCGGCTCGCCGGGGCGACGGAGGCACCGGCCCACGCGCCTTGGGTCGATGAGGTGGTCGCGGGCCTGCTCGCCAAACGGCAAACCGCCCGCGCCGCCCGCGATTTCGCCACCGCCGATCAGGTCCGCGATGTGCTGACCGCCGCGGGTGTGGTGGTCACGGATGTCGGCGGGGCTGCCAGTTGGGCGCCGGGGCCGGATTTCGATGCGTTCAAGTTGGAGGCATTGAAATGAAGGTGTTGCGCCCGTGCGGGTCGCCGGGGAGGGGGGCTGTCTGCCCCCCGCCTTCGGTTTGCCCCGAAAGTCGTTTCTGTGACGTGAAGCGGAAAGGGTGAATGTGATGGAGCGTTTGTATCTGTTCGACACCACCCTGCGCGACGGGCAACAGACCCAAGGCGTGCAATTTTCGACGGCTGAAAAGCAGCGGATCGCGACCGTTCTGGATAGCCTCGGCATCGATTATATCGAGGGCGGCTGGCCGGGCGCCAATCCGACCGACAGCGATTTCTTTGATGCGGTGCCTGTGACCCGCGCCACCATGACTGCCTTTGGCATGACCAAACGGTCGGGTCGGTCGGCCGAGAATGACGATGTGCTGGCGGCCGTTCTGAACGCGCGCACGCCTGCTGTCTGTCTGGTGGGCAAATCCCACGATTTCCATGTGACCGCCGCGCTGGGCATCCCGTTGGAGGAGAATATCGCCAATATCCGCGCCTCGTTCGCCCATGTGGTGGCAGAGGGACGCGAGGCCTTGTTTGATGCCGAGCATTTCTTTGACGGTTACAAGGCCAATCCCGTCTATGCACTGGAGGCTGTTCATGCCGCCTTTGACGCAGGTGCCCGCTGGATTGTTCTGTGTGATACCAACGGCGGCAGCCTGCCCGAGGAAGTCCGCGGGATCGTGACGGACGTGATTGCCAGCGGGATTCCAGGGGACAGGCTGGGCATCCACACCCACAACGACACCGACCATGCGGTGGCCAATTCGCTGGCCGCTGTCGATGCGGGCGTCCGTCAGATCCAGGGCACGCTGAACGGACTGGGCGAACGCTGTGGCAATGCCAACCTGACCACGATCATTCCCACGCTGCTGCTCAAGGAACCCTATCGCAGCCGGTATCAGACCGGCGTGACGTTGGAGGCCCTGAAGGGCCTGCGCAAGGCGTCGCGCATGTTGGACGATATCCTGAACCGGGTGCCGATGAAGCAGGCGCCCTATGTGGGCGCGTCGGCCTTTGCCCACAAGGCGGGGTTGCACGCCAGTGCCATCGCCAAGGACCCGACCACCTATGAACACGTCGACCCCGCCTTGGTCGGCAATACCCGCATCGTGCCAATGTCCAATCAGGCGGGCCAGTCCAACCTGCGCGAACGTCTGATCCAGGCGGGGCTGGAGGTTGAGCGCGACAACCCCGCGCTGCCGCGCATCCTGGACCGGATCAAGGAGCAGGAGGCGCGCGGTTATGCCTATGACACCGCCCAAGCCTCGTTCGAGCTGTTGGCGCGCGACGAATTGGGCCTGCTGCCCGAGTTTTTCGAGGTGGAACGGTACCGCGTCATATCCGAACGCCGTCGCAACGCCCGCGGCGAGGTCGTGACCGTGTCAGAGGCGGTCGTGACCGTCCAGATGGGCGATGAAAAGATCACCAGTTTCTATGAAAACGACCATGCAGATGGCGAGGCCGATGCAGGCCCCGTCAACGCCCTGTCCAAGGCGCTGGCCAAGGATCTGGGCCAATACCAGAGTTATATCGAGGATATGAAGCTGGTCGATTTCAAGGTCCGGATCACCAATGGCGGGACCGAGGCTGTGACCCGTGTCATCATTGACAGCGAGGATGGGCAGGGGCGGCGCTGGGCCACGGTCGGGGTCAGTGCCAACATCGTGGACGCGTCGTTTGACGCGTTGATTGATGCGATCACCTGGAAACTGGTGCGCGATACGCGGGGCATGGCATGATCGGTCGATGGGCCGTCTTGGCTGCATTGATGGCCGGGGCCTGCGCGCCTGTGCCGGTCTCGCCTGACGACTGGATTGAAGTGGCGACAGGCGGCGCCTTTTCGGGGTCGGTCAGCACCCGGATTTACGCCACCGATCGCGTCGTTACGACGGCGTCATCGCCCGGTCGGTCCGCACCGGACCCACAGGAAAGTCAAGCCGCCCCGGGCGCCTATTACCGCGCCCGGACGTTGGTCGAGGCGCGACTGCCCGATGTGGGCCGGGCCAGCACTGACGAGATCTGCATGGACTACGGGTCTGACAGTGTCCGGGTCAGCCGCGCAGTCCGTGGGATTGTGGAGGTTTCAGTCAACTGTCCCGACGACGGGGTCACAGCGCTCATGGCTGATGTCCTTGGGGCACTTCAGCCCGCCCCATGACAGTTGCCGCCTGCGCAGCCCTGGTTGAACGAGGTGACCCGGATCGGTTTCTGGCGACGATGGCCGCCCCGCCCGAGGCGCGCGCACGGCTTTTTCCGCTTTATGCCTACAACCTGGAAGTGGCCCGCGCCCCTTGGGTCACGCGTGAGCCGCTGATTGCCCAGATGCGCCTGCAATGGTGGCAGGATGCCGTGGCCGAAGTGATCGAGGGAAAGACGCCCCGGTTACACGAGGTCATGACGCCCTTGGCTGATGTGATCCGGTCGGCTGCCTTGCCGGGATCGGTGTTTGCAACGCTTGTCACGGCCCGCCAGTGGGACATCGATGGCGTGGCCTTTGCCGATGAAGAGGCGGTGATTGCCCATATCGACCGCGGGGCCGGATCGCTGGCCGTGCTGGGGGCGCTGGCGATGGGTGCATCCCCGGATCAGGAAACAGCGCTGCGCGAGGCAGCGATTGCCGGGGGGATCGCCAACTGGTTTCTGGCGGTTCCCGCGCTGGAGGGGCTGGGGCGCAAGCCCCTGGCCCATGCGACCCTGGCAGAGGTCCGCAATCTGGCCGACTACGGGTTGGGAATGCTGGATCGCCATGCCCGCACCGATTTCGGCCCTGCGGTGCCTGCCCTGCGGACGGGGTGGAGGGCCAAGGCGCTTCTGACGCAGGCCCGGGCGGATCCTCAGGCGGTGCCGGACGGCCGGCTGGGCACGTCCGAGTTCCGGCGCAAGTTCAGCCTGATGCGCAAGGTCTGGTCGGGTCGCTGGTAAGCTCAGGCCGTCTGGCGGTCCTTCATGGCCAGCCAGATCAGTGCCCCACCTGCCAGCACCAGCATCGGCGCCATGGCAAGGTTGACCATATCCCAGCCCTGTACCGGTGATCCGCCCGAACAGTTCATCAGCCCGCCCGAGGCAAGCGATGCGACGGTCACCATGCCGAACACGATCATGTCGTTCAGGCCCTGCACCAGTCCCCGCTCGTGCGGTTCGTGGGTGCCGGACAGCATCGTCGTGGCCCCAATAAAGCCGAAATTCCAACCGACCCCCAGCAGCACCAAAGCGCCAAAGAAGTTGGCCAGTGTCACGCCCGACAAAGCCACAAGGCCCGCGCCCAACAGGATCACCAGTCCGATGAACATGATCCGTTGGGTACCGAACCGCGCGATCAGGTGTCCGGTAAAGAACGACGGCAGGAACATCGCCACGACGTGGGCCGACACGACATCGGCCGCGTTCCCCTTGGTGAACCCGCAGCCCACGATAGCCAGCGGGGTCGAGGTCATGACAAGGTTCATCAGCGCATAACTGACCATGCCGACGATGATCGCCACGATCACCTTTGGGTCGCGCAGGATCTCGCCCCGGTTGCGGGGACGGGGCGCATTGGGGTTGGGGACGGTCCCCCGCGTGCCTTTTGGCAGGTCGAGGCCGAAAAACAGCAGCATCCCGAACAGGTTCAGGCCTATGACCGCCAGATAGCTGCCCAGGAACGGGATCACAAAGGCGTCCTGCACCAGCTTGTTCAGTTGCGGCCCAAACAGGGCTGACACCAGCCCACCCGCCATCACATAGGAAATCGCTTTGGGCCGGTAACTTTCCGAGGCGGTATCAGTCGCGGCAAAGCGGTAAAAACCCTGCGCCGACATGTAGATACCCGTCAGATAGGACCCGGTCAGCAGGATCAGGAATGACCCGACATAAAGGCCCAGCGCTGCAACGGCAGCCCCGATGGCCCCCGCCGTCGCCCCCACAAAGAACCCGAACCGCCGCCCGCGTTGCTGCATCAGCGGGCTCATCCACGGGGCCGTTGTCATCGACCCGAACACGATCATCGAAATGGGCAGAGTGGCAAGGCAGGCAATCGCCGTCCCCCGCGTCATCCCCTGTCCGGCCAGCCCGCCAATGGTAAAAATCATCGGCATTTGCGCTCCAAGGAACGCTTGCGCGCCCACCAGAACCAGAACGTTGCGGCGTGCGCGGGCGTCGGTATCGGTTTCGGGCAGAGTTGCGGGGATATCGGTCATGGGGTGCCTCGATCTGTCGGCGCGACAGTGTCGTTTTCGGGATCGGGGCGCAAGGGTGGCACGCTCAGATGATCCGCCCGGTCGATCAGATGCGCATAGGACCCACAAACCCGGCCGAGCCGAAGTCCCATGTCAGGCAAGGCGTGCCCTGCGTGGTCCCATGCCGCGAAAAGCGGATCGCCCAAGGCAGAAACTTGGGTCGAGTGGTGAAATTCGTGTCCGCTGAACGCGCCGTCGAACGGCCCGCTCATCCCGCGCAACATGCGGTATCCCAGATGCAGCTTGCGGGTGGCGAAACTGGTTTGCAACCGGAGCAGTCCGGCCATCGGATGCGCCACGCCGTCTGCATCGGTCAGGCTGTCGCCCAGAACCATGTATCCGCCACATTCCCCATAAATATCAGATATTTCGGCGGCACTCTTGAGGCTTTTAAGGAACGCTTGGTTGCCCGCCAGCCGCCCTGCGTGCAGCTCTGGGTAGCCGCCCGGCAGATAGACAAAATCGCCGGGTGGCACGGGGTCATCGGCAAGGGGCGAAAACAGCGTGATCTCGGCCCCCGACTGCCGCCACCCCTCCAGCAGATGCGGATAGCTGAAGGCAAATGCCGCATCCCGCGCCACAGCGATCCGCTGACCTGGCGGGGCGATTCCGGGGGCAGGGGTCGGGCGCTGCGACACTTCGGCATCAAACAGGCGATCAAGGTCGACCCCTGCGTTGATCCTGTCGGCCACGCCGTCAAGCCACTCCTCAAGATCGGTCCGCTCTTCGGCTTGGACCAACCCGAGGTGGCGGCGGGGATGGGCCATGACATCGTCCCGGCGCAGCACGCCGATGATCGGGGGCAGAGTCATGCCGTTCAAAGGGCGGGCAAAAATGTCGTGCAACAACGCCTCGTGCCGGTCGCTGCCGACGCGGTTGAGTATCAGACCGTGGATTTGGACCCGGGCGACCGACACGATCCCGTGGATTTGCGCCGCCAGTGTCAGCCCCGCGCCCTGACAATCGACCACCAGAATCACCGGCAGATCGAACATCTGGGCCAGCTGATGGGCCGATCCCGCCTCGGTCCCGCCAGCACCGTCCAGCAGACCCATCGCCGCCTCGATCACCAGCGGCCCGTCACCGGCCATCAAGGCCGCGATCCGGTCCGCAGGCATCGCCCATGTATCGACGTTGTAACATGGTCGCCCCGTAGCTGCCTCGTGGAAGCGGGGGTCGATGTAATCGGGGCCTATCTTGGCCCCGCGCACCGCGACCCCGCGCCGCCGCAGCGCCCGAAGCAGGCCCAGCGTCACTGTCGTCTTGCCCGACCCGGTGGAGGGGGCGGCGATGATGACCGCCTTCATGCGCTTTCGGCCGGCCGCCCGCGCCCCAAGGGATCGACGTTGCGGAGCGGCTGGCCTGCGGCCATCCCCTGCCAGTCCAGCACCTGCCGCATCAGAACGTTGCGTCCGACGCAGATGATCGCAGGCGGTTCCAGCCCGGCGGCCGCGATGTCGGCCTCGATCTGGCCAAGGGTCGTTTCGAGCACCTGCTGATCGGGGGTCGTCGCTGTCGTCACAACGGCCACGGGTTCGTGCACCGACCGGCCTGCTGCAATCAGGTCGCCCGCGATCTGGGCGATATGCTTCATCCCCATGTAAATCACGATAACCTCGGACGCCTTTGAAATCGAATGCCAATCCAGAGATTGCGGTTTCTCGCCGGTCTGGTCGTGGCCGGTGACGAAGGTGACCGACTGGTTCACGTCACGGTGGGTCACGGGGATGCCCGCATAGGCCAGCCCCCCGATTCCCGCACTGATCCCCGGAATGATGCGGATCGGGACGCCGTGTTGAACCAGCGTTTGCGCCTCTTCGCCTCCGCGCCCAAAGACAAAGGGATCGCCGCCCTTGAGCCGCAGGACACGCTTGCCTGCGCGGGCGAGGTCCACCAGCCGCAGGGAAATGTCACGCTGTTTGGCAGAAGGTTTGCCGCCGCGCTTGCCTGCATAGATGTGCTCGGCCTGCGGTGCCCATTGCAGGATCGCGTCCTGCACCAGCGCGTCATAGATGACGACGTCCGCCTGCCGCAGCGCATTCAGCGCGTGCAGCGTCAAAAGCCCCGGATCGCCGGGACCAGCGCCGCACAGCCAGACCCAGCCGGGCTGCATCTGGGGCCATTCGTGGCCGGGAAGGATCAACGCATCGCTCATGCCCCCGTTATGCCGCCGCTTTTGTCCGAACGAAAGGCCGCAAACGACCCGGTTTTGCGGATTGGCGGCACCGGGGGGCAAGGCTAAGGTGCGCCGGATGACACGCAAGCCCGAAGGCCCCCTGCGCCGTGGCTGGACCACAGGCGCCTGCGCCACCGCCGCCACCAAGGCGGCGCTCATGCGGTTGTGGGGTGGGGCGTTTCCCGATGCTGTCCAGATCACCCTGCCCAAAGGCGAAACACCGACCTTTGCCGTTGCTCACACGTCCGTCGGTGACGGCTGGGCCGAGGCCGGCATCGTCAAGGACGCGGGCGACGACCCGGATGTCACGCACGGCGCGCTGATCGTCGTCCGCGTGTCCGACAGTGACGGCGGCGTGGTGTTTCGCGCGGGCGACGGGGTGGGGACGGTCACCTTGCCGGGGCTGCCGATCGGGGTGGGCGAGCCTGCTATCAACCCGGTACCGCGCGCGATGATGGACGAGGTCGTGGCCGAATTGGCTGGGGACTATGGCAGGACCCCGAACGTGACCCTGACCGTCAGCATCCCAAACGGGGCTCAAATCGCATTGAAAACCTGGAACCCCCGCCTTGGCATTACTGGCGGTCTGTCGATTCTTGGTACCACCGGCATCGTGCGCCCGTTCAGTTGTGCGGCATGGATCGCCTCGATCCACCGCGGCATCGACGTGGCGCGGGCGACGGGGCTGACGCATGTGGCGGGCTGCACCGGGAACATGTCGGAAAAGGCAGTACAGACGCTTTATGGCCTGCCTGACCCGGCGATGCTGGATATGGGCGATTTCGTGGGCGGCATGATCAAGTATCTGCGCCGCCATCCGGTTCCACGCCTGACCATCGGCGGGGGGATCGGCAAACTGGCCAAGTTGGCGCAGGGGGCGTCCGACCTTCATTCCGGGCGCAGTCAGGTCGATTTCGATGAACTGGCGCGTTGGGTGGGCGACACCCGGCTGCGGGACGCGAATACCGTCCTTCAAGCCTATGAAATCGCGGGCGAACCTTTGGCCCAGCAGATCGCCATTCGCGCCCGCGGCGCGGCGTTGCGCCTGTTCGGCGACCTTTCCCTTGCCCCGGTCGTGGTCGATGTCGTCGTGACCGACCGCGATGGCACCATTCTGGCGAGGGCCGAATGACCCTTCTGGTGCTGGCCGGAACTGCAGAGGCCCGACAGATCCTGTGGTCGCTGGCCGACAGCGGGCGGACCGCCATTGCCTCGCTGGCGGGTGCGACGCGCCACCCTGAACCCTTGCCCGTGCCGACCCGGACGGGAGGGTTCGGCGGGGCGCAGGGGTTCACCGCCTATCTGGACGATGCCCGCATTACCGCCGTTCTGGACGCCACCCACCCCTTTGCTGCCCGGATCAGCGCCCGCACTGCGCTTATCTGTGCGCAACGCGGGTTGCCCTATGCCCAGGTCTTGCGCCCCGGCTGGCAGGCGGGCGAGGGGGACGACTGGACATGGATCGACGCCGAAGAGGACGCCACCCGGATCATTCCGCAGGGCAAGACGGTGTTTCTGGCGACCGGACGGCAGACCATCCATCGGTTCGCGGGGCTGGCCGGGCGGCGTGTGCTGTTGCGCCAGATTGATCCGCCCACCGCACCGTTCCCGTTCGAGGGCGGGGAATTTGTCATTGCCCGCCCGCCGTTCAGCCAAGACAGCGAGGAACACCTGTTCGCCGCCCTCGGTGTCGATTGGCTGGTGGCCAAGGATGCGGGCGGGGCGGACAGCCGGACCAAGCTGGACGCGGCGCGGACGTTGGGCATCCCGGTCCTTCTGCTTAGGCGCCCGCCGCCCGCTGGGGGTACAACGCTGACCTCCGTCCCCGAAGCGTTGGCGTGGGTGGAAAGCCTGTGATCGGGCGGATCATCCAGACCGACGCCTGCGTGGCAGAAGGGGCCGCGTGGTTGGCCAGGGCAGAACCGAAGTTTGCCCAGGCCCTCGCCTTGACCGGCACCCTTCCGTTGCGCCGCACCCCGGACGGGTTCGACCGCCTGCTCAGCGCCATCGTCAGCCAGCAGGTCAGTGTTGCCAGCGCCAATGCGATCTGGAACCGGCTGGACGCGGCAGGGATGACTGACCCGGCCCGCGTGGCCGCGACCAGTCTGGATGATCTGCGCGGCCTTGGCCTGTCGCAGCAAAAGGCGCGGTATGCCCACGCCCTGGCCGCCGCGAATATAGACTATACTGCGCTGCGCACCGCGCCCACCGATCAGGTCATCGCCACCCTGACCGCCGTTCCGGGCATCGGCATCTGGACGGCGGAAATCTATGCCATGTTCAGCCTTGGACGGGCCGACGTGTTTGCCCCCGGTGATCTGGCGCTGCAAGAGGCGGCAAAAGTCCTGTTCGACCTGCCCGATCGGCCAAAGGACAAGGTGATGCGCGAAATGGCTCAGGCGTGGTCACCGTGGCGGTCGGTTGCGGCCCGGCTGCTCTGGGCCTATTACCGCGTGGCAAAGCAAAGGGACGGGATCAGATGACACGAGCCTTGGAAGCCACCCGCGTCGACCCTGTGTCCGGAGAGGTCCGATCGGCGGTCATCCTGCTGCATGGGTATGGGGCAAATGGGGCCGATCTGCTGGGGCTGGCTGATCCGCTGGGCGAACACTTGCCAGACACGCTTTTCATCGCCCCCGACGCGCCCGAGGCCTGTGCCGGGGCGCCGATGGGTTTCCAGTGGTTCCCAATTCCCTGGATCGACGGCAGTTCCGAGGAAGAATCGCGTCAGGGCCTGCTGCGCGCCGCCGAGGACCTGCAATCGTTCATCGACGGCGTGATGGTGGACGAGGATTTGTTGCCCGAACAGGTGATCCTTCTGGGCTTTTCGCAGGGAACGATGATGGCCCTGCATTGCGCCCCTCGGCGTGAGGATGCGGTGGCGGGGGTGGTGGCCTTTTCCGGACGATTGCTCGACCCCGAGGGGTTGGAACTCGAAACCGAATCTCGCCCGCCCGTCCTGCTCATCCACGGCGATCAGGACGAGGTGGTGCCTGTGCAGGCGCTGCCAGAGGCGGCTCAGGCGCTTCAGGACGCGGGATGGGAAGAGGTCTACGCCCATATCATGCGCGGCACCGGCCACGGGATTGCGCCGGACGGATTGCAGGTGGCGCTGGCCTTCATGGTCGAACGGCTGGGCTACGATTAAAGGCCGGATGGCTGGACCGCCTGCGCGGCTGGACCGGGGCGGCAAAGACACCGTTCGCCGAAGGGGCCACCGTTTCGGTGATGCACCATCCGGCGGGGATGATCCTTCCGCCGATCTGTCGGCTTAAAACGGCATGAGGTTTTATCAGTGTGCAAAGCCTCGAACGCGACGCCTGAGGGCTTGAGTTGCCCGAGGCCGATGGCGTGACTGTCGGCGCCGCGCTGGGGGCGGCTAATGGCCGAATTCTAAACACCACGCCCGATGATCCCGTCGAACAGGCTGCGACGGCGCGGATGCGGGACGCGGCGGGTTTCAGCACTGCGGTCATGCGTGAGTTTCTCAAACTGCCCTGCGCATGGCCCTGATGGCCAGCCGCTAACCGTCACATGGCCGTGACATTGCTGCGTTAGCGAAAGACCCATGGACACACGAGATACATTGGGGTTGTCAGGGGCAAAACCCCAGATATAGTCGCGTTCACGGGATGAGGCGGGGCCCCCGCCTTGATGCCGGTCAAGGGAGACAGGGCAAAGGTGGACGCTTTGATGGACGGAGATTTCAGGACCAATTTCGTGCGTGATCCGGCGGGCCTCAGGCAGCACCCGGCGCTCGTTCTTAATGCCGATTACCGTCCGCTATCCTACTACCCCCTGTCGCTGTGGCCGTGGCAAGAGGCGGTCAAGGCCGCATGGCTCGACCGGGTGGACATCGTCGCCACCTATGACGAGGTGGTCCGCAGCCCGTCGATGCAGATCCGAATACCATCGGTCGTGGTGCTCAAGGACTATGTGAAACCTCAAAAGCGCGTGGCCTTCACGCGCTTTAATTTATTTCTGCGGGATGAATTCTGTTGCCAGTATTGCGGCGCGCGGGGCGACCTTACGTTCGATCACGTCGTCCCGCGAGCACGGGGCGGGATCACCAGCTGGGAAAACGTGGTCGCCGCCTGTTCGCCCTGTAACCTGCGCAAGGGGTCCAAATCCTTGCGCCAGTCCGGCATGACCTTGCGCAAACCGCCGCGCCAGCCGGGGTCCGAGGAAATGCGGAACATGGGCCGCAAATTCCCGCCGGGGCATTTGCACAGCAGCTGGATGGATTACCTTTACTGGGACGCTGAACTGGAGGCATGATACCCGTACGGCGGGCGGTGGATCGCGCCGCCGCACAGGGAAAAGCCCTATGGCGGTCGGACTGGACCACGCAGCGCTGAACATGTTTGCGGCGCTGTCCTGCGGCGCGGTGATCGGGGTCGAACGCCAGATCAGACAGCGCATGGCGGGACTTCGCACAAACGCGCTTGTCGCGCTGGGGGCGTCGGCGTTTGTGCTGTTCTCCTCCATCTATCCCAACGAGGTCAGCCAGACGCGTGTGGCCGCGCAGGTGGTATCGGGGATCGGCTTTCTGGGGGCGGGCATCATCTTTCGGGATGGGTTCAATGTGCATGGGCTGAACACGGCGGCGACGCTGTGGTGTTCGGCAGCGGTCGGGTTGATGGCGGGGGCCGGGGCGATGGCCTATGCGCTCCTTCTGACCGCGATGGTCGTCTTTGTGAACCTTGGCCTGCGGCCCCTGGTGCGCTGGATCAAGATCAGGTCGCAATTGGGAGGACTGCCGATCCGGCAGTTTCGCATCGATATGAGCGTGACCGAGGCGCTGGTTGCCGACATCCGCGCTCTTCTTTTGCGCACGACGTCCTTGGGTGGCCTGCATCTGGGCGATCTGTCCGCAACGGAACCGGATCAGGCGGGGCTTGTCCATCTTGTCGCAATCGTCGGGGCCGAGGCTCTGACCGATGCTCAGGTCGAACAGATTCTCATGCGGCTGGCAGCCGAGCCGGCATTGCGGCGTGTGGCCTGGCATGCCATCGATGATATGTGACCCCTGTGCCGCCCGCTGCGAGGAAAGCCCGCCATGACAGACCCCTTCTTTCAGCCGACCTCTGGCATGGACCTGCCGCGCTTTGCGGGGATCGCCACGTTCATGCGGCTGCCTTATGTGCCGTTCGACCACCCGCGCATCGGCGATGTGCAGATCGGGCTGTTCGGGTTGCCCTTTGACGGAGGGACATCCAACCGGCCCGGCCCGCGCCACGGCCCCCGGCAAATGCGCGACCTGTCCACCATGATCCGGGCCGAACATCCCGTCACCCGCCTGCGTCCGTTCGAGGCGGCCCGGTGCGCCGATCTGGGCGATGCCGCCCCCAACCCCGTCGAGGTGAACGATACGCTCGACCGCTTCACCGCCTTTGCCCGGCGGTTGAAGTCACAGGGGATCCGGCCTCTGGCGGCGGGCGGCGATCACTTGTGCACCCTGCCCATGCTGCGGGGCATCGCGGCGGAGGCACCGCTGGGGCTGGTGCATTTCGACAGCCACACGGACCTGTTCCCCGCTTATTTCGGGGGCAAAACCCTGACCCACGGCAACCCGTTCCGGGCGGCGGTGGACGAGGGGCTGCTTGATCCCAAACGAATGATCCAGATCGGTATACGGGGGACTCAGTATGATTCGGCGGACCGCGATTTTGCCAAGGCCCACGGCATCCGCATCGTCACGATCGAAGAGATGTTCGCCCGTGGCATCCCCGACGTGATGGCCGAGGCCCGCGACATCGTGGGGACCCGGCCCACCTACATGTCCTACGACATCGACTTTGTCGACCCCTCGGTCGCGCCTGGCACCGGCACACCCGAATGGGGCGGGCCGAACGCGTTTCAGGCCATGCAGGTGGTGCGGGAATGTGCAGGCATGAACATCGCTGGCGGCGATCTGGTCGAAGTGTCACCGCCCGTCGATCCCACCGGGGGGACAGCGTGGCTGGCGGTGTCGCTGATGTTTGAAATGCTCTGCGTGATGGTGACTGCACTGTAGCGATTGACTGCCAAACAGGCATCGGCCCGAAATTGCTGCGCAAGGCGGGTCAACGCGCTAGACTTCTCGGGTCTGGGTTTGTAAGAGGGCGGCGTTAGCGCTAACGTGTCAGCGAAGCGGAGAATTCAATGGTTTCTCGTGTCATTCCGGTCGAAACCTTCGACCTGGTCATCTTTGGCGGCACGGGCGATCTGGCCCGGCGCAAGATCCTTCCGGGGCTGTTCCGGCGATTCCTGTCCGGGCAGATGCCGCCCGATTCGCGGATCATTGGCGCCGCGCGGTCTGACCTCGATGATGCCGGCTACCGCAATATGATTGCCGAGGCGATTGCCGAATTCGGCGGGGTGGAATCCAAGGATTCCAAAGGCTTGGCGGCCTTTATGGGCTGCCTGCATTACGTTCCCATTGATGCGACCGGCGACACCGGTTGGGCGCGGCTGTTCGATCTGACCCGCGAAGGTGTCATTCAGGCGTTCTATTTCTCGGTCGCCCCGTCGCTGTTTGGGGCCTTGGCCGAACGGCTGCACACGCACAAGATTGCGGATGACCGCAGCCGGATCGTGGTCGAAAAACCCTTTGGGCGCGACCTTGAATCCGCAAAGGCGCTGAACGATACGTTGGCCGCCCATTTCAAGGAAACCCAGATCTACCGGATCGACCATTATCTGGGCAAGGAAACCGTTCAAAACCTGATGGCTGTCCGCTTTGGCAACGTGCTGTTTGAACCGCTGTGGAACAATCACTACGTCGATCATATCCAGATCACCGTGGCCGAAACCGTGGGCGTGGGCGGGCGCGGCAGCTATTACGACAAATCCGGTGCCATGCGGGACATGGTCCAGAACCACCTGATGCAGCTTTTGTGCCTGATCGCGATGGAGCCGCCCGCCATGTTCGGCGCGGACGCCGTGCGAGATGAAAAGCTCAAGGTCATCCGCGCGCTTCAGCCTGTCGATTACCACCACATCGTGCGCGGTCAGTATGACGCGACCGATACCGAACCCAGCTACCGTGAGGATGCGGAAAACCCCAAAAGCTTCACCGAAAGCTTTGTCGCCATGAAGGTGAACATCGCCAACTGGCGGTGGGCCGGGGTGCCGTTCTACCTGCGGACCGGCAAAAAGCTCAAGGCGCGCAGTTCGGAAATTGCGGTGGTGTTTCAGGACCTTGGCCATTCGATTTTCAAAGGCGACGAGGCCCGGCATCGCAACATCCTGTCGATCCGCCTGCAACCCAACGAAGGCATGGACCTTCAGGTCACGATCAAGGAACCCGGACCGGGCGGGATGCGCCTGATCGACGTCCCGCTCGACATGACCTTTGCCGATGCGCTTGGCCCCGACGCCGAAGAGGTGCCGGACGCCTATGAACGCCTGATCATGGACGTGATCCGGGGCGACCAGACCCTGTTCATGCGCGGGGACGAGGTCGAGGCGGCCTGGGCCTGGACCGATCCGCTGATCGAAGGCTGGGAAAGGCGAAATGACGTGCCAAAGCTCTATGAAACAGGGTCGGCCGGACCCGAGGATGCGATGATGCTGATGCACCGCGACGGCCGTCGCTGGCGCGAATTGAAAGGGTAAGGTGGGTTGAAACCCACCGATGCAGGGGTCTGCTCGACGGGCGATGGCCGCTGACACAAGACCGACCCCAGCCTGTAAGGTGGGTCTTGACCCACCCCACCCGGAGGACGCGATGGAACTGATCGAATATCCCGATGCCGAGATGATGATGGTTCATCTGGCCAACCGGCTGGCGGGGGAACTGCGGCAGTGCCTGTCCACCCACGACTGGGCCTCCTTCGCCGTCCCCGGCGGCACGACGCCAGCACCGATCTTTGACAGCCTGTGCGGTGCAGATCTGGACTGGGGCCGCGTCCACGTCATGCTGACCGACGAACGCTGGGTGCCGGAAAGCTCGGATCGCTCCAACACCCGACTGGTCCGCCGTCACTTGCTGACCGACCGGGCGGCGGTGGCCAAGTATATCCCCCTCTACCGTGACACGCCCCAGCCCGAAGAGGCGCTGGAGGAGGTCGAGGCGATGTTGCGGCCGGAACTCCCGATCTCGCTCTTGCTGCTGGGCATGGGGGCGGACATGCACACCGCCTCGATCTTTCCCGGCGCAGACCGGCTCGACGATGCGCTGAACGGCGGCAGTCTTGTCGTGCCGATGCGCGCCCCCGGTGCGCCCGAGCCGCGCGTCACCCTGTCGGCGTCGGTTCTGCGTGACGCGATGAGCACGCATATCGTCATCACCGGGTCCGAGAAACGCGCGGCGCTGGAACGCGCCCGCAAATTGACCCCGAAAGAGGCCCCGGTGGCGGCGGTCCTGTCCGGGGCTGTCGTTCATTGGGCGGAGAGCTGAGCCATGTGGAAAGACCTGCAAGATCACCAGAAGGCCACCCAAGGCCGCCGCATAGAAAGCATGCTGACGCCGGACCGCGCTGCCGATTTTTCGGTGCAGCTGGGCGACATGCTGTTCGATTATTCCAAGACCAACATCGACGCCAAGGCCCGCGACATGCTCATCGGCCTGTTGGACGCGACCGGCGTTGCCGCCAAGCGTGAGGCGATGTTTTCGGGGCAAAAGATCAACGAGACAGAGGGCAGGGCGGTGCTCCATACCGCGCTGCGCAACCTCGACGGGGCGCCGGTGATCGTGGAGGGCGTGAACGTGATTCCGGATGTCCGGGCGACGCTGGACCGGATGGCCGCCTTTGCCGATCAGGTCCGGCAGGGCCGGTTCCGGGGGCAGGGCGGGCCGATCACCGATGTGGTCAACATCGGCATCGGCGGATCCGACCTTGGGCCGGCGATGGCTGTTCGGGCGCTGGCCCCCTACCATGATGGGCCGCGCACCCATTTCGTGTCGAACGTGGACCCCGCCGATATCGCACAGGTCCTGCGAGGGTGCGATCCGGCGACGACGCTGGTCATCGTCGCCTCCAAGACTTTCACGACAATCGAAACGATGACGAACGCCCGTACGGCCAAGGCGTGGATGGGGCAGGCTGTCGCCGATCCGGCGGTTCAATTCGCGGCCCTGTCGACCGATCTGGACAAGACCGGCGCGTTCGGTATCGACCCCGCCCGGGTGTTCGGGTTCGAGGATTGGGTGGGTGGCCGCTATTCGATGTGGGGGCCGATCGGCCTGTCGCTGATGATCGCCATCGGGCCGGATGCGTTCCGGGCGTTCCTGCGCGGGGCGCAGTCGATGGACGATCATTTCCGTGCGGCAGACTGGCATGAAAACATGCCGGCGCTGCTGGCGCTGGTCGGTATCTGGCACAATCAGGTCTGCGGCTATGCGACCCGCGCCGTGCTGCCCTACGATCAACGGTTGGGGCGGCTTCCGGCCTACCTTCAACAGTTGGAGATGGAGAGCAACGGCAAACGGGTCAGCATGGATGGCGCCGATCTGACCTGCGAGTCTGGCCCCGTCGTCTGGGGCGAGCCGGGCACGAACGGCCAGCACGCCTTTTATCAGCTCATCCATCAGGGCACCCGGATCGTGCCCTGCGAATTCATGGTGGCCGCGCGGGGACATGAAGAGGACCTGCATCACCAGCATCAGCTTTTGATCGCCAACTGTCTGGCCCAGTCTGAGGCCCTGATGAAGGGACGCAGTCTGGACGAGGCGCGGGCGATCATGGCCCGCAAAGGCCTGACCGGGGCCGAGCTGGATCGGCAGGCACGACACCGGGTTTTCCCCGGAAATCGCCCCTCGACCACGCTGTTGTATCCGCAGCTGACCCCCGAGATTCTGGGGCAGATCGTGGCTCTGTATGAGCATCGCGTCTTCGTCGAGGGGGCCATTCTGGGCATCAATTCCTACGATCAATGGGGGGTCGAGCTGGGCAAGGAACTGGCGACCGCCTTGCAGCCTGTGATCGAGGGGAAAACGGATGCGGCGGGCAAGGATGGATCGACCGCCGGGCTGGTCGATTTCCTGCGCCGAAACGGGGCCTGAGACGGGCGTTCACGTTTGAACGCCTTTTAATAAATTGATATTATTAGGTTATCTTGATTGACCGTTTTGAACTATCCCACTGTTCGGTGGTGGATTGCGTGCCGGGCCAAGTAGAGTCGAGATCGAGACCGGGAGAAAGAGACAGCTGATAAATCCATAACATCGGATACAGTTGCAGTTCGCGCAAACCGGTCAATATGGCGATATCATGCGGACGACGCGCTGGTCGGTCTGGTCCTGACCGGCGTGGCAATCGGCTTTGGCCGGCATGGTATCGGCCTGCCGCTGCTCTTGCTGATAGTGGCGATCGCGGCGTTTGACGTCCTCGCGGGGGGGGGTGGCGCTGGACGATCTTTCGAAACTACGGGACGACATGGATGATGCCACGCGGCAACGTCGCACTATGGCCAACACGCCAAGGCGCGCAATCTCGGACTGCTCAAGACGGTGTCAGCCCCGGCGACGGGTCAGGACGACAACGTGGGCGATGGGGCTGTCGGGGTCAGACTATGGATAAAAAAACTCCGGCGCATCACTGGGATGGATGCGCCGGGGCCTGTCAAACTGCCGTCGTGGATGGGGTTACTTGGGCAGCAGGACGCCGTCGATGACGTGGATCACGCCATTCGATTGGTTGACGTCGGCAATCGTCACTTTGTAGGCGTTGCCGCTTTCGTCATAGATATACAGGTTGTCGCCCTTGGCCTGAGCCGACAGTGCGTCACCCGACACCGCATTGAAGTTGTAGAACCCGGTAGGCGAGGCTTTGGCCATCCGCATCAGATCTTCGGCAGAGATGTCACCGGCCACGACGTGGGCTGTCAGGATCTTGACCAGCATGTCCTTGTTTTCCGGCATCAAAAGCGTGTCGACGGTGCCAGCGGGCAAGGCGGCGAAGGCTTCGTTGGTCGGGGCAAAGACGGTGAAAGGGCCGGGGCCAGACAGCGTGTCCACAAGGCCAGCAGCCTGGACAGCGGTCACCAGCGTGGTGTGGTCAGCCGAGTTCACGGCGTTTTCGATGATGTTCTTGTCGGCATACATCGCCGCACCGCCCACCATCGGGTTGTCGCCCATTGCCATCGTATCGGCGGCGGGGGCCATCGGTTCGGCGGCGGCGGCGGCTTCGGCCTTGGGCAGCAGGACCTTGTCGATGACGTGGATCACGCCATTCGACTGCACGACGTCTGCGATGGTCACATGGGCCACGTTGCCCTGTTCATCGGTCACGGTCAGCATGTCGCCGTCCATCGCCAGTTTCAGGACGCACCCGCCCAGAGTGGTGACGTCATGCACGCCGCCATCGGCTGCGATCATCCGCATCACCGCGTCCGACATCGCGTTGGCCGCAACGACGTGGCAGGTCAGAATCTTGGTCAGCATGTCCTTGTTTTCGGGCTTGAGCAGGGTGTCGACGGTGCCGGCGGGCAGGGCGGCAAACGCCTCATCCGTTGGTGCGAACACCGTAAAGGGGCCGGGGCCAGAGAGTGCGTCAACCAGACCGGCAGCCTTGACCGCGGCGACCAGCGTGGTGTTGATCGGCGAGTTCACGGCGTTTTCGATGATGTTCTTGTCCGCGAACATGTCCGCGCCGCCAACCTGCGGGTTCGACATGACGTGGCTTTCAGCCAGCGCCAGCGTGGGCGTCAGCAGGGTCGCGGCCAGCAGGGCCGATTTGAGCGAGAGTTTCATGGTGGTCTCCATCCGGTGCGCCGTAAGTGGCGCGATGATGGAGACACGGATGCGGGCGGCCAAAGGTTTCAGCCGCCCGATATTATTTTCAGACCGCCGCTGTCACGATGATTTCGACCTTGTAGTCGGGGGTGGCCAGTTTCGCCTCGCCCGTCCAGCGGGCCGGGCAGTGGCCTTGGGGGACCCAGGTATCCCAGACCGCGTTCATCTCGCTGAAGGTGTTCATGTCGGCCAGCCAGATCTGGGCCGTAATCATCCGCGTCTTGTCCGTGCCTGCCAGCGCGAGCAGTCGGTCCACCTCGGCCAGAACGGCGCGGGTCTGGTCGGTCACGGATTTGCCGGGCTCGCCCACTTGCCCCGCCAGATAGGCGATGCCGCCGTGGACAACACATTGGCTCATGCGCGGGCCGGTTTCGAAACGGGTTATGTCGGACATGTGTAGCTCCTGCAAAATGGGTCGGCGGGAGCGTCTGGAGCGGGTAACGGGAATCGAACCCGTAACTGAAGCTTGGGAAGCTTTCGTGATACCTTTTCACCATACCCGCACAAGGGTTCAGGTAATCGGGGGCTGCGCTGCCGTCAAGCCGGATTAGCCCCGTCCCCACGCAAAAGGCCGCCCCGGGGGGCGGCCTGAAGCTGCACGAAACAGATGCGCAGACGCTAAACCGGCAGCGATTACATGTCCGGTGTGATGACGTGGTCGATCACGTGGATCACGCCGTTCGAATTCATGATGTCCGCTTCGATGATGTGGGCAATGTCGTTCGTGCCCCGCTTGGCCGTCACGTAGAGGCCGTCACCTTTTTGTTCGACCAGAATGTGGGTCAGGATATCGGTGTTCAGGTCGATCATGCCGTCCATGACCTGCATGTCCACGTTGGCGGCGCTGATTGGTTTCTCCGACAGGAACGCCTTGGAGAAATCATCGCTGGTGTAGATCCCCGGCACGATGTGTGCCTTGAGCAGCGACACCAGACGGTCCATGTTTTCGGGCTTGAGCAGGTCCTCGACCGTGCCGGCGGGCAGGGCGGCAAAGGCCTCGTCGGTCGGCGCGAACAGGGTGTAGGGTCCGGCGCCCATCAGTTCGTCACCCAGACCGGCGGCCTGAACGGCCGCGATGAGGGTCGAGAAGTTGGCCACCTTCATGACGTTTTCGGCAATCGTCGCCTTGTCGTCGAGCAGATATTCGTTCTTGATATCGGCGGTTGCGGCGCCAGCGACGCCCAGAAGGGCGGCCGACAGAATGGCGGATTTGAACAGGTTACGCATGTTTACTCCTTGATCTTTTTCAACTTTCGCCCCGTGGGGCCAGTTCGAAAAGACAAGGTCTGGCAGCGGCGTTCGTTCCGCCCTGCCGCATCACGGTTTCGTCATCTTAGCGGTTGGCCGCCCGTCTGCGCCGCCCCGCCTCGCCTCCGCCCGAGGAGGTGTTGAAGTTCACGTCCGGCAGATGCACCAGAGCGTTGAGGTTGGGGAACGGGTCGGTGGCGTGGGGGACCGCATTGGCGTTGACAAAGTGTTCCTGGAATTTCGGTTCGATTGCGGTTTCCACTTTGTGGATCTGCCGCACCGTCGTTTCGATTTGGGTGCGCGCGGCGACCGAACACAGCGCAATCCGCGCCCCGGTTCCCGCAGCGTTCCCGGCCGACGTCACATGGTCGAGCGGCACATCGGGGATCATCCCCAGCACCATTGCGTGTTTGGGGCTGATATGTGCCCCGAACGCCCCGGCTAGAACGACCCGGTCCACCACGTCCACGCCCATTTCGTCCATCAACAGCCGTGCGCCTGCATAAAGCGCGGATTTGGCCAGTTGGATTGCGCGGATGTCGCCTTGGGTCACGGTGATCCGTGGCCCGCCGTCCGCCGTGCCGTCGTACAGAAGGTAGGAGTGCGTCCGTCCTTCGGGGATCATCCGCGCTGTGCCGGTCTGTTCAGCCGATCCCATCAGCCCCTTGGGGTCCATCAGTCCGGCAAGCCGCAGTTCGGCAACGGCCTCGATAATTCCTGACCCGCAGATGCCGGTGACGCCGCTGGCGCCAGTCGCCGCCGCAAAGCCGGGATCGGTGGACCACAGGTCAGAGCCGATCACCTTGAACCGGGGTTCCTTGGTCGAGGGGTCAATTTCGACACGTTCGATGGCACCAGGCGCTGCCCGCTGCCCGCTGCTGATCTGCGCACCCTCGAAGGCGGGGCCGGTGGGCGACGAACAGGCGAGGACCCGCGTGGTGTTGCCCAGCAGAAGTTCGGCGTTGGTGCCGACGTCAACGATCAGGACCAGATCGGGCGACAGGTTCGGTTGTTCGGCCAGCGCAACTGCCGCCGCGTCCGCACCCACATGCCCCGCGATACAGGGCAGGATGAACACCCGCGCCGCCGGGGCCATTTCGGTAAGCCCCAGTTCGGTGGCGTCCAGCGACAGCGAATTCGATGTGGCCAGCGCAAAGGGGGCCTGTCCCAGTTCCACCGGATCGATCCCAAGCAGCAGGTGGTGCATGACCGGGTTGCACACGAACACGGCCTCGACGATCTGGCTGGGGTCGATCTGACCCTCCTTGGCCAGTTCGACGGTCAGAGTGTTGATCGCTGCCCGCACGGCGTTGGTCATTTCCACGTCGCCACCGGGATTCATCATGGCGTAACTCACCCGGCTCATCAGGTCTTCGCCAAAGCGGATCTGCGGGTTCATGACGCCTGCGCTGGCCTTGACGGTGCCGTTGCGCAGGTCGGTCAGGTGGGCGGCGATGGTGGTCGAGCCAAGGTCGATGGCCAGCCCGTAGATGCGGCCTTCGTGAAAGCCAGGAAAGATGTCGAGGATGCGGTGGGCCGCGTCCTGATGCCCCTTGTGAAGGGCAACGGTGACGGTCCACTGACCTTTGCGCAGGGCCTTTTGCAGTTTGCGCAAGACGGACATCGGCGCTGTGACAACCGGAATACCCCACTGGTCGCGCAGGGCATCCCCCAGCCGTTCCAGATCGCCCGAGGGTTCGTGCATGTCGGGTTCGCGGACCTCGACATAATACAGCTTGGTTGCGGGGTCCATGACGATGGCCCGGCCATCGACAGCCTTGCGGACCACCTGGCGGTGAACCTGAGATTCCGGCGGCACGTCGATCACAACGTCGCCCTGAACGGTCGCCTGACAGCCCAGACGGCGGCCTTCGGCCAGACCGCGGATGGTGTCATAGCGTTCCTCGACGGCATTCCATTCGGACAGGGCGTTGTCGTGGACGGTCACACCGTGTTTCGGAAATTCGCCATAGGACGGGGTGATCTGGCATTTGGAACAGATGCCGCGGCCGCCACAGACGGAATCAAGGTCCACCCCCAACTGCCGCGCCGCCGTCAGGATCGGCGTGCCGACGGGGAAATGCCCCCGCTTGCCCGAGGGGGTAAAGATGACGAGCGGATCGGTGGTCATGGGGCGGCCTGCAAACTGTTTTGCCGGACCATAGCCTTTTGTAGGGCCAGGGAAAGGTGGGGGGCGTCATTTGAACGCTGCATTGCGTCACCGGGTCCAAGTTTCGGATCACCTAGCCGTAACAACAGTCGGGGGGGTGAGGTGAAGCCGTGGGAGACAGATAGCCCCCCTGTATCAGACGACCGGCCGCAGGCAGGGCGCACTCCCTCGGTGCCACTCAATGCAACACGGACGTCCCTATCAGCCAGACCGCCAGCGGGACGGGCAGGGTGGCCAGCAGGATCGTCAGGATCACCCAACGGTCGCGGAACAGGCCCGACAATCCGGCGATGGTCAGGATGCCGCCCCCTCCGCCGATCACCGCCGTTCCGGGCAGGTTGATGAGGACAGCCAGCATCACGTAGCGAAAGCGTAACAGCGGCGGCCCCCAGTGCCGGGGCAAGCGGTCGGTCAGGGCGTCGATCCTCTGTTCGGGGGTCATCGCCTCGGTCCGCGCAACCAGCGCAGCCGCCCGCGTCATGTGCAGGTCGGCAAAGCTGTGTGACAGCCAGCCCAGTGGCAGATAGCGGCCAAACCCGTAGGCCATCAGCAGCCCCAGCACCGTGGCGCCGTACACCAGCGGGGCGGCATCCGCCCCTTTGAGCATCAGGATGGCGATCCCCACCTCGACCCCCGGCACGAACGGTATGGCCAGCAACAGCGCATAGCCCAGCAGACAGGCGAACAGCACCCAGCCCATTGTCCGTTGCTGGTCGATCGTGTTCATGGCGGCCATTTCGTTGTGCACCCAGAGCGTCAGGAAATGGACCGCCATCACGATCACCGCCAGAAGCCCCAGACGGATGACCAGCCGCAGGATGCGGGCCAGAACCGAAGGCGAAGAGAGCGCTGGGTCTTGCATCGGGGGCATCCTGCCATTGGGCCAGAGGATGGAATTCACCCCCATGCTTCAGGCTTATGCCCTTTTGCCCTTTCTCATCCCTGCCGTCCATGCAATAGGGACTGGCCAAACGACGCAATCCATGGAGCACCCAGATGGAGATTCGTGAGGCCCTCACATTCGATGACGTTCTGCTGGTGCCTGCTGCATCCTCGGTCCTGCCGTCCACCGCCGATACGCGCACCCGCGTCACCCGCACCATCGCCCTGAATATCCCGTTGTTGTCGAGCGCGATGGACACCGTGACCGAGGGCCGGATGGCCATTGCCATGGCGCAGGCGGGGGGGATGGGCGTTATTCACCGCAACCTCGATATCGACCAGCAGGCCGCCGATGTTCGCATGGTCAAACGGTTCGTGTCCGGCACCGTCTATAACCCGATCACCCTGACCCCCGATCAGACATTGGCCGACGCCAAGGCCCTGATGGACCGCTACCGCGTGACCGGATTTCCGGTGGTGGACGGCTCTGGCCGGGTCGTGGGCATCGTCACCAACCGTGACATGCGTTTTGCGCAGGACGACCGGACCCCGGTCAGCGTGATGATGACCAGCAACAACCTGGCCATGTTGACCGAACCTGCCGATCTGGACGAAGCCCGCAGCCTGATGCAGGCCCGCCGGATCGAAAAACTGCTGATCACCGATGGCAAAGGCAAGCTGACCGGCCTCTTGACGCTCAAGGACAGCGAACAGGCGGTGCTGAACCCGCAGGCCTGCAAGGATGCCTTGGGTCGGTTGCGCGTCGCCGCCGCCTCGACCGTAGGGGATGCCGGGTTTGAACGGTCGCAGGCCCTGGTCGATGCGGGCGTGGACATGATCGTTATTGACACCGCCCACGGCCATTCCGAGGGGGTCGCTCGCGCGGTCGAGCGCGCAAAGAAGCTGTCCAACGAAGTCCAGATCGTCGCAGGTAACGTCGCCACCGGGTCGGGCACCCGTGCTCTGATCGACGCGGGTGCCGATGCGGTCAAGGTGGGCATCGGGCCGGGGTCGATCTGCACCACCCGCATGGTCGCGGGCGTCGGTGTGCCGCAACTGACCGCCATCATGGACTGCGCCGCAGCAGCGGGCGACGTGCCTGTCATCGCGGACGGTGGCATCAAGTTTTCCGGCGATTTCGCCAAGGCCATCGCCGCCGGCGCGTCCTGTGCCATGGTGGGCAGCATGATCGCCGGCACGGACGAAAGCCCCGGCGAGGTGATCCTGTATCAGGGCCGCAGCTTCAAGGCCTATCGGGGCATGGGCAGCCTTGGGGCCATGGCCCGCGGGTCCGCCGACCGCTACTTCCAAAAGGATGCCGCCAGCGACAAGCTGGTCCCCGAAGGCATTGAGGGACAGGTCCCCTACAAAGGCTCCGCTCACGCTGTCATCCACCAGCTTGTGGGCGGCCTGCGTGCCGCCATGGGCTATACCGGTAACGCCACCGTCGAAGAGATGCGCAGGAACTGCGAATTTGTGAAAATCACAGGGGCTGGCCTCAAGGAAAGCCACGTCCATGACGTCCAGATCACCCGCGAAAGCCCGAACTACCGGGTGGGTTGAGCCCGGTCCGATCAGGGAGGGGGGCTGTCTGCCCCCCGGCCTTTGGCCTCCCCCCGAGAGTTGTTATTGCAAGGTGAATTGAAGGGTTGCGGTCAATATTGGCTTTGCCGCGCGATCATCCATCCGGGGTATTCGGGGGTGAGTGCGCTGACGTCGTCCAGGGCTTGCAGATCGTCGGGGGTAAGTTTTACCTGTGTGGCGGCGATGTTGTCCTCAAGCTGGTCCGCCCGCTTGGCCCCGACGATCACGCTGGTCACGACGTCCTGATGCAGGAGCCATGCCAGTGCGATTCGCGCGATGCTGACGTCGTGGGCGGCGGCGATGGGGCGCATCGCTTCGATGATACGATCCGCCTTGTCCTTGTCCAGCGGTGGGAAATCAAAGGTCGCCCGCCGCCCATCCCCTGAATTGGAGCCGGTGTATTTGCCGGACAGATACCCGCCTGCCAGCGGGCTCCAGACCATCAGGCCGATCCCTTCGGATTTGAGCGCTGGCACGATTTCACGTTCGAGATCGCGTCCCGCGAGCGTGTAATAGGATTGGATCGACCGGATCGGGGAGAGGCCCCGGTGCATGGCGATCCCCTGCGCCTTGGCAAGTTGCCAGGCCGCCCAATTCGACACGCCAATATAGCGGATGTGCCCGTGCTGGACGAGCGTGTCCAAGGCTTCGAGCATTTCGTCCATCGGGGTTTCGGCGTCGAAGCCGTGCAGTTGGTAAAGGTCGATGTGATCGAGGTTCAGCCGCTTGAGCGAAGCCTTGCAGGCGTCGATCAGATGCCCGCGCGACGCGCCGCGACCGTTGGGGCCGGGATGCACCCGTCCGAACGCCTTGGTCGCGATGACCACCTCGTTGCGGGGCAGGCCGAGCGCGTGAATCGCCTGACCCAGCAGCCGTTCCGAGTTGCCTTCGGAATAGACATCCGCTGTGTCAAAGAAATTGATCCCGGCGTCAAAGGCGGTCTTGACCAGCGTCGTCGCCTCGTCCTGACCCAGTTGCCCGATAGCCTTCCACATGCCGTCGCCGCCGTGAAAGGTCATCGTGCCGAGGCAGAGTTCGGACACCTTGAGGCCGGAGCGACCAAGGGATTTGTAGCGCATGGGGGTTCCTTTCGGGCCGGGGGGCGAGGATGCACCCGGGGTTCCCTTGAGCTAGGAGAAACTGCACGGATCGCAAGGCCAAAGGGATTGGCGTTTTCTGCGCCTTCTGGCATGGATGTGTCAAATAGCCCTGCGACAAGGCGCTGACAGCGACAGGATTTATCCCATGACTGATTTCTTTGACGCCCCAGGCCGGTTCTGGCGTGGCAATCTGCACACCCATTCGACCCTTTCAGACGGCATTCTGGAGCCTGCAGAGGTGTGCCGCCGCTACCGCGCCGAGGGCTATGATTTCATGGCTCTGACCGATCATTATCTGGGCATGTACGGCTATCCTATCGCCGATACCGTGCCGATGCGCGGCAATGGTTTCACCACCATTCTGGGCGCCGAGTTACATTCGGGCGCGATGGAGAACGGCGACCTGTGGCATATTCTGGCCGTCGGCCTGCCCGCCGATTTCACGGCCCCCAATGCCCCCCATTTCCGCCCTGTGGCCGATCAGGAAACGGGCCCCGAACTGGCGGCCCGCGCCGTCGCCGCCGGTGCCTTTGTCGCCATCGCCCATCCCCAGTGGTCCGGTCTGACCATGAACGACGCCCGCAGCATTGAGGCCGCTCATGCGGTCGAGATCTACAACCACGGATGTGCCATGGGGTGCGACCGCCCGGACGGCGCGCACACCCTTGATCTGCTCTTGTCCGAGGGCAAGCGCCTGAACCTGATCGCCACGGACGACGCTCATTTTTCCGAGCCCGACCATTTTGGCGGCTGGGTCATGGTCAAGGCCGAAGAAAACACGCCCGAGGCGCTGCTCGCCTCGCTCAAGTCCGGGTCGTATTATTCCAGCCAAGGCCCCGAGTTGCGCGGGATCGAGGTGGGCAAGACCACGGTGCGCGTCCGCACCTCGGCCGTATCGTCGGTGATCGTGCAAGGCCGCGCCTCGGCTGCCACGGCAGTTCATGGCCATTCGATGACCGAGACCGAGGTCCGGCTGGACCGCTTTGCCGCCTCGCCCTGGATACGCATTTCGGTGATCGACCGGGCGGGCAAGCGGGCCTGGTCCAATGCGATCTGGCGCGAGATCTGATCGCGCCCCCGCCTGTTGCGGTGGACAAGCGCCCGGACAGGCCCTAAGCCGGGCCGGTCCAACTCCGAGGCCCCATGACCCCCGCTGCCCGCATCGCCGCTGCCGTTGACGTTCTGGACCAGATCCTCGCCGGGTCCCCTGCGGAAAAGGCGCTGGTCGGATGGGCCCGCCGGTCGCGCTTTGCCGGGTCGGGGGACCGGGCGGGGGTCCGCGATCATGTGTTTGATGCTCTGCGCCGGAAGCGGTCCTGTGCAGCCCTGGGCGGGGGGATGACCGGGCGCGGTCTGATGATCGGTCTGATGCGCGATCAGGGGCAGGACCCGGCCGAAGTATTCAATGGCGCAGGTCATGCCCCTGTCGCCCTCACCGACGCCGAACTGGCCCATCTGCCCCCCGAGCTGACCGAAGGCGAGCGGCTTGATTGCCCCGACTGGTTGCTGCCCCTGTTCCGCGAAGGCTTGGGCGATGCAGCCGAGCCTGCCTTGACCGCCATGCGCCACCGCGCCCCGGTCTTTGTGCGGGTCAATCTGCGGCGGGCAAGTGCCGCGTCGGTGATCGCCGCCTTGCAGGCGGAGGCCGTTGTCGCCCGGCCACATCCGGATGTGCCGACCGCCCTCGAGATCATCGGAGGGGCGCGGAAACTGACCACGACAACCGTGTGGCAGGATGGGCTGATCGAGGTGCAGGATGCGTCATCCCAAGCTGCCGTTTTGCGGGTTCCGATGGCCAAGGGGTTGCAGATACTGGATTATTGCGCCGGTGGTGGGGGTAAGGCGCTGGCGCTTGCCGACCGCCTGGATGGACCGATAATGGCCCATGACATCGACCCCGCCCGGATGGTCGATATCCCCGAGCGGGCGCGCCGGGCCGGCGTCCGCATTCCGACCGTGGCGACGAAGGGGCTGAAACCGGCGTCCTTTGATCTGGTGTTTTGCGATGCGCCTTGTTCGGGGAGCGGGACGTGGCGGCGCAGCCCGGACGCCAAATGGCGGCTTACCCCCGCCCGGTTGTCCGACGTGACGTCGATCCAGGTCGACGTGCTGACAAAGGCGGCGGCTCTGGTCAGGCCGGGCGGCTGTCTTGCCTATGCGACCTGTTCGGTGTTTCGTTCCGAAAACGAGGCGCAGATCGCCGCCTTTATGTCCGAACATCCGGGCTGGAGGCTGACCGACACCCTGCGCCGAACGCCGGATGACCGCGGAGACGGCTTCTTTCTTTCGGTCCTGCGCCGCAGCGCCTGAGCAACCAAGGGTTGCATTTGAGGCGACTCAGCGGCATCGTCCAGCCACTGTTAATCGCAAGTTAAGGGTTGTGGGGTGCATTGGCAGTCGGGAATCAGCAAAGTGAGCGCCCCTTGAACAGCATCGTCAAATCGCGGATCCGATCGGCCCAGACATCCGGCAGCCTTCTCCAGGGGGTGGTTCTGGGTTTCATCGGGATGGCGTTTCTGGCGATTTCAAGGATCCTCTCGCAACCTCATGTGACGTTGGGTCTGGCTATTGGGGGCGGCGTGGTGCTGATCCTGTCGCTGACACTGATGGTGCGGCAGGTGGTTTCGCGGCAGGAACGCGCGCAGACCCGGCGCGCGGTCGAAGGGTTCGTGGCACAGGATCCTGTCGCGGCCCTGCTGGCCGACAGTGATGGCAACGTCAGCTATCGCAACGCGGCCGCCGCCGCCTTGCCGTCCGAGGTCGGGGCCGCCGATACGTTGATGGCCGCTTTTGCCGACCTGTTCGCCAATCCAGGTGCGGTGCTGTTTCGCCTGCAAAGCAAGGCGCAAGCGCTTGGCAGTTCGCACGAAGATATCGTGACCCGTCGCGGGCATGTCCGCATTTCGGTCAACGCGATTGAGAGCGATCATTATCTTTGGCGGATCGAAGAGCGGTTTGACCGCCAATCGGGTCGACCGGCCGAGGCGATCAGCCTGCCCATGATGACGGCCGGCCCTTCTGGCACGATCCTGTACATGAACGAGGCGTTTCGGCGGATTGTCGGAAACCGGGCCAAATCGCTGGACAAGGTTTTTCTGGACGGCCCGGTCGCCTCGGGCCGGGTTCATACCATCGCGGGCGCCGAGACCGAGATGCAAACTCTTGTCGCGGTCATCGCGGGATCTGGCGGTCGGCAAGAGATCTATCTGCTGCCA
Organism: Marivivens sp.; assembly: GCA_024642115.1. Taxonomy (GTDB): domain Bacteria; phylum Pseudomonadota; class Alphaproteobacteria; order Rhodobacterales; family Rhodobacteraceae; genus JAHEBU01. Next base: position 33,346 of record JAHEBU010000002.1, on the reverse strand, counting down.
GGGGCCACCGCCCATGGGTCGCGCCGGTTGTCCGCCGACTGGGACGCAATCGAGGATTTGCCGGTTCCCTTGCTCAAGGTGGCAATGACGGGTGAGTTGATTGCGTCCAACCGCGAGGCGCGGCAATTGCTACGCATCAGCGCCGAAATGCCGATGCGCCTGTCGGACCTGCTGGAAGGATTGGGTCGCCCGATCATCGACTGGCTTCAGGATGTGGCGACGGGCCGGGGTGCGGGGGGGCCGCAGTTTCTGCGGGGGACGGACGACAATCAGGATGTGTTCGTGCAGGTTTCCCTCAACCCGTCTGGTCCCGACGACGATCCACACCTGATCGCCGTTCTGAGCGATGTGACCGAATTGAAATCGCTCGAAGCCCAATTCGTCCAGAGTCAGAAGATGCAGGCCATCGGCCAGTTGGCCGGTGGGGTGGCGCATGATTTCAACAACCTTCTGACCGCCATCTCCGGTCATTGCGACCTGCTGCTGTTGCGCCACGATCAAGGCGACAGTGACTACAGCGACCTGATCCAGATCCACCAGAACGCTAATCGCGCGGCCAGCCTTGTGGGTCAACTGCTGGCTTTTTCGCGCAAACAGAACCTGCGCCCCGAGATCATCGACCTGCGCGACACCCTGTCTGACCTGACCCATCTGCTCAACCGGTTGGTCGGCGAGCGGGTCCGGCTGACGCTGGATCACGACCCCGCCCTGTTGTCGATCCGTGCCGACAAACGCCAGTTGGAACAGGTCGTCATGAACCTGGTTGTCAACGCTCGCGATGCGATGCCATCGGGCGGCGACATCCGGATCGAGACCGAGAATCTGGTTCTGGAAAATCCGGTCGAACGCGACCGTGCGACGCTGCCCGCAGGCAGCTATGTCTTGGTCAAGGTGGTGGACGAGGGGCACGGAATTCCCCCAGAAAAGATCAGCAAGATTTTTGAACCGTTCTATACAACCAAGCGCACGGGCGAGGGGACGGGGTTGGGTCTGTCGACCGCCTATGGCATCGTCAAGCAGACCGGCGGGTTCATCTTTGTGGACAGTGAAGTCGGGGTGGGCACGGTCTTTACCCTCTATTTCCCCAGTTACGAACCAACGACCGAAGTTGTGGCCCCCGTGGCCGCTCCGCCGCATGTGACACGTCCCCTTCAACAGGCCGAAGGCGTTGTGCTGTTGGTCGAGGACGAAGCGCCGGTGCGGGCTTTCGCCAGCCGCGCCCTGCGACTGCGCGGCTATACGGTGCTGGAGGCCGATAGCGCCGAGACGGCGCTGGCGATGCTGGCCGATCCGGGGCTGTCGGTCGATATCTTTGTGACTGACGTGATCATGCCGGGAAAGGATGGTCCGACCTGGGTCCGCGAAGCGTTGAGGGCCAGACCGAATACCCGTGTGGTGTTTGTCTCGGGCTATGCCGAAGATGCGTTTGGCGAAAATCAGGCGACCATCCCCAACTCGGTCTTTCTGCCCAAACCTTTCTCGCTCAACGATCTGACGGCGACGGTTCAAGGGCAGCTGCACTGACGGCGCAGAGTAGGACACAAGTTTGACCCGCATCCGCCTTGCCCGACCTGTGCCGAACAATCGCAGTCCGCACGGCAGACGACCGCGCCCGCCAAAACTGAGCGTGTCAGGGAATTGGGGGCCAGAACCAAGGGTGTCGGCATCTGATGCACTGGAAAAGGATACGCGACAACTGGGTGTGCGAACATCTGAGTGGAAAGGTCCATGCGACCCAGACCCCCGAGTGCCTGAACCGCGCGTGCCAGATCTGGGCGTGCCAAGACTGGGCTTACCCTGATCCAAGCCCGCTAGAACGCGCGTGACAGTGACATGGGTGCCAGACCTGAGTGTGCCAAGACGGGGCCTGCCAACGCTGGGGGCAAAATACTCTCGCCCGCTCAAAACCGAGCGTGTCAAAATCACTGGTGCCAGAACCGATGGCGGCGGAGCCTGTTGAAACCGCAATCGGCCTTTCAGACGGGGTTTGCGATCAACCTGCCGGCCAGTGCCGGGCCTTGCAAAAAGTGTGTGCGGACACCGGGTCTTGTCGCGCCGGACCTCATGAAACGCAGTGACGGATCCGGGTCCAGCCTGCATCTGCCCGTCGGTGGTTGTTGTGCCGACGGCCATAGCCGATCTGGCCCGACTAGGTCAGATCGACATCGCAGCCAAGTGCGCGGCGGATCCGGTCAGGGCGGCATAATCGTCCTCGATCACGCTCACTGCGAAGTTGGACATGAACCCCGCAAACCTGCCCTTGTCCCGGAATGCATCGCCAAAACCGTAGTCGTTGAGGTAGGGCGCAAAGGCGCGAGCCACGCCGCCGACGAGGTACACGCCGCCAAAGGGCAGCTGGATCAGCGCAAGGTTGCCCGCCACGGTGCCCAGTATCCGGGTAAAGACGTGGGCGGCGGCGGTGGCCCGGTCATCCGAACCCTGGGCGCAGGCATCCATGATGGCCTTGGCGGTCGCCTCGCGCGGGTCGCCCGCTTCGGTCCCGAGCCACGCATAGACCCGCTCCAGCCCGCGCCCCGACAGAACATCCTCGACCCCTGGAAAGCCGTGCGCGGTCTCGACAAACTGGCACAGGCGCAAATCCGCCTCGGTCCGGACGGGCAGGTTGGCGTGGCCCGATTCCGAGGGTGTGACGAGCCGGCCCCATTCGGTTTCGAACACCGGCGCCGAGTTGAACCCGGTGCCGACGCCGATCACCAGTTTGGCCGCGTGGTCATTCCCCTCGGCCCCGCGCAGGATCTGGCGCACATTGGCCGGTTCGATGTGCCCGATGGCGTGTCCCTGCGCCTGAAGATCATTCAGGATAGCCACGTTTTCGGCCCCTGACGCGCGCTGTAGGGTCGGTTTGTCAATCGCCCAGTCGAGGTTGGTCATTGTCGCCTTGCCATCGCGGACGGGTCCGGCCACGGCCACGCAGGCGGCTTTGGCATCGACCCCGCCCTCGTCGGCAACATATTGACGCAGAACGCTTTCAAGACCCGGAAAATCGGCGTTGGAATAGCGCCGGATGGTGTCCTGAATGACCTTTGGCCCCTCGGCCAGCGCGACGCGCGTGTTGGTGCCGCCGATATCACCGACGAGCGACAGGGTGTTGGGGGGATGGGCCATGACCTACCTTACCGCGAAAGGGCTGATTTCAGAGCGTGATAGGACGCTTTGGGCGTGCGCTTCAAGGTTTCAAAATCCACATGGACGATCCCGAACCGTTTTTCATACCCCAGCGCCCATTCGTAATTGTCCATCAGCGACCAGTAGAAGAAGCCCTGCACATTGGCCCCATCCGCAATGGCGCGCCGCGTGGCCTCGAGGTGGCCGTCAATAAATGCGGAGCGGTCGGGGTCATAGACCGCCCCGTTTTCCACCAAGTCCGGCCACGCCATGCCGTTTTCGGTGACATAAAGCGGCAGGTCGCCCACATAGTCACGGGACATGCGGGTGAGGAAATGGTGCAGCCCGTCGGGGAAGATTTCCCAGCCCATCTGTGTCTTGGGCAGGGTTCCTTCTACATCGCGGATCGCGGGCCATGGCGCGCCGGGGTCGGCGGCGCACAGGTGCCGGGTGTAATAGTTGATCCCCAGCCAGTCGAGCGGTTGACCGATCTGAGTCATGTCGTCTTGCCAGTGCGCGGGCATGTGGGGGGCAAAGCCCGCCATCGCCTCGGCCGGGTAGGTGCGTTTGGTGATCGCCTCGATGAACCAGCGGTTGAAGATGGCGTCCTGGGTGGCTGCCGCTGCCTGATCGGCGGGCGCACCGGTGGCGGGCAGCGCCCTGTCAAAGTTCAACACGATACCAAGGTTTTTCTGCCCCATGCCCCGCATGCGGTCGACCGCGATGCCGTGCGCCAAAAGGATGTGGTGCATCGCCCGCGCGGTTGCCCGGATGTCGCGTTGTCCCGGCGCGTGCGCCCCGATGAAATGCGACAGGTAGGCCACGCACCACGGTTCGTTGATCGTGGCGATGGATGCGACGCGGTCGCCGATCCGCGCCGTGATGACTTGGGTGAAATCGCCGAACCGTTCCGCCGTGTCCCGGTTCGTCCAGCCGCCCGTGTCCGCCAGCGCCGAGGGCAGTTCCCAGTGATAGAGCGTCTGGAATGGTTTGAGCCCGCGGGCCAACATTCCGTCCACCAGTCGGTCGTAGAAATCGAGCCCTTCGGGATTCACCGTCACCCCGTCCGGCATCACCCGCGCCCAGGAGGTGGAAAAGCGGTAGGCGTCAAACCCGCCATCCCGCAGCAGGTCGAGGTCGGCCTCCCACCGATGATAGTGATCGCAGGCCACCGCCCCGTTTTCCGCCCGCACGACGTTGCCGGGGGTGGCGGCAAAGGTGTCCCAATGGGTCGACCCCGCCCCGCCGAAACTGTGTCCTTCGATCTGGTAGGCCGCAGTTGCCGCCCCGAACACGAAGCCCGGTGGAAAGTCAGAGCGGGAGATGGTCATGGCGGCCTCCGGTCGCGAATTGGTCTGGCAGATGTGTAGGACCCGGTTGTGTTTGACGCCAGTCAGAAGTAACCCACGAGGGCAAAACCGCTGACCCTGCGTCAGCCCGGAAGAGGGACCCAGACGCCATGTCGCTCAAGGCGCCAATCACCAAGGAAACACCGATTGATCCCGGTTGGTGGCGGGGTGCCGTCATCTATCAGATCTATCCGCGCAGCTATCAGGACAGCAATGGCGACGGCATTGGTGATCTGCTGGGCATCGTGCAGCGGTTGCCATACATCGCCTCGCTGGGGGTCGATGCGATCTGGATCAGCCCCTTCTTTACCTCGCCCATGAAGGATTTTGGCTATGACGTAAGCGATTATTGCGACGTTGATCCGATGTTTGGGTCCTTGGCCGATTTCGATGCAGTGGTCGAGACCGCCCATCAATTCGGCATTCGTGTGATGATCGACCTTGTCCTGTCGCATACGTCCGACCAGCATCCGTGGTTCAAGGAAAGCCGGGCCAATCGCGACAATCCCCGTGCCAACTGGTATGTCTGGTCCGACCCCAAGCCCGACGGCACCCCACCCAACAACTGGCTGTCGATCTTTGGCGGGTCGGCCTGGCAATGGGATGCTCGGCGCGAGCAGTATTACCTGCATAATTTCCTGACCTCGCAGCCCGACCTGAATTTCCACGAACCTGCCGTGCAACAGGCGCTCTTGGATGTCGAACTGTTCTGGTTGCATCGCGGGGTTGACGGGTTCCGTCTGGACACCATCAATTTCTATATTGCCGACAAGCAGTTGCGCGATAATCCTCCGCTGCCGCCCGAGGAGCGTAATGCAACAATCGCCCCTTCGGTGAACCCCTATAACCACCAGTTGCATATCTACGACAAGAACCAGCCGGAAAACCTTGATTTTCTGCGCAAATTCCGGGCCGTGATGAACCCGTTCGGGGCCGCCGCCGTCGGCGAGGTGGGCGATGCCCAGCGGGGCCTCGAGATCATGGGTCAGTATACGGCCGGCGATGATCTGATGCAGATGTGCTATGCGTTCGAATTCCTGTCGGCGACCCCGCCGACAGCCGCCCGCATCGTGCAGGTCATGTCCGAGGTGGACCGAGTGGCCAAGGACGGTTGGCCCTGCTGGGCGTTTTCCAACCATGACGTGATGCGCCATGTTACTCGCTGGTCCTTGTCGCCGGCCGCGTTGCGCATGTACACCACCCTGATCCACTGTCTGCGTGGATCGGTCTGTCTGTATCAGGGCGAGGAGTTGGGTCTGCCCGAGGCAGACGTCGCCTTTGAGGACCTGCAAGACCCCTATGGCATTGAATTCTGGCCTGAATTCAAGGGCCGCGATGGCTGCCGCACCCCAATGGTCTGGGAGCCCAGCAACCAGAACGGCGGCTTTTCCGTGGGTCGCCCGTGGTTGCCCGTGTCGTCCGAACATTTGAATATGTCCGTCGCCGCCGAAGAGGCCGATCCAGCCGCGGTCCTGCATCACTATCGCCGCGTCATCGCGTTCCGCCACGCCCACAAGGCGTTGATGGAGGGTGGACATGACGGAATGAAATCTTCGGGCGATGTGGTCTATTTCAATCGGACGCACGAGTCCGAGACGGTGTTTTGCGCCTTTAACGTGAGCGACACACCTTCTGATCTCGCCATGCCCAAAGGGAATTGGGTTCAGGTCGGGGCCGAGTTGGGCGGCGGAGCGCCGTCCGCCGATGGCCGCGTCCATCTTGGGCCGTGGCAGGTGTGTCTGGCAGTAAGGGTGTAATGGCGGCGGCCCGGCGTGTCCGCCGGGCGCCTACCCAGTTAGCGGTCAGCCCCGCGCGCGCCGTCCGGTCCGCGCCCGGCCTTCGCCTGCGGCGACGGGGGGGCGGTTGAACTTGATCCATTCGCCGCCCGACGGGTCGTTGTTGGTCAGGAAGTTGGCGGCGCGGATCGCCTCCATTTCCTTGCCGGCGCGGGGCAGGGTGCTGCCCAGACCGAAGAGGACGCAGAACGCTTCGTCATCCATCGGCGGCAGGACGATGCCCGCAGCTTCAACCTCGGCCCGCTTTTCGGCGATTTTGGCCGCGGGAACGGGCAGGGCGATGGGGTTCATGATGGCGCTGGTCATCCCCGCCACCATCGCCATCGGCAGGAAGGCGTTATTGATGCCGTGCCGGTTGGGCAGGCCGAACGAAATGTTGGACGCGCCGCAGGTGGTGTTGACGCCCAATTCCTCGCGCAGGCGACGGACGAGGGTGAACACTTGCAGTCCGGCGGTGCCCATCGCGCCGATCGGCATGACCAGCGGATCGACGACGATATCATGGGCCGGAATGCCGAAATCGGCGGCCCGTTCGACGATCTTTTTGGCGACGGCAAAGCGGACCTCGGGATCCTCGGAAATACCGGTGTCGTCGTTGGAAATCGCAACGACCGGGACGTTGTATTTCTTGACCAGTGGCAGAACCCGTTCCAGCCGTTCTTCTTCGCCCGTGACCGAATTCAGCAGGGGGCGGCCCTTGGCGGCGGCCAAACCGGCCTCAAGCGCCGCGGGAACGGACGAATCGATGCAGAGCGGCACATCGACGATGGCCTGCACCCGTTCGATCAGCTCCTTCATCAGGGGCGGTTCGACAAAGTTGTTGTCGGCGTAGCGGGGGTCTTCTCCCATCTTGTTGGAAAAGACCGCGCCCGAGTTGATATCGAGCATGGTGGCCCCGGCGGCGACCTGCGCGATTGCGTCCCGCTCGACGGTCGAGAAATCCCCCATCTCAAGCTCGGCGGCCAGTTTCTTGCGCCCGGTGGGGTTGATCCGTTCGCCGATCACGCAGAACGGCTGGTCAAAGCCGATGATGGCGGTGCGGGTCGCGCTTTCGACGATCGTGCGGGTCATGTCTTATCCTTGTGCTTGTGCGGCGGGAACGCCCGAGGCGCCGCCGTGGTCGATGGCCCACTGGGCGTTTGTCTTGATCCCGCCCAAGGGGAAGAAGTGGACCGAGGCGATGTTGAAATTCGGGTTGGCGGCCTTGTGGGCCGCCAGTGCTGTCACGACATCGGTCGGCTCGTAGGGCAGAAGCAGCTTGGTCACGTCCATCGCCCGTTTCTGCAACACGCGCAAGGAGGGGCCGACGCCGCAGGCGATGGCGAACTTTATAAGCGTCTGAAGCTTGGCGGGTCCGGCCACGCCGATATGGACAGGAATGGTGATCCCCGCGGCGGACAGCCGGTTTGCCCATTCAATGACGGGGTCGGCCTCGAAACAGAACTGGGTGGTGATGGCCATGTCAGCGTCGGTTGTTTCGGACCAGCGCTGTTTCCACGCAAGCGCCTGCATGACGATCGCGTCGCCGCCGTTCTTGTCGATATCCTTGTTGCCTTCGGGGTGGCCCGCGATGTGCAGCCGTTTAAAATCGCCAAACAGCCCGGTTTCCATCAGTTGCATGGAACTGTCGTATTCCCCTGCGGGAGTGTTCACGCCGCCGCCCAACAGCAGCGCCTGATCAACGCCGGCCTCGCCCTGATAGCGGGCGATCCAGTCGGCCAGCGTGGCGCGGTCAGGGATGATCCGGGCAGGAAAGTGCGGCATGACCGAATAACCTTCGCCGGCGATCCGCTTGGCCGTGCCGACCATATCTTCTATCGGGGTGCCTTCGATATGGGCGATATAGACGCGGGTGCCGACCGGCAAAAGCTCGCGGAAGCTTTCGACCTTTTCCGCCGTCCGGGGCATCACCTCGATGGAATACCCATCCAGAAACGCCTCGACCTTGCGGTCGGGCAGAGCGGCGGGTTCAACGGTGTCGCGACGCTTGAGAAAGGGAAGCAGGGACATGACGGTCTCCTTGAGACGGGCGGGGAAGGGGGGCGGAAGGTCGGTCAATTCCAGCCATCGTTGGCAATGAGGGTCTTGATCCGCTCCTGGTCGTATTCGGTATCCAGCCGCGTGGCTTCGGCGCGGGCCACGGATTCGTCGCTGTCGCCGTCGACGGGGTAGGGGGCGGCCTTGCGCCATTCGGCGAGATAATCGTCGGTGCCAGCGGCCCCGGTTTTCATCGCGGCCCGGTCGATGGCCTGTTCGAACCGTTCGGGCAGCTGCACCTTGAACCCGCGCCGCCCCTTGCCGACGATGACCTGAGCGGGAATGTCGCGCCAGTAGACTATGGTGACGTCAGGCATGGTCGATTCCCCTTGGGCGCTGTTGTGGCATCTCTACGCTGTTGGATGCGTCCTTCGGTGTCGGTTTTCGACATGGCGGACGCATCCTGCGACGCGGCTGATTTAGCACGAGTGTCTGTATTGGGCGACCGCCCCCGATCCTCAAAATCTTCATCCTCAGGATGAGAAACGTTCACAAGACTTGCGTGAGGTCGGGTCCGGGCCTAGGGTCGGGGCAACTCGAATTTGGAGGGCGTGTCTGATGGCGCCCAAGCGCTCCGATGGTGCGGGCGCGTTCCCACAAGCGGTCGAAAGCCCCGCGCCCAATCCACCCGAACCGGGCACGCTTTATGCGGCGCTCGATCTGGGGACGAACAGTTGCCGGATGCTGATTGCCCAGCCAAAGGGCAGCCAGTTTCATGTCGTCGACAGCTTTTCCAAATCCGTCCAGTTGGGGCAGGGGCTGGAAAGCACCGGCAAGCTGAGCCGCGCGTCGATGAACCGCACGATCAATGCCATGCGCATCTGCAAGCAGAAGCTTGCGCGGCATGGCGTGACCCATATGCGGCTGGTGGCGACCGAAGCGTGCAGGCGTGCCAAGAACGGTGCCGCGTTCATCGCGCAGGTCCGTCGCGAGACGGGGTTGAACCTGGAAATCATCCAGCCCGAGGAAGAGGCCCGTCTGGCCGTCATTTCCTGCGCCCCGCTGGTCAGCACCAAGACCGAACAGTTGCTGGTTGTCGATATCGGCGGCGGGTCGACCGAACTGGTCTGGATCGACCTGTCCCATGTCCCCAAACGCGAACGGCCCCGCGCCATCATGCGCCTGCACCGGGGCTTTGTGCAGGACCCCGGCCCCTTTGCCGCGGCCCGCGTGGTAGACTGGATATCTGTCCCGCTTGGCGTGGCAACCCTGCGCGACCAGTTTTCCGACGTGGACGACGACGCCGCCCGGTTTGCCCTGATGAGCTGGTTTTTCGAGGAAAATCTGCAAAAATTCAGCCCCTATTCGGTCGAGCAAAGCAAGGAGCGGTTCCAGATCATCGGCACCTCCGGCACGGTGACGACGGTCGCCGCGAGCCATCTTGGCCTTAAACGCTATGACCGGACCAAGGTGGACGGGTTGCGCATGACCTCGGACCAGATCGACAGCGTGATCCGCACCTATCTTGCCTTGGGTCCGGCAGGTCGCCGTATAGACCCCCGGATCGGCAAGGACCGACAGGCTTTGATCATGTCCGGGGCGGCCATCCTTCAGGCGCTGATGCGCATCTGGCCGACCGACAGGCTGTCCGTGGCCGACCGCGGCCTGCGCGAGGGGCTGCTATATGCGCAGATGAGTGCCGATGGCGTGCTTGAGGACGCGCCCTATTAGGTGTAGGCCGATTTTTCAGAGAAAAATCACGGCGATTTCTGTCAGAGATCGACCACCCGATCCCAGCGTGCGAGGCCTGACATGGTCAAGAAACCCACCAAGAACACCTCGGGCCGCGGACAGCGAGACCTGACGATCAAGGTCAAGACCGCCAGGGGGCGCACCATGTCGTCGACCCTTTGGCTGCAACGTCAGTTGAACGACCCCTATGTCAAGCGGGCCAAGGCCGAAGGCTATCGTGGGCGGGCAGCGTTCAAGATTCTGGAACTGGATGACAAGTATCGTTTTCTGGTCCCCGGTGCCCGCGTGGTCGATCTGGGCTGTGCGCCGGGCGGCTGGATCCAGGTGGCCATTCCCCGCATCAATGCGTTGGGCGAAAAGTCGGGCAAGCGGATTGGCACAATCCTGGGCATTGACCTGCAAGAGGTCGAGCCGATCACCGGAGCCGAGATTCACCAGCTTGATTTTCTGGAGGATGACGCCGATCAGAAGGTCAAGTCTTGGCTGGGCGGCGAGGCGGATGTGGTCATGTCCGACATGGCCGCCTCGGCTTCGGGCCACAAGCAGACCGACCACGACCGGATCATCGCGCTGTGCGAGGCGGCCGCCTATTTCGCCTTTGACGTGCTGACGCCGGGAGGCACTTTTGTCGCCAAGGTGTTGGCGGGCGGTGCCGAGACGGGGTTGCAGACCTTGTTGAAACAAAGGTTCGAAAAGGTCGCCAACGTCAAACCTCCCGCCTCGCGCGCGGACAGTTCCGAAAAGTTCGTGGTCGCCACCGGGTTTCGCGGCCCGCTGCCCACCGACGAGCCTGGGCAGGGGTCCGAGTAAGGACAGCCCGCCTTGCATCAGGGGGCCGGGCGGCTAGGGTAGCTTCCGACAAGTTCGATTCTGAGGAGAGCGCCTGTGGCCGGTGACGCATGGTACTATGTGAATGGCGAGGCCCGCATCGGCCCTGTCGAAAAGGCCGAAATCCTGCGTTTGGTCGACGCGGGACAGATCGGCGGATCGACCCTGGTCTGGCGCGAGGGGCTGGATGGCTGGGAAGAAGCCTCGGCCCATTTTCCAGTCGCCGCCTCGGCCAGCCCACCGCCGATGCCCAACCGGTCGGCCCAACCTTCTGTTCAGTTTCGTCCTGAACACGACACGATGTATGGCGCCGCCCCGCCGCGCGAGTTCTTTGAGGCAGTGCAGGTCTGTTTCAACAAGTTCGCGGTCTTTTCAGGCCGGGCGAGCCGGTCGGAGTTCTGGTATTTCCAGTTGGCGGCCTTTCTGGCGGGGCTGGCAACTGGGATCCTCGATACAGCGCTCTTTGGGAGCGCGTCGGGGTTTTCCCCGATCAACACCATCCTGTCACTCGCTATCCTCCTGCCGTCGCTGTCTGTGTCGGTCCGACGCCTGCACGATACCGGGCGGTCGGGTTGGTGGATCGGCGGGTTCTATATTCTGATCGGGGGGCTTGCGGCCGTGATTGGCATCATCGGCGCGGGGGGCGACAACGGGTTCAACAACATGGGCGCTTTGCTCGGTCTGCTCGGCATCGCCGTCCTCGTCCTGTCGATCGTGATGATCGTGTTTCTCGCCCAAAAGGGAGAGCCCCGACCCAACCGCTTTGGTTAGGCCGGGACCGGGCCGTCAGGCCGCAGATGTCCGCTTGGGCAGACGCCAACCCTGCCGGACAAAGTGGCAGGTGTAACCGTTGGGAATCCGCTCAAGATAATCCTGATGTTCGGGCTCGGCTTCCCAGAAATCGCCAGCAGCCTTGACCTCGGTCACCACCTTGCCGGGCCAGATGCCCGAGGCGTTGACGTCGGCAATGGTGTCCTCGGCCACCCGCTTTTGCTCGTCGGTCAGGTAGTAGATCCCCGACCGATACGACAGGCCGCGGTCGTTGCCCTGCCGGTTGAGCGTCGTCGGATCGTGGATCTGAAAGAAGAATTCCAGAATCTCGCGGTAGCTGGTGCGGGCCGGATCATACACGATCTCGATCCCTTCGGCATGGGTGCCGTGGTTGCGATAGGTGGCGTTTGCCACATCGCCCCCGGTATAGCCCACACGGGTCCGCAGGACGCCGGGCATCCGCCGGATCAGATCCTGCATTCCCCAGAAACATCCCCCCGCCAGAACGGCACGTTCTTCAGCCATGACCTTCTCCTTTTTGCGTCGATGAGCATGATATAGGAGCGGGGCAGCCCCGCGTCACCTGTGCTGACGCCGCGGTGATCGGCTTGTAACACGGGCGGGCGTCAGGAGCGGCCCATGTCCCAGACTTTGAACTCGGCCTCGCATTTGCGGGCGAGTTTCTTTTCCAGGCCGGGTGACAGGGCAACATCGGCCGGTGGCGAGACGTTGAGCAAGGGCAAGGTGATCTCGAACCCGAGTTTCTGTTCCAGAAAGTCTATCAAGAGCGGCTGTGCCTCGTACCGAAAGAGGTAGGTCACGCCCAGATTTCCTTCGGGGTCGAGCAGGAATTTCGACTGGCTGCCCACATCGGCCCAGGGTTCCGACTTGCCCTTGATGTATTCCTCGACAAACTCTTCAAAGGTGTGCCCCCGCGTGCTGTTGGGATGGCCCACCAGATCGTCGCGGTGGCGATACCGATACCAGCTGGCCAGCCAGCTGACCGGATGGCGCACGACAGCCAAGGTCTCCATTTCCTGTCCGCCAGCCTGTTTGAAATAGGGGTGCAGAAAGCGGCGGTAGCGATAGACGGGTGAGTGTTTGAGAATCGGTGGGTCGCGCAGGACCATGGACGCCTTGGGGGCCAGCGCGCCCTCTAGCGCGGTGGTTCCTGTCTTGGGCACGGCCAGAAACACCAGCCTTTCTTTCCAGAAAACAAGCATTTGCGGATGTCCTTGGGCGATTTCCTCGCCATACCTAGCGTGTAAACCAGTCCTTAACCAATGGCAGATCAAAGTTAATCAGAAGAATTTTCTTGAAATGTTCTTCTTTTGGTCCCATTAACCATGGGAACAGAGGCAGAACAAACGCAACGTTGCCGCCCCGAGCGGCGTGTGGAATAAGGACAGGACATCATGGCAGTGGCAGACCTTCTCAGCATGAACGACAAGAAAACAGCCGACAAACAAAAGGCGCTTGAATCGGCGCTGGCCCAGATCGAACGGCAGTTCGGCAAAGGGTCCATCATGAAGCTTGGCGGTCAGAACCAGATGGCCGAGATCGAGGCGACCTCGACCGGGTCGCTGGGTCTGGATATCGCGTTGGGGATCGGCGGGTTGCCCAAGGGGCGGATCATCGAAATCTACGGCCCGGAATCGTCGGGCAAGACGACGCTGACCCTCCATTCCATTGCCGAAGAACAGAAAAAGGGCGGTGTGTGCGCCTTTGTCGATGCCGAACACGCGTTTGATCCGGCTTATGCGAAAAAGCTGGGCGTCAATCTGGATGAACTGCTGATTTCGCAGCCCGACACGGGCGAACAGGGGCTCGAGATTGTCGATACGCTGGTTCGGTCTGGTGCGGTGTCGCTGGTCGTCGTCGACTCGGTCGCGGCGCTCACGCCGAAATCCGAACTGGAAGGCGACATGGGCGACAGCAGCGTCGGTGTGCACGCCCGACTGATGTCCCAGGCCATGCGCAAACTGACCGGTTCGATCAGCAAATCCCAGTGTATGGTCATTTTCATCAACCAGATCCGGATGAAGATCGGCGTCATGTTCGGGTCGCCTGAAACCACCACAGGCGGGAACGCCCTGAAATTCTATGCCTCGGTCCGTCTGGATATCCGTCGGATCGGGTCGATCAAGGACCGGGACGAGGTCGTGGGAAACTCCACCCGCGTCAAGGTCGTCAAGAACAAGGTCGCCCCGCCCTTCAAGCAGGTCGAATTCGACATCATGTATGGCGAAGGTATTTCGAAAACCGGTGAAATCATTGACCTTGGCGTCAAGGCCGGAGTGGTCGAGAAGTCGGGCGCCTGGTATTCTTACGGTGACGAACGGATCGGGCAGGGCCGCGAAAATGCCAAGGTGTTCCTCAAGGAAAACCCCGGCATCGCATTGGAAATCGAGGACAAGATCCGCGCGGCGCATGGCCTCGACTTTGCGATGACGGAAACGGACAAGCCTGACGACGACATGGTCGAAATGTAGATCGGTCGCAGACGGGCTTTGGACAAAGCCCCACGATCCGGACGCGGATCGCAGAATATCCGGGAAAAGGGGGCAGCGACGGCGGCCCCCTTTTTCCGTTTCCCGCTTTACCGCCCGCCGCTTGGGGACTATTTCATGGCGGCCTTACCCCGGCCCAACTCTGGAAAGCCCATAATGACGAGCCTTGCTGACATCCGGTCCACCTACCTCAACTTCTTTGCCCGCAACGGGCACGAGGTGGTCGCCTCCAGCCCGTTGGTGCCGCGCAACGACCCGACCCTGATGTTCACCAATTCGGGCATGGTGCAGTTCAAGAACCGCTTTACCGGCGTCGAAAGCGGCCCCTATCAGCGGGCCACGACGGCGCAGAAATGCGTGCGCGCCGGGGGCAAGCACAACGATCTGGACAATGTGGGCTATACCGCCCGTCACCATACGTTCTTTGAAATGCTCGGCAATTTTTCGTTCGGCGATTATTTCAAGGAACAGGCGATCACCTTTGCCTGGGAGCTGCTGACCAAGGATTTTGGTCTGAACGCCAAAAAGCTGCTGGTGACCGTCTATCACACCGATGACGAAGCGGCCGGGATCTGGAAAAAGGTTGCGGGTCTGCCCGAGGATCGGATCATCCGAATCCCCACCGACGACAATTTCTGGCGGATGGGGCCGACCGGCCCCTGTGGCCCCTGCACCGAAATTTTCTATGATCACGGCGACCACATCTGGGGCGGCCCCCCCGGAAGCGCCGACGAGGACGGCGACCGGTTCATCGAGATCTGGAACAACGTGTTCATGCAGAACGAACAGTTCGCGGATGGCACGATGAAGCCGCTGGACATGCAGTCGATCGACACCGGCATGGGGCTGGAACGGATTGGCGCCCTGCTGCAAGGCAAGCACGACAACTATGACACCGACCTGATGCGCGCGTTGATCGAGGCGTCGGCGAACGCCACGTCGTCCGATCCCGATGGCCCCGGCAAGATCCATCACCGGGTGATCGCTGATCATCTGCGGTCGACCTCGTTCCTGATCGCGGACGGCGTGATGCCCTCTAATGACGGGCGCGGCTATGTACTGCGTCGGATCATGCGCCGTGCCATGCGCCACGCTCATATGCTGGGGGCAAAGGACCCGGTGATGCACCGTCTGGTCCCTGAATTGGTCAAACAGATGGGGGCGGCATATCCTGAACTCGGCCGCGCCAAGTCGCTGATCGAGGAGACGCTGCGGGCCGAGGAAACCCGGTTCAAGACGACACTCGACCGTGGCCTGCGCCTGCTGGACGATGAAGTGGCAGGGATCCCCGAAGGCGGCGCCTTGCCGGGTGCGGCGGCGTTCAAGCTCTATGACACTTACGGCTTTCCGCTGGACCTGACACAGGATGCCCTGCGCGAACAGGGTCGGACGGTGGATACCGACGGATTTGACGCCGCCATGGCCGAACAAAAGGCCAAGGCCCGCGCAGCCTGGGTTGGCACCGGGGCTACGGCCGATGCGGCCATCTGGTACGACATCGCCGAACGGGTCGGCGCGTCCGAGTTTCTGGGCTATGACACCGAATATGCCGAAGGCGAGGTCGTGGCCATCGTCAACGGTACCGCCGAGGCCGGAGAATTGGCCACCGGGGCACAGGGCTGGGTGGTCACGAACCAGACCCCGTTCTATGCGGAATCCGGCGGGCAGGTGGGTGATGCGGGCATGCTACGCGCGGATCACACCGAAGCACGGGTGACCGACACCAAGAAGATGCCGGGCGGTCTGATTGCTCATCAGGTGACGGGCGGAACAGGGCCGATCAAGGTGGGACAAGGGATCAAGCTCGAGGTGGATCACGCCCGGCGCGGTGCCATCCGCGCCAATCACTCGGCCACGCACCTGCTCAACGAAGCGCTTCGCGAGGCTTTGGGCGATCACATCGCCCAGCGCGGGTCGCTGAATGCGCCCGATCGGCTGCGGTTCGACTTTTCCCATGGGAAGGCGCTTTCCTCAAGTGAACTCAAGGCTGTAGAGGCCGAAGTGAACGCGATGATCCGGCAGAACAGTGCGGTTGAAACCCGGCTGATGACGCCCGATAATGCGCGGGCGCTGGGGGCGCAGGCTCTATTTGGCGAAAAGTACGGAGACGAGGTGCGCGTGGTATCCATGGGTCTGAAACCCGGATCGGGCAAAGGCGCAGATGGGCAGACCTATAGTCTTGAACTTTGCGGCGGGACGCATGTGGGGCAGTTAGGTCAGATCGGGGCCTTTGTCGCCCTGTCCGACAGTGCCAGCAGCGCCGGCGTCCGCCGGATCGAGGCGTTGACCGGTCAGGCGGCGCTGGACCATCTGGCCGAACAGCAGGCGCGACTGATCGAGGTCGCCACTGCGCTCAAGACCCCAATGGCCGAGGTGACGGACCGGGTCCGGGCTCTCATTGACGAACGAAAGTCCTTGGCCAACGAAGTGGCGCAACTGCGCCGCGATCTGGCCATGTCGGGTGGAGCCAAATCTGAAGACAAGCCAAAGGATATCAATGGTATCGCCTTCAAAGCTCAAGTGCTTAGCGGCGTGACCGGCAAGGATCTGCCTGGTCTGGTGGACACCATGAAGGCACAGATCGGGTCAGGCGCGGTCCTATTGATCGCGGACACTGACGGCAAAGCGGCGGTCGCGGCGGGTGTCACGACCGACCTCATTGGTCGCCTGTCTGCGGTCGATTTGTTGCGCGCCGCCGTGGCTGAACTGGGCGGCAAAGGCGGCGGTGGTCGCCCCGACATGGCGCAGGGCGGCGGTGCCTCGGCTGAAAATGCGGCTGCTGCTATTGCCGCCGCCGAAATTGTGATCGGAGGATCCAAATGAAAACCGCGCTCTGGATTGCCCATGTCAAGGTTCTGGATGACGTTGCTTATGGTGAGTATGCCAAACGGGCGGGGCCGGCCATCGCCGCGCATGGGGGCGTGTTTCTCGCCCGCGGCGGGTCCTATGAACAACTCGAAGGCAACGACCGCGCCCGCAACGTGGTCGCCCGCTTTCCCAGCTTGGCGGCGGCGCACGACTGCTACAACTCGCCCGCCTACCAAGAGGCACTTGGCTTTGCCCGGGGAGCGTCTGAGCGCGATCTGGTGATCGTCGAGGAACTCTGACTCCGCTCGCCCAGATGATGGCCCGCCATGCACGAGTGGGGCGTGTGGATTGGATCGGGCTGCGCCCCGCGCACCGGGCGGCCATGACGGCCGTGAGGCAAGCGGAGATGACGCACGACGGACTGACAGGCGATCACGGGCGGCAGGGCAAACGGGCTGTCACCCTGATCCAGTCAGAACATTTGCCGGTGATTTCGGCACTTCTGGGCCGCGACCTGATCGCGCCCGAGGAGTTGCGGCGCACAATTCTAGTCTCTGGTATCAACCTCGCCGCACTTCGGCTGGGGAAGGTGCAATTGGGCACCATGGTCCTCACCATAGAAGGGGCTTGTCCGCCCTGTTCACGGATGGAGGAAATCCTCGGCTTTGGCGGCTACTCTGCCGTGCGTGGGCACGGCGGCTACTATGCTTCGGTCCTGACGCCCGGCGTCATCACGCTGAGTGACAGCGTTCACGCGCACATGGCCTGACGTTCACCTTGCCATAACAACTCCCGCCGGAGGCTCCGCAGGCACAACTGGGAACGCGGCGTGATCGGCGGTTCACATGGCCGCCAAATGACAAACTACCAAAAACAGCAACGGGCCCCAAAGGGCCCGTTTCCGCAAAATCAAAACTGGATCAGCTAGCCTTGGACTGCCGTTTGCGCTCGATCGGGTCGAGGAAGCGTTTACGCAAGCGGATCGCGTTGGGGGTGACCTCGACCAACTCGTCATCGTCGATATAGGCAATCGCCTGTTCCAGAGACATGGTGACGGGCGTGGTCAGGCGCACCGCCTCGTCCGTGCCCGAGGCGCGGATGTTGGTCAGTTGCTTGCCCTTGAGCGGGTTCACTTCCAGATCGTTGTCGCGGCTGTGTTCGCCGATGATCATGCCGGTATAGACTGCCTCTTGGGCGCCGATAAAGAACTTGCCGCGATCCTCGAGCTTCCAGAGCGCATAGGCGACCGAGGTGCCGTTTTCCATCGAGATCAGAACGCCCTGACGACGACCCTGGATCGGACCCTTGTAGGGGGCCCACCCGTGGAACAGCCGGTTCAGAACGCCCGATCCACGCGTGTCGGTCAGGAATTCACCGTGATAGCCGATCAGCCCGCGGGACGGGATGTGGGCGATGATCCGCGTCTTGCCCACGCCTGCGGGCTTCATCTCGACCAGTTCGCCCTTGCGGGGGCCGGTCAGCTTTTCCACCACGGCGCCAGTGTATTCGTCATCGACGTCGATGGTGGCCTCTTCGATGGGCTCCATCCGCACGCCGTCCACGGTTTTGTAAATCACCTGAGGACGGGAAATCGACAGCTCGAACCCCTCGCGACGCATGTTTTCGATCAGCACGCCCATCTGAAGTTCGCCTCTGCCCGACACCTCAAAGGCATCGCCGCCGGGGGTGTCCTGCACCTTGATCGCCACATTAACCTCGGCCTCGCGCAGCAGGCGATCGCGGATGACGCGGGATTGGACCTTTTTCCCATCCCGGCCCGCCAGCGGCGAATCGTTGATGCCAAATGTCACGGTGATGGTTGGCGGGTCGATGGGTTGGGCGGGCAGGGCGGTGTCGATGGACAGGTCGCAGATCGTGTCGGCGACCGTCGCCTTGGACATACCCGCCAACGTCACGATATCGCCGGCCTCGGCCACGTCGATGGCCGATTGGCTGAGTCCACGGAAGGCGAGGATCTTGGACACGCGGAACTGTTCCAGCTTTTCCCCGGTCCGCGACAGCGCCTTGACGGTTTCACCTGCCCGCAACGTGCCGGTTTCCACCCGGCCGGTCAAGATGCGCCCGATAAAGGGGTCGGCCGACAGGGTGGTCGCCAACATCGTGAACGGTTTTTCGCGGTCGGCGATCTGCTTTGGCGCAGGCACATGTTTGATGATCAGCGTGAACAGCGCTTCGAGGTCCTTGCGCGGCCCGTCCAGCTCCATATCGGCCCAGCCAGCGCGGCCCGAGGCATACATGTGCGGGAAATCAAGCTGATCGTCGTCAGCGCCGAGATTGGCGAACAGGTCGAAACATTCGTCCAGCGCCCTGTCAGGCTCGGCATCGTGCTTGTCCACCTTGTTGAGGACCACGATGGGGCGCAGGCCCAGCGCCAGCGCCTTGGACGTCACGAATTTGGTCTGCGGCATCGGCCCTTCGGCGGCGTCCACCAGCAGCACAACCCCGTCGACCATCGACAGAATCCGTTCAACTTCGCCACCGAAATCGGCGTGGCCGGGGGTATCGACGATGTTGATGCGGACGCCGGAATGTTCCACGGACGTGCATTTGGCAAGGATCGTGATGCCCCGCTCGCGTTCGATGTCATTGCTGTCCATCGCCCGTTCGGTCACGGCCTCGTTCGCCCGGTAGACGCCCGACTGCTTGAGAAGTTCGTCCACCAGCGTCGTCTTGCCGTGGTCAACGTGTGCGATGATCGCAATATTGCGGATGTCCATAGGTTCAGCCTTTCAGGGATTGCGCGGGCCATACCGTGCAATCGCAGAAATAGCCAGCCCCAGAATGGACCGCGCGCCGCCGCGTCAGTGGCCGGGGACACCCGTGGCCGAAAAGACATGGATGACCACGATGCCCGCAAGGATCAGCCCTATGCCCAGCACGGCGGCAAGATCAAGTTTCTGGCCAAATATCAGATAGCCGATCCCGGCAATCATCAACATGCCGAGCCCCGACCAGATCGCATAGACAATCCCCACCGGCATTGTCCGCAGCGCCAGCGACATCAGGTAAAACGAGATTGCGTAGGCCACCGCTACCACGATGACTGGCCCCAACCGTGTAAACTGCTGACTGGCCTGCAAGGCAGTCGTGCCGATGGTTTCGGCGATGATGGCAAACACGAGGTAGAGATAGGACTGGGTCATGGCACGGCCTCCTTTGGGGAGTGTCTAGCCCGATCCTCAGACAGGAAAAAGGGCCGGCCGTTCCGGCCGACCCCTGCGTTGTTGTCCGCGATGGGTTACATCGCCTTGTTGAGGTATTCGTCCACCTTTTCGAGGTAGCCCATCGTGGTCAGCCATTTCTGATCCGGGCCAACCAAGAGGGCGAGGTCCTTGGTCATGAACCCGTCCTCGACCGTCTGCACGGTGACCTTTTCCAGCGTGTCTGCGAATTTCAGCAGCTCGGCGTTGTCGTCCAGTTTCGCCCGATGCTTGAGCCCGCCGGACCACGCATAGATCGACGCGATCGAGTTGGTCGATGTCGCCTGACCCTTTTGATGCTGCCGGTAGTGGCGGGTGACGGTGCCGTGCGCCGCCTCGGCCTCGACCGTCTTGCCATCGGGGGTCATCAGGACCGACGTCATCAGACCCAGCGAACCAAAGCCCTGTGCCACAGTGTCCGACTGCACGTCGCCATCGTAGTTCTTGCAGGCCCAAACATAGCCGCCCGACCATTTCAGGGCCGAGGCCACCATGTCGTCAATCAGCCGGTGTTCGTAGGTGATCCCGGCGGCCTTGAATTTGTCGGCAAATTCGGCGTCGAACACCTGTTGGAAGATGTCCTTGAACCGGCCGTCGTAGGCCTTGAGGATCGTGTTCTTGGTGGACAGATAGACCGGCCAGCCCTTGACCAGACCATAGTTCATGGACGCGCGGGCAAAGTCGGTGATCGACTCGTCCAGGTTGTACATGCCCATGAACACGCCCGAATCCGGGGCCTTGAACACTTCGCGTTCGATCACGGTACCGTCTTCGCCCACGAATTTCATCGACAGGGTGCCAGCACCGGAAAAGCGGAAATCGGTGGCGCGATACTGGTCGCCATAGGCGTGGCGGCCGACGACGATGGGCTTGGTCCAGCCGGGGACCAGACGCGGCACATTCTTGCAAATGATCGGTTCGCGGAAAATCACGCCGCCCAGGATGTTGCGGATGGTACCGTTGGGGCTGCGCCACATCTGTTTGAGGCCGAATTCCTCGACCCGCTGTTCGTCGGGGGTGATGGTGGCGCATTTGACGCCCACGCCGTATTGCTTGATCGCATTGGCGGCGTCGATGGTGATCTGGTCGTCGGTGCGGTCCCGCTCTTCGATGCCCAGATCGTAGTATTTCAGGTCCACGTCCAGGTAGGGCAGGATCAGTTTCTTCTTGATGAAGTCCCAGATGATCCGGGTCATTTCATCGCCGTCGAGTTCGACGACGGGGTTGGCGACTTTGATCTTGGACATATGCCCCTCCAGATGTGGTCAATTTTGGTGTCCCCATAGCGCAATTCGGCGCAGGGGGAAAGTGGTGTATGCAATTGTATACGAATATCAGATGCGGATCATGGCCTCCATCCAAAGCCACGGCGTGGGGCTTGACCGCCATTCCCACAGCGCGATCAGCCTGTCCAGATCGGACAGCTCATGCATCCAGTCCGGAAGGCTGGCGCTGTCGATGTGCCGGTCGATCTGGGTGATCCGGTGCGACGCCGCAAAGCGGGCGATCAGACGGTCGACAAGGCCCGGCCGCATCCCTTCGTGAACCTCGACCAAAATGTCGGCGTGTTGCAGGCCGGCGGCTGCGACCGGGTCCAGCAACTGCTCCTCGGCCCCTTCGATATCGCAGATGATGGCTGTGGGTTGTTCGGCGCAGACCGCGAGGTCAGCGTGGGTCAGCAGACCGCCGATCCTGACCCGGTCAGCCACCCCATTCGCCGCAGCCAGAGTTGCGCAGACGGCCTGCGCCTTGGGGTTGTCGTCGCGGGCCCAGATCGTGCTGTCGGGCATCCGCAGGGACATGCCGACGGCGTAGTACCCCTCGGCACAGCCCACGTCGATCAAGAGGGCGGGTTTGCTGTCGATAATCGCCTCGATCACCGGGGCAAGCGAGGCCTCGTAGCAGCCCAGAAGCCGCGGCGCATGACCGCCTTCGGTTGCAGTGACCGCATAATCCATGCCCCTGAAAGGGCCGCTCTGAACGATGGTCCCGGTGCGGGCGATGATCGTTCTATCGACCAGTTTCGCCCGCCATTTCGCCAGAAACCGCAAGGCGCGGTTCAGATCCGTCGCATCGGGGCTGTCACCGATCAGCCGCGACACTTCGGCGGCGACGTGGGCGCTCAGGCCGGAAGAGCGGCTCATGCGGCATGATCCGCGAACCAGGTGTCGATCCGGGACTTGAGCGCGGCCCAAAGGGCGGGAGCTCCACGCCGGACCTTGGACCCGACCCGGGTTTCCAGCTTGTCCGGGGTGACGTTATACTGTGGCCAGGTGCCGCCACCGGATTCAAGGTTCGACATGACGGGCTGCACCCGGTCGATGGATTTGGCAAAGATGGCATCGTCCGTTTCGGCCGCCTCGAATTCATCCCAGAGCGCGCGAAAAGCTGTGGCCTGATCGGCGGGCAGCAGGCCAAAGATGCGGTCGGCCGCCAGTTTTTCGATCCGGTCCTGTTCGACGGGATCGTGATCTCCGTGGATCGGGTTGTCGCCCGCGTCGATCTCGACCAGATCGTGCAAGAGCAGCATCCGGATCACCCGATCAAGGTTGACGGGCTTGATCGCGTGTTCGGCCATCACGGAGGCATAGAGCATGATGTGCCAACTGTGTTCGGCGCTGTTTTCCCGCCGTGACCCGTCGTTGAGCGTAGTGCCGCGCAGGACCGATTTCAGGCGGTCAGCCTCGTTGAGAAAGGCGAACTGCGCGGCGATCCGATCCATCGCGTCAATGTCCGCCGGGATTTTCTTCTGTGGCGTTCATGATTTTGCGGCTGGACAGGTCGATCTTTTCGCCGCCGGGGTTCTTGGGACCCTTGGCCATTTCGGCGACGATGAATTTTCGGGCGCGGGCCTCGGCCAGACGGACGCGGACGGCAGTCAGATACGCCTCTTGCGTCGTGGTCGAGGTGTCGCCCAGCATCTTGGACACCTTGTCGATCAAGGTCGGATCGCCCAGTTCTTCGGCGGCATGGATGGTGTCCTTGGCCAGCGCGTCGGCCAGATCTTCAACGACGCTCATCAGCGGGATGTCTCGGTCAGGCGACGGCGGACATAGTCCTTGGTCGTGGTGATAAGGGTGTCCATGTGCGGCTCTTCAAAGAAATGGCCGGCACCTTCGACGACGGTGTGGGTGATCTTTATGCCCTTTTGTTCGTGCAGCTTGTTCACAAGGCTGACCGTATCGGGGGGCGGAGCAACCCGGTCGGCCGATCCGTTGATGATCAGACCTGACGCGGGGCAGGGGGCAAGGAAACTGAAGTCATACATGTTGGCGGGCGGGGCGACCGAGATGAACCCGGTGATTTCCGGCCTGCGCATGAGCAATTGCATGCCGATCCATGCGCCAAATGAAAATCCGGCGACCCAGCAATGCTTGGCATTTGTGTTCATGGATTGCAGGTAGTCCAGCGCCGAGGCGGCATCGCTGAGTTCGCCCACACCCTGATCGTATTCGCCCTGGCTGCGCCCCACGCCGCGGAAGTTGAACCGCAGGACGGTAAAGCCCATTTCATAGAACGCATAGTGCAGGTTGTAGACCACCTTGTGGTTCATCGTCCCGCCGAATTGCGGGTGCGGATGCAGCACGATGGCGATGGGGGCGTCGCGGTCCTTTTGCGGATGGTAGCGGCCTTCAAGGCGGCCTTCGGGACCGGGGAAAATCACTTCGGGCATTGTCGTCCCTGTTGTCTGCGGGGCGTGAGCGCTATTCTTGACGAAAACTCTCAGGCACCTTAGAAGGATTCTAAACTCGGGCCAATATCGGCCGAGCGGCTTTGACCGAAGTAATCAGGGCGTCGCACGGCGTCAATGGAATTGCGCCCAAGCTTTGGGCGGCAGGTGGGGGCGAGGCATGAAACTCAGCACGAAAGGGCGATATGCCATGGTTGCGCTGGCCGATCTGGCCCTGCAACCGACCGGCGCATTGGTCAGCCTGGGCGAGATTTCCAAGCGTCAGGATATCAGCCTGCCCTATCTGGAGCAGTTGTTCGTCAAATTGCGGCGCGCCGATCTGGTCGATTCCGTTCGCGGACCGGGGGGCGGATACCGTTTGTCGCGTCCCGCGTCCGAAATCCGGGTGTCCGAAATTCTGGGGGCCGTGGATGAAACAGTGAGTGCCATGCACAAGGGTGCAGGGGCATCTGGCGCTGCCTCGGGGTCACGGGCCCAGTCCCTGACCAACCGGTTGTGGGAGGGGCTGAGTGCCCATGTCTATGTGTTCCTGCATCAGGCCCGCCTGTCGGACGTGGTGGACAATGGGCTGGCCCCGTGTCCCGCGGTTCCGGCCCTGTTCGAGGTGGTGGACGAATGAGAAGGGGTGATCCAGTGGAGCGGCTGCGCTGCACGCCTTTTGCCTCGCCGCCTTGGGGCGGCTCAGGCGTTGCCTCCGGCGGGAGTTGTTATGGCAAGGTGAACGGATGAGCCGGGTCTATCTGGATCATGCAGCGACGACGCCTTTGCGGGCTGAGGCTCGGGCTGCGATGATTTCTGCCATGGATGCGGTGGGCAATCCGTCGAGCGTTCATTCCGAAGGCCGCGCGGCCAAATCCATTGTTGAGCGGGCACGCGCGCTGGTGGCAGAGGCCGTGGGCGCGGTTGGTGCCGATGTGGTGTTCACGTCAGGTTCGACCGAGGCGGCGGCGCTGGCATTGGGCGGGCGTGGACTGGTCGGCGCAGATATCGAACATGACGCCGTCTGGTCCTGGATCGACCCGGTGTTGGCCGTGGACGATCAGGGGCAGGTTACGGTCACCGATCCGGTGCGGTCCACCTTGCAATGGGCCAATTCGGAAACAGGCGTTGTGCAGACCCTGCCAGAGGGGCTGGCCGTCAGCGACATTACCCAAGGTTTTGGCAAGCGACCCTTTGCGTTCAACTGGGCCGGGGTCGGCATGGTGTTCATATCAGCGCACAAGATCGGCGGGCCAAAGGGCGTTGGCGCGTTGGTCTTTCCGCAGGGCACCGACGTCGCAGCCCAGATCAAGGGGGGCGGGCAGGAAATGGGTCGCCGATCAGGGACCGAGAATGTGATCGGTATCGCTGGATTTGGCGCCGCCGCCGCTGCCGCACAGGCCGATCTGGATGCAGGTCGATGGGATGCGGTTGCCAAACTTAGAAATATTCTAGAAGAGGCCATTGAGGCTGAAGCTCCGGAAACTATTTTTGTAGGGAATAGGGGGCCGCGCCTGCCCAATGTCACCACCTTCGTGACGCCCGGCTGGAAGGGCGAGACGCAGGTGATGGCGATGGATCTTGCTGGATTTGCCGTATCGGCCGGATCTGCCTGTTCCAGCGGCAAGGTCAAGTCGAGCCGCGTGCTGCGGGCGATGGGATTTGATGCTGAGGCCGCCGCCAGTGCGATCCGGGTGTCACTGGGGCTCGATACGACCGAAGATCAGGTTTTGCGGTTCGCGCAGGCCTGGCTGAACAAACGAAAGACGCTGCGCAGTCGCGTGGCATGAGAGGACGGAACGATGGCTGTTTTGGATGTGGACGTGAAAGACGGAGTCGATCAGGACACCGTGGATGCCGTGGCCAAGCTGTCGGGCAAATACAAATACGGCTGGAATACCGAGATCGAGATGGATTACGCCCCGATCGGCGTGAACCCCGACATCGTCCGCCTGATTTCGGCCAAGAACGAAGAACCCGAGTGGATGACCGACTGGCGCCTGTCCGCGTTCGAACGGTGGGGAAAGATGACCGAGCCGAAATGGGCGATGGTGCATTATCCCGAGATCGACTTTCAGAACATCTATTACTACGCCCGGCCCAAAAGCATGGCCGAAAAGCCCAAGTCGCTGGACGATGTGGACCCCAAGCTGCTGGAAACCTACAAGAAACTGGGCATTCCGCTTAAGGAGCAACTGATCCTCGCCGGTGTCGAAGTGCCCGAAGGCGAGCGGCGCGTGGCAGTGGATGCGGTTTTTGACTCCGTGTCCGTCGGGACCACGTTTCAGGCCGAATTGAAAAAGGCCGGTGTCATCTTTTGTTCGATTTCAGAGGCGATCCGAGAACATCCAGAACTGGTCAAGAAATACCTCGGAACCGTCGTGCCGGCGTCCGACAATTTCTATGCCACGCTGAACTCTGCTGTCTTTTCCGACGGTTCCTTTGTCTATGTCCCCCCGGGGGTCCGCTGCCCGATGGAACTGTCCACCTATTTCCGGATCAACGCCGAAAATACCGGGCAATTCGAGCGGACGCTGATCATCGCCGACAAGGGGTCCTATGTGTCCTACCTAGAAGGCTGCACCGCGCCCAAGCGCGACATTGCCCAACTGCACGCCGCCGTGGTCGAGATCATCATCGAAGAAGATGCCGAGGTGAAATATTCCACCGTCCAGAACTGGTATCCCGGCGATGAAAACGGGGTGGGCGGCATCTACAACTTTGTCACCAAGCGGGCCGACTGCCGGGGCGACCGGGCAAAGGTGATGTGGACGCAGGTCGAAACCGGGTCTGCCGTCACATGGAAATACCCGTCCTGCATCCTGCGCGGCGACGATAGCCAAGGCGAATTCTATTCGATCGCCATCGCCAACAACTACCAGCAGGCTGACACCGGGACAAAGATGGTCCATCTGGGCAAGCGGACCAAAAGCCGGATCGTGTCAAAGGGGATATCGGCAGGCCGCGCCCAGAACACCTATCGCGGGCTGGTGTCGATGCATCCCAAGGCCAAGGACAGCCGCAACTTTACCCAGTGCGACAGCCTGCTGATCGGCGACAAATGCGGGGCGCATACGGTGCCCTACATCGAGGTGCGCAACAATTCGTCCCGGGTGGAACACGAGGCGACCACGTCAAAGGTGGACGAGGATCAACTTTTCTATTGCCGGTCGCGCGGGATGGACGAAGAGGAGGCGGTGGCGCTGGTCGTCAACGGGTTCTGCAAAGACGTTCTGCAAGCCCTGCCGATGGAATTCGCCATGGAGGCGCAGCAGCTTGTCGCCATCAGCCTTGAAGGGTCGGTGGGGTAACCCCGCATGAACAAGATGCGCCTGCCCAAACCGGAACTGACCGACGCGAGCTATTTCGACATCGACGCGGCACGCGCAGCGTTGTCAGATGGGCATCCGGTCGCGTTTCCGCCGTTCGAGGTAGTGCATTTGCCGCAGTATGGCCTGTCGGTCTGCCTCAACATGCGCCGCGATCCGATCCAGGGCGCGATCCGGCGGGGCGATTTTTATGAGATAAACGAGCTTGAGGCGCTGAAAGACCACGTGAAATCTGGCGCGCATGTCATTGATATTGGATCGAATATCGGAAATCACACGCTATTTTTTGCTGGTGTGATGCAGGCGGCACGGGTGGTCGTGATCGAGCCTAATCCGCTGGCCATGGCGCCGCTTGTCGGGAACATCGTCATCAACCGGCTGACCGGGATCGTTGATTTGACCCATCTGGGTTTGGGGCTGTCGGATATGGCCGCGGACGGGTTCGGCATGCGGCGACACGACCGCAATCTGGGCGCGACCAAGATGCGCGAAGGCCAAGGCGACTTGCGCGTCGTCCGGGGCGATGACCTGTTTTCCAATGAATCCCCCGATCTGATCAAGATCGACGTGGAAGGCATGGAAATGAAAGTGCTTTCGGGATTGGAGCAAACCATCGCCCGCACCCGACCTACGATCCTGATCGAGGTGGACGACGCAAATGCGACGGCGTTTGCAGACTGGATGACCGGGCACAGATACCAGTCCATCCGGACCGACCGCCGAAGCAAGTCAAACGGCAATCATCTGGTGGTTCCGACTGAAAGGGCAAGCGCATGAAAGATGAAACTGTCCAGCGAAATGGCCCGCGCGCCCGTGCCGAGTTTCTGATCGACCTGCTGGCACTTGGCCGCCCGATGCAGATTGCCGATGTGGGGGCACGGCTGGCCAATTCCGGCGCACCCTACGACATGCTGATGAAACTGGGGGCCGCCCATGTGTCGGGGTTCGAACCCGATCCAGAGGCGTTCAAGGCAATGCAGGCCGCCATGCCCGCCAATGCCACCTGCTATCCCGATGCGGTGGGCAAGCCCGGCAAGGCGACGTTCTACAGCCACGCGATCGGGACGCTGTCGTCGATCTTCAAGTTCCACGCGCCCGCCGCCCGCTATCTGGGCAAGGGGTTCTGGGTGAAACGACCCATTACCGAGGTTCCGATCACCTTGGTCGCGCTGGACAAGATCAAGGATTTCCCGACACTTGACCTGATCAAGATGGACGTGCAGGGGGCCGAGTTGGACATCCTCAAGGGCGCGCAAAATGTGCTTGCCGACGCCATGGTCATCATCCCCGAAGTGCGGTTCTACCGGATGTATCAGGATGAACCGATGTGGGCGGACGTGGACACCTATCTGCGTGGCATGGGCTTTGTCCTGCACAAGTTCATCGCGCCCAAATCCGTCGCCCTGCCGTCGAGCCAGAAATCCCGGTTCACCAACAAGGCGGCCTACAGCCAGCTTCTGGATGGGG
This sequence comes from Marivivens sp., assembly GCA_024642115.1. Classification (GTDB taxonomy): domain Bacteria; phylum Pseudomonadota; class Alphaproteobacteria; order Rhodobacterales; family Rhodobacteraceae; genus JAHEBU01. Next base: position 4,742 of record JAHEBU010000002.1, on the reverse strand, counting down.
ACGCGGTCTATATCCGCAATCTCGAAGAACCGGAGACGCTGAGTGTCGATCAGATCAAGTGCCTCGCACTTGCCGCCGATTCCGTGTTTCACAGCCATGATCTGGTGGCCTTTTGTCTGGATCAGTTGGCCGAACGCGGGGCTGTCCCGAAAGGGTCGGCCAAGAAATACGTGGACCGGTTGCCGCCCGAAATTGCGGGCCCGCCAATGTCCAAGGAAGACCGAAAAAAGGCCAAGGCCACAGCAGAATAAGACCGGCAGCCATCTGCCGGAAAGGAGAACGACATGTTGGAAATCAAAGGCCTGCGGGTCAAACTTGAAGCCGAGGACAAGCAGATCCTCAAAGGCGTCGATCTGTCCATCGGAGCAGGTCAGGTGCATGCGATCATGGGGCCGAACGGGTCTGGCAAATCGACCCTGTCCTATGTCCTGTCGGGCAAGGACGGGTACGAGGTGACGGGTGGCACCGCCACGCTGGACGGTGTGGACCTGCTGGCGATGGAACCCGAAGAACGCGCCGCTGCCGGTCTGTTCCTGGCCTTTCAATATCCCGTCGAAATCCCCGGTGTGGGTAACATGACGTTCCTGCGCACGGCCGTGAACGCACAGCGCAAATCGCGCGGGCAGGAGGAAATGTCGGCCGCCGAGTTCCTCAAAGAGGTTCGTGCCAAGGCCAAGACGCTCAAGATCGACGCCGATATGCTCAAGCGTCCGGTCAATGTCGGATTTTCGGGCGGCGAGAAAAAGCGCAATGAAATCCTTCAGATGGCGATGCTTGAGCCCAAGATGTGCATTCTGGACGAAACCGATTCCGGGCTGGACGTGGACGCGATGAAGCTGGTGGCCGAAGGCGTCAACGCCCTGCGGTCCGAGGGGCGGTCGTTCCTTGTCATCACGCACTACCAGCGCCTGCTGGATCATATTGCCCCCGACGTCGTGCACATCATGGCCAACGGACAGATCATCAAGACTGGTGGGCCAGAGTTGGCGCTTGAGGTCGAAAACAACGGCTATGCCGACATTCTGGCGGAGACGGCCTGATGGCGCTGCCGAAACTCAAATCCGATGTGACCGAGGCGCGGTTGGCGGGACTGACGCTGCCTGCCGGGGCCGATTGGGCGACAGAGGCGCGGCAGGCGGCCTTGGGCCGGGTTGCCAGCATGGGCCTGCCGACGCGGCGCGATGAATATTGGCGCTATACTGATCCTGCCGCCCTGACTGCGCCCGAGGCTCCCGCCGCCGCTGTTCTGGCCACGGACGAGACGCCGATCTTTGGTGCGGTGGATCGCATCAGAATCGTCTTTGTCGATGGTGTGTTCGATCCGGCGGCGTCCGACGACCTGTCGGAAACCGGGCTTGAGGTTGAATTCCTGTCCTCGGCCATGTCCAAAGATATCCATTGGGCCAAGGACTTGTATGGCGTTCTTGAGGCGCGGGGGCAAAAGCCGGTTGACCGGTCGCTGGCCGCGCTCAACACCGCATTCGCCACCCAAGGCGTGGTCATCCGCGCCACCGCCAAGGTCGCCCGCCCGGTCAATCTGATCTATCTGCACCAGTCCGAAACATCTGATGCGATGCTTCACAACCTAGTCCGGGTCGAAGCTGGGGCCGAGGTCACGCTGCTGGAAAACGGCCCGGCAGCGGCGCGGTTTTCCAAGGTGCTTGAGGTCGACATCGCCGACCGTGGGGCGTTTCACCATGTCCGCGCGCAAGGCCGCGACCATCAACGTCGCGCCGTAACCCATTGTTTCGCAAGGCTGGGGACTGAAAGCACGTTCAAGTCGTTCACCCTGACCGTCAACGGTCGGCTCACCCGGAATGAATGTGTGATCGAACTGACCGGCGACGATTCCGTGGCCCATGTGGCCGGGGCTTGTGTCGGGGATGGCGATGATTTCCTGCACGATGACACTGTGTTCATCACCCATGATGCGGTCGGCTGCGAAAGCCGGCAGGTGTTCAAGAAGGTCCTGCGCAACGGCGCGACCGGCGTGTTTCAGGGCAAGATCCTGGTCAAGCCCGGCGCACAAAAGACCGACGGCTACCAGATCAGCCAGTCCCTGCTTCTGGACGACGACAGCCAGTTTCTGGCCAAGCCCGAACTGGAAATCTATGCCGATGACGTGGCCTGTTCGCACGGGTCCACCAGCGGGGCGATTGACGAGACGGCGCTGTTCTACCTGCAATCGCGGGGGATCCCGCGCAAGGCGGCGACCGACCTTTTGACGCTGGCCTTTCTGGCCGAGGCGCTGGATGAAATCGAGGATCCGGCGCTGGCCGAGGATTTGCGCGACCGGCTTGAAGGCTGGCTCGGCCGGCGCCGCTGATGGCGGTCACGCTCAACATCCTGCGCACCTGGCGCGAACCGCGCCGGGTGATGCGCCGCCTGCTTGACATGGGGCAGCGCGAGGACAAGGCGATTGCCTATCTCATGGCGGGATGTCTGTTGGTGTTCATAGCCCAGATGCCGCGCCTGCGGTTGATGTCCATGACCAGCAGGGCGACCGACGGGTCGGCAGATTTCGACATGCTTATGGGCACGACGTTCTTTGTGTGGGTTCTGCTCATGCCGTTGGTGTTCTACGCGATTGCGGCGCTCAGTCATGTGATTGCGCGGGTCCTGGGCGGGCAGGGGTCGTGGTACGGCGCGCGGCTGGCGCTGTTCTGGACGCTGCTGGCGACTGCGCCGCTGTTGCTGTTTTACGGACTGTTGCAGGGATTTCTTGGGGCCGCCCCAATTACGGCCATTGTCGGCGCGGGCTGGCTGATCGCCTTTGGCCTGATCTGGGTGCAAACCCTGCGAGAAGCGGAAAGGCCGGCCAATGCCGCTTGATCTGCCCGCCTTGATGCGGCTTGTCGGGATGACGCTCGTCAGCCCCTCAGACGTTGCCACCTGGATCGTGGCGCAGCGGCACGGGCGCGATGTCTTATGGATGGCGCTGGCGCTGGTGGCGGTCGCCTCGGTCCTGATGCTGGCGATCACCCAGCTGGTCCTGCCGATGCCGCCGCCGTCTGACGGAGCGGTCGAGGTTTCGCCGCTGACCTATACGGTCATCGTGGGGTCGTTGTTGGTGATGCTGGTCTTTTCGATCTTTTTCACTGGACAGGCTTTGGGGGGCACGGGCACGTTTCCGGCGGCCATCGCGCTCATCACATGGTTCGGGGCTATGGGCATAGCGGTCCGAACAGTTCTGGCGGTCGTGGTGGCCATCGCGCCTTCGCTCACCGCCACGGCAGGGTTGGCGGGGGCTGTGGCCCTGCTGTGGTGTCTCGTCAATTTCGTAAACGTGCTGCACGGCTACAAAAGTCTGGCCAAGGCGGCGGGGGTTCTAGCCCTGACGCTGGTTGGACTGTTGTTCGGAGTGGCCACCATTCTGGCGCTGATCGGTGTCGGTGCGACCGGAGGAGCAAGCTGATGTATGATATCGCCAAAGTGCGCGCCGATTTCCCGATCCTGTCACGGCAGGTCAACGGCAAACCGCTGGTCTACCTGGACAATGGGGCCTCGGCGCAGAAACCCCAAGTTGTGATCGACGCGGTGACGCGGACCTATTCGCAGGAATATGCTAACGTTCACAGGGGTCTGCACTATCTGTCCAACCTTGCCACCGACAACTATGAAAGCGTGCGCGGCACCATCGCCCGGTTTCTGGGGGCCGCGTCCGAGGACGAGATCATCCTCAATTCCGGCACGACCGAGGGGATCAATATGGTCGCCTACGGCTGGGCCATGCCGCGGATGCAGGCGGGCGACGAGATCGTCCTGTCAATCATGGAACACCACGCCAACATCGTTCCCTGGCATTTCCTGCGCGAACGGCAGGGGGTGGTCATCAAGTGGGTCGAGGTGGACGCCAACGGCGATCTGGACCCGCAAAAGATCATCGACGCCATCGGACCACGTACCAAACTGGTCGCCATCACCCATATGTCCAACGTGTTGGGTACGGTTGTTGACGTCAAAACCATTACCGCAGGCGCCCATGCAAAGGGCGTGCCGGTGCTGGTTGACGGGTCGCAGGCTGCGGTCCACATGCCCGTGAACGTCCGCGACATCGACTGCGACTTCTATGCGATCACCGGGCACAAGCTTTATGGTCCGTCCGGGTCGGGTGCGATCTTTGCCAAGGCAGAGCGGCAGGCCGAGATGCGCCCCTTCATGGGCGGCGGCGACATGATCCGCGAAGTCACCCGCGACACCGTCACCTGGAACGACCCGCCGATGAAGTTCGAGGCGGGGACCCCCGGTATCGTCCAGACCATCGGGTTGGGCGTGGCGCTGGATTACATGATGGATCTGGGGATGGAGAACATCGCCGCACACGAACACGCCCTGCGCGACTATGCCCGCACCCGGCTTGACGGGTTGAACTGGCTCAACGTGCAGGGGCAGTCGGCCACCAAGGGGGCGATCTTTTCCTTTACCCTCGACGGGGCGGCGCATGCGCATGATATTTCGACCGTTCTGGACAAAAAGGGCGTCGCTGTCCGGGCCGGCACCCACTGCGCCATGCCCCTGATGGAGACCTTGGGCGTTGGGGCCACCTGCCGCGCGTCATTCGGCCTGTATAATACCGTCGAAGAGGTCGACGTTCTGGTCGATGCGCTTGAACTGTGTCACGACCTGTTCGGCTAAGCCCGATCCGACATTTTGCGTTGCGGCCCGTGATCCGGGCCGCTATAGACCGCGCAAGGCGCACCCATAGCTCAGCTGGATAGAGCGTTGCCCTCCGAAGGCAAAGG
>JAHEBU010000017.1 GCA_024642115.1 Marivivens sp. | reverse complement strand
CAGCCAGCCGCCGCGCTTCCATCGCTATGGCATCTCGTCGGGAACGTACGGTGTGGTCGGCCATAGGCCGACTCTAGCACAAAACATGGCATTGTCAATCTATTTATGCAGAGATCTCTAATGAAGTATTGGAATCCCGACTGGACTCTGGACCGGGCCGGTTTTGGAGGAGCCGGAGGTGGCATGCCCGGAATCCGGGGGATCACCTACCTCGACCGACAGGTGCTTGCCACTTATCCCCGGGATGAGGTTCGGGGAACAGTTTTAAGACGGACAATGCGCCTTGGTCTGGCGCCGTCCTTGAAGTTCCAAGCGGGTGTTGATCTGGGACGCGCATGGCAACTGCAGGTCTTTGTTGACCTGCCCCCGTTTTGTGATCCAATCATAATGTGAGTTCCGGGGTGGAAATCAACTCCTTGGGCAAGAGGGCGAGGGGCGTGGGGGGAGACGCCCCTCGCGCCGCCGCTTGTGCCGGGAACTCTGCGGGGGTTTGATACCCCAGGGCGCTGTGCGGGCGCACTTGGTTGTAATCCCTCCGCCACGCCTCGATCTTCTCCCGCGCCTCCTGCAAAGTCAGAAACCAGTTCTCGTTCAAGCATTCATCCCGAAACTTCCCGTTGAAGCTCTCGATGTAGGCGTTCTCGGTAGGCTTGCCCGGCGCGATGAAGTACAGCTGGACGCCGTGTTCGAACGCCCACTGGTCCACCACCCGGCTGATAAACTCCGGCCCGTTGTCCACCTGGATCGCTTGCGGGTAGCCGCGCTCGCGGGCGACCTCCTCCAGCACCCGCACCACCCGCAGGCCCGGAAGCGAGGTGTCCACTTCGATCCGCGGCGCTTCTCGCGTGCAGCCGTCCATCAGGTTCAGCGTGCGAAATTTCCTGCCGCTCGCCAGGTTGTCGTGAGTGAAATCCATCGTCCACACCTGGTTGGCTTGCGTGGGCAGCGCCAGCGGCCGCCGCGCCTCCGCCTTCAGCCGCTTGCGCTTCCGGCGCCGCACGGCCAAGCCTTCTGCGCAGTAGATCCGGCACACGCGTTTGGGATTCACCAACCGTCCCTCCCGCCTGAGCAGCACCGTCAAGCGCCGATACCCAAACCGCCGCCGCTCCCCGGCCAGTTCGCGCAACCGCTGGCGCAGGGCCTGGTCGTCACGTCGCCGCGCCTGATAGCGGCAACTCGACCGCTCCACGCCTGCCAACCGACAAGCCCGCCGTTCGCTCCTCCGATATTCCCTCCGCATCACGCCCACCGCCTCCCGGCCGGCCGCGGGCGTCAGAACTTTTTTGCCAGCACCCCTTTCAACGCCTGGATGTCCAAAATCTGCTCGGCCACGATGTGCTTCAGCCGCCGGTTCTCGTCCTCCAGCTGCCGCAACCGTCGCGCTTCGCTCACCTCCAGGCCCCCGTACTTCGCCTTCCAGCGGTAATAGGTCTGCTCGCAGATCCCATACTTCCGGCTCAACTCCTTGACCGCGATCCCCGCCTCCCCTTCCTTCAAAACCCCAATGATCTGCTCCTCCGTAAACCGGCTCTTCTTCATGGTGAGTTCTCCTCTCGGCTTTTATACCCGAGAACTCACATTTCCACTGGACCAGTTTTCGGGGGGCAGGTCAATTAATGAGCGTTTCCTGATCTTCTGCATCGAGACCTTCTAGGCGAGTCGCGATTCTTGCGAGTTCTTGGGTCTTGGCAAAAGGACAAACCAGCGGCGTGGCAACCCTAAACTCTGTGATGTCTTCCCAGATGCTCCAATAGGCGCCTTTTCGAGCCTTGCATCTGTAAGAGCCGATGACCTGCCGCTTCCGCAGACTGCGGACCTGATTGTCCAACAAATCCAAAATCCTCAAGGTGTGCCGCACGGGGTCGCGGTGGGGGTGTTCTTCGGGGCCGTACATTCCGCCAGCGTCGCTGACCCAGATCGTGTCGTATTCTTTCCAGGCTGTTTCCAGACCCAAGTTGTCATAGACCCCTCCGTCCGTAAGAACCACCTCACTCGTGAACGGCTCCCGTTGAAGATCCTTACCGGTGTTGGCCTTGAAATCGGCAGGGTTGAGCTGCAATTCCAAGGGTGAGAGGACCGGAGGGAATGCCGAGGAAGCCGCTACCGCCGTGGCCAACTCGATCTTTGGGTTCTCGATCTTTCCCACACGCCAGTCCCACATGTAAGGGCGACTGAAACGCCAGAGCGCCTTGGATTGAACATTGGTTGCATTAATCACGAAGCGAGGCTTGGGATCCGGCAGATCTTGAAGGGTCGCATTGCCGAAGAGGTACGTCCGGTATTCGTGCGCAATACGATTGGCGGCGCCGCCGGTCACAAGCCCGCCCAGGACGCTGAACACGTCGATCGTTTTCGCAGCAAACCTGCGGATAGGTTCAACAACTTCAGTTTGGAAATTGATGGCCACGTTATTCTGAAAATTGAGCTTGTTCCACTTGAGGCCTAGCACTCCTGCAGTTATGGATCCTCCGGAGACGCTGGAGATTCGGTCAATGGAAGGAAGTAGCCCCAATTCGTTGAGACGTAAAAGGCTCCCCACGTGGAACAGCATGGCGCGATAACCGCCGCCAGAAAGGCACAGGGCAATTCCCGGCCGCGGAGGTCTTGAGGCGTCGTCCGTCTCAATAAACTCAATGGGAGAAAGGAGTTCAGGGGCGTTGCCACCTGCAAGGTTCCCCCATCTGAGAGGAATAGAGTCTTTGGAGGCGTTTGGCATGTTCCCTCCGAGTGGCCCTATGATTAAACCCGATCCTAATGAGTCCCCGAGAAAACTCTGAAATCAGGCCGGAGCCGTAGACGATCCCATGGGGACCCCCCCGAAATGGCCTAAGGTAACCAAGGTAACTATACCCAAGCGATATACCGCACCTACCTAATCTGTCAAACACAAAGTTGCCATTGCCAATGGCTCGTCAGAAGGAGAAACTTGGCCAAGTAACCCGTTATCAGCCACGAGGCACCGCTGGCGTTGATTTCGGAAGGGTCCGGGATGCCAAAAGATAATATGTCGCGGTTCTTTCGTGGCTTGGTCCAAATCGCCAGCAACTATTCTAGCGTGGCTCCAGCGCAATGAGAATTCCGGTGGGTACCGACCTCTGAGGCGGCTCTGGAAGCCGAGGTCCCATCACGCAATACCGACGAAAGGAACTTCCTTAGCATTCGCATCGCATTACCTCCTTTGGACCGCGGCGTGATCGGCTTGTTCCAGAGTGCCAAAACCTTTTTCAGCCTGGCAACACTAATACGGCACAGCTATCGCGGCGATGCCGAACCTTTGTTGTCGACCTTACTGCCTTGAAAGTACGAGAAGATATGCTCGATGTTGCTTTTCCAGGGTCGCCAAATCTGAACTCTTGAAGTCGCCTAATGGGCCAGCCGCTTCACGCAAACATCCACGGACTTCATTGAGGAGTTTCGGATAGAAGCGGTTGGTAAGGCGTCCGCTTTCACGGCCGCGCAGGAACTCCGTCGATGCCCCTATGACTTGGGATGAACATTCCAGCTCTGAAAGCTTCGGCTTTTGGCGGAAAAGCTGTTTCTGCCACCGAACCATTTGCAGGATATCATCGGGATCGCCTTTCTGGAGCTGCAACTTAGTCAGTTGAGCGTCTACGGCGTTCAGCAGGGTAGACACAGCGTCAACAAGTTCAGTTGCAGATTTCTGGGCTGCTGCTACTTTCAGTGACGTATCCAGACGGAATTCATCGGAACTACCCAACACGCCTAGTCGCGCAAGGTCGGCCTTGAGGTGGGGAATGACCGAGCGATGGATGAACCTAACGTATTCAGCGGGGCCGAACTCCATTTTCAGCTTGGCGTCGGCGGAGGAAGCCTCCGCACCGAACCCCGCGTGGAGGCGCATCGCGACGCCGCGATACGTTGCCAAACTCTCACGGATCGCCGAGCGGAGCGGTACCGCGCGCACACCTACGCCGAATCCGTTCAGTGCGACTTTGTCCGCCATCTCATCCACGGCCAGATAGGCAGACCCGCCCGGCGGAAGGCCGACTGTATTTACCGTGATCGCAATCCATCGGTTCTCACCTAGCTGCAAGTCGCGGAGGACGAGTACCTGGCCGGGGATCACCGCCTCTTGAGAACCCTCTCTCCCGATGGCGCGCACCCTGGCGTTGCGAACGTAGCGTTTGGACCTTCCCGCGACGCTGACGCGCAGACGAATGTCGCGTGCCATCAGCGCGCCGTTATGAACAATGGCGAACTCGGTCACTGATCCGCCTGACCCGGGATGTGCCGGAGAGGTTGACAAGTGCATGTTCCGCTGCGCTTTGTGGTTGTCATTGATGATGAGTAGATCCGTGGTTGGCCAGCCAGGGGTTCGCCCCACCAGGGTTGGGGGAATGTAAGGGCTTCCCGGAGCTGAGATTTCGACTGCAAGGCAAAGGTGGTTTCCGGCAATTGCATTGAGGTGCCACTCATATGGGGCCGAGGTCCACGGCCCCGCTCCTCCGGTAGTCATGATCACAGGATCGGGATCGGGAAAGGAGAGGTCCGGATCACCGGTTGTCGCGTCGGCGTAGTTGCTCCCCACTCCAAATTTTGAAACCATAAAGTGGGCGGTTACTGCTGTCGGCGCACCATTCGTGTTGCGTCGCACCCGCACGAAGGCCCAGTTCCTGCCGTGAGCCCCTGGCCCGTTTCCCGCATCTTCGTTGGTCGGTTGGTCGCTTGGGAAAGGTCCTGGAGACGTGCTGCGGCGGTTCCACACATCGCTGGTCGCATAGAATACTGGATTGGTCGAAGGCTCAACGCCGTTGTCGGCGTGCGTTGCATCGTTCGTCCAATCACGCACGTAGAAGTTCTGAGCGGGAGCAAGTGCATCAACTTCGAAAAAGTAGGGATCGATCGAAATCGGGAGTTCTACCGTGTGAGCCGCGTCGGCGTATAGCTTATGCGCGCCCCAATCGACAAACCGATGGAACACAACCCCTGGTAAAAAGGTCGAGAGGTCAGGATAATTACTGGCGGAGAACATGCCATAGAAGTTCTTTCCGGCCGCCACGAGAGACGCATAGTCTCCCACGTAGACCTGGCTCGCGATGGTTCCGAGTGGTTTCGTTGCGTCGGTGTTCGCCAGCATCACGCCCGGGTTGTCGAATACCGTCGCATCAGCATTGGTGGTTCGCGTCAAGTGCGTTTCCCAGTGGTTCGAGACTACGCGCTGATAGAGGACGCCGACGGTTCCGAGCGAGTTGATCGCCACCTCGGGATTCATCGCGTTCGTGACGGTCAAGAGGTCTGCCGACCAGTGTTGCCCGCGGTCAATCGACCGGCGAACGTGGATGGTCTCGCTGTTGAAACCGTTGCTGTCACCCCAAGCTACGTACACTCGGTCGCTGTTGCGCGGGTCGACCGCGATGCTCAGGTTACTCGCTCCAAGCCGCTGCTGACCCATGGTTCCCGAAGGGAGAGTGAGAGTTCCTGTGACGAAGCGACCGGCTACCAGATCGCTGGGGTCTTTAAGCGCAGTGAAGGGTGAAGGGCCTGCTCCCCACGCGTCGTCGCGGACCACAACAAGGCGGGGCGACCCGTTCCAGTCGTGGAAGAATGCCGCGTAAACCGTTCCGTCCAGGTGGGGTGCTGGAACCTGGGCAAATCCATCCTGGCAGGCTGTGTCGCGCGCCTCGATCAGATGAAGACCGAGAACCGGGGGCATTGCCGAGGCGTTCTGCGATACGTCGAGGGTTGAAGTACGTCCGTTTGGCGCGATACAGCCGTACCCGTTATTGATGCCCACATACAGCTTGTCTTCGCCGGTCCCGGGGCTGCCCATAGCGCTCAGTGCCTTTGTGTGGGGTTGATCGACGTTCCCAGTTTGCGTGTCGATGGTGGTCATCACTGTTGCGATGTTGAGGTAATCCTGCGTTCGCAGGACGGTCATTGGGAACGACGGCGATGTCGCACTTAAGGTCCCTCCGTAAAGCCAACTTGTTTCGTGCAACGCTGCTCCGCTCAACGTCGAGCCGAAAGTCAGATTGATGTCGCCTGTCGGGAATCCCGAGCCGATGCGGCTGGGAACGATGAAGGCCAGCGTCCACGTCGCACCGTGGTCGGTCGATATGTAAATTGGCGCGGTCGCTGTGACCATGGGGCTTTGGGTAAGGTTGTCCCAAGTGAACGCCGAACCGGCCATTCGGTTGTAGTTGTTCGGATCAATCGCCAGAGTCGGCTCTGAATCTTGATTCTGTTCGCCGCTGCGATTCTGTGGAATCATATTCACGAGGCGATTCTGAGCGGTGCAGTAGATCGATAGCATCGAAACCACGACCGACGCGGCGATCATGTGGCGCCACACCTGTCCCTTCATGGCTGCACCTCCGTTTTCTGTAACAGCCTGAGAAGACGTCTTTCGTCCTGCACAGGCAAGACATCTTGCGGCTGGCTTACCGCTAAAACGTGTTGTTCCTTGATTCGCTTCAAGACCTCGGGCTCACGCAGATAACGCAACTCCTCTTTTTGGGGCTGGTGTGCCAGCACCAGCACCTCGTCGCCCGGCTTTAGCTTCGGCGAGTTGAACCAGACGATGTCGCGGCTTGCGGGAAAGATGACCGATACGACTTCCCCCTCCTTCACGGCACGAAGGGGTCTGACTACGTGAAGGACCGCCAGCCGCCACTGTGGATCGTGCTCGCTGGCCGGCTCACCCCACTTTTCCCCCTCAACGGCCTCCAGGGGACGTACGGCTTCAACCGTTCCACGGAAGACCACTGCGGCATGTGCAAGACGGAGACGGATGGGAGCGTCACGACGCGTCTCTATTCCCTGCGCGAGCCCTGGCGGGATCACACCCGCCTTTATCCGTGGGGCCGGAAGCTCCCCGACGTCGGCGATCGTAAGCGTCTTGCCTATGAAACGGGGGTTGCCGAAGAAAAGAGCTTCCGCACCGACTTTTAGGGTGCCTGGTTTGTTCAGAATGACCGTTGCGGTGCGTCCTACCTGATCACCTGCGAACTCAGTCCCGGCAAACATCCGTGTGATTCTTACGACTACAGTGGCATTATTCGCAGCCAACAGGGGCTCCTCGCTCGCATTGGTGCGTACCACCCTCCCAAGCACGACTATCGCTGAGCGAGAGGCAAGGGCGGACATCGGGCTTTCCTGCGCATAGCTCCAGACACCACACGCTAGAAGAACCATTAAAGATATCTGTATAAATAGATTGACGCGTGGTTAAAAAGAGAGAGGGCATCTTCGGAAGAAGGAGCGGATAACCTGAGGGCGACGACGGAGGCGGCGCAGGGCGCGACGGATGCTC
>JAHEBU010000008.1 GCA_024642115.1 Marivivens sp. | reverse complement strand
CCGAACAATGCAACATCCGCGTGCGCCGCTACGGACGCCGCAACGTGGCCTACGGGACGGCGGCGGAATGACGGGGGGCGATTTCCGCGCGGAAATCGGGACGAAAACTGCACAGTTTCCGGGTCCCGGCGGATGCGGATCGCGCGAGCGCCGACTGCAAGGCTGCGTCGCCTGCGCCAAACACAGCAACATCCGCCTGCGCCTGTTCGGGCGACGCACCGTGGCCTGCGGGACGGCCGTGGAATGACACCTGATGCCCTGAAATCGGTCATCGCGCCGTTTTGCAAAGCTGCGCAGACGGCGCAGCTGCCGGACCTCGAGTGTGCCATCGACGCCGTGATCGCGCCTGATGCGGCGATACACCTCTGCCATCCGTTCGGCACGGGCACCGGTCCCGGCCACCTGACAGCCGCGCTGACCCAATTGCTTGTCGCCCTGCCCGATCTTGAGCGGCGCGAGATGATCTTGCTGGCCGGGACCTCGCCGCAAGGGGACGACTGGGTCGGCACCTGCGGCACGTACATGGGGACCTTTGCTGCCCCCTTTTTGGACATCCCGCCGACCGGGCATCTGGCCCACATGCGCTATCACGAATTCTTTCGGATCGTGGCGGGGCAGGTGGTTGAAATGCAGGCGATCTGGGACATTCCCGAACTGATGATGCAGGCCCGCGCATGGCCCATGGTGCCCCAGCTGGGGGCGTTTCTGGCAACACCCGCGCCGATGACGCAGGACGGTCTGACCGCAGATGGGGACGGGGCGGCGACGATGCGGCATGTGCTCGACATGCTCACCGCGCTGTGCCGCCACCCCGGCAATCCGGACCCGGCGGTGATGGAGCTGCCCCGGTTCTGGCATCCGCGCTTCAACTGGTATGGCCCTGCCGGTATCGGGACGGGCCGGGGGATTTCCGGGTTCCGGCACTGGCACCAGATCCCGTTCCTGCGGGCCATGCCGGACCGGGGGCTGGATCCGGACGGTCTGACCAGTCACTGGATCGCGCAGGGGGCCTACACCTGCGAAACCGGCTGGCCCAACATGCGGCTCACGATCACTGGGGATGGCTGGCTTGGGATTGCCCCGTCTGGCCAGACAATCACCCTGCGCAGCCTGGACTTCTGGCGGATGGAGGATGGCCTGATCCGCGAAAACTGGGTGCTGGTGGACCTGCTGGACATGTATTCCCAGATCGGCGTGGACGTGCTGGGCCGGATGCGGGAGTTCAACAAGGCGCGATCATTCGGCCCGCTGTCCCTGTCTGACGGGCTGGAGCGATGACCCTGCCGCGCACCCCGTCATTCCGGCTGGAGGGCAAGCGCGCGCTGGTCACGGGTGCCTCGTCGGGGATCGGGTTGGGGGCAGCGGTCGCCTTGGCCGAGGCGGGCGCGGATGTCGTCGCCGTGGCGCGGACCCTTGGCCCCCTGTCGGCGCTGTGTTCTGCAATGGCAGAGCGCGGGTTGCGCGCCCGGCCGCAGACGCTGGACATCACCGATCTGGAGGCGACGGCGGCTCTCGTGGCTGACCTTGGCCCGTTCGATATCCTTGTCAATTCGGCCGGGCTGGCCCGCCATTCCCCGGCGCTGGCCACGACGCCCGAGGATTACGACGCCGTCACCGACCTCAACGTTCGCGCCGCCTATTTCCTGACCCGGGCGGTGGCGCAGGGCCTGATCGCGGCGGGCAAGCCGGGCAGCCTCATCAACATCTCGTCCCAGATGGGCCATGTGGGCGGGATCGACCGGGCGGTCTATTGCGCGACCAAACACGCGCTGGAGGGGATGACCAAATCCATGGCCATCGAATGGGGGCCGCAGGGCATCCGCGTCAACACGCTCTGCCCCACCTTCATCCGGACACCCCTGGCCGAACAGACCCTCGCCATCCCCGAACGGCGCAAGTGGATCGAGGACAAGATCAAACTGGGCCGCGTGGGCGAGATCGAGGACATCATGGGACCCGTCGTGTTCCTCGCCTCCGACGCCTCGGCCCTCATGACAGGCTCCAGCCTGATCATCGACGGAGGCTGGACGGCGGACTGATGGCAGAACCCAAGATCACATCGCTGGACGTCGCCCGCCGGGCCGGGGTAAGCCAATCGGCCGTCAGCCGGGTGTTTTCCGGGGCCTCGGCATCAGCCGACACGGTGGCCAAGGTGCGCAAGGCGGCCGAACAACTGGGCTATCGGCCCAACCCCTTCGCGCGCGCGATGATTACCGGCAAAAGCCGGATCATCGGGCTGGTGGTGGCCTATCTGGACAACCAGTTCTATCCGCTCGCGCTCGAACAACTCTCCAAAGCGCTTCAGGACAAAGGTTATCACATCCTTGTCTTTATCGCCTCCAACGCGCCCGATTCCATCAGCAAGATCGTGCAAGAGCTGATGGACTACCACGTCGACGGGATCATCACGGCCAGCGTTGGCATGACCAACGACCTCACGCGGCGCTGCACAGACGCCGGAATTCCGGTCGTGATGTTCAACCGGGGACAAGACGGCAGCGGTATTTCGTCCGTGACCTCGGACAATGTGACAGGCGGGCGACGGGCGGCGGAATTCCTGCTGGCGGGGGGGCATACGCGGATCGCCCATATCGCCGGTTGGGAAGGGTCATCGACCGGGCGCGACCGGCAGCGCGGATTTATCGAAGGGCTGGCCGCCGCTGGACACACGCCGCTGGCCATCATCGACGGCATGTACAATCGCGACACCGCGGCACAGGCCGCCCGCGACCTGATGACCCGGCCCGACCGGCCAGATGCGATCTTTGTCGGCAATGACCACATGGCCTTTGCGGTCATGGACGCGCTGCGGTTCGAACTGGGGCTGTCTGTGCCGGGCGATGTGTCGATCGTCGGATACGACGACGTGCCGCTTTCGGCCTGGCCCGCCTATGACCTGACGACGATCCGGCAACCGCTGAACCGGATGGTCGAGGCGACGGTGGACACGCTTCTGGCCCAGATAGACGACGCAACCCGCCCCTCCCAGAAAATCGAAATCGACGGGCCGCTGATCCTGCGCGGATCGGCCCGCAAGCCGCACAGGTGGACAGATGAAGGGTTTTGACCCCCGTTTTCAGGACTTCCCCGACTATATCCTCGGGATCACCAAAGAAATTTGGGAAGATCGGGGCATCGCCACGCTGCACCACTACTATGCGCCCGATCTGGTGGTTCGCTCGCCTTCGTCGGTGGTCATTGGCAACCAGAACGTCATCGGGGCGACAATGGCGACTCTGGCCGAATTCCCCGACCGGACCCTGTTGGGTGAAGATGTGATCTGGTCCGGCACGCCCGAAACGGGGATGCTGTCGTCGCACCGGATCTATTCCACCGCCACCCATCTGGGCGACGGCGTCTATGGCACGGCGACCGGGCGCAAGCTGGGGTACCGGATCATTGCCGACTGCCATGCGATCAACAACCAGATCAACGACGAATGGCTGATCCGCGATCAGGGGGCGATCGTGCGGCAAATGGGCTGGGACCCGGCGGATTATGCCCGCGACCTCATCGCTCGCGAAGGCGGGGCGGACACGGCCGTTCGGCCCTTCACCCCCGCTATCGACAAACTCGGCCCCTACACCGGGCGCGGCAACGACAATGAATGGGGCGCGCGGTATGGCGACCTCGTGACCCGGATCATGGGGGCGGACATGGCGGCGATCCCGGCCGACTATGACCGGGCCTGCCAGCTTGAATTGCCGGGCGGGGTCACGGGCCACGGGCATGGTGACGCAGACCGGTTCTGGATGTCGCTGCGGGCGGCGTTTCCCGACGCGACCTTCACCCTCCATCACCAGATCGGGCGGGACGACCCCACGCTGCCGCCCCGCGCCGCTCTGAGGTGGAGCCTTGACGGCCTCCATTCCGGTTGGGGTGCCTTTGGGCGACCAACCGGGGCGCCGGTCCATATCATGGGCCTGTCCCATGCCGAATTCGGGGCCATCACCGGAACCACGCCCAAACTGCGGCGCGAGTTTGTAATCTTTGACGAAACAGCGGTCTGGAAACAGATCCTTTTGCACACAGGTGCCCTATGACCCCCGCCCAGATGGAAACCCGCATCGTCCGCTATGGCGAACTCAAACCCTGCAAGACCGCGTTTATCGACGCCCACACGCCCGGATCGAACCAAAAGGAAAACTTTACCATCATCGGCGGCGGCGTGTCGGAAAGCCCCGATCAGCACGTCCATATCGCGATCCCGCACGGGTTCAACATCGGCGCGGCGGGGCAACCGCCCAAATGCCGAAACAGCCTGCACAGCCACCGCACCGCCGAGGTGTTCTTTGTCCTCTCGGGCCGTTGGCGGTTTTTCTGGGGGCGCTGGGGGACCGCAGGCGAGGTCGTGCTGGAGGAAGGCGACATCATCAACATCCCCACCGGCATCTTTCGCGGCTTTGAAAACATCGGCACCGATTACGGGATGATCATGGCAATCCTGGGTGGCGACGACGCGGGCGGTGGCGTCATCTGGGCGCCCCAGGTGATCGAGGATGCCAAGGATCATGGGCTGATCCTCGGCTCCGATCGCAAACTCTATGACAGCAAGACGGGGCAGACGCTGCCCACCGGGATCACCCCCATGCCGATCTTGACCGAGGCCGAATTGAAAGCCTTTCCCGAACCCACCACCGCCGACGTGGTCCCGCACTATGTCGCCCGCTACTGGGACCTGTATGCGCTGGCCGACCGCAAACCCGCCAAGGTGATCGGGACAGCCGGCAAACTGCGCGACAAACCGGGGTTCGAGGTCGATTTCATCACCCGTGGCTCTGCTACCTTGGACATGCACCAGCACGACCGCCCGTCGGTCCTGATGCCGATGCGCGGCCACTGGCGGGTGCAATGGGCCGGGGGCGAGGCCGTCCTGAACCCCGGCGATACCATGTCCGTGCCTGAAAACCTGCCCCACACCGCTGTCCCCTCCATGACCGGAGAGGCGTCGCTGTATCACATCGTGGCCACGGGCGATCCCGCGGGGCCGACCTGGGCGCCCAACCCGCGTTAATACTTTTTGTCAATGAAATCAGGGCGATTTACGCCGTTCATGCCTGAACGCCCTGCTATCAGATCGTATCGGAGGCCAAACATGACCATCCTGACCACCCACGTAGGCTCGCTTCCCCGCACGCAGGACGTGGTCGATTTCATCTTTGCCCGCGAGAAAAATCAGCCCTACGATCCGGCCGCCTTTGACGCCGCGATGACCCGCGCCGTGTCAGCCACGGTGGCTCGACAGGTCGCCGCCGGGGTCGGGATCGTGTCGGATGGCGAAACCTCCAAGATCAGCTATGCCACCTATGTCAAGGATCGCTATACCGGGTTCGACGGCGACAGCCCCCGCAACGCGCCCGCCGATCTGAAACTCTTTCCCGGCTTTCTTCGGCGCCTCGCCAACGAAGGCGGCACCCCCCAATATGCCCGCCCGATGTGTGTGGGGGATGTGAAATCCAAAGGGCAGGGCGAGCTTGAGAAAGACATCGCCAACCTCAAATCCGCCATGATCGAACACGGGGCCACGCGCGGTTTCATGAATGCTGCCTCTCCGGGGGTCATCAGCCTTTTTCTTCAAAACGCGCACTACAAAACCCGCGAGGCCTATCTGGCGGCGCTCGCCGACGCGATGAAGGCCGAATACGAAACCATCGTCGGCTCGGGTCTTGATCTGCAACTCGACTGCCCCGATCTGGCCCTGTCGCGGCATATGCTTTTTACGGACCTCAGTGACGACGACTTCATCACCGTCGCCCAGACCCATGTTGCGGCGCTCAACCATGCCCTGCGCGATATTCCGGCCGAAAAAATCCGCATCCACATCTGTTGGGGCAACTACGAAGGTCCGCATGTCTGCGATATTCCGATGGCCAAGATGTTCGACACGCTGATGTCCGCCAAGGCGCGGTATGTCCTGTTCGAGACGTCCAACCCCCGCCACGGCCACGAATGGAGCGTGTTCCGGGACCGCAAGGCCGACATTCCCGACGACAAGATCCTGGTTCCGGGCGTGGTCGATACGACCACCAATTTCGTCGAACACCCAGAACTGGTGGCCCAACGACTGGACCGGTTCACCGCGATCGTGGGCCGCGACCGGGTGATCGCGGGCAGCGACTGCGGTTTCGGAACTTTTGCCGGGTTTGGCGCGGTCGATCCCGACATCGCCTATGCCAAATTGCGGGCGCTGTCGGACGGGGCGGCGCTGGCATCGTGATGGACCCGCTGTTTCTGTTGCCTGGCATGATGTGCGACGGGCGGCTGTTCGGCCCGCAGATCGACGCAATATCCGCCCGGACAAAGGTTCACGTCGGTGACATCACCGGGGCAGCCACGGTTCAGGAACTGGCGGCGCAGATGCTCGCCGCAGCCCCGCCGCGATTTGCCCTGGCCGGACTGTCGATGGGCGGCATCGTCGCGATGGAAGTCGTCCGACTGGCCCCGACCCGTGTCACCCGACTGGCCCTGCTCGACACCAACCCCAAGGCCGAAAGCGAGGCCATTAAAGCCCGCCGCGCCCCGCAAATCGCCAAGGTGGCGGGCGGGGGATTGGCGGGGGTGATGCGCGACGAGATGAAGCCGAACTATCTGACGGACGGTCCTCATCGTGCGACGATCCTGGATCTGTGCATGGTCATGGCGCTTGACCTTGGGCCGGATGTTTTCATCCGCCAGTCCACGGCACTGCGCGACCGCCCCGATCAGCAGGATACACTGCGCGGCGTCAGCGTACCGACCCTGATCCTGTGTGGTCGCGACGACGCTCTTTGCCCGGTTCACCGACACGAATTGATGCACAGCCTGATCCGCGGATCGACCCTTCGGATCATCGACGGGGCAGGGCATCTGCCGACACTTGAGCAACCCGATGACACGACGGCGGCCCTGATCCGCTGGCTGGAGGACTGATGGACACCGCCCTTTTGACCCTGCTGCGGCAGGTCGATACCCCCACTGTTTGCAATGCCATAGAGGTGGCGCAGGGCAAACGCGGGTTCAACGGATTTACACGGGGGACCATGCTGTGCAGCGACCCGGACGGTGGGGCTGTCGTGGGTTATGCGGTGACCGCGAAAATCGCCGCGCTTGCCCCACCGACCGAAGCGGCCGATGTGATCCGTGCCCGCCGCATGGCCTATTACAAGGCGATGGCCGAGGGACCCAAGCCGTCCATCGCGGTGATCGAGGATCTGGATTACCCCCATGCCATCGGGGCCTACTGGGGCGAGGTCAACACAACGATCCATAAAGGGTTCGGCATGTCCGGCGCCCTGACCAACGGGGTGATGCGCGATCTGGGCGATATGGCTCCCGGATTTCCGGTGATTGCCGGGTCCATCGGCCCCAGCCACGGGTTTGTCCATGTGCGCGACATCGGTTCGCCGGTCACGGTTTTCGGGCTGACCGTGACCCCCGGTGATCTGGTTCATGCCGATAGGCACGGCGCGGTCGTCGTTCCGCCCGACGTGATCGAGATGTTGTCCGCGGCGATCAAAAAGATGCAGGATACCGAAATGCTCATCCTTGGCCCGGCTCGCGCGCCCGGCTTTTCGTTCAAGGTGTTTGAGCAGGCCTGGTCGGAATTCGAGAAATCCAGAACCTGACCGTCCTCGTTCCGCGACCAAGTTCAAGGGTGGATCACCAAACCCCGTTACCTGTGTTTTGTCGTTCGCGCAATTCTGGCTGATCGGTTGGTCAAACCTTTTGGCCAGATTTCGGCGGACGGACAGGCAGGCAATTTGACATGGGGCAAGCTGCGGAAGGTTCTGGGCACGGACACGGCCCACAGGGGCGTCACCCAGAAAATACGCATTCTAATTGGCGGCAACGTGGTCAACCGTCCCTTCGGCGCGTTCCGTTGCGCAGGCTGCGATTTGACCGGTCTTGTTGTTTCGGATGAGGTCGATGAGCTGGGTCGATTGCGCCACCGTCATGTGGTTTCCAGAAGCGCGATTGGTGAATTGCGAGATGTCCAGGACAGACGCGGTGGTCAGCGCGACCGAGGCTGCGTTCGTCAACTGTCCCAATCGAAGCGCGCCACCGTGCAGGCGGGCAGACATGTCCAGCATCCAGTCGCGGCTGGAGGCGATGACGCAGATCGGGATGGTCTGCGGGTCGATGGTCTGCCTCTGGCTTGCGAAAAGATCGACACCGACATCGGGCGAGATGAGGAACATGCCGCGCAGCTTGCCCAAGGCAGGGGACCGGACGCGCAAAGCCGCCTGTCGCACGGATTCAAGAGCAAGAACCGCCCCCATCGAATGCGCCACGATAATGATGTCGGTCGCATCCGATGCGGCAATCGTGTTCAGCAGTTCCTCTAACCCGTCCCGCGCGAACAGGACGCTGCTTAGATCATAGACATAGCCCGACGCTGTCCCCTCCGACGGAAAGGAATACAGGACGGAGGTCTGCGCGATCCCCAGATCATGCTTGATCTGCGCAAACCGATAGACCCCTTCGGCAAAGTTGGTGTTGTAGCCATGGACAAAGACGACGACCGCCTTGCCTGCCGGATTGCGCCCAAGGTCATGGTTCAGGTCTTGGCGAAAGGTTGCCCGGTTCGCATAGATGGTCTCTTGCGAGACACCAAAGGCGGCCGGGTCGGGATGATCGGGATTGGGGTATGTGAGGGTGCCGGCGGCGCGATCCAACGGGATACTGACCTCAAGCCGCCCATAGGTTGCCTCAAGCGATCGGTCACTTCCAAACAGATCAGGCGTGTCAATCCGGGCCCGGTTGGTGGCCACGAACAGCCGCGTGTCGGTCGCGACAGTGGACGGCGGTTGCAGTATGACCGGCCCCAGCGTGCCACGCGCCGAACACCCGACCATCAGGACTATTGCGACGACGCAGAGAACTTTTCGCAGGTCAATCAAAGCGCGTCCTTTCCCTTGCGTCATCATAAACTGTCCGCCCTTGGTGGGACTTATACAAGCGACCATTGCCGGTGAGGTTCGGCAATCACGGGTCGAACGGCGCATTTGCCGATGTTGAATGGCAGTGCGTCATCGTGATCCGTCATGTCACCCGCTCCTCCATGCGCCAAAGTCCGCCGGGGTTTGCCGGTGACTGCTCTGGATCAAGGCCACCGGATTGAAACAGGCTCATGCCTTTATCTGTCACGACAACCTGAAAGGTGTCCCATGTCCAAAACGCAATCCCTCCTGGAAAAAGCACGCAGCGACGCCCAGGAGCTGCACAAGTCGATCAGTGCCAATATCACCAAAGCTGGAAACGCCACCTGGGCCGATGTGAAGGCTGCACAGGCGGTCGGGTCCGATCTGGCCGCCAGGATGAAGGCCGTGGCAACGGATCAGGCCGATGCGACACGAACCGGCATCATCGCAGCCGTCGCAAGGCTGGAGGCCGCAGGTCAACTGGTCGAAGACAAGGCCGTTTCTGCCAAGGACAGCATCAAGCACGCCAATGACCTGATGCTGAGCAGTGCCCATCAAGCCACCCAAAGTCTGAGTGCCGCCGTCGCCGATGCCCGGACCAAAGCGGCCAAGGCCATCGCCCCCAAAGGATCGCGCGGATGAACACCTATATCGCCGTCATATTTTCATCGGCGGACAAGGCCCACAATGGCCTGCGCAAACTTTGGGATCTGGACGAGAAAGAAGAGATGACAGTGCACGGCGCAGCCGTCGTGCACCGCGATGACAAGGGCCATATCCAGGTGGCCGAACGCCACAGTGACCTTGGTATGCGGACGGCGGTCGGCGTAGGTATCGGGGCGCTGCTGGGCCTTGTCGCGGGCCCGGTTGGTGCCGCTGTAGGTGCCGCCGGGGCCGCTGCCCTCTCTCTCGAAGCGGCGGTGGGTGTCGGCGCGCTGGCCGGTGCCGCAGTCGGTGCGACGGCAGACGCCATCACCGAAAGTCAGCGCGAAACCGCCGCCGAGGAGTCGTTCTTTACGCTCAGGCATGGCCAGTTCGCGGTCGTCGCTGAAATCACGGAACACAGCACCTTGGTGCTAGATGATGCAATGACGCGGTTGAGTGGCACCGTGTTTCGCCGGCTCAATACGGCGACCACCAATGCGGCCTTTGGCGCAAGTTACTACGGTGATTACCTTTATCCATACTACTACCAACCGTTCTGACCCGGTTCGGGTCTTGTGGAATCAGAAACGCCCGGATGATCCGGGCGTTTCGTTTGGTGGCAGGTCACCGGCATTTATCCGGCTGGCGATTGATGGAAAGGTTTTATCGCGGCGACAGAAAGGACAGTCGCAACCAACGGCTTGTTCTGTGCGACGTCCGGCAAGGTCAGCCGGACTGTCAGACCGTGCCGCCCGGACAGATAGTCGATCCTGCCATGAACTTGGGCGACCAAACTCTCGATGATCCGCACACCCAATCCATGGGTGCCGGTCGCGGGCGTGGGCTCTGGCAGGCCGGGTCCATTGTCGCGGACTTCGATCCGGATTGATCCTTGATCGTCCGTCTGGCAAGAAACCCGAATGATCGCGCGGGACGACTTGGATTGACCGTGTTTGATGGCGTTGGTGATGACTTCGGTCACAATCTGTGCGACCGGCAACATGTGGTCCGGGGACAGGACACAGCCGGGATCAAACTCTTCGATGATCTGGACGCCTTCGGCGACAGCCGAACGCAGGGTCGCACAAATGGACGCCAGATAGGTGTGCAACTCTACACTGTTCGGCTTGAACGTTGTCGCCAGAAACCGATGAAGCTGCGACATGGCTTCGATCTGCACGCCGATGGCTTTCAGCAAAAGGACCGCATCATCCATCGGGGGCAACGCGTTCTGACGGACCAGTTTGGCGCTTTTGAGCCGCACATACCCGCCCAGCAGGGCAAGATGATTTGCGATGCGGTGGTCGGCTTCCTCAAGCCGAAGACAGCCATCACAAGACGAATTTATAGCGGTCATTTTGGCAGTCATGATTCCAAGTCCCCACTTCAGTCCCCAGATTACACGGGCGTTCCGGGGACGAACTTGCTGCAAATCAGTATTCATAAATCTATGGAAACAAGACCCGCCCGGAAACTGGGGCAGGTCCTGTTATGTCCGACGGACAGAGTTTCCGCCCGAGATGATCTTGTTGATCAGTTTGGCTACTCCCTCGTGCATATCCTTCTCGCCATCATGGCCATCGTCATTTTCGTGTGTGGCGGCCGCGTCCCGCAAGACGCCCAAAATCTCGTGCTCTGGAAGCAGATTGTGGTCATTCATCGCCAGAAGAAGGGCTTCGCAGATCGACAGTGCCGCCATTCCGGAATACTTTGAAAGATCAGGCATTTTGGTATCATCCTTTATCGGGTTTTTTCAGGATGAAAGCCGTTTCCTGAACACCTTCGATACTCTTGCAGGAATGACTGGATGACGGACTGATCGAAAGCAGTCTATGCGACCGCTTTGCCGTGTATCTGGTAATCGGTCCGGAGAACGTGATGCACGCAGCCGAAAACAGCCCCCTTACCCGAAAATTGATGGCCTTTGTGGCACTGTCCGCAAAGGAGGTTGACGTGCTGGACCAATTGCACCAGAGGCGACGGTCATTCGTGGCCGGGCGCGACATGGTTCATCAGGGACAGGTCGCGCAGGCCGCCTATATTCTGGCGGCGGGCTGGGTCTGTTCGTACAAGTTGCAGCCGGATGGGACGCGCCAGATCATCGACTTTCAGATCCCCGGGGACTTTCTGGGACTGCGTAGCGTCCTGCTGCGCACCTCAGACCACAGTTTTGAACCAATCGTCGATATCCTTGCTGCCGAAGTTCCCAAGCGCGATCTGCTTGATGCCTTTTCCCAGACACCCAGACTGGCGACCGCCGTCCTGTGGGCCGCCTCGCGGGACGAGGCGATGGTCGTCGAGCATCTGGTTCGGCTGGGGCGCCGGGATGCGGACCAACGTGTCGCGCATTTCCTGTTAGAACTGGCGTCCCGACTGGCTTTGGTCGGAATGGGAACCAAGGCCGGATTTGCCTGCCCCTTGACCCAATATCATCTGGCAGATGCGCTGGGGCTGAGCTCGGTTCATGTCAATCGGGTCCTTCGCAAACTCAGACAAGAAAACATGGTCACTTTCAAAAATGGCCAGGTCAGGTTCATCAATATTGATGCGCTCATAAAGTTGGCGGATTTCGATCCGGCCTACCTTGATCAGACCGGACCCCTTTTGGCGTAAGGGGTCCGGAATAACCTCAGCCTCCGTTGGCTACGGGCGGCACCGCAAGCGCCGCAGTCGGAGAGCCGACGGCCTTGGTAAAGTCAGTCGCCGAGATCCCCGGCAGGACGTTGAGGAATGCGACCAAGGTCCAGATATCGTCGTCGGTCTGTGTCGGGGCGAAGGCGGGCATTCCTGTCATCTTGATCCCATGCTTGATGAACTGGAAATTCTCTTGGGGATCGGGCTCGCGATCCGCCCGGAACAGGTCCGGGGGTGTCGGGTTCAGCCCCTGAGAAATGGCTGTCTGGGCCATCTCTGGCCGGCCATGGCAGACGGCGCAGTTTTCAAGGTAAATCTGCCCGCCCTTGGCGATGTCGGCTGCGGTGTCATAGCCCGCCGGGACCACATTCGCCCCAAACCTGCGGGCAATCGAATGTTCCATCGTCTGGTGCGTGGTCCAATAGACAAGGCTGGAATCCGGCGTGGTCGCGGACACATCGTAAAAGCCCGAATTGACAAAGGCGTAGGTGCCGATGGCGCCAATCGCGATGCCGCCGACAACGGTGGCCGCCACAGTGCTCAGAATGATCATAGAGGTCTTCATGGGGGGCTGGTGTCCTTGTTGGGGCAACGGTCAGGCAGGCCGGGCGGGTTGATCCCGCCCAACGTGCAAATCAGGTTGTGATGATGACTTTGAGCGCCTTGGTCTCGGCGGCATTGCCAAAGGTTTTGTAGGCCTTTTCGCCCTCGGCCAGTGTAAATCGGTGCGTGATCAGTAGACTGGGGTCGATCTTTTTGGCCGCAACAGTCTTGAACAGCATCGGGATGGTCGCCGTGTCGACCAGTCGGGTGGTGATCGCGATATTGCGGTCCCAGAGGCTCTCCAGATGCAGGCTCGCGGGTTTTCCGTGCACGCCGATATTGGCAATGATGCCGCCCGCCGCGACCAGTTTTTGGCAAAGCTCAAAGGTGGCGGGGATGCCGACGGCCTCGATCACGGTATCGCATCCGGCATCGCCGGTCAGCTTCATCACGGCGGCAACCGCCTTGCCGTCCGAGGAATTGAGGATGTCGGTCGCGCCGAACTTTGTCGCCGTTTCAAGCCGGTTGTCGTCAAGGTCGATCATGATGATCCGGGCGGGGGAATAGAACTGGGCGGTCAAGAGCGCCGCCAGACCGATCGGGCCCGATCCGACAATGGCGACGGTGCTGCCCGGCTGGACCTTGCCGTTCAGGGTGCCACATTCGAACCCGGTGGGCAGGATGTCGCTGAGCATCACCAACGCTTCTTCGTTGGCCCCTTCGGGGATGTGATACAGGCTCATGTCGGCATGCGGCGTGCGCACATATTCGGCCTGACACCCGTCGATGGAATTACCCAGAATCCAGCCGCCCGTGGTGCAATGGGAATACATCTGTTTGCGGCAGAATTCGCAGGTGCCGCAGGCGCTGACGCACGAGATCAGGACGTGGTCGCCCTTCTTGAACGCGGTCACGGCGCTGCCAACACTGTCGATCACGCCCACCCCTTCATGGCCCAGGATGCGGCCCGGTGTGGCCGTGGCCACATCGCCCTTGAGGATATGCAGATCGGTGCCGCAGATCGTCGTCTGGGTGACCCGAACAATCGCGTCGCCGGGAGCTTTGATGACCGGCTTGGGACAGTCCCGCAGTTCGATCTTGCCGGGGCTGACATAAACCATCGCCTTCATTTTGGCGGGGGCACCATGATCGTCGGCCTTTGCAATTGCCGCACTGGTCGAGGGTTTGGGTGGCGTCTTGAGTGAGGTTGACATGGTCATTCTCCTGAGGGGCAGCTTTGACTGGATGCGGGTGGACGAACCAAGGCGGCGGGACAGGACAGTGTCGTCAAATCCGGGTCCGACAGTTGGCAACGTCGACTCGACATTACCCTGTGCGCATCAGCCCGTGACTGATCCAGGTTGGCGAGAACACCAAAGTGACGACCCGGCGCGCGGGCTTTCGCCTATCGGCCCGAATGATAGGTTTTTGAACAGCTTGCCGGATTTGACCGACGTGCCTGTCGGGCTGGATTCGCGCCACACTCAAGGTTGACGGCAGAGCCGCGCACATTGAAATCGCCGCTCTGTTCTGACCTGTGTTACACTTGGTCAGGGAGACTAGGCATCAGCGATTAGCTCCTGTCCGATCCCAAGCCCCAGGCGTGTCGCTGCGGAGGTTCAAAGAAATTGGCCCTTTGTCCTGATCTAGATCAGTCCGCCGCGAAATTTCTTTGATAGGGGGACAGACTAATCCGCTGCAAGGAGTCGGTTCATAGAAAACAAACCATTAGTCCGTAAGCTAGGTGCCTTTGTCGCCTTGACCGACGCCGAACTGCGCGTGCTTGATAGCCTTGACAAGCGCCGCCGGACCTTTGTGGCTGGCCGCGATCTTGTGCATCAGGGTCAATCCAATCAGGCCGCATACATCCTGATGTCCGGTTGGGCGTGCTCTTACAAACTATTGGCAGATGGCCAAAGACAGATTGTCGACTTCCAGATTCCGGGTGATTTTCTGGGGCTGCGCAGCGTCGTGTTGCATATCTCGGATCACAGCATCGAGCCTGTGACCGATATCGAGGTGACAGAAGTCCATGTGTCTGACCTGATGGAGGCTTTTGCCCAGACACCCCGGCTGGCAACAGCTGTTTTCTGGGCGGTCTCGCGCGACGAAGCGATGGTTGTCGAACATCTGGTGGGGATCGGACGTCGCGACGCGGCCGAACGCATGGCGCATTTCTTGCTCGAGCTTTGTGCAAGGCTGTCCCTCGTCGGATTGGGCAGCAAGGCGGGCTTTGCCTGTCCCCTGACACAATACCTGATCGCCGATGCCGTTGGGCTAAGCTCGGTTCACGTCAACCGGGTGTTGCGACACCTCCGCGAACAAGGGTTTTTGACCTTTCGCAATGGCTTTGTGACGATCCATGACTACGACGGTCTGGTCAGGTTCGCGGATTTTGAGATCAGTTATCTTGACCAGATCGGACCTCTCCTCAGGTGAGGTTTTTTTGCTATGGCAGGCTGAAGACATAGATTGACGCCGTTTTGACCAATCAGACCCAAGTCAGTGGATCTTGGGCGGATCGGGACAGACACGCGTTCCGGCCCGGCCTTCAAGAATGGCGCGGGCATCGGACAACTGGCCAATCCCGGCGATTTTCCCACCGCCCCTGACGAACGCGGACGCCGCCTGAACCTTTGGCCCCATTGACCCCGGTGCAAGGTCCAAAGTGTCCAGCCTGGACGGCGTTGTTTTTCCAATCTCGATCTGATCCGCCGTACCCCAGCCTTTGAACACCGCGTCGACGTCCGTCAGAAGCAACAGGGCGTCAGCCTGCAAAGACAAAGCCAGAAGCGTCGCGGTCCGGTCTTTGTCGATGACAGCTTCGACGCCTTCCATGTCACCGTCCGCGTTTCGCCTTACCGGAATACCGCCGCCGCCAGCGCAGATCACAGTATGCCCGCCGTCCAGAAGGGTCCTGATGGCGTCAATCCCGATGATCCGAAGGGGCAGGGGCGAGGGGACGACGCGCCGCGCCCCGCCTGTCGCTTCGTTCACCATCGCCCAGCCATGATCGCGCGCGGCCTGTGCGGCCTCGGCGGCTGAATAGACCGGGCCAATCGGTTTGCTTGGGGCATCGAAGGCCGGATCTTTCGCATCCACCTCGACCCGGCTGAGCAGGGTCGCGCACTGTGCCCCGACCGGCAGGGCGTTCATCAGTTCCTGTTCGATCAGATAGCCGATCATGCCTTCGGTTTCGGCCCCCAGCACGTCCAGCGGCCAGGGTTTTGCCGGATCATAGGCCGCCCCTTGCAGCGCCAGCAGCCCCACCTGCGGGCCGTTGCCATGCGCCACGATGATCTGATGGTCACGCGCCAGATCAGCCAGCGAAAGCGCTGCGATCCGCACGTTCGTGTGCTGAACCGACGCCGTCATAGGCTCGCCCCTGCGCAACAACGCATTTCCGCCAAGCGCCACAACCACACGCATCCTAGTGCCCCATCGTGGCGACAAGAACGGCCTTGATCGTGTGCATCCGGTTTTCGGCCTGATCAAAGACGACAGAGGCTGGGGATTCAAACACCTCTTCGGTCACCTCCATGCAATCAATGCCGAATTTCTGGAACGTCTGTTCGCCCACTTCGGTGTCGCGATTGTGGAACGCGGGCAGGCAATGCAGGAATTTGGCGTAAGGATTGCCCGTCAGGTCCATCATCTTTTTGGTGACCTGATAGGGCGACAGCAACGCGATCCGATCCTCCCAGACGCTGTCAGGCTCGCCCATCGACACCCAGACGTCGGTATAGACGAAATCGGCGCCTTCCAGCCCTTCGGCGTGTTTCTCGGTCAGGGTGATCCGCGCCCCGGTGGTTTTGGCGATGGTCCTGCACTGGGTGAGGAGAGCGTCGTCTGGCCAACAGCTTTGCGGACCGCACAACCGGACGTCCATCCCGATCAGGGCGGCGCCAACCATCAGGCTTGATCCCATGTTGTTCCCGGCGTCGCCCATAAAGCAAAAGGCGATGTCGGACAGGTGTTTATGGGTGAATTCGCGCATGGTCATCAGGTCGGCGAGGATTTGCGTGGGATGGAAATCGTCCGTAAGACCGTTGAACACCGGAACGCCGGAAAACTCGGCCAGCACCTCGGCGTCTTTTTGGCCAAAACCGCGATATTCGATCCCGTCAAAGAACCGGCCCAGGACACGGGCGGTGTCTTTCATCGATTCCTTGTGGCCGATATGGCTGCCAGAGGGGCCCAGATAGGTCACATGCGCGCCCTGATCGTGGGCGGCCACCTCGAACCCGCTGCGGGTGCGGGTGCTGTCCTTTTCAAAGATCAGGGCGATGTTCTTGCCGTTGAGCATCGGTCGTTCATATCCGCCCGCCTTGGCCATCTTTAGGCTGACGGCCAGTTGCAGCAGGTGCCGGATCTGGTCGGCCGAGAAATCGAGAAGTTTCAGAAAGCTTTTTCCGCGCAGGTTCTGTGGCATTGGGCAATCCTTACAGGGCGTCGCGGATCAAGGGGCAGGTCATGCAGTGCGATCCACCGCGTCCGCGTCCAAGTTCTGATCCGGGGATGGTGATGACTTCGACACCCGCCTTGCGCAAAAGAGTGTTCGAATAGACATTCCGCTCGTAGCCGACGACGACGCCGGGTTCGAGGCACAGCAGGTTGTTGGCGTCATCCCATTGTTCACGGGCGGATTCGTAGGCATCGCCGCCAGTCGGCACAGTCCGCAGCGTCTTGTGACCCAGCGCATGGGCCACGACCTGTAGAAACGGCTTTGTCTCGGCGATGACGGACAAATCATCGCCGCCGCCGTCGCCATCTGCGGGGCGCAGGCTGAAGCATTGGATCGCATCGGTCACTTCCGCAAAAACCGTGACCAGATCGCGGTCGCAGAACGTGAACACGGTATCCAGATGCATCGAACTGCGGGCCCGGGGAAACTGGCAGGCGATGACGCGGGTCGCGCCGCCGCCGGCAAACAGACTGCGCGCGATCTGACCCACTGCTTGCGGCGTGGTGCGTTCGCCCATGCCGATCAGGACGGTGCCATTGCCGATGGGCATGACATCGCCGCCTTCGACTGTTGCAGGGCCAGTATCGAAAGACGGATCCCCCCACCAGACGGGAAAGCCCGCGTGCTTGAAGTCCGGATGATAACGGTAAATGGCCGCCAGATTGAGCGTCTCCAGCCGCCGCGCGGGCCAATGCATCGGGTTCAGCGTGACGCCGCCGTAAATCCAGCAGGTCGTGTCACGGGTAAATATGTGGTTTGGCAATGGGGCGAGGATGAAATCCGCGGGTTCCAGCATCGGGGCAAGGACACCGTTCGCCGGGATCGGCAATTCGGCCCGGCTCATCCCACCGATCAGGATCGTGGCCAGCAGATCTGCGCCGACCTCCATCAGATGCTCGAGCAGGTCGTCGGCCAGACCCACACCCACCGTGTTGTCATTCACCCGCGCCTCTAACAGCCAGCGCCGCGCGACCGGTTCGGCCAGCGTGGTTGCCAACAAATCCTGCATGAAGACAACCTCGGTCCCGCGCGAGCGCATGACGTCCACGAACGTCGCATGTTCGATCCGCGCCTGTTTGACCCAAAGCACGTCGTCAAACAGCAATTCGGCACAGTTGGCAGGGGTCAGGCGTGCCATCTCGGCACCCGGCGCATGGACCATGACGCGGCGCAACTTGCCCGCCTCGGAATGCACTCCATAGGTCAGGGTCATTGTGGGGTTCCTTGCAAAAGCACACCGATGCTCAGGGTGGCCATGATGATCACGGTCAGTCCCAGAAGCACTGGCCAGACAAAGCGCAGCCAGCGGTCATAGGGGACGCGGGCAATGGCCAGCCCCCCCATGACGACGGCAGAGGTTGGGGTGACAAGATTGACAATCCCTTCCGCCGACTGAAACGCGGTGACGATCAAACTGCGCGACACCCCGGCAAAGTCGCCGACGGGGGCAAGGATTGGCATTGACAGAACTGCAAGGCCCGATGTCGATGGCACAAAGAACGACAGCGCCACCTCGATCCAGTACATCACGTTGATAAAGACGATCCGGTTCAACCCGACGACCGTTCCTTCGGCCCAGTGCAGGATCGTGTCCGTCATATGGCCCGCGTCCATGATCACGACGATGCCACGCGCAAGGCCGATGATCAGCGCCACGCCCAGCAGGTCGCTGGCGCCACGAACAAAGGCGTCGACCAGACCCTTTTCGCCCAAACGTCCGACCAAGCCGATGCCGATGCCTGCAAATAGGAACAGTGCGCTCATCTCGGCCATCCACCAGCCGCCCAGCGAAACGCCCCAGATCATCACCGCAAAGGTCGCACCGAACAATAGCAGCACGATCTTGTGCAGCCCGGTAAAGTTGGTCGCCCCGGCCTCTTGTGTGCTGCGGAAATGCGCCTCGTTGGCGGCCTTTTGATCAAAGACAAGCGACTTGGAGGGGTCAGCCTTGACCCGTGCGGCATAGCGCATGACATAGGCGACGGTGGCGATGAACGTCACCGCCAGAAGGACAAGCCGCAGGATCAGGCCGTCTGTAAACGGCACACCCGCCGCGTTAGAGGCGATGACGGTCGAAAAGGCGTTCACGGTTGATCCAAGCACACCAACTCCGGCGCCCAGCAGGATCACCGCCACTGGTGTTATCGCGTCATAACCCGCCGCGATCATGACCGGCGTCAGCAGGACGTAAAAGGCCAGCGTCTCTTCGGCCATCCCTTCGGTCGTGCCGCCCAGGGCAAACAGCCCCATCAGGATCGGGATCATCCACTTTTCCCGCCCCTTCAGCCGCTCCATCGCGCGCTTTATGCCTGAATCAATGGCACCCGTGGCCGTCACGACACCGATGAACCCACCGATCATCAGCACGAACAGCGCGACGTCGATGGCATTGGCCGTATAGCTCACCGGATCGTAGAAACCCGCAATGGGGGCGAGGACGAGGTCGAACACGCCCTGCGGATTTGACGTGGTCGGTGCATAGGTTCCCGCAACCGGAATATCCTTGCCCAGTGCCTCAGATGCGGCGCGTTGATATTGACCGGCAGGGATCACCCAGGTCAACGCCGCAACGATCACGATCAGCGCGAAAAGGATTGTATAGGCAGATGGAAATCGAAATCGGGGGCTTGGCTCGACGGGGGGCTGTTTGGGGGATGGCATCAATATCTTCCTTTTCCGGCTCATGCCGCGATGAAGAGGCGCTGCCGGTGGGACACACCTATTCGAGGACGAATGGGATCAGACTGACGGAAGTTAGCGGTTGGCCGAAATGGCGGAACAAAGGCCTGCTGCACCGGGACCCGGACGGCCAACCCGTCGATGTCGACCCTGCGCGGCAGGTGGCGGTCGTTCGTCCCAGAGGGTTTTTCGTGCGGTGGCGCATCTCACAGACCCTGTGCCAGCATGGCAACCCAGCCTAGAACAAGGGCCACCGCGATGATCCAGTAGATCGGTGATCCTTGCGGCGGAAACGCAAGCATGGCCGACCCGCCGCCCGACGACGTTTTTGCCTGCCTCGCCTGCTTTGGCAGAAAGGCAAGAAGATCGGAGATGATTTGGCCCACATCTGGAACCGGGGTCTGCACGTCGTCAAAACGCGCCATCAGCGCGCCCAGCCTTTGTCGCGCCGCGCCTTCGGGTAACTGCGCCAGATCGGACGCTTCGCCCCAAGGATCGACGCCGAGCCGGGCCAGCATTGACAGAACGGTGATGCTTGTGCCGCCTCGATCCTCACCCACGGGCGCGGATAGGAACGGTTCATATTGCGGATCTTGTCCAAGCGGTGTCGTGATGTATGCCATTATGGGACCCTCTCTGGCGCTGTCTGCCTTGGCCCAATTGGCTGAGGCTGTAGTGCCGGTCGAATGGAATAAGGCAGAAGCTGCATTTTCAGCTAAGACAGACATAGCCGATACACCGTCGCTACATGTTGACCCAGATCAATGGCCACCGGCGAAAGTAGGGGCCAGGCTGACGCGTCCGTTTCACGGCACGACCAACGGGATGACGGCCAAGGACGAGAAACCCCTCGGATTGGATGCAACCGTGACCCGACAGTCTGCCGGGGCAGGGGCGGCGGCGGTTTACCCCGTCACCACACCATCGCCCACCACAATCTGCCGCCGACACAGGTTCGCGATCTTTTCGTCATGGGTTGAAATCAGAAAGGTGGTTTCTTCCTCGCGGTTGATCTGCGCGATCAGATCCATCACCTGAATGGCAGAGGCGCTGTCCAGATTTCCGGTCGGCTCGTCCGCCAGCACCAGTTCCGGCCGGTTCATCAGCGCGCGGGCCACTGCGACGCGTTGCTTCTGACCGCCAGACAGATTGGCGGTGGGGAAATTGATCCGGTCGGAAAGACCCATCCGGCTCAACAGATCGCGGCCGCGCATCCGGGCGGCATTGGTCTCTCGCCCTTCGCGGACAGCGGTGGGAAAGATGACGTTTTCAAGGGCCGTGAAATCGGGCAGCAGGTTGTGGAACTGGAACACAAAGCCGATGTGGCGATTGCGAAACTCCGTCAGCTCGTTGTCGCCGCCTGCAATCATGTCCTGTCCCAGCATCGTGTAGCTGCCAGACGTGGGCTTCATCAACGTACCCAGTATCGTCAGAAGAGTGCTTTTCCCAGATCCCGAAGGCCCCAGCAGGGCGGCCATCTCTGCGCCATCCAGTTGCAACGACAGGCCCCGCAGCACGCGTGTGGCGGCCTCGCCGGTCCCGTAGGTCTTGAACACATCGCGCAGTTCTAAAAGCACGGTCATTGGCCGATCGCTGTGACCGGATCGACCCGTGCCGCGGCCCGCGCAGGCAGGATCGAGGCCAAAATCGCCCCTATCACCGTCAGAGTGATGGCCAACCCGTAAGAGCCTTGGGTGATATCCATGGGCAGGGTGCCGGACCGAAACGCCTCGCGCGAGGGAAAGGGCAAGAGGGCGAGGTATCCCAGTGCAGCACCCGTGATCCCGCCCATCATCCCGATCAGCGCGCCTTGGGTGACAAAGACAAAGACCACGAACCCGCGCCCTGCGCCCATCGCCCGCATGATCCCGATCTCGGGGCGGCGGCGATAGGTCGACAGCAAAAGGGCAGAGGCCACGCCGATGACGATGGTGATCAGAGCAAAGGTTTTCAGGAAATATCCGGTCTGCGCCTGCGCGTTCAACGCCTCCCTCAATTGCCCGGCCCCGTCGGTCCAGGGCACCGCGTCAAGACCGGTCAACGCCCTGATCCGCAGGGCCATCGCATCTGCGGTGTTCAGGTCATCCAGCTTGATCTCGATCTGCGTCACCCCCTGCGGCACGGCAAACAGGGTCCGGGCGGTCGACAGACTGACAAAGGCCCGCGCCCCGTCGATGCCACCATTTCCGGTCCTGAAAATGCCACTCAGCGTCAGCGCTGCCGTGCCGCCGTTCGCGCTTTGCAAACGAAGGGTCTGACCGATCGAAAGGTTCAGATCATCGGCAAGGTCGCGGCCCAGTACGACCAGACCCGAGCCAAGCCGCACATCGCCTTCGACCATGTAACCAGACAGGTTGAGGATTACGGATTCGCGTCCAGGTTCGACCCCCGTCACGCTGACCTGGTCTGTCTGCGCGCCACGGGTCAGAAACCCCGCGCCGGTAATCTGCGGCGACACGGCCCGGACGCCCGGCAGCGCCTCGATCATCGGCACCCAGGTCGCGACGTCCGTCAGCGTTGCGGCGCGGATCCGGCTGCGTTCGGTTGCGATCAGCACCTGGCCATCGGGCGAGAACAGCAGCGCCGGGTCGTCGGCTTCGGCAGCGATGGTGATATGTGAGATGTCGCCGACCGTGCGCGACAGGATGAATTCCGCCAACCCCCCGATCAGTGCCGACATAAAGATGAAGATGAACACGCCCACGGCAACGCCGGCGACCAGAAGGGCTGTTTGTGCCTTGTTCGCCGTCAGGTAGCGGGTCGCGATCTTGAGCGCATACAGCATCAGGGCTGATCCACGCCGACAGTCTGACCGTCCGCGATGCCGGTCGCATCCGCAATCACAGTTTCCCCTTCGGTCAGGCCCGAGGTCACGATCAACCGTGCGGCAGGCCAGTCCACCACTGTAACGGGCCGCAGTTTGGCCACGCCATCCTCGACCACGAACACGGCCCTGCCATTGAGCAAGGCACTGCGCGGGACTGTCAGCGCGGCGTCGCGCCGGTCCACGATGATGTTCGTGGCGACGGTCAGGCCGACTGGTGCGGAAACCTGCGCGTCAAAGCTGATTTTGATGGCAAGGCCGCCGGTTGCCGCATTGACGCTGTTGGAGACAAAGCTGACATGACCATCCTGCGTCCCGGTTTGTCCGGCCAGTTGCAGGACGGCCTGCTGATCCGTCGCGATCTGCGTCGCATAAGCCTCGTCCACATCCGCCTCAACCACAAGCTCACTTAGATCAGCCAAGGCCAGAAGCCGTGTCGAGGGGCCGACGATCTGCCCCGCCTCGGCGTCCCGCACCAGAACGGTCCCGGCGATCGGGGCGCGGACTGTAAAGGTTTCCAGCACGATCTGCGCCTGATCCAGCACGGCCGTCAGGCGTGCGACCTCCTGCGTCGCCGACTGAAGGGCGTGGGCGTCGGCCTCCAGCACGGATTTTGGCACATTGGCACCCAGCGACACCGCGCGGTCATAGGTTTCTGACGCCTGCTGTTGGCTGACAAGTGCCGCGTCCAGCCCCGCCAGCGCCTGCCGAACGACCGCATTCTGTGCCGCCGGCTCAATCTGTGCCAGAACCTGACCTTCAACCACCCGGTCGCCTGCGGCCACCGGAAGCGCCACCAGCGTCCCGGTCACCACTGATCTGACATCGACCGACCGGACAGCGGCGATCCGGCCATTGACCGCCAGAACTCGAGTTGCCGGGGCCAGAGCCGCCGTTTCGACTGCGACCGGTGTGGGTCCAGCCGTCCAGAACTGGGACACGGCAAGAGCGGCCAGTGTCAGGCCAAGCAGTCCGACAGCCCCCCAAAGCCAGAGACGTCGCTTCGGAACCTGCGCAGGTGAAACCGGACGCAGCGCCGGAACCAGCGGCGTCATGGCCGAGGTTTGTCGCGGCAAAGGGCTTTCGTTGCCTTCGGTCTGTTTGTTCTTGGCCGCGGTCAAAGGGGCTCCTTCCCAGAACAGTGTCTCGACAGGACCACGCTGCGGCGCCGATCAGACAAGGACTTCTGCACAATACCGGCCCACGTGTCGCTCGCCTTGATATGGATCAGGGATAAGTCCGTCTGCGCCGTGACATTTCACAATGCCGGCCCCCGCGTTGTCCGCCTCAACCAACGCAACATCAGATGTGGTTGACCCGACCAGCGCTGGCCTGACCCGCGAAATCGCAAAGTCGTGTTCCAATCTGCCGCGCGCTGCCGTCTCGGCATTGTGGTCGTCAACGAGCACGCTGGGGCTCAGCGCGACACTGATTGTTGACGGTATGAGGCAGACCAAGAAATCCGTGTCGCGACACGATGACGGAACGCCACTGCATGCGCGTTCGTGTCCTTGGCTCAGGCGAATATGAAGAAACGGCTTGAACTTGGTCTCTTTGGGCGAAGAACCAAAACTGTCATCGCATGAACGCTTTTGCAGAGTGTTCGCACGCAGCGCGCACATGGGATTGGGCATCTGTTGGAATATGGTTCTGAAAGATCGCCATTGTTGGGTTCCTGCGATCAAGGGCGCGGCCACAATCACGACACCCAATCATAGCCCTTTGCCTGTCGTCGCGCTCGGGGGGCTAGACCACCCCAATCCGTGTGAAGTATGCGTGCACCATGGCCGCAAAAACCGGATCGCGGACCATAGGAGAGCCCAGAATGCCCAACACCGCAGCCAGCGCGGCAGCAAGATTATCCGTCGCGCCGATGATGGATTGGACCGACCGCCACTGTCGTTACCTTCATCGGCTGCTCACGCGGAATGCTTTGCTCTATACCGAAATGGTCACGGCGCCTGCGGTCATTTACGGCGACCGGGACCGCCTGTTGGGATTTGATAAGGCGGAACATCCCTTGGCCCTTCAACTGGGCGGCTCTGACCCGGCGCAATTGGCGCAGGCCACGCGGATCGCCGCGGATCTGGGCTATGACGAGGTCAACCTGAACTGTGGCTGTCCGTCCGACCGTGTGCAATCGGGTTTCTTTGGCGCGGTGCTGATGGAGCGGCCCGATCTGGTCGCCGACTGCGCGGCCGCCATGATCGCCGCCAGCCCGGTCGAAATCACTGTGAAATGCCGGATCGGAGTCGAAGATCAGGACCCGGCACAGGTCCTGCCCGACTTCCTCGAAAAGGTCAGCGCGGCAGGGGTGAGCCGGTTCACCATCCACGCCCGCAAGGCCTGGCTTCAGGGGCTGTCCCCCAAGGAGAACCGGGATATCCCCCCGCTGGACTACGATCTGGTCCACGCGATGAAGGCGCAGTTTCCCCACCTGCACCTTTCGATCAACGGCGGGATCACCAGTCTGGATCAGGCGCAGGATCATCTGGCGCGGGGACTGGACGGTGTGATGATCGGGCGGGCGGCGTATCAGACGCCCGCGGACGTCCTGTTGGACGCCGACCGCATCCTCTTTGGTGATAGTCACCGGACGACCGCCGTTCAGGCGGTCCACGACATGCTGCCCTACATCGACGCGCACCTGGGCGCGGGGGGCCGCCTGCATCAGGTCACGCGGCACATGTTGGGGCTGTTCCACGGCCAACCGGGGGCGCGGAACTGGCGGCGGGTCCTGTCCGAGGGTGCTTCGGCCGAAGGGGCAGGCATCCCGCTGGTCGAACGGGCGCTGAGTGAGGTGACGGTACTGGCCGCCTGACCCTTGCAGTCGCCCCGGCTTGGCGTCATCAAAGCGCGGCAACGACCGGAGCGCCCAATGGACCACCTGACCCTTTTGCTGATCATGGGCGCAATGCTGCTTGCCATCGGGGCGTTTGCCGGGGTGCTGGCCGGCCTTCTGGGCGTAGGCGGCGGAATAATTCTGGTGCCTGCGTTTTATTATGCCTTTTCCGTGCTGGGATACGACAGCCCGCAACTGATGCAGATGTGCCTGGGCACGTCGCTGGCCACGATCATCGTGACCTCGGTCCGGTCGGTCCTGTCGCATAACAAAAAGGGGGCGGTCGATTGGCAGATCCTGCGGGACTGGGCGCCGGGGATCGTGGTGGGGGCCATCATCGGGGTGACGGTGGCGTCCTATCTGAAATCCACGGCGTTGCAGGCGATCTTTGGGGTGCTGGCGACGATCGTGTCGCTTTACATGCTGCTGGGGCGGGACACATGGCGGCTGGGGGCGCAGATGCCGCAAGGGCCGCTGCGCTATGTCCTGTCGCCGATCATCGGGTTCCTGTCGGTGCTGATGGGGATCGGCGGGGGGTCGTTCGGGGTGCCGACAATGACGCTGTTCAACGTGCCGATCCACCGGGCGGTGGCCACGGCGGCGGGGTTTGGCGTGCTGATCGCCGTGCCATCGGTGGCAGGATTTCTGATGGTCGGGATGGAGGTGCATCCGCCCTACAGCATCGGTGCGGTCAACCTTGTGGCCTTCGGGCTGGTCATCTGCATGACGCTGATCACGGCGCCTTACGGGGCGGCCTTGGCGCACAAGACGGATGCTAAACGGCTCAAGCGGGTTTTCGGGGCCTTCCTGTTCCTCGTTGCGCTGAACATGCTGCGCAAGGCGTCAGGGTACTGATGGATCTCTGGCGCGACGGCTGGACCGTTCTGCCGCCCGATGACCGTGTGGCGCGGTGGGCAACTGCGGCGCATGTGCTTGGCTGCCAGATCACGGCAGAGCCTGCCCAACAGACCCGCTGGCTGCGACACGGGGGGACGTGGTTCGTGGGGGTCGACGCGCTGCCCAACGCAGCCGACGGTTCGGTCGCGGGCGTGCCGCTTGACGGGCCGTGGGGCGACCTGATCGACACCAGCGTCCCGCTGCACCCGGCGCAGCTCTCGGTCGTCTATCCCGGCTACCCCCAGCGTGACCCGGACGAATCCGAAGCCGCCCACCGGTTCCGCCGTGACCGCGACGCGGCCCATCTGGACGGGCTGTTGGCGCTGGGACCCGACAAACGGCGGTTCCTGCGCGAACCGCATGCCTGGATTCTGGGGCTGCCCCTCAACACGTCGGACGCCAGCCCACTGGTGGTCTGGAAGGGCAGCCACAAGGTGATCCGCACGGCCTTCGCAGCCCGCTTTGCCTCACTCGCCCCTGAACTCTGGGGCGACGAGGACGTGACCGAAGCGTACCAAGCCGCACGCAAACAGGTCTTTGAAACCTGCGCGCGGGTCGAGGTGCGGTCGGACCCCGGGCAGGCGGTCATCGTCCACCGGCTGGCCATCCACGGCGTGGCCCCTTGGGACGACGGCGCAACAGCCCCGCCAGAGGGACGCATGATCGCCTATTTCCGCCCGGTTCTGGCCGATGCAGCGCGGTGGCTGTCGGACAGCTAGCCGAAATCTGGTTCAGATTTCGGGACGATTTTTTGAGGAAAAAATCGGGCCTAGACCGACCCGACGCGCGCAGATCGACCGCCGCGGCGGCCTTCGGGGGCGGGTTTGCGGGCGGGCAGGGCGGCCATCACCTCGGACCTCGCCTCAGGCGTCATCCGGCTCCACTGGCTGATCTCGTCGATCGAGCGTTTGCAGCCGATGCACAGGCGCGTTTCGGGATGGACCACGCACAGCTTAACGCAGGGGCTTTCAATCTCGGACCGTTGCCAGATTGCGTCGCTAGGGTCCAGTTTGGTCACGAATGCGCCCTCAGATGTGCCAGCCGATCCAGCATCCCTTGCAGGATATACCCTGCGGCGACGTGATCAATCACCTCTGCGCGACGTTTTCGGGACGTATCCGCCTCGATCAGTGCCCTTTCTGCCGCAACCGTGCTCAACCGTTCGTCCCAATACGTGATGGGCAGGGGGGTCAGGCGTTCCAGATTGCGGGCAAAGGCGCGGGTGGACTGGCAGCGCGGGCCTTCGGACCCGTCCATGTTGCGCGGCAGGCCCAACACAAGCCCCGCAATGTCGCGCCGGGCGGCAAGCGCCAGCAGGGCTGCGGCATCTGCGGTGAACTTGGTCCGCTTGATAGTTTCAAGCGGGGTGGCGATCGACCGGAATATGTCCGACACGGCCACGCCCAGCGTCACCGTCCCCAGATCAAGACCGGCAATCGCCCGGCCCGCAGGCAGGACGGCGGCGAACTCTTCCGGAGTCTCAAGGATCATTGGGCGACGCCTGCCTGTTGGGCAGCGGCGCGGATGACCTCCAGATCGGCGGGCGTGTCGGCAAAGGTCTGCTGCGCCTCGGCCCAGACGGTAGCGGCCTTGTCAGCCTCGCCCAGAACGCCATAGGCGCCGATCAACCGCGCCCATTCCTGCGCCGTCCCGCCGCTGTTGGCCAGCCGGTCGGCCAGCCCCGCGACCATGGTGCGGATCATCTGCTGGCGGTCGGCGTCGGACATCTGGGCGGCATTGGCCACGTCGGCCGCATTGGGGCCGGGCAGTTGAGGCAGGGTATAATCGACACCCGCCAACTGGGCAGCCGTCTCTATCTGTCCTTTGGCAAACTGCACGTGGGCGTCATCGGTCAGGGGGCTTTCGGCCACGTCTTTCCACAGGCGGAACGCGATATCGGGGCGGTCGGTCTGGGCATACATCAGGCCCAGGTAATAGCGACCTGCCAGATTGGCCTGATCGCGGCCCAAAATCTGGCGAACGACCTTTTCGGCCTCGGGGGTGACGATCCCGGCGGCGGCGGCCACCATCAGATCGGCCTGAAACACCAGCTCGTCCGTGGTCACGGCTTCACCGCGCAGAGACACCAGATGATCCTGCGCGGCGCTGGCGGCGGCGTAGTTGCCCAGATTGGCCTCGTTGCGGGCCAGCAGGAGCCAACCCTGCGGATCGTCGGGGCGGGTCGGGACGACAGTGCGCAACTGGTCGACCATCGCCTGATAATCGGCGGGAACGTCGGTGGGCGCCGGGACCTGCGGAGCAGCGGCGACAGCCTGCGCCTGCGTCGGGCGGGCCTCGCGCATGGCGTCGCCCTGGGCGATCCGGGCGGTCATCGGCATGTCGGCATAGCCGGGGGCGCCGACCTGCCAATAGGCAACCATGGCACCCCCCACGATCAACGCCACAACAGCACCGGCAAAGACGTGGCTCAGCCGGGCAGGGGCCTCGCGCTCGACTTCCGGGCCGGCCTTGTCGGCGGCCAGCAGACGGCGGGACACCTCGACACGGACCCGCTCTGCCTCGGCCTCGTCCAGCACGCCACGGGCCAGATCCCGGTCCACCTCGGCCAACTGGTCGCGGTAGACGTCGATATCGGTGCCCGACGCCGCCGCCATCCGGCCCCCGCGCCACAGTGGCACCGCCAGCAGGGCTGCCGTGACGACAGCCAACCCCAACGCAATGATCCAGAATACCATCAGGCAGTCTCCCTCGGGGCCTACCTAAGCGGTTTGCCCGCCCGCGAAAAGGGCTTGGGCCGCGCGCCAGTGACGCATGTCGCATCCACATGCCGTCGTGTCGCACTCAGCCGCCTTGGCCCCCGGCTTCGGGTCCACTAAACAGCGAAGGAACCACCAGACCACCGCCGCAGGGGATTCGGGCCAGATGAAACGTTATTCCGTCTTTGCCATCGCCCGCGAAGCGATGCGCCAGCACACAGGCTGGGACCGGGCGTGGGCCAAGGCCACCCCGAAAAAGAAATACGACGCGATCATCGTGGGGGCAGGCGGGCACGGGCTGGCCACCGCCTATTACCTTGGGAAAAACCACGGCATCCGAAACGTGGCGATTCTTGAAAAAGGGTGGCTGGGGGGCGGGAACACCGGGCGGAACACGACGATCATCCGGTCGAACTACCTGCAAGACCCGTCGGCGGCCATCTACGAAAAGGCGCGTTCCTTGTATGAAACGCTGTCTCAGGACCTCAACTACAACGTCATGTTCTCGCCCCGCGGGGTGATGATGCTGGCGCAGACGCAGCACGAGATCCGCGGATACCAGCGCACGGCGCACGCCAATTCGCTGCAAGGGGTGACGACAGAATTCATCGGGCCGCACAAGGTCAAGGAACTCTGCCCGATCATCAACATCGACGGGCCGCGCTACCCGGTTCTGGGGGCGCTCTGGCAATCGCGGGGCGGCACGGCGCGGCACGATGCGGTGGCCTGGGGCTATGCGCGGGCCTGTTCGGACATGGGGATGGACATCATCCAGCAATGCGAAGTGACCGGCGTGCGGCAGGCAAACGGCAAGGTCGTGGGGGTGGACACCACCCAAGGGTCGATTGACTGCGACAAGCTGGGGATCGTCGTGGCCGGGCACACGGGCGTTCTGGCCGACATGGCGGGGTTCCGGCTTCCGGTTGAATCGCTCTGCCTTCAGGCTCTGGTATCCGAGCCGATCAAACCCTGCATGGACGTGGTCGTTATGGCCAACACGGTGCACGGGTATATGTCGCAGTCCGACAAGGGCGAAATGGTCATCGGCGGCGGCACCGACGGGTTCAACAACTACACCCAGCGCGGGTCGTTCCACCATATCGAAGAGACGGTGCGGGCGCTGGTCGAAACCTTTCCGATGATTTCGCGGCTGAAAATGCTGCGGCAATGGGGGGGGATCGTGGACATGACCGGGGACCGGTCGCCCATCATCTCGAAAACGCCGCTGGGCAATTGTTTCGTCAACTGCGGCTGGGGCACCGGCGGGTTCAAGGCGATCCCGGGGTCCGGCTGGGCGATGGCCGACCTGATGGCCAAGGGCGAACCGGGTCCACTGGCTGCCGAATTCAGCATGTGGCGGTTCCGCGAGGGCAAGTTCATCGACGAATCCGTGGCCGCCGGGGTGGCCCATTGAAACTATATCGTACGACATGCGGGAACATTACCGGGGGGCCGGGGCTTGAGGGGGTGATATCCTCAACACCGGAGACCAAGTCATGTCTGATCCCAACGCCAATTCGTCCCGTTCGGGCAACGGACCGATCATTTTCATCGTGGGGGCGCTTGTCGTCGCCGTCGTCGTCCTGTTCTGGCTGTTCGGCTCTGGCACTCCCGCCCCGACAGCATCCACGACCGCACCGGCCGAAACGAACATCACAATCGACAACAGTGCACCCGCTGCCGACCCTGCTCCTGCACCGGCCGAACCCGCTGCTCCTGCTCCGGCGCCGGACTCAACAACGACCGCTCCTTCGGCAAACTGACGCCGACCGCCCATTTGCGGCGACAACTGGCGCAGCCCGTCCCTCGGTTCAGGCTGCGCCTTGCCCATTTCATCGGGTTTCACCGCTGTCGCTGGCGCGGGCCGGTGCATGTGGTCTGATAGCGACATCGCAATCAGAGGAACCCTCATGGCCGATCATCAAAACCTGTCCCGCTCCGCGCCGCCATCCCGGTCGGGGCTCTACATCATCGCAGCACTCGTCGTCGCTTGCATCGTCGTGCTGTTTACATTTTCTAACCGGGGGCCGGGCATGGACGATGTCAACGGCACGACTGACAGCATGGTCGTGGCCCCGGATGGCGCTGCACCCGCAACCGACGCTCCGGCCCAAT
Organism: Marivivens sp.; assembly: GCA_024642115.1. Taxonomy (GTDB): domain Bacteria; phylum Pseudomonadota; class Alphaproteobacteria; order Rhodobacterales; family Rhodobacteraceae; genus JAHEBU01. The sequence goes on along the minus strand of JAHEBU010000008.1, from coordinate 197,800 downwards.
CTGCTCCGGCACCTTCCGCCAACTGATCCGACCACTCACCGACCCTACAACGGCGGACGCAGCGATGCGCCCGCCGTTCGTCTGTGCGCCATTGCGCGCGCAGGTCAGCTTTCTGATCTCATGTGCGCCAATCGTGTATGTACGGCCGGTGTACGGCCCGTGTACAGCCGGTGCCTCCCGTTTTCCCTGCAAAATCAGGTGCTTCATGCTCATTCTTGAATGTCCTTACTGCGGCGTGCACGCCGACGAAACGGAACTCGCTCCAGGGGGCGAGGCGCATCTGAAACGGTTCGGTCCCGGATCGGACATCGACGATTTCGAAGGGTATCTGTTCATGCGCGAAAACCCCAAAGGCTTGCATTTCGAACGCTGGCGGCATGCCTATGGCTGCGGCAAATGGTTTCTGGCCGCCCGCTGCACCGCGACACTGGAAGTGTTCGGAACCTACCCCGCGCAATCGGCCGAACCGCCGCAATCCATCAAGGACGCGATCACAGCCAAACGCCCCGGCTGGTCCTGGAGGGACTTCGCATGAGCACCCGTTTGTCTACCGCTGGTCGCCTGATCGACACGGCCAAACCCATCAAATTCTCGTTCAATGGCAAGACGTTGCAGGGCTACGCGGGCGACACGCTCGCCTCGGCACTGCTGGCCAATGACCAGTTGCTGGTCGGGCGCAGCTTCAAATATCACCGCCCGCGCGGCGTCGTCGCCGCTGGTGCGGAGGAACCAAACGGGCTGGTTAATCTTGGCTCGAATGGAACGTTTGAGCCCAATCAGCGGATCACCACGACCGAGCTTTTCGACGGGCTCAGCGCCACCTCACAGAACCACTGGCCCAGCCTCGAATTCGACGTGGGGTCGATCAACACGCATCTCGCGCGGTTCCTGCCGGCGGGCTTCTACTACAAGATGTTCATCCATCCGCGCCCCTTGTGGAAACACGTCTATGAACCCTTCATCCGGCAGTCAGCCGGTCTGGGCAAGGCGCCCAAGGACCGCGACGCAGACACCTACGAACACTTCAACTGCACCGTCGATGTCCTTGTAATCGGTGGTGGAATCGCGGGACTGGCCGCAGCGGCCGAGGCGGGTCGGACTGGCGCCCGGGTATTGCTGATCGAACAGACGGCGGCGTGGGGCGGACGGGCCGTTGTCGATCAGCCAACGATTGACGGGCAAACTGCGGCGGATTGGGTGACAACGACGCTCGCAGGGCTCGCGGCCATGGAAAACGTCGACATCCGGACCCGCACCATGGGCGCGGGCGTCTATGACCACGGCTATGTGCTGGCCTATGAACGGCTGCGCGACCACGCCCCAAAGGCCAGCGGCCCCCGCCACCGGCTGTGGCGCATCCGCGCCCGCCAGATCGTCACGGCCACGGGCGCGATCGAGCGGCCTTTGTCGTTTGCGGGCAATGACTTGCCTGGCGTTCTTCTCGCGTCTGCCGTGCGGGATTACGCGGTGAATTTCGGGGTCGGAATCGGCGACCGCACGGTCATCGCCACCAATAACGACGACGCCTATCGCACCGCCTTGGCCCTGCACGACGCGGGACTTCAGGTGCCCGTGATCCTCGATGCGCGGGCCAAGGGCGGCGGCGAACTGGCCGATCAGGCCCGGGCCAAGGGCATCCGGGTCGAGAACGGCAAGGCCATCGCATCGGTCAAAGGCGGCAAGCGCGTGACCGGCGTGTCGGTCTGCCTTCAAGCGGGTCAAGGCGCTGTTCTGGAAGAGATTTCCTGCGATTGCGTCGCCATGTCCGGCGGTTGGTCGCCGGTCGTGCACCTCTGGTCCCATTGCGGCGGCAAACTGACCTGGGACGAGGCGCAAGCGATGTTCCGCCCCAACAACGACCGCCCGCCCACCGGGGCCGACGGCGAGGCGATGGTGATCGCCGCAGGCACCGCCAACGGCCACCTCTACACCGCCGAGGCCATCGCCGACGGCTGGTCTGCGGGGCGCGCCGCCGCCCATGCCGCAGGCTTTACCGCCAAACCCGAAGCGATCCCCGACGGTTCGGACGTGCCAGAACTGCCGCTGACCCCGGTCTGGATGATGCCGCAGGGCGCGGGCTATGACCTGCGGTCCAAGTCGTGGCTGGATTTCCAGAACGACGTCAAGGTCAGCGACGTCCAGCTCGCTGCACAGGAAGGGTTTGAAAGCGTCGAACACGCCAAGCGCTATACCACCCTGGGGATGGCGACAGATCAGGGAAAGTTGAGTAACATCAACGGTCTGGCTACCCTGTCGGGCGCGCTGAACATCCCCATCCCGTCGGTTGGCACGACCACCTTCCGCCCGCCCTATACGCCCATTTCAATGGGGGCCATCGCTGGCGTGGCGCGGGACGATCTGTTCCAGCCGATCCGCAAGACGCCGATTTCGGGCTGGCACGAATCCAATCGGGCCGATTTCGAACCTGTCGGTCAGTGGCGCCGCCCCTATGCCTTTGTTCACAAAGGGGAATCAGTGCACGATGCGGTCAAGCGCGAGGTCACGAACACGCGCACCAACGTTGGCCTGCTGGACGCCTCGACCTTGGGCAAGATCTTGGTCAAAGGTCCGGATGCGGGCCGGTTCCTCGACATGCTCTACACCAACATGATGTCCAATCTGGCTGTGGGCAAATGCCGCTATGGGCTGATGTGCAGCGAAAACGGGTTCCTGATGGACGACGGCGTCGTCGCCCGGATCGACGATGACACCTGGCTTTGCCACACCACCACCGGCGGGGCCGACCGCATCCATGCGTGGATGGAGGATTGGCTGCAATGCGAATGGTGGGACTGGAAGGTCTACACGGCCAACCTGACCGAACAGTTCGCCCAGATTGCCGTAGTCGGACCGAAAGCGCGACAAGTGCTTGAAAAGATGGGCGGAATGGATGTTTCGAAAGAGGCGCTGCCGTTCATGCAATGGGCCGATGGGACAATCGGCGGGTTCGACGCACGGGTCTTCCGCATCTCGTTCTCGGGCGAGTTATCGTATGAAATCGCCGTGCCCGCGAGCCAGGGCCGGGCGTTCTGGGACGCGCTTTTGTCCGCTGGAGCCGAATTCGGGATGATGCCCTATGGCACCGAATGTCTCCATGTTCTGCGGGCTGAAAAGGGGTTCATCATGATCGGCGACGAAACCGATGGCACGGTGATCCCGCAGGACCTGAACCTTGGCTGGGCGATTTCGAAAAAAAAGGACGACTATCTGGGCAAACGGGCGCAGGAACGCAGCCACATGGCCGACCCGAACCGCTGGAAACTGGTGGGGTTGGAAACGTTGGACGGGTCCGTCATCCCCGATGGCGCCTATGCAGTGGCCGAGGGCATGAACCCCAATGGTCAGCGCAACACCCAAGGGCGCGTCACCTCGACTTATTTCTCGCCCACCTTGGGCAAGGGCATCGCGATGGGTCTGGTCCTGCACGGCCCCGACCGGATGGGCGAAGTGATCGAGATGACCAAGGGCGATGGCACCTATATCAAGGCGCGCATCGTCGATCAGGTGTTCTATGACAAGGCCGGGGAGAAGCAGGATGTCTGAGGTTGTGAACGTCCGCGACCTGGGGTCCCAGGGAATGGTGACCCTGCGCGGGGATATGTCCTCAAAAGCCTTCAAAGCGGCGTGCAAGGCGTTGTCAGAGCTGGCTATTCCGGATCGCAACAAGATCACCGAGGCAGACGGAAAAGGTATCGTCTGGATGTCCCCGGACGAGGTTCTGCTGCTGCTGCCCCATGCCGACGCGGCCGCTGCCGTGGCGCAGTTTGCCGCCGCGATGGGGGCCGAACATCACCTCGCGGTCAACGTGTCCGATGCCCGGGCGCTGATCGCGGTCGAAGGGCCGTTTGCCGCCGAGGTGCTGGCCAAGTTGACACCCGCAGACGTGCATCCCGCCCAGTTCGGCCCCGGCGATTTCCGCCGCACCCGGTTGGGGCAGGTGGCCGCCGCGATCTGGTGCGTCGCACCGGGCAGCTACCGGGTCATCTGTTTCCGGTCGGTGGCAGATTACACGCTGAACCTGCTGTCGGCCTCGGCAGAGGCCGGGCCGGTCAGGCATTTCTAGGCGGCCAGATCCTTGGCTGGTTTGCACTGGGCGACCCACGAATCGTCCTGTGCATAGCCCAGCGCTTTCAACGCATTGCCATACTTTTGTGCATAAATCTCGGCCACTTCGCGGGGCAATTTCGACGCCCACTGCGCCTTGGCCCCGGACGACACATGCAGCGCCACGCGGTCGGTGCGATCATCCTCTTTCTTGAGGCCGCCGAACAGGCTCTGCTCCCAATAGCTGCGCACGGCGCGGTCGATATCCAGCCCTTCGATGGCAAAGCCATCGAGAATGCCGCGGAAGATCGCGCAATCGGTGTCCTCGATCAGTTCCTCGTACTTGACGTCCACGGCGCGCGGATGGCCATAGGGCCAGCCGAGCATTTCCTGCACGGTGTCGTGGTGCTTGTGCTCCATCTCGAACAGCAGGCGGGTGTGGTCGTCGGGCAGGGCGTTCAGGTGATCCTGATAATTCTTTCCGCCCCATTCGTCCTTGGTTTGTCGCAGGAATTTCTCGTTCCCCAAGGGAGCGATCAGGTGATAGCGCATGCCTGACAGCAGCACGTCGCGCGGGTCGCGGATGATGTGCAGGAATCGGGCGTGGGGCAAATCCATCAATTCCTTGGGAAATGTGGACGACCAGTTGACGATGATCTGCGGGCCGGTCGCTGCCGCCTCGGCCAGCTTTTTGGCCCGGTAAACCTGCATGAAAGGGATGTTCTGGTCGTCTTTTATCAACCGGAACACCTTGCGCATCCAGATCGTGCCGGTCTTGTGGTGGGTGCCGATGCAGATGAAACGGGCGGTCATGCGTCCTCCTCCTCGGCCTCGGATGCGGCATCGTCGGCCAGATCGCGGGGGAATTCGCCGGTATCGACAAAGGTGCGGAACACGTCCTCTTGCAACTGGTAGTCCAGCGCGAGGCGCGAGGCATGCAGGCAGGCGCGCAGCAGTGCCGCAAGATCGGCGTCGCGCATCCAGTCGGCGATTTGCGGGGCGATGCCGCCCGTGGCGATGGTCGTATCCTCGATGGTGTTGATGTCGTATTTGTCCCAATATTCCATGTCGATCCGGCCCTTGTTCTTGGAATTGGCCGTGCCGCGCAGGCGTTTGAGCAGAAAATCCTCGCGGCTTTTGATGGCGTAGTGGTTTACCTGGGCAAAGGCATAGCCGATGTTGCCATGGCCCGACCGCCAGCCGGTTTTCAGCACCTTGGGCCCCATCGGCTGGCCCGATCCGTTGGTCCAGGTGACCATGTCGGGGGTCAATTCGCGCTTTTTGTTGAACTTGGGGCGGTGCACGCCGAAATAGTCGAACTTCGCGGGCCGGAACAGCGTCTTGAACCCCCAGACCAGCCCGTTTTCGGGGTTGTCGAACGACGATCCACGGGTGAACCGCGCCGTGATCGGGTCGGCCGAGAAATGTTTGTGACCGCAGGACCCCATCAGCCGCCAGTTGATCGAAATCGCATCGGGATCGCCGCAGGCCCGGATCAGGGCGGGAATGGTCCGGTCGCCCACATGCACGTTGAGGTATTCATCGGCGTCCACGATCAGCACCCAGTCCGAGGCCGCAACCTGTGCATCGCGGTTGGCCCGGCTGTAGGCCGACCGCTGCGGGTCCATGCGCGGCCCTTGCGGGTTGTCGAAATGCCGGATCACCCCCATCTGGTCGAGCCGGTTCAGGATCAGGTTGGTCCCGTCCGTGCAATCATTTGAAAAGATGCAGAAATCCGTGACCCCAATGGATTTGTGATAGGCCAGCCATTCCAGCAGATACGGCCCCTCGTTCTTCATCGTCGAGACGAGCGTGATCCGCGTGTCGGGGGTTTTGGTCATGTCATTTGGTCCCTGTGGCGGCGTCTGAGGCCGGGGAGGATTTTGCCTTGCGCGGGGATCGGGACGGTTTGGGCGCCTTCTCCTTGGCAGCCTTGGCACCCTTGGCGGCTTTGGCATCGGCCACAAGCGCCGCGATATGGGGTTTGAGGTGCGGCACGCCCAGCGAACGCGCCTCTGGCGTGTTCAGGAAGGGGTTGTCGGCCTCACCCACCGTTTCCTTGACCGCCTCGATCCGTTGCAGAACCTCGCGGGCGATGGGGGCATCGTCGATGGCGGCCAGTTGTTCCAGCGCGTCCTTGATCTGCGGGATGTGGTCGGCCTGCGCGATCTGTTCGAGTTTGGCCTGAACCTCGGGTGGTTCTTCGCCTTGGGCGTATTTCTTGGTGGGGATGCCGGCGGCGCGGGCGGCCTTGCGGGCGGCGCGGTGGGCGGCACGGTCGGGGGCCTCGGGTTTGTCGGGCTTGGGTGCCTTGGCGGCGGGCGCGTCCCTGGCGGCCTCGAGAATAGCCTCGGCGTCCGATGACAGGGACAAGGCCACGGCGCTGATCGCGTCGCGTTCGCGCCGTTTGTCGCCGCCGCCCATGTCTGCCGGACCTTCGCCTGCGGCGGCCATCAGCGCGCTGCGGGTTTCGCCCTTTTTGGCGGTCTGGGTGTCGGCGATCATTTTGGCGATGACCTTGTCCGGGACGCCCTTGGCCTGCAATTCCTTGACCTTTTCCTGCCATTGCTTGGGCAGGTGCTGGATGAACAGAACCTCGTCCAGCTTGTCCAGCGGGACCTTGGACGCCTCTTTCAACTCGGCGACCCAGGTTTCGTATTCCCCGGTCGAGCGGAGTTTGGCCACGCGGGCGGCGTGAAATTCCATCGCCTTGGCCTGAAGGTCGGCCATGCGGGGGTCGGCCAGAATCTCTGCCATTTTGGCCTTGGTGGCGGGGGCATGTTGCAGGGCGGTCGTCGCCTCGATCTCGTTACGATCAAACAGGGCGAAGTAGGCGGCGTTATACTTGTCCTCTTTGTTGTTCACGTTGCCCCGGACCCGCCGCAGCAAGTAAGCCTCGTAGGATTTGACGGCATAGTGGTTCAGTTCGGCCAGCGCATAGCCCAGCGTGGGCTTGGTCGACCGCCATCCCGACAGGGAAAATTCGTCGGGCATCCGCACGCCCGATCCGTTGAGCCAGATCTGGTCAAACAGCGCCTTGGCCCGTTCGGGTTTCTGTTTGGCGTTCTTGATGTGCGGGCGGTGGATGCCGAGTTTAGCATGCTCGTAGGGCCGGAACAGGGTCTTGACCCCCCAGCCTTTCTTGAACTTGTCGGGGGCGGCGCGCGTATAGCTTTCGATCACCAGGCCCGGGTTCCAGTCGGTCACGTCCGACGATCCAAAGAACCGCCAGGTGATCGCCATGGCACAGGCCTCTGGGTCCATCCGGGAAATCAGGTCGGTGATTTTCCCCTCGCCGCACTTGATGGACAGGAATTCGTCGGCGTCCATCGTCAGGACCCATTCGCTGTCCATCACGGCGGGGTTGGCCGTGGCCAGTTCCAGTGCGTTGGGCTGCGGTTTCTTGCCGGGGGGAACGTCGTTGCGAAAGTGGTGAACATACCCCAACTCTTCTAGTCGGATCAGCATGTCGTCGGTGCCGTCCGAACAGTTGTTGGTATAGACGCAGATGTTATCAAAGCCCAAATGGTGGTGATAGGCTACCCACTCGACAAGGCTGTGCCCCTCGTCCTTCATCATGGACAGGATCGTGAACTTGCGTTTGGGGGCCATGTCGCCGCCTGCTCCTGCTGCCTCGCGCCTGCGACCTTGGACCGGGCCGGTTAAGGCGGCGTCAAGGCTGGCCGAATTCTTCGGTTCTTTGGGCGCAGCATACGCACAAACCGATGAAAGTCCACCGGGGCAGGGGTCGGCGGAACCTTTCCGTCGCCCTATGGTTCTGTAATAACATCTTGACGCTGCCCGCCTGCGCGCTTTGTTAGGCCGCAGCGATGAAACACCATGACAAGGGGGATTTTCCCATGGCTTTCGACCTTCCCGACCTGCCGTATGCCCACGACGCGCTCGCCTCCAAGGGCATGTCCAAGGAGACGCTGGAGTATCACCATGACATCCACCACAAGGCCTATGTGGACAACGGCAACAAGCTGTTGATCGCCTCGGAATACGAGGGCATGTCGCTCGAGGATGCCATCACCAGCACCTACAAAGCCGGTGCCGTGGCGCAAAGCGGCCTGTTCAACAACCTGTCCCAACTGTGGAACCACAACCAGTTCTGGGAAATGATGGGACCGGGCGACAACAAGATGCCGGGCGAGCTTGAGCTGGCGCTGGCCGAAAGCTTTGGGTCGGTTGCCAAGTTCAAGGAAGAGTTCGCCGCCGCTGGTGCCGGTCAGTTCGGATCGGGCTGGGCCTGGCTGGTCAAGGACAAGGACGGCAGCCTCAAGATCACCAAGACCGAAAACGGCGTGAACCCGCTGTGCTTTGGCCAGACTGCCCTGCTGGGCTGCGATGTGTGGGAACATTCCTACTATATCGACTTCCGCAACAAGCGGCCTGCGTACCTCACCAACTTCCTCGACAATCTGGTGAACTGGGAAAACGTCGCCAGCCGGATGTGATGGCGACCGCGCCATAGATCCGGCGCATCGCAGACCACAAGGCCCGGACCACGCAGGTGGTTCGGGCTTTTTTGTAATAAAAATAATATTTTACGGAGAGTTGCGTAATATTTCACGCGGCTTTTCCAGAGTTGAAAATGCTTGAATTGAACGAATGCCGGTCGCCGCCGATCAAGCAGGTGCGCCATGTGGCGTGCACTTAGCAAATCTCAGGAGAACCCATGTCTCAGCAATTCACAGCTCAATACTTCGCCCAATCCGGGCAAGTCGCCGGATTCGGCGTCAATGTCCTGAATTTCGGTATCAGCACGGCGACCCTGTCCGACGCCGATCTGATCCGTGGTGATGATACGACCGAGGTCGTCACCGCCCCCAACGGCTTTGTCCTGTTCAACGGCCTCAAACAGGTCAATGGCATCCCAACGATTTTTGGCACTCAGGACGACGGTGAGGTGACCACGACCGTCCGGTTCACCGACGGATCATCGCTGGCGGGTGTTCTGGCCCTCTACGATGGAACGTCGGGTCCTTATGGCTCCGTTTCTCAGCAGTTTCTTCTGGATGTTGATGCGCTGGCCGCTGCGGGAAAGTCCCTTGGGGATGTGACGAACGTCCAGATCAATGCCTTTGTCGACCATGACCTGAGTTGGGCAGACTTTGGCTTTGCGCCCACGACCCCGACCGCGCCCAAGCTGAATCTGGTGCAGGGGACTGCGGGCAACGACCGTCTGATCGGAACGACCGGCGATGACCTGATCCGTGGCGGTGGCGATGACGACAGGCTGACCGGCCGGGCAGGGGCGGATACCTTTGTCTTTGGTGCCGAGGCCCGCGACGGGGATCGCGACCGCGATGTCATCACCGATTTTGATGTCTCTGAAGATACCATCGTGTTCGAGGCGGGCGCCCAGATCCGGCTTGTCGAAGAAAGAAACGGCAACCTCTTCATCCAATTGGAAGGCGACCGGGATACCATCACGGTTCTGAACGCGAACCTGAGCGCTGTCGCCAATTTCGTCTTTACCGAGGATATCTTTGCCGCCTGAGGCGCTCGCCATTTCCGGACCGCCCTTTCCCGGCGGTCCGGCCCGTTTCGCATCAGGGACAGCCGGATCCGGTGGAATCGAGGTCAGGCGTCTTGAAGATCAGCGACAGGCCAATCGTTTTGGCCTGTTCGCATTTTGCCAGCCGATCCGCAGGATCAACGTCATATTCGGCCGCCAGTATCGCCTTGCCCGCCGCCAGATAGGGCGCCATCTGGTCGCACCATCCATCGGCCAGGCAATCTTCGGTGATTGCGAAGTCGAACATTGGTTCCAGTTGGGCTGCCATCCCACCCAGGTTCTTTTGCCCGATCCCAAGGCCCATGTCGTGAGCCATGTCCGACAGCGCGCGCAGATACCGCAGGGTATCTGCCGGGGCGATGTCGAACCCGCTGTCATTGTCGGCCACGTCCATGTTGTCGGGTTCAATCGCGTCGAACCCAAGGGTCCGGCAGATGTCGAACCGGGCCTGCATGATCGGCAACAGGATATCGAGGCGTCGGATGTCCACGAACCGTTCGGCGGGCCAGTCGTCATAGCGGCGGCCCAGAACCTCGGCCGGAAAGGCCGCGATATCGTCGCGGTAGTCTTCTGCGGTGCCGACGCTGACATAGCAGATCAGCGTCCTGACCCCGCGCCGGTGCAGCGCCGTAGACTGGCCTGGCATCACAAGACCGGGATCAAGATCCAGCACGTCCACAGACCGGGACAGATCGGCAGGTTCCGACAATTGCCAATCCCATGCCGTCCCGGTTGATTGGGCTGCGGCGGACAGGGGGGCCATGAGCGCAAAGACGAGCCATTTCCCCACGAAACGCCCTCCTAATGGCTGCCAAGGGCGGATCGGAGGGACGTTTCCAACTGCGCCACGTCCGCGACCGTGGTGATGAAGTCCAGCAGCGAGGGGTCGGCAAACCCCTGTCCCACGATATGATCCAGCAGCGCTGTCAGCGGCCCCCAGTAGCCATTCACATCGACGAGCACGATCGGTTTGCTGTGCAGGCCCAGTTGCGCCCAGGTCAACACTTCAAAGAATTCGTCCAGACTGCCGCCGCCGCCGGGCAGGACCACGATGGCGTCGGCATTCATGAACATGACCTTTTTGCGCTCATGCATCGTTTCGGTGATGACAAAGCTGTCCAGGTCGCGCTTGCCCACTTCCCACCGCATCAGATGGGTGGGGATCACGCCGAATGTCTTGCCGCCGGCCGCTTGGGTTGCCCGCGCCACCATCCCCATCAGCCCCACGTCGCCCGCCCCGTAGACCAGCCGCCAGCCGTTGGCCGCCAGCATCGCCCCGCAGTCCGTTGCCGCCTGTCCAAAGGCTGGATCGGCACCCGGGCGAGAGCCGCAAAAAACACAGACGGACCTAGGCGTTGCGGGCATGTCATATCCTTTGATGGAAACCGGCAGGGGCTTTGACCGGACATAGCCCGGTTGCTATGGTCGCTCAACCGTTCAGCTAGGATTTCGGGGTCTGGAGGGTTGGGGATCGGAAAGGGCAGGGCGTGGCGCAAGACGTGTCATCGAACGCGGGCAGGATTGGCCTGGGGCTGGGCGCGGTGGCGATTGCCGCCGTGATCGCCTATTTCGGGCTGCGGCCCGCGACACCTTTCGCCCCGGCGGACCCGGTCCCAGTCGCGTCGGCGGTTGGACAGCCCCCCTCCGCCGAGGCCGATGCTTCGGCCCCGGTTGCGCAAACCGCCCTCCCCGTTGAGGCTCCTGTACCAGAGACAACCTCGGTCATCCCGATTTTTGACACAGTGCGGATCGAACCGGACGGGACGGCGGTGGTGGCGGGCCACGCAGCCCCCCTTACGACGATGGACATCGTTCTGGACGGCGTCGCCGTCAGCCGGATGATGACCGACAGTTCTGGTGCCTTTATCGCATTTGTCACCATCCCACCTTCGGCCGATCCGCGCAGTCTGACGCTGGTGTCCGATCCAGACGGGTCGGCGGTTGCGTCGGATCAAACGATCATGGTCGCGCCGACCCCGACGGTCATGGCAGAGGCGACATCTGAACCAGCCCAGCCCGAGCAGGCCGGGGCATCAGACGGAACCGATGGTCCCTTGGCCAACGCGTCTGTCGCGGAACAGCCTGCGTCTGAAGCGTCTGAAGCGTCTGCCGCCGAACCGCTTGCGACGGAACCCTCTGTGGCGATGGGCACGCCGTCTGCCGACCCTGCAACCGCAGAGCCCGTAACCGTCGAGACAGCCACCGCCGATTCATCCGTCCCGGCGACCGAACCTGTGGCCGCCGGGACGCCCCAGCCAGCCGAAACCGCCGCAGAGCCGCAATCCGCCCCACGGGCCCCTGCACAATCGGCCGTGTTGGTGTCGGATGCCGATGGCGTGCGGGTTGTGCAGCCCGCCATTGCCGCCGATACCCCGCCCGAGGTGATGTCCAACGTCGCCCTCGACACGATCACCTATGATCCGGCGGGCGAAGTGGCTCTGGCCGGGCGGGCCACGGCGGGCGGCGAGGTGCGCATCTATCTGGACAACGCCCCCCTGACCACAGCGCCGATCCTGCCCGGTGGCGACTGGCAGATCGACCTGCCGCAGATCGACACCGGCGTTTATACGCTGCGGGTGGACGAGGTGAACGCGGCAGGCACCGTGACCAGCCGGATCGAGACCCCGTTCCAACGCGAAGAACCTCAGGCCGTCGCCGCTGCCATCGCAGACCAGACCAAACCGGGTTTCGCCGTGGCCGTCAAAACCGTGCAGCCGGGCAACACGCTTTGGGCCATCGCGCGGGACCGCTATGGAGAGGGCACGCTCTATGTCCGGGTGTTCGAGGCCAACCGCGACCGCATCCGCAACCCCGACCTGATCTATCCCGGTCAGGTGTTCGTTCTTCCACAGTGACGTCGCGGGGCAGCGGCAGGGCTGGCCATTCCCACGACGCAGACTTAGTTAGAGGGGCCATCTCGCAGGAGAGCCCATGCGCCGCCTTTCCAAGACCGAAGCCAACCTGAGCAACAAGAAGATCGAAGGCTGGAACGTCATCGTTCGCGTGGCCCCGTACCTGTGGCCCAAGGGGCAGCTTGGTGTCCGCGTGCGGGTGGTTCTGTCCCTGTCGGTTCTCATGCTGGCCAACGTGATCGCCGTGGCCACGCCGATCTTTTACCAGCAGGCGGTCGATGTGCTGGCGCCCAAGCCTGACAGTGCGTCGACCTTTCTGGCACTGGGGGCTGTGGGCCTGACAATCGCCTACGGGCTGTCGCGTCTGATCTCGGGCGGGTTCCAGCAGTTGCGCGATGTCATCTTTGCCCCGGTGGGCCAGCAGGCCCTGCGGCAGTTGGCCATCGAAACCTTTACCCACATTCATCGCCTGTCCATGCGCTATCACATCGCGCGCAAGACCGGGGGCCTGAGCCGTGTGATCGAGCGGGGGGTCAAGGGCGTCGAATTCCTGCTGCGATTCCTGTTGTTCAGCATGGGCCCTCTGGTGATCCAGCTTTTGATGGTGCTGGCGGTCCTGCTGTACAAGTTCGACCCCTGGTACATGGTCGTCGTCCTCATCACGATTGCCATCTATGTCTGGTTTACCTTTGCAGTCACCGAAATGCGGGTGCGCATCCGCAAGGAGATGAACAAGCAGGACACCGACGCCAATCAAAAGGCGATCGACAGCCTCCTGAACTTTGAAACGGTCAAGTATTTCGCTGCCGAACGGTGGGAGGCCGACCGCTATGACACCTCGATGGCCGCCTATGCCGATGCGGCCGTCAAGACCAACAATTCGCTGGCCTTTCTCAACTTCGGTCAATTGCTGATCATCACCATCGGCCTGATGATCGTCATGGTCATGGCCGCCTTGGGCGTCCAGGCGGGCAGCCTGACGGTCGGTGATTTCGTCATGGTCAACGCCTACATGATCCAGATCACGATGCCCCTGAACTTTCTTGGGACGGTTTACCGCGAAATCCGGCAGGCCCTGATCGACATGGGCGATATGTTCGATTTGTTAGAGCAACCCGCCGAAGTTCAAGACAAACCCGATGCAGATGTTCTAAAAGTGCAAGGTGGCGAGGTCGTGTTTGACAAGGTCTATTTTGGCTATGACGCGGCCCGGCCGATCCTGAAAGGGGTCAGCCTGCGCGTGGCCCTCGGTCAGACGGTGGCCATCGTTGGGTCGTCCGGATCGGGTAAATCGACCATCGGCAGGCTGTTGTTCCGGTTCTATGACGTTGTCGACGGCGCGATCCGCATCGACGGGCAGGACCTGCGTGATGTGACCCAAGCCAGCCTTCACGCTGAAATTGGCGTTGTCCCGCAGGATACTGTCCTGTTCAACGATACCATCCACTACAACATCGCCTATGGTCGCCCCACGGCCTCGGAGGCCGAGATCATCGCCGCAGCCAAGGCCGCCAAGATCCACGACTTCATCCTGTCGCTGCCCGAGGGTTACAAGACATCCGTGGGCGAGCGTGGTCTGAAGCTGTCGGGGGGTGAAAAGCAGCGGGTGGGCATCGCCCGAACCCTGCTCAAAAATCCCCCGATCCTGCTGCTGGACGAGGCGACAAGTGCGCTGGATACCGAAACCGAGATGGAGATTCAGGCCGAACTCAAGGCGATGGGTCGGGGTCGCACGGTCATCACCATCGCCCACCGACTGTCCACCATCGCCGATGCCGACCGCATTGTCGTGCTGGAGGATGGCGTGATTGTCGAGGAAGGCAACCATGACGCCTTGCTGGCCGCCGAGGGGCGGTATGCGCAGCTATGGAACCGGCAACTGAGCGAAGAGGACGAGGCCGCCTGAGCCGTTGTCAAAACCGGGGTGCTGCGCTAGCTTTTCGCCAACGCCGCACTGGCCCGTTTCCCCAAGGATATTGTCATGACTCCGCTGTTCCGTTCGGCCCTTGTTCTGGGGCTTTTGTCCGCTGTCGGCCCCTTTGCCATCGACATGTATCTGCCCGCGCTGCCTGCGCTGACGGCCGATCTGGGCACCGACGTGGCCAATGCGCAGTTGACGCTGACCTTTTATTTCATCGCCTTTGGCGTCAGCCAACTGTTCTATGGCCCGTGGTCTGATCAGGTCGGGCGCAAGACGCCGCTGTATCTGGGGCTGGGGATTTTCATTCTAGGATCAATTGGTTGTGCGTTGGCACCAAGCATCGGTGCGCTGGTCGTGGCCCGGTTCGTCCAGGGGTTGGGCGCGGCGGTGGTCATGGTTGTCCCCCGTGCAGTCATCCGCGACATGCACACCGGCACGGCCGCGACGCGACTGATGGCGCTGGTCATGTTGGTGATTTCGGTGTCGCCGTTTCTGGCCCCGCTGGCGGGGTCGGGGCTGATTGCATTGGGCAGTTGGCGGCTGTTGTTCTGGGTCCTGTGCCTTGCCGCGGTCATGAGCCTGTTCGTGACCAGCGCCCTGTTGCCCGAAACGCTTGCCCCGGCCCAACGGGTCAAGGTCAACCTGCCCAACCTGTGGCGCGGGGCGGGCGTGCTGATGCGCGACCCGATCTTCATGGGGCTGACGTTCATCGGCGGCTTTGGCATGGCCAGCTTTTTCGTGTTCATCGCCAGTGCATCCTTTGTCTATACCGGCCAGTTCGGGCTGAGCCCCACCGGCTTCAGCCTTGCGTTTGCGGTCAATGCGCTGGGCTTTTTCGCCTCGTCCCAACTGGCGGCCCCCTTGGGCGAGCGGTTCGGGATGGTCCGGGTGATGCGGTTGGCCGTGATGGGATTTGCGGCGGCGGCGTGCACGTTGTTCCTGATCTGTCTGGCGGGCGGGGCAAGCCTGCCGGTCGTGATTGGGTTCCTGTTTCTGGGCAACGCGGGTCTGGGCCTTGTCATCCCCACGACGATGGTGATGGCGCTGGACGACCACGGCGACATCGCGGGCCTTGCCTCGTCTCTGGGGGGGACGTTGCAGATGCTGGCCGGGGGCGTGATGATCGCGGTCACGGGCCTGTTCTTTGACGGAACGGCCACGCCGATGGTGGGCGCGATTGCGCTCTGCGCGGTGGCGGCATTGGCCCTGTCGATGGTGATCCTGCCCCGGCTTCAGCGGGTTCCGGCATAAAGGGTGCCTGCGCACCCTTGGCAATCCTGCGCCTGATCCGGTAGGAAGGGCCAGAGAGCCGGGGGAGCAGCCGTGAGCAACAACGAAAGTTTCATCGACGAGGTGACCGAAGAGGTCCGCCGCGACCAGTTGTTCGGCTATATCCGCCGCTATGGCTGGATCGCCGTTGTGGCCATTCTGGCAATGGTCGGAGCCGCCGCCTGGACCGAGTTTCAGAAATCCCGGACCGAAGGCGCCGCCAAGGACCGGGGCGATGCCATCATTGCCGCGATGGCGCAGAACGACCCCACCGCGCGCGAGGCCGCGCTGGCCGCCTTGCCCGCTGATACGCCAGCGGCCGTGGTCACTGCCTTTCTGCGCTCGGCCAGTCTGCATGACGCGGGCGATGATGCCGGCGCGGCGGCGACCTTGAATACGGTTGCGTCCATTCCGGGGGTTACCCCGCTCTATGTCGATCTTGCCGTGCTCAAATCCGTGATGCTGAGCGGCAGTTCCGCCACCCCCGACGAGCGCAAGGCGGCCCTGGCCCCGCTGGCCGTGCCGGGCCGTCCGTTCCGCCTGTTGGCGCTGGAACAGATCGCGCTGGCAGACGTGGATGCGGGCGATACGTCGGCCGCAATTGCGGGCCTGACGTCGATCCTTGAAGACGCGACCGTCACGCGGGGCTTGCGTGACCGGGCGCAAGGGCTGATTGTGGCGCTGGGCGGCGATCTTCCGACCGACATCGCCCCGGTCGCGCAATAAGCCGGACCCGGCAGAGCAGAAGGGCAGACACCTTGACTATCAGGACCCTGATCGGCACCTCTTTCCTGCTTGCTCTCTTGTCGGGCTGCGGCCCCCAGGATGTCATCCTGCCAGGAGAGCGGCTCAACATTCGCGACGGCCTGCCGGGCGAACAGATGGCTTCGGTCAACCAGGCCCGTCCGATCAGCCTGCCCGCCCCGGTCGTCAATGCCGACTGGACGATGCGTAACGGCAGCCCCGCGCACCGGATCCCGCAACCGGCGCTGGGCGCGAACCTTACACAGCTTTTCGCGGTCAATATCGGCGAAGGCGACAGCCGCCGGTTCCGCATCACCGGCGATCCGGTGGTGGCAGGCGGCGTGATCTATACCATCGACGCCCGCGCCCGGGTCACTGCCACGGCGACCAATGGCGGGCAGGTCTGGACCCGCGACCTTGCCCCGGCGGGCGACACCGGATCGGCCTCGGGCGGCGGATTGGCCGTTGGGGGCGGGCGCGTGTTCGTCACCTCGGGCTATGGCGAATTGACGGCGCTGGATGCGTCATCGGGCGGTGTCCTGTGGACTCAGGACCTGAATGCGCCGGGCGGTTCTGCCCCGACCGTGCAGGGAGATTTGGTCTATGTCACCGCCCGCGACGGTCAGGCCTGGGCGATCGAGACCGGGAATGGCCGCATCCGCTGGACCCAAGGGTCGGTCCCCGGTGCCCCGACCTATGGCGGTGGGGCGGGTATCGCCCTGTCCGGCGACGTGGCCATCATCCCGTTCGGATCGGGCCAGATTCTGGGCACCTTTGCCCAAGGCGGCACAACCCGGTGGAGCAGTGTGATCGCTGGCACCCGACTGGGATCGGCCCTGGGCACGATCCCCGATATCGCCGCCGATCCGGTCGTCGATAACGGGCGGGTCTATGTGGGCAATGTCGGTGGCCGGGTCGTGGCGCTTGATCCAGCGAACGGTGATCAATTGTGGACCGCCCGCGAAGGGGCGGCCGGGCCGCTCTGGTCTGCGGGCGGATCGCTGTTTTTTGTCAATGACCTGAGCCAGCTTGTCCGGCTGGACGCCGCCACAGGCGAGCCTGTCTGGCATGTCGACCTGCCAAAGTTCACCCAAACCCGGGCGCGCCGGCAAAAGACCATCGTCGCCCATTATGGCCCGATTCTGGCGGGGGGGCGGTTGATCCTTGCCTCGGCCGACGGGCTGTTGCGCCAGTTTGATCCCATCTCTGGCGCGCTGGTCGCGCAGGTCGCCATCCCCGGTGGGGCAACCACGAACCCGGTCGTGGCGGGTGGCACGCTGTATGTCGTGACGACCCGCGGCCAACTGGTGGCTTTCCGTTAAGGGCCGAATGGTGTATCGCCCCGGTTCTGACCGCAGGACCCGCACATCATGACCTTTACCCTTGCCATCGTCGGCCGCCCCAATGTGGGCAAATCGACGCTCTTCAACCGCCTTGTCGGCAAGAAACTGGCGTTGGTCGATGACCAGCCCGGTGTGACCCGCGACCTGCGCGAAGGGGCGGGGCGGCTGGCCGACCTGCGCTTTACCGTGATCGACTCGGCCGGGCTCGAGGATGCGACCGATGACAGCCTTCAGGGCCGGATGCGCCGTCTGACCGAACGCGCGGTCGAAATGGCCGATGTGTGCCTGTTTGTGATCGACGCGCGTCAGGGTGTGACCCCCACCGACCAGATCTTTGCCGAGATCCTGCGCAAAAAGAACGCCCATGTCATCCTTGCCGCCAACAAGGCCGAAGGGCGGGCAGGCGAATCCGGCTTTCTCGAGGCTTATTCGCTGGGCTTGGGCGAACCGATCCGCCTGTCTGCCGAACACGGCGAAGGCATGGATGATCTCTACGACGTGTTGCAACCGCTGGCCGACGCGTTTGATGAAAAAGCCCGCGCCGAAGCGGCCGAGACCGATCCCGAAGTCGATGTGGATGTCGGCGACGAGGACGAGGATGCCGTCCCCGTTCCGACCTTTGCCAAGCCCCTGCAAATCGCCGTCATGGGCCGGCCCAACGCGGGAAAATCGACGCTTATCAACAAGATCTTAGGCGAAGAGCGCCTTCTGACCGGCCCCGAGGCGGGGATAACCCGCGATGCCATTTCGGTGCAAACCGAGTGGGGCGGTGTGCCCATGCGTATTTTCGACACGGCGGGGATGCGCAAAAAGGCCAAGGTGCAGGACAAGCTGGAAAAGATGTCCGTGGGCGACGGCATCCGCGCGATCAAGTTCGCCGAGGTGGTCATCGTCCTGCTTGACGTGGAAATTCCGTTTGAACAGCAGGACTTGCGCCTTGCCGATCTAGCCGAACGCGAAGGCCGCGCCGTTGTCGTGGCCGTGAACAAATGGGACCTCGAGGACGAAAAGCAGGACAAGCTCAAGGACCTGCGCGAACAGTTCGAACGTCTTTTGCCGCAGTTGCGCGGCGCGCCTCTGGTCACCGTGTCGGCCAAGACGGGCAAGGGACTCGACCGTCTGCAAGAGGCGATCATGAAGGCCTATGCCGTCTGGAATCGGCGGGTGTCCACCTCGAAACTCAACCGCTGGCTGCTGGGGATGCTTGAACAGCACCCGCCGCCCGCGCCCGGCGGCCGCCGGATCAAGATGCGCTATGTGACTCAGGTGAAAACCCGCCCGCCGGGCTTTGTCGTGATGACCTCGCACCCCGAATTGGTTCCCGAAAGCTATTCCCGCTATCTGGTAAACGGATTGCGCGCCGATTTCGACATGCCCGGCACACCGATCCGGATGACCCTGCGCGACCAGTCCGAAAAGAACCCCTTCAAAGGCCGGACCAAGGCGCAGCCCAGCAAGCTGAGCAAGCACCTGAAAAAAGGTCCGCCCTCAGACCGCTAAGCGGGGGCGGGCGATCCGGGCCAGCACGACGACAATCCCGGCGGCGGCCAGCAGGCTGACCGACAGGGTCGTTGTCTGGTTGGCCATGATGATGCCGACCAGCGCCCAGATCACGGTCAGCCCGTATTCGGGTGCTTTGGGCCTGCGCCACAGAACGACCAGGGCCACGATCAGCGCGCCGATGATCCCGATCCACGCCCAGCCCACGCTGCCTGTCAGCACGCCGTATCCGGCCATCGTGCTGCCCAGCGCCACGAACGACGCCGCCGTCAGCCAGCCTGCGTAAATGCCCACCGGAGCCTGAAACCACCACCGATCCTGCCGGGGCGACAGGATCAGCGCGGCTACCGCAGATACTCCCATCGCCCAGATCAGAACCGTGGCCCAGATCGCGCTTGTATTTGCCACAGCCAGCCAAGGTGTCCCGCAGGCAAGACTGACGATCAGCGGCCCCCGCGCCCGGTCCCATCCTGCATCGCTGCCGCGTTTCCAAATGCCGAACAGGGCCGACAAGATCAGCCACGCATAGATCAGCCCCCAGATTGCAAAGGCGTATCCGGCGGGCTGGATCGGCGGATCGACCTGCGGGATCGGCAACTGGTCGGGGCGAAATCCGGCAAACGGGGCAGTGAACAGCGGCGACAGGCCAAAGGTCGCTGTAAACACCAGGACAAGCAGGGCGCGCAGGGGCGGTATCATGACGGACTCCGTTTCGGTTGAGCCAGACCTAGCGCCCGGTCAGGTTTTGCCCACTTGACCCGCGGGCAGGGTGCGCGGACCATGCCCCTATTCATCCACAGGAACCAGCCCTTTGAAACGTATTGCCATTCTGATCGACGGCACCTGGAACCAGCCCTATGCGCTGGAACCGACCAATGTGATCCGCCTGTCACGC
Source organism: Marivivens sp. (assembly GCA_024642115.1). Classification (GTDB taxonomy): domain Bacteria; phylum Pseudomonadota; class Alphaproteobacteria; order Rhodobacterales; family Rhodobacteraceae; genus JAHEBU01. The sequence continues at coordinate 177,708 of JAHEBU010000008.1, read as the reverse complement.
TGCATCTTTGGCACTGATGCCGACGACAACCAGCAGACAGTGATCTATTCGCCGGGGGTCGGATCGGGCACGGGGAACAACGCACTGGCGCGCAGGCTCGACCGACTGCTCGGCGGGGCGTTCGGTTGGGGTCTTACGGATATCATCGAGGACACCTACCGCAATCTGGTCTTTGCCTACGAACCGGGCGACGAGCTGTATATCTTTGGCTTTTCACGGGGGGCCTTTGCGGCGCGGTCGCTGGCCGGGCTGATCCGGTCTTGCGGCATCCCGCCCCGCCGCCATCTGGCCCGCATCCCCGAGGCGATGGCCCGCTACATCGCCCACACGCCCGAGACGCACCCCGAACACCCCACCAGCTATGAATTTCGGGCCGATTTCGCCCCCGAGACGGCCACCAGCGCGGGCGAATACACCTGGCGACGCAAGCGGGGGGACGAGGCGATCAAGCTGACGATCTCTTATCTGGGGGTCTGGGATACGGTGAACGCGCTCGGCCTGCCGTCCTTTGTGCCGATGTCGGATGCGTTCAACCAGCAATACCGGTTCCACGACACAAAACTGTCGTCGATGGTGCTGGCGGCCCGGCACGCCATGTCCATCGACGAACGCCGCGCCACCTTTCCCGCCCATCCGTGGAGCAATCTGGACGAGTTGAACGAAGCCTACGAGGCGCAGACCAGCCCGATCTACCTGCAACAATGGTTCCCCGGCGACCACGGATCGGTGGGCGGGGGTGGGGCGCGGGTTGGGCTTTCGTCGATCGCGTTCAACTGGGTCGCGATGGGGGCGGAACAGGCGGGGCTGCGGCTGAACTGGGAAGAATTCGACCGGCTTGCCTGGCGGTTCGACCCCGAAGAGGCGCTGGTGAACAAGATCGGGCCGGTCGGTCTGTCGGGCGCGGTGCTGAACGCGCTCAAGACCGACCGGACCGGTCCTGCGGACCTCAGCGACCTTTCGTTGGCAGCCCTGGACCGGTTTCGGAAGGACGGCGGCTATCGGCCCAAGACACTCGATGGGGTTTATGACCAGCTATATGCCCTGTCCGACAAGGAGTGGGGCGACCAGCGGGGTCGGATGATCGCGCGGGACGGTGGGCCGACACATGACCTGGGATCATTCGCCCGGCCGCGCCGCGGCTGACCCGCCCACCGGCTGCGTTTGCCTTGCAAATATCGTGGGGGAGTCCGGGGGGCAAAGCCCGAGGCCTTTGGTCCCGGCGGGCGGTCAGGCCAGCGCCCCGTCCGCCGTGATCCGGGTCTTGCCACCCAGATAGGGGTGCAGCACGGCGGGCAGGGTGACCGATCCGTCCGCCTCTTGCCCGTTTTCCAGCACGGCAATCAGCGTGCGGCCCACGGCCAGGCCCGACCCGTTCAGCGTGTGCACAAACTCGGGCTTGCCGCCGCCCTTGGGCTTGAACCGGGCGTTCATCCGGCGCGCCTGATAATCGCCGCAGGTCGAAACCGAGCTGATCTCGCGGTAGGTGTTCTGGCCGGGCAACCACACCTCCAGATCGTGCGTGCGGCGCGCGCCTGCGCCCATGTCGCCTGCGCACAGGACCATGGTGCGGAACGGCAGGCCCAGCTTTTGCAGGATCATTTCGGCGCAGGCCGTCATCCGTGCATGTTCGGCCTCGGATGTTTCCGGCGTGCAGATCGTGACCATCTCGACCTTTTCAAACTGGTGCTGGCGCAACATGCCAGAGGTGTCGCGGCCCGCCGATCCGGCCTCGGACCGAAAACACAGGGTATGGGCGACCATCCGGCGGGGCAGGGTGTCCTCGTCCACGGTGTCGCTATTGACGGTGTTGGTCAGGGTCACCTCGGCGGTGGGGATCAGCCACCAGCCGTTGGTCGTCTCGTAACTGTCTTCGCCGAACTTGGGCAACTGTCCGGTGCCCAGCATCATTTCGGGCAGGACAAGGACGGGGGTGATAGTCTCAAGCAGGTCGTTTTCATCGACATGGGTGTCGATCATGAACTGCGCCAGAGCCCGATGAACGCGGGCGACAGCACCCTTGAGGACGACAAAGCGGCTGCCCGACAGCTTTGCCGCCGTTTCGAAATCCATTCCGGTCTGAACGGCGGGAATCTGATAATGTTCTACGGGTTGAAAGGCAAAGGTGCGGGGGCTGCCCACACGACGCAACTCGACGTTGTCGTGCTCGTCCGCACCGTCAGGCACGTCCGGATAGGGCAGGTTCGGGATCGTCAGGAGCAGATCGGTCAGTTCCTGATCCTTGACCTTGGCCTCGTCGGTCAGGCGGGCGATCTCGGCCTTCTTTTCGGCCACAAGGGCGCGCAACCGCTCGAATTCCGCATCATCGCCGCGCCCTTTGGCAGCGCCAACCTCTTTGCTTGCCTTGTTCTGGTCGGCCTGTGCCGTCTCGGCCGCATGGATCATTCCCCGCCGCGCCTCGTCCAGCGCCAGAATCCGGGACGACATGCCGGTGGTCCCCCGGCGCGACAGGGCCGCGTCAAAGGCTGCGGGATTGTCGCGGATGGCGCGGATGTCGTGCATTTTTGGCCCTCTTGGATTGGCGTCGGCAAAGCGTGCCCCCATATGCCGCAAAGGCAAGGGTCTGTGAACAGCGAATTCAACCAGCCGTGGTTGCCATTCCGCAGGGCCGGACATAATGTGCCGCGACTTTGCGGGCAGGTCCCGCAGCAAATGACAAAGGACTGCCATGCAGGGTTTTGAATCCATCGTTCCACTGATCCTGATCTTCGGGATCATGTATTTCCTTCTGATCCGTCCCCAGCAGAAAAAGCTGAAGGATCATCAGGCGATGGTGGCGGCGCTCCGGCGGGGCGACCAGATCATCACCCAAGGCGGGATCATCGGCAAGGTGACCAAGGTCAAGGACGACACCGAGGTCGAGGTCGAGATCGCCACCGGCGTCAACGTCCGCGTGGTCAAGTCGACCATCGCCACGGTCATCAACAAGACCGAACCCGCCAAGTCCTGACCCATCTTGCCCTGATCGCCCCGAAGGGGACCACTCCAAATGTTGCAAATCCCTTTCTGGCAGCGGATTCTGATCGTTCTGATCTGTGTGGCGGGTATCGGCCTTGCCCTGCCGAATTTCTTTTATTCGCGGGTCGAGACGCATAACGACGCGCAGGCGCTGATCGACAAGGGCCAGACCAGTGACGAAATCGCGGCCAAGGCGGCGATGTGGCCGTCGTGGATGCCGTCCTCGCTGGTCAATCTGGGCCTCGACCTGCGCGGCGGGGCGTCGCTGTTGGCCGAGGTGCAGGTCGCCGACGTCTACAAGACGACGATGGACGGCCTGTGGCCCGAGGTGCGCGATGCGCTGGCGGCCGAGCGGGACACCGTTGGCTTTGTCACCCGGGAAGATTCGGCCCCCGACGTTCTGGTCGTGCGCCTGTCGAACGAATCCGGCGCCGCCCGCGCGCTGGAAATCGTGCGCGCCTTGGCCCAGCCGGTGTCGTCGCTAACCGGGGCAGGGCAGTCGAATATCGTCGTCGCCGCCAACGGTCCCGTCCTGACGATCAGCCTGTCGGATGCCGAAAAGGCCGCGACCGATGACCGCACCGTGGCGCAGGCACTGGAAATCATCCGTCGCCGGATCGACGAGGTCGGCACCCGCGAACCGACCATCTTGCGGCAGGGCGACAACCGCATCCTCGTGCAGGTCCCCGGCGTGGGGTCCGCGCAAGAGATCAAGGACCTGATCGGCACCACCGCGCAACTGACGTTTCAGCCAGTCGTGAACCGGACCACCGATGCCAATGCGAACCCCGGATCGGGCAATATCCTTGTCCCTTCTCTGGATCAGCCGGGGCAGTTCTATATCCTCGAGGCCACCCCGACCGTGACGGGCGAAGAGCTGGTCGATGCCCAGCCGTCGTTTGACCAGAACGGGCGGCCTGCCGTCAATTTCCGCTTTAACCCCACGGGCGCACGCAAGTTCGGCGAATACACCGCCAACAACATCGGATCGCCCTTTGCCATTGTGCTGGATAACGAGGTCATTTCGGCCCCCACGATCCAGAGCGCCATTCCGGGTGGGTCGGGGATCATCACTGGCAATTTCACCATCGAGGAATCGACCAAACTGGCCGTGCTGCTGCGGGCTGGCGCATTGCCTGCGAAACTGAACTTTCTCGAAGAGCGCACCGTCGGCCCCGAACTGGGGCAGGACAGTATCGATTCGGGTAAAAAGGCCGCACTGGTGGGGTCGGCTGCCGTCATCCTGTTCATGGCGCTGACCTATGGCATGTTCGGCTGGTTCGCCAACGTGGCGCTGGCTGTCAACATCGCCATGATGTTCGGCGTGCTCAGCCTGATTGGCGGCACGCTGACCCTGCCGGGAATCGCGGGCATCGTGCTGACCGTGGGTATGGCCGTGGACGCTAACGTGCTGATCTACGAACGTATCCGCGAGGAATTGCGATCGGCCAAGGGGCCGGCCCGGGCGATTGAATTGGGCTATGAACGCGCCTTGTCGGCCATTCTGGACAGCAACATCACCACGCTGATCACGGCGGGTATCCTGTTCTGGCTGGGGTCCGGTCCGGTCCGGGGCTTTGCCATCACGCTGGGTCTGGGGATCATCACGTCGGTCTTTACCGCCTATTATGTGACCCGTCTCATCATCGTCATCTGGTTCGAGCGCAAGCGCCCGAAAACCATCGAGGTCTGATCCCATGCGCATGCGTCTTGTCCCCGACAAAACCAACATCAACTTTTTCAAATACGCGGGCGTGACGTTTGGCGGGTCCATCGTCCTGCTGATCGCCTCGGCCATCCTGTTCTTCACGATGGGGCTGAATTTCGGAATCGACTTTCGGGGTGGGACCTCGATCAGGACCGAGTCGACGCAAGTGGTGGACGTGGCGTCCTATCGGGCGGCGCTGACGCCGTTGAATCTGGGCGATGTGTCCATCACCGAGGTATTCGATCCGACCTTCCGCCCCGATCAGCACGTGGCATCCGTCCGTATTCAGGCGCAACCCGGCGAGGAAAGCATCACGCCCGAGACGATTTCGGCGGTCGAGGCGGCGCTCAAGTCGGTCGATCCGACCGTGACGTTCCCGTCGGTCGAAAGCGTGGGCGCAAAGGTGTCCAAGGAATTGATCCGCACGGCGATCCTGTCCGTCCTCGGGTCCATCGTCGCCATTGTCATCTATATCTGGCTGCGGTTCGAATGGCAGTTCGCATTGGGCGGGGTCGTGGCGCTGGCCCATGACGTGGGCCTGACCATCGGCCTGTTTGCCCTGTTCCAGATCAAGTTTGATTTGTCGATCATCGCGGCCTTGCTGACCATCGTCGGCTATTCGATCAACGACACGGTGGTCGTGTTCGACCGGGCGCGGGAAAACCTGATCAAATACAAGGTGATGCCGCTGATTGACGTGCTGAACCTGTCTGCCAACGAAACGCTAAGCCGGACCATCATGACCTCTGGGACGACGCTGATCGCCTTGCTGGCGCTGCTGGCGCTGGGCGGCGACGTGATCCGGGGCTTTGTCTTTGCAATCACATGGGGCATCATCGTCGGCACTTATTCGTCGATCTATATTGCAAAGAACATCGTGCTCATGCTGGGCGTCAAACGCGACTGGTCCAAGACGAAAAAGCCGACCGGCAACCAGTTTGCCGATATCGACGCGTGATGTGACCCCGCTGCGCGGGGTCAGCCTCTGGCGGCGGTTGTCTGGGCTCTGAGAAACGGGAGGCGGATCATGCGTTTGAACGAGATTTCGTACAATGATGCTGTGCCGATCGACGGCTATGGACCGGGGTTCTTTCGTATCGGCGGCAAAGTGGTGCAGGGTCCGGTCCTGGTGTCGCCTGCGGGCGTGGCGGCGTGGGGTGGGCTGGGCGACAGTGACGGCCTGCTGGCGTTGGCGAATGTCGTCGATGTGATCTTTGTAGGCACGGGGGCCCAGATTGCCCATCTGCCCGCAGCCCTGCGCGACACGCTCGAGGCCGCAGGTCTGGGTGTCGAGCCGATGTCGAGCCCTGCCGCCTGCCGCACCTACAACGTCCTGTTGTCCGAAGGCCGCCGGGTCGCTGCCGCCCTGATCCCGGTCTGATGCTGACCGTCACCGATCTGGCCTGTGCGCGTGGCGGCGTCCCCGTCCTGTCCGGGGTCAGTTTTGCGGTGCCTGCGGGCGGGGTGCTGATCCTGCGCGGTCCGAATGGTGTGGGCAAGACAACGTTGCTGCGCACCTTGGCCGGGTTGCAGCCTGCGCTGTCAGGCACAGTCGATTTCCCCGAAGATCAGGGCGCCTATGCCAGCCATGCCGACGGGGTCAAAGCGACCCTGACCGTGACCGAGAACCTGACGTTCTGGGCGCAGGTTCATGGCAGCCGGATGCCAGACGACATCCTCGCCACCTTTGATCTGGAGACTTTGCGCGACCGCATGGCGGGCACTCTGTCCGCCGGGCAAAAGCGGCGGCTGGGGCTGGCCCGGCTGGGTGTCATCGGGCGCAAGGTGCTGTTTCTGGATGAACCGACCGTGTCGCTGGATGCCTTTTCGGTCCGACTGTTCGCCGATTTCTTGCGCGACCGGCATCTGGCGCAGGGCGGTTTGGCGGTCATCGCCACCCACATCGACCTTGGGATTGATGCGCCAGAACTCGACCTGACCCCGTTCAAGGCGGGACCCCAGACGACCGGCGGCAGCGACGAGGCGTTCCTGTGATCGCCCTTTTGATCCGAGACTTGCGGTTGGCCGTGCGGGCGGGTGGCGGGTTCGGATTGGGCCTTGCGTTTTTCCTGATCGTGATTGTGCTCGTCCCCTTTGGCGTCGGACCCGAGGCGGCGGTCCTGACGCGCATCGCGCCGGGTATCCTGTGGGTCGCAGCGCTGCTGGCCGCCCTGCTGTCGCTGGACCGGATATTCGCGCTGGATTTCGAGGATGGGTCGCTCGCGCTGCTGGCCACCTCGCCCCTGCCGCTGGAGGGGGTGGCGCTGGTCAAGGCGCTGGCGCATTGGATCACCACTGGCCTGCCGCTGACGCTGGCCGCCCCGGTGCTGGGGTTCCTTCTGAACCTCGACGGGCCGGCCTATCCGTGGTTGTTGGCGTCACTTGCGCTCGGCACGCCCGCGCTGTCGATGATCGGGGCCTTTGGTGCGGCGCTGACCGTGGGGCTGCGGCGGGGCGGGTTGCTGTTGTCGTTACTGGTGCTGCCGCTTTACGTCCCCACACTGATTTTCGGGGCCGAGGTCGTGCGGCGCGGGGCCGAGGGGATGCCGGTCACGACCCCGCTGCTGATGCTCGCAGGGATCACTGTGGGCGGTTTCGCCCTGTTGCCATTTGCCGCAGCCGCCGCCCTGCGGGTCAATCTGCGGTGAGGCGGCTTGAGACAGCAAGCCGGGAAGGGTAAGCAGACCATATGTCGATCTGGGAATATGCAAATCCAAAGAAATTCATGGGCTGGACGGCTCCGTTGGTGCCGTGGCTGTTCGGGCTGGCCGGGGCCTGCCTGATCGTCGGGCTGGTCTGGGGGTTTTTCCTGACACCGGACGATTACAAGCAGGGATCGACGGTCAAGATCATCTATCTGCACGTCCCCTCGGCCCTGATGGCGATCAATGCCTGGTTCATGATGCTGATAGCCTCGCTGATCTGGCTGGTCCGGCGGCATCACGTCAGCGCCCTTGCGGCCAAGGCGGCAGCGCCTGTGGGCGTAGTCATGACGCTGATCGCGCTCTTCACCGGGGCCGTCTGGGGGCAGCCGATGTGGGGGACATGGTGGGCGTGGGACCCGCGCCTGACCTCGTTCCTGATCCTGTTCCTGTTCTATCTGGGGTATATCGCGCTGTGGGCGGCAATCGAAGACCCCGACACGGCGGCTGACCTCACCTCGGTCCTGTGTATCGTCGGATCGGTCTTTGCGGTGCTCAGCCGCTACGCTGTCAATTTCTGGAATCAGGGACTGCATCAGGGGGCGTCGCTGTCGATGGACAAGGCGGACCATGTGGCGAACGTGTTCTATATCCCGCTGCTGGTCTGTATCGCCGGGTTCGTGTTGCTGTTCATCGCGTTGGTTTTGCTGCGCACCCGGACGGAAATCCGGGTCAGGCGCATGTCGGCCCTGATCGCCCGTACCCGCCCGACCGAGGTGACGACATGATCCCTGATCTGGGCAAATACGCTGGTCCCGTCCTCAGCGCCTACGGCGTGGCTATCGTGCTGCTGGTTGGCCTCGTGGTGGTCAGCATTTGGCGCGCGCGCAAGGTCAAGGCGGCGCTGGAGTGGATCGAGGGCAAGCGCAATGGCTAGAATTTCGCCCCTGGTCTTTGTCCCGCCGATCCTTTTTGCGGCCATTGCAGGGCTGTTTCTGGGGGGGATGTACTGGGGCAAGGGGGACCAGCTTCCCTCCAACCTGATCGGGCAGACGGCCCCGGCCGTCCCGACCGATGCGCTGCCCGGAACGCCTCCTCTGACCGACGCCGATCTGCGGGCGGGCGAGATCACCATCGTCAACTACTGGGCCAGCTGGTGCCCGCCCTGCCGGGCCGAGCATCCGGTGCTCAAGGATCTGGCCGCCCAAGGCTACCGGGTGGCAGGTATCAATTTCCGCGACACGGCGGACAAGGCGCAGGCCTACCTTGCCGACGAAGGCAATCCGTTCTTTGCCACCGCGTTTGACCCCAGCGGGCGAACCTCGATCGACTGGGGCGTCACCGCCCCGCCCGAGACGTTCATCATCGACGGCACCGGCACGGTGTTGTTCCGCTATGCCGGGCCGATCGTGGGAAGCGCCTATGACCAGCAGTTCCTGCCCGCGCTCAAGGCCGCGACGGGCGACTGAATGGGTTGGGCCGAGGCCTTTAAGAGCTATGACGTACGCGGGCGGCTGGGGGTCGATCTGGACCCCGACCTGGCCTACCGGATCGGGCGGGCCTTTGCGCAGGTGCTGACACCCGGCGTGGTCGTCGTGGGCCGTGATGTGCGCGACAGCAGTCCGGTATTGCAGACCGCGGTGATCCGGGGACTTTGCGACGAAGGCGTCGATGTGATCGACTTGGGCCTTTGCGGCACCGAAGAGGTCTATTTCGCCACCGATCATTTCGCGGCGGGGGGCGGTCTGATGGTGACCGCCTCGCACAATCCCATCGACCATAACGGGATCAAGATGGTGCGCGAGGGGGCGCGTCCGATTTCGGGCGAAACCGGGCTGAACGAGATGCGCGACCTGGCACTCGCGGGATTTGGTCCGGCCAAGGGGCAGGGCAGTGTGCGGCAGGACAATCCCCGCGTCGCCTATGCAGACCGGGTTCTGTCATTCCTGCCTGTGGATGGGTTGCGGCCGCTGCGAATCGTGGCCAATGCCGGAAACGGGGCGGCGGGGCCGACGCTGGACGCCCTTGTGGCGCGGGGCAATCTGCCGTTTGACGTGATCCGCCTGCACCACGATCCCGACAGCACCTTTCCCAATGGCATCCCAAATCCGCTGCTACCCGAGAACCGCCCCGCAACGGCAAGGGCCGTTCTGGCTGCGGGGACGGACATGGGGGTCGCCTGGGACGGGGACTTTGACCGCTGCTTTTTCTTTGACCAAACCGGGGCGTTTATCGACGGGGAATATGTCGTGGCCCTACTGGCACAGGCCGCCTTGGCGGTCGAGCCGGGGGCGAGAATTGTCCATGATCCCCGGGTGATGTGGAACACGGTTGATGTGGTGCGCCGGGCAGGCGGGGTGCCGGTGGCGGCGCGGACGGGCCATGCCCACCTCAAGGCGGCGATGCGCGCCCATGATGCGGCCTATGGCGGCGAGATGTCGGCGCACCACTATTTCCGCCGCTTCATGTATTGCGATTCGGGGATGATCCCATTCCTGCTGGTGGCCGGTCTGGTCAGCCGGTCGGATGTGCCGCTGTCGGCCATGGTGGCGGATATGCAGGCGGCGTTCCCGTCGTCGGGCGAAATCAACTTTGCCCTCTCGGATGTGGAGGGGGCCGTCGCCGCGTTCGAGGCGACCTATCTGCCGCTGGCCGAAACGGTGGACCGACTGGACGGTCTGAGCCTTGAGATGGGGGCGTGGCGGGTGAACCTGCGCAGATCCAACACCGAGGCCCTGTTGCGGCTGAACGTCGAGACACGGGGCGACCGGGCGCTTTTGAACGCCCGGGTGGCCGAGATTTCGGACCTGCTGCGCCGGTTCTGATGTCGGCGCCTGGACAGTGGCGGGGCAGGGGGCGCTGCCCCCTCGGCCTTGCGGCCTCACCCCCGGGATATTTTTGGCACAAAGGCAGCCAACAGGGCAGGCTGCCCCGAAAGATCGCCTCAGGCGACCTTTGCAAGGTTGCGCAGGACGTAATGCAGCACGCCACCGTTTTCGATGTATTCAATCTCGACCGCCGTATCGATCCGGCATTTGACCGGGATCTCTTTGACCGTGCCGTCGCCGTAGGTGATTGTAGCGATCACCGTTTGCAGCGGCTTGATGGTGTCGAGGCCGGAAATGCTCACCGTCTCGTCACCCTTGAGATTCAGGGATTTGCGCGTCATTCCCGAGGTGAATTCAAACGGAATGACCCCCATGCCCACGAGGTTCGACCGGTGGATGCGTTCGAACGTTTCGGCAATGACCGCCTTGACGCCGAGCAGCGCCGTGCCCTTGGCCGCCCAGTCGCGCGACGAACCCGCGCCGTATTCGATGCCAGCAAAGATCACCAGTGGCGTCCCCTGCGCCTGATAGGCCATCGCCGCGTCAAAGATCGAGGTCTGTGCGCCGTCCGGCCCAAGGGTATACCCCCCCTCAACGCCTGCCAGCATCTCGTTCTTGATGCGGATGTTGGCGAAGGTGCCGCGCATCATGACTTCGTGGTTGCCGCGCCGCGACCCGTAGGAGTTGAATTCGCGGACCGGAACCTGCCGTTCGATCAGGTATTTGCCCGCAGGGGTCGTGTCCTTGAACGATCCGGCGGGGCTGATGTGGTCGGTGGTGACCATGTCGCCCAGGATCGCCAGCACCTTGGCCCCATGCAGGTTCTTGATCGTGCCGGGTTCCTTGCCCATCCCTTTGAAATAGGGCGGGTTCTGGACGTAGGTCGAGGCGGCGGGCCAGTCGTAGGTTTCGCTGTCGGTGGTTTCCACCGCCTGCCATTTCTCGTCGCCTTTGAACACGTCGGCATAGCGCGACATGAACGCCTCGCGCGTTACGGTCGCGTGCACCATGTCGGCGATTTCCTTGTTCGTGGGCCAGATGTCCCGCAGATAGACGTCGTTGCCCTGCTGATCCTTGCCCAGCGACGCCGTAGTGATGTCGACGTTCATGTCGCCCACCAGCGAATAGGCGACGACCAGCGGCGGCGAGGCGAGGTAGTTGGCCCGCACATCGGGGCTGATCCGCCCTTCAAAGTTGCGGTTGCCCGACAGGACCGACACGCCGATCAAATCATTTTCGTTGATCGACTTGGAGATTGCGGGCTCCAGCGGGCCGGAGTTGCCGATGCAAGTTGTGCAGCCATAGCCCACGAGGTTGAAGCCGATGGCGTCCAGATCCTCTTGCAGGTTGGCAGCCTCGAGATAGGCGGACACGACCTGAGATCCGGGCGCGAGCGAGGTCTTGACCCACGGCTTGCGCGTCAGTCCCTTTTCCCGCGCCTTGCGGGCCACCAGACCGGCCCCGATCATGACATAGGGGTTCGATGTGTTGGTGCAGGACGTGATCGAGGCGATAACGATAGACCCGTCATGCAGGGTATAGTCGTTGCCCGCAACGCGGCCGCGCAGGTGGTGCCCTTCGTCGCCGGGAATGTCGGCGGGGGCGGGCATACCGCCTTCGGCCAGCCAGCGTGCCTTGGCCTCGGCGCTGACCTTTTCGGGGCGCTGACCGGTAATGTATTTGCCGAATTCAGAGGCGGCCTTGTTCAGCGCGATATAATCCTGCGGACGCTTGGGTCCGGAAATAGCGGGGACGATGGTCCCCATGTCCAACTCCAAGGTCGAGGTGTAGATCGGGTCGTAGTCCGCCCCGCGCCACATCCCGTTTTCCTTGGCATAGGCTTCGACCAGCGCGATGCGATCCTTGTCGCGGCCGGTCATTTCCAGATAGCGCAAGGTTTCCTGGTCGATCGGGAAAAAGCCGCAGGTGGCGCCGTATTCGGGGGCCATGTTGCCGATGGTGGCACGGTCGGCCAGCGGCAGGTGGTCCAGGCCGGGGCCGTAGAATTCCACGAACTTGTTGACCACGCCATGTTTGCGCAGCATTTCGACGACTTTCAGGACCAGATCGGTCGCGGTCGTGCCTTCGACCATCGCGCCGGTCAGTTTGAAGCCAACGACTTCGGGGATCAGCATCGACACAGGCTGGCCCAGCATGGCCGCCTCGGCCTCGATCCCGCCCACGCCCCAACCCAGCACGGCCAGACCGTTGACCATGGTGGTGTGGCTGTCGGTGCCGACCAGCGTGTCGGGATAGGCAACCTTTGCCCCGGTCTGGTCCACGTCGGTCCAGACAGTTTGCGCCAGATATTCCAGGTTCACCTGATGGCAGATGCCGGTGCCGGGCGGCACCACGCGGAAGTTGTTGAACGCCTTCTGGCCCCATTTGAGGAACACATAGCGTTCCATGTTCCGTTCGTATTCGCGGTCCACGTTCATCTGAAACGCGCGGGGATTGCCGAATTCGTCAATCATGACCGAGTGGTCGATGACGAGGTCCACGGGGTTGAGCGGGTTGATCTGCTGCGCGTCGCCGCCCAGCGCCACAATGCCATCACGCATCGCGGCAAGGTCCACCACGGCGGGAACCCCGGTGAAATCCTGCATCAGCACGCGGGCCGGGCGATAGGCGATTTCGCGGGGGTTCTTACCACCTTTGGCGCCCCATTCGGCAAACGCCTTGATGTCATCGACGGACACGGAAAACCCGCCATCCTCGAACCGGAGCATGTTTTCCAGCACGACCTTGAGCGCAGCCGGAAGGCGCGAGAAATCGCCCAGACCGGCGGCCTGAGCGGCCGGGATCGAGTAGTAGGACACCGATTGGCCCCCCACGGTCAGGGTCTTGCGGGTCTTGGCGGTATCCGAGCCTACGGTAATGGGCATATGGTGCTCCGTTCACTGGTCGATGGGGGATTGCAATGGTTCTGCCCCATAGGGGGCGTTGGTTCAAGCGGTTTGCGGTTGGCTTTGCATACAACAGTATACAATGTTTGAAAAGAGCGCAGTTCAGCACCTCTGCGACCGAAAAGTCACCGTCACATAGTCTCGCAATTCATTGATTGGTCATTACAACGGCACCGGACTAGACCCAAGACATACCGAAAAAACGACGGAATTTGACATGCGCGCCCTGACCTCCGCCTTTTGCCTGACGATGGCCCTGCCGATGGCGTGGACGGGGGCCGCGCAGGCCCAGACAAATCCGGTCGTGGTCGAGTTGTTTACATCGCAAGGCTGTTCGTCCTGTCCGCCAGCGGATGAGATGATGCAGGACATGGCCAAGCGGTCCGATATCATCGCGCTGGCCCTGCATGTGGATTACTGGGACTACATCGGCTGGAAGGACGAATTCGCCAGCCCCCAGTTCACCCAGCGCCAGCACAACTATGCTCGCGCGGCAGGGGAACGCACCGTCTACACCCCGCAATTTGTGGTGGGTGGGGTCGATCATGTGATCGGGGCCAAACCGATGGATGTGATGGACGAAATCCGCGATCACGCCTCGTCGGCCAGTGGCGTGATGGTCGTCTTGACGAGGTCCGGGGGGACGTTCCACATCGAAGGGACGGCCCGTCAGGGCGCACGCGGTCCTTGGGTCGTGCAACTGGTCCGCTACACCCCCGAACAGACCGTGTCGATCGGGCGGGGTGAAAATGCCGGGCGGACGGTGACCTATTCCAACGTCGTGACATCGTGGGACGTGGTCGGCCAATGGGACGGCCAGCCGACCTTTAGCGCCGACGTGCCGGCCAGAGGGGGCGCACCTGCCGTGGTGATTGTCCAGCAGACCGGCGCAGGGCCCATTCTGGCCGCGGCCCGCCTGCAATAAGCCAGACCGCTCGGCTTACGGCTTCCAGCGACGGTGCACCCAAAACCATTGGTCCGGATGGGCGTTGATCCGCGCCTCTAGCCTGCGGGTCATCTGGGTTGTCATGGTCAGGGAATCGGTGGGGGGAATCGGGGCCTCGACCTGCACGTCAAACGACAGGCCATCGGACCGCCTTGTGCCGAAATAGGGAACCAGCAGAGCATCGAATTTCAGCGCAAAGTCGGCGGCCGACGTCGCGGTCAGCGCGGGCTTTCCCAGAAAGTCGATCAGTGGCGATTTGATGACCCGCACATCAAACAGCAACGTCCCCATGCCGCCTTTTTTCAGGTGCCGGGCAAAGCCGAAAGTTCCCTTATGACCTTGCTCGAACACCGGCCCCGAGGTTTCGGTCATGGTCTGGGCATAATGTTCGTTGAAAAAGCTGTTGCGCATGGGCCGGTACAGCCCGCCGATGGTGTAGCCGCGGGCGGTCAGCGCCTGACGGGGGGCCTCGTAATTGCCGAAATGGCCGGTGACAAAGATCACGGGGCGACCTTCGGCTTTGGCCTGTTCGACGGCCGCAAAGCCGTCGCCGTTGATGGGCGTTTCGGCCAGATGCGCCCCGAATTCGCGCCAGGAATAATTCTCGATCAGGGTGCGGCCAAAGTTGTCGAGCACGGCATTGGCGATGCGGCGACGTTCGGGGGCGGGCATGTCGGGGTGGATCATGGCCAGATTCGCCTCGGCCCGGCGGCGGTAGCCGGACAGCGGGCCGATCCCGCGCCGCACGATGGCGCCCATCGCGGCAACCCGGCGCGGATAGGGCAGGGCCATGACCGACGCGATCAGTCCGCGTAACATGCGGTCGGTCAGCCAGTCGGCAATCGTGCCTTGATCTGTCGGGGGTTTTGCCATGACGGGTCCTGCGCGCGGTCGGGGTCTAGATAGCTGTCCGACCGAGAGGTCACAAGGCGGACAAGGCCAGGCCGGTGCCGATCATGCTGTCGCGGGTGACCAGTGCGGCCAGCCGGTCTGGCGTCCAGCCGTCCGTGCCTGCGGGCCGGGCGGGGATTACGATATAGCGCATGTCGGCGGTGCTGTCGTGCACCCGGACGGTGGTGCTGTCGGGCAGGGTGACCCCGAATTCCGCCAGAACGGCGCGCGGTTCGCGCACGGTCCGGCTTCGATAGGCGCGGGATTTGTACCAGTCAGGCGGCAGGCCCAAAAGGTTGCGCGGGTAGCATGAACACAGCGTGCAGACGACGACGTTGTGGACGGTCTGGGTGTTTTCCACCGCGACCAGATGCAGCGGTCCGATGTCAAAACCCATTTCACGGGTCGCCGCGCTGCCGTTGGCCAGCAGGCGGTCGCGGAAAGCAGGATCAGTCCAGGCGCGGGCGACGACGGCGGCCCCGTTGGCCGGGCTGCGCCGGTCCATTGCGTCGATCTGGCGGGCGATCTGGTCGGCGGTCAGAACGCCTTTGTCCTCCAGGAGCTCTCGGATGGCGATTTCCATCGTTTGCCAGTAGGTTATCGGGTGATCATCATCTTTGCGATAGGGGTGGCCAGAGGGCGAAAGATGGTCATGGTCATGGTCATGGTCATGGTCATGGTCATGGTCATGGTCATGGTCATGGTCATGGTCATGGTCATGGTCGTGGGGCATCGCTCACTCCTCGGTGTCGAGCCAATGGGCGTAGATTTCGGCGTCCACCGTATCGGTCGGATGCGGGGCGTCCGCGCCCCAGACCTCGGCCATGGTGAACCGCACTCGGTACAGGGACAGGCGCGGAGCGGGCTGGCGATAGGCCAGCGCCTCGGGGTTGGGGAACTCGCCCAAGGGGCGTTCGATCACGCCGCGTTTGCCACGCAGATAGGCCGGGGTGCGGATATGGCCCGGGGGCATCCACGACTGGACGCGGACAGGGGTGCCGGGGGCGATCATGGCTGCTGCGCCTCGCCATAGGTGGGGCCGCGCGCGGCGACTTCAGCCATGCGGGCGGCGAGTTCGGCAGAGGTATAGGTGCCGGCCTCGATCAGGTTCTGATTGATGGCCGCGATCCAGCGTTCGTAGTAGGTCATGGTCTCGAACGCCTGTTCGCCCATATCCTCGAGTACGCGGCGCAGGCCGTCCACCGTGAACAGGCCCGCCCCAGAACACAGGACCATCAGCGCATCCACACGCTTTTCCCACAGGGAAAAGTCGTGGCCGTCCTGGGGGACGGGGCCGGCGTCGGTCCCGCCCATATCGTGCCAGCGGTGGCCGTCGAAAGAGGAATGGTCATGCATGACGTGATCCTAGGGCGGATCGGGCAGGATTGTCACGCGGGATGCTCAGACCTCTTCGGGTTCCAGTTCGATCAGTTTGATATCACCCGCGTCGGCGCGTTCCCGGACCGACGACACGACCGCATTCTGGGCCTGTTCGCCATCCACCTTCTTGACCTTGCCGCGCGCGGCCACATCCTCGCGCAATTGGTCGGCCATCCGCTGGGACATGTTCGACAGCAAGAAGTTGGCCACGCCTGCCGCCTCTCCGCCATCGGCCATGGCGGCAGCAAGTGCGGTGACAAGAGCGGCATTTTCGACCGCGCGCAGGACCTTTGGCACATCGACCGGAGTGACCCTGACAGGAATGTCGAGCCATGTGAAAATCGCCTTGCGCACCTGTTCGGCAAAGGACGGATCGTCGGTGCCAAGCCCCGCCAGAACCGTATCGCGGGTGGCCGCGGGCGACGAGTTGAGGATCGCACCAACCCGTTGTTCGGCGGGATGCAAAAAGGCCGGAATCGCGCGAACGCAGTAATCGTTAGCCAGGGCATGACCGATCCGGCAGACCGCATCGGGCGACACGGCGCTGGTCTGGGACATGGCATAGGCAACGCGGCGGGCGCGTTCGCCGGGCAACAGGCCCAACAGTTCAGCCGCCTTGGCGACGGGCAACTTGGACAGAGCGACCGCGCAGATTTCCGTGCTTTCCAGGGTCATCAGGGGCAGCAATTCCTCTGGCGTCAGCGCCAGGATCTGCACCCAAGGGTCGCCGCCCCGCGCCTTGGCCGATTCTTCGCGCAGGCGGGCGGCAGCGGTGGGGCTGATCTGCCCGCCAAGCGACGCCAGCGCCCCGTCCAATCCGCCCGGTGCGACCAACGCCATCCGGTCCAGATCGGCCGCGAATTCGGCGGCGACGGCGGCCAGCGTGTCCTTGTCGATGGTGCGCAGCGACCCCAATTCGCGGGTCAGCATCAACTGCGCCTCTTCCGGCAGAGAGGTCAGGCCCAGTTTGCGGCCATCCGACAAAAGCAGATGCACCACCATAGCCGCCTTGCGGCGACGACTGAGCGCGGTCCCGGACAGGGGCTGCGATGCGGTCGATGTCATTGATGTCCCCGTTGATGTACCTGTCCGGGGACTATGCGCAACAAACCGTGAACGAACGGTTAGGTCAGCTGGTTGTTTGCGTCACACAGGTCGATGTGGCCTCGTCCCAGACCATGCCTTCGGCACAGCTCATCGCCTGCTGGTCGTGCCGTTCGTGGCAGGACTGGGCAAGCGCGACAATGGGGGAAAGAGTGAGGATTGCAGTCACAAAAATGGTCTTGAACGACACGGCGACCTCCTGGGCTGGAATGGGAGAAGTGTCGCGCAAAGATGACGTCAGGTCAACGAATCATCCATCGGGTGTGTAAAGGAAACCGACAACCGCTTGAGGTTTTCACGGTCCTCTGCGGACGGCATCGCAGATTTCGCTGTCAGATCATGCAGGGATTCAAGATCCTTCATCAAAAGGTCAATGTCGGCATCGCTGAAGTCGTGGTCGGGGCGGCAAAATCCGGCCACACTGCGGCTGCCATCGCGTTCCACAGCCATGGCGACGCCGTAGGCCATGCCATAGGATCGCGCCTTGTCCAGAACGCCCATTTCATCCAGATCGCCCAAGTCTGACCATCTTATCGACCCGGTATTGCCAAAGCACCAGCGGACAATGGGATCGAACATGACAAGTCCCTGCTGGGAGTAGTAAGTGAGCCAGTCACGCTTGTAGGTCTGAAAGAGGAAATCTGGAGTTGTGAACCGGATGTGCAGCCCAATTGCAAAGCCGGACGGACTTTTGGGTCGCAGCGACGCCAGAATACCTTCGACTTTGCTGATACCCGCCATTTTCTCTCCGTTACTCGCTTTCAGGTTGCTTGTCCTTTACCACTCAAACTACCTTGCCATCGGGAGTAGAAGGGCAATTCGACAAAATCTCAACACTCAAGTAGCTAAATTTTCAGCATGACAGGCAAGACAGGGCAAAAATGATGGCCGGGGTCATCCGTGCGGATGATGTGAAAGGAATGGCGAACGCGGGCTATTACATTGCCTTGCGTCTCGGCTTTGCCTTCCCCATGGACGAGGTCAACGAACTGCCCCAAGGCTGGATCGATTATTATACGGCGGGTCGGTTCATGTTGCATGACCCCGTCATTCGCTGGGTCTACATGAACACCGGGGCCGTCCGGTGGAGCGAAATCACCATTCCCGATCCCATGCAGATCTTTGTCAAGGCGCAGGGACACGGCCTGCGTTACGGGGTTGCGATCTCTTGTTTCGACGGTTCGTCGGACGGGCAGCGGTCGTTCGGATCCTTCGCCCGGCACGACCGCGAATTCTCGGATACCGAGATTCAGGCCCTGTCGGCCTATATCAACGATCTGCACCACGAAAAGGCCCCGCCCACCAACGTCACCACCGCCGAGCTGGAAGCGTTGCTCATGGTCAAGCAGGGAAAACGGCTGAAACAGATCGCGCACGAACTGGGCGTGTCGGAAGGCGCAGTCAAACAGCGGCTCAAAAACGCCAAGATCAAATTGGGGGCGAAAACCGGGGCGCAGGCGGCGACTATGGCCAGCCAATTCGGTCTGATTTAACCCTTTGTTAATCAACTACAACTTATGATTGTACACAGTGGCGGCGCAATCATGATAAAATCCTTGGTTTGATGATACTGAGTTAACATTGTTGTAAAAGCCGCGCTAAATGGACTCTCCATTAAGGAGAGTTACCATGGAAAATATCACCTTCGATCTGCTGTCCCAACATCGTCATGGCCCCGCTTTTTTCGACTATCTGGCGCTGCGAAAGCAGTTCTTTGTCGATACCCTGAATTGGGGCATCCCGCATGATTCGCGGGTCGAGATGGACCAGTACGACAACCCGCTCGCGTTCTATTCGCTGGTCCTGAAGGACGGCGAGGTCATCGCGGGCGCGCGTGCGTTGCCGACGACGGCCACATGGGGCGATCACAGCTACATGCTGCGCGACGCGTCCAAGGGCAAACTGCACGCCATTCCCGATCTGCTGGGCCGCGAGATCCGCACGCCCACAGTCTGGGAATGCACGCGGCTGGTCATTTCGCCCAGCGTCACGTCAATGGAGGACCGGACGCGCTGTCTGGATCTGATCGTTGATGGTCTGGTCGAGATCGCAGAAGAGCGGGGGGGCGAGGTGCTGATGTCGCTGTCGAACCTGTGGCTGCTGCGGTCGCTGCGCAAACTTGGGTATGATGCCGAACTGATGTGCCAGCCCTATGTCAACGCGGACGACGGTCACAAATATGCGGTCATGTCGATCCCGGTCGCCCGGACGATGCCCCGGATGCCGCATCCCACGCATATGCCGCAACCCATGGCGCTGCACGCCCCGTCCGTCTGACAGAGCTGACGCTGCCAACAAATCGTGTCCCACCGGGGGGTGGGGACACGCTGGTTGGTGGAGCCCGAACCGGCAGCCGTGGTGCCGGGATCATGGGTCATATCAATCGCCAAAGACTCGGGCAAAGATCGTGTCGACGTGTTTGGTATGATATCCCAGATCGAACTTTTCCTCGATCTCGGCCGGCGACAGGGCTGCGGTCACCTCCGGGTCGGCCAAAAGCTCGGTCTTGAAATCGGCCCCCTGTTCCCAAACCTTCATCGCGTTGCGCTGGACCAGTTTATAGCTGTCCTCGCGGCTGACGCCGGCCTGAGTCAGCGCCAGAAGCACCCGCTGCGACATCACAAGGCCGCGGAACTTGTTCATGTTGGCCAGCATGTTGTCGGGGTAGATCACAAGCTTTTCGATGACCCCGGCCAGCCGGTGCAGGGCAAAGTCGAGAGTGATGGTGGTGTCCGGCCCGATGGCCCGCTCAACCGACGAATGGGAAATGTCGCGTTCATGCCACAGCGCCACGTTCTCCATCGCGGGCACCACGGACATCCGCACAAGGCGGGCAAGACCGGTCAGGTTCTCGGTCAGAACCGGATTGCGTTTGTGCGGCATGGCCGACGACCCCTTTTGGCCGGGGGAAAAGAACTCTTCGGCCTCCAGCACTTCGGTCCGCTGCATGTGGCGGATTTCGATGGCGACGTTTTCGATGCTGCTGGCGATGACGCCAAGGGTCGCAAAGAACATCGCGTGACGGTCACGGGGGATGACTTGGGTGCTGATCGGTTCGGGGGTCAGGCCCAGCATCTTGCACACATGCTCTTCGACGGATGGGTCGATGTTGGCGAAAGTGCCGACCGCACCGCTGATGGCCCCTGTGGCGATTTCGGCACGGGCGCTGACCAGCCGGGCGCGGTTGCGGGCCATTTCGGCATAAAACCGGGCAAAGGTCAGACCCATTGTGGTCGGCTCGGCATGGATGCCGTGACTGCGGCCAATCCGAATGGTGTCCTTATGTTCAAAGGCCCGGGTTTTCAGGGCGGCCAGAACCCGGTCCAGACCGGCCAGTAACAGATCGGTGGCGCGGACCAGTTGCACGTTAAAGGTTGTGTCCAGCACGTCGGACGATGTCATGCCCTGGTGGACAAAGCGGGCCTCGGTGCTGCCGATATGTTCGGCCAGATGGGTCAGAAAGGCGATGACGTCATGTTTGGTGACGGCCTCGATTTCGTCGATGCGGGCCACGTCGAACTGAACATCGCGGGCTTTCCAAACAGCCTCGGCGCTGGCTTTGGGGATAACGCCAATGGCGGCCTGAGCGTCGCAGGCGTGGGCCTCGATCTCGTACCAGATCCGGAACTTGGTCTCGGGCGACCAGAGGGCGACCATGTCGGGGCGGGAATAGCGGGGGATCATCGGCAACGCCTTTGTGCAAGGGGGCAGGGACAGCGGGGTCATACGGGGCCAAGGCATCGGGGGCAAGAGATTGGGGTATGTCGGGGTAAGTCGGGGGCGGCTGTGTTAGGAGTGGGCCAAACGCGCGAATCGCAGGGGAGCGGGACATGCAGACCACCACCACATTGGGCAACCTGTTGGGGCCTGACGATTTTCTGGGGCGCTGGCGCCTGCGGCGCGAGATCACCGATCACCGGCTGCGCCAGACCGGCGATCTGGAGGGCGACGCCGTCCTGAGCCGCGCCACCGACGGTATGCTTGATTATGCCGAAGCGGGCGAACTGCGTTATGGCGATGGCCCACCGATGGAAGCGTCCCGCGCGTATCGCTGGCACTTTGTGGCAGGCGCGGTCGAGGTGTTCTTTTCCGACGGCCGCCCGTTCCACAGCTTTGAACCTGCGGGCCATGTGGAGGGGACCGATCATCCCTGCGGGGCAGACCTGTACCGCGTGCGTTATGACTTTACCCGATGGCCGAACTGGATCGCCACCTGGGCGGTCAAGGGGCCGCGCAAGGACTACACGGCCGTATCGACCTACGCACAGATGTAACGCCGGCCTTGCGCCGCAATGCGGCGTGGGGCAAACAAAGGGAACGGAAACACGAACAGGGGAGCGGTGGATAATGGCCCTCGCAATGAACAACGACAAAGTGCTGGTCGAGGCGTTCGGCCAGACCACGGGAACCGCCCGACTGATCAAGCAGATCGTGCTGGTGATCGCAGGCATCGCGCTGCTGGCCGTGGCGGCCAAGATCAAGGTGCCGCTGTGGCCGTCGCCGGTGCCGGTGACGCTGGGAACCTTTGCCGTCCTGACAGTGGGTGCGGCCTATGGGCCGCGGCTGGGGTTGGCCACGATTCTGGGTTACATGCTGATCGGCGCGCTGGGTTTTGACGTGTTCGCCGGATCGTCGGCCGACAAGAATGGCCTTGCCTACATGATGGGCGGCACGGGCGGGTATCTGGTGGGCTATGTGCTGGCGGTCGCGGTACTGGGCTATTTCGCGCGGCTGGGCTGGGACCGGTCGGTGATCTGGATGGCGGTGGCCATGCTGATCGGCAACGCGATCATCTACCTGCCGGGGGCAGCCTGGCTCTATCACCTGATTGACGCGGGCCTGTTCGATGCCAGCAAGTTCAGCAGTGTCTGGCAGCAGACCATGGTCTGGGGTGTGACACCTTACCTGATTGGCGACGCGATCAAGCTGGCGCTGGCCGCGCTGCTGATGCCGGGCCTGTGGAAGCTGATCGGCAACGCCCGCGCCTGATTTTTCTCGTGTGATCCAAAAGAGAGGGGCCGCTGATGCGGCCCTTCTTTGTTTTTGATGGATCGGTCTTTCTGATCGGCTCCGCCAAGTCCGTCTATCCCGGCTCCGGCCAGAGCGTGTTAGCCTCCGGCGGCGCTTTGTTCTGGCTCGGAGTAGCGGTCAGGCCGTTCCCAGAAGACGCGGATCAAAGGGATATCTTGTCAGATTCTCGAACCCGGTTTCGGTGATGACCACCTGATCTTCGAGCTTGATCGAGAAATCGCCGCCCTCGGGGCTGACCAGCGCCTCGACACACAGGCACATGCCAGGTTGCAATTCATAGTCGAACGCGCCGGGCACATAGCCATCGGGATAGCCCACCAGGGGCCATTCATCGCACAGGCCCACGCCGTGCATCATGCAACTGTATTTCTGTTTCTGATAGATCGGCGGCATGATGTAACAGTTCCGGCTGAGGTCGTTGATAGCCACACCGGGTTTGAGCATTTGCATGTTGTGCTCGATGTGTTCGACACCGATTTTCATCGCCTCGATCATGTCGGGGCGCGGTTTCTGGTCGCCGATCCACCATGTGCGGGACATGTCCACGCAGATGCCGTAGGGGCCGATCAGGTCAGTGTCAAAGGCCACGATTTCATTGGTCTGCACGATCCGGGGTCCGCATTCCTGAAACCACGGATTGGTGCGCAGCCCCGAGGCGAGCAGCCGCGTTTCGATCCATTCGCCCCCGCGCCGGATGTTTTCGGCATGCAGGACCGCCCAGATGTCATCCTCGGACATGTTGCCCTGCGGAACGCCCGAGCGGGCGGCATCCTCCATCACGCGAATCGACGCCTCGCAGGCGGCAGAGGCACAGCGCATCGCAAGGATTTCGTCCGGCCCCTTGATGCTGCGCACCTTTTCGGTGAGCTCTTCGCCGGGGATGACGTCGAACCCGTGCGCTTCGAGGGCGCGCAGGCCGTGGATCATCACCTTGTCCACGCCAAGGCGCATGTTGGCCCCGCCGTGGTCACGGATCAGGTCGCGGACCTCGGCGCTGAACAGGTCGGCGGCAGGCGCGATCTTGTCCCCCCGGTCAAAGTAGAAGAAGTCGGCACCGGACCGTTGTTCGGCCACCAAGCCGTTGAAGGTGCTCAGGAACATCGCGTTCTTGTAGTCCCAGACGACCATGTAGCCGTCCGCGCAGACCAGGCAGGCGCGGAACGCGTTGTGCGTGTTCCAAAGCTGCATGTTGGTGCTGTCGGTGGCGTAGCGGATGTTGAGCGGGTCGAACGTCAGGATGCCGCCGTAATCGCGGGCGATCACCCCCTCGACCAGACGTTTGTGCCGAAACGCCCGCATCGCATCCAAGTTGGGCGGGGTCAGCCCCAGCGCCGCCCATTCAGCAAAGGCAAGCTGGGTCGGCCCGATTTCGACCCGGTCATTGTCGTTGGGACTGCCGTCCAGCAGGGTTGGCCCCCGCGTCGGGTCAATCTTGCGGGTGTCGCGGTAATGGGTGTTCATCTCGGCCCTCCGGTTTGGGCGATGCTGCGCCGGGCGCCGGGACAAGTCCGGCCTGAAATCGACATTTTCAGGTGTGGATTCTCCGTCTGTGCCGGGGCAAGACAGGGGCATGCAGCCCGCCCCAATCCTCCAGTCCGCCATTCCCGACGATCAGCGTGCTTTGGCGTTGGCCCGATTGCCGTCGATGCGCCCCGTGACGGGCGGCTGGCTGCGACGGGACGACGCCTATGCCGCCCAACTGGCCGAAAAGGCGCGGCTGATCGGCTGGAGCCGGGACAAGGTGACGGCGATCCTGCCCGAGGCACGCGAGTCCGTCGATGAACTGTGTGACGTGGTTTTGGCCGAACTGGGCGTTGACGGTGACCGCAGCGACCCGTGGCTGACGCTGAGCAGTCTGGTGCAAGAGGACCTGTGCATCCTGCAAAAACAAGGGGATGAGCACCGGATGACGGCCGCGTTGCTCTGTTTTCCAGCGGCCTGGACATTGGCGGAAAAGCTGGGCAGGCCGCTGACGGGTATCCATGCGCCCGTCGCCCCGTATGACGATCAGATCGCGCTGCGGGTCCAGCGGATGTTCGACGGCGTGCAGGTAGGGCGGCCGATGATGCGGGCAAACCTGCTGCGGTATGACCGACCCGACCTGTTCCAGCCGCACACGGAAACCGCCCCGCGCCCCGTGGGCCGCCCGGACAGCCCGTATGAACGCAGCGAACGGCAATGCGTCCTGCGCCTGCCACGGACCAACGCCGTGGTGTTTTCGATCCACACGACCGTGGTGCTGCGTCAGGGCTGAGTGGCCACCATCATGCCAGAGGCCGACGTCATCGAGACGACCCCGCCCGACGGGATCGAGAGGCCATAGAGCGCAATATACACAACCACCGCCGCGCCAAAGATCAGCCATTGCTGAAGCGGAGTCTTGCCTTCGCCCTTTTGCCGGGCAAGTTCGGCGCGAAACTGAAGCCAGAGCGCGGTCGGCGGAAAGATCCGCGCGATGGGCGATGCCTGGGAATAGACCTGCTCTTGCGCCTTGTGGGCGGCGATGCGGCGCGCCCGTGCCTCGGCGGCTGTGTCAGTTACCAGTGGGGCCGAGCCTGCCCGCGCGATTTCCGTGACGCGTCGATTTGTCCGCAACGGCGAGGGGCTGGGCGACCCATTGCGCGAATCCAGCGGATGCAAACCGCCCATCAGGCAGAGGCCGGGTTCAGGATCGCCTGCAACCTGTCGATCAGGCCCGGCTGTTTCGCCAGATCGGCCAGCGAACCTATGTCAGAGGCCAATCGCATCCGGTCGCGGTCGACCCGACGCCGAAGCGCATCCTGATACGAGGTTGGCGGCGCGGCCTTGGACTGCGGAAAGAGGATCGTCTTGAACTGTTCACTAATCATGGTCTCACACGCTGCATTGTTTCCTGACCAAAGGTTACGCGGGATTGTGTCAGCGGTCGGGCGACAGAGGGGCCATTGCAGGAAAAGGTAACGGCAATGCAGGGGCAGGACAGGCCGATCAAACGCAAAAGGGCGCCCCGTAAGGACGCCCTTTTCCGTAATCGGTTCAGCTGCTTAGCAGCTGTAGTACATCTGGTACTCGATCGGGTGAGGAGTGTGCTCGTAAGCGTACACCTCTTCCCACTTCAGCGCCATGTACCCCTCAAGCTGGCTGCGGGTGAACACGTCGCCCTGAAGCAGATACTCGTGATCCTTCTCCAACTCTTCCAGCGCCTCGCGCAAGCTGCCGCAGACGGTGGGGATCTGTGCCAGTTCTTCGGGCGGCAGATCATACAGGTCCTTGTCGGACGACGGGCCGGGGTCGATCTTGTTCTTGATCCCGTCCAGACCGGCCATCAGCAGGGCGGCAAAGGCCAGATAGGGGTTGGCCGACGGATCGGGGAAACGCGCTTCGACGCGCTTGGCCTTGGGCGACTCGGCCCACGGAATACGGATGCAGCCCGACCGGTTGCGGGCCGAATACGCCCGCAGGACGGGGGCCTCGAACCCGGGGATCAGGCGCTTGTAGCTGTTGGTGCCGGGGTTGGTGATGGCATTGAGCGATTTGGCGTGTTTCAGGATGCCGCCGATGTACCACAGGGCCTCCTGGGACAGATCGGCATACTTGTCTCCGGCGAACAGCGGCTTGCCATCCTTCCAGACGGACATGTTGACGTGCATGCCCGTGCCGTTGTCGCCCTTGATGGGCTTGGGCATGAACGTGACGGTCTTGCCATAGGCCTGGGCCACGTTGTGGATGACGTATTTGTATTTCTGGATCTCGTCGGCCTGCTTGGTCAGCGTCCCGAAGATCAGACCCAGTTCGTGCTGGCAGCTGGCCACTTCGTGGTGGTGTTTGTCCACCTTCATGCCCATGCGCTTCATGGTGGACAGCATCTCGCCACGCATGTCCTGCGCATCGTCAATCGGGTTGACCGGAAAATAGCCGCCCTTGATGCCGGGACGGTGGCCGGTGTTGCCCATCTCGTACTCGGTATCGGTGTTCCATGCGCCATCCAGCGCGTCGACCTGGAACGACACCTTGTTCATCGAAACCTGATAGCGGACGTCGTCGAACACAAAGAATTCGGCCTCGGGTCCCATGTAGGCGGCGTCGCCGATGCCCGAGGACTTGAGGTAGGCCTCGGCCTTGAGGGCGGTGCCGCGCGGATCGCGGTCATAGGGCTCCATCGTGTCGGGTTCGACCACGTTGCAATGCACGCACAGGGTCTTTTCGGCATAGAAGGGGTCCAGATAGACCGTGGCCGGATCGGGCATCAGTTTCATGTCGGACTGGTCGATCGACTTCCAGCCAGCAATGGACGACCCGTCGAACATGAAGCCTTCTTCAAAGAAGTCCTCATCAACAAGGTCGGACACAAGGGTCACGTGCTGCAGTTTACCGCGCGGGTCGGTAAAGCGGACGTCGACGTAATCAACGTCCTCGTCCTTGATCATTTTGACGACTTCCTTGGCGTTCATCGAATAGATACCTCTTTGACTGAACGGTTTTTCGGACTTCTGGGGTTAAAGGGCGTCGTCGCCCGATTCCCCCGTGCGGATGCGGATGGCCTGTTCGACCGGCAACACGAAAATCTTGCCATCGCCGATCTTGTCGGTCTTGGCGGCGGAAATGATGGCGGCAATGGCGGCATCGACCTGATCGTCGGGCAAAGTGACCTCGATCTTTACCTTTGGCAGGAAATCGACGACGTACTCGGCCCCGCGGTACAGCTCGGTATGGCCTTTCTGGCGGCCAAAACCCTTGACCTCGACCACGCTCAGACCCTGAACGCCGACGTCTTGTAGCGCCTCTTTGACTTCATCAAGCTTGAACGGCTTGATGATCGCCTCGATCTTTTTCATGAATGCGCGCTCCCTTGGTCGTCTTCGTGGTATTCGCGGGAAACCACTTCTGCCATGCGCGAACAATTGGCCAAGGGCAGGGGGGCGTCAAGGGGCAGGGGAATCCTGCGAAACTGACTAAATATTAGGCAACAAGCCCACGGATCGGGCGTTTTGAGAAAATCTGAGGCTTTGTTGATGACTGAACTGCTCACCGCCGCCCAAATGCGCGCCGTCGAGGCCGCTGCCATCGCCTCGGGCCAGGTCACGGGACTCGACTTGATGGAACGCGCCGGGCGTGGCGTGGTCGAGGCTGTGTTCGCCGAATGGCCAAACCTTGCGGCGACGTCCCCCCGCGCCGTGGTCCTGTGCGGGCCGGGAAACAACGGCGGCGACGGGTTCGTCGTGGCGCGATTGCTCAAAGAGTGGGGGTGGGAGGTCGAGGTGTTCCTGTATGGGGACCCAGAGCGGATGCCGCCGGATGCAAGGGTGAATTACGAACGCTGGTGCGGGATGGGCGAGGTGCGCCCCGTGACTGATCAGCCCGGCAAACCGGCTGACCTGATCGTTGACGCCTTGTTCGGGATTGGTCTGTCCAGGCCCGTCGATCTGGATCCGAACAGTTTTCTCGGCCGGTTCGATCCCGAAACAGGTCATCGGAACAGGCGCCTGGTCGCCATCGACGTGCCGTCCGGCCTGTGCAGCGACAGCGGCAAGGTCTTGGGCGACTTTGCCTGTTCCGCCGACCTCACGGTCACGTTCCATGCCGCAAAAACGGGTCAATACCTGAACGACGGCCCAGTCCAATGCGGCATCGTCCAAGTGGTCGATATCGGTCTGACCGCGCCCGACCGCGTTGATGGACGCCAGGCCCGGTCGCAAGCCCCGATCGTCGAACTGACCAGGATCAGGCGTCGTCTGCAAAAGGCGGGGCACCACAAGTATCACTATGGCCACGCCGTCATCCTCTCCGGACCCACCGGCAAAACCGGGGCCGCCCGACTTTCTGCCAGGGGCGCGCTGCGGGTCGGGGCAGGGCTGGTGACACTTGGCTGCCCGGCAGACGCGTTGGCCGAATGTGCGGCCCAACTCACCGCGATCATGCTGACGACGATCCCGGACGGCTCAGCCCTGACCACCGCTTTAAAGGACGCCCGGATCAACGCGCTCTGTCTTGGCCCCGGTCTGGGTTTAGACCGGGCCGATCTGGTGGCAGCCGCCCTTGGCACCCAACTCGTTGCCGTTTCGGGCTCGCCCCCGGCGCCCGACGCCCCGCGGGCAGGCCAACGGCTTTGGTCAAGCCGTGTGAAGCAGGCCACGTCATATCGACCCACGGTTCTCGATGCCGACGCCCTGACTATCCTGTCCCGGAACCCCGATCTCGTCGCGGCCCTTCACTCCGCCTGCGTCCTCACGCCCCATGCCGGGGAATTTGGCCGGCTTTTCCCGGACATCGCCGAAAAACTGAATGCCTCCGCCACATCTGGCCCCGCCTATTCCAAGGTGGACGCCACACGCGACGCCGCCAAACGGGCCGGGTGCGTCGTGCTGTTCAAAGGGCCAGACACGGTGATTGCCGACCCCTCTGGCCGGTGTTCGATCAATTCGGCGAACTACGACCGATCCGCGCCGTGGCTGGCAACGGCGGGATCGGGCGACGTGCTGGCGGGGTTCATCACCGGGTTGCTGGCGCGGGGCTATCCCCCCATGCAGGCAGCGGAGACAGCGGCCTGGCTCCATGTCGAGTGCGCCCGCAGCTTCGGCCCCGGCCTGATCGCCGAGGACCTGCCCGAAGAGCTGCCCCAAGTATTCAAGGCGCTCGGGCTGTGATGTCACTTCACCACAACACCTCTCGCCAGAGGTAAACGAAAAGGCCGCCCGTTAGGGCGACTTCTTCCAGTCAATTCAGGGTCGCGCGCAGCGCGGCCTCTGGATCAGGCCAACCGATCAAACAGCGGCCGAGGCCACTTCGATGCCGTCGGCATAGACGATATGCTGGCGATCAAAGACGAGGTCATAGACGGTGACGCGCATCTTGGGGCATTCGGCCACGAATTCGCCATCCATCAGGCGGCGGGCGGTAACGAGAGCGGATTTCTTGCCGAACAGGGCTTCGGCGCGCCAGTCGCGGATATGGATCAGGGCGCCGGGGGCGACCAACATGTCCCGGTCGGGGCGGGTGTGTCCCAGCGATCCGGCCTTGATACGGATCGGGGCAATTTCCATCACGGTGACGCGGATGTCGCGCAGAACGGCCATGCCGGTGTCGCGGGTAATGACCCGGTCGCCGACCGACAGATGTTCGACTGGCAATTCGCCGTCCAGCGTCATCAGGGTGGTTCCGGCACACAGGCCAGCAATGTCTTGCGTCGCGACGGCAACCGCCGTCAGCTCTTTCGTTCCCAGGTGCATGGCGAATTTCCCGCTCTAGCTATGATCTGCCTCAGATATTGGCCACAGAATACGGCAAGAAAGTGTTACTGTCTTGCCTTTTTCAGGATCATTTGACGTTCTTTGTGCGATGCGTTTTCCGCTCGCATCCCGCGCGGGGCTTTGATAGACACCGCCGCAATCGGGGGGTGGGCCAAAACCTGCCCCTTTTGAACATGCGGGTGTGGCGAAATTGGCAGACGCACCAGATTTAGGTTCTGGCGCCGCAAGGCGTGGGGGTTCAAGTCCCTCCACCCGCACCAGACAAGGTAGAAAAGGGATACCCATGCAGGTCACAGAGACCCTCAACGACGGCCTCAAGCGCGGATACGCGATCACTGTCACTGCGGCCGAACTGGAAGCCAAGGTGAAGGACAAGCTGGCCGAGGCGCAGCCGACCATCGAGATGAAGGGCTTTCGCAAGGGCAAGGTGCCCATGGCCCTGCTGAAAAAGCAGTTCGGCCCGAAATTGCTGGGCGAAGCCATGCAAGAGGCGATCGACGGCGCCCTGAACGAACATCTGGAAACATCGGGCGACCGGCCTGCCGCCCAGCCGCAGATGAAAATGACCAACGACGACTGGAAAGAAGGCGACGACGTCCAGATCGAAGTGACCTACGAAACGCTGCCCACCGTGGCCGACCTCGACTTCTCCAAGGTCAAGCTGGAGCGTCTGGTGGTCAAGGCTGACGAGGCGTCGGTGACCGAGGCGCTGGAAAACCTCGCCAAGACCGCCCAGAACTTCGAGGACCGCAAGAAGGGGTCCAAGGCCAAGGACGGTGATCAGGTCGTGATCGACTTTCTGGGCAAGGTCGACGGCGAAGCCTTTGATGGCGGTGCTGCCGAAGATTACCCGCTGGTGCTGGGCTCCAACTCCTTCATTCCGGGGTTCGAAGACGGGCTGATCGGCGTCAAGGTCGGCGACGAAAAGAACGTCGATGTGACCTTCCCCGAAAACTATCAGGCCGCCAATCTGGCCGGCAAGGCTGCCGTCTTTGAATGCAAGATCAAGGCCGTCAAGGAACCTAAACCCGCCGAAATCAACGACGAACTGGCCAAGAATTTCGGGGCCGACGATCTGGCCGCCCTCAAGGTCCAGATCAGCGAACGGCTGGAAGTCGAATATCAGGGTGCTGCACGCGCCGTGGCCAAGCGGGCTCTGCTCGACCAACTGGACAAGCTGGTCAACTTTGATCTCCCCTCCAGCCTTGTGGACGCCGAAGCCGGGCAGATCGCCCACCAGCTGTGGCATGAAGAGCACGCCGACCATCACGGCCACGACCACCCGGAAATCGAACCGACCGACGAGCACAAGGCGCTGGCCGAACGTCGGGTGAAACTGGGGCTCTTGCTCGCCGACATCGGCCAGAAGGCCCAGATCAAGGTGACCGACGCCGAAATGACCCAGGCTGTCATGAACCAGGCCCGCCAGTATCCGGGGCAGGAACGCCAGTTCTTTGAATTCGTGCAGCAAAACGCCCAGTTCCGCCAGCAGCTTCAGGCGCCGATCTTTGAAGACAAGGTCGTCGACCACATCTTTGAACAGGCCAAAGTCAAGGACAAGGACGTGTCCAAGGATGTTCTGACCAAAGCCGTCGAATCGCTCGAAGACGAATAATCGGTCAGACCGGTTTTACAAATTCTGGTGCCCCCCTGTTGAGGGGGGGCATCCCCCCTGAACAGGGGGTGGCCGCATCCAGCCCTGACATGTGCCCGCCCTGAAACTGCGTCTGCGGGGCGGCACAGTGCGGAAAACCTTACCGCCTTAGCCCAAAAACCATCTTCCTAAATTGGCATTTCACCGCTTAACCTGTCGACAGGGATTGTCCTATCGAGGGAAGGGAATGAAATGATCAAGACTTTTGCTTTGTCTGTATTGGCCTGTGTCGGGTTCGCAACGGCAGCTGCGGCCTGCCCGGATTACGGCCTCAGTGGCGCTGGTGGCGATTTGAGCGGTTCCCAACTTAGACGTGGTGTTGCCTATGACGTTACGGCGGGGGGAGAAAACAGACTGGACGACTGCCGTCGGATCAGACCAGTCACAGACACTGGACCTGGATACTTCACTGACCAGCCCGATTTTACCTTTTCGCTCAGAGGGATGGCGGGCAACCAATTGGTCATCGCAGTCCAAAGCAGATGTGATGCAGCCCTGCTGATCAACACTGGTTCTGCGACTTGGTACTATGACGACGATGACAACGGCAATCAGGACCCAAAGATCGTCCTGACCCGGCCCGCCGATGGCTGGCTCGACATTTGGGTCGGAACATACGATGGGCAATATTGCGACGCCGTCCTGCAAATGCAGACCTTCCGTCGCTAAGCCCGGTCACAAGACCGAAACGGGGCCGCAGATCCCTCTGCGGCCCGATCTGTTGGATCAAAGCGTGATGCGGAACCGGGCAAAGCCGTCGGCCCCGTCACCCGCAGGTTCGATCGTCAGACCCTGCACCTGATCGGCATAGGCTGCCGCCTTGGGGCCGGTGTCGAACAGAACGGTCGTGCCGGGCATCGGCGCAAAGGACCAGTTGCCGTCCGCCTTGGGGTTGATGACCTTTTGCTCGACGATATAGCGCACGATGACGTCGCGATTGGTGTCGGGCCCCTCGAACACAGTGGTCGATCCGTCCGCGCCGGGGAAATGGCCGCCGCCGCCCGCGCGGTAGTTGTTGGTGGCCACGATGAACTCGGCCGCGGGGTCGATGGGTTTGCCGTCGAACATCAGGTCCACAATCCGGTTGGCCCCCTCGGCCACCACCGCGCCGTCCTTGTCGAATTTGGACGGTTGGCTCAGGTCGATCTTGTAGGTCACCCCGTCGATCACATCGAAATTGTAGGACGGGAAATCAGAGTTCAGCAGGACCTCGTCCGCGCCGCCGGGGGTGATCTGGTTGAACATGCCCGCCGACCGCTCCAGCCAGTCCTTGACCTGCGCGCCAGTGATCTTCACCGCGCGGACCGTGTTGGGGTACAGATACAGGTCCGACACGTTCTTGATGGCGACCGGGCCCACGGGGACATCGGTGTAATAGTCTGCCCCGGCACGGCCGCCCGCCTTGAACGGGGCGGCGGCGGACAGGATGGGCAGCGCCTCATACGCCGTCCCCTTCATCATCTGTGCGATGTACCAGGTCTGGGCGTTCGACACGATCTGGACCGACGGATCGTCGGCCACCAGCGCAAAATAGCTGTAGAGCGGCGCCTCGGTTTCGCCCACCGGGCGGCGGACGTAATCAAGGGTGGCGTCATGTTCGGTCTGGGCGGCGGCCAGCACCTCGGCCTTGCTCTCGACCAGCGGGGTAATCGTGCGATCCTCGTTGCGCTGATAGATCGGGCGCGCCTCGGAGGTGTGGGCGGCCACCTTCCACGTGGCCCCGTCGCGTTCCAGCATCAGGTCAATCAGGCCCATATGACTGCCCCAGAATCCCGCCATCACACCGGGCTTGCCCATGATCGTGCCAGCGGTCGAATCCACCCCGGCAAACCCGTCATAGTTCGGCCCCGGAAACACCAGATGGCTGTGGCCGGTCAGGATGGCGTCGATGCCATCAACGGCGGCAAGGGGGACCGACGCATTCTCCAGCCCCTCGGCATAATCGGCCTGACCGATGCCGGAATGGGACAGGGCGATGATGATATCGGCGCCGGCTTCTTTCATCTGCGGCACCCACGCGCGGGCAGCCTCGACGATGTCGCGGGTCTGCACGTTGCCCTCCAGATTGGCGCGATCCCACAGCATGATCTGCGGCGGGACAAATCCGATCAGGCCGATCTTGATCGTAGCCGTCTCGCCCGCGCCATCGGTGATCTGCCGCTCGACGATGACATAGGGCGGCAACAGCAAGGTATCCTCGGTCGGGGTCGCGCCCAGGGTCTTGGCCACATTGGCATTCACGATGGGGAAATTTGCCCCGGCAAGGGATTTTTCCAGAAACGACAGGCCATAGTTGAATTCGTGGTTGCCCAGGGTCGAGGCATCGTAGCCCAAGGTATTCATGGCGGCGATGATCGGGTGGACCGTGTTGCCATCCATCCCTTTTTCATAGGCCATATAATCGCCCAAGGGGGTGCCTTGCAGAAAATCGCCGTTGTCGATCAACAGGGCATTGGTGGCCTCTGCGCGGATGCCGTCGATCAGGGTGGCGGTGCGGGCAAGGCCGACCGTATCGACCGGCTTGTCGGCATAATAGTCATAGGGAAACACGTTCACATGAATGTCGGTCGTCTCCATGATCCGCAGATGGGCCTGCCCGGCCTGCGCGCGGGCCGAGAAGGGATGCAAGGCAATCAGGCCCGCAGACCCAAGGATGAATCCGCGGCGGGAAAGGGAAAAGGTCATGGCAATCTCCAGCAGTTGAAGGGAATGGCACAGCGATAAATTACGCATGTAACAGTCAGGCGCGTCGCAAAACCAAGCAGGCACAGCTACTTTCGGGCCGGGACCCCCAGGGTGCAATTAAAGGTTGATGCGGTCGGCGGGTATTGGCCGAAACTACCCGCGGTCTAGCGGTCCAACGCGCCTTTACCCGCGATGATCTTGTCACGGAACCGGGCGATGCGGGCAAACCGGGTCGACGGATTGGCGGTCGAGTTCAGCGCAAAGGCATAGCTTTTCTGCCGCCCCGGAGTGAGGGCGTTGAACGCCTCGGCCAATTCGGGGTCGCCATCCATCGCCTCGGTCAATTCGTCTGGAATTTCGATCTCGCTTACTGTCTTTTCGGGTAGGATGCCCGCCTTGGCATAGCCGATGGCCTCGGCCAGATAGGCGCGGATCGTGACCTCCCGCTTGGCCACCTCATCCACATCGGTGAACCGGATCAGGCTGGGATGCTGGGCGTTGGGGCCTGCCGGCTCAAGAACGCCGTCCGGGTCCGTCATCAATGCGGGGTTGAAGAAGGTCAGCACGAAATTGCTAAGGAACGCGCCGATCATGACCACGTTGCGATCGGCTGCCATATAGCAGGGGTGGGCCCATTTCACCGTCTCGATCAGCCCCATGTCGCGGCAGATCCGGCGCAGGTCGTTCAGCCCGGCGACCCAGAATCTGGTCGAACAGTCGGGGGTGTCAAACCGGTCGCAGCGGCCGCAGCCCTTGGTAAAGTAGTCGTCGATGTCAGTGATCATCGCCATCATCCGCGCCCATTCTTGGAATGTGTCAGCAGCACAATAGCCCGGACAAGTCGCTCAAGACATGGAAAAGGAAAAGGATAGGAGGCCGGACCATTTTCCCTACTTTGCCAAGCGGGCGTACCGGCTTTGCCCATAAATACACACATTCATCCGCGACCATAGCGGCTGTCTTGGCGTGGAGCGTTCAATGTCACTATTCATGTTTGCAGCAATTGTCGGGATTATCGCCGTGCTTGTCGGGATGCGGGCGCGCCATCCGGGTCCGGCCGTGACCGCGCTGATCGCGAACACCGCGACCCGCCGCCGGACGCCGGGGTTGTTCATGTTGCGGGGTCTGTCTACCTTTGTCGACCCTGCCTCGGATTCGGTCATAATGTACAGCCGCCGCTACGGGG
The DNA here is from genome assembly GCA_024642115.1 of Marivivens sp. Classification (GTDB taxonomy): domain Bacteria; phylum Pseudomonadota; class Alphaproteobacteria; order Rhodobacterales; family Rhodobacteraceae; genus JAHEBU01. The sequence continues at coordinate 142,545 of JAHEBU010000008.1, read as the reverse complement.
AAACGCCGCTGACCGTGCAAACGGTTTGCTGGGCGTTGGGGCTGGCTTCGGTTTTCGTGACCTGCGCCGTTTATCTGGGCTGGGCGGTGTTCGACATCACGACCCTGGGCAACTGGCGCTTTCTTCCGCCGGATCTTCCCGCCACCGACCGCGCGATCGAGGCAGGATCGGCCATCGTGCCACTTTTGATGTTCGTGATCGCTGCGGCAGATGCCCGGGCGCTTCAGGTCCGGTTTTTTGCAGGGTCCCCGGCAGTATTCGGGACGATCTTTCAACTTGCCGCGGGCGGGTTCATCTACGCCCACACGCAGGTCTTCGGCAATTCCGGGCTCATCATCCTGTCGGCGGGGGTTTATCTGCTTGTCTCGCACCAACGCCAGCTGATGGTTGGTCTTCTGCTTGCGCTGGTGGGGGCGCTGATGTTTGGCTTGGTCGGGACGCTGGGTCCGACCCATGTTACCATGCTCGTCTTTATCCTGATTGTCGCGGTCATGACGTGGCTGTCCTTCGTGGGCACGGTCGAGATCTTCAGCGCCCTACGCTGGTATGACCCCGGTCCGGCGGTGATGGTCGCGGGTCTCTTGTCCAGCCTTGTTCTGGGATATCTGTGCGCGTTTGCCATTCCCTTTCTGATGGTGGTTGTCCTCTATGTGATCATGATGGTGATCCCTGACAGTCTCAGCGGGCCTTGGATCAACATGGTCGGGACGTTTCGGACAGGGGGGATGCCTTCAGCGGTGATGCTGGCCCTTGCCTGCCTGCCGCCGCTGTTCCCGGCCCTTTGGTATCTTGGTCGGGGCCTTGGCATTCTGATTGCGCGGAATACGCCGATGATGTCCCGGTTTGTGATGGACCTTAGCCGCAGCGAGGGGCCCTTGACCCGGTCCGGGTTGCGCAACCTGCTGCGCGATCATCACCGCGCCTCGTGGCTGGGGTTCAGTCTGGCGACGATCGCCTGCCTCGGGCTGCTGGCCGGGGCTGTCCTGATGCTGGGCGATCGGTTCGTGATCGAAAGCTAACGGATCGCTTATTTTCGATTTCACATTTTAAATCAGGGTATTAAGGGTCGTTCAAACGTGAACGCCTGTCTGAGAACGAAAAAGGCCGCCCGTTTCGGGGCGGCCTTTGATGTCGAAATCCGGGTCGGATCAGAGGTCTTCGCCGTCCTGGGCCGCGCCCATTTCGTCGAACAGCTCGGCGATCTCGAACTCGGCGGCAGCTTCCGCTTCCGCTTCGAGTTCGCGGATCGATTTGCCGGCAGCCTGAAGCTCGGCCTCTTCGTTGGACCGGGCGACGTTGATGCGGACCGTGGCCGACACCTCGGGGTGCAGCACGACGCTGACGTCGTGGATGCCCAGATCCTTGATCGGGGCGATCAGCACGACCTGACCCTTGGCGACGGTAAAGCCACCCTTGGTCGCGATTTCAGCCACGTCACGGGTCGTGACCGACCCGTAGAGCGCGCCGCCGTCCGAAGCGGACCGGATGACCACAAAGGTCTGCCCGTCCAGCGTCGCGGCCAGCTTGTCTGCCTCTTTCTTGGTCTCGAGATTGCGCGCTTCAAGCTGCGCTTTCTGAGCCTCGAACCGGGCGATGTTGTCCTTGTTGACGCGCAGGGCCTTGCCCTGCGGCAGAAGGAAGTTGCGGGCGTAGCCGTCCTTGACTTTGACGACCTCGCCCATCTGGCCAAGCTTGGCCACGCGTTCGAGAAGAATGACGTCCATTGTTCTGGCTCCTTACTTCACGGCGTAGGGCAGCAGGGCCAGGAACCGGGCGCGCTTGATCGCCTGGGCGAGCTTGCGCTGGTTCTTGGCACCGACAGCGGTGATGCGGGCGGGGACGATCTTGCCCCGCTCGGAGATGTACCGCTGAAGCGTGCGGGTGTCCTTGTAGTCGATCACCGGGGCGCCTTCGCCCTCGAACGGATCAGACTTGCGGCGGCGGAAAAACGGTTTGGTTGCCATGATGGTCTATCCTTTTCTCAGATCAACGACGTTCGGGACGAGGGCCGCGGTCGTCACGGTCGGGGCGGGGCCCACGGTCGTCACGGTCGGGGCGCGGGCCGCGGTCGGGACGGTCGCCCCGGTCACCACGATCCGGACGGTCGCCACGGTCACGGTCGTCACGCTTTTGCATCTGGACCGACGGACCCTCTTCGTGGGTATCGACCTTGATGGTCAGCACGCGCATGACGTCGTCATGCAGGCGCATCAGGCGTTCCATTTCCAGAACGGCGGCCGCAGGGGCATCCGAACGCAGGAAGGCATAATGCCCTTTGCGGTTCTTGTTGATCTTGTAGGCCATCGTCTTGACGCCCCAATATTCATTCTCGAGCACCTTGCCGCCGTTGTCGGCGAGGATAGTCGAGAAATGTTCGATGAGGCCTTCGGCTTGCGTGTTGGACAAGTCCTGACGCGCAATAAAGACATGCTCGTAAAGCGGCATGTAAGCTCCAGTTCATATCTGCGGCGCATTTCATAGGGAGGGGCGTTTCACCTTCCGCACCCCACCCACGAGAGACTGCGCGGTTCATCTGCTTCGCGGAAGGATGCGGCCTTATACAGGTCCGCGCCTCCAAGGCAAGGGCTGATCCGCCCACGGGGAAGAACGCGGCCATTACTTAAGGTAACGTTAAAATTCCTTAATCTGGGCTCGGGTCTGCCCGCTTTTTGGCGCTTTTGCACGCTTAAGTGGAGTTAACCGCAGTTTGGAGTTTGAAAATGACCTCATTACCTCTGAGCAAGTCCTACCAACCAAGCAAGACCGCCAGCCAAGTCAATCGGGACGAGGAAGTGCAGGCGCTGAGAATTGACGAAGTCTATTGGGGCTATGTCATCCTGAATGACCGGCGCGACCCGGCTGGGCTGGTTCTGGCCCAGACGATGGGCTGGGTGTTCGGGACCGCCTGTGCCATCGCCGCAATTGCCCTTTGGGTGGTGCCCTCTGCGCTGTCGGATGTGAGTCTGTTGGGGATGCGGCTGGGTATCAGCGTCACCTTGGCGGGGTTGTCGGCGCTGCTGCTGTGGTTCGCCAGCCGGGGGTCGAAAACCGAGTTTCATGTGGACACTTCGCTGGGCGAGTTGCGCGAAGTGGTCCGCAATCGCGCCGGGCGTCCGACATTGCTGGGATCCTACGGGTTCGGGTCGATTGGCGGCGTGTTCATCGAACGCGGAATTGGTCCGAATGCGCAGGCCACGCTGATGCTGCGCTATGGCAATACCGCCAAGACAGTACCGGTCGTGACTGGACCGCTGGACCGGATCGAGGCGCTGCGGGATCGGTTGGGCCGCGATCTGCTGATCGACCTGCGGTTCCGCCGCCCCCAGATCGAGCCGCCCGCGATGATCTGGCGCGCTGCCTGATCCAAGGCCAGCATGCTGTCTGAACAAGGCGTCCGAACGGGCGCCTTTTTCTGTTTCCCGCCTTGGGCACCGTCGGTCCATCGGTTTCTTGTGATGCGCGTCCTGACGCGTTAGAGCAGGACAAAGACCAAAACCCGTGGGAGGGGCAGATGCGGGCATTCGTATTTCCGGGGCAGGGCGCGCAGTCGGTCGGGATGGGCAAGGCGTTGGCCGACGTTTATCCGGCGGCAAAGGCCGTGTTTGATGAAGTTGACGATGCGCTTGGCGAATCCCTGTCATCCCTGATCTGGGAGGGCGACATCGAGACGTTGACCCTGACCCGCAACGCGCAGCCTGCCCTGATGGCCACATCGCTCGCGGCGATGCGTGCGCTGGGGGCAGAGGGTGTCGAGGTCACGTCAGCCGCCTTTGTGGCGGGACATTCGCTGGGCGAATATTCGGCCCTTGCCGCTGCCGGAGCGTTGACGATCGCCGACGCGGCCCGCCTGTTGCGCATCCGTGGCACGGCGATGCAGGAGGCTGTTCCGGTCGGCGTGGGTGCCATGGCGGCGCTGCTGGGTCTGGACTTTGCCACGGCCCGCGCTGTGGCCGAGGAGGCCGCCCAAGGCGAGGTCTGTCAGGCCGCCAACGATAACGATCCCGCGCAGGTGGTCGTGTCGGGCCACAAGGCCGCCGTCGAGCGTGCGCTGGATATCGCCAAGGCCAAGGGCGCCAAGCGGGCCATTCTGCTGCCCGTCAGCGCCCCGTTTCATTGCGCCCTGATGGCCCCGGCCGCCGAAGTCATGGCGCAGGCGCTGGCCGAAGTGACCGTCAATGCTCCGCTGGTCCCGCTGGTCGCCAATGTCGCAGCCGAGGCCGTCACGGACCCCGAAGCGATCCGCCGACTGTTGGTCGAACAGGTCACCGGGTCGGTCCGCTGGCGCGAGAGCGTGATGTGGATGGCCGCGCAAGGCGTCACCGAAATCTGGGAAGTGGGCGCAGGCAAGGCCCTGTCGGGCATGATCCGTCGGATCGCCCCCGAAGTTGCCACCCGTGCCGTGGGCACCGCAGACGATGTTGCGGCCGCTGTCGTCTCTTAAGACCTGAGATCAGGAAGGACATATAGATGTTTGATTTGACTGGGAAATGCGCCCTTGTCACCGGAGCCTCGGGCGGGATTGGTGGCGCGATTGCCAAGGCGTTGTATGACGCGGGTGCGACCGTTGCCTTGTCCGGCACGCGGGTCGAGCCGTTGCAGGCGCTTGCCGCCGAGTTGGGCGAGCGTGCCCACGTTCTGCCCTGCAACCTGTCTGATGCCGAGGCCGTCACCGCCCTGCCCAAGCAGGCCGCCGATCTGATGGGCGCGGTTGACATTCTGGTCAACAACGCAGGGATCACGCGGGATAACCTGTTCATGCGCATGTCTGACGACGAATGGTCCAGCGTGATCGAGGTGAACCTGACCAGCACCATGCGCCTGTGCAAGGGTGTCGTCCGTGGCATGATGAAGGCCCGCTGGGGCCGGATCATCAATATCTCGTCCGTCGTCGGGTCCACCGGCAATCCGGGCCAGGCGAACTATGCCGCCTCCAAGGCAGGGATGGTGGGCATGTCCAAATCTATCGCCTACGAGGTCGCAAGCCGGGGCATCACCGTCAATTGCGTGGCGCCCGGGTTCATTACCACTGCGATGACCGACAAGCTGAGCGACGATCAGAAGGCCGGAATTCTGGCGCAGGTGCCGGCCGGGCGCATGGGCGAGGTGGCCGAAATCGCCGCCGCAGTCTTGTATCTGGCCAGTCCCGAGGCCGCCTATGTCACTGGCACGACGCTGCATGTGAACGGTGGGATGGCGATGCTCTGACCAGAGCGAGGAGGAAACCAGATGGGGCGCACCGCGCAATTCAAGGACCACGATGTCTTTGCCTGGATCGGCCGGTCGCTGGCGGCTGCGCCAAGTGTGACCGTCCAGGAGATTTCGCGCGGGACGGGCGTGTCGGTCGGGTCGCTTTACCATCGGTTCGGATCGCTTGAGGCCCTGCTGGCCGAGACCTGGCTTTGGGCGCGCGAGCTTGCGCAACCTGGATTGGTCGAGCCGCTGAACGGCATGCGTGTGGCGCATGCCCTGCGCTGTGCGGTGGGGCAGATCCGGTTCGCACGCGAATATCCCGACGCTGCCGTCATTCTCAATTGCCTGCCGCGCACGTCGCTGGTGCGCCCCGGCATGCCCGAGGCGCTGGCAAACCGGGTGGCCGATCTGGACGCGGCGTTCGAGACGGCGTTGCGGGCGTTCACCGAACGATCCGAGTTTACCCCTGAGGCCGTGCGCCTGTCCGTGCTGGCCGTCCCGCAGGGGATCATACGGCTGTATCTGCCTGACCGTGCCGTCCCGCCCGAGGCCGAACAGATGTTGCGTGCGGCGTTCCGTCCCCTGATGGCCCTTGGGCGACCGGACGCAGACCCTGCCGCTGATGCGGACGCCGATGGCCAGCCTGTTCGTGGGGGCTTGCGCTGATCGGGAGTTGCGGGTCAACTGATATCCAGACCCCGGGCGACCTGCCCTGGTTGGACTTGGGAAAGCGTTTGCCTTGGCGGAATTCTCTGCTATAGGCCTCGCAGATTTGCCGGAGGGCGCGTCCGCGCGCTGGTCGGTTTTGCCCCTGATCCGGGGCGGATGAGCCGCCCTTTTGGGGCAACGACAAAGAACGGGTGCAAACCCAGAAAGACGTGAGGAACAGACATGAGCGACGTCGCAGACCGCGTGCGCAAGATCGTTGTAGAGCATCTGGGTGTGGAAGAGGACAAGGTTACCGAATCCGCCTCGTTCATCGACGATCTGGGTGCAGACAGCCTCGACACGGTCGAGCTGGTGATGGCGTTCGAGGAAGAGTTCGGGATCGAGATTCCGGACGACGCCGCTGAAACGATCCAGACCTTCGGGGATGCGGTCAAGTTCATCAGCGAAGCCCAATAAGCCCCTGGGTCCTGCCCGATACAGGCGCACCCGAGATTTGAAGCGGCACCCCGAGCGGGTGCCGTTTTCATTTTACAGGAATGCTTTCGCGGGCGGATACGGGCAGGGCAGGCCGCTGAGACGCCTTGTTGAGGGCCACGAGTTGGCCCACTTGCATAAGCGAGATTGGTCGGTCGAGCCGTAGCCCCACGCAATAGGCTGTGTGCCAGCGGATGGTAGCACGGACCCACTGATCCTGAACCCACAGTTCGATATGGTCGCCAACCGCCGCCGTGGGTGCATCCAGTCGAAGTTTGATTCCCCGGCAGCTGATGTCGAGCATGGTAGCGGGAACGGCCTCGTCCTCGGCTGTTGAGTGTTGTCGCACGAGGCTGCGCAGGTGCACCGGATGTCGCGCCCCCATCTGGGTGCGCCGTTCCATGTGCCGGCTCACCAGTTGATAGATCAGCGCCGATCCGCATAGCACCACCGACAGGGCCAGAAGGCCCAAGACGCTGCCTTGCCCGACGATCGGGCCGACCTTGACCAGCCCCGAGGACGGGCCGGGGCGCGCGCCGATCCGGGTGTCCGCCTGCGTTGTCGATTTGCAGTCGATCCGGTCCAGGATCGGGCCGCTGCGGGACACGAGCCACCGGGTATCGTCCTGCCCGAGAAGCGCGATGATTGCAGCCTGGTTGCTGGTCCTTACCGCCTGCCCAAGCACGGCCATGCGGTCGACGAACCGTTCCAGCACCGCCCGATCTGCCCCGCTGAGCGTGTCGCCCAAAGCGCCGCCGATCATATTGGGGTTGAGCTGCGCCGTGGCCGAGCGCACCAGGTCAAGGTCGCTGGAGAGCGGACCCCTGTTTTGCGTCCGCATCAGACGCAGGGTTGTTCCCTGGATCTGGACAAGCCGGGCGACCACGCTGCAATCCGGCGCAGCCACCGCATCTGTGGCCCCGAGCAACAGGATCAGAATCAGGATGTGGCGCATGAAAGCCATTCACATTCGGCCCATTTTCAGCATTCGACACAAAGGAAATGACACATCAGTCCTAACAGACCCTGAAAGTTGCCCCGCAACAATGACGCGTCCATGACCATACCTGCGCAGTTGCCGATTGACCTGATGCCCTGCGCGCGGGATTGATCGCAACAACGGGTGTGGAGGACGTCATGCGCAGCAACCTGGTCTGGGTCAGTGCCGTCATCGTGGCGTGTCTTGTCATATTGTGGGCCGGGCCGCTGGGCCGGGCCGAGGCCTGGGGCGCGCATCCCTATTGGGCGGGGAAGGTTGCCGTGTATGGGGCAGGTCCCGGTCTGGTGCTCTGGCTGGCCCTGCGCCGCAGCCGGAGGCGTCGCCTGATCCTGCCGCTGGCCATTGTGGTGTCGGTTCTGGCCGCCCATTACGGAAAGCAGATCTTTGCCGCATCCCTGGCCGAAAACACCGTAGCGGGCAAATTCTGGTTCTATGGTTGGATCGCCTTTTGCGCATCGTTGACCGCCACTTGGGCTGCGATCAACGAGGCGATCATTCGCCGTGCCTGACGGCTGGGACGCGGTCTGGTCATCTGCCCTTGCCCCGTTGTTGCCCCCTGCGCTATCAGGGGCGAAAGAGAACCGAGCAAGGTGAGGGCAGAACATGCGCCGAGTGGTGGTAACCGGATTGGGTCTTGTCACGCCATTGGCGGACGGGGTCGAAGCGAGCTGGAGCCGGTTGCTGGCCGGTCAGTCGGGCGCAGGGCCGATCACCTATTTCGACACGACCGAGTTCGCCACCACATATGCCTGCGAGGTCCCTCGCGGCGATGGCACCAATGGCACGTTCGACCCAAACAAGTACATGGAGCCCAAGGACCAGCGCAAAGTCGATGATTTCATCATCTTTGGCATGGCCGCGGCCCAGCAGGCGGTCGAGGACTCGGGCTGGGTTCCCCAGACTGACCAGGATCGGTTCCGCACCGGTGTTCTGGCCGGATCGGGTATCGGGGGTCTGAATTCGATCGCCCAGACCGCCGTCATGATGAAGGAAAAGGGCCCCCGCCGTGTGTCCCCGTTCTTTGTCCCCGGTGCGCTGATCAACCTTATCTCTGGTCAGATCGCCATTCGATATGGCTTTAAAGGCCCCAACCACGCTGTCGTGACTGCCTGTTCCACCGGCGCCCATGCCATCGGTGATGCCAGCCGCCTGATCAAGTACGGGTCTGCCGACGTCATGATCGCGGGTGGGGCCGAGGCCACCATCTGCGAAATCGGCATTGCCGGGTTCAACGCCTGCAAGGCCCTGTCCACCAAGCGCGCCGACGACCCGACCAAGGCCAGCCGACCCTATGACGCCGATCGCGACGGGTTCGTCATGGGCGAGGGGGCCGGGATGGTCGTGCTGGAGGAATACGAACATGCCAAGGCCCGCGGGGCCAAGATTTACTGCGAAGTGATCGGCTATGGCCTGTCGGGTGACGCCTATCACATCACTGCCCCTGCCGAGGACGGCGACGGGGCGGAACGGTCCATGCGGATGGCCTTGGACGACGCGGGCCTGACCCCTGCCGATATTGATTATATCAACGCTCATGGCACCAGCACGATGGCAGATACCATCGAGTTGGGCGCGGTCGAGCGGATGATGGGCGATGCGGCGGGCAAGGTCACCATGTCATCGACCAAGTCGATGACGGGCCACCTGTTGGGGGCCGCTGGTGCGATCGAGGCGATCTTTTCGATCCTCGCGATCCGCGATCAGGTCGCCCCGCCGACGATCAACCTTGATAACCCCGCCGTCGAGACAAAGGTGGACCTTGCCCCGAACAAGAAGGTTGAGCGCAAGATCGACGTGGCCTTGTCCAATTCGTTCGGCTTTGGCGGCACCAACGCGAGTGTGCTGTTCGGAAAGCTGCGCTGATGTGGCGACACATTGCGTCGAACGCGCTGACATTCTTTATCGTCGCGTTGTTCCTGATTGGCGGGTTGGTGGCTTGGGGTGCCAAGCAATACAGTGCAGAGGGGCCACTGGCCCAAGCGATTTGTGTCCGTGTCGCCAGTGGTGAAAACATGCGCGGGGTCCGCGACGATCTTGTGGCTCAGGGCGCTGTTTCATCTGGCGTAATCTTTGGAATGGGCGCGGATTACTCGGATAAATCGGGCCAGTTGAAGGCCGGGAGTTTTTTGGTTCCTGAACGGGCGTCGATGGAGCAGATCGTTGATATCGTCACGCGCGGCGGTGCCAGCACCTGTGGGACAGAGATCGTTTACCGGGTCGGCGTCAGCCGCAATACCGTTCAGGTCCGCGAACTGGACCCCGCCACCGCCCGCTTTGTCGAGGTGGTGTCATTTGTTCCCGGGGTGGACGAGGAGCCTGCCGAATACGCGACTGTGGCCGCCGAGGCCGACACCCGGTTCAGCGTGCTGGCCGCAGAGGGCACCACAAGCTGGCAGATCGTGACCGCGCTTAACTCCAATCCGCTATTGGGCGATGACCTTGCCACGATTCCAGACGAGGGGACGCTGGCTCCGGACAGCTACAGTTTCAAACCCGGCGACAGTGTTGCGTCGGTGGTGGAACGGATGGCCACCGCGCAGGCCACCAACCTGGCCGAGGCCTGGTCGCAGCGGGCCGATGGATTGCCATACAAGACGCCGGAAGAGGCGTTGGTGATGGCGTCGATCATTGAAAAGGAAACCAGCCTGCCCGAAGAGCGGGGCAAAGTGGCGAGCGTATTTGTGAACCGGCTGGAGCAGGGGATTAAATTGCAGACCGACCCTGCGGTCATCTATGGCGTTACAAAAGGGCAGGGGCCGCTTGGCCGGGGACTGCGCCAGAGCGAGTTGCGGTCGCTGACCAACCCCTACAACACCTATGTGATCGACGCCCTGCCGCCCGGACCGATCTGCAACCCCGGTCAGGCCAGCATTGAGGCGGCTCTTAATCCGGAAGCCACGCCGTTCATCTTTTTTGTCGCGAAAACCGCCGTGCCTGCGGACGGCCACCTGTTTTCCGACAATCTGGCCGAGCACAACGAAAACGTCACGAAGTACCGTGCGGCAGTGGCCGCAGCCGAGGCCGCAGGGACCGCGCAGCCTGCGGATGAGACAGGCGCGAATTAACAAAGTCTGAAATTACCGAGCGGTGCCAGGGGGTTGTTGCGGCAACACCTTGACTTGGCGCGCGTACTCGCGTATAGGTTGTGGCATGCTAGAAGAGATGGGACAGCGGCCGGGGGCAACCCCGAAGCCGCTTTTTTCATGTCTCTCGTCCTGACGGAAGCACACAACAGGCAGAACCGATGACTGAAAAAGGCAAGAACCACGTTCAAGTGGTTGGCGACGCTGAGAGCCGCGTTGCCGAAATCGACGGTTTGTTTCGAAGCATCCGGGGCACGGTGTCCCACCTTTGGCAAGAAGCCGAACAGGGTGACCCCACCGCAACCAAACAAGCGTTTTCCAAACTGACCGAGTTGCAATCCACCCATGAGCGCCTGCTGCGCGCCGAGGAGATGTTTCGTGAAAAGAACGCAGATTACTTGCGGCCAGGTGAAATCGACCTTGGCGCAATGCGGGACCAGATTGGGCGCCGACTGGATCAGCTCAGAGCCGCTAAGGGTGCAGCAGGCGTTCCTGACCTCTCTGACGGATGAGGAGTTGAGGGCGCTGCCCTATCTGTTCGACTTCTGGGCGATGCCACATCAGTTGCCCCCCGAAGGTGACTGGAGGACCTGGGTTATCCTTGGGGGGCGCGGCGCGGGAAAGACTCGCGCCGGGTCCGAATGGGTTCGGTCCAAGGTGGAGGGGGCGCGTCCGCGCGCCCCCGGTCCCTGCCGCCGCATTGCTCTGGTGGGCGAGACGATGGATCAGGCCCGCGAGGTGATGGTATTCGGCGAAAGCGGCATCCTAGCTTCTTCCCCTCCGGATCGCCGTCCGACCTGGGTCGCTGGTCGAAAGATGCTGATCTGGCCTAATGGGGCCACGGCACAGTTATTCTCTGCCCATGATCCCGACAGCCTGCGGGGCCCGCAGTTTGACGCGATCTGGGCCGACGAGGTGGCAAAATGGAAGAAGGGCGAGGATGTCTGGGACATGCTGCAATTCGGGTTGCGGCTGGGTGACTGCCCGCAGGCCTGCGTGACGACGACGCCGCGCAATGCCAAGGTTCTGACGGACCTTCTCGACCAGCCTACAACGGTCAAGACTCACGCCCCGACCCATGCCAACCGTGCCAATCTGGCCGACGGGTTCCTGACCGAGGTCTATCGCCGCTATGCCGGGACACGGCTGGGCCGGCAGGAACTGGACGGTGTTCTGCTTGCCGATGCGGAAGGCGCGCTGTGGACCACGACGTCTCTTGCCACGATGCAGGCTGATGTAGTGCCAGAATTGACCCGGATCGTGGTTGCCGTCGATCCGCCGGTCAGTGGCCACAAGGCATCGGACGACTGCGGGATCATCGTCGCAGGAGTCGTTATGAAGGGGCCGCCGCAGGAATGGCGCGCGTATGTGCTTGAGGATGCGACGGTCAGCGCCGCGTCGCCCAACGACTGGGCCAAGGCGGCCATTACCGCCATGCACCGCCACGACGCCGACCGTCTGGTGGCCGAGGTAAATCAGGGCGGCGCGATGGTCGGACAATTGATCCGGTCAGTCGATCCGATGGTTCCGTTCAAAGCGGTCCATGCCTCGAAAGGCAAGGTTGCCCGGGCCGAACCGATCGCCGCCTTGTACGAACAGGGCAGGGTGCGTCATGTCCGTGGCCTGTCCCAGCTTGAAGACCAGATGTGTCTGATGACGTTGAATGGTTTTGAAGGAAAGGGATCGCCAGACCGGGTCGATGCGCTTGTCTGGGCTTTGCATGAACTGATGATCGAACCCGTCCGGTCAGTCGGTTCGCCCCGCATGCGCAGCCTCTGACGCTGTTGCGTCCCCCACCGTGCGGTCGCTTTCGGGGGCTTTAACCTGTTGTTGGCAAATTGCCTCTCGTGGATCGGACGGGCCTTGCCTCCGACGCCGCTGAGCCTGGATCGAGGAGACATGGATGTTTGACTTTCTGAAGCGACCGATGCCGGGCAGAAACACCTCGGTCCAAGGGGTCGAGGTGAAGGCCTCGGCCACCGGCAAGGTCGTGGCGCTGGCGGGTGCTGCGATGGGCCGCGTGGCCTGGAGCCCGCGCGATGTCGTATCCCTGACCAAGTCTGGTTTCATTGCCAACCCGGTCGGGTTTCGCGCAGTCCGCCTGATTTCCGAAGCTGCCGCCGCCCTCCCTCTGGTCGTTCAGGATCGTGAGCGCAGGTATGACGTTCATCCCATTCAGGACCTGATCGCCCGTCCGAATTCGGCCCAGGGCCGGGCCGAGCTGTTCGAGGCGCTGTATGGTCAGATCTTGCTGACCGGAAATGCCTACCTGGAGGCCGTCGGTGCCATCGAGGCCGATCTGCCAACAGAGATGCATGTGCTGCGGTCGGACCGGATGAGCCTGATCCCCGGCCCGGATGGCTGGCCTGCTGCGTATGAATATGCTGTGGGAAACCGCAAGGTCCGCTTTGACGTGGCCGAAGGGTCGAGCGTCATTTGCCACATCAAGAGCTTTCATCCGCAGGACGACCACTACGGCTTTTCGCCGTTGCAGGCCGCGGCCAGTGCCATTGACGTCCATAACGCTGCTTCGCGGTGGTCCAAGGCATTGCTAGACAACGCGGCCCGCCCGTCTGGCGCAATCGTCTATCGCGGGGTGGATGGCCAGAGCCAACTGAGCCAGGATCAGTACGACCGCCTGCTTTCGGAAATGGAGACGCAGCATCAGGGGGCTCGCAATGCCGGTCGGCCGATGTTGCTAGAGGGTGGTCTGGACTGGAAACCGATGGGCTTTAGCCCCTCCGACATGGAGTTCCAGAAAACCAAGGAAGCCGCCGCCCGCGAAATTGCCACGGCCTTTGGCGTGCCGCCGATGATGCTGGGGATCCCGGGGGATGCCACCTATGCCAATTACCAAGAGGCAAACCGCGCCTTTTACCGGCTGACCGTGCTGCCATTGGCCACGAGGGTCACGTCGGTCATTGCCGACTGGCTGTCCGATTTCACCGGCGAGCGGGTGGAACTGCGTCCCGATCAGGATCAGGTCCCCGCCCTGTCGGACGAGCGCGAGAGCCAGTGGCGCCGGGTGTCCGAAGCCGGGTTCCTGTCAAACGCCGAGAAGCGCAGCCTGCTGGGCCTGCCCGCACTTGAGGTCGGCCATGACGGGTAAGGTCGTCGATCTGGAGGGCCGCCCGCGCGCCACCCCCGCGCCACTGTCCGATTTCTGGTTCGCCCAGCTGGACGTGCGCTTGGGCAAGATCGAATTCGTGGTGGGCCGGTTGGAGCGCCAAATCTGGATCATCGTCTGCGGGGCCTTTGCCCTGTTGGCCATCGAGGTCGTCAAGGCCCTGATCGCCGGGATGAAATGAGGGGAACGACATGACGCTGGAACACAAATTCTGCCAGTTGGGGACTGAAGTAACCGTCACGGACGGCACGGTCATCGCAGGCTACGCCTCGCTGTTCGGAGTGACCGATCAGGGCGGCGACGTGGTTGAACGCGGGGCCTATGCCGCCTCGCTCAAGCGGCTGGAGGCAAAGGCTGGCAGCGTCAAGATGCTGTGGCAGCATGACCCGGCGCAGCCGATCGGTGTCTGGGAAGAGGTCCGCGAGGATGCCAAGGGCCTGTGGGTCAAGGGGCGGATCCTGACCGATGTGGCCAAGGGTCGAGAGGCTGCGGCCCTGATCGGCGCCAAGGCCATCGACGGTCTGTCGATCGGCTATCGTACGGTCAAGTCCCGCAAGGATGACAAGGGCCAGCGCCTTTTGTCAGAGCTGGAGCTGTGGGAAGTGTCGCTTGTGACCTTTCCCATGCTTCCCGATGCGCGCGTGGGGGCCAAGGGGGACGATCCCGAAGCCCAGGCGCTGCGTGAACTGGCGGCGGTGTTCCGAGATGCCCGCCTTGAGCTTGCCAAGGACTAGGCTCCGCGGCGGCGTTCCACCCATCAAAGGATGAACTGGATGAATAATCCCGAGATCAAGGCTCGGGCCGGGGAGGATCTGTCTCCGGCCGAGGATCTGAAGGCCGCACTGAGCGGTTTTGTCACAGATTTCAAATCTTTTTCCAACGGCGTGCACGCCAAACTTCAGAAACAGGAAGACCGAATGAACAAGCTGGATCGCAAGACCATGATGTCGGCACGCCCCGCCCTGGCGATGGCGGCCGAACAGGAAGCCCCGCACCAAAAGGCCTTTGCCGCCTATCTGCGGTCGGGCGATGACGACGGCCTGCGTGGCCTTGAAATCGAAGGCAAGGCGATGTCTACGGCGGTTGCCGCCGACGGTGGCTATCTGGTGGCCCCGCAGACTGCCGAAGCGGTCAAGAACGTGCTGCGCTCTGCCGCGTCGCTTCGTGCAATCGCAAATGTCGTCAATGTCGATTCCACCTCTTATGACGTGCTGATCGACCGCGCCGATATCGGTGCCGGCTGGGCGAACGAAACCGCCGCCTTGACCGAGACCACCACCCCCATCATCGAGCGGATCAACATCCCCCTGTTCGAACTGTCGGCGCTGCCCAAGGCATCGCAGCGCCTGCTGGACGACAGCGCCTTTGACATCGAATCCTGGCTCGCTGCCCGGATCGCCGAAAAGTTCGCCCGTGCCGAAGCCGCCGCCTTTGTCAGCGGGGATGGTGTGGACAAGCCCAAGGGCTTTTTGTCGTACACAACTGTCGCCAACGGATCCTGGACCTGGGGATCGCTGGGCTATGTCCCGTCGACCGTTGCGGGCGCCCTGTCCAACCCCGATGCAATTGTCGATCTGATTTATGCGCTGGGCGCGCAGTATCGCGCCGGGGCCAGCTTTGTCATGAACTCCAAGACCACCAGCGCCCTGCGCAAGCTCAAGGATGTCGATGGCCGCTATCTGTGGTCGGACGGCCTTGCCGCTGGCGAACCGGCCCGCCTGATGGGCTATCCGGTCCTGATCGCCGAGGACATGCCAGACGTGGCTGCCAACACCTTCCCGGTCGCCTTTGGCAATTTCGAGGCGGGCTACACCATCGCCGAACGTCCCGATCTGCGCGTCCTGCGCGACCCCTTCTCGGCCAAGCCGCACGTGCTGTTCTATGCCACCAAGCGGGTGGGTGGGGCCGTCAGCGACTTTGCCGCCATCAAGGTCCTCAAGATCGCTGTTAGCTGACGCTGACAGTGAAGGGGCCGGCCCCGGGAACGGGGCGGCCCTGATAACCGGACGCGCGCATCGACAACCCCGTGTTGTCTAGCTGCTCCCTTCCGTCCGAGCAATGCGGGGGTGCGCGTCCGGCCAAGCGGCGGAAGTGGGCCGGATTTCGGAGAAATTCCATGATGTTAGTCGAAGAGACCACGGTACCCCAGGCGGCCCTTCCGGTGGCCGCGTTCAAGGAGCATCTGCGCCTTGGGACCGGGTTTGCCGATGATGGTCTGCAAGACACACTGCTTGAACAGGTGCTGCGGGCCGCAATGGCTGCCATTGAAGCCCGCACCGGCAAGATCCTGATCGAGCGCGATTTTTCCTGGACGGTGACGTTTTGGAGGGACCAGACCGAGCAGGCATTTCCAGTGGCCCCGATCAGCGCAATCACCGGACTTGTTCTGGTCGATCGGCTGGGTGACGAGACTGTATTGCCGCAAAATGGCTGGCGGCTTGTTCCTGACATGCAGCGTCCCCGGTTGGTCGCCGATACCGGATCGCTGCCTGCGTTGCCGCAAGCGGGCAGCGTCCGAATTGGGTTCATGGCAGGGTTTGGGCCTGAGTGGTCCGATATTCCTGCCGATCTGGGTCAAGCGGTCCTGCTGCTGGCCGCCCACTTTTACGAATATCGCCACGACGCGACAGGGTCGCGCGGGTCGATGCCGTTCAACGTGCAGGCTCTGATCGAGCGCTATCGCACCGTCCGCTTGTTCATGGGGGGACGGACATGACCGCGCCGGATCTGAACCGAAAGCTGATTCTTGAAACGCCGGTTCGGTCACCGGACGGGGCCGGAGGATTTACGGTTTCCTGGCAGCCGACCGGAACGCTTTGGTCGGAGGTCACGTCGCGGACCGGGCGGGAGGCCGCCGGTGTGGTCACCGCGCTGTCCAAGGTCGCCTACCGCATCGTGGTCCGCGCCGCACCCTTCGGCGCCCCGTCACGCCCGCGCCCAGATCAGCGATTTCGCGAAGGGGACCGCGTGTTCCAGATCCATGCGGTGACCGAATCGGATGCCGACGCCCGCTATCTGGTCTGTCTTGCTCAAGAGGAAAGTGCGACATGAGTTATGGCGTAGCCTCTGCCCTTCAGACGGCGGTTTATCAGCGACTGACGACGGATCCCGCCCTGACCGTGCTGGTCGGTCAGGCGATCTATGATGCGCTGCCCAGCGGAACGCTTCCTCCGATCTATGTCGCTCTTGGACCGGAGGTCGCACGCGACAAGTCGGACAAGACGGGTGCCGGAGCCGAGCACGAATTCACGATTTCGGTCGTGACGGACGCTGCTGGTTTTGCGGTAGCCAAGGAGGCTGCCGCTGCCGTGTCCGACGCGCTGGTCGATGCCCCGTTGTTGCTGATGCGTGGCACTCTTGTGTCACTAAACTTTTACCGTGCAACGGCGGCGCGGGTTGGCACCAACACACTAAGGCAGATCAACCTCGTGTTTCGGGCCCGGGTCGAGGACGACTGACCCGAGCCGCAGATTTCCTGACACAACATATGAATGGAGTGACGGCTATGGTGGCCCAGAACGGCAAGGACCTTTTGATCAAGCTCGACATGACCGGAGACGGACAGTTCGAAACCGCAGCAGGGCTGCGCGCGAGCAGAATCAGTTTTAACGCGGAAAGCGTCGATGTGACCAGCCTCGAAAGCCAGGGCGGATGGCGGGAGTTGCTGGCGGGCGCTGGCGTCAAGACTGCCAGTATATCGGGGTCGGGCGTATTCAAGGATGCCACGACCGACGAGCGAGCGCGGCAGATTTTCTTTGACGGGGAAACGCCTGATTTTCAGGTGATCATTCCCAACTTTGGCACAGTCGAGGGACCGTTCCAGGTCACGTCGATCGAATACGCGGGCAGCCACAATGGCGAGGCGACGTATGAATTGTCGCTGTCTTCGGCGGGGCAACTGACCTTTACGGCAGACGCGTGATGGCAAACCCTTGGGCGGGCGAGGTCGAACTGGTCGTCAATTACGAGCGGCTGACCTGCAAGCTGACCCTGGGCGCCCTTGCCGAACTTGAGGCGACGTTGGGGACCGGAACGCTGATTGAATTGGTGGAACGGTTCGAGAATGGCGCCTTTTCAAGCCGGGATGTCATGGCCTTGATCGTTGCCGGTTTGCGGGGCGGGGGATGGCGCGGATCTGCCGACGACCTGTTGTCAGCAGACATTCAGGGGGGGCCTGTGGGGGCGGCCCGCGCCGCCGCCGAGATGCTTGCCCGCGCGTTCGCGATGCCAGGCTGAGCCATGGATTGGGCTGCCTTGTTGCGGGCTGGATTGCGCGGACTGCACTTGCGACCCGCCGAATTCTGGTCGCTGTCACCCGCTGAACTGATGCTGATGCTGGGGGCGGGGTCGGTGGAACCACCCATGGGCCGTGCCCGGCTGGAAGAACTGGCGCGCGCCTATCCCGATCGCGACCAACGCTGATGGAAAGGACAAGATGATGAACGAACTTGATCGGCTGGACGCTTTGGACACGGAGGTTGGCAACCTTGAACGCACCTTGGGCGATGCATCGGCGATGACCGCCGCCTTTGATGCCCAGTTGCGGGACGTCAAAGCCACGCTAGGCGACACGACCCGGGATCTGGGCAATCTGGAGCGCGGATTTTCGGGCGGACTGCGCCGGGCTTTCGACGGGCTGGTGTTCGACGGACTGACGCTTTCGGATGCTTTGGGTGTTCTTGCCAAGGCCATGATCAACACGGCCTATTCCGCAGCGATCAAACCTGTGACCGATCATGTCGGCGGCCTCTTGGCTGGCAGTTTGAACGGGCTGGTGTCGGGCTTGTTGCCCTTTGCCAATGGCGCGCCGTTTTCGCAGGGCCGCGTGATGCCATTTGCCAAGGGCGGGGTGTTGAGCGGTCCGGCTTCGTTCCCGATGCGCGGAGGGACGGGTCTCATGGGCGAAGCTGGACCCGAGGCCATCATGCCACTGACGCGCGGCGCGGACGGCCGCCTTGGTGTCCGCGCCCAAGGTGGTGGATCGGTGAGCGTCACGATGAACATCTCGACCCCCGACGTGCAGGGGTTCCAGCGCAGCCAGTCCCAGATCGCCGCTCAGATGCAGCGGGTTCTGGGGCGCGGACAACGCAATCGGTAAGGGAAAGCGGACATGTCATTTCACGAAATCAGGTTTCCGGCCTCGCTCAGTTTCGGATCCGTTGGCGGACCGGAGCGTCGGACCGAAATCGTCACGCTGACCAACGGATTCGAAGAGCGTAATACGCCGTGGGCCCATTCGCGCCGCCGGTATGATGCAGGCCTGGGGTTGCGGTCACTGGATGATGTCGAGACGCTGATTGCTTTCTTCGAAGCGCGGCAAGGTCAACTGTACGGGTTCCGTTGGAAAGATTGGGGCGACTTCAAGTCGTCCAAACCGTCGCAAGAGAATACGCCTTTGGATCAGTTGATCGCCGTGGGCGATGAATTGACGGCCGTTTTTCCCCTGATCAAGCAATACGCGTCGGGCGGGTCGGTCTATGTCCGTCCCATCCGCAAACCCGTGTTCGGAACCGTTCAGGTTTCGGTCAGCGGTGATCCGGTACAGGAAGGGATCGACTGGACCGTCGATCTGACCACCGGCCAGATTACCTTTGTCGAACCGCCGCCTATCGCCGCCGAAATCCGCGCCGGGTTTGAGTTCGATGTGCCTGTCCGGTTCGATACTGACCGTATTCAGACGTCCGTCGCCAGTTTTCGCGCAGGCGACGTTCCAAACGTCCCAATCCTCGAGGTGCGGATATGAGCCGCGGCGATTTCTTTGCCCATCTTGAAACCGGGCTGACCGAGGTCTGCCGCTGTTGGGCAATCACGCGCACGGACGGACGGGTTCTCGGATTTACGGATCACGATCAGGCTCTGGAGTTTGACGGGATAGCGTTTCGTCCCGACAGCGGGCTAACGGCCAAGGCAATCAGCCAGACCACAGGTTTGTCCGTCGACAACACCGAAGCCATGGGCGCCTTATCCGACCCCGCAATCACCGAGGCCGACATTCATGCCGGTCGCTACGATCAGGCCAATGTTGTGGCATGGCTGGTAAACTGGCGTCGACCTGACTTGCGGATAGTCAGGTTTCGGGGAACGATCGGTGAAATCAGGCAGGGTGACGGTGCATTTCACGCCGAACTGCGCGGTCTGACCGAGGCGCTCAATCAACCGGTCGGTCGTACATTCCAGTCGCAGTGCGGTGTCGTTCTGGGTGACAAGGCCTGCGGCTTTGACCTGGGACGGAGCGGCTATGTGGCGGGCTGGTCGGTCGAGTCTGTGAGCGAGTCGCGCGTGTTTCGGTTTTCATCTGCGGCTGAATATGAATCGCGATGGTTTGAACGTGGCCGTCTCTTGATGAAAAGCGGGATCGCGGTCGGTCTGTCGGGGCTGGTCCGGTCGGATGTCCTGTCTGACGACGGCAGCCGGGTGCTGGAGCTCTGGCAATCGCTTGATGCGCCGATCGTCCCCGGTGATCTGGTCGAGGTTGTCGCGGGCTGCGACAAGCGAGCAACGACCTGTCAGTTCAAGTTCGACAATCTAGTCAATTTCCGGGGCTTTCCGCATATTCCGGGCGAGGACTGGCTTGTCAGTGTTCCTGTGAGTGCAGGTCAAAACGACGGCGGGAGTCTGAACAGATGATGTCGGACATCGTTGTCTTGGCCCGATCCTGGATCGGAACGCCCTATCATCATCAGGCAGCGATCAAGGGCGCCGGTTGTGATTGCCTCGGGTTGATCCGGGGAGTCTGGGCCGAGTATTCGGGTACCCAGATCGTTCCGATCGGGCCTTACAGCGCGGATTGGTCCGAGCCGCAAAGAGCCGAAGTTCTTTGGCAGGCGGCAGCAACCCATCTGACTCCCAAGACCTTGCAGGACGAGCGGCCCGGAGACGTTCTTTTGTTCAGGATGCGCGACGGATCGGTCGCCAAGCATCTGGGCATAGTTTCCGAAGCCGGGCAACAGGGTGGGTTCATCCACTCTTTCAGTGGTCATGGCGTCGTCGAAAGTCGCCTGACCGATCCGTGGCGTCGCCGCATCGTCGCCCGGTTCGAATTTCCCGAAAAGGACAGATGATGGCAACGATCGTACTTTCAGCAGCAGGGCTGGCTTTGGGCGGGTCCTTGAGTGGATCGATCCTTGGGTTGTCCACAGCAGTCGTCGGCCGGGCAATCGGTGCAACGGTCGGCAGGGTCATTGACCAACGACTGTTGGGGTCGGGCAGCGAACCTGTTGAAACCGGTCGGATCGACCGCTTTCGCCTAACGGGTGCCAGCGAAGGCGCGCCGGTGCAACGCGTCTATGGCCGGATGCGGGTTGCGGGGCAGGTGATCTGGGCAAGTCGGTTCCGCGAATCCTCTACAACGAGCGGAGGCGGAAAAGGGGCCCCAAGGACACCGACAACGACCCAGTATTCTTACAGTGTCAGTCTTGCGATTGCCTTGTGTGAAGGGAAGGTCAGGCGCATCGGCCGGATCTGGGCCGATGGCATCGAACAGCCGCGGAACACCCTGAATTTCAGGGTTTACGACGGCAGTGAAACCCAACTGCCAGATCCCAAGATGGAGGCGGTCGAAGGAGTGGGCAACGTGCCTGCCTACCGGGGTATCGCCTATGTGGTTTTCGAGGATCTTGAGCTTGGGGCTTTCGGCAATCGAATTCCTCAATTCACCTTTGAAGTGGTTCGACCGACCGAGACTGGCCTTTCTGATAATGACGCCAACATTTCGGACTTTATACAAGGCGTGTCTCTTGTTCCGGGGACGGGCGAATACGCCTTGGCCACTACGCCGGTTTATCAACAGGTCAGATTTGGAGAGCGGTCAGCCGTCAACCTGAATTCGCCCTCGGGTAAAACCGATTTGGCCACGTCGCTCGAAGATTTGACGTCGGAACTTCCTGCTTTGACCTCGGTTTCGCTGATAGTGTCCTGGTTCGGCGGTGATCTGCGCTGTAGTCATTGTGATATCAAGCCGAAGGTCGAAAAGGTTCAAAACAACTTTGCAACGATGCCGTGGGTTGTGTCCGGACAAAGCCGGGCGACCGCAACGCCTGTACCGCAACTCGAAGGCAGACCGGTTTACGGCGGAACCCCGTCGGATGGGTCGGTGATCGAAGCAATCCACGCGATCAACCAATCTGGCAAACAGGCCGTCTTTTATCCCTTTATCCTGATGGACCAGCTTTCGGGCAACACCCTTCCCGATCCGTGGGGCGAGGGAGCAGAGCAGCCCGCCCTTCCGTGGCGGGGGCGGATCACCTTGGATCTGGCTCCTGGCATGGACGGCACTGCTGATGGCACATTATCGGCCGCTGATCAGGTCGCCGCGTTCTTTGGGACAGCACAACGGACCCAGTTCGCCGTGGCGGGCAAGACTATCACATACTCCGGACCCGCCGAGTGGTCCTATCGGCGGTTTATCCTGCACTATGCGCATCTTTGTGCCGCAGCGGGCGGCGTATCGGCGTTCTGCCTTGGTTCGGAACTGCGGTCGCTGACCCAGATTCGCGGCGCAGCTGGCAATTTTCCGGCGGTCACGGCTCTCAAGGCACTAGCCGCCGACCTTCGCCAGATCCTTGGGCCGGAGTGCAAGATCGGTTATGCTGCGGACTGGAGCGAATACCACGGCTATCAGCCGCCCGGCACGTCAGACAAGCTGTTTCACCTTGACCCTTTGTGGTCGGACGCCAATGTCGATTTCATCGGGATCGACAATTACATGCCTCTGAGCGACTGGCGGGACGGTGACGACCATCTCGATGCAAGATGGGGATCGATATACAATCTGGACTACCTGCGGGCCAACATCGCCGGTGGCGAGGGCTTTGACTGGTTCTATCATTCGCCCGAAGCTCGCAACGCGCAGATCCGCACGCCGATCGCCGACTTTTGGGGCGAAGACTGGGTCTGGCGGGTCAAGGATCTGGCAGGGTGGTGGTCCAACGCACATCACAACCGGATCAACGGCGACCGATCCGAAGTCGCGACCGATTGGCTGCCACAAAGCAAACCGATATGGTTTACCGAACTGGGATGCGCTGCCGTAGATCGGGGGACGAACCAGCCCAACAAATTCCTCGATCCAAAGTCATCTGAATCCGGATTGCCTTATTATTCGCGCGGCTTTCGGGATGAATTCATTCAGGTTCAATACCTGCGGGCGATGCACCAGCATTTCGCCCAACCGGCCAACAATCCGGTCTCGGTCTCCTATGACGGACCGATTGTCGATATGTCCCGTGCCCATGTTTGGGCATGGGATGCCAGACCCTATCCGTTCTTCCCTGCCAACACCGAACTCTGGACGGACGGGGCAAACTATGCCCGCGGACATTGGCTCAATGGCCGGACCTCGGCCCTCACACTTGCCAGCGTCGTAGGGGATATCTGCCGCCACTCTGGTCTCGTCGATATCGAGACCAGCCGTCTGTATGGCATTGTCCGGGGCTACACGATCTCCGACGTCCAGTCCGGTCGGGCTTCGTTGCAGGGGCTTATGCTGGTCCACGGTTTTGATGTCGTCGACCGTGATGGACTTTTGGCCTTTGTGACCCGACACGGGCATGGCCCCGTCGACCTCAGCCTGGAGTCAATCGCAGAGGCGTCCGAGGGTCCCAGTCTTGAAAGCTCCCGTGCACCGGATGCCGAAGTTTCGGGCCGGGTGCGGATCGGCTTTGTTGACGCCGACGGCGACTATGAAACCCGCTCGGCCGAAGCCATTTTTGCGGATGAACACTCGCTGAGCGTGGCCAGTTCGGAATTTCCTGTCGTTCTCACGCGTGGCGAAGGTCGAGCGCTTGCAGAACGTTGGCTGTCCGAGGCGCGGGTCGCGCGCGAAACGGCTCGGTTCGCTCTTCCGCCGTCAAAATCCTTTCTGGGCGCGGGCGATCTGATCCGGTTCAAGGACGCACCGGACACCGGCATTTTCCGGATCGACCGTATCGAACAGGCCGAGCAACAGGTGATCGACGCGGTTCGGATCGAACCGTCAATCTACGAGCCGCACGAAACCGACGAGGATTTAATTGCGCTGCGGGCCTTTGTGGCGCCTGTCCCGGTCGAGGGTCTCTTTCTTGATCTGCCTCTCATTCGGGGCGATGAAGTGGAACATGCGCCATACTTTACGGCGTCTGCCGCGCAATGGCCCGGGGCGGTGGCGCTTTATTCCTCGTCGCAGGACAGCGGCTATGGTTTGAATGCACTCTATCGCCAACCCGCCATTCTGGGGATGACGGAAACGCCGCTCTTTCGGCAAAGGTCGGGGCTGTGGGATCGGGGGCCTGTCTTGCGGGTTCAACTAGTGCGCGGCGAACTGGCGGCGGCCAGCGTGCAAGACATTCTTTCGGGCGCCAATATTGCGGCAATTGGCGACGGGACGCCGGACAACTGGGAACTTTTCCAGTTTGCCGATGTGCAGCTTGTCGGACCCAGAACCTACGAAATCGGGATGCGGCTCAGGGGACAATTCGGCACCAATGGAGCTGCGCCAACAGATTGGCCGACCGGGTCTGTCTTTGTCCTTCTCAATGAGGCTGTGTCACAGATCAACCTTCCGGCAAATGCGCGGGATGTCCTGCAACACTACCGGTTCGGGCCGGCAAGTCGGGCGATCGACGATCCGTCTTTCGATCATGTGGCCACTGCGTTTAAGGGAAACGGTTTGCGGCCTTATTCCGTGTGCCATCTTCGGTCAACGGGGGCTGGCGGTCAGACTGTGACCGCGACATGGGTACGGCGGACCCGGATCGACGGGGATACGTGGACTGGCGTGGATGTAAGCCTGGGCGAAGCGCGAGAGGCCTATCAGGTTAAGGTCATCCAGAATGGTGCGGTCCGGCGCATCACGGAAGTCGCGACCCCATCCTTCGTCTATCCTGCCGCCAATCAGGCGGCAGATGGGATCAGCGGGCCTTTCCTGATCGAAGTGGCCCAGATATCCGACCGCTTCGGCGCGGGTCCCGCCCAAGGCATCGTGGTCGAAGGCTAGAGCGGTGCGGCCGGTCCTGATGGCTGACCTGGAGGCTGCGCTGCGCGCGCTGCTTGCCGTCAATGCCCAAGACCGGCCTGCCTTGGCGGCGCGCATCATTCAGTCCGCACGGATTGCCGACAAATACCGCAAACGCTTGGGGCGGTCCCATCCGGAATTTGGCAATGGATCCATCCTCTCGGCGGTCCAGAAGCATCCGATGATTCCGCAGGTGCGTAGTTTGGGGTGCGACCATATCGGCGCTTTGGCTGACCTTCTGATCCAGTTGAAGACCGACAAACAAGACCCGACCCAGAGGTTGCCATGCAAAAAGATGTTGGACGGGGTTTCAAGTTTGCCGTGGCGCCATATCTCCGATAATCTGGACCCCTAATCGGAGGACCCGTCATGGCCGCACCAAAACCCAATGTTTCGTCTGTTGATCCGGTTTGGACGCGGATTTGCGACGAAGCGTCCGACGCTATTGCGGCCGAACCCTTGATGGGGGGGCTCATCCATTCGGGAATCTTGCACCATGCCACGTTCGAACGGGCATTGGCCTACCGGATTTCCATGAAATTGGCATCGGGCGAGATGTCCGAACAGATTCTGCGGGAAATTGCCGATGCGGCCTATGTCGAGGACCCAAGCCTTGGGGTGGCGGCGCGTGCCGATCTTGCTGCCGTATACGAACGCGATCCGGCCTGCCACCGGCTGATGCAGCCGCTTTTGTATTTCAAGGGATATCAGGCCGTTCAGGCCTACCGTCTGGGCCACCGGCTCTGGCAACAGGGACGGCGCGATCTGGCCTATTTCGTGCAAATGCGGGTGTCAGAGGCGTTTGGCGTCGACATTCATCCGGCCGCCCGGATCGGCAAAGGGATCATGATCGACCATGCCCATTCCATCGTGGTGGGCGAAACCGCCGTCGTGGGCGACAACGTGTCGATGCTGCACTCGGTCACCTTGGGTGGGACGGGCAAGGCCGACGGCGACCGGCACCCCAAGATCGAGGATGGGGTATTGATCGGGGCCGGGGCCAAGGTTCTGGGCAACATCACAATCGGCCATTGCTCCCGCATCGCCGCTGGATCGGTTGTCCTGATGGACGTGCCGCCGTGCAAGACGGTGGCCGGTGTCCCCGCCCGGATCGTGGGCGAGGCCGGGTGCGATCAGCCTTCTGTCAGCATGGACCAGATCCTGAAATCAGTCCCCGTCGATCTGTGATCCTCAGGCCAACTGGTCATAGGCTTCAAGAGCGGCGGCGCCGTACATGAACGCCGGACCACCCCCCATGTAGATCGTCACGGCGACAGTGTCGGCAAACTCTTCGCGGGTGGCTCCGGCTCGGCGTGCGGCCTTGGCGTGAAAGCCGACGCAGTCGGTGCATTCGCGGGCAATGCCGATGGCGAGGCACATCAGTTCCTTGGTTTTCACATCCAGCGCGCCGGGTTGCATCGTTGCGGCATGCAATCCGGTAAAGGCCGCAGCGGTATCAGGGTCAGCCTTGCGAAACGTCGCAAGGTTGGTGTTCGCAGCGGCAAGATGGGCGGGCCAGTCCATAGGGGTCTCCTGTCTGGGTTTGGTCCCTGCCTAGCGGCGACCGAACCGGCGGACCTTGCGTTGGATCAATATTCGCAGCGAACACAAAAAAGGCGGGCCAAGGCCCGCCTTTCCAATTCGGTCAAAGGCCGTGATCAGGCCAGCATCGCCATCGGATTTTCCAGATTGTCCTTGATGGCGGTGAGCAGATTGGCCCCCAGCGCGCCGTCGATCACCCGGTGATCCACGCTCAGCGTGACGGACATGATCGTGCCGACGGTGACCTGACCATCCTTGCCCACAATCGCCTTGGGCACGCCTGCTCCCACAGCCAGAATGGCCGAATGGGGCGGGTTGATGATGGCGTCGAAGTTGTCGATGCCGAACATGCCAAGGTTGGAAATCGCGAACGATCCGCCCTGGTATTCCTGTGGGGCCAGCTTGCGGTCGCGGGCGCGTTTGGCCAGATCCTTCATTTCCGAAGACAGGGCCGACAGCGATTTCATTTCCGCATCGCGCAGGACGGGGGTGAACAGCCCCCCTTCAATCGCAACAGCCACCGCCACGTCCGACTTGGTGAACTTGAGCGTGCGGTCGCCTGCCCAGACCGCATTGGCTTCAGGCACCTGTTGCAGGGCCAGCGCACAGGCCTTGATGATGAAGTCGTTGACCGACAGCTTGACCCCCCGGCTTTCCAATGTCTTGTTCAGATCCGCGCGGAAGGCCATCAGGGCATCCAGGTTGATGTCGCGGCGCAGGTAGAAATGCGGCACCGACTGCTTGGCCTCGGTCAGACGGGCGGCGATGGTCTTGCGCATCCCGTCCAGCTTGACCTCGGTAAAGGGGCGGTCGGCGTACATCTTGATGACGGTTTCGGTCGACGGACCGGCAGCCATGCTTGGGGCAGGGGCAGGTGCACCCGCCACGGGGGCCGCGGCGACTGGCGTCGGCGCGGCTTTGGTCCCCGGAACAGCCTTTTCCACATCGGCCTTGACGATGCGGCCATGCGGACCCGATCCGGTGACGGCACTCAGGTCCAGCCCCTTGTCAGCCGCAATGCGACGGGCGAGGGGGGAGGCGAACACGCGGTCGCCATCGGCGGCGGCCCTGGGGGCAGCCGGAGCAGCGGCGCTTGAGGCCGGGGCGGCGGCAGGGGCGGCTTCGGCCTTGGCGGCAGGGGCCGCCGCAGCAGCCTTGGGGGCAGCCACATCCGACGCAGACTCGCCATCGGCCAGCAATACGGCGATTGCCGTATTGACCTTCACGCCTTCGGTCCCGGCGGCGATCAGGATCTTGCCGATGACGCCTTCGTCCACGGCCTCGAATTCCATCGTCGCCTTGTCGGTCTCGATCTCGGCAAGCAGATCACCGGATTTGACGGTATCGCCTTCCTTGACCAGCCATTTGGCCAGCGTGCCTTCCTCCATCGTGGGGGACAGGGCGGGCATCAGAATTTCTGTGGGCATCGCTCTGTCTCCTTACCGGTAGGTCACGGATTTGACGGCGTCGACGACTTCTGCGACGGTCAAAAGGGCGTGTTTTTCAAGGTTGGCGGCATAGGGCATCGGCACGTCCTTGCCGGTGCAGTTGATCACCGGGGCGTCCAGATAATCAAACGCCTGCTGCATGATCACGCTAGAGATGTAGTTGCCCACAGCCCCCTGCGGCCAGCCTTCCTCGACGGTGATGCAGCGGTTGGTCTTGCGGACAGAGGCAAGGATGGTCTCGGTATCCATCGGACGCAGGGTGCGCAGGTTGATGACCTCGGCACTGATGCCTTCGTCGGCCAGCTTGGCCGCAGCCTCCAGCGCGTAGGTCATGCCGATGCCAAAGGACACGATGGTCACATCGTCGCCCGCACGTTCGATCTTGGCCTTGCCAAAGGGGATGGTGAAATCCTCGACGTCTGGCACCTCGAACGACTTGCCATACATGATCTCGTTCTCAAGAAAGATGATCGGGTTGTTGTCGCGGATGGCCGTCTTCATCAGACCTTTGGCGTCAGCGGCAGAATAGGGCATGGCAACCTTGAGGCCCGGGATTTGCATGTACCACGCCGCATAGTCCTGGGAATGCTGCGCACCCACGCGGGCCGCAGCCCCGTTCGGGCCGCGGAATACCATCGGGGCACCCATCTGACCGCCCGACATATACAGCGTCTTGGCGGCCGAATTGATAAGGTGGTCAATGGCTTGCATGGCAAAGTTGAACGTCATGAATTCAACAATCGGACGCAAGCCCCCGAACGCAGCCCCGGTGGCAATCCCGGCAAAGCCATGTTCGGTAATGGGGGTGTCGATGATCCGCTTGGCGCCGAATTCATCCAGCATGCCTTGGGAAATCTTGTAGGCGCCTTGGTATTCGCCCACTTCTTCGCCCATCAGGAACACGGTCGGGTCGCGGCGCATCTCTTCGGACATGGCCTCGCGCAAGGCTTCGCGGACGGTCATCGTCTTCATCTTGGTGCCTTCAGGCCAGTCGGGGGACTGGGTCGGGGCAGGGGCGGCGGGCTTGGCCGCAGCGGGGGCAGCAACGGGTGCTTCGGCTTTCGGCGCCTCAGCCTTAGCGGCAGGGGCCGCACCGGCGGCGGGCACGTCTTCGCCTTCCTCAACCATCACGGCGATGGGCGTGTTGACCTTGACACCTTCGGTGCCGGCGGCAATCAGGATCTTGCCCATGATGCCTTCGTCAACGGCCTCGAACTCCATCGTGGCCTTGTCGGTCTCGATCTCGGCGATGATATCGCCGGATTTGACGACATCACCCTCTTTTTTCAGCCACTTGGCCAGCGTGCCTTCCTCCATCGTGGGGGACAGGGCGGGCATCAGAATTTCGGTTGCCATGGTGTGTCTCCCCCTCAGGCGTAAATATCGGTCCAAAGCTCGCTCAGCGCGGGCTCGGGGCTCGTCTTGGAAAACTCTGCGGCCTCGTTGACGATGTCCTTGATCTCTTTGTCGATCGCCTTCAGGTCATCTTCGGTGGCGTGGTTCCCGGTCAGCAGCAACTGGCGGACCTGTTCGATCGGGTCGCGTTCGTCGCGCATCTTCTGGACTTCTTCGCGGGTGCGATACTTGGCCGGGTCGGACATCGAATGGCCGCGATAGCGATAGGTCTTGACCTCAAGGATATAGGGACCCTTGCCAGACCGGCAGAATTGCACGGCGCGTTCGCCCGCCGCCTTGACAGCCATCACGTCCATGCCATCGACTTCTTCGCCCTGAATGCCATAGGCGGCCCCGCGTTCCCACAATGTCTTGGACTTGGTGGACCGGGCGACGGACATACCCATCGCATACTGGTTGTTTTCGATCACGAATACGACGGGCAGGTCCCAAAGTTCCGCCATGTTGTAAGTCTCGTAAACCTGACCCTGGTTGGCAGCCCCATCGCCGAAATAGGCAAACGTCACGCGGCCATTGCCCAGATATTTGTCGGCAAAGGCCAGCCCCGCGCCCAGCGGCACCTGCGCGCCGACAATCCCGTGGCCGCCGTAGAAATGCTTCTCTTTCGAGAACATGTGCATCGACCCGCCCTTGCCCTTGGAGTATCCCCCCTCGCGCCCGGTCAACTCGGCCATCACCCCCTTGGGGTCCATCCCGCAGGCCAGCATGTGACCGTGATCGCGATAGGACGTGACGCGCTTGTCGCCTTCCTCGGCTGCGGCCTCAAGGCCCACAACAACCGCTTCCTGCCCGATATACAGGTGGCAGAACCCCCCGATCAGGCCCATGCCGTACAACTGTCCGGCCTTTTCCTCGAACCGGCGGATCAGCAGCATTTCGCGGTAATGATGTTTCAGCTCGTCGGCGGAAACGTTCGATTTCGGGGCTGGTTTCTTGGCGGCCATAGGTCCTCCGTCCGGTCTGGCAAGATAGTTTAGTGTTAAACAATCAACTAGAGCATAGCGCCGCGAAACGCGAGACGCAATCTGCCCTTGGGTCAATCGCCCCCGGAATGGATGGGTTGCACGCGGCGCAACCCTGCGCCCGTCGGGTCACAATCCTGCGGCGGCCAGATTTTCTGCCCAGACCTGCACCGGCCCGTCATATTGACCGACCACCGGATGACAGGTGGCAGGATCGGCGTCCGGGCCGCCGCGATGCGTGTCATCAGCAACGCACATGGACCCCGCAAACATCACCTGCGCCTGAACCCACTTGGCCCCCGACCGCCCGTCAGCAGGGGCGGGAACCGGGTCGCCAAGGATGATGTCAAAGGCGGTCAACCGGCGGTTTCCGACCCATTCGTCGGTTGCGGTCTCTATCGAGATGAGGTTGTTCTTGGGGATCTGGCCCGGAACATACGGCCCGTCCCATCCGACCGACACGGTGCCCCCGATGCCATTGGGCGCGTCCCCAAAGGCCATGAAATAGGCCCCGCGCAGCGCCCCGTGCCAGCCCAGATCGGGGCGGCAGACGGTGCAGCTCGTGTCCGGGGTGAATTCATAGGTCTGGCCCTGAAACATCATGGTCAGACGGCCCGACGTTGCAGGGGATGGTCCCACCTCGCCACAGCCTGAAACAGCCAGAACGGCTATCAATGCCACGATCCCGAATTTCGCCAACTGCCCGACTCCCCTGCAATCCTGGCGGTCAGCCTACCGCAAGCCGACCACGGAACAAGAGGCGGCGCGAGGAGGCGCGCAAAAACAAATCTTTCAGATTTACGTTGTATTACAGATGGTTACTCGGCGTTCAAACGTGAACGCTTCAGCGGATGATGATCTCGTCCGCCCGAACCATCCCCAGAACGTCGCGGGCCTGCTGATCCAACAGGTCCAGATCCAGATAGGTATCCGACAGGCGCCGGGTCAGATTTTCCATCCGGTCCACATCGGCATTCAGCGAGGCCAGCTCGACCGTCAGATCGCGACTCTCCGCCTTGATCTCGGCCCGCTTGAAGACGCCATAGTCGCCCTGAACGGCCGCAAAGGTGAAATAGACGCCCAGCATGATCGCGCCCATGAAATACAAAAGGGTGGCCATCGCGGGTCGGGAACTACGGATCATCTGCCTGCCTCATCGCCCTCTGTCGGGGCATTTGAGGAAGAATCGCACATTCGAATCGAATTGTGAATCCCAAATCGTCGGCAAATGGGTGGGATGACCTGATAAATCAGGCCTTTCCCTTATAGATGTCCACCAGCTTGGCCAGCATCGCCAGCGCCTCTTCGCGCGGGCGCTGGAACGAATTGCGCCCGATGATCGACCCGTTGCCGCCGCCGTCGCGGATGGCGCGGGCATCGTCATAAACAGCGTCGGCCCCCTTGGCCGCCCCACCCGAAAACACGACTATCCGTCGCCCGGCAAAGCAGGCGTCCACGCAATGCTTGACCCGGGCGGCCTGCGTTGCCACGTCGATCTTGCGCTCTTCATAGACCTTCTTGGCCTCGGGCAGCATCAGGTGATCGGTGCTCAGCTTGATCTTGATGATATGGGCGCCCAGCAGGGCGGCGATATGGGCGGCATAGGCGGCCACGTCGATGGCCGTTTCGCCGTCCTTGGTCACGGCCTCGCCGCGCGGATAGGACCAGATCACGGTAGCGACGCCCTTGGCGGCGGCCTCCTTGCGCATCTCGACGATTTCTTCGAACATGTCCAAAGCCATGTCCGACCCCGGATAAATGGTGAATCCGATGGCCGCGCAGCCCAGCCGCAGCGCATCGTCGACAGACGCCGTAACCGCCTGGTTCTTTCCGGCGGTGCCAGACATCAGCGAATTGGCGCTGTTGACCTTCAGGATCGTGGGGATCTGCCCGGCGAATGTATCCGCCCCGGCCTCAAGCGGACCAAGCGGTGCCGCATAGGCGCTCAAGCCCGCGTCGATGGCCAGTTGATAGTGGTAATGGGGGTCGTATCCGGCAGGGTTGGCAGCAAACGACCGGGCGGGGCCATGTTCGAACCCCTGATCGACGGGCAGAATGATCATCTTGCCCGTGCCGCCCAGCTTGCCTTCCATCAGCATGGCGGCCAACTTGGCCTTCACGCCGGGATTTTCCCCTTCGTACATGGACAGGATTTTCTGAACGGTCTTGGTCGTGCGCATCGGATTGCTCCTCAAGGACAAGTGTCTGGTCGTTGGTCGAAAGGTTTGGTCGTCCGGACCGAAATGCGCAATAGTGGTTGCGCTAACGACCTCTCGCCACGCCGAAAGCGCTGTTTCCGGCAACGGAAATCCGGTTTCGGACGTTCAAGACCTGTAATGCCCCTGATCTGGAAAGACCTGATGTTCACGCGCCGTATGACACTTCGCCTTGGCCTTGCCGCAGCTTTGATGCCTGCGACCCACCTTGGCGCGCAGACGGTCGAGGACCTGCCACTGACCTTTGACCCCGCAACCGGGTATCAGGACCTCACCGTCGCCGTCCCCACATCGGCGGGCGAGGTGATGGTGAAATACCGGTTCTACAAGGCGATCCCTTACGTCGCCCGCCCGGTCGATGTGGCCTATCAGTCGCTCAACATCTCGGTCCCGACCGAGATAAACGGGCAAAAGATCGACGCCAGTGCCGCCCCGATCCTGTTGGCCAATGGGGTCGGCGGCTACATGCCTTCGTCGGTGGCCACAGCATCGGGGATCGACGACGCCCAGATCATGGCCCCCCCGCCTGGTACTGCCGAAGCGCCCAGCGGTTCTGCCGCGATGATCGCCGAGGGCGCGCAGGTTTCGAACGCCAAACTGGCGCTTGCGGCGGGCTATGTGGTGGTTGAACCCGGCGTGCGCGGCCGGACATTGCAGGACGCGTCGGGCACCTATTACGGGGTGGCACCGGCGGCCATTGTCGATCTCAAGGCTGCGGTGCGCTGGCTGCGCCTGAACGCCGCGCTCGTGCCCGGAAACACGGAACGGATCGTATCCTCCGGCACCTCGGCGGGCGGGGCGTTGTCGGTCCTTCTGGGGGCGACGGGGGACCGGCCCGAATACCAATCCTATCTCAAGGCGCTGGGGGCGGCAGACACGTCGGACAGCATCTTTGCCACCGGGGCCTGGTGCCCGATCACCGATCTGGACCATGCCGACATGGCCTATGAATGGAACTGGGGCGGCAACCCGATGACCGATGGAACGCCGGATGCGGCGCTGTCGTCCGAACTGGCCGCCGGGTTCCCGGTCTATCAGGACAGCCTGCGGCTCATGATTTCAAAGGAGGACGGTCCGCTGACCACCGACACCTATCCCGCGCACCTTTTGCAAACCTGGCTAATCCCCGAGGCGACGGCCCATATCTATGCGCTGCCCGAGGCTGACCGCGCCGCCTATCTAGCCGCCAATCCCCAGATCGGTTGGGCCAGCGACACCGCCGATTTTGACTGGGCGGCTTTCCTCGCCCATGTCGGGCCGCGCAAGAAATCCGTCCCGGCCTTTGACGCGCTGGACCTGTCGTCGGGCGAAAACAGCCTGTTTGGCGCCGGCACAACCGCCGCCCGCCATTTCACGGACATTTCCCTGCGCAAGGCGACCGGCAACCCCGAGGCGGCATTGTCATCCGAGGAACAGACCGTCGTGGCGCTGATGAACCCGATGGCCGCCCTGATCGAAGGGAACAAGGGGCGGGCGCGCAACTGGTGGTTCCGGGTGGGGGCCAAGGACACCGATACCGCGCTGACGATCGTGGGCAACCTCGATGCCGCCGCCCGGGGGTTGGGCGACACGGTGTCAACGCGCATTTACTGGGACGCAGGCCACGGCGCCAATCTGGACGCCGAAAAGTTCATCGACTGGATCGGTCAGGTCACGACCAAGGCCTGACGTCAGCCAAGCGCGGCAACTCCGGGCAGGATCTTGCCCTCCATCCACTCCAGAAACGCGCCGCCTGCGGTCGAAATATAGGTGAAATCGTCCGCGACCCCCGCCTGATTGAGCGCCGAGACAGTATCGCCCCCGCCAGCAACCGAAATCAGCTTGCCCTCGCGGGTCAGGCGGGCGGCGGTGCGGGCGGCGGCGTTGGTGGCGGCGTCAAAGGGTTCGATCTCGAACGCGCCCAAGGGGCCGTTCCAGATCAAGGTCTTGGCCCGCTCTAGCACCTTGCCGATATAGGCCACGGTTTCGGGACCGGCATCCAGAATCATCGCGTCATGGGGGCATTCGTCGGGTGGCAGGGTCTGACATTCCGCGCCTGCCTTGAACTCCCACGCGACCACGATGTCGCGGGGCAGGATGATTTCGCAGCCCGCCGCCTTTGCCTTGGCCAGAATATCCAGTGCTGTCGGGGCCAGATCGTGTTCGCATAGCGATTTGCCCACATGCACGCCTTGGGCGGCCAGAAACGTGTTGGCCATCCCGCCGCCGATCACCAGATGATCGACCTTGCCCACCAGATTGCCCAACAGGTCGAGCTTGGTCGATACCTTGGCCCCGCCGACCAAGGCGACGACCGGGCGCTTGGGCTTGCCCAAGGCAGCCTCAAGCGCGCCCAGTTCTTCGGCCATCAGACGGCCCGCGCAGGACGGCAACAGGTGGGCGACGCCTTCGGTCGAGGCATGGGCGCGATGGGCTGCGGAAAAGGCGTCGTTGCAATAAACATCGCCCAAAGACGCCAGAAACTGCGCCATCTTGGGATCGTTCGCCTCTTCCATGTCCGAAAACCGGGTGTTTTCGCACAACACCACGCTGTCCATCGGCAGGGCGTCGATATCGGCGCGCGACGGGCGTTCCATGAACACGACCGACCGCCCCAGCGCCTGTTCCAGCGCGGGTTGGACCAGCCGCAGGGACATGTCAGGGTTTGGCTTGCCCTTTGGGCGGCCAAAGTGGGCCAGCAGGATCGGCGTGCCGCCCTTGGCCAGAATATCGCGAACGGTGGGCACGATCCGGTCGATGCGGGTGGTGTCGGTGACAACGCCACCTTCCATCGGCACGTTGATGTCCACACGGGTCAGGACCCGTTTGCCCCGAAGGTCCATGTCGTCCAGCGTTTTCCAGCCCATGCCCGTCTCCGATGTTGTCAGGGTATGCGCTTGGATACTCCGCAGGTTCGCAGGGTCAAGCACGATCCCTTGGCTTTGGCGGCACTTGGCCTTATGTGATTGCGCAAGTTCCAGATCAAAAGGAGAGGCCCGTGGCCGAGATCAAAGACCCCGAAAACACGATCATCCTCACGCTCAAGGACGGGCCGGTGACGATTGCGCTGCTGCCCGACGTGGCGCCCAAGCATACCGCCCGGATGAAGGAACTGGCCCGCGCCGGGGCCTATGACAACGTCTGCTTTCACCGCGTGATCGACGGCTTCATGGCCCAGACGGGCGATGTGGAACATGGCGACATGGAGGACGGGTTCAACCTGCGCCGGGCAGGCACCGGTGGGTCGGACCTGCCTGACCTTCCGGCCGAATTTTCCAAGCTGCCCCATGCGCGGGGGTCCATCGGGGCCGCCCGGTCGTCCAACCCCAATTCAGCCAATTCGCAGTTCTTCATCAACTTCAAGGACAACGATTTCCTGAACGGGCAATACACGGTCTATGGCCATGTGATTTCCGGGATGGAACACGTGGACAAGATCGCCAAGGGTGAACCGCCGATGAACCCGGACCGGATGATCACCGTGCGGGTGGCTGCCGATGTATAAGGTCACAGCCCTGCTGGCGGTCCTTGCCAGCCCCGCCCTTGCCACCGACCTCAAGATCGAGGTGTCGGGTCAGGCCAACGGGACCATCGTGATTCATCTGGCCGACGACCTCGCCCCGCAACACGCGGCGCGCCTGATCGAGCTTGCCAAATCCGGCGCCTACGACGGCGTGGTGTTCCACCGCGTGATCGACGGCTTCATGGCGCAGACTGGCGACGTGGAATTCGGCAAGGTTGGCGGTGATCTGTCGATGGCGGGTATGGGCGGATCGACCCTGCCGGACCTGCCGGCCGAGTTTTCCGACCACCGCTTTACCCGTGGCACCGTCGGGATGGCCCGGTCGCAAAGCCCGGATTCGGCCAACAGCCAGTTCTTTATCATGTTTAGCCGTTATCCCTCGTTGGACAATCTTTACACAGTCGTCGGCGAAGTCACCGAAGGCATGGATGTCGTCGACGCGATCAAGCGCGGCGAAGGGCAGGGCGGCACCGTCCCCGCCCCGCAGGACGTCATGACCACGGTGACCGTCGTCGAGTGATCGACTGGCGCGGGGGGGCTGTCTGCCCCCCCGTCCGTTCGGGACTCCCCCCCGAGAGTTGTTATTGCAAGGTGAAGCGAAAGCGGGGCTTTGGACCATTGCGGCCCGAGTGTCTGTACAGCGTCTGTACGGCAGGTGTACGGCAGGTGTACGGCTTGTGCCGCCCCGGATTGACACCTGAGGACCTGATGCCCTAGCTGGCCCGATGGACCGCAAGGATCACATCGACACGTTTGGCGCGGTTGCCCTGACCGGGTTCGCCCTTCTCCTTGCCTTCAATCAGGTCGTCATCAAGGTCACCAACGGCGGCTTGCAGCCGGTGTTCTTTGCCGGATTGCGGTCGGCGGGGGCGGTTGTGTGCCTGTGGGTCTGGCTGAAATGGCGGGGCATTCCGGTGCGGCTGGCGTCAGGAACGTTGGTGGCTGGTGTCGTGACCGGAGCGGTCTTTGCGCTGGAATTCCTGTGTCTTTTCGTGGCCTTGGACCTGACGACCGTGGGCCGGACTAGTGTCATCTTTTATTCCATGCCGGTCTGGCTGGCCTTGATCGCCCATGTGGTCCTGCCCAACGACCGGATCACCGGGCGCAAGGCGCTGGGGCTCGCGCTGGCCGTGGCCGGGGTTGCATTCGCCATGCTGACGCGGGATCCGTCGGGGCATGGCAGCCTGTGGGGCGATCTGGCCGCCTTGGGGGCCGCTCTGGGCTGGGCGGTTACAGTCCTGATGGCAAAAGCTTCACCTTTGTCACGCAACAGGCCGGAAATGCAGCTTTTTTGTCAGGTGGCTGTGTCCGCCCCGATCCTGATCCTGGCGTCGTTCTGGTTTGGGGATCTGGTCCGCGATCCGCAATGGATCCACTTTGCGGGCCTTGCGTTTCAGATCGTGGTGGTGGTCAGCGCCGGGTTTATGTTTTGGCTCTGGCTCTTGTCGATCTATCCGGCCTCTGGCGTTGCTTCTTTCAGCTTTTTATCGCCTGTTTTCAGCGTTTTGCTGGGCTGGGCGCTATTGGGCGAGGCGATCACGCCGTCTATCCTGGTCTCGCTCGTGCTGGTGGCAGCGGGTATTCTGCTGATCAACCGTCAGGTGCCACAAAAGGTGCGCAGCACCCGTTCATCCTCAAGCGGGGGCTTGGAGTAAAACTCTGACGCTACAAAGGGTTGCGTCACGGCCTTCAACATTTGGTGGAACGGGCCGAGGTCGCCGCGCTGGCCTGCCTGAATCGCCGCCTCGATCAGGTGCGTACGGGGGATGACCTGCGGATTTGCCTTTTCCATCAGAGCCTTGTCGGGCGATCTTGCTAGCCACCGCGCCTCCCATTCGGCAAAGGCGGCGCGGTCGGTGAACTGGTCGCGGGCGGCTTCCGTGCCCAGAGTGGCAAAGACATTGGTGAAATCGGCCCCGTCGATGGCCATGCGCGACAGCAGATGTTCGATCAGGCCACGGTCGTCCTCGGTCGGATCAATCCCGATCTTGGCCCCGAAAACGCGCAGCCATTCCGCCTGATATATGTCCGGGAAGCGATTGATGATATTTGTGAATTCGTCGATGGGCGCATCCCGGTCCGGCATGATTGTGACCAGTGCTGTTGCGAACTGCGCGATGTTCCAAAGGGCGATCTGCGGCTGGTTCGCATAGGCATAGCGGCCATAGCTGTCGATCGAACTGAACACGGTTTCAGGGTGATAGACATCCATGAAGGCGCAGGGGCCATAGTCGATGGTTTCCCCTGCCACCGACATGTTGTCGGTGTTCATCACACCGTGGATGAACCCCAGGCCCATCCACTGGGCGATCAGGGCGGCCTGCCGTTCCATCATGGCCGTCAAAAGGCCAGAAGGTCCGTCAACGCCCTGATAATGCCGGGAAATGACGTGATCGGTGAGGGCCTGCACGGCCTCGGTATCACCGCGGGCGGCAAAGAACTGGAACGTGCCGACCCGGATATGGCTTTGCGCCACACGGGTCAGCACGGCGCCCGGCACCCGGCCGTCGCGGTAGATGTGTTCGCCTGTCAGGGCTGCGGCCAGCGCCCGCGTGGTGGGCACGCCCATTGCAGCCATCGCCTCGGACACGAGGTATTCGCGCAGCACCGGTCCGATCCCGGCCCGCCCGTCGCCCCCGCGAGAAAACGGCGTTGGCCCGGATCCTTTGAGCTGGATATCGCGGCGGATGCCGTCGGCCCCGATCACTTCACCCAGCAGAATCGCCCGCCCATCGCCCAGTTGCGGGTTCCAGTTGCCGAACTGGTGGCCTGCATAGGCGGCAGCCAGGGGGGCGGCGCCGTCTGGCACCGCGTTGCCTGCCAACACCTCGGGTGCGGCCCGCAAGGCATCCGGGTCTATGTGCAATAGCCGCGCCAGATCGTCATTCACAGCAATCACCGATGGCGCGGCAACGGGCGTAGGCGGCAGGGCGGCAAACATCCGCGCCGGCAGGCGGGCATAGCTGTTGTCAAAGGGGATATGCAGGGTCATCGGGCACCTCTGCCCCTCACATAAGCCGCCTGCCGCCCGCTGCCAACTATTCGGTCGGGTATTGGCCCGAATAGCTGCCGCTGATCGCGATCACGCGGCCACCCTCGACCGGGGCGAAATCGCCATCGGACGTGAATTTGAATTCGACCAGCGTGCCGGTGAAGGAAAATGCCATGCTGCCGTCCTCGCCGATTTGCGGCGGGGCATCCAGCGCCATCGTGCCGCCTGCGATATCCGCCCCGAACATGCCGTCGTTCAGATACTGGATGTCGGACACATGATCGGGCCAAAGCTGGACGGAGAGCAGGGTTTTGGTATCACCGTCTGGCTTTGGGATGCTGCCGTTGACATTATAGAACACCTTGCCCATGACCTCGTGCCGGTCAACGGAACTGCGGTTCTTTTCGGTGTCAAAGGTGGTGTAGGCGGTCATCGGCTGGCCATCGACGATCAGGTCGTATTGACCGTTCACTGTGTATCGGCTGGAAAAATCCTGCGCCGCCGCAGGGCCGGCGGAGATCACAACAACAGCCGCCAATGCGTTGATCCGGTTCATCATTCGTCAAACTCCCTCGGTCGAAATACCGCAGAGGGTGGCATGATCCGGGGCACGGGGCAACCCGTGCGGTCAGAGCGTGTCTGTCATGACCAGCAGATTGGGCCGCGCCTCGAACCCGACCCGGTCGCAGAACCGCTGGGCGTTCGCGTCGTCGCGGTCCACCCGCACATGCAACGCCCGCAGGCCGTTTTGCGACAGCGCGACGGTCACGGCGTGCAGCACTTCGGTCCCGATCCCCCGGCGGCGGACGTTGGGGCGGATGAACACTTCGTTCACCCAGCCCTCCATCCCGGCGCGGTTCACCGACCAGCCAAAGCTGACCAGCACATAGCCCAAAGGCGCCCGTGTCGGCCCGATCAGCCAGATCGCGCCCAGCGGACTGCCGTCGAGCAGGGGACCCGCGGCCTTGCGCCGATGGGTGTCGTCAAAGGGCTGGCCGCGTTCCTCGTGAAACCGTTCCATGAGCGACACGACCCGGTCGAGGTCGTCCGGCCCGGCCAGGGAAATCGCGGTGGTCATAGCCGCGCCAACCGGTTGGCGAGCAGGGCGTAAAACCCGTCGGCGTGG
Source organism: Marivivens sp. (assembly GCA_024642115.1). Taxonomy (GTDB): domain Bacteria; phylum Pseudomonadota; class Alphaproteobacteria; order Rhodobacterales; family Rhodobacteraceae; genus JAHEBU01. The sequence continues at coordinate 102,808 of JAHEBU010000008.1, read as the reverse complement.
ATATCGCCGATGAACAGGGCGTTCTTGGGCCGGTCCGTGATCCGCCACCAGTCGGCGACGGTCATGCCCAGAGTCAAATCCGATTGCGTTTCGATCTCGACATTGATCTGGCGCCCGGTGAACAGGTGCGGGTCAATGAGGTAAGCGATGACGCAGGGGTCATGCAGCGGGGCCCCTTCGGATCCGTATTTTTCCATGTCGAACCGTTCAAAGAAATCGGTCCAGGCGGCGACCATGTCGCCCACCCGCGATCCCATCGCGCGGAACGCATCGACGCGCGCTTTGGTGGTCAGCGCCTTGTGCGTCACGTCCAGAGGCATCACTACCAGCGGCACGCCCGACCGGAACACGATCTGCGCCGCCTCGGGGTCCACATAAATGTTGAATTCGGCAGCGGGGGTGATGTTGCCCACCTCGAAATAAGCGCCGCCCATCAGGACGATTTCCTGAACGCGGGGAATGATGTCGGGGGCGCGCTGGAACGCCGTAGCGATATTGGTCAGCGGGCCGATCGGGCAGAGCGTGACAGTGCCTGCCGGTTCGGTCCGCAACGTGTCGATGATGAAATCGACCGCGTGGGCGTCCTGCAAGGGCATGGTGGGGTCGTCCATCGGCGGGCCATCAAGGCCGGTCTTGCCATGCACATGTTCGGCAGTGACCAGTTTGCGCGACAGTGGCGCGTCGCAGCCTGCATAGACCGGAATGTCTGGCCGACCGGCCAGTTCGCAGATGATCCGGGCGTTTCGCTGGGTCAGCGGCAGGGGGACGTTGCCTGCCACGGCGGTGATCCCCAGCACGGTCACGTCCTCGGGGCTGGCCAGCGCCAGAAGGATCGCCACGGCGTCGTCCTGGCCGGGATCGGTGTCGATGATGATCTTGCGCGGTGTCATGAATCAGGCCCCAGATATTGGGCCACCCTACCCGCCGTGGGTCCATAGGCAAGGGTCACACCCGCCCCTCGGCCCGCAATTTATCATAAAGACGGGGGACGTCGGGATGCCCCAACTCTAGCCCGTAGATATAGGCCTGAGTGTAAAAGAAGCAGGCGGCGTCGACCGATCCCGCCGCCTCGCCCGCCTGTGCATAAAGCGTGACAAGGGCCGCCTGATCGCCGCGCGCATGGGCCGCCAGCAGTCGGGCATCCAGATCGGTCATCAGCGGGCGCGGTGCGCCTCGATCTTGCCCGCGACCCAGTCGTGGAAATTGTGGGTGGGGCCGTCCATCGCGGGGCTGAACCGTCCGCCGTCGAACATCGGGGCATTGCGGCCCTTCTGCATCCCTTCGACGACAAAGATGTCCTCTTCAAACACGACCTTCCACTGGGCCGCATTCTTGTCCCGAAGGGCCTGACTGGTGGCCGCGTCCGCATAATAAAGGTGTATGTGTTCGGTCGTGGTCGTCTGTGTATCGGGTTGCAGGACGATCACAAAGCAGTGGTCGCGCTGTGCGCCCAAAAGGACGTTGGGATAAACGGCCATATACTCGGCCCCTTTGTCCCAGAAATCCGACAGGCCGGGGAAATCGGGGAAGACTGTGCCGTCGTCCAGTTTGATCTGCCGATACAGCGTCGAACCCTGCCCGGAATAAAGCCCGCGTTCGGCGATGTTGTAGTGATCTTCCAGCCGCGAATAGCTGTTCAGCCCGGGATGGACCCAAGGCAGGTGATAGCTTTCGCAGTAATTCTCGACCGCGAGTTTCCAGTTGGTCTGCACCGTCAGGTCAAACGCGCTGTCCGCACCGCCATGCACCAGCGGCTGGTTGAATTCGCGCCAGCGGTGCAGCAGGTCGGCATGGACAACCTCGAACGGGTCGGCCTGACCGTCGATGTTGATAAAGACGGTGTCGAACCAGATGTGGCTGCGCACCTCGGTCAGGCCCAGATCGTCCTTGACGATGGCCTCGTGCGTATTGTGGCCGGGGCCGCCCACATGGGGGGTGCTGACCAGTTTGCCCGCCGTTGAATAGCACCACGAATGATAGGGACAGCGGATCGCGCCCTCGATCTTTTTGGGCTCGGAAATCAGGATCATCCCCCGATGGCGGCAGATGTTCTGGAACACGCGGACGACGCCCTCGCGGTCGCGGATCAGCAGAAGCGGGATACCGAGGAACTCGATGGGCTTGGCGTCGCCCGGTTCCGGCACCTCGGACGCGACGGCGAGGCCGGACCACGAGGCGAACAGCACCGCCTTTTTCTCTTCTTCCCACATCGCGGGGTCGATGTAATGGGCGTTGGGCAGGCCCTGGGCCACCTCGATCGGGGCGCGAACGGCAGACAAATCGGACGGGGGCAAGTCTTTGGCCATGGCAGACTCCGAGGCTGAGCTAGACCGACTCTACGCCCGCGCTGCGGTCCTGTCATGCGTTGACGGCGACCTGCCGCCGTTCGGGGGCGACACCGGGAACCGGCGCAAAGACGCCAAAGCACCACCACAGGATAGGAGCCGTTTGGCGCAGCCCCTCTGACAGCCGTCGGGTGGGCAGACCAGCGCCGAAAGGCGGCGCGGTTTCCGGCGACCGACAGCCGGAAAACGGGGCAGGGCGGGCCGGTCATGGAAGGCCTGCGCGACCTTGGCCATGTCTGTCCCACCGCCGGGACAAAACCCGACGGACCATGTCCAAAGGAGACGACACCATGACTGCCAAGACCCTTATGCTGACCGTGGCCGCCACGACCCTGATCGGCCTTCCGGCCTTTGCTCAGGACACTCTCGATCCTGCACTGGACGTGAACGCGGACGGGATGTTCAGCTTTCCCGAACTTCAGGCCGCCTATCCGGCCATGACAGAGGATCAGTTTACCGCGCTCGATACCTCGGGTGACGGTCTGCTGGATGCGGACGAGGTGGCGGCGGCAGCGACCGCTGGCACCTTGCCGAAAATGGATGGCTGATCCGGGGCCCTGACCCCCCGGATACGTCACGCGCCCCCCGCCTTCTAACCCCAGAGCGGCGGGGGGTTGCGTTTGTGTTTCGGCTCAGGCCGTCGCATAGGCTCCGCGTGACAGGGCGGCAACGCCGGTGCGCGCCACCTCTTGCAGGCCCAGGGGGCGCATGAGGTCCGCAAAGGCGTCAATCTTTTCCGGCGTGCCGGTGATTTCGAACACGAAAGAGGTCAGCGTGCTGTCCACCACGTTGGCGCGAAAGATGTCGGCCAGACGCAGCGCCTCGACCCGCGCGTCGCCTTTGCCGGCCACCTTGAACAGGGCCAGTTCGCGTTCCACGGACGGCCCATCGACCGTCAGGTCGTGCACCTCGTGGACCGGGACGATGCGACCCAGCTGTGCCTTGATCTGGTCGATCACGTGGGGCGTGCCCGAGGTGACGATGGTGATCCGGCTGCGGTGGCCCGCATGGTCCACCTCGGCCACGGTCAGGCTTTCGATGTTATAGCCCCGCCCGGAAAACAGGCCGATGACACGGGCCAGCACGCCCGGTTCGTTCTCTACCAGAACAGCCAGCGTATGCTTTTGAATTTCTTCGGAAAAAGTCGATCGAAGTTCATAGGCCGAATGGCTGGACGAGCCTTTTTTAATGTTGAGCGCAGACATGGACGTTTCCTTTCAAAGGGGGGCAGGGCAGGTCAGCGTCGCGTCATAGACGTTGACCTCGCCGCGCTTTGCAACTGTGCCGACAATGCAGCCTGTCGCCTGCGCAATCGCGATCCCGGCATTTTCGATCAGCCGGGCCTGATTGAAAAACCCGGTCGCATAGTTGCGGGCGACAGCCGAAGTGGCGTTGGACGTCACAAAGAACACGTCGTCCTGAACCGTGATCTTCTGGCTGTTCTCGCCCAGGCCCGGCATGTCGCCCGCGCAGGCGGACAGCGCCAGCAGGGTTGCGGGGGCCAAGAATATTCGCCCGAAAATTCCTTGCCGAAAATCCTTGGACAAAGATCTTTGCATCACACCAACGCCTCGCCCGCGCCGACAATGGCCCCGACAGGGCTGGCGTCGCCCATGAGCATCTCGTTGTGCGGCTTGCCCGACGGGATCATGGGGAAACAGTTTTCGTGCTTTTCCACCAGACAGTCGAAAATCACCGGCCCGTCGTAGCGGATCATTTCCATGATCGCGTCGTCCAGATCCTTGGGGTCCTTGCATATGATCCCCTTGGCCCCGAACGCCTCGGCCAGCTTGACGAAATCGGGCAACGATTCCGACCACGACTGGCTGTAGCGTTCGCCGTGCAGCAACTGTTGCCACTGGCGCACCATCCCCAGCCGTTCGTTGTTGAGGATGAATTGCTTGACCGGCAGCCTGTACTGCATGGCGGTGCCCAGTTCCTGCATGTTCATCAGCCACGACGCCTCGCCCGCCACGTTGATGACCAGCGCATCGCGGTGGGCCATCTGCACGCCGATGGACGCAGGGAAGCCATAGCCCATCGTCCCCAGCCCGCCAGACGTCATCCAGCGGTTGGGGTCCTCGAACCCCAGATACTGCGCCGCCCACATCTGGTGCTGGCCGACCTCGGTGCAGATATAGCGATCCATCCCCTTGGTCAGGGCCTCAAGCCGTTGCAAGGCATACTGCGGCTTGATCGTGGTTTGCGACCCTTTGTAGGCCAGGCAGTTCACTTTCTGCCAGTCGTTGATCTGCTTCCACCACTTGCCCAAGGCGTCCTTTTCGATGACGCGCCCGCGCGATTTCCAGACGTTGAGCAGATCCTCGAGAACATGCGCCACGTCGCCGACAATGGCGATATCGGCGCGGATGACCTTGTTGATGGACGAGGGGTCGATGTCGATATGGGCTTTCTTCGATCCCGGCGAAAACGCGTCGATCCGCCCGGTGATCCGGTCGTCAAAGCGCGCGCCGATGTTGATCATCAGGTCGCAGCCGTGCATCGCCAGGTTTGCCTCGTACAGGCCATGCATCCCCAGCATCCCCAGCCATTTGTCACCAGACGCCGGATAGGCCCCCAGACCCATCAGGGTCGAGGTGATGGGGAATCCGGTCGCCTCGACCAGTTCGCGCAGCAATTGCGACGCGGCGGGGCCAGAGTTGATGACGCCGCCGCCGGTATAGAACACCGGGCGCTTGGCCTTTTCCATCAGCTTGACCAGATCGGTGATCGCGTCGATGTCGCCTTTGACCTTGGGGGCGTAGTAGCTTTTGCGGGCCTTCATGTCCGTGTAGGTGCCGGTGGCGAACTGCACGTCCTTGGGAATGTCGATCAAGACCGGGCCGGGACGGCCAGCGGTGGCGACATGAAATGCCTCGTGGATGGTGGCGGCCAGTTTGTCTGTCTCTTTGACCAGCCAGTTGTGTTTGGTGCAGGGGCGAGTGATGCCGACGGTGTCGGCCTCCTGAAACGCGTCCGAGCCGATCATGAATGTGGGGACCTGCCCGGTCAGCACGATGATCGGGATACTGTCCATCAGCGCGTCCGTCAGGCCGGTGACGGCATTCGTCGCACCAGGACCGGACGTAACCAGCGCCACACCGGGTTTGCCGGTCGATCGGGCGTAGCCTTCGGCGGCATGGACCGCGCCCTGTTCATGACGGACCAGAACGTGTTCGATGTCATTCTGCTGAAAGATCTCGTCATAAATGGGAAGGACAGCCCCGCCGGGATACCCAAATACGGTCGTCACACCCTGATCCTTCAGGGCCTGAACCACCATCTTCGCTCCGGTCATCTGACGTGTCATCGTTTGGGCGTCCTTTGTTCTGACAGACTGTCGTGTCGGGTCTTTACGCATAAAAAAGCCCCCGGTTATCGGGGGCGCATGGGAACCGGAATGGTCAACCGTTTAACGGCCCATGCGCTGGAATCCTACAAGTACGAGAATGGGTGTCATACGACCGGCCTTTCGCTGCGTGGGCGGACAATAGGGTCAGCCGCTGGCAGGGTCAACATCAAGAATGGAGAAAATGTCGTCTGACAGGCATTTTCCGCAACTTCCTTTCTATCGAAGGTGGGATGGACAAGAATCATCAGGGCGGCGGCCCCTTGGCTCTGCGATGTCCGGACTGCACCGCCGGACAGGGCCGCAAGCACCCTGTCCGAACAGACAGGTTTCCGACAACAACTGTTTCTGATGGCGCAACAGTAGTCGGCGAGGCCCCCCATTTCCCCAAAACCTTAACAAAATCTGAATAACCTTTTGCGCCTTCGGCCAAATTTCGCCACATTTGCACCGGGGGAGCCCATCTGCCGGGCTCTGTGTGGTTTTTCCGGGGGAACATAGAAATGACGCTGCTTGCTGGCCTTCAGGCCTTTATCGATTCTCATTTGTCCGACAATCCTGACTCTGCGCCTTCGGTGATGGACCTGACCCACGGCGGCTATCTGGGCGTCTGGTTTGGCGTGACTGCCGAGGACGGAACGCAGCCCATGATGGGGCAGCTCTTTGACGCCGATGGCGCCCCCTCGGGCGAGGTGTTCGACATCGCCCCCGACGGGCTGCCCGACACGGACGTCGTTATCGAAGAAGATGCCGGCGGTCTGGTCTTTTCCTACACCTCTGCCGAGGGCGAGATGGTCGCCACGATGGCGCTGGCCGCCGACCCCGCCTATGACAACACCGTCATCGGCAGCGACCAGAAGGACCAGATCTATGTCCACGGCGGCGCCGATTTCGTCGGGGGTCGCGGCGGCGGCGACTTTATCTCGGGCGGCGGCGGCAACGACGTTCTGAACGGCGGTCGTGGCGGAGACGAGATCCACGGCAACAAGGGCAGCGACGAGATTCGCGGAAACAAGGGCGACGATTTCATCCGTGGCGATGACGGGCAGGACACGCTGTACGGCGGCCAGGGCCACGACAACATTGGCGGCGGCCTTGGGGCTGACATCCTGTACGGCGGCAAGAACAACGACCTGCTCTATGGCGGCTTTGGCGAGGATCAGCTGCACGGCGGCGACCAGCGCGACAGCCTTTGGGGCAACAACGGCGCCGACACCCTGCATGGCAACAAAGGCAACGATGCGCTGTTCGGCGGGCAGGGTAACGATTACCTGCGCGGTGACAGTGGCGACGACACGCTGATGGGCGGGCTGGGCAAGGACCTGCTCAACGGTGGCACCGGTGACGACCTGATGCGCGGCGGGTCCAGCGCCGACACGCTGATCGGTGGCTTTGGACATGACATGATGTTTGGCGGCACCGGCGACGATACCATGCGCGGCGACGACGGCGACGACCTGATGCGGGGCGGGGCGGGCGATGACAAGATCATAGGCGGCAACGGGTCGGACGATGTCTATGGCGGCACCGGCAACGACACCATAAACACGGCGGGTAACATGGCCTTTGGGCTCAGCGGGTCGCCCGACCGGGGCTATCCCGGCATTTTCCCGGCGGACGCAAACCCCACCGATGACCGCGACGTGGTCCATGCAGGCGCAGGCGATGACCACATCGTCACCGGCGACGACGACGACACGATCCACGGCGGCACCGGCAACGACTGGATCGACAGTGGCTTTGACGACGACAGCATCACCGGCAACGAAGGTGATGACTATATCGTTGGCGGCGAAGGGTCCGACATCATCAATGGCGGTGACGGGAACGATACGATCTATGGCGGGCTCGCCCCCGGCTTTCCCGATACGCTCAACGTGCCGGACGTGAACGGCGATCTGGAAACCTCGAACGGGGATGACCTGATCCGGGGCGGCAATGGTGACGACACGATCTATGGGGCCGACGATAACGACACCATCTTTGGCGGGTCGGGCAACGACTGGATCGATGGCGGCGTGGACGACGATGAAATCCACGGCGGAACTGGCAACGACACGATCATGGGCGGGCAGGGCAGCGACATGCTGTCGGGCGGCGATGGGAACGACATCTTTGGTTTTGGCGCAGGCGATGGCAGCGACACCATCACCGACTTTACCAAAGGCGCCGACCTGATCCAGCTCAACGGGTTCGAGGACGCCTCTTACAGTGACCTGTTCCTCAGCCAGGACGATGGCGCGGCGATCATCGAGATGGGCGATATCCAGATCCGGCTTGAGGATACCAACATCGACGATCTGGACGAACACGACTTTCTGTTCGGCTAAGACCAGTTTTGAACCTTGGTCGAAATGGCCTCGTCCGCACCAGCGGGCGAGGCTGAAATTTTCATATCTATTTGAAAAAAAAGATAAACTTCTTTCAGCTTAGGGAAAATCCGCTTTGCGACTGGCGCGAATCGGTTGACAGTCCCGTGTCCCGTTAACGATTTCCCAAGGAGCGTCCCATGCCGTTCGATATCCTGACCCCCCTTCAGCCGACGGATGCGCCGATACCAATGGTGGATGGGTCGACCTTCAGCCTGGGGTTCGCGCCCATCGCGGTCCAAGCGGCCCCTTACACCGATGCAAACGGCGGAACCCTGCTGGCGACCCAGACCGTCGACGGACGACTGCAACTGGACTACACGGCGCAGGATGGCACCGTGACGACATCGACCGTCGATTTCCCCGAAGGCTACAGCCTGAACCGTGGGCTCGACCCGGAACAGTTGTCGCCGGATGCGGGCGTTGGCGTCCCGTTTGGCGCGACGCTGGACCAATTCGCGATGCCGCTGTTCACCGGGACCATCTACGAGGCGTACGATGCATTGGGCACGACTTCGTTCGGGGTCGGCGTCGTTACGCTCGACGATGCGGGTGTGCCGACCCTGTCCTATACCGACACCACGACGTTTCAATCACCCGGGATCACTGACGCCTTGTCGGCGTCATTCTATCCCTTGGGTGACGGCAGGCTGGGGTTCGACATTGGCTTTTTCGACGCCAACCACAATGGCGCCGATGCCGGGGGCGTGCTGGAAGAGACCGCAATCGGTGCCGGTCTGATCCCGCTGGTTTTCGTCCAGGCAGGCGACAGCGGGCTTGTCGCGCGATTTATTCCGTTGGACGATGGCGGAGTCTTGGGGTTTTACGCCACGGGTGACCAATCCACCTATGACGTGGTGCAGTTCGATGCCGACGGCATGGCCGTGGCCGAACAGAGCGACATCCTGACCTTTGCCCAGCTCAACGGGATCGGCGCCGAGGAGGCGCTGGCTGTGGTAGATGCGAACGGTGACATTGTCTTTTACACCCAAGGGTCGGACGGGCAGACCTACGCGCTGGTCGCGGACCTTTTGCCGACCTCCGGGATGGACGTGATCGGAACCCCCGACGACGACATGCTGATCGGCACGCAGTTGGCCGACGTGATCGACGGCGCGGAGGGCGACGACAAGATCGTCGGCGGGGCAGGCAACGACGTGTTGACCGGGGGTGCCGGCAATGACCAGCTGTTCGGCGGACAGGCGGCCGACCTGATCCACGGCGGCGACGGCGATGATCTGCTGATCGGCGGCTACGGCCACGACAGCCTGTTCGGCGACGCGGGCCGCGACATCCTGTTGGGCAATGGCGGCGCCGACTATCTGGATGGTGGCGATGGCAATGACCTGATCAACGGTGGCCAGGGTCAGGACCTGATTTTCGGCGGCTCCGGCGACGACATCCTCCTTGGGGGCGGGGGCGCGGATAGCATCGTCGGCGACGGGGGCGACGATCTGATCAACGGCGGCACCGGCGACGATTCCATCGCGGGCGGATTTGGTGATGACGTCATACGCGGCGCTGCGGGCGATGATTGGATCGAGGGCAATGACGGCAACGACCTGATGATCGCAGGCGATGGCTCTGACGAACTCTATGGCGGCGAGGGCGACGACACCCTCTATGGGGGCGATGGCAACGACTTTCTCAGCGGCGGAGCGGGCAACGACCTGCTCGTCGATCTGTCGGGCGACCAAGATTATCTTGATGGCGGGGGCGGCGACAACACCATCATCAATGGCGACGGAGATTCCGTGATTTTCGCGGAAGATGGGAACAACACTGTCTTTGCGGGAGGCGGCAATGACTTTATCCTGTCGCAATACGCCAACAACCAGATCACCGGCGGCGAGGGCGCTGACACGTTCGGGTTCTACAGTGCCGACCCGGTGGCCAGTGATCCCGTCTATGTCAGCACGATCACAGATTTCACCCAAGGATCGGACACCGTTGTTTTGGGCGTAGCTGGGGACTTGCTGGGTAGACCAGCAACCTTTGACGATCTGTTCCTGTCTCAGGAAGACAGTACCGCCGTGATCGAATTCGGTGACCAGCAGATCCGGATGGAAAACATGGACGTCGAGGACCTGAGCGAAGCCGATATCCTGTTCGACATTTACTAGCACCGCGTGACAGCGACAGGGCGATCAGACCCCTGAGACGGATTGGCTTGCGGACAGCCCATATTGTCTCTCCGTGAGGGCAAGGGCCTTAAATTTGGGCAAAAAAACTCGCCTCTGGGCTGTAGTTCTGCTTTTCATCCGGGCTTTGCGTCGGCTAGGCTCTGTCCACTTGCAACGACCCGATCGCCCGCAGTGGCACCCCGAGGAGGGGGGAGAGTCGGGCCAAAGGGAGAACATATATGGATCGTCGCTCATTTCTGAGAACGTCTGCGCTTGGCGGAACGGCCGCCGCCGCGACCACGCTTGCCGCACCAGCCTACGCTCAGGGCAATCGGACGCTGACCATGGTCACCACATGGGGTCGCGGGCTTGCCGGGGTTCATGACGGCGCGCAGCGCGTGGCCGACACCATCACCGCAATGACCGACGGGCAACTGACCGTCGACCTCAAGGCCGCAGGCGAACTGGTCGGCGCGTTCGAGGTGTTCGATGCCGTGACCTCGGGTCAGGCCGACATGTATCAGGGAGCTGACTACTATTTCGTGGGTCAGCATCCGGCCTACGCCTTCTTCACCGCGGTGCCGTTCGGCATGACCGCGCAGGAACTGGCGAACTGGTATTATCAGGACGGCGGGATGGAACTGCACGATGAACTGGGCCAGATTTTCGGGCTCAAATCGTTCCTCGCCGGAAACACCGGCGCACAGTCGGGTGGCTGGTTCCGCAAGGAAATCGCAGGGCCCGAGGATTTCCAGGGCCTGAAATTCCGGATGCCCGGCCTTGGTGGTCAGGCGCTGGGCAAATTGGGTGCGTCCGTGCAGAACCTGCCGGGCGCCGAGGTGTATCAGGCGCTGGCGTCGGGGGCGATTGACGGGACCGAATGGATCGGACCCTGGGCCGATGAAAAGGCCGGGTTCCAGGAAATCACCAAGTTCTACTATACCGCCGGTTTCCACGAGCCGGGCGCGGGCCTGTCGCTGGCCTTTAACCGCGATGTGTTCGACAGCTTTACCCCCGCCCAGCAAAAGATTTGCGAAATCGCCGCCGGTGAATGTCACCAGTGGAACCTGTCGCAGTTCCTGTCGCAGAACGGTGCGGCCCTGTCCCGGCTTCAGGCGGGCGGCGTCAAGGTGCTGGAATTCCCCGATACCGTCTGGGATGCGTTCGGCGTCGCCTCGAAAGAGACGATGGACCAGTACGCGGGCGACGAGCTTTACGACAAGATCCGCGCCAGCGCCAACGCCTCGATGGCCTCGTCGTCGGCGTGGATCACCCGGTCCGAAGGCAAATACCGGACCGAGCGCGACCGCGTCATGGGCTAAGCCCGACCGTCAGGATTGCACACGGGTTCCGCCCCCTTTGGGGCGGGGCCCAGACGCCGCACACGCGGCGCACAACCCAATAACAGGGGACAGACCATGGGACTGGTCGAGGCTTGGGGGGGCAACCCCATCGGCTGGCTGTTCGCCAATCTGATCGAGGCATTCTACAATTTTGGCTACGCACTGACCCATCCGGGCCTCTGGCTCGACTGGTCGGACAAGGCCGCGATCATGCGGTTCATCTACTACGGTGCTTCGACCGAACTGTTCTTTGTCGTGCTCGTGATCTTTCTGATCGTCACGGTCTGCGGATTGGTCTGGAATGGGTTCATGTGGGGCTGCGTCCGCGCGCTTGAGGGATTTGCCAACGCCGTCGGGCGCACGGTTGCGTGGATCGGCCTGCTGATGGTCCTGCAACAGATCGTCATCATCTTCATGCAGCGGGTCTTTGCGGCCTCGCAACTGACGCTGGGGTTCGGGCTGTCGGTGACGTTCGACATCAGCTGGTGGTCCGAAGAACTCAAGCTTTACAATGCCATGATCGTCTGTCTGTGCGTCAGTTACACCTTTGTCCAGCAGGGGCATGTGCGGGTCGATCTGATCTATTCCAACGTCAGTTACAGCACCAAGCGGATCATCGACATGGTTGGATCGCTGCTGTTCATGCTGCCCTCGGCCACATTGGTCTGGCTTTATGGCTGGAACTTTTTCTGGCGGGTGATGATCGTGCCGCAAGTGTCGGCCTCTGACAGCCTTGACCGGCTGCTGACCAAATCGCGGGCGCTGCGGTGGAACATCGAAACGATCGCGTTTTCACCCAACGGGTTCAACGCCTATTTCCTCTTCAAGGTGCTGTTGCTCTGCTTTGTGGCGCTGGTCATGTTGCAGTCGGTGGCGTTCTTCTTCCGTTCGTATCTCGAATTCAAAGAGGGACCGGCGTCCGAAGGCAAATACCTCGACCGCGACGCGCCCGGCGACAGCACGGCGGAACTCGCGGCCGAACTTCACTGAATTGATAAGGCAGAATACCCATGTTCCTCGGACTTGATGGCGTCGAAGTCGGCATTCTGATCGTGTTCCTGTGCCTGTTCGCAGGCATCCTGAGCGGGTTTCCGGTGGCCTTTGCCATTGGTGGGGCGGGGGTCATCGCCTTTGCGATCATCGCCGGGTTGGACAGCGCGGGGCTGTTGATCCATCAGGCGGTGGACACCTCGTCCGAGGCGTATCACGCGCTGACCGGCAGCGGGGTCAGGCCGGACAGTATCTCGGTGTTTTCGCATCCTGATCTGCCACGCGTGGCCGAACACCTGTTCCCGCAGGGCTGGGAATACGCGATGGACCGCAACCTGGCCTTTATCGTCAATCGGATGAACGAACGGGTGCTGGCCGGGGCCAGCATCGAAACGCTGCTGGCGGTCATCATGTTCGTGATGATGGGGATCACGCTGGAACGGTCACGGATCGCCGACGACCTGCTGACCACGATGGCGCGGGTCTTTGGCCCGCTGCCGGGGGGGCTGGCCGTGTCCATTGTGGTCGTGGGGGCGTTCCTTGCGGCCTCCACGGGCATCGTGGGGGCGACGGTGGTGACGATGGGGCTTCTGGCCCTGCCCACCATGCTGAAAAACAACTATTCGCCCGAACTGGCGACAGGGGTGATCGCGGCGTCAGGGACGCTGGGGCAGATCATCCCGCCGTCGATTGTGATCGTGCTCTTGGGGACGCTGGCAGGGGACCTTTATTCGACCGCACAGGAAAACCGGGCGATTGCAGCCGGGTGCACGGACGCGCTGACCTATCTTGGCGCGCCTGCGGTGGTGTCGGTCGGCACGCTGTTTCAGGCGGCGATGCTGCCGGGGATATTGCTGGCAGTGCTCTATGGGGCCTATGCCTTTGGCTTTGCCCTGCTCAATCCGTCCAAGGCGCCCGCCGTGCAACTTGGCGCCTCCAAGGGCGAGATCATCACCCGCAACGAAGCGCTAACCTGGTTTCTGGGTGCACCGATCCTGCTGATCGGCGGGTTCATCGTGCTGATGAACCTTGGCGTCGTGGGCAGCCAGTCGGTGATCGTGGACAGCTATTCTGACGCGGGGCAAACGGCGAGCCTGCGCACCAATGTCGGTGACGAGTGCAAGGCAGCCATGATCGACCTGCACGGTCAATCTGCATGGGATGCGGCGGTGGCCGAACAGGTGGCGATCAACGACGCGGGCGGCGTGGCACAGGCACGCAAACTGACGGAAGAGGAGCGGGCGGCAGCCGTGCTCGACGCCATCGCGGCCGCTCCGCCCATCGGCACGGGGATCGGCATCGCCATGCTGCTGGTCGGGCTGGTGCTGGCGTTGGCGCGTGGGATCAATCCGTCGGGCAACCCGCTCTCGCTGATCATCGGCGGCGCGGGGGTGCTGGGCGTGATGGCGGTGGATGCGCTGTTCATCCGGCCCACGGCCACGCCGGGGCAAACGACTGTCCTGATCGCCATCCCGCTGATCGTGGCGCTCTGGGGCGCGCGCACAGCCGCCCGTCGGCTGGGCAAGAACGAACTCTTGCGGGTGGTGTTCCCGCCGCTGGTGCTGATCGTGGCCGTGCTGGGATCGATCCTGGGCGGGATCACCAACCCCACGCCGGCGGCAGCCCTTGGGGCAGGCGGGGCGATCATGCTCGCCGCCTATCGCAAGATGCAGGACAAGGGTAATTCCGGGGCGATGGTCCTGTATACGGCGCTTGCCATCGTGGTGATGCTGATCGTGGGCGTGAATTTCGATATGCGGGTGAACCAGCCCGGCATCGGCGTCGAAAACACGCTTGCCTTCATCGTGGCCTTTGGCGCGTTCCTGTTTTCGATGTTCGGGATCTTCTATTGCCTGTGGGTGCTGCTGGCGGGCGGGGTGCTGGGACCGATCGTGCGGGAGACGGCCAAGGTCACCTCGATGGTGTTCACCATTCTGATCGGGTCGCAACTGCTGAACCTCGTGCTCATCTCCTTTGGGGGGGAGCACTACATTCAGGACTTCCTCAAGTCGTTCTCGAACGAATGGACGGTGTTCCTGCTGGTGATGCTGGTGCTGTTCATCCTGGGCTTCGTTCTGGATTTTCTCGAGATCATCTACATCGTGATCCCGATCGTGGGGCCGGTCATCTATGGCGGTACGTTTGATCCAAAATGGGTGACAATCATGATCGCGGTGAATCTGCAAACCTCGTTTCTGACACCACCTTTCGGCTTTGCCCTGTTCTATCTGCGGGGTGTGGCCCCAAAGGAGGTCACGACCGGCCACATCTATCGCGGCATCGTCCCCTTTGTTCTCTTGCAGATGGGGATGCTGCTGCTGCTGGCACTGGTGCCGGGGATCGTGACCATCGTACCCAACCTGCTGAACTGACCGCGGAGGGTGGGTTGAAACCCACCTTACAGACTGCCCCGGCTTCTTTGGTCTGAAAAACTCCCGCCGGAGGCTCCCGGCGCGGGTCCGGGAGCCTCCGGCGGGAGTTGTTATGGCAAGGTGAAGGGCAAGGACCCCTGTGACGGTGGGTTTCAACCCACCGCCGCGTCATCGGACCGGGCGCGTGTCCGGCAGGTTGATCCGCGCGACCTGTTCTGCGATGGGATCAACCGATAGGGGATGAGTGGTGGCCGAATAGTCGTCCGGATTACCCATCGTCTTCCAATGGCCCCGGTGATAGATTTCCAACCCTGAAAACCGCGACTTGTAGCCCATCTTCGGGCTGCCCGGCACCCAATAGCCGAGGTAAACATAGGGCAGACCCAGTTCGCGGGCGATGGCGATATGATCGAGGATCACATAGGTCCCAAGGCTCGCCTTTTCCATCGTCGGGTCAAAGAATGAATAGACCATGCTCAGACCGTCATCGAGGATGTCGGTGAGACAAACAGCGTGCAGCCCGCGATCTTCGTGCCGGGCCCCCTCGGGGTCGGCATATTCGATCAGGCGCGACCGCACTGGCGTTTCCTCGACCATCGCTGCGAACTCGAACAGGTCCATGTCGGCCATCCCGCCTGCGGCATGGCGGCTGTCCAGATAGCGGCGGAACAGGGCAAACTGTTCTTCGGTGGCCCAGGGCGAGGTCGCCCTGCGCCGGAGCCATCCATTGCGGCGCTGCACGCGGGCCTGACTGCGGCTCGGCTCGAAATCAGCGACCTTGATCCGGGCGGACAGGCAGGCTGAACATTCCGCGCAGGATGGACGGTAGAGGACATTCTGGGACCGCCGGAACCCCTGTTTGGACAGGGTGTCGTTCAGTCGTTCGGCCCCGTCCCCTTGCAGGGCCGTAAACAGTTTTCGTTCCATCCGGCCCTCCAGATAGGGGCAGGGCTGGGGAGCCGTCACATAAAATTGCGGCGCAAGAGGGAGCGTGTGGCGCATGACTGTCCGGGGTGATTGTCAACCGCAGGGTAGCAAGCCCGGTCCGATCCGCCAAGCCCCCACGCGGCCCTGATCCAAGTCAAGATGCCGGCCGCATGATAAAGTGTCGTGTCAGAACGGGCGGTTGATTGCCGCAGTCCCCAGAACCAGGTCCGTCAGACCCTGCCTGCGGGGATTCAGCATCATGACCAGCACCGACACCAGTTGCGCCGGAAAGATGGCCACCGACAGCGAATAGCCCAGCGTGTGCCAGAACGCCGTGGACCCCGACAGGCGCAGCCCGTCGTGTTCGCGGATTTCGATCCCCATCAGCCGCATCCCCCATGTGGCCGATCCGCCCGCCAGCGTCCACCACCGGTAGGCAAAGCCGATGACCAGCATCAGGAACGGAAAGAAGAACAGGGCGATAAAGGCGGTAAAGGGGACGATCAGCGCCGAGATGAGGGCGATCAGGATCATGTCCAGCCCCCAGGCGGCGGCCCGTTTGAACAGGACGCCGTCATAGAAATCGGCGCGCGTGGCCGGGTCGGGCAGGGTATGGGCGCGGGTCATCGTGGGCATCGGGGATAACCTTGTGAAGGAAGAGGGGGACGTGGGAAAGGGGGCTGGGCGGCCACCGGGGCCGCCCGTCCGGTCAATGTCAGGGTCAGGCCGCCGGCGCGTCGCCTTCGGATGCTTTGCGGGCCCGGTCGGTCATGAACTGGTCGAATTCTGCCTTGTCCTTGGCTTCACGCAGCCGTTCCAGAAATGCTTCGAAATTCGCCTGCTCTTCTTCCAGGCGGCGCAGGGTTTCTTCCTTGTAGGCGTCGAACGCCCGGTTGCCGGTGCCAGACATGCGCTGGTGACGGTGATGCGTGCGCGAGGACGCGCAGGAACGGTTGAACATGCGTTTGCTCCAGATCATGTAGGCCAGAAGGGCAAGGCCCACGGGCCAGAAAAAGATGAACCCCAGAACCATGGCGGCGATCCAGGCGCCTTTGCCACGGTCGTCCAGCCAGCTTTCGGCGCGGGCGAATGGACCCGGGCGACGATACTCGTCCCGGGCAAAGGAGGGGGGGTGAACGGTAGCGTCGGACATCTGGATACTCCCATCAGGGTTGCGAAGGTTGATGTGAAGGGCTTTCACATCACCGATATGCGAACCCGCAAGGGATGGTTCAAGGGTCTATGTTAAAGATTATTACATCAGCGACCATCGTTCACCGCAAGTCGTTTTGGGGCCAAGATTTTTCGCTGAAAAATCTTCGCGCCGAATGATGGTCGCAGCAGGGGTCGGGCCGGGTCGGGATCAGGTCTGCGACGATCGATTACAAATGCGCGGTGGCCGCAACGTCCCGCCTAACCACCCATTTTGACTTGCCGATCAACCGGTTGCGGGTGAACCCGGCCGCATCGAACATTGCCAAAGGCCCGTTGAACAGGAATGATCCCGACACTTTGGCGCCGGCCGTATCGTCGGGATAGCCTTCGACCAGGCCGCCGCCCAACCCCGCGATCAGGTCCAGCGCCCCGCGCAAACCTGCTGCCGCCACCCCCTTGCCCCGATGCCCCTTGCCCGAGAAAAAGCAGGTGATCCGCCAGTCGGGCAGGGGGTGTGCCGCAGCGCCTTCGCCATAGGCGCGGGCGTTCTTGATCCGGGGCAGTTCGGCAGTCGGGCCGAACTGGCACCATCCCACACAATCCGCCCCGTCATAGACCAGCGCCGCATGGGCTTTGCCAGCCCGCACCAGCGCCTCTTTGTCGGCCCGGTTTCCCGCTGCCGTCGTGCCCCAGTTTTCGGTCTTGGCATGAAATCCCATGCACCAGCAGCCCCCCCAGACCCCGTTATGCGCCTCGGTCAGTCTGGCAAAGTCGGGCCATGTTTCACCGGTCAGCGGACGGACGGAAAATGCGGTCAAGGTTCCACCTCGCCGCTGCGCTGCACGAAATCCGCCACCTGCGCCCCGCTGATCCGGATCAGGTCTGCCGGGGCTATGGGAAAGATGTGGCGCGGGGTGCCCGCAGCGGCATAGACCACGTCAAAGTCCTGCAACCGGGGGTCCATAAAGGTGCGGATCGGGGTCAGATGCCCCACCGGCGCCACCCCGCCAATGGCGAACCCGGTCTGGTCGCGGATCAGGGCGGCGTCGGCCTTGCCCAAAGCCTCGCCCGCCAGGGCCGAGGCGCGGTCGGCGTCCACCTGATTGCCTCCGGCGGTGATGAACAGGATCGCCCGGCCTGTGACCTCGCCGCGAAAGATGATCGACTTGGCGATCTGGTCGAGCAGACAGCCCGCCGCCACGGCGGCTTGTTGCGCGGTGCGGGTCTCTGCCGCCATCTCGATCGGGCGGGCGTTCAGCCCCGCCGCCTCCAATTCCGCCACCACGCGGGCCAAGCTCTTGCTCATCACAGGCTCCTTTGGCCAAAGCCTGCCTAAACCGGGTGCGATTGACCAGCCCCCGGTGCGGGGCCAGAGTGCGCCCATGTCCTTTGCGTCCCGCCAGACCCGCAGCCCGCGCCCCTATGACCCCGACCGGGGGGCCGATGTTGCGGCGTTGTTGCCAGACCTGACCGGAGGGCTGGCCGATCTGATCGCTGGTACCGCCGGATGCAGCCCCTATCTGGCCGGACTGATCGTGCGGGAAAAGGATTGGCTCGTCCCGGCGCTGGACGATCCGGAGGCTGCGCTGGCCGCCGTGCTGAGCGCGCTTCCCGACACGCCGCCCGACCAGATTGCACCCATGCTCCGGCGGGCCAAGCGGCGGGTGGCCGTGCTCGCTGCACTTGCCGATCTGGCCGGGGTCTGGCCACTGGAAACCGTGACGCAAGGGCTGACCGATCTGGCCGATGCCGCCACCGCCACCGCGCTGACGTCGCTTTTCGCTGCTGAACTGAGCCGGGGCAAGCTGCCCATGTTCACCGAAGACGACCTTGCCACGACTGGGGGGATCACCGTGCTTGCCATGGGCAAGATGGGCGCGGGCGAGTTGAACTATTCCTCCGACATCGACCTGATTTGCCTGATGGACGAAGGGCGGGTCAGCCGCGACGACTATCCCGAGGTGCGGCAAACCTATGTCAGGATCATCCGGCGGCTGACTGCCGTGCTGTCCGACCAGACCGACGGTTACGTCTTTCGGACCGACCTGCGGCTGCGGCCCGACGCCTCCGTAACCCCCGTTATACTGACGATGGACGCCGCCGAGCGGTATTACGAATCGGTGGGCCGGACATGGGAACGCGCCGCCTATATCAAGGCGCGACCCTGTGCCGGAGACATGGCGGCGGGCGACCGGTTCCTGCGGACGCTCACCCCCTTTGTCTGGCGCAAGCATCTGGATTTCGCGGCCATTCAGGATGCGCACGACATGCGCCTGCGTATCCGCGATCACAAACGGCTGCACGGGCTGGCCCTGCCGGGACACAATATGAAACTGGGGCAAGGCGGCATCCGCGAGATCGAGTTCTTTACCCAGACGCGGCAGCTCATCGCCGGGGGCCGCGACCCCGCGTTGCGGGTGCGCGGCACCTGCGACGGGCTCGCACGGCTCGCCGGGGCAGGATGGGTGCCTCCGCACGATGCGGCAACGTTGACCGATCATTACCGGGCGCACCGGCTGGTCGAACACCGGCTGCAAATGTTGAACGACGCGCAGACCCACGACCTGCCGACCGCGCCCGAAGGGTTCGACCGGCTGGCCGCCTTCATGGATACCACGACCAGGGATCTGACCGACGACCTGATCCACAGGCTCGACGCGGTTCATACCCTGACCGAGGGGTTCTTTGCCCCCGGCCAGACCGGCCACCAGACCGTGCACGCCTTGCCGGGCGCGGTGCCAGACGCGCCTGCGGCCCCCGTTGGCGATGATTTCGGGGCCGACATCGTTGCCCGCTGGCGCAGCTATCCGGCGTTGCGGTCCGAACGGGCGGTGGCCCTGTTCAAACGACTGCGGCCTGAAATCATGGCGCACCTTCAGGACGCGGCCCGCCCGGACGAGGCGCTGCTGCAATTCGACGGGTTCCTCGCCGGGTTGCCTGCGGGTGTGCAGCTGTTCTCTTTGTTCGATGCCAACCCGCAACTCACCCGGCTGATCGTGGATATCTGCGCCACGGCCCCGGCGCTTGCCAGCTATCTGTCGCGCAATTCAGGGGTGTTCGATGCCGTCATCGGCGGCAGTTTCTTTGCCGACTGGCCGGGGGCCACGGGGCTGGACGCCGCGCTGTCCCGTGCCCTGAAAGAGGCGGGGGATTACGAGGCGGGACTCACCAGCACCCGACGCTGGGCCAAGGAATGGCATTTCCGGATCGGCGTGCACCACCTGCGCGGCCTGATCGACGCCGAAACGGCGGGCAGCCAATACGCGCAGTTGGCCGACGCTGTCTTGCGGGGGATCTGGCCGCTGGTGCTGGCCGATTTCACCCGCAAACACGGGGGACCACCGGGGCGGGGGGCCGCCCTGCTGGGCATGGGGTCGCTGGGGGCAGGGCGGCTCAATGCCCTGTCCGACCTCGACCTCGTGCTGATCTATGACGACGACGGGGTAGAGGCATCGGAGGGACCCCGCCCGCTGGCCACCCGGCCCTATTACGCACGGCTGACGCAGGCGCTGGTGACCGCGCTGACAGCCCCCATGGCCGACGGCAAGCTTTACGAGGTGGACATGCGCCTGCGCCCTTCGGGGCGGCAGGGGCCGGTCGCCACCTCGCTCACCGCGTTTCAGGACTACCAACGCAGCGAGGCCTGGACCTGGGAACACCTTGCGCTCACGCGGGCGCGGCCCGTGGCAGGCGGGGCCGACCTGATGACCGAGGTCGAAACCTTTCGCCACACCCTGTTGACCGAGAAATCCAGCGCCCCCACGATCTTGCCGGACGTGGCTGAAATGCGGGCGCGGATCGCTGCGGCCAAGCCACCGCAAGGCGATTGGGATGCCAAGATCGGGCCGGGCCGATTGCAGGACGTCGAACTGATGGCGCAGACCTTGGCGCTGCGGACGGGCAGCCCCGCGCGCGATACCGCCCGACAAATCGGCGCCGGTGTCGCGGGCGGGATGCTGAGCGCCGCAGATGCAGGGGCGCTGACCCGCGCGGCGGGGCTTTTCTGGAATTTGCAGGCGTCCGCCCGGCTTCTGACCGGCGGGGTGACGACGCCGGACGATCTGGGCGAAGGGGGCAGGCGGCTGATCTTGCGTGAAACCGGAGCCTCCACCATTCTCGACCTCGAAACCATGCTCAAATCCACCTCCGATGCGGCAGCTGCTGTCATCGACACCCTTCTGACAGGACCGACCCCATGACAGCCGACGCCCTCGACCCCAAGGGGCTGATCCGCGAAGCCTACGCGATCGAAGGGATCGGACCCGGCGAATGTCGGTCGATCTTCCTCGATTGGGCGCTGGGCGTGCCGCTGGGGCAGGACGTGCGCGAGGCGGTGCGGGCTCTACTGGCCCGATACGACGACGCGCCGGACGGACACCCGATGACCGACACGCTGCGGGCGGCGCTGGCCGACAGCGGGCCTGCGCGGCGGCGGGGCGGTCGGATGGGGCGGGTCCCGCGTTGACGGATCGGGCCGACGCGTGACACCAGGACGTTAACAGACCGGGACTGGATCAGATGACGCAAGAGAGGATCAGGGCCAGCAAATACCTCAGCCTCATCCTACGGCACGATCCGCAGTCGATCGGGCTTGTGCTTGACTGGGGGGCTGGGCCGACATCGACGACCTGATCGCCCGGGCGGCGATGGATCTGACGCCCGATCTGATCCGGTCCGTCGTGGCCTCTAGCGACAAACAGCGGTTCGCGCTGTCGCCAGACGGCACGCGGATCCGGGCAAATCACGAGCATTCGGTCGCCGTGGACCTTGGCCTCGCCCCGGTGGTGCCGCCTGACCAGCTCTATCACGGCACGGCGACCCGGTTCCTCGACCTGATCCTGCGCCAGGGGCTGACGCCGCAGGCCCGCCAGCACGTCCATCTGAGCGCGGATATGGACACGGCGACAACGGTGGGTGCACGACATGGCCGCCCCGTGATCCTGAAAATCCCCGCGCGGTCCCTGCATGACCGGGGCACGGCATTTTTCCAGTCTGACAACGGCGTCTGGCTGACCGGGGCCATTGCCCCGGACGACCTGTCGGTTCTCGACCCGTCATGACAGGGCGGGCGTCGATCCTCGCAGGTGCGGCCTTCCTGTCTTTTGCGGCTGGCAGCGCCCCGGCCATGATCAGTCCCTGTGCCATCGAAAGCATGGTGTCAGAGGCGGTATCGGTCGTGCAGAT
Organism: Marivivens sp.; assembly: GCA_024642115.1. Taxonomy (GTDB): domain Bacteria; phylum Pseudomonadota; class Alphaproteobacteria; order Rhodobacterales; family Rhodobacteraceae; genus JAHEBU01. Next base: position 80,651 of record JAHEBU010000008.1, on the reverse strand, counting down.
GTCCGACCATCAGGTGACAGGTCCGGGCGACGGGACAGTCTGCGTGGTGACTGGCGCGCTGCAACGGGTGTTTCGCGGGCCGCACACGGTGGGCGACGTGATTTCGGTCGGGGTTCCCTGCGTGTCAAACGGGCTGATCGGTCCGCAAAGGGTGGTGTCGCCCACGGGGCTGGAACAGTCCCCGGCGCTGGAACTGCACCTGACCGCAGGTGACGGGATCACCGCCTATGGCTGGGGTCTGGTCTTTTTGGACGCCCTGACCGACAGCCCGGCCCGCCAGCCGATGTGTGGACAAGGCTAGGGTGGACAAGGCTAGGGTGGACAAGGCTAGGGTGGACCTGCGCCTTCTGAAAAATCACAATTTCAGATTATGGTTTTAAATCATAGCTTTATAATCTGTTCACGCATGAACAGCTACCGCTTGAGCGCTGCCGCCTCGACCGCCAGCGCCGTGATCGCCGCCCAATCGCGGGCTTTGACGAGGGTCGCCGGGGCGACCCACGACCCCCCCACACACAGCACGTTCGGCAGGCTGAGGTAGTCCGTGGCCAGCTTCAGGCTGATCCCGCCCGTCGGGCAGAACTTGATCTGCGGCAGGGGCGAGGCAAAGGATTTGAGGGCCGGAGCCCCCCCGTTCGATTCCGCGGGAAAGAATTTCTGGACCGAATAGCCGCGCTCCAGCAGGGCCATCGCCTCGGTCGGGGTGGCAGCCCCGGCCAGCATCGGCAGATCGTTGGCCTCGCAGGCGTCCAGCAGGCGGCTGGTCGATCCCGGCGACACACCGAACGTCGCACCGGCTTTCTTGGCGGCCTCGACGTCCTTTTCGGTCAGCAGCGTGCCCGCGCCCACGACGCCGCCCGGAACCTTGGCCATCTCGGCGATCGCTTCCAGGGCGCAGGGGGTCCGCAGCGTGACCTCCAACGCCGGAAGCCCGCCCGCGATCAGCGCCGCCGCCAGATCGGCCGCGATCGAGGCGTCGTCGATCACCAGAACCGGGATCACCGGGGCCAATCCGCAGACCTGTGCGGACAATTCGGAGGCGTGTTCGGGGGTCATCGTGTCATTCCTTGCCGTTGCGCCCCGAGGGGCCTGTAAAATTTCATCGTCCTCAGACGACCACGCCCGCACCGGTCGCCGACAGGCCGACATTCTGGCGGAACACCTCGAACAACTCACGGCCAACGCCGTTGCCGTTGCCCGATAGGTCGGCTGTTGCCAGAGGGCGGGTGGACAGGTCGACGCCCAGCACGTCGAGCGTCCCCTTGGTCGCGTCCAGCCGGACGATGTCGCCGTCCACCAGACGGGCGAGGGGGCCGCCATCGGCGGCTTCGGGGCAGACATGGATCGCGGCAGGCACCTTGCCCGAGGCGCCCGACATCCGCCCGTCCGTCACCAGCGCGACCCGCAGGCCGCGGTCCTGAAGCACCGCCAGCGTGGGGGTCAGGTTATGCAGTTCCGGCATCCCGTTTGATTTCGGCCCCTGAAAGCGGACAACGACGATGGTGTCGGCGGTGAATTCCCCCGCCTTGAACGCCGCCTTGACGCTGTCCTGATCGTGAAAGATGCGCACCGGTGCCTCGATGATATGGTGGACCTCTTTCACCGCCGAAGTCTTGATCACCCCGCGCCCGAGGTTGCCCGACAGTTGCGTCAAGCCGCCATGATGGTTGAACGGGTCCGACGCGGGGCGCAGGATCTTGTCGTTCAGGCTGGTCCCCGGTCCGTCCACATAGGTGACCCTTCCGTCGCGCAATTTCGGTTCTTGTGCATAGCGGTCAAGCCCGTCGCCCACGACGGTCTTGACGTCATCATGCAGCAGCCCGGATTTCAGCAGGTCACCGATCATGAAGCCCAGCCCGCCCGCAGCGTGAAAATGGTTCACGTCAGCCAGCCCGTTGGGATAGACCTTGGCCATGAGCGGCACCACCTCGGACAGGTCCGAGAAGTCCTGAAGGTCCAGAACCACCCCCGCCGCCCGCGCCATGGCGGGCAAGTGAATGACGAGGTTGGTTGACCCGCCCGTGGCCATGAGGCCCACGATCCCGTTCACAAAGGCCCGTTCGTCCAGAATGTCGCTGACCGGGGTGAACTGGTTGCCAAGGGCCGTGATTTCCAGCGCCCGCTCGGTCCCGGCCACGGTCAGCGCGTCGCGCAGCGGTGTGCCCGGATTGACGAAAGAGGCGCCGGGCAGGTGCAGGCCCATGAACTCCATCAGCATCTGGTTGGAATTGGCGGTGCCATAGAAGGTGCAGGTCCCCGGGCCGTGGTAGGAGGCCATTTCGGACGCCATCAGCGCGTCGCGCCCGACCTCGCCGGTGGCGAACTGCTGGCGCACCTTGGCCTTTTCGTCGTTGGGCAGACCGCTGGTCATCGGACCGGCCGGCAGAAAGACCGACGGGATATAGCCAAAGGTCGCCGCCGCGATCACCAGCCCCGGTACGATCTTGTCGCAGACACCCAGATAGACGGCGGCATCGAACACATTGTGCGACAGGCCCACGGCGGCAGAGAGAGCGATCACGTCACGCGAAAACAGCGACAGTTCCATCCCTGTCTGCCCTTGGGTCACGCCGTCGCACATCGCAGGCACGCCACCCGCCACCTGCGCCGTCGCCCCGACCGCACGTGCAGCCGCGCGGATCAGGTCGGGATAGCGTTCAAACGGCTGATGCGCCGAGAGCATGTCGTTGTAGGCGGTGATGATTCCAAGGTTCGGCGACCGCCCCGCGGCCAGCGCATCCTTGTCCTCGCCCATCGCGGCATAGGCGTGGGCCTGATTGCCACAGGTCAGGTGCGACCGACGCGGTCCTTCGGCGGCGGCGCGGGCCATCCGGTCCAGATAAACGGCGCGGGGGCCTTCGCTGCGGGCGCGGATCCGGTCGGTGACGGCGGCGATGGTCGGGTTCAGTGGCATGGCGTCCTGAGGTCCTCGAATCTGGGGGTATAGACGTTTTCCCTAACACGCTTCGTTAGCGCTAACAACGCCCTTTTGGGCGTGAATCCCCGTGTCTTGCCCAGGGCGAGCGCTGAAGTGGATTGGTTAATAAACACTGAATCGGTCCGAAGTTTCCACATTTCCGCCCTGATCGAGGGGCATTTTCAGGGTCAAGCCGCTGGGGGTAACCATAATTGGGCGTCATGCCCGGAGGGATCACATGAAGATTCTACGCAGCATTGCAGTTCTGGGTCTTGCCCTTGGGGTGGCCGGATGCGCGAACGTGGACACCGTGACACGAAATGCCCCGCTTGATCTGGGAAATCCGGCCGCCACGGTCACGCAGGCGACCCGGTCCTATACCGTGACGGACGTTCGCGCCGTCGTACCGCAGTCCCTGCGGGTGTCCGAGGCAAATGGATATTACCCGATCACAGATATCGTCTGGCGGGGCGACCCCTTGGGCGATCGGCACACCCAGCTTGAGGCGATCTTTGAAGAGGCCGCATCGCGCGGCGCCGAAAAGCTGACCGGGGATGTTCCCGTGGTGGTCGATATCGAACTGATCCGGTTTCATGGCGTGACCGAGCGCACCCGTTATTCCATCGGCGGCGTTTACAACATCATCTTTACGATGACTGTCCGCAATGCCACCACCGGAGAGATCGTCGAAGGCCCGCGCCGGGTCGAGGCCGATCTGGCCGCCCCCGGCGGATTGGCCGCGATCCACGAGGATCAGACCGGCCAGACCGAAAAGGTGCGCGTCACCGATTTCCTGACCATGACCCTGGTCAAGGAACTGACAGGCGCGATCCCGCGTGCGGGCGCTGTCTGACGCCCCTTTCGCCACGCTGACGAACAGGATAGGAGGGCGGCCATGATGCCGCCCTCATTCCCGTCTGTTCGCCTGTTGCCCAAGGCCGATGCCCGTGCGATCCGCCACGGGTTTCCCTGGGTCTACAACAATGAAATGGTCCTGGACCGCCGCACCAAGGCGCTGCCCCCCGGCACCCTTGCCCTGCTGGAGGATGACGACCGTCGCCCGATGGCCGTGGTCGCCGTCACCCCCGACAGCAAGATTGCCGCCCGCGTGCTGGACCGCAATCCAGAGGCCGTGATCGACGAGGCGTGGTTTGTCGCCCGGATCGAAAAGGCGCTGGCGATGCGGGCGCGCCTGTATCCGGACCCGTTCTATCGCCTTGTTCACGCTGAATCCGACGGGTTGCCCGGGGTTGTCATCGACCGCTTTGGCGATCTGGCTGTGGTGCAACCCAATGCCGCCTGGGCGGATCTGTTGCTGGCCGAGTTGACCTCGGCCCTTGTCACGGTCACCGGCGTCAAGACGGTCGTGATGAACGGCACCGGCCGCGCCCGGTCGCTGGAGGGGTTGCCCGAAGAGACCCGCGTTCTGGTGGGACAGGCCCCTGACGCCCCGATTCCTGTTCCGATGAACGGGGCCATCTACATGGCCGATGTGATGGGCGGTCAAAAGACCGGGTTGTTCTATGACCAGCGCCCGAACCACGCCTTTGCCGCCTCGCTGGCCAAAGGGGCTCGGGTGCTGGACGTGTTTACCCATGTGGGCGGCTTTGGTCTGGCGGCGCTGGCTGCCGGGGCCGAAAGCGTCGTGGCTGTTGACGGGTCTGTTCCGGCAATCGAGCTGGCCAATGCCGGGGCCAAGGCCATGGGCGTGACCAAGCAGTTCAAGACCCGCGTGGGCGATGCGTTTGACGTGCTGACCGATATCGGCGGCGACGATCACCTGTTCGATCTGGTGATCTGCGACCCGCCCGCATTCGCCCCCAACCGCCAATCGCTCGAGGCGGGGTTGCGGGCCTATGAACGGCTTGCCCGCCTTGCGTCGCCCTTGGTGGCCCCCGGCGGCTATCTGGTCCTGTGCTCGTGCAGCCATGCCGCCGACCTGACCGCGTTCCGCAACGCGTCCGCCCGGGGCATCGGGCGGGGCTTGAACGACCCGGACCGCAAGGCGCAGCTGATCCACACCGGCTTTGCCGGGCCGGACCACCCGATGCTGCCGCAACTGGCCGAAAGCGGCTATCTCAAGGCCATATTCTTTCGCCTATGAGAGTCGTCATCGACGCCTGCGTCCTTTATCCGACCGTGATGCGCGAAGTGGTGGTCGGCGTCGCCGAGGCGGGTTTGTTCGAGGCCCGCTGGTCCGCCCGCCTGCTGGAGGAATGGGCGCGCGCTGCCGCCAAGTTGGGGCCGCAGGGCGAGGCGCAGGCGCGGGGCGAAATAGCGCTGTTGCAGGCCCGGTTTCCGGCGGCCGCGATCCCTGTAAGCCCCGGTCTGGAACAACGGCTATGGCTGCCCGATCCAGCCGATATCCATGTCTTGGCCGCAGCCATTGCCGGATCGGCCGACCTTATCCTGACCAACAATGCCAAGGATTTTCCGCGCAATATCCTTGAGGAAGAGGGGTTGGATCGCCGCGACCCTGACGAATTCCTTCTGGCGCTCTGGCAAGATCACCCGGACATCGTGCGCGGCGTAGCCGAGGCCGTTCTGGCCGAGGCACGGCGGCTGTCAGGCGAGGATTTCACCTTGCGCGGGTTGATGAAAAAGGCGCGTCTGCCGCGTCTGGGCAAGGCGATGACGCGGGACGATCCCCGAGACTAGGCCAAGCGATCAGCCCTGCCATTTCCGTTCGTTGGCGGCGATGGCGGCGATCCGGTCAGTGGTGCCGGGGTGGCTGGACAACCACGCTGGCGTGGCGGCTCCCCGTGCGCCTGTCAGGTGATCGAGCTTTTCAAACAGCGATTTTTGCGGGGCCGTGCCGATCCCCGCCTTGACCAGCAGGGCGCTGGCATAGGCGTCGGCCTCGAATTCGTCGGCGCGGCTGAGCCGGGCGGTGAGCAGTGACATCAGCCCGTTGGCGATGATCATGCCAACCCCCGGCAGGACCCGGTTCAGCATCATCGCCAGTGCCGTGCGCATGGCGTTCTGCCCGGAAAAGTCGATCATCCGCCGCCGCGCGTGACCCAGCGCGACATGCCCCAGTTCGTGCGCGATGACTGACGCCATCTCTTCGGCGGTCACGACGCCCTGCCGGTAGCGGTCGTAAAATCCGCGGGTGATAAAGATGCGCCCGTCCGGGGCGGCCAACCCGTTGATTGGGTCGATTTCGTAGATGTGGACCTTGATCCGCTCGATCTCGAGCGCCTTGGCCATCCGCGCGCACAGGTCGCGCAGCGTGGCATCGGCCAGTTCGGTTGACCGTGCGTCCAGTTCCCGTGTCGTCCGCCAGACGGAAAACCGATACATCGCAAGGCCATAGACAAGCGCCAGCAGGATCGGGGTGAATTTCAACATTCCAGCGATATGGCATCGCCCGGCCGTTCATTCAAGTTGTGCCATTTCTGACACTTAATGTGACATTTGCGTGAGAGTTTAGGAACCCATTCACTGTCTCGGACGATAGTCCATGCAAGATGCGAAAACTGAAAGGCCATGCCATGCCCCGCGGATTGAGCGGAAAAGATCTGGATCAAGACTGTTTGCGGACCGCGTTGCGCCGGGCCATCGGCACCGATTTGCCCAAAGGGGCAGAGGGGGACGCGTCTGACCGGCTGTCCGACCTTTTGTCGCAACTGGCCCAGCAAGATGGGCGTGGGTCGCAGACCAGCACGAACTAGACCCGGTCGACGGATGACGGTGTCACGCGCGTCCAGAGCCAGCGACCCAAGCCAAGCGTGACCAGCGCCCCCACCAGAAACCCGCTGGCATTGCCCAGAACCGACGCCACCTGCGTCATCTGATCCGAAAACGTGTATCCCAGACCCACATAGACCCCGACCCAGACACATTCGCCCAAGGCCGCCCAAAGAGCGAAACGCCCGTGGTCGAGCGGCGCCATCCCGGCGCCGAAATTGACATAAGGCCCCAGCGGACTGACCAGCCAACGGCTGAGGAATACGCCCGCATCGCCCCATTTTTCCATGTAACGCTCGGCCCGGACGCGCAAGCTCTGGCGGCCGGGTTTGCGCGACAGCCACGTGTTCAAACGGCTATTGGCCCGCCGCCCGATCAGATAGCCCACGTTGTCGCCGACAATTGCCCCGATCAGCGCGGCCAGTGCGGTCTGCCACAGGACAAGGTCGCCGGTGGCCGCAAAACTGCCCCCTGCCAGCATCATCAGCGAAGTGGGGATGGGCACAGCCAGACAGCTGAGAAAGGTTGCCGCAAACAGGATCACTGCGCCGTACTGCGTCAGAAGGGCAAGGGCTGTCGCAGTCACTGCTGGCCGCTCCGAAACGCGGCGGCGGCAGTGTCGATCCGGTCTTGCAACTGGGTCAGCGTCAGCCCGTGTTGCGCCGCGATCTGTTCGAGGTTGAGCCGCTGGTTTGGACCGGCAGGATCCATGAACAGAGCGGGGCCGACCACTTCGCGGGGCAGGTGGTAGGAGTCCGCAACGTAGTGCGGCGTCATCCACCCTTCGATCCGCTGGTCCTGGTGGGCGGGGTCCATCCAGTAGATCGCGGATGTGACGGTGCGAACACCGAACCCGACTGTCACCCCGGCCACCACGACAAACACGATCAGCAGGGCGCGGTGATGCTGCCACAGCGATGTCAGACGGGCCATCATCGCCCCAGCGCCTTCATCCCTTGGGTCAGCCCTTCCAGCGTCATCGGCACCATGCGGTCCGCGCCAAAGATCGCCCGGATCATTTGCACCGATTGCGTGTGTGGCCAGAACCGTTCGGGCAGGGGGTTGATCCACAGATGCCCCGGCCACTGATCCCGGGCGCGGGCCAGCCAGACCTCGCCCGCCTCGGCGTTCCAGTGTTCGTTAGCCCCGCCCGGATGGGCGATTTCGTAGGGCGACATCGACGCATCGCCCACAAAGATGCATTTGTAATCAGGGCCATAGGTGCGCAGGATATCCCAGGTCGGGGTCTGCGCGTCCCAGCGCCTGCGGTTGTCGCGCCAGACGCCTTCGTACAGGCAGTTATGGAAATAAAAGTGTTCGAGGTGCCGGAATTCGGCCTTGGCCGCTGAAAACAGCTCTTCGACCACGCGGATATGCGGGTCCATCGACCCGCCAATGTCGAAAAACAGCAGCACCTTGACCGCGTTGCGTCGTTCGGGCCGGGTCTGCACGTCCAGCCAGCCATGTTCGGCGGTCGCCCGGATGGTCCCGTCAAGGTCAAGCTCTTCGACGGCCCCATCCCGCGCCCATCGGCGCAGCCTGCGCAGCGCCACCTTGATGTTGCGGGTACCCAGTTCGACGGTGTCGTCGAGGTTGCGGAATTCGCGTTTGTCCCAGACCTTGACCGCCCGCTGGTGGCGGCTTTTGTCCTGACCGATGCGCACGCCTTCGGGATTGTAGCCATAGGCGCCAAAGGGCGAGGTGCCCGCGGTGCCAACCCATTTGGACCCGCCCTGATGGCGGCCCTGCTGTTCGGCAAGACGCTGGCGCAGGGTTTCCATCAGTTTGTCAAAACCGCCCAGCGCGTCGATCTGCGCCTTTTCATCGGCGGTCAGGTGCTTTTCAGCCAGTTTTGCCAGCCAGTCTGCGGGCAGATCCAGCGCTTCGATCACCTGCTGGGCGCTGATGGCCTCGAGCCCTGCGAAACTGGCGGCAAAGGCGCGGTCAAATCGGTCGATGTGCCGTTCGTCTTTGACCAGCACGGTCCGGGCCAGATAATAGAACGCATCCACGTCATAAGTGGCAAGGTCGGCCGCCATTGCTTCGAGCCAGGTGAGGAACTCGCGCAGGCTGACCGGGACGCCTGCCTTCCTCAACTGATCGAAGAAGGGCAGGAACATCGGATCAGACGTAGCTGCGTTCGATGCCGATCAGAACCGCAAGCCCGATCAGTGCGCCGAGGATGGCAAAGACAGCACCCCATTGGGCCATGTCCAGCAGGTCGCCCTTGCGCAACCGCGCCCGGACCGCCCCCAGCAGCGCGCCAAGGACCAGTCCGGACAGAGGATAGATCATGGGGTCAGCCTTGTTTGAGCGGATTGAGCGCCGCGATTTCGCGCAGGCGAGCCCGCACGTTCTGTTCTGACCCAAAGCCGTATCGCGCCCAGCCCAGACTGTCCAGCCGGACAGCCTGCGCCTCTGTGCCGCGCCCGGCGATATCCAGCGCCTCGGCCTGGAACATCATCAGAGTCGCCAGAAGCGAGGCGTTTTCATGCCGCCGGGCAATCGGGATCGCCTCGGTCGTGATGCGCAACAGCGCGTCCGCATCCCCGGCCCGCAGGGCAAAGGCGGCCAACTGCACGGCGACGTGGGCCACATGCAATTCGGTCAGCGGGCTTTGACGATAGGCGCGGTCGGCGGCGCGGAAGGCGTCAAGCGCCCCATCCTGATCATATCCCACCTGAAGGCGGCCATAGGCGTAATAGGCAAAACCTTCCCGTGCGCCGGCCAAGTGGTTGGAGCGGGCGATTTGCACGGCGGTTTCCGCAGCCTGACGGCGGCGGGCGGGCATTGATCCGCTGCTCATGGCGGTTTCGACAGCGTCGATCCAGTCGCGCCCGTTTTCCAGAACCGGCCGGGCGCCAATCGCCTCGCCCCTCGGGTTGAGCCGGGCGAACAGGGCCGGCAGCCGGGCGGCCACTTCGGCCCGGGTCATGCCGTTGTGAAGTTCGGGCGAATAGTAGGCCCGCAAGGTCAGCATGTCGAAGCCCGTCAGGACTGCGTTTATGTTGTCGTCGTTGTAGACCGAATCGGGCAGACGATAGAGGTCGTTGAGCGGACCTAGACCCTGCGCCAGTTCTTCGTGCAGACAGTCGCGGATTTCCTGCGGCGACACGTCACCGGGAATGAACACGGCTGCATGATCGCGGCGGGTAAGCGTGGTCCAGTCCACCGATCCGGTGCCGCGCGCGGCCTTGTATTCCGCCCAGCTGCTCACCCGGGGGACAACAAAACAGGCCGCATTTGGCACGGCGCGATGCAATTCCTCGCTGCTGATGACCTGAATGGTGATCTTTGCGTCCGGCGCGCCGGTCATGAAGATGTCGATCCCGGCCTCGGACCGCAAACGGTCAAGCAGCACCCGCAGGTCCGGCACAAGCGTCGGGGTGACATCGCCCGTGACGCGCACGCTGATCGGTTCCTCGAACCGGGTCATGAAGGGAATCGGTCGACCGCTTTCCATCCGGAACACGAGGTCGAGGAAGTCGCGCTCCATCTCTGCGTTCGAGCGGGCGGGCGCGTCGGCCCGCTGGGCGTTGAACGATTTCATCGCGGGCAGGGCATCCGGCATGACCATCGCCCGGGTGGCGACGGACGAGGGTGGGGTGGCCGTGCAAGAGGTAAGGACGGTGATCGCAAACAGCATGACACGTCTCATGCCGCACCTCCGGTGAGCGACAGCCTACGACAGGACACAGTTGTGCCGGGAATTTTCAGGGCCATGGTCCGCGACGCGGCTTCGACCACCCGAAGGGCGGCACGAAGGGGGCGGATCGCGACCGGCATTTTTGCCTTGGTCAACGTGATCTCCTCAACTGCTCACCTCGACTTGGTGAACGGCGACTGCGGCTCGGGTTGGCTGCAAATTGGGCATTCCCAAGGCTTTTGCGCCAGCCAGACCAACTAAGGGGGAGTGCCGTCAACAAATCATCAAGGAAAATGGCAAAATTGCGGTTTGCCGGGTGACCGTGACCGGCAGGCCGCAATTGCCTTGTGGAACCTGAACATTGGCCCCCAAGATGTTGATTTTCGGCCCTAACGCTGTCCGCGTGACAGAAAAGCAAGCCGTTCGAACAGATGCACATCCTGCTCGTTCTTGAGCAGGGCGCCATGCAGGCGGGGCAACAGAGTCGCGCCGTCCTTGCGCAGGTCCTCGGCGCTCAGATCCTCGGCCAAAAGCAGTTTCAGCCAATCCAGCACTTCCGACGTCGAGGGCTTTTTCTTGAGCCCCGGCGTGTCGCGGATTTCCAGAAACCGGGTAAGGGCGGTGGTGAGCAGCGCGTCCTTGATCCCGGGATGATGGACTTCGACGATCTGTCGCAGGGTGTCGATGTCGGGAAACCGGATGTAGTGGAAAAAGCAGCGGCGCAGGAACGCGTCGGGCAGTTCCCTTTCATTGTTGGACGTAATGATGACGATGGGGCGGTGCAGGGCGCGGATCGTCTCGCCCGTCTCGTAGACGTGAAACTCCATCCGGTCGAGTTCTTGCAGCAGATCGTTGGGAAACTCGATATCCGCCTTGTCGATCTCGTCGATCAGCAGCACGACCTTGGTGGGGGCGGTGAACGCCTGCCACAGCTTGCCCCGCCGGATATAGTTGGACACGTCGTTGACCCGGGCATCGCCCAACTGGCTGTCGCGCAACCGGCTGACCGCGTCATATTCATACAGGCCCTGTTGCGCCTTGGTTGTCGATTTGACGTTCCATTCGATCATCGGCAGATCCAGCGACGCGGCCACCTGACGGGCCAGTTCCGTCTTGCCTGTTCCCGGTTCCCCCTTGACCAGCAGGGGGCGTTCCAGTGTCACGGCGGCATTGACCGCCACCGTCAGATCGTCGGTGGCGACATAGGTCGAGGTGCCGGAAAAGCGCATCGTTCGGTCCTTTTGGGGGTGATCCCGCAACAGTCAGACTAGCAGCTGTGGGCTGGGCTTCAATGCGAGAACAATTGACTATTTCTGGGGGTGACACTCCCACACAAGCGGAGTAAACGGGCCGCAATTAAACTGAGGGAACACCGTTATGCATGGTCACCCGGAATACCCTGCTGACGGCCAGACAAGGGGAATGCAGATGAAAGCTGAGGTTTTCCTTTCGGACGATTATCGTCCTGCCGAAGACGAGCCGTTCATGAACGATCGCCAACTGGAATATTTCCGCCGCAAGCTGATCGCGTGGAAGGCTGACATTCTAGAGGACAGCCGGGACACCGTGCAGGGGATGAAGGATCAGACCCGTAACATTCCCGACATCGCCGACCGCGCGTCCGAGGAAACCGACCGCGCCCTTGAACTGCGCACCCGCGACCGCGAACGCAAACTGGTGTCCAAGATCGACGCCGCCCTGCGCCGGATCGACGAAGGTGAATACGGGTATTGCGAAATTACCGGCGAGCCGATCAGCCTCAAGCGCCTCGATGCCCGCCCGATCGCCACCATGAGCCTTGAGGCGCAAGAGCGCCATGAGCGCCGTGAAAAGGTTCACCGGGACGACTGACCCGGTGGCAAAGCCGCCCATTCTGGTCGCCGGCGGCGGGATCGCCGGTCTGGCCACGGCTGCCGCGCTGGCGCAGCGGGGCGCTACAGTCGAGGTTCACGAACGCGCCCCCGACCTGCGCACCCAAGGTGCGGGTATCCAGATTTCGCCCAATGGGGCGCGCGTTCTGCATGGGCTGGGGTTGAAACAGGCTTTTGATGCTTGTTCCCTCAAATCGCGGGCCGTGGTCCCCGTTGATGGCCTGACCGGGCGGGAAATCGCCCGATTTGATCTGCCGGTCCCGGGCTTTTATCTGATCCCCCGCGCCAACCTCCTCAGGCTGCTGTCAGAAGCCTGTACGAAGGCAGGCGTCACGATCCGCACCGGGTCGGCCTTGTCCCCGGATACCCCGCGCCCCCCCGGCCTGCTGATCGCGGCAGACGGCCTTCGCTCGGGCTTTCGGAGATTGCTCAACGGGGCGGCCGATCCGTTCTTTACCGGGCAGGTCGCCTGGCGGGCGATGGTGCCCGGCAGCGCCCCCCCCGAAGCGCGGATCTGGATGCTGCCCGGTCGGCATGTTGTCACCTATCCCTTGCCGGGCGACCGGATCAACATCGTGGCCGTTCAGGAACGGACCGATTGGGCCGCCGAAGGCTGGTCGCACGAGGACGATCCGCAGAACCTGCGCGCGGCCTTTGCCGATGCCGCCCCGGCCCTGACGGGCCTTTTGGCGCAGGTGGACCGCGTGAACCTGTGGGGGTTGTTCCGGCACGAGGTGGCACCGTTTTGGGTCGGCGACAGCTTCGCGCTGGTGGGGGACGCGGCCCACCCAACGCTCCCCTTCCTTGCGCAGGGCGCGAATCTGGCGCTTGAGGATGCTTGGGTTCTGGCACGGTGTCTGACAGACGCGTCCTCTTCAAAGGCCGGATTGACGACGTACGAAACCCTCCGCCGCGCGCGGGCGGTTCGGGCCATCGCAGCGGCAAACGCCAATGCCCGCAACTATCACCTGATGGGGTTCAGACGCTGGGTTGCTCACGCGGGACTTCGCGGCATTGGCGCGCTCGCACCACAGAAATTCCTGGGCCGCTATGACTGGCTGTACGATCACGACGTGACCGCCTGATCTGCTTCACTTCACCTTGACAACTTCGGGGGGGCAGCCCCCGCAACGCCGTCAGGCGTCATTCCCTTGGCCATGCCGTCAGGCGTTCAACTCGACCCAGACGGGAACGTGGTCCGACGGTTTGTCACGCCCGCGCACGTCCTTTTCAATCCAGGCGTCCGCCAGCAGGTCCGCACATTGCGGGGTCAGCAGAAAATGGTCGATGCGGATTCCATCGTCACGGTCCCAGGCGCCCGCCTGATAATCCCAGAATGAATAATGTCCCGGCCCTTGGGTCCGGGCACGGAACGCTTCGGTAAAGCCCAGGTTCTGGATGCGGCGGAACGCGGCGCGGGTTTCTGGACGAAACAAGGCATCTTCGCGCCAGGCCTCAGGGCGTTTGGCATCCTCTGCCTGCGGGATGACGTTGTAATCGCCTGCCATGAGGGCAGGCTGTTCGCTGGCCAGCAGGGCCTGGGCCCGCGCATGCAGCCGGTCCATCCAGGCCAGTTTGTAGTCATATTTTGGCCCCGGCGCAGGGTTGCCGTTGGGCAGATACAGGCAACACAGGCGGACCGCCGTGTCGCCGATCACCGTCGCCTCGATCCAGCGGGCCTGATCGTCGGTGTCGTCGCCGGGCAGGCCGCGCGCCACATCCTCGATCGGCAAGCGGGACAGGATGGCGACCCCGTTGAACCCCTTTTGCCCATGAGTTTCGACGGTATAGCCCATATCCTCGAAGTGTTGGCGGGGGAATCCGTCGTCAACCGACTTGATCTCTTGCAACAGGGCGACATCGGGGCGCTGGTCTTGCAGCCATGTGGTCAGCGCCTCGATCCGCGCCTTTACGCCATTGATGTTGAATGTGGCTATCTTCATGAGGCACCTCTGGTCCCGTTGTGCCGCAGGTCAGGCCCGCGCACAAGGCGGGCAGGCGTCAGGCCAGATGCACGCCCAACGCCTCGACCACCAGCGCGTGATCGTCGCGCTGGGGCAGGCCGGACACGGTGACGCTACCGATCGGTCCAGTGTCGCGGATCAGAATCGGAAAGGCCCCGCCATGCGGGGCATAAGTGTTGGGGGGCAAATGGAACTTCTGTTCCAATGTCTCGCCCGACACCCGGCACAGGCATCCCATATACAGCGAGGCATGGCCGAACCGTTCGACCACCCGGACCTTGCGGTCGATCCACTGGGCGTTGTCGGGCGACGTGCCCGTCAACGCCGCGTGAAACAGCACATGCCCGAAGCGTCGCACGTCGACTGCAATGGACAGACCCCGGGCGCGGCCCTGTTCGACCAGCCACAGGCCGATGGCGATGCCGTCGTCGTTGGAAAACCGATCAAACTGAAGCCGCGCCTCTTGGGCCGCGACGGCCTCAAGTTCGTCGGCGTCGGCCATCAGATGGAAAAAGACGTGCCGCAGCCGCAGCTGGACGTGGCATTGGGATTGTTGATGACGAACCGCGCGCCGATCAGTTCTTCGGAAAAGTCGATCACCGCCGACGCCAGAAAAGGTAGGGACACGGAATCGATCACGACAGTCTGACCGGCGCCTTCCAGCACCAGATCGTCGTCCTTCACATCATCCAGCGCGATATCGTACTGAAACCCGGAACATCCGCCCCCCTCGACGGCGATCCGCAGGGCCTTGCCCTGTTCGGCCGCGCCGATTTCGGCCAGCCGTTCAAAGGCGCGCGGGGTGACTTGGGGCGGAAGGGTCAGCATCGGAACACCTATCGGTTGTCGCTTCCATGAAATATAGGCATGACACGACACAACGACAAGCGACCATCAGGAAGGCCCAAGGCAATGGCAGCCCCCTATGCGTCCGATCCGGCCACAGCCAGGGGACGGCTGTACCCGGAAGAGGAAAGCACATTCCGCAGCCCGTTCCAGCGGGACCGGGACCGGATCATCCATGCGTCGGCGTTTCGCAGACTCAAACACAAGACGCAGGTGTTCATAGAACACGAGGGCGACTATTTCCGCACGCGCCTGACCCATTCCATCGAGGTGGCGCAGGTGGCCCGGACCATCGCGGGGGCGCTCGACCTCGATTCCGAACTGACCGAGGCCGTGGCATTGGCCCACGATCTGGGCCACCCGCCCTTTGGCCACACGGGCGAGGATGCGCTGAATGCGCTGATGGTGCCCTACGGCGGCTTCGATCACAACGCGCAGGCGATCCGGATCGTCACCAGCCTGGAACGCCATTACGCCGAATGGGACGGGCTCAACCTGACTTGGGAAACGCTGGAAGGGATTGCCAAGCATAACGGCCCGGTAAGCGATCCCATTCCCTATGCCCTGGCCGAATACAATACCCGGCACGATCTGGAACTGCACACCCACGCCTCTGCCGAGGCACAGGTGGCTGCCCTGTCTGACGATATCGCCTACAATCACCACGACCTGCACGACGGGTTGCGGGCCGAACTGTTCAGCACCGATGAATTGGCCGAACTGCCCATCCTGCACGATTGCTTTGCCGAGGTGGACCGCAAATATCCCGGCCTCAACTATTACCGCCGCCGGCACGAGGCGCTGCGCCGGTTCTTTGGTATTCTGGTCGAGGATGTGATCGTCGTCGGACGCCGCAATCTGGCCGACTTCGATCCCCGGTCCGTCACCGATATCCGCATGGCGGGTAGGATGATGGTGCAGTTCACGCCCGCGCTCTGGTCCGATCTCAAGGTCCTGCGCGATTTCCTGTTCCACCGCATGTACCGCGCCCCCGCCGTGATCGAGATGCGGCGCGAGGTGACGGGGGTGATCCACGATCTGTTCCCGCTGTTCATGGCCAACCCGCAGGACCTGCCCAAGCAATGGCGCAAGGACGTGGCCGAGGCGGATACAGAAATCGCCCTGGCCCGGATCGTCTGCGATTACATCAGCGGGATGACCGACCGCTTTGCCATTCAGGAACACGCCCGCCTGACTGGGTCGGACATCGTGGAACGGACGCGGGTGACCACCTAACGCCGCACGCTGGCCGCACGGATCACGATCAACCCCGTGAGCACCGACAGCAGAAGGCCGAGCGCCCCAATGGACGAGACAAGGTTCCAGAACGCAAACCCTTGGGCGTAATCGCCAAAACGCCGGGGCATCCCTTGAAGACCCAGCAGGGTCATGGGAACGTTCACCGCCAGAAGGCACAGCGCCATGACGCCCGCATGGCCCCAGATCCACCGCTTTGGAATCCGGAGCTGGACCCAGCGGACCAGTGCCGAAAACCAGACGAACAGCCCGATCAGCCCGGTTTGATAATGGGTCTGCGCCACGACGAAATAGGTGTCTTGCAGGCGCGGATCGGCGGCAGTGCGAGACGCGATGAAACCTTGGACGACCAGTGCCGCGACGATCAACGCGACGACCCAAAGGTAGGGCAACCCATCGGGTCGTGGTGTCTGGCCTGTGGCGGCGATGACAAGCGGCGCCAAAACCGCAAGGACGATGGCAGGCACGCACCAGATCGGAACGCCCCCCTGGTTCAGCGCAACGACAAGCGACAGGCAAAGGACAGTCGGCACCGTAAAAACCATTGCCCAGTAGACCGCTAGGCGCCATCCCGGCCCCGCCAGCAGGGCCGCCGCCCCGACGGCTGGCAGTAAGAGGCTGAGCAGAACCGCAATGGCAGAGCCGCGCAACAGAAAGACAAGATGCGACAGGCCGCCGTCTTGCATGCGGATCGCGCCAAAGACCTCTAAGCGAAAGATTTCGTCGAGACCCGGTTGAACCAAACTGCCCGAAAGCCACCAGACTGGCTGTGCGAGGGCCACCACGGCGATCCACCCGCAGACCCGGCCCGGCGCAAACCCCCGCTCTGCTGCCACAAACCCCGCAAAGGCTCCGACCAGAAAGGTGATCATCGTGGACAGGCAGCCATGCAGCAGATCAGCCAAACGATAAAGGTCGCCCGGTTTGTCTCCGGCAAGGGCGATGGTCAGACCCGAAACCCCCGGAAATGCCAGTTCATACCGCAGGTAGCCTGAAATCAGGGCGCCCAGCAGCCCAAGGCCCAGAATCGCCCAAAACGTCGCCTTTGCCAAAACGCATCCCTTACACGTCCGTTGACCTCTGCCTTTGCTCTGCTAAACCCCCTAGGCTGGCCCACCAAGGCCGAAAGGACGCCCAGATGAACCTCTTTGCCGATATCCGTGCCCTTGTGGTCACATGCCTTGATGCCCTCGTGGCCGACGGCAGCCTGCCTGCGGGCCTGTCCTATGATGCCGTGGCGGTCGAACCGCCGCGCGATCCGGGACATGGGGATATGGCAACAAACGCGGCGATGGTGCTGGCAAAACCGGCCGGGCAGAACCAGCGGGCAATTGCCGACGCGCTGTCGGTCAAACTGGCGGCCGATCCGCGCATCACCAGTGCCGAAGTGGCCGGGCCGGGGTTCCTGAACCTGCGGCTGGCCGATGCGGTCTGGCAGGGGGTGGTTCATGCGGCGCTGACCGACCCCAGCTATGGGCGGTCCCCGCTGGGGCAGGGGCAAAAGGTCAACGTCGAATTCGTCAGTGCCAACCCCACCGGCCCGATGCACGTCGGTCACGCCCGGGGGGCCATCTTTGGCGATGCGCTGGCCAGTCTGCTGTCCTATGCGGGCTATGACGTGACACGGGAATACTACATCAATGACGCCGGTGCGCAGGTCGATGTGCTGGCGCGGTCGGCCTATGAACGCTACCGCGAGGCTTGCGGTCTGTCGCCCGAAATTGCCGAAGGGCTGTATCCCGGCGACTACCTTGTCCCGGTGGGGCAGGCGATCAAGGACAAGTACGGGGATAGCTGGCTGGACAAGGGCGAACAATACTGGCTGGCCGAACTGCGGGAATTCGCCACCGAACAGATGATGGAAATGATCCGTGCCGATCTCGCCCTTTTGGGGGTCCAGATGGACGTGTTTTCGTCTGAAAAGGCGCTGTATGGCACCGGCAAGATCGAGGCGGCGATTGCCGAACTGGACGCGCAGGGCCTGATCTACAAGGGCGTGCTTGAGCCGCCCAAAGGCAAGGTCCCCGAGGACTGGGAACCGCGCGAACAGACCCTGTTCCGGTCAACCGCGCATGGCGACGACGTGGACCGTCCGATCCAGAAATCCGACGGGTCCTGGACCTATTTCGCGCCCGACATCGCCTATCACTATGACAAGGTGCAGCGCGGGTTCGACCAGTTGATCGACGTGTTCGGCGCCGACCACGGCGGATATGTCAAACGGATGAAGGCGGCCGTCAGCGCCTTGTCGCATGGCAAGGTTCCGCTGGATATCAAGCTGATCCAGCTGGTCAAACTCTACAAGAACGGCGAACCCTTCAAGATGTCCAAGCGGGCAGGGACCTTTGTCACCCTGCGCGATGTTGTCGAACAGGCCGGGGCCGATGTGACCCGGTTCCACATGCTCACCCGCAAGAATGACGCCACATTGGATTTCGATTTCGACAAGGTTGTCGAACAGTCCAAGGACAACCCGGTGTTCTACGTCCAGTACGCCATTGCCCGGATCAATTCGGTCCTGCGCAAGGCGGCCGAGGCAGGGATTGCGGTGGATGACGCCACTCTGGCCAGGGCTGACCTGTCGCAGAACACCCATCCGGCCGAGCTGGAGGTCGCCCGCAAGATCGCCGAATGGCCGCGCCTGATCGAGATCGCCGCGCGGGGCAACGAACCCCACCGGATCGCCTTTTACCTCTACGAACTGGCCTCGGACCTGCACGGTCTCTGGAACAAGGGGAACGACGATGCGTCCCTGCGATTCATCCAGGAGGGTGACACGGCCACAACACAGGCGAAAATCGCCTTGATCCGGGCAGTCAGCGTTGTCATTTCGTCCGGCCTTGGTATTCTTGGCGTCACTCCGGTCCAAGAGATGCGTTAAACCGCACGGGTCCCGGGGCCGAGGCAACGCAAAGAATCCGGCAGACGACCCCAGGTCGTGATGCGGGCAGTGAGGCGACATGGCAGAGCTATCCCAAGGGACCGCGAACGAGCGGACACCATTGCACGTGGGCAAGATGGTAAACTATGCCGGGGCGGCGGTGTCGCTGGCCCTGTTGGTGGGTGTCGGCGTCTGGGGCTATAAACTGGTCATGCGCGATGTGACGGGCATCCCTGTGGTGCGCGCCATGGAAGGCCCGATGCGCACCGCCCCCACCGAACCCGGCGGCGAAGTGGCCCCCCATATCGGGCTGGCCGTCAACGCCGTGCCAGCGATGGGCGAAGCCGCGCCGCCCGAAGATACCCTGATCCTCGCCCCCCGCGAGGTCGAACTCAGCGAAGAGGACCTCGAGGCGCAACCGATGGCCGAGGCCGGCGAGGTCGTGGCCAGCATTGACGCCAGCAATACGGCCGAACCTGACGCGATAGAGCCCGTCGTGGCCGAGACCGTGACGGCCGCGCTGCCCGCCGCTTCTGCCCCCTTGGCCGAACCAGTTGCCGCCCCGTCCTCCGCCCCCATGACTGCCGAACAGGTGCTGGCGCTGGCCGATCAGATTGCATCTGAATCCGCCCCGCTCGAGCCACTTGGGGCGGGTGCCGTCGTGCCTGCCGTGACCCAGTTGTCCGGAGCGGAGGGCGCAAACCGCATCGCCGCCGATGTGCCAGGCGTCAAACGTTCGCCCCGCCCGTCTGAGCGGCCCGCGGGTCTGGACACCGCCGTTGTGGCATCGGCCACGCCCGATATGGTGGAATCTGCCCCCCAAGCAGCCCCCATTGCCGCAGTCGTCGATCCGGGCGCAATCCCCGCCGGGACCACGCTGGCCCAGTTGGGCGCGTTTGAAAGTGCCGATATTGCCGCCACCGAATGGACCCGCATCAGCACCAAGTTTTCTGACTATATGTCTGAAAAACAGCAGGTTGTGCAGCGCGCCTCAAGCGGTGGGCGGACCTTTTACAGACTGCGGGCCATGGGATTTACCGATATGGCTGACGCCCGGCGGTTCTGTGCCGTGCTGGTCGATCAGGATGCCGCCTGCATCCCTGTCGTGGTGCGCTAGTGGGGCAAGGGGCCGCAATCCTTGGACCTGAAGGACGGCAGATAACTGACTGGGAACGTGGGTTTTTCCGGGATGCAAACCCTTGGGGGTTCATTCTGTTTGCCCGCAACATCGACACGCCCGGCCAGTTGCGCCGCCTGACCTCGGACCTGCGCGAAGCTGTCGGGCGCGAGGCTCCAATCCTCATAGATCAGGAAGGGGGCCGCGTGCAGCGGATGCGGGCGCCCCATTGGCGAGAATACCTGCCTGCGCTGGACCAGATGGCGTTGGCCCGCGATCCGATCCGGGCGCAGTGGCTGCGCAACCGCCTGATTGCCGCCGAACTGCACGCGGTTGGGATTGACGTGAACTGCGCACCCTTGGCCGATCTGGATGAACCGCAGACCCATCCTGTTCTTAAAAATCGTTTGTATGGCAATGACATAGACACCGTTGTTCAGGCGGCGCGAACCTGTGCCGAGGCGTTTCTGGCGGGGGGGGTATTACCGGTTCTCAAACATATCCCCGGTTATGGCCGTGCGTCCGTGGACAGTCACAAGGACCTGCCGGTGGTCGATGAGCCCCGCTCCGACCTCGATGCCCGGGACTTTGCGCCTTTCAAGGCGCTGAACGACCTGCCGATGGGAATGACGGCGCATATCGTTTTCACGGACATCGACCCGACAGCCCCCGCCACCACGTCAAAAATCATGATGGACCTGATCCGGTCCGACATCGGCTTTGGCGGACTTATCATGACCGACGACGTGTCGATGGAGGCGCTGCGTGGTTCGGTCGCCGACCGATCGACCGCTGCCATCGCCGCGGGTTGCGACGTGATCCTGCATTGCAACGGCAAGCCCGACGAGATGGAGGCCGTGGCCATCGCCGCAGGCCCCATGACACCTGCCGCGCAATCCCGTGCCGACGCCGCCCTGACATGGCGCAAACCGCCAACGCCCGTTGACTTTGACGCCCTCTGGGCCGACCTTGAGGCGCTTTTGCCCCAAGCGCAGGCCCAAGGGACCGCATGACCGACGACTTCGAACAGGACACATTCAGCGTTACCGACCGTCTGGCCGCCGAGGCGCTGATTGTCGATGTGGGCGCGTTCGAAGGGCCGCTTGATCTGCTGCTGACACTCAGCCGGACGCAAAAGGTCGATCTGCGGCAAATCTCGATTCTTGCGCTGGCCGAACAATACCTGGCCTTTGTCGAACAGGCCAAGGCGCTGCGGCTGGAACTGGCCGCTGATTATCTGGTGATGGCGGCTTGGCTCGCCTTCCTCAAATCGCGCCTTCTGCTGCCGCCCGACCCGACCGAGGACGGCCCTTCGGGCGAAGAACTGGCCGCCCACCTTGCGTTCCAACTCGAACGGCTTCAGGCGATGCGCGAGGTCGCCGCCAAACTGATGGGCCGCGACCAGAAGGGGCGGGATTTCTTTGCCCGTGGCATCACCGAGGACGTGATGCGCGTGCGCACCGTCAGCTATACCGCCAGCCTTCTGGACCTGATGCAGGGCTATGCCCGCATCCGCACCCGCGACGATTTCCGCCCCTTTGTCCTGGACCGGGCCGAGGTGATGACGATGGAACAGGCGCTGGAGCGGATGCGCCACCTGATCGGCTTTGCCGGGGAATGGACCGATATCATGTCCTATCTGCCCGATGGCTGGCAGGCGGACCCGATGCGTCGCCGATCGACAACCGCCGCCACCTTTGCCGCCAGTCTGGAACTGGCCAAGGAAGGCAAGATCGAGATACGGCAAGGCGACATGTTCGCCCCCATCCACATTCGCAAAAAGACACCCCGTCATGAGTGAACCCAAGACCGAAAGCCTGTTCGAAGCACCGCCCATGGCCGAGCAGGAGCGGATGGTCGAAGCGATCCTGTTCGCCACCGCCGACCCTGTCACTGTGACCGATCTGATTGGCCGGATGCCGCACGGCTCTGACCCGGCCGAGGCGCTGGTGCATCTGCGCAAACGCTACAGCGGGCGGGGCGTGAACGTGGTCAAGGTGGGTGACGCCTGGGCGATCCGCACGGCCCCCGACCTGGGGTTCCTGATGCAAAAGGAAATTGTCGAGACGCGCAAACTTTCCCGCGCCGCCATCGAAACGCTGGCAATCGTGGCCTACCACCAGCCCGTCACCCGCGCCGAGATCGAAGAGATCCGGGGGGTCAGCGTGTCACGCGGAACTATCGACCAATTGATCGAAATGGAGTGGATCCGGCTGGGACGACGTAAAATGTCGCCGGGACGCCCGGTGACTTTTGTGGTAACACAAGGGTTCTTGGACCACTTTGGCCTGGAAAGCGCGCGCGATCTGCCGGGGCTCAAGGAATTGCGGGCCGCGGGCCTTTTGGAAAACCGACCCCCGCCGGGGACGACCCAGTTGGGCGGCGACGACGAGGACAACGACGACAGTCAATCCGAACTATTCGAGGAATAAGAGCAGTTATGGACCGAATCTTGCAGCAGATTTTCCGGATGTTCCTGAACCGGGGCATCAACAAGGGGATCAACATGGCCGCCAACCGGGGCCGTGATCCCAAGGACATGAGCCCCGAAGAGCGGGCGCAGGCCAAATCAGCCCGCGAAACCGCCCGCCGGGCCAAGCAGGCGATCCGGATCGGTCGGCGTATGGGCCGGTTCTAGAACCGCCATTCAGGCTATCGCCAGCCAGCCCAGATAGGCAAAATAGAGCATCAGCATTCCGGCTCCTTCGGCCCGCGTGATCCGCCACGACGACGCACTGACCGCCACCATCAACAGGGTGACGGCAGTCAGCGCCCAGATGTCGAAATGCAGGATTTCTGGCGGCACGGGGATCGGTTTGACCAGCGCGGTGATCCCCAGAATTCCGAGAATGTTAAAGATGTTGGAGCCGATGACGTTGCCATAGGCCACGTCCGAATGACCCTTGCGGGCAGCGACAATGCTGGTCACCAGCTCGGGCAGCGACGTGCCGATGGCGACGATGGTCAGGCCGATCACGGCATCCGACACGCCCCAGGCCGTGGCCAGCGACACCGCCCCCTGAACCAGAAACTTGGCCCCCAGCAGCGTCACGATCAGCCCGCCGACAAACATCCCCAAGGCAAGGGGCATGTTCTGAACGGACGGCGGCAGATCGTCGTCTTCCTCAATCTTGCCCGACCGCAGGGCGATGACCAGAAAGGCCACGAGGCCTGCGATGAACACCAATCCTGCCACCCTGCCGAATTCACCTGTCAGGGTGAAGCCGACCAGCGCGGCCGTCGCCAGACACATGATGATTGCATCGCGCCAGAACGTTCCGCGGTTGATCGAAATCGGCGCGATGACCGCCGCGGCCCCCAAAATCAACAGGATATTGGCCATGTTGCTGCCCACGACATTGCCAACCGCAATGCCCGGCGCCCCGGCAAAGGCCGCCTGCAAACTTGTCACCAGTTCCGGCATCGACGTGCCAAAGCCCACCAGCGTCAGGCCGATGACCATCGGCGGGATCTGGAACCGCTGGGCCACGGAAACAGCACCACGGACCAGAAATTCGCCACCGATCAACAGCCCGGCAAAACCCAAGAGAATGAGAAGGAAATCCATGAGCTTGTCCCTGTTCCGGTGGCCGTGCCACACTGTTTGGGGGACAGGTGTTCACACGATCCGCCCACGTCAAGGGGGACTGGCGGAAGGTTTCTCAATTCTGGCGTCAGGAGGTGAAGAGTGCGGCACAAGGGCCACCCTCAAGCACCAAAGGCGCCAACAGATCCAGGGACGGCGGCCGGGACAATCCGCGCTGGTCATACAGGCCCGCCGCCTTGCCCGAGCCCAGATCGGCGATCCAGTTGATGGTGATCGTGGGCGGCGGGGGCAGGCGCCATGTGTCCGGATCAATCGGCCCCGTGTCCTGCGCGATCAGGGTAGCCAAGGCATCCGTCAGCGCTGCGACCTCGGCGTCGCGGGCAAACCAGCGCACGGCCGGGACGGTGGGCATCCCCTGTCCATCCACCTCAAGCAGGCGCATTTCCGGTCCGGTCAGCCCGACGTAACAGGCGACCATGTCTCGGGGATCTGCGGTCGGGCGCACTTCGATCAGCAGGGAATTGGCCGCTGCGATCTGCGGCACAACCATCAGAGCAAGCACCCAACGGGCCAGCCCTGCCATGTTTCAGGTCGTTCTGAAATGTTTGCTCAACTTGAGCCCCTGTCCCTGATAGTTGGACGATATGCCCTGACCATACAGCACGTCGGGAATTTCCGCCATCCGTTCATAGACCAGCCGCCCGACCACCTGCGCATGTTCGAGCACGAACGGAGCCTCGTGACAGCGGACTTCGAGCACGCCGCGCGATCCGGCCCCGCCCGCCGCATCGTGGCCAAAGCCTGGATCGAAAAAGCCCGCGTAATGCACCCTGAATTCCCCCACCATCGCAAGGTAAGGTGCCATTTCGGCAGCATGATCGGGGGGAATCGTCACCGCCTCGCGGCTGACGAGGATGTAAAACGCGCCGGGGTCGAGAATGATCTGCCCCTCAGTGGTGTGCACCGATTCCCAGAAATCGGCCGGGGCATAGTGACCAATCCGGTCAAGGTCGATCAGTCCGGTATGCGGTTTCGCCCGATATCCGACCAGTGTGCTGTCCCTCGGCGACAGGTCCACGGAAAACCCCAGCCCCTCGGATATCAGCGGCGTGCCGTTGACCAGCGAGGTCTGGGCGTGCAGGGCGGCCAATTCAGCGTCCGAAAGAACCGCATGACCTTCGCGAAACCGGATCTGGCTCAGCCGCATGCCCGTGCGGGCCAGCACCGAAAACGACCTGGGGCAGATTTCCGCGTAAAGCGGGCCGTCATAACCGGGCGCAATGCGGTCGAATTCGACCCCGCCATCGGTGATGGTCCGGGTCAGCAGGTCCAGCCGCCCGGTCGAGGATTTGGCGTTCGCCACCGCCTGAATCCCGTCTGGCAGGGCCAACCGCTCCATCAACGGGACGACATAGACACAGCCTTTTTCCAGGACGGCGCCTTGTGTCAGGTCCACCCGGTGCATTTCGAAATCGCGTAGCCGGTCCGCCACTGTGCGGCCCGCACCCGCCAGAAACGACGCCCGAACACGGTAGGCCACCGATCCCAGTCGCAGGTCAAGACTGGCAGGCTGGATCTGTGCGGGCAGGATCGGCACATCGGCGGACAGGGCCCCGTCGGCGATCATGGACTTGAGGCGTTGGCTAGGCAGAACTCCGGTCACACGCGATCCCCCCGGTTGAATATGAAACCGCCCGCCACGCGAATGACGCGGGCGGGCGGTTTTATGGTCGGGCTAGCAGGACTCGAACCTACGACCTTCTGTCCCCCAGACAGACGCGCTACCAGGCTGCGCTATAGCCCGACTGGCGCTCTTCTTACTGCTTTTGCGGGCAGGGGCAAGCCGGAAAACGGGATCAGGCTGCATCGGTTCGCGCAAACAGGCGGGCGACCAGTGCAGGCAGGGCATCGTGATGGTCGAACACATCCGCCGGGGACATTGCCGCCTGCGGACCCTTGGCGTAGCCCCCGGAAAACAGGACAAACGGCACGCCTGCCGCATGGGCCGTGCCGGCGTCCACCTCGCTGTCGCCCACGAATATCGCCTGCACCGCCCCCAGATCGGCAATGGCCCGCAGTAAGGGGGCTGGATGAGGTTTGCGCTGTGGCAGGCTGTCCAGCGTCAGAAGAGTTCCGAAAAACGAGGTCAGGTTCAGGTGATCCAGAACGGCACGGGTTGGCCCACCGGGCTTGTTTGTGCACAGGCCGAGCGCATAGCCCGCCGCCGCCAGATCGCTCAGCGCCGCCCGGACCCCATCATAGACCACGGTCCTGTCATGAGCGTTGAGATACAACGCCATATATTCGGCCAGCACGTCGGCTTCGGGTCCAATCCGGCGATCGGCGCACAGGCGGGCGACAAAGGTTGGCGCCCCGTCGCCCACGAACGACAATGCCTCGGCCCGGGTCAGCGGGGGCGCCCCGCGGGGGATCAGGACAGAATCAGCACAAGCGATGATGTCGGGCAGGCTGTCGATCAGCGTGCCGTCCAGATCGAACACCACGGCGCGCGGGGCAGGGGCCAAGGGTCAGTCCTGCGCCAGCCGGTCGCGGACCATCTGCAACCGACCATAGAGCGGGGCCAGCCGCGCGACCTGTTTGGCCAACAGCTCTGGCTTGGCCTGGACAAAGGCAGCCTGGAACCGGCTACGGGGGTTGTAGTCGTCGTCGCCGGGGTCGGCGGGAACCTTGGCCAGAAAGGCAAAGATGTCGGCAGGCTGGTCATGCACCGGACGCAGCGTCACCACGCTGGCAGCCGGAGGCATCTTGATCGCCGGCGGCGCAGGAGCCATCACTGGCGGCTCTATCGGCTCGGACACCGGGTCAGGCTCGGCCAAGACTTCCGTGGCGATTCCGTCAACTTGGGCCTCGTCCGGTTCGGCTAGGGCCGGGCCCAATTCCATCACATGGCGGACGCCCTGTTCGCGCAGCAGCTTTTGCACGCCCTTGATGGTCATGCCTTGTTCGTGCAGCAAAGTTTTGATTCCAGACAACAATTCCATGTCGTCCGGTCGGTAGTAACGGCGTCCGCCAGCCCTTTTGACAGGTTTGATCTGGGTGAACTTGCTTTCCCAGAATCGCAGGACATGGGCGGGGGTGTCCAACCACTCGGACACTTCGCTGATCGTTCGAAAGGCGTCGCGGGATTTGTTCATCCCGGTCACCCCTTACCCCTTGTTGCCCGCAGCGACGCGGTCCTTCATCAGGTGGCTGGGGCGGAACGTCAGGACGCGGCGGGGGTGGATCGGAACCTCCTCGCCGGTCTTGGGGTTGCGGCCGACGCGGGCGGCCTTGTCGCGGACCGAAAAGGTGCCAAAGGACGAAATCTTGACCGTCTCGCCGCGCACCAGCGCATCAGACAGGTGCGTCAGCACCGCTTCGACCAGATCGGAACTATCGTTGCGCGACAGACCTACCTCGGCATGCACAGCCTCGGCCAGATCCATCCGCGTCAGAGTCTTGTCGGCCATCATCGTCCCCCACATTTTGGTGAACGTTACGCGAGGCACAATTTCAGAGTCAATAACAAGGACTTGAACGGCGACATTCAGGGGGTAATTCGCCGCCTACCAACGCAGGACGACAGATCCCCAGGCCAGACCTCCGCCGATCGCCTCGGTCACGACCAGATCGCCCTGCTTGATCTGCCCGTTCTGCACGCCCACCGACAGGGCCAGAGGGATCGACGCGGCAGACGTATTTCCGTGGTCCTGAACGGTTACAACCACCCGGTCCATGCCGACGCCCAGCTTTTTTGCGGTGGACTGGATAATGCGGATATTGGCCTGATGGGGGACAACCCAATCGACGTCATCGGCGCCCAGCCCCACCTTGGCCAGCGCGGTATGGGCGGTTTCGGCCAGCTTTTCGACGGCATGGCGGAACACTTCCTTGCCCTCCATCCGCAGACGGCCCGTGGTCTGGGTGGACACGCCACCATCGACATACAGCAGATCGCGATAGCGCCCGTCAGAATTGAGGTCGGTGGACAGGATGCCCCGGTCTGCCGGGGTGCCAGCCCCGTCCTGCCCCTCAAGGATCAGCGCACCCGCGCCATCGCCGAACAAGACGCAGGTGGACCGGTCGGTCCAGTCCATGATCCGGCTGAATGTTTCCGCCCCGATCACCAGCACCCGTTTCGCCTGACCCGACACGATCAGCGCATTGGCATTGGCCAGCGCATAGACAAACCCGGCACAGACCGCCTGGATGTCAAAGGCATAGCCGTGGATCATGCCCAGATTGTTCTGTACCATCGTCGCCGTCGATGGGAACGTCAGGTCCGAAGTCGAGGTGGCCACGATGATCGTGTCGATCTCGTCCGCACTCATCCCCGCGTGGGTCAGGGCCGCCTGTGCCGCCCGGGTGGCAAGGTCTGACGTCGTCTGCCCTTCGGCGGCGAAATGGCGACGCTCGATACCCGACCGCGACACGATCCAGTCGTGGGTCGTGTCCAGCGTCTCTTCAAAGAATGAATTCGGGACAACCCGGTCAGGCAGGTAATGCCCGACGCCCCTGACCACGGCGCGTAATGTCATTGCTCTTGCTCGTCCTCTGCGTCCGTCTTTGGACGCACCCCCTCTTGGTGGGCATCTTGGGCGAGGGCGACAGCGGTTGCAACCCGCGCGGCGAGCTTGTCGGAAAACCCGGACTTTCCCAGCCGATAGGCAAGGTGGAGGGCAGCGGCGACGCCGGTCGCATCGGCCCCGCCGTGGGATTTGACGACGGTCTTGTTCAGGCCTAGAAACACCCCGCCGTTGACCCGGCGCGGGTCGATCCGCTTGCGCAACCGCCCCAGCGATGTCATCGCCAGCAGGGCCGCGAATTTCGACAGGATCGAATTGTTGAACGCCTGTTTCAAAAGCTCGGAAATCAGGTTCGCCGTGCCTTCGCCGGTTTTGAGCGCCACGTTGCCCGTAAACCCGTCTGTCACGATCACATCGACACGGGCCGACGGCAGATCGCCCCCTTCGACAAAGCCCACATAATCAAAATCGCCCTTTGGAGCAGCCCGTCCAATCAACTCGTGGGCGACCTTGAGCTCGGCGCGGCCCTTGTGCTCTTCGACGCCGACGTTCAGCAGACCGACGCGTGGACGCACGATCCCCATGCCGTTGCGGGCATACGAGGCGCCCATCAGCGCATATGTCAAAAGATCATCCTGATCGGCGCGGATATCGGCCCCGGCATCGAGCATGATGTTGAACCCCGCCGGATTGCGCGAGGGCCACAGGCAGGCAATGGCGGGGCGGTTCACACCGTCCGCCTTGCGCAGGCGCAGCATCGATATCGCCATCAGCGCACCGGTATTGCCGCACGAAATGCAGACCGACGCCTCGGCGTTGCGCACCGCCTCGATGGCGGACCACATCGACGTGTCCTTGCCATGGCGCAGGACATGGCTTGGCTTGTCCTTCATCGCAACGATGTCCTTGGCGTGGCGGACGGTGACTTGCCCCGCGATCCGGCGCTTGGCCAGCATCGGGGTCAGTTGATCCTCAGGGCCATGCAGGATGACGCGGGCAGTGGGTTCGTCGGCCAAAAAACGCGCAAGGCCCGCAACCACGGTTGCAGGCCCCTTGTCGCCACCCATCGCATCAACGGACAGAACGACCTGTGACGCAACACCGACGGCCGCAACCGGGTCCGAAGGGGCGGTGGTCATGGTCAGACGTCCTTCGCGGCTCAGGCCGCGTCTTCGTCCAGATCGACTTCTGCGGTCTTGGCGACCACTTCGCGGTCGGCATAGAACCCGCAGGACGGGCACACATGGTGCGGCCGCTTGAGTTCGCCGCAGGACGGGCACTCGTTGGGGTTCGCAGCCACCAGCGCGTCATGAGCGCGGCGCATGTTGCGGCGGGACTTGGAAACTTTGTTCTGTTGGACGGCCATGTCTCAACCTCTGTGTTCAGGGGGCGCATGGGCCCGGATTTCGTGCATCGGATCGTCGTGTAACCCGCTTCGGGGCGGTCTTATAGGCTAGTTCGCAGCCTGTCGAGCCTCGATCCGAAGAAGGCCGCGAACATACTGCGATTCCGCGCCAGCGCAACCCTTTTTGGTCACGGCGTTTCGTCCTCGTCATCTGCCTTGTTTTCAAGGGATTCGCGCAGCCCGGCCAACCCCGCAAAGGGGCGGATTTCCGCGTCGGTCAAAGGGGCGGCTCCAGCCGGGCTGGCAGCCATGTCGACCGGTTCGACCCCTTGCGCACGGGGAAAAGGGGGCAGGGCGAGCGCCAGCGCCTCGATCATCACCTCGGCCAGGTCGATGGCGGCGGGCAGGGGGTCGATGGTGTCGTCCTCGGGCATTTCGACCTCGCCGGGGCCGGGATCGGGCAGTTCGGCCATGTAGGTGCGGCGCACGGGTTCGTCGATCCGGGTGGTCACGGGGTCGAGCGTCACGACACATTGCTGCACTACCGTCGCACCCAGCTGGCCGCTCAGCGACCAGTCACGACGGCCCAGGGGCGACAGGGTCGCAGCAAAGCGCAGCTTGCGGATACCGATGATGTCCAACTCGCGGGCGACGGCGGCGCGTTCCGTGGCATTGGGTTCGATCACGACCTCGCGGGGGTGGCGCCCGGCCAGATCGGACAGCCTCACGACGGACTTGGGCAGATCGGACATGGCGGTTCCATTCTTGAACAGAGGGCGAGGGTGTTATAAGCCGGATAAAAGGCAAGACCGTGCGGGGCAAGGGGGCAACGATGATCAGGACAGGTGGCGCGGACAGGGCCAGGGTCCGATTGGGGCGGCGTGCCGTTCTGGTGGGGCTGACGATGGCGGCGCTGTCCTCCTGTACCACGATGCTGCGCAATCATGGCTTTGCGCCCTCTGACGCGGATCTGGCCCAGATTACCGTGGGCGTGGACACCCGCGAAACGGTGCGGACCCTGATCGGGCCGCCCACGTCAGGCGGTGTTCTGGCCGACAGCGGCTTTTACTATGTGGCGAGCACATTTCGCTACTACGGCGCGCTGGAGCCAAAGGAAATCGACCGCCAGTTGGTGGCGATCAACTTTGCCGCAAACGGTACGGTCTCCAACATTTCGCGCTATACGCTGGCCGACGGGCAGGTTGTGACGTTGTCGCGGCGCGTGACCGACGACAACATCAAGGACCGGACCCTGATCCGTCAGCTTTTGGGCAACATCGGCCGGTTCGATGCAGGGTCGATGATCGGCTCGGACAGTTAAGCCTCGGGTTCAAACGTCATCGCCACACCGTTCATGCAATAACGCAGGCCGGTGGGCGCCGGTCCATCGGGAAAAACGTGGCCCAGATGCGCCTCGCATCTTGCGCAATGAACTTCAGTCCGGCGCATGAAAAAACTGCGGTCAACCGTTTCGCCCACCACTTCGGGGGACAGCGGGGCATAGAATGACGGCCAGCCTGTCCCGCTTTCGAACTTGGTGGACTGATCGAACAGGGGCTGTCCACAGCACACACACAGGAACGTTCCGGGATCCTTGGGGAAATTGTCATGGGTTCCCGCCCGCTCCGTCCCATGCTTGCGGGTGACCTTGTAGGCCATATCGCTCAGCTGTTCGCGCCATTCGGCATCGGATTTGATGACTTTGTCCATTGCTCGTGTATCCTTTGTCACAATTACCCCTTATCTAGTCCTGCAACCCCTTTTCGCCAAGGCACCCCTGATGAGACCGACGTTGCGCAAAGGCCGTTACGCGGCGCGGTTCGCCGAAGGGGTCGCCGACGTGCGGGCCGCACAGGCCCTGCGACACCTCTGCTTTG
Organism: Marivivens sp.; assembly: GCA_024642115.1. Classification (GTDB taxonomy): domain Bacteria; phylum Pseudomonadota; class Alphaproteobacteria; order Rhodobacterales; family Rhodobacteraceae; genus JAHEBU01. The sequence goes on along the minus strand of JAHEBU010000008.1, from coordinate 49,167 downwards.
TCGAACGAGCGGGCGGGGTCGCACGTCCCGGCTGGCTGGACGCTGATACATTTGATGACCTCTGCCAGCACGTTCTGGTCGAGGATCAGCGCACCGGCAGGCTGGTTTGCTGTTTCCGTTTGCTCCCGCTCAAGGCGTCCGACATCGGGCAAAGTTATTCGGCGCAATACTATGAACTGGACAGCCTGCGGGATTTCTCGGGGCCGATGGTCGAAATGGGCCGGTTCTGCATCCATCCCGATTGTCACGACGCGGACGTTCTGCGGGTGGCCTGGGGGGCGATGACGCGGTTCGTGGATGCGCACGGGGTCGAACTGCTCTTCGGCTGCTCCAGCTTTCGCGGGACAGCGGCTGAAACCTACCTCGATGCCTTCGACATGCTGGCAGACCGGCATCTGGCGCCCAAACGCTGGCTGCCCCGCGTCAAGGCGCCCAACGTGGTCCGCTTTGCCGAACGGCTGCGGCGGCCCTTTGACCGGCGGGCGGCGATGCTGCGGATGCCACCGCTTTTGAAAACCTACCTCGTGATGGGGGGCTGGGTCAGCGACCACGCGGTCGTCGATACGGACATGGGCACGCTGCACGTCTTTACCGGGCTAGAAATCAAGGCGATCCCGCCCGCCCGCGCCCGCGCGCTGCGGATGGCGGCGGGATAGGGCTTGCAGGTTTTGCAGCGGCGCAATAGCTGACGGACATGGCACGCGCACCCCTTCTTCAAGTCTCTGACATCTCGCTCACCTTTGGCGGGAACCCCGTCTTTTCCGGCCTCGGCCTGGTGGTCCAACCGGGCGACCGGGTGGCCTTGGTCGGGCGCAACGGATCGGGCAAATCCACCTTGATGAAGGTCATGGCGGGGTTGGTCGAGGCGGATGCGGGGTCGGTCACCGTCGCCCCCGGCACAACCGTCGGCTACATGGAACAGGACCCGACGATGGAGGGGTTTGCGACCTTGGGCGATTACGCCGCCAGTGGCCTTGCCCCCGGCGAGGCCTACCGCGTCGACATGGTCGCCGAAGGGCTGAAATTCAATCCGGCGGGGGCCGTCAGTACCGCGTCGGGCGGCGAACGGCGGCGGGCAGCGCTGGCCAAACTGATGGCCGAATCCCCCGAATTGATGCTGCTGGACGAGCCGACCAACCACCTCGATATCGAGGCCATCGCATGGCTCGAAACCGAACTCAAAAACACCAAGGCCGGATTCGTCCTCATCAGCCACGACCGCGCATTTTTGCGCGAACTTACCCGCGCAACCCTCTGGATCGACAGGGGAGTTGTCCGGCGGCTTGAATCCGGGTTCGAGGCATTCGAAGGCTGGCGCGACAAGATCTGGGATGAAGAGGACGACGCCCGCCACAAGCTTGATCGCAAGATCAAGGCCGAGGGTCGCTGGGCCGTCGAAGGCATCTCTGCCCGGCGCAAACGGAACATGGGGCGGGTGCGGGCATTGGCCGACCTGCGGGCCGAACGCTCGGCCCAGATCCGCCGTCAGGGGGCGGCGGCGATGGTGCTGGAGGGCGGTCAGGCCTCGGGCAAAAAGGTGATCGAGGCGGTCGGGCTGGAAAAGGCCTTTGACGGCAAGGAAATCCTGCGCGGACTGACGCTCACCGTACAGCGCGGCGACCGGATTGCCTTTGTCGGTCCCAATGGCGTGGGAAAAACAACTCTGATCAAGATGTTGCTGGGTCAAGTTGAACCTGACGCAGGGACCGTGAAACTTGGCACAAACCTGGAAATTGCGGTGTTCGATCAGACCCGCGCCCAACTCGACCCCGAACAATCGCTTTGGGACAACCTGACGGGCGACCCCGAAATGCGCGTCAGCGGCAAGGCCGACCAGATCATGGTGCGCGGACAACCCAAACACGTCGTGGGCTACCTCAAGGACTTCCTCTTTGACGAGGTTCAGGCGCGCGCGCCGGTCAAATCCCTGTCGGGGGGCGAAAAGGCACGACTGTTGCTCGCTCGGCTGATGGCCCGCGAATCCAATCTGCTGGTGCTGGACGAACCGACCAACGACCTCGACATCGAAACGCTCGACCTGCTTCAGGACATTCTGGGCGATTACGACGGCACGGTGCTGCTGGTCAGCCACGACCGCGACTTCCTCGACCGGGTGGCCACGACCACCGTGGCGATGGAGGGGGACGGGCGGGCAACTGTCTACGCGGGCGGCTGGACCGACTATCGCAGTCAGCGCGGCGAACGGGCGCAGGAACTTGCCTCAATTTCGGTGGGCAAACAATTGGGAAAGCAGGGAAAACAATCCTCAGCCCCGGTGCAGAAACCGAAACTGTCGTTCACCGAAAAACATCGTCTGGACGAATTGCCGGCAGTCATCGACAAACTGACCGCCGAAATCGCCAAACTCGAAGAGTTGCTGGGCGACCCCGACCTCTTTACCAAACAACCCGCCAAATTCCAGAAGGCAAGCGATGCCCTGGTCGAACGACACACCGCTCTCAGCAATGCCGAAGAAGAGTGGCTGATGCTTGAGGAAAAGGCGGCAGGCTGATCCCGTTCACCTTGCCATAACAACTCTCGGGGGGACTGGGGGGCAGACAGCCCCCCAGACAATCGCCCGCGCCAGCGGGCGAAATCCCTCCCGCCTCAACCGTCGAAATTGACCTCTTCCATCAACCGCAGCGCATCCGCGCGGTAGGTGGCAATGTCCAGCAGCGGGATCGTATCGGGTGTCAGCGCTGGCCATCCCTGCATCACCGGGCTGATCTCGGCGCCCGCCACCAGCGGATATTCGGCATTGACCGAGCCATAGATCGCTTGCCCCTCGGGCGAGACGAGGAATTCCATCAGCTTGACCGCATTCTCGGGATGCGGCGCAGACTTTGTCATTCCGATGCCCGAAATATTCACATGCGTCCCGCTGCCCTCGAACACCGGAAAATCCAACCGGACCGCCTCGGCGTCGGCCTTCAACTCCGGGTCCTCCATCATCTGGCCGATGTAATAGGTGTTCCCCAGCGCGATATCGCATTGACCGGCGGCAATCGCCTTGGCTTGACTGGTGTCGTTGCCCTCGGGCTTGCGGGCGAGGTTGGCCTTGACCCCCTCAAGCCAGGTTTTGGTATAGGCTTCGCCGTGATGGGCAATCATGGCCGCCGTCAGGGCTAGGTTGTAATCGGCCAGCCCCGACCGGGTGCACAGCCGCCCCTGCCATTTGGGATCGGCCAGATCCTCATAGGTTGTCACCTCGCCGGGGGCCACGCGGTCCTTGGCGGCATAAATCACGCGGCCGCGCATGGTCAGGCCGATCCACAGGTTGTCGGCATCACGGAACTGCGCCGGGATCGCGTCGATCAGGGCCGGATCAGTCAAGGATTGCAGAACATTCGCCGCCTTCAACTCGGCCAGCCGCGAGATATCCACCGTCATCACCAGATCGGCGGGTGACCGGGCACCTTCTGCGATCAAACGGTTGATCAGCCCCGTGTCCGAATAGACGATGTTCACCTTGATCCCGGTTTGCGCCGTAAAGGCATCAAACAGCGGCTGCATCCGCTCGGACTGGTTATAGGAATAGATGTTCACATCCTCGGCCAGCGCAGGCGTGGCAAGGCAGGTGGCAAGAAGTAGGGCGCGCAGCATGAAAGCCTCCGATTCAGGTTGGCCCCATATTTCCGACTCTTTTAGTCAGGTCAATACCTGATGCAATCACTCAGCTTTTTCGCGCCGCTTTGCCGCATCCCACAGGGCGTCCATTTCGGCCAGATTGCTGTCGGCAGGGGTCTTGCCCATCGCGGCCAGCGCATCCTCGATCGCCTCGAACCGACGCGTGAATTTGGCATTGGTGGCGCGAAGGGCGGTTTCGGCATCCACGCCCAGATGACGGCCCAGATTGACGACCACGAACAGCAGGTCGCCGAATTCCTCCTCCACCTCGACCTCAGTCATCGTCTCGCGCGCCTCGACCAGTTCGCGGGATTCCTCGACGATCTTGTCCAGCACTTGCGTCGTCGACGGCCAATCGAATCCCACCCGCGCCGCCCGTTTCTGCAACTTGATCGCCCGCATCAGGGCAGGCAGACCCAGCGCCACACCGTCCAGCACGCGCCCCTGCGCCTTGCCCGCGCGTTCCGCTGCCTTGATCTTTTCCCAGTCGGCGGTCTGCTGATCGGCGGATTTGTCGCGGGATTCGTCGCCGAACACATGCGGATGCCGCGCGACCATCTTGTCACTGATCGCGCGTGCGACCGAGGCAAAGTCGAAATGCCCGGCTTCGGTCCCGATCTGGGTGTGATAGACGGTCTGCAACAGCAGATCGCCCAGTTCTCCCTCCAACTCGGTCCAATCCTTCCGTTCAATGGCATCAGCCACTTCATACGCTTCTTCAATGGTATAGGGGGCGATGCTCGCGTAAGTCTGCTCGATATCCCAGGGACACCCCGACACCGGGTCACGCAGGCGGGCCATGATCGCCACCAGCCGCGCCATCTGCCGCTCGGCCCCGCCGGACGCATCGAAGATCAGGGTATCATCCGGGGGGACAGGCATTGCAGGTTCCGTGTAACTGGGGTCATCTGGAATCCTTATCCCCAGACCGCAAAGAGTCCAGCCATGCCCGTCCTCAATCGTATCGCCGACTATGCGCCGCAGATGAAGGAATGGCGGCACCACCTGCATCGGTACCCGGAACTGCAATTCGACTGCCACCAGACGGCGGCGTTCGTGGTGGACCGCCTGCGCGAGTTCGGCGTGGACGAGATCCACCAAGGCATCGCGCAATCCGGCGTCATCGCCATCATCAATGGGCAAGGGGCGGGGCCGACCATCGGACTGCGGGCGGACATGGACGCGCTGCCGATGACCGAAATCACCGGACTGCCCCACGCGTCGCAGACGCCGGGCAAGATGCACGCCTGCGGCCATGACGGGCATACGACCATGCTGCTCGGGGCGGCGAAATACCTGGCCGAGACGCGCAATTTCAACGGCCGCGTCGCGCTCATTTTCCAACCGGCCGAAGAGGGCGGCGGCGGGGCCGACGTCATGGTGCGCGAAGGCGTGCTGGACCGGTTTGACATCGGCCAGGTCTATGCGCTGCACAATGCCCCCGGCACGCCCGTCGGGCAGTTCTACACGACGCCGGGGCCGATCATGGCCGCGGTCGATACCTTTCACATCGACATCACGGGCAAGGGCGGACATGGGGCCATGCCGCATGATACGCTCGATCCCATCGTGGCCGCCTGCGGCATGGTCACGGCGCTGCAAACAATCGTCAGCCGCAACAACTATGCCCTGCAAAGCCTTGTTATTTCAGTGACTCAGATTCACACCGGCACCACGGACAACGTCATCCCCGAAACCGCCTATATCAACGGGACCGTGCGCACCTTTGACGCCGACGTGCAGGCCATGGTCATCCGCCGGCTGGAAGAGATCGTGGCGGGGCAAGCCGCCAGCTACGGCGTCCAGGCCCAACTGCGCTACGAAATCGGCTACCCGGCCACCCTCAACGACCCCGCCAGCACTGCCTTTGCAGCAGGTGTGGCGCGGGAAATCGCGGGCGAGGCAAATGTTCAGGACGACGCCCTGCCCGAAATGGGGGCCGAGGATTTCAGCTATATGCTCAACCACCGGCCCGGAGCGTATCTGTTCATCGGAAATGGTGATACGGCAGGACTGCACCACCCGGCCTATGATTTCGACGACGAAACTGCCCCGGTGGGGGCCTCGTTCTTTGCCCGTCTGGTTGAACGGGCGCTTCCCCTGACACCTTAACCGGAGGGTCCGATGCGTGTTCTCATTGTGCTATGCCTGCTTGCCGCGCCAGCGCACGCCCAGCAACTGTTGGGCTTTCAAAGCCCCTCGGGCAATATCTTCTGCATGTTGATTGACGGGGCGGATGGCGGCGCGCGCTGCGACATGCGCGACTTGACCCAGACCTTTACCAAGGCGCCGGCGGATTGCGAATTCGACTGGGGTTCATCGTTCTGGATCGGTCTGCGCGACCCCAAGGGGACGCTGGGCTGCATCAGCGACACGGTGATGGACCCGGCCGTGCAGGTTCTGCCATACGGCGGGCAGATCGCACTTGGCGGCATAATGTGTGACTCAGAACGGACAGGCGTCACCTGCACCAACCCTGCCGGGCATGGTTTCAGCCTGTCGCGCGCCCGCCAGCAACTGTTCTGAGCCTTGACAGTGCGGCCGGGCGGGGCAAAGTCACCCCGCCGGATGACGCGCGTCTCCGACGCCGAAACGACGCGCTTTCCTGAAAGGGAGGGTGCGACATGGCACTGGAAGACGCGAAAAAACAGGTCGATCTGGCATTCACGCGGCGGGGCAATCGGGGGCTTGCGTTCGAGAACGCCTTTGGCGGCGCCACGTCGTTCCTGCGGCGGACCTATACAAAGGACCTGACCGGGGTGGACCTCGCCATCACCGGCGTCCCTTTCGATCAGGCGGTCACGCACCGCACCGGCACGCGGTTCGGGCCACGGGCGATCCGCGAGGCATCCGCCCTGCAACCTTACGATCCGCCCTATGGCTGGGACGGTTTTGATCCGCTGACCGACTTCAGCATCGTCGATTATGGCGATCTGGCATTTGATTACGCCCACACGCCCAGCTTTCCGGGGCTGCTTCAGGCGCATATCGCAGGCATCCTTGCCGCCGGTCCGGGCACCGTCACGCTGGGCGGCGATCACTTTATTACCCTGCCGATCCTGCGGGCCTACGCCGCCAAATTCGGCCCGATGAGCGTCATTCACATCGACGCCCATTCCGACCTCTGGGCCGACGACGACATGGACCGGATCGACCACGGGACGTTTTTCTACAAGGCGGTCAAATTGGGGCTCGTGGACCCGGCGCGGTCGGTGCAGATCGGCATCCGCACGCATTGCGACGACTATCTTGGGGTGGAATTCATCGACGCCCGTACGGTGCATGAAAAGGGCATTGCCCACGCCACCGCCCGCGCAAAGGAAATCGTTGGCACCCATCCAACCTATGTGACCTTTGACATCGACGCGCTCGACCCCGCCTTTGCGCCCGGCACCGGCACGCCGGTCTGGGGCGGGCTGGCATCGTGGCAGGCGGCGGCGCTGCTGCGCGATCTTGCGGGGATCAACATGGTCGGCGGCGACGTGGTCGAGGTGTCGCCCCCCTATGACACCACCGGGGCCACCGCGATTGCCGGTGCGCATGTTGCCGCCGATCTGTTGGCGCTTTTTTGCTGGACAAAACGTGAGCAGCGCATGGCCTTGGACTCGACCCGGTCCTGACATATGTGGCGGGCAGAGATTACTGAAAGCCCCTCCCATGCGTCTGATCCTCTTTGTCGTCCTGCTGATTGTTGCGGGGCTGGCCTATATCCGTCTGGCCCCGTCCGACCCCGCGGTCTGGAACGTGATGCCGTACCAGGGACCCGAGGGCAGCAAACCCGTCGGTGATTACGACAGCATGGGCGCATTCCAGGCGGTGCGCACCGTGAGCGATCCCGCGATCCTGTCCAAACTGACCGAGGTGGCCCTGGCCACCCCCCGCACCAGCATCCTTGCCGGATCAGCCGAGGCCGGGCAGGTGACATTCATCACCCGCTCGCGGCTGTTCGGCTTTCCTGATTATACGACAGCCGCGTTTGACGGGAAAAAACTGGATATCTGGGGCCGCTTACGCTTCGGCGCTGGCGACCAGGGGGTGAACCGGTCGCGGGTTCTGACCTGGCTTAGGGAACTGAACCTGACCACTGCCTCTTGACCGGACCCTCTTGACCGGAGGGGGCGGATAAGGTCAGGACAGGCCCATGATAGCGCCTGAAAAACTCGACCAGATCATCGCCCGTTTCCAGTTTCTGGAGGCGCGCCTGAACGGCGGCCTGCCGCCTGCCGAAATTGCCGCCGTCAGCCGTGAATATTCCGAACTCAAACCCGTCGTCGAAACCGTCCAAGGCTACCAACGCACCCTTCAGGACATCGCCGAGGCCGAGGCGATGCTGTCAGACCCGGAAATGAAAGCACTGGCCGAGGACGAACTGCCCAAACTGCGCGATACTCTGGAACAGGCTCAGGCCGACGTGCGGCTTGCCCTGCTTCCCAAGGATGCCGCCGATGCCCGCCCCGCCATGATCGAAATCCGCCCCGGCACCGGCGGGGAAGAGGCCGCGCTGTTCGCGGGCGACCTGTTGCGGATGTACCAGCGCTATGCCGAAGGGCAGGGCTGGCGGTTCGAGATCCTGGAAGAACAGCAAACCGAACTGGGCGGGATCAAGGAAGTGGTCGCCCGCGTCGCCGGCGATGGCGTCTTTGCCAAACTGAAATACGAATCCGGCGTTCACCGGGTCCAGCGCGTGCCCGAAACCGAAGCGTCGGGGCGCATCCATACGTCGGCGGCAACCGTCGCCGTCCTACCGGAAGCCGAAGAGATCGACCTTAAAATCGACCCAGCCGACATTCGCATCGACACAATGCGATCCTCGGGCGCGGGCGGCCAGCACGTCAACACGACTGATTCCGCCGTCCGGATCGTGCACATCCCCACCGGCATCATGGTCACGAGCTTTGAGAAATCGCAGCACCGCAACCGCGAGATTGCCATGCAGGTCTTGCGCACCCGGCTTTATGACATGGAGCGGAACCGGATCGACAGCGAACGCTCATCGACGCGGCGGTCGCAGGTGGGGTCGGGGGACCGGTCCGAACGGATCAGGACCTACAACTTCCCGCAGGGGCGGATGACCGACCACCGGATCAACCTCACGCTCTACAGCCTCGACAAGATCATGCAGGGCGACCTGACAGAAACCATCGCGGCGCTGACGGCGGATGCGCAGGCGTCGCTTCTGGCCGAGATGGACGGATGACCGCCCCGCCCCTTGCGCAGACGCTTCTGGGGCTGGCGATCCGGGATCTGACGGCGGCAGGCATCCCGGGGGCCGCGCAGGACGGCCGCGCCCTATTGGCCCACGCCCTTGGCATCCCGCGCGACCGGCTCACGCTGTACCTCATCGACCCCGTGCCACAGTCCGCCGCTGACCGATTTGGGGGGCTGATCGGCCGGCGCATCGCCCGCGAACCCGTGGCACGGATCCTCGGGGAACGGCAATTCTACGGGCGGCAGTTCAGGGTGACGCCCGACGTGCTCGACCCACGCCCCGAAACTGAAACGCTGATCGAGGCGGCACTGGCGGTTCCCTTCGACACCGTTCTGGACCTTGGGACAGGGTCGGGGGCGATTCTCGCCACGCTGTTGGCCGAACGGCCCACCGCCCACGGGACCGGGACTGACCTGTCACACGCCGCACTCGACGTGGCGCAGGCCAACACGCAGGCCTGCGGGGCGGCACAGCGGGCGACGTTTCTGCCGTCCGACTGGTTCGCTACTGTCCAGGGGCGCTTTGACCTGATCGTGTCCAACCCGCCCTATATTGCCGCCGCCGAGATGGCCGGACTGGAGGCGGAAGTGCGCGACCATGACCCGGCGATGGCGCTCACGGACGGGGCGGACGGGCTGACGGCCTACCGGGCGATCACGGCGGGGGCGATCCCGCACCTGACCGCTGACGGCTGGCTCATGGTGGAAATCGGGCCGACGCAGGGGCAGGCGGTCCACGACCTTTTCGCGGCCTCGGGATTCGGGGCGATCACTCTGCGCCCCGATCTGGACGGGCGGGACAGGGTCGTCTTGGGGCAAGCCCCGCGAAATCCCGCCTGAATCGGGCAATCCACCTGCAATCCCCCAGTTTTCCCTTGCCCTGCGTCCCGCGACATGATTATTCAAGCGCATCGGCAGGGCTGAGGGCCATTTGGGTCTCCCCCCGATCAGTCGCCAGAACATCGCAGGACAGACACTCGCGCATTGGCGCGGTCACATGCGCAAAACCAAAGCCATAGGGCTGGACGAAAGCACCTCCATGAGATCTTCGAAGTCACGGTCGCGGAACAACAAGAGCCGCAACACGCGCCCCACAGGCGGAAACATCATCAACCGGGTGTTTGAAAGCTCTGGCCCCGATGGCAAGGTGCGCGGCACGCCGCAGCAGATCATCGAGAAATACAACCAGCTTTACCGCGATTCGCAGTTGTCGAATGACCGCGTGAACGCCGAGAATTTCTCGCAACACGCCGAACATTACACACGCATGCTGGCCGAAGCCATGCGCGAGGTCGACCGCGCCCGTGAAGAGCAGGAACAGTTCAATCGCGACCGGCAGGCCGAACGCGACCGCGAACGCAATGACCGGCTCAAGTCGCAGGAACAGGTGTCCAACGATCCGGGACAGAGCGACCAGCCGCAGCACCAGCCGCACCAGCAAGAGCCGCGTCACCAGCAAGAGCCGCGTCACCAGCCGCAGCCTCAGCACCAGCCGCGCCACACCCGCAGCGATGACGTGGTCGATCTGCCGGCCGACGACGACCGCGACAGCGGGCTGGTCGAAACGCCCGAGGCGCGCCAACCGCATCCGCTGGGCGACATGCCGATGCTGGCCGCCTCATCGGGTAACGGGAATGGCAATGCCGAGGGCGACAAACCCCGCAAACCCCGCGTCCGGCGCCCCGCCAAACCCAAGAGCGACGCGTCTGCCTCTCCCGGTCCGTCCGAAGCCGCTGAATGATCCAAAGGCCCTCCTCCGAGAGGGCCTTTTTTCTGCGGGTTACTGTCCGTCCAGCGACCGTGCCAATGCGCAGAATTGTTCCAGACTGACCTGTTCCGCCCGCTCGGTCGGCGGGATACCCACCGCGTTCAGATGATCCTCGATATTGGGGGCGACCCCCCGTAACGCCGCCCGCAGCATCTTGCGCCGCTGGTTGAACCCGGCGGCCACGACGCGGTTGAGCGTCGCCGGGTTGGCCGGAAAGCGCGGGGCGGGCAGGGCGGTCAGATGGACAACGGCGGACGATACCTTGGGCGGGGGCGTGAATGCCTCGGGGCCAAGGTCCATGACAATCTTCGCGTCCGTGCGCCACTGGGCCAGAAGCGCCAGACGACCGTAAGCCTTGGTTCCCGGTTGCGCCACGATCCGCTCGGCCACCTCGCGCTGGAACATCAGCGTGAGGGTGGACCAGACCGGCGGCCAGATGTCAGGGGTCAGCCAACGGACCAGAAGTTCCGTTCCCACATTGTAAGGCAGATTCGCGCAGATCTTGATCGGCGGGGTCAGGTGGGCCAGCGGATTGATGGCCAGCGCGTCGCCCTCGATCACCTCGAGCCGACCCGGATAAGCCGCTGCGATCTCGGCCAAGGCGGGCAGGCAACGGGGGTCCTTTTCGATGGCGAGAACGCGCCGGGCGCCTTCGGCCAGCAGCCCGCGGGTCAGGCCGCCGGGGCCGGGGCCCACCTCCATCACATCCGATCCGCGCAGGTCGCCCGCCATCCGGGCAATCTTGGCCGTGAGGTTCAGGTCAAGAAGGAAATTCTGGCCCAGAGCCTTTTTCGGGGCGATGTCATGGGCGCGGATGACCTCGCGCAACGGCGGAAGGTTGTCGATGCCGCTCATGCCGGGTCCGATTTCCGCGCGGAAATCGGGGCGGAAAACGTGCGTTTTCCGGCCCCCCTCAGGGACACCATCCTGTCCGCCATCCGCAGCGCCGCGATCATCGAGGTTGGATCGGCCACTCCCTTGCCCGCGATGTCAAAAGCCGTGCCGTGATCGGGCGAGGTGCGCACGAACGGCAGACCGAGCGTCACATTCACGCCGCCCGCGAAATCCAGTGTCTTGATCGGGATCAGCGCCTGATCGTGATAGGTGCAGACCGCCACGTCATAGCGGGCACGGGCGCCGGCATGAAACATCGTGTCGGCGGGAAGGGGGCCAGACAGGTCTATCCCTTCGGCCCTGAGTGCATCCAGAACCGGGCCCATCATCTCGATCTCTTCCAGACCCATCTTGCCGCCTTCGCCCGCATGAGGGTTCAGGCCCGCGACGGCAATACGCGGCCGGTCGATCCCGAAATCGCGGCGCAAGGCGGCATGGGTGATCAGGATGGTGTCGGTCAGCAGGCGGGCGGTCAGGGCCTGCGGCACCTCGGCCAGCGGGATGTGGATGGTGGCCGGGACCACGCGCAGCAGATCGCAGGCCAGCATCATCACGACCCGGTCCACTCCGGCCAGGGCGGCCAGGAATTCGGTATGGCCCGGATAGGCAAATCCCGCCCCGTCGGCCAAGGCCTTTTTGTGGATGGGCGCGGTGCAGATCGCCGTGCAGGCCCCTGACCGAACCAGATCAACGCCGGTCGAAATGGCGTCGATGACCCCTTGGGCATGGGCGGGATGGGCTGCGCCGGGGGTAACGGATGGGCCAAAGTCGCGGACCAGAACGGGCAGGGCTTCGGCGCAGACGACAGCGGCATCGGCCGGCTCCTCGACAGCCTGCCACGGTGTTCCTGCGGGCAAATGGCGCGGATCGCCGATCCACAGCATCGGCAGATCAGCCCGCAGTAGAGCCCATGCCTTGGCCGCCACCTCGGGGCCGATCCCGGCCGGCTCTCCGCAACTGACGGCGATGGTCATGCCGGGTTATTGTCCGGTGATCGTGGCCGCAGCCCGCAACTGCGTCAGCAGGATATCGGCATACGCGGTCAGCTTCTGGCCGCGCAGTTGGTTCGTCACCGTCTCGCGGTCGATGGGTGCCTCGGTGGCTGGGGTGCGTTTGCACAGCATGACAAAGCGCAGGGCCTGCCCGTCGGCGGTGGTCAGGGCGGTGGAATATTCGCCGGGATCAAGTCCGGCCAGCACCGTGGCCACATCCTGGGGGATCTGGGCAAAGGGGACATCGGCGCGTTCCAACTGTTCGGGCGGCAGGCCCTTGGCGACACCATACAGATCGTCACAGGTGTCGACCCGGGCGGCCACATCGGCAGCCGCGCGCAATCCAGCCTCGGTCCGGCCTCCGGCGATATAGAACGTGGCATAGTCGATGCTGGCGATGCCGGGGGCGGCGCCAGACACCTCGCGCACGCCACGCAACTGGAACAGGGCCACGCCATTGGTGATCGGCAGCGGGGCGGTCACCTGCCCCTCGGACAGGGCCAAAAGGATCGGGCGCAGGGGCGGCGGGAAATTGGTGAGGGGCACCCAGTCCAGCCTGCCGCCATTGGTGCGGCTGGGCAGGGCCGACACCTGACGCGCCTCGGCGGAAAACGCCGCGGTCGAGGTCAGGCGGGAAATCCGGGTGGCCGTGGCCATGGCACCGGCTGCTTGGGCGGGTGGGGCGGGGATGATGATCTCGGACAACAGGACCTCGATCGCGGTGCCGTTGCCGCCCTGGTCGGCGATGGCGCGATCAATCTCGGCATCAGTGACGGTCACCTTGTTGCCAAACCGGTTGCGGACCAGATCGCGCCAGGTCACGCCGACCTTGACGAAATCGCGCAGGGTGGCCTGATCGACGCCATTCTGGGCCAGAACGGTCTGGAACTGGTCCAACGTCAGGTTGGCCCGACTGGCAAAGTCATCCAGAGCAGTCTGAAGCCCCTGATCGGTCAGGCGCATACCCGCCCGTTCGATTTCGGCCATCTTCAGGCGATCCTCGATCAACCCGTCGCGGGCCAGCTTGGGCAGGTCGCCGGGGGTGCGAAAGATTTCCAGCAGCTTGATGCGCTGGTCGATCTCGAACTGGGTGATTGCCTTGTTGTCCACGGAAATAACAGGGGAAAACTGGCCTTGGGCCGGGGCGATACCGGGCAGGCTGGCCAGGACGGCACCCAGACAAAGGATCGGGATCATTCGGATCAGACAGCGCATTCTTGCCTCGTTCTTCTGCTCAACTCGGATCGGTCCGCCTAGTTCGCGCAGGTCGTTCGCGCGGTCTGACCGGACCGGCCTGCGGAAAATCCGTTGAGGCCGACGCTCAGACCAAAGTCGGTCGATGGCTGTACACTAGTGGAAGACGTATATCTGCGCGAGACCGAAAGCTCGACCGTGACGCATTCGTTCTGCCAGCCAACCGTCAGACCGGCGCGGGTCGGCTCGCCAGCCGCCACATCATAGCGGCCATCCAGCCCCAGCGACCACACGTCGTTGATCTGGTAGGTCGAATCGAGCGTCCATTCAGACAGGGCGTCGGCGCGGTCCTCGGCGATGTCGGCAGGCAGCCAGACATAGCTCGCCACCAACCCGATCCGGTCATTGGCCCAGTTGATCCGCGCCTCGGATTTGGCCAGGCCCAGATTTTCGGTCAGCATTGCCCGCCCGTCCACGCCAAATCCCCGTGGCAGATCGACCTGCCCCGCGATCAGCCAGTCCGACCGCAGGCCCGACAATCCCGACGAGGCGCTGAAATCGGGATCGGCAAGCTGGCGCAGCACCCGACCAAACCCCAGCCGCGTCGACCAGCCCCGATCCGAAGCCGCCGTCCAACTGGCCCCAAAGATGGCCCTCGGCCCGGTCTCGACCCGGTCGTCGCCCGGAAAGTGGTTGAGGTCGAACAGATTGGCCTCGTCAAATTCGGTGCGGGTGCTGTCCTCGTTGGGGGGCGTGCCGCCATGCACCTGCGACCAGGCCAGCATCAGTATGGGTTCCAGGGTCTGGGTGACGTCGCCAGTCCCCTGCCGGATCAGCGGCCAGCGAAACGTCACGGCGGCAGCCGACGCGACGCGGCCGATATCGCGGTCAAAGGCGCTATCCTGCGTGACGCTATAGTAACTGGCATCCAGCCGCCCCTGTACGTCGGCCACAAGGCCCGCAGGCAGAACCCAGCTTCTGCGCCAGTCGGCATAGGCGCCCAGCCGGGACACATCCCGGCCCTCGATCCCGTCGGTGTCCGAGGCGCGGTACAGCGCATCGACCGCCCCACCAAAGGTCAGTTTGCCGCCCAGCCCTGCGGGATAGACGCTCCATTCATGGCTCAACTCGACAATGGTCCGGGGAAGGGAAATGTTGATCTCGGCGGTGGGGTCGCGCAGCGTCTGATAGAACCGCAGATCGGCGACCGACAGGCTGTTCGCCGTGACGCGGGTGGCGGTCAGATAGGTTTCCAGCCGGTCCTGATCGGAAATGGCATAGTCCAGCAGATAGGCCTTGTCGGTCGCTCCCTCGACATTCAGGGCCAGCGACCAGTTGTCCGTCAGATCGAACGTTCCCTCTGCAAATAGGTAGCCACGCAACTGGTCAGGTATCAACTGGTCCCGCGACAGCGCCCCGTCGATGCTGAAACTGCCCCTGGACAGCGCCTGTCGATAGGACAGACCCAGCGTCCTTGTGTTGGTTGCGACGAACGGGATCACCGTCAGGTCGCGGCTATCGCCCAACCTGATGAAATATGGGACCTTGATCCCTGTCCCCAACGTGTCGTTCGACACGATCTTTGGCACAAGAAGGCCAGTCGCCCGTTTCAGGCTCGGATCGGGAAGACGCATCCGCGGCAGCCACAGGATCGGGATGCCCGCCACCCGGAACTGGGCATTGTCGAAATAGAGCTGCTTTTCCACCGAATCATGGATGATCCGATCGGCGCGAATTTCCCACAAGGGCGGGCCGTCGTTGCAGATGGCGCAGGACGTGGCCACCACCCGCGACAGCTGCGTATAGCGGCCATCGACCCGGTCAATCTGGTTGGCCGCCAGTTGCAACTGTTGCTGCAACACCAGCCGCGCCCCGATCAGGATGCCGTTCTCAAGACGGGGGTCTAGGCTCGCCTGATCGGCGGTCAGGATCGTGCCGTCCGCCGTACGGATCAGGATCGGCCCCTCGATGGTCAGCCGGTCCGCGCTCTGGTCATAGGTGATGCGGGCAGCGGTCAGGCGGGTGCCGTCATACAGCACCTCGACACTGCCCTGCGCCACCAGCCGCTGATCGGCGGTGACCATGACGTTGTCCGCCACCAGCGTGGCCGCCGTCTGGCCGACGGCAAGGGCGGGCCAGAGGCACATCAGGATCAGGATCAACCGGGCGATCATCCATCCTCCAGATGCAACAGCAGGCCCATCGACAGGCCGATTGCGGCCAGCGGCGGCGCCCATGCGGCCAGAACCACGGGCAGCTGCCCGCTCTCGCCCAGAACCTGCGCGAAATTGCGGATGAAGTAGAGGCCAAAGCTCAGCAGAATGGCCGACAGCACCATGATCCCCGTCCGTCCCCCCCGCTGATGGCGCATGGTGAAACTGGCGCCGATCAGGACCATGGCGACCAGAAAGGCGGGCAGGGCCAGTTCGGTCTGAAACCACACTTCGTGCCTGCGGGCGGAAAAGCCGGCGGTCTGAAGGCGGTGGATGAACCCCGGCAATTCCCAGATCGGGATGGAAGAGGGGGTGCCGAAACTGTCGCGGATCTGGTCGGGGGTCAAGGTCGAGGGGATCTGCAACGTGGGCAGCGTGGTCGCCTGCGCCTCGGGGTTGGTGGTCCCCACCAGCGGCCAGGATTTGGCATCCGTCAGGGTCCAGGCACCATCGGCCAGCCGGGCGGCGGCGGCATCAACCCTGCGGACCGGGCCACCCGTCGGGGCAAAGGTGATAAAGGTCACGCCCTGCAATTCGGTGCCGTCCAGATTGGACCGGACAGCGCGGATGACGGTCTGGCCGTTCGCAGTCCCCTGACGCAGCCACAGCCCGTCGCTGCTGATGGCCAGCACGTCGGCGCTCCCGCGCAGTTTGCCCGCACGGACCTCATATTGCTTCGAGGTGGCGGCAACGATCGGGTTGAACACCGCCACGGCAATGCAGCCCACGGCCAGGGCGACAGCGACAGGGGCCATCAGGGCGCGCAGGGCCGACCGACCGGCAGCCCGGGTGACGACCAGTTCGGACGTCCGGGCCAGGTTCAAGAACAGGGCGATTGTCGCCAGGATCATGATCAGCGGCAGGATCTTGTAGATGCCGCCGGGGATGTTGAGCAGGCTCAGCGCCAGCAGATCGGCGAACCGGGCACCCGCACCGCTGAACTGGCGGGATTGGTCGATCAGATCCAGAAAGGTGGTGATGACAAAAAACACGGCAAGGACAGCGCCAAACGTCAGGGCAAAGCGGACGGCGAAATAGCGGTGCAGGATCATGCGGCGACCCCGGCGCGACTGCGGCGGCGAAAAAGGGCGGGGCGGGCGGCCAGCGTCAGCGTGATCCAGACCAGCACCGCACCCGCGACCGTCGGGGCATAGGTCAACGGCCAAAGGGCGACGTTCGACCGAGCCAAATTGGCCGAAGATGTCTCTACGGCCTTGACCAGAATGATCAAAAAGATGGCGGCAACAATCTGGCGCCACACGCCAAAGCGGCTGAAGCCACCGACCAGCAGGGTCGAAAACCCCAGAAGGGCGGCAATGATCGCCAGCAGGGACTGGTCAAACCGGTCATTGCCTTCGACCAGCAGGGCGGCGGCGCTACGGCCTGTCTCTTTGGTCAGGGCCTCGGTCGGGTGCAGCAATTCCCAGGTGGACAATTCGCGGATGCCGCGAACGCCTCGAGGGCCGGTTTGGACCAGGCCGCCGATGTAATAGGTGAAATCGTCAAAGGTCGTGGTAAACAGGCGATCGGTGCTGGTTTCCAGCGTCTGCGCCATGCCCTGTTGCATGACCAGCCTCGGGCCGGCGTCGGTCTTGACCAGATAGGCGCGGGCGGCTGTATAGGTTATGCTTTGGGCCGGATCACGGGTGTCCGACAGGAACAGGTCGATCAGCTCGCCTGCCGGCGTGATGTTCCGGATATACAAGGTAATGCCATCGACCGGGTTCAGGAACTGACCCTCGGTCAGCAGACGGGCGGTCAGATCCTGCGCCACCTCAGCCGAACGTTCGCCATAGACGCGGGTGCTGGCGGGGACCAGCCAGTGCATCAGGATGGTCATGATCGCGGCCACGATCAGACCGAACAGAAACACCGGACGGGCCAGCCGCCAGGGGGAATAGCCGGTGGCCTGCACCACGACCATTTCGGATTCGGCCAGCATCCGGTTGGTCACATAGACAGACGCGGCAAAGGCGGCGATGGGCAGGACCACGCGAATGACGCCCGGCAAGCTCAGAGCGGTGAATTCCAGGAACACATAGGCCGATTGGCCATCTGCGATCAGCTCGTCAAACAGGCGCACGGCCTGATTGATCCAGTAGATCAGGACCAGCACCAGCGCAAAAAAGCCGAACAGGACCATCATTTGCGACAGCAGATATCTGTCGAATCGCCCCAACCGTCCTGCCCCCATCACTTTCGCCAAACTGACGGGACGCTAGCCGATCCAGGGCGGGGTTTGAACCGCTAAGTCTGCGGTGGCAGGCGGGATGGCGTCGATTGGCCGTATCGGATAGCGTCGGGTCGTTGTCCGCCTTCGGACCAGCGAAAGGACCCCTCGTGCGCACCCTCCGTCTCCGAGCCGACTGACCCCAGATGGGCATCGCATTCTTTTATCACCTGACCGAAGCGACCTCCGAACAGACCCTTGCCATGCTGATCCCCAAGGCGATCGAGGCGGGCTGGAGGATCGAGGTGCGCGGCACCGACCCCGCCCGCATGGCGCAGCTTGATGTCGATCTTTGGCGGGGGGCCGACGACAGCTTTCTGCCGCATGGACTGGCAGGCGGCCCGCACGACGCGCTGCAACCGGTGCTGCTGACGTCAGGACAGGCGGCTGCCAATGATCCGACCTGCGTAATGAGCGTGGACGGTGCGGACATCGCCGCAGGTGAAGTGGCCACAGCCGCCCGCGCCTGCATCCTTTTCGACGGTGGGGACGATGCCGCAACGGCCCACGCCCGCACCCAGTGGAAAACCTTGACCGACGCCGGCTGCGCCGCTCAATACTGGGCGCAGGACAATGGCCGCTGGACCAAGAAGGCCGAGAAATAGGGCAATTAGCCTCTCTGTGACGAAAGGACCGCCATGCACCTGACCGGAGGATGCCAGTGCGGCGCGGTGCGGTTTCGCGCCACGGCCCTCGTGGACAACGCTCATGTCTGCCATTGCCGGATGTGTCAAAAGGCGATGGGCAACTTCTTTGCCGCGCTGGTGGGCGTCCCCAAGACCGACCTGACCTGGACGCGGGGGGCGGCGACGGTGTTTTTGAGTTCCGAAGGGATCGAGCGCGGGTTCTGTGCCACCTGCGGCACGCCGCTGTTCTACCACAATACCGCCGGGGGCCATGTGTCGATGTGCATTGGCGCGTTCGACACGCCCGCCGCGATCCCCCTGGTCTGGGAAGCCGGACCCGAGGGGCGACTGCCCCAGATCGACCAGTTGGGACAAATCGACCTCGGCCAACCTACCGAACAGGCGATGGGCGCGGACGCTGTCCGCATCCGCGCGACCAACCATCAGCACCCCGATCACGACACTCAAACCTGGCCCGCCTGAACGGTTAAGATCGGGTAAACAGAAAATGGTAACGAACTGATATTGAACATGAATTTAAAATGTTCACGTTTGAACATCAGCGAGTCAGGATCATCTCGCCGCCGGAAATCTCGATTTTTGAATAAAGTCCCAGATAGGTCATCCCCAGCAGCGACCCATCCATCTGCCCGCCATTCACGACCGCTCGAACATCGCTGTCACGGATGCTGCCAATCTCGACCGAATTCAGCCTGACCGAGGCCGTATCCACCGCCCCGTTGGCCGTGTTTGCCGACCCCAGATAGCGCAGGGATGACAGGTCGATCCCCACCCGTGCGGCATCTTCCTGCGTCAGCACGACCTGGCTCGCCCCGGTGTCGACCACGAAATCCACTGGTGTTCCGTTGACCATCACGGTCAGATAATAATGCCCGTCCAACGCCCGCGGAATGCGGATCGTCTGGCCGTCCATGAACGACTGGCGGGGCATCACCTGCCTCTGAATGTCTCCCCACATCCCCGCCGCCGCAACCGCGCCCACAAAAATGAGGCCCCAGACAGCAGCATGCTGGGCGGTCTTGCCCAGCGACTGCCGGTTCTGCATGAAAAACCACCCTGCGACGGCCGCAGCCATCAGGCTGAGATAGAGCAGGTTCATCATCTGATCGGTGTCCATCACCGGCATATGGGGGCTAACCCGCCAATCCGAAAGATGTGAGACCGTCCAGAATGAACTGCACGGCAAGGGCGGCCAGCAACATCCCCAGAAGTCGGGTCACGATATTGATGCCCACCTTTCCCAAGGCGCGTTCGATGAGAGGGGCAGCCAGAAAGGTCAGGAACACGATGACAAGGTTGGCCGCCATCACTCCCGCCACGGCGGCAAAATCCGCACCAGAGTGCGCCTGCCCGGCCAGAAGGATGATCGTCGTGATCGCCCCCGGCCCGACGATCAGCGGGATGGCGAGGGGAAAGACCGACGGATCGTCGTGATGCTCTTGCGCGCCTTCGTCGGCGTTTTCCTGTCGCCGGGCCTGCCTGCGCTGGAACAGCATGTCCAGAGCGGTCAGAAACAGCAGGACCCCGCCCGCGATGCGGAAGGCAGGCATGGAAATCCCGATGAACCCCAGAACGGCCTCGCCCAGAAACAGGAAGACCAGCATCAGAATTCCGGCGGTGATGCAGGCCCGCAGGCCGATCCGATTCCGCTGAGCGGACGGCATCCCCTGGGTCAGCGCAATATAAAGCGGGGCCAGCCCCGGTGCATCAATGATGATGAACAACGTGGTGAAGGCCGCGATGATGGCGGGCCATTCGGTCATGCCGCTTGCGCCTTTTCCAGCTTTTCAAGGGCGGCGATCCACATGGCTTCGGCCCGCTCCAACGCCTCCATCACCTCGGCGTATTTCTTGTTCCAGGTCTCGAGCTCGCCCTTGCGCTTGTCATCATACAGCGCCGGATCGGCCAGTTTGGCCGCCAGTTTGTCCCGCATGTCGTTGATCTTGTCGATGCGTTCCTCGCATTTGCGGGCGTCGGCGCGCAGGGCCATGACGACCTCGCGGGTCGGCTTGACGGCCTTGGGCTTTTCCGCTGTCTTTTCAATGGGTTTCTCGACAGTCAACAGCATCCGCCGATAGGCTTCCAGATCGTCGTCATAGGGTTTGACATGCCCGCCTTTGACCAGCCACAGCCGGTCGGCCACCATCGACAGGAGGTGCATGTCGTGGCTGACGAGGATGACAGCGCCGGTATAGGCGGTCAGCGCCTCGACCAGCGCCTCGCGGCTTTCGATGTCGAGGTGGTTGGTCGGTTCGTCGAGGATCAGGAGGTGCGGTGCGGGCAGGGTGGCCAGCAGCAACGACAGTCGCGCCTTTTGTCCGCCCGAAAGACGCCCAACCTCGGTTTCCGCTTGGGCTGCCATCAGGCCGAACCCTGCCAGACGGGCACGCAGCCGCGCCTGACCCTCTTCGGGACGTTCGCGCAGAAGGTGTTGCAGTGGCGTTTCCTCAACCCGGAGCTCGTCCACCTGATGCTGAGCGAAAAAGCCGATCCGCAGCTTGGACGAGGTGATCATGTTACCACGTGCCGCTTCAAGTCTGCCGGACAACAATTTGGAAAGAGTGGATTTTCCTTCACCGTTGCGCCCCAGAAGGGCGATCCGGTCGTCCTGGTCAATGCGCAGGTTCAGGTCATGAAGGACGATGTGGTTGCCGTATCCCACGGCGACGCCTTCGGTCGCGATGATGGGGGGCGACAGTTCCTCGGGTGCGGGGAAGGTAAAGACGGTGCGGGCCGCGTCTTCCGGCACGCGGATTGTCTCCATCTTTTCCAGCATCTTGACCCGGGACTGGGCCTGCTTGGCCTTGGACGCCTTGGCCTTGAACCGATCGACGAAGGCCTGAAGGTGCGCGCGCTTGAGGTCCTGCTTTTTCGCCGCTGACACCATAAGCGCCCGCTTTTCAGCGCGTTGGCGGGCGAAGTTATCGTAATTCCCGGTGTAGAAGGTGAGTTTCTTGTCCTCAAGGTGGAGGATGCTTTCGACCGATCGGTTCAAAAGCTCGCGGTCGTGGCTGACGATCACGACGGTATGGGGGTACTTGACCAGATAGGCCTCGAGCCAAAGCGCCCCTTCGAGGTCGAGATAGTTGGTCGGTTCGTCCAGCAACAACAGGTCGGGTTCGGAAAACAGCACGGCCGCAAGCGCAACGCGCATCCGCCAGCCGCCCGAAAATGCCGAACAGGGCATCCGCTGTTCTTCGTCGGTGAACCCCAGACCCTTGAGGATCGAGGCCGCCCGGCTTTCCGCCGACCAGGCGTCGATATCGGCCAGTCGCGTCTGCACTTCGGCGATGCGGTTGGGGTCGGTGGCGCTCTCTGCCTCGGCCAAAAGCGACTCGCGTTCGGTATCGGCGCGCAGGACCGTGTCGATCAGCGACACCTCGTTTCCGGGGACCTCTTGGCTCACGCCGCCGATTTTCCATCCACGCGGGATCGAGATGTCGCCGGTGTCGAGGTGAAGTTCGCCCCGGATCATCTTGAAAAGTGTGGTCTTTCCTGTGCCGTTTCGGCCAACGAGGCCGACCTTGTGGCCCGTGGGAATGACGGCGGTGGCGTGGTCGATCAGAACCCGCCCCTCGATCGAATAGCTGATGTCGTTGATGCGTAACATGGATGGGCTTTGCCTGATCGGGGGCGCGGGGTCAATCGCGCCTTTTCTTGCGCAAAGCCGCGTGATAGGGCGGCGCCGATCCAATCAACGGGGCCGCGGCCCCACCCATCAAAGAGGCTGACCATGGCGATCGAACGCACCCTGTCCATCATCAAACCCGATGCCACCAAGCGCAACCTGACCGGCAAGATCAATGCCAAGTTCGAAGACGCCGGTCTGCGCATCGTCGCACAAAAGCGCATCCACCTGACCCCGGCGCAGGCTGGCCAGTTCTACATCGTCCACAAAGACCGTCCGTTCTTTGGCGAACTGCGCGATTTCATGGCATCCGGCCCGGTCGTCGTTCAGGTTCTGGAAGGCGAAGGCGCCATTGCCAAGAACCGTGAAGTCATGGGTGCCACCAACCCCAAGGACGCTGCCGCCGGCACGATCCGTGCCGAATTCGCGGAATCGGTCGGTGAAAACTCGGTTCACGGGTCGGACGCCCCCGCTACCGCCAAGGAAGAGATCGCCTATTTCTTCTCGGGCCTCGAACTGGTCGGCTAAAACGCCAAGGCAAGTTTTTGGGCGGCCAGAGCAAGGCCGCCCACAGGCATCCCGAATTCCAGCCGCAGCGTATCACTGATCTGGTGTTTCGGGCGGTTTACTCCTGCGGTGGACAGGGCCGATCCGATGTGGCCGACGCTGTGCCGGAACCGCCCCGATGGCCCCAACCCATACCCGGGCGCCGCCATATCCCCCCCATCTTCGACCGTCATGACCAGCCAGCCGCCGGGCCGAAGGACCCCAGCCAGCGAGCGCAGAACGCCCGTGAGGTCGCCAAAGTACGTCAGCACATCTGCCGCCACGATCAGGTCGAACGGGCCAGCGGGCAGGGTGCCTGCCACCGTCAGATCCGACCGGGTGAGCGTGTCATAGGTTCGTTTGGCCCTGGCCTGCTCCAGCATCCCCACGGACACGTCCACGCCATGCAGGCGATTTGCATAGGGACGCAGATGCGCAGCGCACAGACCAGTGCCGCAGCCTGCGTCCAGCACCTGGAGCCCGCGTTTGCGCGGCAGGTCCAGCTGCCCCAGAACCCGCCCGATCATCTGCGGGCCGTTATTGCGGATGCTGGTCAGCGTGTCGTCGTAGTCCGCCGCGAACTTGTCAAAGATGGCCACGGCCATGTCCCGCTGTTTGCCCGCAGGAATGGCCTGCCCGCGCAGGCCCGCCGCCACGAAATCGAATTCGGCGCAGGCGTCGCGGTAATGCGGTTCAGCCTGAGTCAGCAGGGTTTCGGCTGCGGCAGTCTGTCCATGCAGACCCATGATCTTGGCCGCGGCCAGCAGGAGCCTGCCGGGGTGGGTCTGCGCCCCGGCAACCCGAAGGATCAAGGGCAGGGCGTCTGCGGCCCGACCAGAGTGCAGCGCCACACGCAGATACAACAGGGCGGGCGGGATCGGGGCGGGATCGGCTGTGATAGCCAGGTCGAGCCCGGCAAGAGCCGCCTCGCGCTGGTCAAGCAGCACCAGCGCCTGCGCCCGGTCAAACAGGTCCGACGCGCCTGTGGCGGGCGTGTCAAGTTGGGCGCGCAGCCGAGCCTCGACCGGATCGGCATCATCACCCATCTCGCGCAGGAGCCGGAGCAGGGCGGCCCCGTCGGGCATCGTCAGATCAGACAGGCGGGCAACTTGTCGGCAGATCTTGCGCGCCTCGGCCTCGGCCCCCTCGGCCCAAAGGCGCGACGCACGTTGAAGCCGGTCGCGGGCCGAAAGCGGGCCGCTCATGTCCGCGCCCTGACACCGATCCGATCGAGGAAAAGTTCAAGTTCCGACAGGCCCGCCCCTGCGCTTTCGGCCTTGATTGCGTCGAACCGGGCGCGAAGTGCCACCTTTTCCGGACCCTTGCAGTCGTTCCATGGACGGCCTTGCAGGGCCATATGAAGAACATAATAGCCGATGAAGTGCGGGCGGGTTCCCGTTTCAAGCAACCGCCGGTAGGCCGTGTCCGCCCCCAATTCCCGCAACTCTTCAGCTGTGCGGATTCCCGCCTTGAGGAACTGTGCCTCGGACGCGGGGCCAAGATTGGGGATGGTCGATATCGCTGCCATGCCCGCAGCCTAGCCGCGACGCAAAAAAAGGCCAGTGGGGTGGCGCAAATTTTGGGAGGAGCGCGCCGGGCCACTGGCCTTGCAGGTTTGGCCCGGGCCGAGGGAGGGCGGCGGGGGCCGGTCGTCGCTGAACAATCGCCAGATCAGATGCTGGCGTAGTCCTTGAAAATCGGCTGCGCGGGGGTCTGCGCACCACCTTGTTGGGTGGGTTGTGCCGGAGGCACGGATTGCTGGGGTTGTTGCGTGGCCATCGCTGGCGCCTTTCGTCTGCTCGGGTGGCGGGTGTAACGCCATCGGCCTCTTGCTGGACCTGATTCTATGATGATGAACGGTGAATCCGTCCCTCACGGGGCGGAATTATGTCGGAATTGTGGCGGGGTCAACGGGCCTTGGGGCCGCCGGGCCGGCGCGGCGGCGCACTTCCGCCTTTGCCAGCGGGCTTGCGCGGGCTGACCTTGGCGCCGGGGGGGACGAACCGTTTTGAGGTGTCGGAGGCATTCGCCTTGGGCTTGGCCGGGCGGTCTGTCTTGTCAAAGGGTTTGTCAGACTTGGCCTTGAACGGCTTGGCTCCGTCCTTGACCGATTTGTAGCCTTCGGATTTACCCTTGGACGCACCGTCCTTGGGTTTTCCATAGGATTTATAGCCTTCGGATTTCGGTTTGTAGGGGGGCTTGCTCTCGGTCGGGCGGTCGGACTTGCCCTTGTAGGCGGGTCTATCGCCCTTGGGGCCATCGGACTTTGGCCCGTCAGATTTGGGGCGATCCCAGACCTTTTGTGGTTTGTAGGCGGTCAAGGCGTCACCGTGGTCGCGCGGTTCGGGCTTTGCGGCGCGGGGTTTGCGCGGCTTGCGGTCCTCTTCGGCGATGACGGGGGTCGGCTGTGCCAAGATCGCGGGGGCATCGGGGGCTGCGGATTCGGGCGGCGGCGTGAAATCGCGCGGCGGACGCGGGGCGCGCGGGGCGCGTTCTGCCCGGTCGGGACGCGGGCTGTCATCGTCGCCCTTGCGATGGGTCTTGGGGGCGTAGCGGGGGGCGAGTTCAGGGGGCGCATCCAGTGCGGTCACCTGTTGCCCGCCTTCGAGCGCCATCTTTTGCCCCAGCGCATTCAGGAACCCAGCGGCGCGTCCTTCGGAGATTTCAAAGAACGTCTCGGTCTGCTGGATGCGGATCGCGCCCACGTCGTCCTTGGTGATGCCGCCGGAATTGCACAGCAGAGGCATGAGCCAGCGCGCCTCGACCCGGTCATCGCGGCCGACGTTCACGCGGAACCACTTGGACGGCCCGAATTCCTTGCGCGGACCGGGGGCAGAGGTGTCGCCTGCGGCCAGATCTTCTGGGGCGGAGGTGCGTCCGGCATAGAGCCGCAGATAGGCCGCAGCGATGGTCACAGGATCATGCAATTCAAGGAGTTGCGCGGCAAAGCTCATTTCTTCATCCGTGGCCGGATCGGCCCAGACGGGATCGTTGAGCAGGCGTTCGCGGTCCTTGGCGTTCACTTCGTCGGCGGACGGGGGGGCGGCCCATTCCGCCGTGACCTTGGCGCCCTTGAGCAGCATCTCGGCCTTGCGGCGGGATTTCGGCGGGATGATGAAGGTTGAGACGCCTTTGTTCCCCGCGCGGCCCGTGCGGCCCGAACGGTGCAGCAGCACTTCGGAGTTGGAGGGGAGTTCTGCGTGAATCACCAGTTCAAGGTTGGGCAGGTCGATGCCCCGGGCCGCCACGTCGGTCGCCACGCAGACGCGGGCGCGTCCGTCGCGCATCGCTTGCAGCGCGTGAGAGCGTTCGGTCTGGCTGAGTTCACCCGACAGCGCCACAACCTGAAAGCCCCGGTTGGACAGGCGCGTGGTCAGCCGCGTGACCATCGCACGGGTGTTGGCAAACACCAGCGCATTGGGCGCCTCGTAGTAGCGCAGAACGTTAATGATAGCGTTTTCAGCGTCTTGCGGGGCGACGTTGAGCGCCCGGTATTCGATGTCGGTGTGCTGGCTCCGCTCGGCCTTGGTCGATACCCGCACGGCGTCCTTTTGATAGGACTGCGCCAGCTTGGCGATGGAATTGGGGACGGTGGCTGAAAACATCAGCGTGCGCCGGGTTTCAGGGGCGCTGCCGAGAATGAATTCAAGATCTTCGCGGAAGCCCAGATCGAGCATCTCGTCCGCCTCGTCCAGCACCACGGCGCGGATCGCCGTCATGTCGAGAGAGTTGCGCATGATATGGTCGCGCAGGCGACCGGGGGTGGCCACCACGATATGCGCCCCGCGTTCCAGCGTGCGCTTTTCGTCGCGCATGTCCATGCCCCCCACGGTCGAGGCGATGATGGCCCCAGCCTGTGCGTAAAGCCACGCCAGCTCCCGTTTCACCTGCAATGCCAGTTCGCGCGTTGGCGCCACGATCAGCGCCAGCGGTGCGCCCGCTGGGCCGAACACCGTGTCTTCCCCTAGGAGCGTGGGCGCAATGGCCAGCCCGAACCCCACAGTCTTGCCCGATCCGGTCTGGGCGGACACCAGCAGATCGGCCTGACCCAGATCGGGATCGGTCACGGCCTCCTGCACGGGGGTGAGTGTGGCATAGCCACGCTGGTCGAGGGCGGCGGCAAGGGTGGCGATCATGGCGGGCTTTCGGAATTGGTGGGTCGCGGCCGGACAGGGCCGCTCAAGGGGTCGCGCATACGCGCCGATGCGCGGTTTGTATAGGTCTAAAGTGGGGGCATGGTCAAAAGCGGGCTGCGGCATCCGTCTGGTCTGGCAGACTGGCAAAGTGGTCTGCGATGGCTCCGGCGGTCGTGATCCAGACGCTGTCGCCCGCCCGGTCCACGATATGCCGCAGCGCCCGTTCCAGTGGTCCGATGCGGTGCGCCTGTCCCATCAGGTAGCCATGCAGCGCGATCCCCATGACCAGCGGCCGCTGATCGCTTTCGCCCAGCATAGCGTCAAAGGCATCGGTGATCATGTCGGCAAACTCCCGCCCCTCGCGTTTTCGCCCGACGATCTGGGGTATGTCATTGAGTTCCTGGGGATATGGGACCGACAGGATGCGCCCGGTCCGGGTCTGCATCCAGACGGGTTGGTCATCGTGGCACCAGTCGAGCAGGTAGGAATACCCCGCCTCGTGCAGCAGGTCGGGCGTGACGGCACTTTGCGAGATCCAGGGGCCAAGCCAGCCCTTGGGCTGCCGTCCTTCTTGCGCGGTCAGGATGGCGGTGGCCTCGGCAATCAATGCCGCCTCGTCCGACTCAGACATGGTCCCCTGCCGTTCCGCATTGGTCCGCCCATGCCCTGCGATTTCGTCGCCCCGCGCCCGAAAGCTGTCGATCAGGCCGGGGCAGTGGGCGTAGGTGTCCGAGTTGGCCAGAACCGTGCAGGGCAGGCCAAGCCGGTCGAACAGGTCACGCAGGCGGGGCAGGCCGACCCGGTTGCCGTAGTCGCGCCAGGCGTAGTTCAGCACATCCGGTTGCGGCCCGCCGGCGGCGAGCTCGGCCCCCAATCCCTGCCCAAACGCGAACACTTCGACGTTCAGACCGATATAGACCGCCAGCCTCCGCCCGCCCGGCCAGTCGAAATCGGGCCGGGTGCTGATATCGGAATAGCCATAGCGGTTGTGGCTGCGCAGCGTCATGTCAACGATTCCGTCCAAGTGGCGAGAGAGCGGTTCAACGCGTCGCGGGTCGTGCCACGTCCGATTAGGACAAGCTGGCCTGCGTCCCCCTCGATCCGTTCGGGGCGCTGCATCCGGGCGCCCACCGATTGCAACAGCAACGGGCCTGCGGGCGTGTTCACCACCCCTTTGATCCGCATGATGTCGCGCCCCCGCGCATGGATCAGCGCCGAGAGCCAGACCGACAAGCCGGGCCAGTCTGTTTGAGAGACGTCCAGTACATGCGCTGCAATGGGCGTCGCACTGTCCTGTCCGATGGGGATGGGCTGAGTTTCGGGTGGTAGCGCGGGCAGGGGGATGGCGACGCCCTGCACCGCCGCCGCCACCTCGGCCCCGGGGGCGAGCAGGGTAAGCGTGGCCCGTAGTTCATACGCGCTGCTCTGGTCGGTCTTGGTCAGGATGATCTGGTCGGCGGCGGCGATCTGGGCGCGGGCGAGGGATTCGGTGGCGATCCGCCCTGGCCCCTCGACCGCGTCGACCAGAACGATGATCTGCGTCAGGACGATGTGCCGGGTCAGGACCGGATCGGACTGGATCAAGGCCACGATCCGCCCCGGATCGGCAAGGCCAGATGTTTCCAGCATCACTTCGTCCGGTCCCGACCCAGCGCTGCGGTCATCGCAAAGGGTGCGCAGGGTCCGGCGCAGGTCATCGGCGGCGTCGCAACAGGCGCAACCGCCGGCGATGACGCTGAGCCCGCCCGGATGGTGCAGCAGTCGGTCGTCAACGGGTTCAGTCGCGGCCTCGTTCACGATGAGGTGGGCGTCGGCATATGTCCCTTCATTCAGTTGGTGCCGCAACCACGTCGTTTTCCCGGCCCCCAGAAAACCCCCGAGGATGGTCAGGCGCAGTCGGTCAGACATCGGCGAGCGGATCGACGGGCCGCCCTGTCAGGCGTTCGGCCGCCGACCAGAGCGCATCAAGGTCGGGCACGAGGACCTGCCGCCCGCCAGAGGCCGACAGGGTCAGCCCAGGCACCAGCATCCCGTCCGCCGCCCTCAGGCCATGATCCGACAGCACCCGGCCCAGCACCTGTGCCCGCGCCGCCCGAATGCGCAGGCGGTCAGCGGGCGTGGCCCCGCCCGCGTCGGTCCAGTGCCCCGGAACGGGCGGTGCGCCGCAGCCCGAACACATCAGATCAGCGGCGGGCGGGCTGCCCCGGCAAAGGGATAGCGGGCGCGGAAATCGGTGGCCATATCTTCGAACGGGACCCATTCGATGCCATCGTGGCCGTTGATATACTCGATCAGCCGTTCCAGCATCAGCAGGACTTGCGGGCGGCCTGACACATCGGGGTGAATGGTCATCGGGAAGATGCCATAGTCCATTTCGCGGTAGACCCAGTCGAACTGGTCGCGCCACATCTGTTCGATATCGCGCGGGTTGACGAAGCCATGAGAGTTCGGCGACCCCTTGATGAACATCATTGGCGGCAGGTCGTCGACATACCAGTTGGCCGCGATCCCCACGAGGTCGATCTCGTGACCGTGTTTGAGCGGGTGCATCCAGTCCGCCGCGCGCTTGGAATAGTCGATCACGTTCCAGCTGTCGCCGACCCGGGCATAGAACGGCAGAAAATCGCGATAGCCTTGGGAATGGTCATAGTCGAACCCGTATTTCAGAAGAAGGGCCGCGGTCGAGGCTGACATTTCCCACCACGGCGCCACATAGCCGCGCGGCTTTTTCCCGGTCAGTCCCTCGATCAGTTCGATGGATTTGACCAGAACGTCTTCTTCCTGCGTGGGTGTCATGGCGACAGGGTTTTCGTGCAGATAGCCGTGCGCGCCGACCTCGTGGCCTGCCTTGACGATCATCTCCATTTCCTTGGGGAACGTCTCCAGCGAATGGCCGGGGATGAAAAAGCTGGTCTTGAGGCTGTATTTGTCGAACAGGCGCAGCAGGCGGGGGATGCCCACCTCGGTCGCGAAGATGCCGCGCTGGATGTCGGACGGGCTGTCGCCCCCGCCATAAGATCCGATCCATCCGGCGACCGAGTCGATGTCGGTGCCAAAGCCGCAGAGTATCTTTTTGGGCATCTTTTCCTCCTGTTGAATTATGCTGCGCGGATCAGTCCGGCCAGAACGCAAGCCATGCCGCAGGCGGCGGCCACCCCGTCGATCACCGGAACGCCGTGGCGGGCGGACAGCCGTGCGGCCAGATCGGCCATGCCCGCGCAGCCCAAGACGATCGCAGTTGATCCGTCCTGTGCCAGTGCCTCGGCAATTTCATCGGACACTTTGCCCTCGGCCATGCTGCCGGGGCGTTCAAGGTCAAGGACGGGGACCTCGCTTGCCCGGACCCGGGCGCAGGACCCCGCCACACCATAGTCCCGCAGGTTCCCTTCGATCACCGGGATGGACACCGACAGCGTGGTGACAACCGAATAGCGCGCGCCCAGCATCATGGCCGCATGAAACGCGGCCTCGCCGATGCCGATGACGGGGACGGCTGACAGGGCGCGGGCCTGGGCGAGGGCGGTGTCGTCAAAGCAGGCGATGACGATGGCGTCGGCATCGGCTCCGCCGACCAGTGCAAGCACGCCCGGTGTCGCGGTTACCCCATCCGCTGCCCCTTGGATCGACGGCGGTCCGCTGGTGTTGGTGACGGCCACAACGGTGACCCCGGCAGGCACGGCGGCACGGGCCGCTGCGGCGATCTTATCGGTCATGGAGGCTGTGGAATTGGGATTGATGACCATAAGGCGCATCAGACCATCCCCTTGCCCGCGTCCGACCCGGCCCGCGCCCGCCGCCGCTGTGCCAGCAGCACAAAGGCAAGGCAGATACCAATGATCGCCAGCGAGAACAC
Source organism: Marivivens sp. (assembly GCA_024642115.1). Classification (GTDB taxonomy): domain Bacteria; phylum Pseudomonadota; class Alphaproteobacteria; order Rhodobacterales; family Rhodobacteraceae; genus JAHEBU01. The sequence goes on along the minus strand of JAHEBU010000008.1, from coordinate 18,231 downwards.
CGTGGTCAGCGTCCCCAGAGCATACAGCACGGGCGAAGTGACATTGGTGGTCATGCCGAAGATTTCCAAGGGCAGGGTGTTGTAGCTGCCCGCCGTCAGCAGCGTCCGGGCAAATTCGTCGTAGGACAGCGTGAACCCGAACAGGGCCACACCAATCAGGCTGGGCCCGATGATCGGCAGGACCACATGGCGCAGCGTTTGCCAGTTGGTTGCCCCCTGATCGCGCGCGGCCTCTTCATAGCTTTTGTCAAAGCGGTTGAAGACGGCGAACATGATCAGCAGACCAAAGGGCAGGGTCCAGGTCAGCTGTGCGCCGAACCCGCTGGTGGACCAATGCACATCCATCCCCGATTGCGAAAAGATCAGCCCGACGCCCAATGAGATCAGGATCGACGGGATCGTGAGACTGGTGATGATCAGGTAGAACAGGATCGTCGACCCCCGGAACCGCTTGCGGAACGCCAGCCCCCCCATCACGGACACCACGACGGTCGTGATCATCACCATCAGCCCCAGCCGGATGCTGCGCGACCACGCCCCCCATATATCGCCCACGGCCTGCTGTTTGAACAACTGGTCGTACCAATGCAGCGACACGCCCCGCATCGGAAACGTCAACCCGCCCCCCGGCCCCTGGAACGACAGGATGCCGATGGTGATGGTCGGGCCATACAGGAACAGGACATAGAGGCAAAAGAAGGTGGCAAGGACGTAGAACGAACGGGGACGCGTTTCCATCACAGCTCTTTCCGGATATCGACCAGCCGCAGCAGGCCAGTCACGACGATGAGAACCGTGCACAGCAGCACGACCGAGGTCGCCGCCGCCGAAGGATATTGCAGCAGCCCTACGTCGTTCGATATCAGCCGCCCGACGTTGGCCGACTGGCTGCCCGACATGAACCGCACCGTGGTGAAATCGCCCATCACAAGAGTCAGCACAAAAATGGTGCCGATCATGATGCCCGGTTTGGCCAGCGGCAGAATCACGTTCCACAGGATTTGCGGTCCGGTGGCACCGCCGTCCCGCGCCGCCTCTATCAGGGATTTGTCGATCCGCAGCAGCGTGTTCAGGATCGGCACGATCATGAAGAAAGTGTTGATGTGCACAAAGGTCAGCATGACCGAGAAATCGGAAAACAGCAGCCATTCCAGCGGCTGGTCGATCACTCCCATCGACAACAGGGTCGAATTGGCGATGCCGTTGCGCCCCAGAAAGGGGATCCACGAAATCATGCGGATGATATTGGACGTCCAGAACGGCACGGTGCAGATCAGCGCCAGCGTGATCTGCCAGGTCAGGGTGCGGACGTGGAAGGCCAGGAAATAGGCCACGGTAAAGCCGATGCCCAAGGTCAGCGCCCAGGTGATCAGCGCATAGCGGAACGTGTTGCCGAACACGGCCCATGTAACGCTTGAGCCGAACAGGAATTTGTAGTTGTCGAACTGGAACGCCGGATAGATCGAAAATTCGGTCGCGCCCCAGAAGCTGACGATCACGATCATGATGATGGGCAGCACCAGAAAGAACGCCAGCACCAGCGTGAGCGGGGCAGCCAGCAGCCATCCGGTGGCCGTGTTGGAACGAGGCAGGCTCATGTCGGGACGTCCGGGATCAGGAAAAGGGCCGCCCCCAGTGTCGGGGGCGGCCGGATGTCAGATCAGGCGGCGATGAATTCGTTCCACTTGCGCACCATATACTGGTTTTCGTCCATGACCGAGTTCCAGCAGGCGACCTTGCCCATCCGTTCCTCGTAGGACCCGCCGTCGCGCACGTCGCCCGCGCTGGCCAGTTGCTGACCTGTCGGGCTAGTGATGACGTCGGTGGCGGCCTTACCTTCGTACCAGTAGCCCCATTCGTTTTCCGACATGAACGCCTTGGAAGTTTCCGGAACGGCCGAATAATAGCCCTGCCGCATCAGATAGCCGCCGACCCAGCCCGAGATATACCAGTTGATGTATTCATAGGCCGCGTCGAGTTCGAGGCCGGACAGGTTGGCCGACAGGCCCAGACCACCGCCCCAGCTACGATAGCCTTCCTTGAGCGGCTGGTACACGCAGGGGATGCCCTGTGCCTTGACGGCGGTGATGGCGGGCGACCACATCGACTGGATGACGACCTCGCCCGAGGCCATCAGGTTCACGGATTCGTCGAAGGATTTCCAGAACGCGCGGAACTGGCCGGCCTTCTTGGCCTCGGTAAAGATCGCGATTGTCTTGTCGATCTCGTCGGTGGTCATGTTGCCTTTGTCGCCATAGGCGATTTCGCCCATCGCTTCGCACACCATCGCCATGTCCATGATCCCGATGGACGAGATGTCGAGGATCGACGCCTTGCCCTTGAATTCGGGGTTCAGCAGTTCGGCCCATGTTTCGATCGGGCGGCCGATCAGGTCGGGGCGAATGCCCAGCGTATCGGCGTTGTAAATGGTGGGGATGAGAGTCATCCAGTTGGTCACTTCGGGGGCGAATTCCTTGGACCCCGGTTCCGAGATGAAGCCCACGGTGGACGGTGCGGTGCCTTGGGCCACGACCGATTCAGGCGTCAATTTGCCGGTGGTGAAGATCGGCGAGATCTTGTCGAACAGGCTGATCTTGCTGGTGTCCATCGCCTGAAGGTTACCGGTCGGCCAGACCTTCTTGCAGATCCAGTATTCGATGTCGGCAATGTCAAAGCTGTTGGGCTGGGTGGCGGCCCGCTGGGTCACGCTGTCGCTGTCCAGCGCGGTCATTTCCAGCGTGAACCCAAGGTCTTCCTTCACCTTGACGGCCACGTCGTTGAGGTTGGACACCCCGGTGCCGAACTGGCGCAGGGTGACATCCTTGATGTCTTGCGCCCAGATCATCGGGGCGCCCAGGGTCGAGGCAGCGGTAAAGGTCGCAGCACCCTTGAGAAGGCTGCGGCGGGAATACTGGATCTTTGGTTTGGTCATGGTTCGTCCTCTGTCAGGTAAGGGGTTGGGCCGGGTTGATCCCGGTCGTTGTCATTGCGTCAAAGGGTGAAGGTCGGCAGGCGACCATTGGGCGACTGCGCTGTCGCCCAGCGTGAGGGGGGAAGCATAGAATTCGGCCTCGGGGACCAGTGCGGTCAGATCACCGCCGGGTGCACCGACAAGGCCGACGGCCACATGCGCGCCTTGATATTCGACCGAGGCGACCGACACCGGCAGACCCTCGCCCGACTGAACCAGCCGGGTGCGGTCCGCCCTTAGTGCATGTTTCATACCACCCACGGTCAGCACGTTGTGTCCCCCCATGAAGCGGGCCACGAATTCGGTATTGGGCATGTTGTACACGTCGCGGGCGGGGCCGGCCTGTTCGATGACGGCGTTGTTCATCACCACCACCTCGTCGGCCAGCGCCAGCGCCTCGTCCTGACCGTGGGTGACGTGGACAAAGGTGATGCCCAGTTCGCGCTGGAGTTTCTTGAGTTCGGCCCGCATCCGGATGCGCAGGAACGGGTCCAGCGCGGACAGCGGTTCGTCCAGAAGCAAAACCTGCGGCTTGGTGATCAGGGCGCGGGCAAGTGCGATCCGCTGTTGCTGCCCGCCCGACAGCTGGGCCGGCATCCGCGCCGCCATCGACCCCATATCCACAAGGTCCAACATCTCTGCCGCTGCCTTGTGACGCGTGGGTTTGTCGACGCCTTTCATCTTGAGGCTGAAGGCCACGTTGTCGATGACGCTGAGGTGCGGAAACAGGGCATAGTTCTGAAACATCATCGCTGTGCCGCGCTGGGCGGGGGGGAGCCTGGAAATATCTTTGCCCGCCAACAGGATGGCTCCGTCGGTGACGGATTCGTGCCCGGCGATCATCCGCAGGGTCGAGGATTTGCCACAACCCGACGGCCCCAGCAGGCAGACATAGCGGCCACCGGGAAACAGGTGACTCACGCGGTCCACCGCGACGGTGGTCCCGTAGCGTTTGGTCAATGCTACCAGTTCCAGATCAAGCGGTGTGCGCACCGTGTTCCCCCAAGCCCGTCCTTTTGCCAGCTAAGGGGCAGGGGGCTTTGCCGGTGCAAGGGATGCACCCTGCGCACCGGGCTTCGAACGGCAGCCGCCTATTTTCTAAACGAAACATGGCCGGTATTGCCCGCAAAATGAGCTGAAATTGTATACAATTCAATTGTCAATTGAGGACAACCTCGATCGGTTGGCCCGATCCGACGAATCGTCTAGAGACGTGGACATTCGTATTGAGTGTATCCACATGACGCTTCAGTCAGACCTATCTGCCAATCCGACCAGCGAAGAGGTCGCAGCCTCGCTGCGACGGGCCATTCTGGCGCACCGGGTGGGGCCGGGATCAAAGCTGGTCGAAGACGAGGTGGGCGATGTGTTCGGCGTCGGCCGCACCATCGTCCGGACCGCCCTGCAATCGCTGTCCCACGAAGGGCTTGTCACCATCATCCGCAATCGCGGGGCCTTTGTCGCCGATCCTGGTATCCGCGAGGCCCGCGAAGTGTTCGAGGCGCGGGCGCTGCTAGAGCCGCGCACGTCGCGGTCGGCCGCACAAAGGGTCACCGCCGCGGGAATTGAGGGATTGCGTGCGCATATCGCCGCCGAACATCGCGCGCTTGAATCCGGCGATCTGGGTCAGGCGGTCTATCTGTCGGGCCTGTTTCACACGGCCATCGCGGACATGGCCGACCAGTCTACCATTGCGGGCATGATTTCGACCCTGGTGTCGCGGTCGTCATTGGTCGTGGCCCTGTACTGGCGCAGGCCGCAGGCCCTGTGCGAAAGCCACGCCCATCATGCCCTGACTGACGCCATCGCGGCAGGCGACGGGGACAAGGCCGAGGACCTGATGAAGGGTCATCTGCTGGACCTGCTGGCCAATCTCGACCTGCGGGAACGCAGTGTCATCGGCGGGTCGCTGCGCGACGCCATTCTGGCGGGCTGACGCGCCTAGGGCAGGATCATCAGATCCTTGGGGAACGTGGTCAGCGACCGGCACCCATCGTCGGTCACCAGCACGTCATCTTCGATCCGGACACCGAAACTGCCGATCTGATACAGGCCGGGTTCGTTGGTGAATACCATCCCCGCCTCCATAATCTGATGGTTGCCCCGCATGATATAGGGTGCCTCGTGGACATCGCGGCCCAGCCCGTGCCCGGTCTTTGTGCGGATACGGTCGGCATAGGGCGACGCTTCCATCACACGGCTCACGGCATCGTCGATGTCGTGGGCGGTCACGCCGGGACGGGTGATCGCATGTCCCGCCATGTTGGCCCGCAGCACCGTATCATAGACCGCCTGCGCCTCGTCGCTTGCATGGCCCAGAAACACGGTCCGGGTGATGTCGGCGCAAAACCCGCCCTTGCGCCCGCCAAAATCAAGCAACAGCGCATCGCCCGCCTTGACCGCGTAATCGGCGCGGGCATGGGCATGGGGGCGGGCGGAATTGTCGCCGGCGGCCACGATGGGGCCAAAGGATTGCTCTTCGGCCCCTTCGGCAAACAGCGAAAGGGTCAGGATCTGTTCAATGTCCTTTTCGGTCTGACCGATCCGCACCTGATCCAGCGTGCGCTGCAACGCGCGTTCCGACAGCCTGATGGCGTCCTCGAGTGCCGCCACTTCGGCGGGCGATTTGTGCAGGCGCAGGCCGGAAATCTGGCGTTCGGCATCCACGACCCGCAGGCCGGGCCAGGCGGTGGCCATCGCATGATGGACAAAGACGCGCATCACCTGACCTTCGACGGCGACGGACGTCAGGGGCATGTGTCGAGCCAATGCAGCAAAGGCATCGGCATAGCCGGTCTGGTCGCGCCAGTCGAACACCTCGCCCTCGAATTTCAGCAGATCGAACGACCGCAGCTCGAGGTTGGGGACAAGGGCAGCAGGCGCCCCATCGACCGGGACCAGCACGATCAGCGGCCGCTCGTGGCTGTGAAAATCCTGATGGAACAGACGGACAAAGTTCGGTCCGGGAACCAGTGCGACGGCATCCACCCCCAGGGTGCGGGCGATCTGGCGGTGTTCGGCATAACGATCGGTCATCTGGCAGGCCCCTATTTCGGCGCGGCCCGATGCCGTCGCCTGCTAAAGACAAATTGAGCGCTTCAGCGGACAAGCGCAAGTTGTCCCGGCACGCTTCCGTGGGGCAAACCATCGAAATCCCTGCCGGATCGGGCTTGCCTATCGCAAATTGGTGTCTAAGCTGCGCCCCACACCGTGACGCGAATTCAACGTGTCCAATAGTTTCCAACCGGAGGATTATCCATGAAACTCAAGACAACCCTTCTTGCCGCATCGGCCGTCATGGCTGTGCTGGCAGGTGGCGTGAACGCCAAGACACTGGTCTATTGCTCGGAAGGGTCGCCCGACGGGTTCGATCCGGCCCCCTATGCCTCGGGGACCACGTTCGACGCAAGCGCCCGCACGATCTACAGCCGCCTGGTGGAATTCGCCCCCGGCACCACCTCGATCGTGCCTGGTCTGGCCGAAAGCTGGACCATCTCGGATGACGGTCTGGTCTATACGTTCAAATTGCGCGCGGGCGTCAAGTTCCAGACGACCGACTATTTCACCCCGACCCGCGACCTGAACGCCGACGACATCATCTTTTCGTTCGACCGTCAGGGCAACGCCGAGAACCCGTTCAACCAGTATGTGCCGGGCGTCTCATATGAATATTTCACGTCGATGGGTCTGGATACGATGATCGCGTCGATGGAAAAGGTCGATGACCTGACCGTCAAGTTTACTCTGTCCGCGCCCAACGCGCCGTTCCTGTCCGACCTGGGCATGGATTTCGCCTCAATCGTGTCCAAGGAATACGCGGACAAGCTGCTGGCCGAAGGCAAGGGTGCTGATTTCAACAACAACCCCATCGGCACCGGCCCGTTCCAGTTCGTGGCCTACCAGAAGGATGCCGTGATCCGCTACAAGGCGAACGACACCTATTTTGGCACCCGTCCAGCTATTGACGATCTGGTGTTCGCCATCTCGACCGATGCCGCCGTGCGCGCGCAAAAGCTGCTGGCGAACGAATGCCAGATCATGCCCTATCCGGCCCCTGCCGACATTGAGGCGCTCAAGGCCAATCCGGATCTGACCATGATGGAGCAGGCCGGTCTGAACGTCGCCTATCTGGCCTACAACACCCTGCAGGCCCCGTTCGACAACGTGAACGTCCGCAAGGCGCTGAACATGGCGATCAACAAACAGGCGATCATTGACGCCGTGTTCCAGGGGACTGGGGTGGTCGCCAAAAACCCGATCCCGCCGACCATGTGGAGCTATAACGACGCGATCGTCGACGACCCCTATGATCCCGAAATGGCCAAGCAGATGCTGGCAGACGCCGGTGTCACTGACCTGAGCATGAAAATCTGGGCGATGCCCGTCCAGCGTCCCTACATGCCCAACGCCCGCCGGACGGCAGAACTGATGCAGGCCGATCTGGCAGCCATCGGTGTGACCGCCGAAATCGTGTCGTATGAATGGGGTGAATACCTCAAGAATTCGACCGCTCTGGATCGGGACGGCGCTGTTATCCTCGGCTGGACCGGCGATAATGGTGATCCGGACAACTTCATGAATGTGCTGCTGAGCTGCCAGTCGGCGGGCGAGGGCGGGTCGAACCGGGCGCATTGGTGCAACGAGGAGTTCTCGGCCCTGCTGACGCAGGCTGCCCAGAGCACCGATCAGGCCGAGCGGACCTCGCTTTACGAACAGGCGCAGGTGATCTTCAAGGATCAGGCCCCGTGGCTGACCATCGACCACTCGACCGTGTTCATGCCGATGTCGAACAAGGTGACAGGCTACGTCATGAGCCCGCTGGGCAGCCATGAATTCGCGACCGTCGATATCGCGGAATAACATCTGAACCTTATGGGCGGACGCGCGGGATCATCCCCGCGCGTCCGTGGTTTGCGACATGATAAAGTTCATCCTCGGACGACTGACCTATCTGATCCCGACCTTTATCGGGATCACCATTGTCGCGTTCAGCTTTGTTCGCATCCTTCCGGGCGATCCGGTTCTGCTGATGGCGGGCGAACGGGGGATGACCCCCGAACACTATCAAGAGATGATGGCGCGACTGGGGTTCGACCGTCCGATCTGGGAGCAATACCTGGAATACCTGTGGCGCCTGCTGCACGGCAATTTCGGGGATTCCATCAATACCAAGCAACCTGTGCTGAGCGATTTTCTGGCCCTGTTTCCCGCCACGCTGGAACTGGCGTTTTGCGCGATCATAATCGCTGTCGCCATCGGCGTGCCGGTGGGGGTGCTTGCCGCGCTCAAGCGCGGATCGTGGTTCGACCAGACAACCATGACGGTGGCCCTGATTGGGTATTCGATGCCGATCTTCTGGTGGGGCCTTCTTCTCATCATCTTCTTTTCCGGCACTCTTGGCTGGACGCCCGTCTCGGGCCGCATCTCGCTTATGTTCTATTTTCCAACGCCCACCGGCTTCATGCTGATCGACAGCCTGTTGTCGGGGCAAAAGGGGGCCTTTGCCTCGGCCGCCGAACACCTGATCCTGCCGTCGATCGTGCTGGCCACGATCCCGCTGGCGGTGATCGCCCGGCAGACCCGGTCGGCCATGCTCGAGGTTCTGGGCGAGGATTACGTTCGCACCGCCAAGGCCAAGGGGCTGGCCCCCGGTCGCGTGGTCGGCGTGCACGCCCTGCGCAACGCCATGATCCCGGTCATTACCACGATCGGGCTTCAGATCGGGGTGCTGATGGCGGGGGCGATCCTGACCGAAACCATCTTTTCCTGGCCGGGCATCGGCAAATGGATGGTCGATTCCATTTCGCGCCGGGACTATCCGGTGGTGCAAAGCGGTCTGCTGCTGATCGCGGGGATCGTCATGGTCGTGAACCTGATCGTCGATCTGCTCTATGGCCTGATCAACCCCCGCATCCGGCACAGTTGAGGGACCCATGACCGACACACCCGTCACAGGACCCGCCCCCGGAACGACCCGCCAGATGTTGGCGGAATTCTGGTTCTACTTTCGGGAAAACCGGGGGGCCGTCTATGGCCTGTATTTCTTTGTCGCGCTGGTCATCATGGCGCTGCTGGCCCCGGTTTTGGCCCCCCACGATCCGATCATTCAGGACCGCAGCGCATTGTTGGTCCCTCCGTTCTGGCAGGAGGGGGGTAGTACGACCTACCTTTTGGGGACGGACGCGGTGGGCCGGGATATTCTGTCGCGGCTGATCTTCGGGGCGCGGTATTCGCTGTTCATCGGAATCGTGGTCGTGTCGATTTCGCTGGTGGGCGGGATCGTTCTTGGGCTTGTCTCGGGGTTCTTTGGCGGCTGGATTGATGCGGTCATCATGCGGGTGATGGACGTCATTCTGGCCTTTCCGTCGCTGCTGCTGGCACTGGTGCTGGTGGCGGTGCTGGGGCCGGGGCTGACCAACGCGATGATCGCCATTGCCATCGTGTCGCAACCGCACTTTGCGCGGCTCACGCGGGCGGCGGTGCTGGGCGAAAAGAACCGCGAATACGTCATGGCGGCCCGGGTGGCCGGGGCAGGCAAGGTGCGGCTGATGTTCCGCACGATCCTGCCCAACTGCCTTGCCCCGCTAATCGTGCAGGCGACGCTGTCCTTCTCGGGTGCAATCCTTGACGCCGCAGCCCTTGGGTTTCTTGGCATGGGCGCACAGCCGCCCACACCGGAATGGGGCACCATGCTGGCCGAAGCGCGCGAATTCATCCTGCGGGCGTGGTGGGTCGTGACATTGCCCGGTCTTGCGATCTTGATCACGGTGCTGGCGATCAACCTGATGGGCGACGGGTTGCGCGACGCGCTTGACCCCAAGCTCAAGAGGAGCTGACATGGCCGCCCTTCTGGACATCCGCAACCTGACCGTCGCGTTTGACACCGCCGCAGGCCCGTTCAAGGCGGTGGACGGCATCGACATCACCATCGACCCGCGCGAGGTTCTGGCCATTGTCGGCGAAAGCGGGTCTGGCAAATCGGTCGCGATGCTGGCGGTCATGGGCCTGCTGCCCAACACGGCCAAGGTGACGGCGGACGTGATGCAGTTCGACGGGCAGGACATGCTGCCAATGACCGACCGCGAAAAACGGCAGATCATCGGGCGCGAGATCACCATGATTTTTCAGGAACCGATGGCAAGCCTCAATCCCTGCTACACCGTCGGGTTCCAGATCGAGGAAGTGCTGACGCGCATTCTGGGTATGTCGCCCCGCGATGCTCGCACTCGGGCCATCGAGTTGTTCGAGGCCGTGGGCATCCCCGATCCCGCCGAACGGCTGGGCAGTTATCCGCACCAGATGTCCGGTGGCCAGTGCCAGCGGGTGATGATCGCCATCGCCATTGCCTGCAATCCCAAACTGCTCATCGCAGACGAACCGACCACCGCGCTGGACGTGACGATCCAGAAACAGATTCTTGACCTGCTGATGGACCTTCAGGAAAAGCATGGCATGGGGCTGATCATCATCACCCATGACATGGGCGTGGTGGCCGAAACCGCCGACAGAGTCGTTGTGCAATATCAGGGAAAGAAGATGGAGGAGGCAGATGTCTTGTCCCTCTTCGAAGCCCCCAAGAACGCCTACACTCGCGCGCTTCTGTCGGCCCTGCCGGAAAATGCGACGGGCAGTCGCCTGTCCACCGTATCCGATTTCATGGCCGCCCATCAGGGCGAGGGGGCATGATGGCTAACCCCGAAATCGTCATCGAAGGCCGTAGTATCACCCGTGATTACACAATGCGAACGGGAGTGTTTTCAGCACCCAGGGTCATCCACGCGGTCAACGGCGTCGATTTCGCGGTCGAGCGGGGCAAGACGCTGGCAATTGTGGGCGAATCCGGCTGTGGAAAGTCCACTCTGGCCCGGATCATTACTCTGATCGACCCCGCCACCAGCGGCACCCTGTTGATCGAAGGCAAGCCGGTGGACATCGGCACCCAGCCGATGACCAAGGCGCTGCGGGCCACCGTGCAGATCGTGTTCCAGAACCCCTACGGATCGCTCAACCCCCGGCAAAAGGTGGGGGATGTGCTGATGGAGCCGCTTCTGCTCAACACCGACACGCCGTCGGCCGAGAGGCGCGAGCGGGCGATGGCCATGCTGCAAAAGGTCGGGCTCAAGACCGAGCACTTCAACCGCTATCCGCACATGTTTTCGGGTGGGCAGCGCCAGCGGATCGCCATTGCGCGGGCGCTGATGCTGAACCCCCGCCTGCTCGTGCTGGATGAACCTGTGTCGGCGCTTGATCTGTCGGTGCAGGCGCAGGTGCTGAACCTGCTCAGGGACCTCCAGGAAGAGTTCAACCTCACCTATGTGTTCATCAGCCACGACCTGTCGGTGGTCCGCTATCTGGCAGACGACGTGATGGTCATGCTCAAGGGCGAGGTGGTCGAACGGGGCAGCCGCGATCAGGTGTTCAGCGACCCGCGCCACGCCTATACGCAAAAGCTGTTCGCGGCGACCCCGGTCACGGACGTGGCCGCCATCCGCGCCCGCGTCGCCCGCCGCGCCACAATGATGCAAGAGCGGGTCTAGGGGCCACGTTTATCGAAAAGTCCGCGACCCAAGGATGAGGCCATGCTGGCCAACGCGCGCCGCGCCGACTGATACGGATCTGCACCTGAATATCGGGTTGCGTCCTTGCGAACTTGGGTTCGGACCCTGAAAGGTTCTGGAAAGCGGTTGATATTCGCTCTTTTCAGGGTTGGCCGTTATACCCTATGTGACCTTCAGTCTATCAGTTGGCGACCATAGGTTGAGGAAGTTCGCGTTTGTCAAATCTGCCGCTCGTGACCATCTGTATTCCCTCATTTAACCATGTCCAGTATGTCGGGCAGGCAATCAGAAGTGTTGTCGAACAAGACTATTCCAACATTGAGTTGATCGTGATCGACGATGGCTCCAGCGATGGAAGCGTTCCAGTGATTCAAGAAGCATTGAGCAAATGCGTGGATCGGTTCACCCGGCTGGAATTTCGGTTCAGATCAAATCGTGGCTTGGCGCCGACCCTGAATGAAGCAATTCAGTGGGCCAACGGCAGATATTTTGCAATGTTGTCCTCGGACGATATGTTGCTCCCGTCAAAGACGCGCGTTCTGGTTGACCGACTCGAGGACAACATGAAATTGGGCGGTGCATTTGCAGGATATGACCAGATTGATGGGCAGGGACGGGTGACCCGACAATTGCTTCCCGACGCCGGGATTTGGAACTTTTCCGATGTGCTCGCCAAACGTTGCCGTCTTTTTGCGCCGACCATGCTGTTGAGGACCGATGCAATTCGGCAGGTCGGCGGGTATTGGGAAGACATTGCGTTGGAGGATCGGGCAATGTCTCTCAAACTGGCAAAGGCTGGCTATCCTTTGATGACCATTTCGACGCCAGTCGCCTTGTATCGCTGGCATGAAACCAACACGATCAAGAATACCGAAAAGATGACCGCCGCGCGGCTGCAAATCCTTGATCGGTTTGAACAAACACCGGAAATCGCGACCGCCCGCGCCAAGGTGCTGTACGGTGCCGCACTTGAGCTTGGAAAGTCGGACAAGGCAAAAGCAAAAGCCTACTTTGCAAGCGCGTGGAGAACCAAGGCCACGTCCATCTTTAGCAAGCCGGCGTTTCGGTCGGCAAAGCGGATATGGCTATCTTAGGCCGACACTGCGCGTCTTTCGATCCGTTCTCCATAACCTCAGGGCCATGATTGGTGCCTTTCTGGCCCATTTTCGAAATTCAAGTTTATCACGTCGCAAAAGGGCGAGGCCAATGTGTGTTTTGATTTCGACTGCGACAATCTTCTTCATAACGGGATGAAAATCGGAGAGGCCAAACGTGCTGGCGTCCCGCCGACGCTGTTCGAGAATTGCCAGAAATCGAACCATTTGACGGTCTTGTCGGGCTGTCTTTTCCGCGACCGTTTCCTGTATCGGCTTTGCGGATATACCTGATCCGGTCCGATAAATAACCAGTTCTTCGTCTACGAAGCCGACTTTTTGTTCAAGCGCGGCCCGAAACCCGTAAATCAGATCTTCAAATAATAGTGGATTATCCAATGGTCCATATTTGCGAATGATATCCCTGTGAAACGCGGCAGTCGCGCCCAGATACAGTGCCTGGGATGCTGCCGCCTTGACCGGATCAGTTGTCTTGAAAAACAGAGCGTTGCGATAGTCTGGCTGTGCCGGATTGCCATCTGGGTCGATGCAACGGGCTTGCGAATGGACCAGCCATGCACCCGTGCTTTCGAATTTCTCGATCAAACGCAGGGACCGGTCAGGCAAAGATATATCGTCACCGGCTGCCGCAATGATGATCTCGCCTTTTGTCATGGCAAAGGTCTTATTCAAGTGCTTTGCTAATCCCATATTTATGGAATTTCTGTTCAAAATCACTGAGTGATCGGAAGAAATTGCCGCAACGGTTTTCTGTATGACATCGAAAGTCGAATCATCGGAGCAATCATCAGACAAAATTATTTCATAGGGTCCGCCAATCTGGCGCAGGACTGAAGCAACAGCCTCGGCGACATAGGACTCTTGGTTATAGGCTAATAAAACAATCGAAGTCTTCATGTCACCCAACTTGATTCAAAGAAACTGTATAGACCGAAAATCAGCCTTCCGGATTTGTCTCAAAGAGGCGGTTCCACTCCTGCACGATTTCTTCGGGATAGCCGCGTACGAAATGCCGGCGCCAGGGATATGCCGAACGATTACTTCCATCTTTGAGGGTGATTTGTGACACATCCCCGCGATCCCTTGCCGGGTTGCCAAAGCAAATCCGCTGTTTTCCCAAATCTTTCGCAACAACACTTCCGGCCCCAACCAATGAGCCCTGTCCTATAGTAACGCCGGGCAGAATGGTACTATTGGTTGATATTACCGCGAAATCCTCTATGTTTGCGCCCTGCGTCGTATTGCTTGGAGGCCGTGGATCGTTTGTAAAAACAACGTTGGGAAATACCCACACAAAGCTTCCAATTTTGGTTCTTTGAGCGACAAAAACACTACTTTGAAAACGAACATGCTGACCAATCGAACAATGTCCTTGAATATCGCCAAGACTGCCGATCTGAAAGCCGTCGCCTGCAACTGTCATTTCACGGACAGTGACACGGTGGCCAGTTTTCAATCCTTTACCGAAATGAGAGCTTTCATAAAATACGCTATGAGAACGGATTAGGGAATCGGCCGAAATGACAAGCGGCCGACCGTCGCCGAGCGGCGTTGGAATACCCAGTTCGCAATGTGTGCCGACAATGACATTTTCGCCGATTTCCACGTTGTCATGGATGATTGAAAAGGCCCCGATCTGCGCATCGGATGCGATCCGGGCCTTTGGGCCGACGATTGCGGTGGGGTGTATAGCCAAAGTCAGTCCTCTCCTGTCGTCATGGCGGTGGTCCATCAAGATCCAGCACTGACACCCGCCATACCCATCCGCGGGGCAGGCCGCGTCTAGGTCAATATCGGTCCATTCTGGACCACCTTGGTCACAGCCGCGACGGTGTTCAGCGACATCTGCGGACCTATCGGAAGGCTTAGCACTTCGCCAGCCAACTGCTTTGCCAATGGAAGTGCATCAGTTGGCAATTCCATCGAAGCATACGCGTTTTGCATATGAGGTGGGATAGGATAATGGATCAGCGTGCCGATTCCAGCTTCGGCGAGCGTGCGTTGCAACCGGTCCCGGTTCGCATGACGAATGACATACAAATGCCAGACTGGGTCAGCCCAGGCGGGGACGGCGGGCAGGGCGATCCCCGTGTCCCGCAACCCATCAGAATAGAGCGCGGCGATCGCACGGCGGCGGTCGTTCCATTCGTCCAGACGCGCCAGTTTTACCCGCAGAAGGGCGGCCTGAAGGGGGTCGAGGCGGCTGTTCATGCCTTGGACCTCGTTCACATACTTTTCGCGCGATCCATAATTGCGCAACATCCGCAGCCGATCAGCCACGTCGTCGGACGACGTCGTGATGCAACCACCATCGCCATATGCGCCAAGGTTCTTGCCTGGATAGAACGACCAACACACGGCGTCACCATGCGCCCCGATCCGCCGCCCCTTGTAGCGCGCGCCGTGGGCTTGGGCGGCGTCCTCGATCACACGAAGCCCGTTCTGAGCAGCAAATGCGAGCACAGGGTCCAGGTCTGCGGGTTGGCCGTAGAGATGGACGGGGATGATGGCCCGGGTCCGCGCGGTCAGGGCTGAACTCAGCCGGTTGACGTCGATGTTATGTGTGGCTTCGTCAGGTTCGACAGGCACCGGAATCGCACCCACAGCTGATACCGCCAACCAGGTGGCAATATAGGTGTTCGACGGAACCAGAACTTCGTCACCTGGTCCGATATCCAGCGCCCTCAGGGCAAGGATCAGCGCGTCCAGCCCGTTGGCCACCCCGACGGCGTGCTTTGCCTCGCAGTATTCGGCAAATTCCGCTTCGAACGCCGCTACCTCGGGTCCCAGAATGTAATAGCCGCTGTCCAATACCCGCGATACTGCCGCGTCAATCTCGGCCTTGAGTTCAAGATAGGCGGCATGCAGATCAAGAAACAGGACGGTCTGCGTCATGTGCTTCCCAACGCCGAAATGAATTCCGCATAGTTGCGGTAGTAGTCGTCTTCTTCGTAAGGGCGGGACGCAAGTACAAGGCACACCGCAGCGGACGAGAAGTTTTCCAATTCGCGCCAGATCATCTCGCTAACATAAAGGCCTTTGTAGGATCGGTTCAAATGCACTTTCTTGCGCTCATGCCCGTCATCCAACACGACATCAAAACTGCCAGAGACGGCGATAATTAGTTGCTGCAACTTCTTGTGGGCATGGCCTCCACGGTCAGCGCCACCCGGCACGTCATACAGATAGTAGACCCGTTGGATCGGGAAGGGGATGTGGTTGCCGCCTTCGATAAAGGTCAGGTTTCCACGGGGATCGGCGATCTTTGGCAGGTCAACGATGGTGCATTTGCTTATCGACATGCCGTCCGTTCCACCCCTGCGGATTACCAGCGTTGACCCTTGTGCACTCGGATTATCCCGGTTGCCTAGGGTTAGGCAATCCAATATCCCCAAACGTGAGGAACAGAGAGCCGATCCATGAAATACAGGCCTGAAATCGACGGATTACGGGCCGTTGCGGTTGCGAGCGTAGTCCTGGCTCATGCGGGTGTTCCGTTGGTCCAAGGCGGTTTCATCGGCGTTGACGTGTTCTTCGTGATCTCGGGCTACCTGATCACGTCGCTGATTCTGGAAGACCGGGACAAGGGCCGCTTTCGCCTGTCTACCTTTTACTTCCGGCGGGCGCGCCGCATTCTTCCGGCGCTGTTCGTTGTTCTGATAGCCTGCTTGCCCTTTGCATGGTGGCTTTTGCTGCCGTCCCAGTTCATAGAGTTCGGCCGCAGCATGGCAGCGGCGGCCCTGTTCCTGTCAAACGCCTACTTTTGGGAGAAGACCGGATATTTCGAGACATCGGCGGATTTGTTGCCCTTGCTTCACACATGGAGCCTTGCCGTCGAAGAACAGTACTATTTGCTGTTTCCGTTGCTTTGTATGGCAGTCCTGCGGTTCGCACCGCGATTTTTCCCCTATCTGTTGTTTGTTCTGGGCGCCTTGTCGATCAGTCTGGCCCAGTGGGGGGCGGTTCACTTGCCGGACCAAAACTTCTTTTTCACATTTTCGCGGTTTTGGGAGATCTTTCTGGGGGCCTTCTGTGCGGTCTTGCCGCGTCCCAATGCCAAACAATGGCACGCAGGTGCGGCCCTCGCCGGTTTGGGGCTGATCCTGATCGCCGCCTTCGGGTTTTCCAAGGCGACTCCGACACCATCGTTGATCACGCTTGTTCCGACCGGCGGCGCGGCCCTTGTCCTGATGTTTGGCGGTCAGGCCGGATTGGCGAAACGGGTTCTGACTTTGCCGATGATGACCGGACTGGGCGCGATCAGCTACAGTGTCTACCTGTGGCACCAACCAGCATTCGTCTTTGCCCGGATCTACTATGTGACAGGCGTGCCAACCGCGGTCATGGGCGGTCTCATCCTTCTTGTTCTGGCACTAGCTTACCTCAGCTGGCGGTTTGTCGAACAACCGTTTCGGCACAATGCGGCCCTTACGAAAAGCCGGGTCTTTCTGCTGTCAGGAATGGGCATTGCAGCCTGTGTGACCGCGGGTCTGTGGCTGCACCAAACAGACCTGAGCCGCTATCGCTATTCTGAAACCGATCTCAAGCTTTTGAACTATGACACCTACTATAGACAGTTGAACCAGGAAGCGGAGACAACCAAGCGCCTGATTGCCTGCTTTGGGGATTCCAACGGCTATTTGCCGGATCTAGATCAGTGTTTTCCCGCTTCGGCCCCCAGTGCTCCTTTGATCTGGGGCGATTCACATGCGCAGGCGTTAGCGTCAGGATGGTTGTTTGTCCGTGACACGCCAGTTGCATTGGCATTTGACGCGGGTTGCCCGCCCGTCATCGGCGTATCGTTCCCGAATAATCCTGACTGCGAGGTGTTGAATGACGCAATCCTGGCAAAAGTCTCGCAGACGAAACCAACATCTATCTATCTGCACGCCAATTGGACGCTCTACCTTGAACAAAAGCGCCATATCTTCGCCAGCGAGGACGATCTGTCCCAAGCGATCCGATCCACGATCACCGCCATCAAAGCTGCGAGCCCGCAGAGCCGGATTACAGTGGTCGGGGGAGTCCCACAATGGGGGGACGGCCTGCCAACCTATCTCTACCGGCTTGGTTTGGGCCTGAATGGCACCTATCGACTGGCACCGCCCGAGGCAGATGGCATCCGCCACATCAACACCCTGCTCAAGACGATCGCCGCGGACGCCGACATAGCGTTTGTCGATCCGTTCGATATCCTGTGCAACCCGGATGGGTGTCTGGCGACGATCGAACAGGATGGACAGTATTTTCCAACTGCGTGGGACTACGGTCACATGACCGCTCAAGGCGCGAGTCTGATTGCCTCACGATTGAATTGACTAGGGCGTTGTTTGGCGGCTCTGCCGTGCAATCCTGCTCGATGTCGGCCGCCCCGGGGACAGGCCCGTCCAACAAACGGCGCGACGGCGCGACAGAGCGCGACAAACCCGTTCAGGACTGCCGTGTCATCAGGCACGACGCCGACTTGAGGCAAATCAACGCCAATCACCCTGGAGGCACCTATGCAGAGTGCCCATTAAATCTTTGATTTAATTAGGGATATTGGCTCCGACGGTAGGGATCGAACCTACGACCAATTGATTAACAG
>JAHEBU010000007.1 GCA_024642115.1 Marivivens sp. | reverse complement strand
TGGCGGAGGAGGTGGGATTCGAACCCACGGGACGCTTTCACGCCCGACGGTTTTCAAGACCGTTGCAATCGACCACTCTGCCACTCCTCCGGCCTCGGTCTTGATGAACGGTCCATACGCGGGGTCGGGCGATTCTGAAAGATGGTTCACGCTTTGGGGAAATCCGCCGAACTGGCTCGCTCTGACCTTTCAAAACTGGCGTAATCCCGCTATTGTGCGGCGGAAAGGTCGGGGCCTTGGGGCCGGGACCTGTTTGGGGTTTAGTGCAGAAACGACCGAAAAACGGTCAGGTGCCGCAAAAAAACGGGCACCGGCAACAGGGGCAGGACATGACGACTGGGATGAATGGGCGGCTTTCGACAGGGGCTTGGCCGATCGTGATGATCGCGGCGCTGGCCGTTTCGGGCTGCGATGAGAACGGAAAATTCTCCTTTGGCAAGCCGGCAGATTCGGCAACAACCGGGGCGGCTGGGGATGCGGCCGGACAATCGGTCCAGCTGGTCGAGCGGGACGTCGAGGCACCCAATGTGTTCCAATCCACCGAAAGCGGGCTCTGGGACGGGCGTCCGTCGCTGGGCGGCGTATGGGTGGCCCATCCCGATGTGACCGATCCTGAGCGGGTCATCATCCGCAATCAGGACAACGGCAAATTCGTCATCGGCGCGCTGTTCCGGCGCGAACGGGACAATCCCGGTCCGGCGCTTCAGGTGTCGTCGGATGCCGCCGACGCGCTGGGAATGCTGGCTGGGGCACCTGCCAACCTCAACGTGACCGCCCTGCGGCGGGAAGAGGTGCCGCAAGCGGCCCCGCCCGAGGCCACAACCGATTTCAGCGCCACGTCCGACGTGTCGGCCACCCCACTGGACCCCATCGCGGGGGCGGCAGCCGCCATCGACGCGGCAGAGACGTCGCCCGGTCCAACGATGGCGCCGGCCGCCATTTCCCAGACCAGCCTTGATCCCGCTCCGGGGACCCCAGCGGCAACGCCAGCGCCCGCTCCGGCGCCCGCAGCACCACGAGCTGCGGCGTCGTCCTTGTCCAAGCCGTTCATCCAGATCGGCATCTTCAGCGTCGAGGCGAACGCGAACCGCACCGCCGACCAGATGCGCGCGGCGGGCCTCATCCCCACGGTGACTACCCAACAGGCGCAGGGCAAACCGTTCTACCGGGTCATCGTCGGCCCGGCCACCTCCGAGGCTGAGCGCGCGCAGCTACTGGCCAAGGTCAAGGGGCTGGGCTTTGCCGACGCCTATTTCGTCACCAACTGATCAAAGGACGCCTGCTTCATGACCTTTCGCCGCCTTCTGCCTGTGTTCTGCGCTGCCGTCTTCGGGGCCTTTGCCGCCCCGGCTCAGGCACAGTCGCTGGACACGCGGGCGACGGCAGCGTGGGTCTATGATCTGACGACCAGCACGGTTCTTCTGGACAAGAATGCCAACGAGCCCCTGCCCCCCGCGTCGATGTCCAAGCTGATGACGCTCTACATGGCGTTCGAGGCGATTTCCAATGGTCGCCTGACCATCGACGAAAAGCTGGGCGTGTCGCAGCACTGCATGGACTATGACGGGTCCAGCATGTTTCTCAACACCACCGACCGGGTACGGGTCGAGGATCTGTTGCGCGGCGTCATCATCCTGTCGGGCAACGACGCGGCCTGCGTTCTGGCAGAATCCCTGTCCCCGGACGGGACCGAGGCGGGCTTTGCCCGCATGATGACGGAACGGGCCGCCAAACTGGGCATGACCAATTCAATGTTCGCCAATTCCAACGGTTGGCCCGCCGCCGGGCAGCGTATGTCGATGCATGATCTGGGCTGGCTCGCCACACACATCATTCAGGACTTCCCGACCTACTATCCGATCTTTTCGGAACAAGAGTTCGATTTCGACGGGCGTGTGCCGTCGAACAATCAGAACCGCAATCCTATTCTTGGGCTTGGGATCGGGGCCGACGGGCTCAAGACCGGACACACCGAAGAGGCTGGCTATGGCCTTGTCGGATCAGCCAAACAGGGCGACCGGCGGATCGTCTTCGTGGTGACCGGGCTCGACAGCCCGCAGGCCCGCGCCGAAGAGGGGCAAAAGATCATCAATTGGGCCTTTCGCCAGTTCGCCCAACGACAGGTTGCCACCGCCGGGACCCGGATCGCCAGCGCCGATGTCTGGATGGGCGACAGTACAACTGTAGGACTGACCGTTGCGCAAGACCTGACGCTGCTGGTGCCGACCACCGATCAGGACGCCATCACTGCCCAGGTTGTCTATGACGGCCCGGTCGAGGCGCCGATTACCGCCGGGCAAAAGCTGGGCGAGTTGGTCATCACCCTGCCAGGCCTGCCCGAGGCACGGTTGCCGCTGGTGGCCGACCGCGACGTCGCGCGCGGCGGGTTTGCCGTTCGGGTGCGCACCGCCGCCTCGGTCCTGATGTCCAAGATCGCCCCCGCCCCCACAGCCGAGGCCGCCCCGTCGTCCGACGGCACATCGTGACCGGCGGCCCATTGGCTGGCCTCTTCCTCACTCTCGAAGGGATCGACGGGTCGGGCAAGTCCACCCAGGCCCGACTTTTGGCCGACGCGCTGCGAGCCCAAGGGCGCGAAGTCCTTCTTACCCGCGAACCCGGCGGCAGTCCGGGGGCCGAGGAAATCCGCCGTCTGGTCCTGACGGGCGACCCTGGCCGCTGGTCTGCCGAAACCGAGATTCTGCTCTTCACGGCCGCCCGCCGCGACCATCTGGAAAAGACGATAGAACCAGCCCTTGCGCGCGGGGCGGTGGTCATTTGTGACCGCTTTGCCGACAGCACCCGCATCTATCAGGGGGCCACGCGGGGCGACCTGCGGGCCAAGGTAGACACGTTGCACGACCTGATGATCGGCCGCGACCCTGACCTGACGCTGATCCTCGACATGGATCCGGACGCGGCCCTCAGCCGGGGCCTGGCGCGGGAAACGGACGAAGATCGGTTCGAAACCTTCGGCCTCGCGTTCCAGCAGGGGGTGCGGCGGTCCTTCCTCGATCTGGCCGCCACGTACGCTGACCGCTGCGTCGTCGTCCCCGCCCAGGGCGACCCCGCCGATGTGGCCGCCCGCATTGCCCCGATCGTGCAGGCCCGGCTGTGAAGGACGATCCCGACCTGCCCGATCCCGACCGGATCGAGGGTGCGCCACACCCCCGCGAAACGCCCGTGCTCTTTGGGCAGGACCGGGCCGAGGCGGATTTCCTCGACGCCTACACATCGGGCCGGATGCATTCGGGCTGGCTGATTGCCGGGCCGCGCGGCGTAGGCAAGGCGACACTGGCGTGGAAGATCGCAACATTCCTTCTGGCCGAACCCCCACAGGACGGCGGACTGTTCGGCGCACCGCCCCCACCCACCAGCCTGTCCGTGCCGCCCGACGATCCCGACGCGCGGCTAGTGCAATCGGGCGCGCACCCGCGCCTGTTTCGCCTTGTGCGCGGGCCATCGGGGACCAAAGAGGACGGCGACAAACTCAGCCAGACAATCTCGGTCGACCGGGTGCGCAAACTCAAGAATTTCTTTCACATGTCCGCCGCCGACGGGGGCAGGCGCGTGGTGATCGTTGACAGCGTGGACGAAATGGCCAACGGCGCTGCCAACGCTCTGCTCAAGGAGTTGGAAGAACCCCCCACCGGGGCAACCCTGCTCTTGATCTCGCACCAGCCCTCGGGGTTGCTGCCGACAATCCGGTCGCGTTGCCGGGAATTGCGCTGCAGACCACTTGGCCCGCATGACGTGGGGCAAGCCCTGAGCGCGCTGGGGCACGACATCGACGGGGCCGAGGCACTGGCGACACTGGCGGGCGGATCGGTCGGCGACGCGCTGCGACTGCTGGCGCATGACGGGCTGCCGCTTTATGCGGCCATCGTCAAACTGTTGTCCGGCCTGCCCCGGATGGACCGGACACTGGCGCTCAAACTTGCAGACTCCTGTGCAGGACGCGGGGCCGAGGCGCAGTTCGGCCAAACACTCGACCTGATTGACCTTTTTCTGGCCCGGGCCGCCCGCGCCGGTCTGATGGGCGAACCCACGACCCAAGGCGCGCCCGGCGAGGCGCGCCTTCTCGCCCGCCTGTCGCCCGACGACCGGGCCGCCCGCCGCTGGGCCACCCTGCAACAGGACCTCAGCGCCCGGGCGCGGCATGGGCGGGCCGTCAACCTTGACCCCGCCGCGCTGATCCTTGATATGCTTTTCAAGATCGAAGAGACGGCGCAGTCAGTCGCCGCAGCCTGAGGCGACCTCGTTCATGACCACGCCACCCCTGCCCCAGATCGTGGACAGCCACTGTCACCTCGATTTCCCCGATTTCGACGGCGAACAGGACGCGCTGATCGACCGCGCCCGCGCCGCCGGGGTCGCGCGCATGGTGACGATCTGCACGCGGCTGCGGCACGAACCGCGGGTGCGGGCCATTGCCGAGGCGCATCAGGGCGTGTTCTACGCCGCAGGCACCCACCCAATGAGCGCGGCTGAGGAACCCATGGCGACAGTGGATCAACTGGTCGCGCTCGCCGCCCACCCCAAATTCGTGGGGATCGGCGAAACGGGTCTCGATTACCATTACACGGCCGAATCCAAGGCAATCCAGCAGGACAGCCTGCGGGTTCATATCGAAGCGTGCCGCCAGACCGCCCTGCCCCTCATCATCCACGCCCGCGCAGCAGACGACGACATGGCCCGAATCCTGACCGAGGAATTTCACAACGGCAGCTATACCTGCGTCATGCACTGCTTTTCCTCGTCCGCCGAACTGGCTCGCGCGGCACTCGACCTCGGGTTCTACCTCTCGATGTCGGGGATCGCCGCCTTTCCCAAATCGCAGGACCTGCGCGACATCTTTGCGGCCGCCCCGCTGGACCGGGTGTTGGTGGAAACCGACAGCCCTTACCTCGCCCCGCCACCGCACCGGGGCAAACGGAACGAACCGGCCTACACGGCACATACGGCGCGGATAGGGGCGCAAGTGTTCGGGATCGACTACAGCGAATTCGCCGCGGCCACCTCGGCCAACTTCGACCGGCTGTTTTCCAAGGCTGCCGGGTAATGGCAACGCTCACCTTCACCATTCTGGGCTGCGGATCATCGGGCGGAAACCCCCGGTTGGGGGGCGACTGGGGCGATTGCGACCCGACCAACCCGCGCAACGCCCGCACCCGCTGTTCGATGCTGGTACAACGGACGACGGATGCGGGCACAACGACGGTCCTGATCGACACTTCGCCTGACATGCGGGCCCAGCTTTTGGCGGCAGGGATCGGGCATCTGGACGGGGTGGTCTACACCCACGCCCACGCCGACCACGTCCATGGGATCGACGATCTGCGTATGATCGCCTTCAACACCCGGGACCGGCTGCAAGTCTGGGCGGATGGAGAGACGTCGGACTCCCTCCTCGGGCGGTTCGGCTATGTGTTCGTACAGCCAAAGGGATCGCCCTACCCACCTATCCTCGACCTCAACCCCATCGACGGGCCAGTGAGTATCAGCGGGGCGGGCGGTGACATCGTTCTGGCCCCGTTCAAGGTCGTCCACGGGTCGATCGACGCACTGGGGTTCCGGATCGGCGGGCTGGCCTACCTGCCTGATGTCTCGGCGATCCCGGATGGGGTCTGGCCAAAGCTCAGCAACCTCGACATCTGGGTGGTCGACGCGTTGCGGCGCAAACCCCACCCGACCCATTCGCACCTGGCCAATACGCTGGACTGGATCAAACGGGCCGCACCCCGGCAGGCAGTGCTGACCAATATGCACAATGACCTCGACTACGACACGCTCTGCGCCGAAGTCCCCGCCAACGTCACCCCCGCCTACGACGGGATGACTCTAACCCTGACAGACTGACCCATCGGCCTTACGTCACAATAACAACTCCCGCCGGAGGCTCCGACGCCTCAGCCGCGAAAGCCCCGTAACATGAGCACGCTTCTCGACGTCATCCTGCCCGTCTTCATCGTGCTGGGTTTCGGCTATGTGGCGGTCTGGAAAAACTACTTCAGCGACGCTGGCGTCGACGCGCTGATGAAATTCACCCAAGGGTTTGCGATCCCCTGCCTGCTGTTCCGGGCCATTTCGACCCTCGACTTGGGGCAGAACTTCGATCTGGCCCTGCTGTTCACCTTCTACACAGGTGCACTTTGCGGGTTCTTCGCAGCGCTTTTCGGGGCGCGCTACCTCTTTGGCCGCGATTGGGAGGACAGCGTGGCCATCGGCTTTTGCGGGCTGTTTTCCAACACGCTGTTGCTGGGGCTGCCGATCACCGAACGGGCGTACGGGTCGGGCGCGCTCCAGGCGAACTATGCGATCATCGCCTTTCATTCGCCGTTTGGCTATCTGGTGGGGATCACCGCGATGGAACTGGCCAAGGCGCAGGGAACGGCGCTCGGCGCCGTACCGCGCAAGGTCCTGACGGCTGTGTTCAAAAATGCGCTCGTGGTGGGGATCACGCTGGGGTTGATCGTCAACCTGACCGGCCTGCCCCTGCCCGGTGTCCTGACGGATGCCATCGACATGATGACCAAGGCGGCCCTGCCGGTAGCGCTGTTCGGGTTGGGCGGCGTGCTCTACCGCTACCGGCCTGAAGGAGACATGAAGACAATCCTCTGGGTGGTGGGATGCAGCCTGATCCTGCACCCGGCGGTGGTCTGGATCCTCGGACATGCCACGGGGCTGACAGTAGCAGAACTTCGGTCGGCGATCATCACGTCCTCGGTGGCGCCGGGCGTCAACGCCTATGTCTTTGCCAATATGTATGGGAGGGCCAGACGCGTTGCCGCCTCAGCGGTGCTGATCGGCACGGCGGGGTCGATCCTGACGGTCTGGGGCTGGCTCGCAATATTGCCGTAACGACCGCAACGGGGCCGATTTTTCCGATGGGGAACAATCGCGGCGAGTTCTGTCTTAACTGGTCAGCCCGGAGACAGGCCGCGCAACCGTTCGGACCGGCGGCGCAGAATTTCGAGCGTCGCAAGCAACAACACCGACAGGAACACAAGGATAGTGGCGACAGCCAGGATGGTCGGGCTGATCTGTTCGCGCAACCCAATGAACATCTGCCAGGGCAGCGTCTTTTGACTGGCCGATCCCACGAACAGCACCACGACGACCTCATCAAACGATGTGATGAAGGCGAACAAGGCACCCGAAATCACCCCCGGCAGGATCAGTGGCATCTGCACCCGGAAAAACGTGGTCACCGGCCCTGCGCCCATATTCGCCGCCGCCCGCGTCAACGACCGGTCAAACCCGACCAATGTCGCCGTCACGGTGATGATGACAAACGGAATGCCCAGCGCCGCATGGGCGAGGATCACCCCCGTCCGCGTTCCCGTCAGGGTGATCGGGATCTCAAGCTTTCCGTAGAACGGGATCGGGATGTAGGGGTTTGAGTAAAAGAAATACATGCCCGTCGCCGAAATGATCAGCGGTACGATCATCGGCGAAATCAGGATGGCCATGATCGCACGACGGAATGGCACATGGCTTTGCGACAGCCCGATGGCGGCCAGTGTGCCCAGCGATACGGAAATCAGCGTGGCAATGGGCGCAATGCTCAGTGAATTGCGCAAGGCCAACTGCCAGTCCTGCGAGGTAAAGAAATCCTGATAGTGTTTCAGGCTATACCCCGACGGGTCCAGCGCCAGCATCTTGGGGGTAAAGGTAAAGAAATCCTCGGCGTTGAACGACAGCGGGATGATGACCAGAATGGGCGCGATCAGAAAGAAAAAGATCAGCCCGCAGATCACCCGGAACGCGTAAAACCAGATGCGCTGCGGGACAGTGGCATAGGGCGGCAAGGATGACATGGCTCAGCCCCCCAACTTGACGTTGTCGATGCCCACAAGGCGGTCGTAAACCCAGTAGAGCAGCAGAACCAGCGCCAGCAGGATCGACCCCAACGCGGCCGCCAGACCCCAGTTCAGCGAGGTCGAGATGTGATAGGCGATCCGGTTCGAGATGAATACGCCTTGCGTCCCGCCGACCAATTCAGGCGTGATGTAATACCCGATGGCCAGAATGAACACGAGGATCGACCCCGCCCCGATCCCCGGCACCGACTGCGGGAAATAGACGCGCCAGAACGCGGTCCAGTTGGTCGCGCCCAGCGATTTGGCGGCGCGCAGGTAGCTGGGGGGGATCGTCTTCATCACGGAATACAGCGGCAGGATCATGAATGGCAGCAGGATATGTGTCATGGCAATCACCGTCCCCGTGGCGTTCTGGATCAGGGACAACCGGTTCTGATCCCCCACGATATGCAACCAGACCAACAAGTCATTGATGACTCCCTGATCCTGCAACAGGACCTTCCACGCCGAGGTGCGCACCAACAAGGACGTCCAGAACGGCAGCAGCACAAGGATCATGAGAACATTGGCCGACCGCGACGGCAAATTCGCCATCAGCCAGGCCACCGGATAGCCCAGCAGGATCGTCGTGGCGGTAATGGTCAGCGACAGGATCATCGTCCGCTTGAACAGGGTGATATAGATGCGCTCGCTTTCAGGACGCTGTTCGATGCCCTGCGGGCCGCTAATCAGGTCCACCGCGTTCAGGAAATATCCATCGGTGAACGCGCCCGAGAACTGCTTGATCGTGGCCCAGGTCGATGGGTCGAGCCAGGCTTGGTCGGATTCGGCGAATTGTTCAGTCAGGCTGACGGACTGAAATCCGGTCACTGCCACCGCAGGCAGGCCGGGTGGGGCGGCTCCGGCGATCAGATCGCGGTATAGGGCTGTGTAGACAAAATCGTCGGGCTTTCGGGCGGCAGGATCACGGTTCTTGACCTCGGTCTGCACGCGGGACCAGCCGTCATAGGCATCTGCGGTCTGCGGCAGGGCGGCGCGGATCGCCGGATCGGCCATCCATCCGGCCCATGCAGCCGGATCGGCAAAGGCGGGATCGGCGGCGTCGAACTGATCGGCATAAATATCTGTGGCAAACTTGCCCACATCGCGGCCCGTGCCACGAAACAGCGACGACATGCCCCCGTTTTCGTAATTCAGACGGGTGCCAAGGCGGGTGTGCAGCTTGAATTCTTCCGCGATGACCATGTCGGTATAGAAGGCGGCAAACAGATCCTCGGACGGCGGCTGTCCCGCCTCGGGGTCATAATTGCGCAAGGCCTTGACCGTGCGGGGGAGCGTGTCGGCAACAATCTGGTTTTCGACCGACCGGAACAGCATGTCGCCGATGGGGGCAATGAAACTGATGAGGATGAACAAAAGAAGCGGCGCAATCAGCAATAGCGCCCTGATCTTCTGACGGCGCAGCGCCCGGTTCAGGCTCGCCCGAAGCGGGCGACCGTCGGCGGCGATCATCGGGCCGGTTGGGGCGATGTCTGCGGTCATGGGTCCGTCCTTCCAAGGGGTGCGGGGGCCACGCAAGGCCCCCGCGATTGGTTCGGTTACTGGGCCAGCCAGTTCTGGAACTTGGCATCAACCTCGTCCGAGTGGTCAGCCCACCATTCGATGTTGTTCACCAGGAAGTTGGTCTGGTTGGCCGGGTTGGTCGGCATGAACTGGGCCATATCGACACCCAGTGTGGCATGCTGCCCCACAAGCGGTTGGGACGACGCACGGGCCGGACCATAGCTGATGTATTTCGCCTGATCGGCCAGCCGCTGTGTGTCGGTGGCAAAGTTCAGGAAATGCATGACGCGGTTCATGCGGGCTTCGTCCAGACCGGTGGGAACGACCCATCCGTCAAAGTCGAAAACCTGCCAGTCCCAAAGCATCGCAACGGGCTGCTTCTGCTCGACGATCACGCTGAACAGACGACCGTTGTAGGTCGATCCCATGACGACTTCGCCATCGGCAAGAAGCTGGGGCGTTTCCGCACCGGCCGACCACCAGACAACGTTGTCTTTGATGGTATCAAGCTTGGCCAAGGCCCGCTCGACGCCGCCATCAGACGACAGGACGGTGTAGAGGTCCTCTTTGGCCACGCCATCACAGATCAGCGCCCATTCAAGGTTCTTCTTGGGGCGCTTTTCCAGCGACCGCTTACCGGGGAACTTTTCCAGATCAAAGATGTCGCACAGGCTGGTGGGCACAGCGCCATTCCATTCGGCCACATCGGTCCGATAACCGAAGGTGGTCGAGAACACGATCTGCGGGACAAAGCAGTCGTTGATGTGGCTGGGGCCAAAGTCGGCGGTCGGGGTCGATCCATCGGCGCCAGGCGCCAAGGTGGCGTCAATGTCGATCTCGGCGGCCAGACCTTCGTCACAGGCGCGCTGGCTGTCGGGGCCTTCCACATCGACCAGGTCGTATGGGCTGTTGCCCGCTTCCTGGGCGGCACGCATTTTGGCAATCGCTTCGTTCGAGCTTTCGTCATAGACGACCGAAATCCCAGTCAGCGCTTTGTAGGGGTCCGAATAAGCGGCGATCTGGGACGCCTGATAGGCGCCGCCCCAGGACATGATCGTCATCGAATCGGAACAGTTTTCGCAGGCGGGCAGGTCCTGCGCGCTGGCCATGCCCGCCATCAGCGGGGCAGCGGCCAGGGTCATGGCCCCAAGCATATGTTTCAGTTTCATTAGTGTCTCCACGTTGGTTTGATCGTTTCTTGGCTTGGCGGGCCGCCGGGCAGAACCGGCCCTGCCAGATCTCAGTTGGCGTCGAGCGCCCGGCAATCTTCTGGCAACCACCCGATATCAATCTGGGTGCCCGGCGTCAGGCGGACCTGATCGGGGGCGTTGCGTGTCTTGATGACGAAATTGTCGTTCCCGGCGACCCGCAGGCGGGTGCGGAAAATGTCGCCCATGTAGATGAACTCCAGAACCTCGGCCTTGAGCGTATGGGCGTCCGGGCTCAGGCGGCCCTTGTCGATTTCCACCCGTTCGGGGCGGATCGACACCTTGGTGCGGTCACCAACAGCCGAGACATTGACAGGCTTGGCATCGATCATGTCGCCATTTGCCAGCTTGACCGTGCAGATATCACCGCGGATCGCGGTCACTACACCGTCCATCGTGTTGTTTTCGCCAATGAACTGGGCCACAAAACTGTTGACGGGACGTTCGTACAATTCGTCCGGAGTGGCCAGCTGCTGGATCCGGCCATTCTCGAACACCGCAACCCGGTCAGACATGGTCAGCGCCTCGGTCTGGTCGTGGGTCACATAAACCACGGTGATGCCCAGATCATGGGCCAGCTTGGTGATCTCGAACTGCAAGGTTTCGCGCAGTTGCTTGTCCAGCGCACCCAGTGGTTCGTCCATCAGGACCAGTTCCGGCTCGAACACAAGCGCGCGAGCCAGTGCGATTCGCTGCTGCTGGCCACCAGATAACTGGGCCGGGCGGCGGCCGCCAAAGGCGCCCATCTGCACCATGTCCAGCGCCCGCTTGACCTTCTGTTCACGCTCGGACTTGCCGATCTTGCGAACCTCAAGAGGAAAGGACAGGTTTTCGGCAACGCTCATATGGGGAAACAGCGCGTAATTCTGGAATACCATGCCAATCCCGCGCTTGTGCGGCGGAATATTGTTGATGTTTTTCCCATCCAGCTTGATCTGGCCATGGGTGGCCGTCTCGAACCCGGCGAGCATCATCAGGCAGGTCGTCTTGCCCGATCCGGACGGACCCAGCATGGTCAGGAATTCGCCCTTTGGCATGGACAGGTTGAGGTCTTTTACGACCAGCGTCTCTCCGTCATAGCTCTTCTGCACACGTTCGAATTCCACGAACGCGGAGTCCGCGCCGATCTGGGCCAAACCAAAGCTCCCTGTCGTCATGGCGGATTGTTCCGCACTTGTCAGGCATGGACTAAAGCAACCCCCGGGCCGACATGCAACAGGCTTTGGTCAAGAAACAGGCGGCTGCCGGAAATCCGGGCCACTCCGCCCGCAAAAGGCTCTATTCGCAGGCAGAAGTTTCGCCATTTGCCCTGTTTCAGTTCAGCGACCGGCCAAAGAGATCGCCCTTTCATGGTCCGGAAGGTCGCGGAATCGGGCAACCCCTCGGGCCGTGGACCCATAGGCCCGGTCCACGCCATGCGAGCCCAGATCGGGGAACAGCCGGACCAGTTCAAGCAGGCTGGCCGGGTCCAGTGTCCGCAATCCCCATGGTCCGGGATAGAAACTCTCAGAGGCGATTCCACCGGCAAAGACGATCTGGTGTGCGTCAAACACCACATGGACATACGTGACCGACGGCACACCGCGTGCCAGCC
Source organism: Marivivens sp. (assembly GCA_024642115.1). Classification (GTDB taxonomy): domain Bacteria; phylum Pseudomonadota; class Alphaproteobacteria; order Rhodobacterales; family Rhodobacteraceae; genus JAHEBU01. The sequence continues at coordinate 221,782 of JAHEBU010000007.1, read as the reverse complement.
GGATCGCGCCGCCCGGCAGGCGTGCCAGATGGGTCGCCCGCACCAAACGCTCCTCCCCGCCCCGGTCTGGGTCTCGCCACAGCATCGCGTGCTGGGGCGAGACAAGCAACGGCGCGGCATTACCCGCAACACCGGCGGCAAACCGGACCGGCATAAGATCAGGATTGGCCCGCAGCGCCGCCCGGTCCAACCTGCGCATGCCGACCCAGCGGACAGGCTGCGGACCGTTGTCGCGCGTGCAGACCAGATCGCCGACCCGCAACCGCTCGATCGGGATGTCGCCCGCAGGGGTCAGTATCGGCGTGCCGGTGGTAAAGCAGGGGATGCCTGCCGCATATAATTGCGGCGCGGTCGACATCTGGGCGGGGCTCACGCCCTGCAACACCAGCGTCTCACCACTGGGAAAGGTCAGCTTTGCATTGCCCGACCCGTCATCGGTGACGACCACGTCCCAGGCGTTGACAGGATTGCCCTCACCATCCACCAGATCGCCCACGTCGATCTGATCGTCAAAGCGACCGTCGCCGTTACTGTCCGTCAGACTGAAATCGGTGACAACATCCGACCCGCCGCCGGTTTCCAGAACGAACGTGTCGTTGCCAGAGCCGCCTGACAGGGTGTCGTCGCCCGCACCGCCCGCCAGCGTATCGTTGCCCGATCCGCCGTCGATGCTGTCGGCGCCGTCGCCCCCCTGAATGCTGTCGTCGTCGTTTCCGCCGACCAGCGTATCGGCGCCGGTGCCGCCATACAGGGTGTCATTGCCATCCCCACCAAGGACAGTGTCATCACCCGCCCCGCCATAAAGGATGTCATTGCCCTGAACGCCATCGATGCTGTCGTTGCCCGCATCGCCATAGACGGTGTCGTCATCCCCGCCCGCGATCAGGATATCGTTGCCATCGCCGCCATAGATCAGGTCATTACCAGACCCCGCGCTGAAACTGTCGTCGCCTGCCCCACCGTATAGAGTATCATCGCCCCCAGCCGTACTGACCCTGTCATCCCCGGCCCCGCCGTAAACGGTGTCGTTTCCGCCGCCCAGATCGACCTGTTCGATCTCTGAAAACGTGGCCGTCGAACTGCCATCGCCCAGCGTGCCTGCCTCGGCCCCGGAATAGGTAAGGGTCATGCCCGCCGACATCTGGCTGGCATCAATACGGTCGCCCGCAGTCTCGGCGGTTTCGCCGCCCTCGATCGTGTCGGTGCCAAAGGCGCCGTTCAGAACAAACGTGTCGTCGCCAGCCCCGCCATTCAGGCTGTCGTCACCGGTGCCGCCGATCAGGGTGTCGTTGCCGCTGCCGCCCAGCAGGGTATCGTTGCCTGCCCCGCCGTCCAGAGTATCGCCTGCGCTGGACCCGTTCAGCGTATCATTGCCAGCGTCGCCGTAAAACGTGACCGCCTCGGTCGCGGCATAGAATGTATCGTCCCCGGCCCCGCCGTATGCCGTATCGTTGCCGCCCGTGGCATTTATGGTGTCGTTGCCGTCGCCGCCAAACATCGTGTCGTTGCCGGTGCCGCCATACAGCGTGTCATCGCCGGTGTTCCCGTCCAGAACGTCGTCGCCGGCCCCGCCATACAGGATGTCGCTGTCCGCGCCTCCGTCCAGACTATCGTTATTGGCCCCGCCGTAGAGCGTGTCATTGCCTGCGTCGCCCAACAGGGAATCGTCGCCAGCATCGCCGCGCAGGGTGTCATCACCCGTCCCACCATAGACCGTGTCGCTATCTGCACCGGCGCTGACATCGTCGTTGCCATCGCCGCCATAGACCGTGTCGAGTCCGGCCCCGCCGGACAGGCTGTCTGCGCCCAGCCCCCCATATAGCGTGTCGTTACCACCCCCACCGTCAAGCGTATCGTCGCCGTCCCCGCCATATAGGGTGTCGTTGCCCAGGCCGCTGTACAGGTTGTCATTGCCCGCATCGCCCGACAGCGTGTCATTGCCATCGCCCGAACTCAGCGTGTCGTTGCCGTCGCCGCCGTAAACCTCGTTGTTGCCAGCGCCGCTGTCGATGCTGTCGTTGCCGCCATAGCCGTAGATTAGATCATCATTGCCATCAGCGCCGTCGATGGAATCGGCCTGCGGATCGACAAAGCTCGATCCCATGACGTCATCGCCCGACGTGCCGTCGATGACCCCCTCGAAATTGATGTTTTCGATTTGGGAAAACGTGACTGTCCCGCCCGAGGCAAGCGCGATTGTGCCCGCCTCGTTGTTCCCGCCGCCATAGGTAACAATCGAACCCCGCTGGACGACAAGTGTGTCATTGTCGATGCCCCCTTCGCCGCCGAAAATGACATCGTTGCCAGCCCCCGACCCGGCATAGAATGTATCGGCCCCGTCCCCCCCATAAAGGACGTCGGCCCCAGCCCCGCCGGTCAACTTGTCGTTGCCGGTTCCACCTGACAGCGTGTCATTGCCTGACCCGCCGATGATGGTGTCGTTGCCAGCGCCCGCATCGACGCTGACGCCCCAACTGTCAGCGGCGGCATTGATCGTGTCGTTGCCCGACCCGGTCAGGATCTGTTCGATTTCAGAGAACGTGGCCGTGTCGGACCCGCTCGTGATTGTCCCGGCCTCGTTGCCGGTGTAGGTAACGTTGGTGGACCCTAGGCCTGTGGCGTCGATCAGGTCATAGTCGGACCCACCTTCGCCCCCCACGATCGTGTCGGTCCCCGACGCGGTGTAAAGAACGAACCGGTCGCTGTCGTCGCCGCCATACAGCAGGTCGTTGCCGCCATCGCCATAGATCGTGTCGAAGCCGGCCCCGCCGTAGATCGTGTCGTTGCCAAGGCCGCCCAGCAAGAGGTCATTGCCAAGGTCACCATAGACCGTGTCGTTGCCAGCCCCCGCGACAACGGCATCGCTGCCGTCACCGCCATAGATGAGGTCATTGCCCGACCCGCCGTTGATGCCGTCGTTTCCGGCCCCGCCAAACGCTGTGCCGCCGTTGTTCGACAGCGTTAGGGTGTCGTTGTAGGCGCTGCCGGTGACGTTGGTGAAACCGGAAATGACATCGCCCTGCGCATCCCCACCCGAGGCTGTATTGGCGGCCAGATTGACGATCACGCCGCTGGAACTGGTCGAATAGTCCAGGGTGTCGATGCCACCGCCACCTGTCAGCGTATCCGCACCTGCCCCACCACTGATCGTATCGTTGCCGGTACCGCCGTCGATGCTGTCGTTGCCCGCCCCGCCAAAGAGCCTGTCATCGCCCAGCCCACCGAACAGCGTGTCGTTTCCGACCCCACCATAGACCGTGTCGTTGCCGGACCCGGCGGTCAGTGTGTCATCGCCTGACCCGCCTGTCAGGGTGTCGTCCCCGGCGCCTGCATCCGCGGCGATCCCGCCGGTCGCTGCACTGGCGTTGATCGTGTCGTTGCCCGATCCGGTCGTGACCTGTTCGATTTCCGTGAACGTAACGCTGTCGGCCCCGTTGGTCAGGGTTCCGGCCTCGGTCGCAGAATAGGTGACTGTCGTCGCAGTAGACAGAAAGCTCGCGTTCAGGGTGTCAAAATCAGAGCCCCCTTCGCCGCCCGCAACGGTATCGGTGCCAAATCCGGACTGGATGAGGAACGTATCGCGATCGTCGCCGCCGAACAGCGTGTCGTTGCCCGCTTCGCCGGACAGCAAATCGTTGCCGGTGCCACCATAGATCGTGTCGTTACCTGCACCCCCCTGGATGATGTCATTGCCGGCATCGCCATAGATTGTGTCGTTCCCGGCATCACCATTGATGCCATCGTTGCCGGTGCCACCATAGATCAGGTCGTTGCCTGCCCCGCCTGCCAGGGCATCGGACCCGTCGCCGCCAAACAGCGTCCCGCTGGTTGACGACAATGTCAGAGTGTCGTTGCCGCTGCCCCCCGCAAGGTTGGTAAAGCCAGAGATGACATCACCCTGCGCATCCCCGCCCGAGGCGGTGTTGGTGCCCTGGTTGACCGCGACCCCGGTGGTGTCGGTGGAATAGTCCAGCGTATCGGTGCCGCCGCCGCCGGTCAGCGTGTCGGCGCCCGCCCCGCCTGCGATCGTGTCGTTGCCCGTTCCGCCGTCGATGCTGTCGTTGCCCGACCCACCAAACAGCACGTCATTGCCACTGCCGCCGAAAAGGGTGTCGGTGCCGGCTCCACCACTCAGCGTGTCATCGCCGGTGCCGCCGTACAGCGTATCATTGCCCGACCCGCCCGTGACGGTATCGTTGCCCGCTCCGGCATCCAGGGTCTGCGACAGGGCCGAGGCGGCCGCGTTGATGGTGTCGTTATAAGCAGACCCGGCGATAGTCTCTATCTGCGAAAAGGTGCCGGTGGCCGAGCCAAAGCTATAGGTGCCCGCCTCGTTGCCGGTAAAGGTAAGATTGACGCCAGAGGTGCCGCCGTAATTGTTGAACTGAAGCCGGTCCTGATCGACCCCGCCTTCGCCGCCGAAAATCGTCCCGGCGCCGTGGTTGTCGCCGATGTTGATGGTGTCGGCGTCGTCACCGCCATAGACCGTCCCCGCGCCGAACAGATCGGTGTCGAGGTAATCGTTGCCAGCGCCGCCGTACAGGATATCGTCGCCCGGGCCGCCGCGCAGGGTGTCATTGCCGCTGCCACCCTCCAGATAGTCGTTGCCTGCGCCGCCATACAGGGTGTCATCGCCGGCATCTCCGACCAACACGTCGTTGGAACTGCCGCCCGTGACGGTGTCATTGCCGCCACCAGCATAGATGGACACGGCACTTGTATCGGACGCAGCGTTGATCTGGTCGCCGTATTCGGTGCCCGCGATCACCTCGATCTGCGAAAACGTCCCTGTCGCGGCCCCACTGGCCACAAAGGCATAGGTTCCCGCCTCGGCCCCGGTAAAGGTGACGTTGACACCTTGAGTGGTCAAATAGTTGCTGAACAGGATGGCGTCGTTGTCCACGCCCCCCTCGCCACCAAAGATGATGTCGCCGTTGTGGTCGTCCGTGATCAGGAAATTGTCCTGCCCATCGCCGCCATACAGGGTGTCATTGCCGGTCTGGCCGGACAGGACGTCATCGCCAGCGTCGCCGAAAACCGTGTCATTGCCTGCGCCGCCAATGATGGAATCATTGCCGTTGCCGCCGTACATCGTGTCGTTGCCGCTGTCGTCGATCGACCAGTTGCCGATGGTGTCGTCGCCGTCGCCGCCATAGATCAGGTCGTCGTTGGTGCCGCCGTACAGGGTGTCGTTGCCCCCGCCGCCGTAGACGCTGTCATTGCCTGCGCCCGCATAGATGATGGTGGTATAGGTATCGCCCGGCCCGGTGCCTTGCCAGTCAGATCCGATCAGAACGTCGTTGAACGATGACCCGATGATGCCGTCGACCCCGCCCAGGGTATCGCCCTGCGCATCGCCCCCGCTTGCAGCCCCGGTTTGCAGATTGACCGTGACACCCGCGCTCGAGGCGCTGTAATCGACGAAATCCATGCCGGTTCCGCCGTCCATGCTGTCCGCGCCCGCGCTCCCGACCAGCGTGTCGTCACCAGCGCCGCCAAACAGGGTGTCGTTACCTGCGTCCCCGCTCAGCCAGTCATTACCGTCGTCGCCATACAGCGTGTCATTACCAAGGCCGCCGTACAAGCTGTCGTTGCCATATCCCCCGTAGACGTGGTCGTTTCCGTCTTCTCCGTACAATGTGTCATTGCCGTATTGGCCGTACATCGTGTCGTCGCCGGTGCCGCCAAACAGCTTGTCATCCATCGACGGCCCAAAGGTGAACGTCTGGTTGGGCGCACCCTGAATGCTGTCCACGAAATAGTTGGACGCCGGATCGCGCATGATCCAGTTATATTCGGTGAATGTCGATTGCACATAGGTCTGCCCGGCCTCAATGGTGGCGTAATAGACAGGGTTCCCACCACCATCGACATAATACAGATCGACCGGACCGTTGGCCGTGTTGACGATTGTCAGTGTTGTGGGCGTGTTGGCTGGACCCGAGGCCAGATTGGCGAGGATGACCAGGTTTCCATCGCCCAGAATGACGTCGTTTTCGGTGCCTCCATATAAGGAATCGTTACCTTGTCCGCCGACAACCGTATCGCTGCCGGCATCCCCGTAAACCGTGTCGTTGCCCGCATCCCCGGCCATGGCGTCATTGCCATTGCCACCATAAAGGGTGTCGTTGCCGGTCCCGCCCCAGCCCACATCGTTTCCGTCGTTCCCAGAAATCGTATCGTTCCCAGCGCCGCCATAAAACGTGTCGCTGCCGAACCCGCCCGATTGCGTGTCGTTGCCGGATGTGCCGTTGAACGTCGCCATGCTGATCCTCGTGCCGCAGGGGCCTGATCGTCCAGCGGGACGGCAGGGGCGGTTTGAGAACGTGAAAGCATGACGAGGGTAAAGCGTTGCCTAATCTGCCCGCTGCAAACGCTTCGAATTTTACGGATGAAAGGGGCGATCAGCACAGTCTGATCTGGTGCGGTCGAGAGGAATCGAACCTCCACTCCGGTTAAGGAACAGCGACCTCAACGCTGCGCGTCTACCAATTCCGCCACGACCGCAAATCATGCCTGGTAGGCTGGGCGGCGTATAATTCAGCCTCCAACCGATGCCAAGAGGAAAAGGTTGGGTTTTGACAACAGTCCGCCAAAGCCCCACAAGTGGTGCGGTTCAAGGAGAGCGGGCGATGGTCGAGTGGATCACCACGGACGGGCTGACGGGCTATGACGACGCCGTGGCCTTTATGGAGGCACGGGCCGAGGCCATCGCGGCAGGCACGGCAGACGAATGTATCTGGCTGGTCGAACATCCCCCCCTCTACACCGCCGGGACCAGCGCCAAGGCCGCAGACCTGACCGACCCTGACCGCTTTCCGGTGCACATCTCCAAACGCGGGGGGCAATACACCTATCACGGGCCGGGGCAGCGGGTCGCCTATGTCATGCTGGACGTAGGCGCGCGCGGACGGGATGTGCGATGCTTCGTGCGCGATCTGGAACGCTGGATCATCGCCGCACTGGCCGAATTCAATGTCACCGGCCTGATCCGGCCCGGCCGGGTGGGTGTCTGGGTCGAACGGCCGGACAAGGGCGCAGCCCCCGACGGCACACTGCGCGAGGACAAGATCGCCGCACTTGGGATCCGTCTGCGCAAATGGATCAGCTTTCACGGGCTCTCGATCAACATCGACCCCGACCTGAGCCACTTTGACGGCATCGTTCCCTGCGGCATCAAAGACCACGGCGTCACCAGCCTCGTCGATCTGGGACTGCCCGTCAGCATGGCTGACGTGGATGTTGCCCTGCGCAGGACCTTTGACGGGGCCATGACCGCGCGCAGCGATATCTGTGAACAGACTGTTTCCTGAATGGCGCAGATCGCCCGTTGAGAGTCCGCTTGGGGCCACATTTACGTCACGCGGTTTTTCGACACTTTGGGTTGATGTGTCATGCCCGTTGTTGACCAAAGCGGACGCACACCTGTAAATTGTGACTGACGGAGACGCCTGATGCCCCTGCCGATCAATCCCGTGGCCGATACCCCCGGCTCGTCCGCAACGACCACAACCATTGCGATGGACGGGACCCTGCATGGCACAATCAGCGGTGGCAGCGACCATGACTGGTATCGGGTCAATCTCGTAGCCGGGCAGACTTACACCTTTGCCGCCGTCGGGATTGGCACCGGGCTTCTGAACGACCCCTACTTGAACCTGATCGGGACAAACGGGACCAGCATTCTCGCGTTCAACGACGACGGGCTTCCCAACCGCAACTCGATCCTGACCTACACGGCCACGGCAACTGGCACCTATTTTCTGGACGTGTCGGGCTATGGGACCAGCACCGGTACCTACGGCCTGTCGGCCACACTGGGGACGAGAGCCGATTTCGATCCACTGATGATCGGTGGGGTTATCGACACCAACTACAGCTGGAGCGCGACACACGGCACCGGGGCGACAGTGACCTTCGGGTTTCGGTCGACCGATCCGGGACAAGAGCCCAATTTCAGCCGCTTCAGCGCACAGGAAATGGCCGCAGCCCGCGAGATTCTGGCGCTTTACTCGGAATACATCAACGTCACCTTTACCGAAGTAAACCCCGGCGGCTACACCAACAACGCCACCATGCTGATGGCCAACTATGAGGCCAACGACGGCGCAGGCGCCTTTGGCTACTATCCCGGCAGCACCGCTGCGTCTGCTCAGGCAGGGGATATGTGGTACAACGGCACCCCTGTTCAGAGCGACATTCTGCCCGGATCCTGGATCTGGGGGGCGTTCATGCATGAATTCGGACACAACCTTGGGCTGTCGCACCCCGGCGACTACAACGCGGGCGTCGGCCTGTCGATCACCTATGGCAACAGCGCCCAGTTCATCCAGGACTCCAACCAGTACACGATCATGAGCTATTTCGACGGCAGCGAAACCGGTGCCACCGGCGGCGGATACGATACGCCTATGCTCTATGACATCATGGCACTGCAAACGATCTACGGGGCGAACATGACGACCCGGACCGGCAACAGCACCTATGGATTCAACAGCAACACCGGACCGATTTTTGATTTCACCATCAACACATCGCCGAACCTGACGATCTGGGACGCAGGCGGGATCGACACGCTGGATGCGTCCCGGTTCGCGGCCTCGCAACGGATCGACCTGAACGCGGGCACGTTTTCGGACATCGGCGGGCAGATCGAAAACGTCTCCATCGCCTATGGGGCGACCATCGAACATGCGGTCGGCGGGCGCGGTGCGGACACGATAACCGGCAACGCCGTGCAGAACTTCCTTTATGGCGGCGATGGGGCCGATACCCTGTTTGGCGGAAACGGGAACGACCGGCTTTATGGCGGCGCGGGCGGCGACCACCTTTTTGGCGGAGCGGGAGCGGACCTATTGTATGGCGGGGCCGTCGGCGTTCAGACGCAGCCCGAGGTATTCCATCTTGTGACAACGGATTTCAGCAACGGCGCCTCGGTGCGACTGACAGGGGCGCAGCTGTTTCCCAACCAGTCCTTCACTCTTGAACTGATATGGCAACAGACGGCTCTGGTCGATCAGCACTATTCGCTGGATTTCGGCAATTTCAGCATCTACCGCTACAATGACGGCAGCGCAGGACTGAAGTTCAACGGGGCCAGCGTCGACGACTGGAGGTTCGATGCCATTGGCAGCGGCCTGTTCGACGGAGAGGCGCACCGACTGTCGATCACCTACGACGACGCATCCGGCCATCTGGTTGTTTATATTGATGGAAACGAAAGTTTCAGCACCGATTTCGCTCCGGGAACCCGGGGCCTCAGCACCACGGGCACGATCGTTCTGGACGACGATGCCGGGGTTGGCGATATCCGGATCTTTGACCACGCACTCGACGCCGAAACGATCTGGGACAATGCGTGGTCGTCGATCAGTCCGACCACCTCCGGACTGGTGCAGTATTGGTCAGGCAACGGTTCGGGGACGCTCGTCAGTCAGATTGCCGGACACCCAAACCTCATCAACCAAGGCGCGACCGGACTGACCGATGTCACACTTTCCGACGTCGGCGGTGTCGATATCATGGAAGGCGGGCTGGGAAACGACAGGTACACGATCTTTACCGCGAACGATGTCGTGATCGAGGCCGCAGATGAGGGACGCGATATCATCGTGGCCCGCGTGAACTATGCGATTGGCGAGGATGTGAACGTCGAAAGCATCCGGGGAATTGGCTACAAGGGGCTGACCCTTACCGGCAATTCTCAGGACAACACATTTTTTGGCAGTCTTGGCCACGATACCTTTGTCGGCGGTGATGGAAACGACCGCTACATCATCGAGTCGTCGGTCGACGACATTGTCGAGACGGCGACCGGCGGAAGCGACACGATCCTGGCGTCGGCCAACTATGTTCTCGGAGCCGGAGTCGCGGTCGAGTATATTCGTGCCAGTGTCGCAGGGCTGACCCTGGTCGGAAACGAACTCAGCAACACCATCGTTGGCAGTACCGGTTCGGACACCCTCAACGGTGGCGCGGGTCAGGACAGATTGTTCGGCGGCGTTGACGACGCGACGGACGTTTTCGTCTTTTCGTCGGCAGAGGATTGCGGAGTCCTGACGACGCGCGACATCGTTGCCGATTTCACCGTCGGCGTAGACCTCATCGATTTGACCGCTATCGACGCCAATATTAATCTTGCAGGTCAGCAGGCGCTAAGCTTCAGCGCGGGTGGCGTGGCTGCGGCCTATTCGGTCTGGGCGACAGAGATCGGCACGACCACATTGTTGCGCATGGACATCAACGGCGACGGCGTTCGCGACTACGAAATTTGCGTGACCCAGGTCACCGGCATGACCGCCAGCGATCTGTTGCTTTGATCGGGGGGCGGCCCTGCGGCCCCTGCGCCAAAATTACTCAGACCTTCCGGCCACTCGAATATTGCCCCCCGGCACCCGACCCACTAGAAGCGGAACAAAGCCGGAGGCGTGTCCCTGACTCGACCTCCGCAATCTGTAGCCAAGAGGGAGAGCCACATGGCAGACGCCGCCATCCACGGCCATGACCACCACGAAGACAAGCGGGGCTTTTTCACCCGCTGGTTCATGTCCACCAACCACAAGGATATCGGTATCCTCTACCTGTTCACAGGTGGGGCCGTCGGGTTCGTGTCGGTTCTGTTCACCGTTTACATGCGGATGGAACTGATGAACCCCGGCGTTCAGTACATGTGCATGGAAGGCGCCCGCCTGATTGCGGACGCGTCCCGCGAATGTACGCCCAACGGACACCTGTGGAACGTGCTGATCACCTATCACGGCGTGCTCATGATGTTCTTCGTGGTCATCCCGGCACTGTTCGGCGGCTTCGGCAACTACCTGATGCCGCTGCAAATCGGCGCGCCGGACATGGCCTTCCCCCGGATGAATAACCTCAGCTACTGGCTTTACGTGGCAGGCACCTCGCTCGGCATCGCGTCGATGTTTTCGCCCGGTGGCGAAGGCGGGCTTGGGTCGGGCGTGGGCTGGGTTCTCTACCCACCCTTGTCCACGGGCGAGGCTGGCATGTCGATGGACCTCGCCATTTTCGCGGTGCACCTGTCGGGTGCTTCGTCGATCCTGGGTGCTATCAACATGATCACCACCTTCCTGAACATGCGGACGCCGGGGATGACCCTGCACAAGGTCCCGTTGTTCGCATGGTCGATCTTTGTGACCGCGTGGCTCATCCTGCTGGCGCTGCCGGTTCTGGCGGGGGCGATCACCATGCTGCTCATGGACCGGAACTTTGGCACCACCTTCTTCCAACCCGAAGGCGGCGGCGACCCGATCCTCTACCAACACATCCTGTGGTTCTTTGGCCACCCGGAAGTGTACATCATCATCATCCCCGGCTTCGGGATCATCTCTCACGTCATCGCGACGTTCTCGAAAAAGCCGATCTTTGGCTATCTGCCGATGGTCTATGCGATGGTGGCGATCGGTGTGCTGGGCTTCGTCGTCTGGGCGCACCACATGTACACGGTCGGCATGTCGTTGACCCAGCAGTCCTATTTCATGCTGGCGACCATGGTCATCGCGGTGCCAACCGGGGTCAAGATCTTCAGTTGGATCGCAACGATGTGGGGCGGTTCGGTCGAGTTCAAGACACCCATGCTCTGGGCCTTCGGCTTTCTGTTCATGTTCACCGTCGGTGGCGTGACAGGGATCGTGCTCAGCCAGGCCGGGGTCGACCGCGCCTACCACGACACCTACTATGTGATCGCCCACTTCCACTACGTGATGTCGCTGGGGGCCGTGTTCGCCATCTTTGCGGGGATCTACTTCTACTTCCCCAAATTCACCGGCGCGATGCTGCCGGAATGGGCGGGCAAGATCCACTTCTGGGCGATGTTCATCGGTGCGAACATCACCTTCTTCCCGCAGCACTTCCTGGGCCGTCAGGGGATGCCGCGCCGCTACATCGACTACCCCGAGGCGTTCGCCTACTGGAACCACCTCTCGTCGATCGGCGCGTTCATTTCGTTCGCCTCGTTCGTATTCTTTATCGTGGTCCTGTTCTGGACGCTGCTGTTTGCCAAGCGGACCAATCTGGCCAACCCGTGGAACGAATGGGCGGACACGCTGGAATGGACCCTGCCTTCGCCCCCGCCCGAACACACGTTCGAAACGCTCCCCAAGCAGAGCGATTGGGACAAGCAGCACGCGCACTAAGGCCGTGACCAACTGACCTACCTCAAGGCCCCCGGTGATGAACCGGGGGCCTTTGACTTGGAAAAACAGCCATGATCGAAGCGCTCACCATCGCCCTGCCCCCTGTCCTCGGCGGCCTTGCCATGACACTCCGACGCGCCTCCACCGCCATGCTTCTTCTGGGGATCAGCCTGGGCTGGATGGTGGCGGCAGGACTGCGTCTTGCTCTGATCCTGAACGACCCGATTTCGACCGTGTCGAACGGACAGGCGACCTATTACGTTTCGGGACAGGCAACGTATCTGGCGGGGGTGGGGGTCATCTTTCTGATCGCCACCGGGCTGATCTGGCTCCAGACATGGGCGGGGCGGATGATCTGGCCACGTCTGACCAAAGGGCTGATCTGGGTCTGGTCGCTGGCCGTCCTGGCCGGGCTGACCCTGCCCGGGCTTCTCAGGCCGCCACAGCGCTACACCGACTACGAAGACTGGTTCAGGCTGGTGAACCGGCTCAACATGGGGGCCGCCGGGCTGTCCGCTGCGGCCATTACGGCCCTTCTGGCTCTGACGATCGCTTCAGTCCTGCGCGGCTGGCTGCATCCCCGGCGCTGACGCGACGCTTCATCGCAGTTTTCCACCGCCACAATCACTGCTAGCGTCCGCTCCATGCCCTACGAATGGATCACCCCCGCCGCCCAACTGGCCGATGCGACAGCGCCGGTGGCCGAACTGCATCTGTGGCCCTATCGGTCCCTGCCGAAAAAAGGGTTCGTCTGGTTCATCGGGATCACGGCGGGGCTGATCGCGGTGCCGCTGCTGGCGGTCATCGGGTCAGCCGTGCTCTGGGGGATCCTGCCCTTTCTCATGGTGACGGTGGGCGGTGTCTGGTGGGCGCTGCAACGCAGTTACAAGGACGGATCGACATTGGAAGAGTTGCGGCTCTGGCCCGACCGCATCCATCTGGTACGCTACAACCCACATGGGCCGAAACAGGAATGGGAGGCAAACCCCCATTGGGTCCAGATCACGCTCCACCCAAAGGCGGGACAGATCGAACACTACCTGACCCTGCGCGGGGCGGGGCGCGAAGTGGAACTGGGCGCCTTCCTCACGGTCGAAGAACGCCAAGCACTCGACCATGACCTGCGCACGCGTCTGCGGGGGCTTGAAGGCCGCTAAGGGGGGTCTGGACCCACCCTACGGTCTTCACCCCTTGTGTTCCGGCAGACCATCCAACTTGGTCGCGGCCATGTCTTCCAACTCTGCTTCGGTCATGTCCTCGTACATCTGCCTGGATGCGCCCTGCAGGTCCTTGACCTTTGTCTCGCCGCGCTTGGCAGACAGGGCGGCACCCGCCGCCCGCTGCTGGGATTTGGATTGGGCTTTCATCGCATGATCCTCCGGTGGTTGACCTTGAGAGAACCCGCAGTCACCGCGACCGGTTCCCAGGACCGGGTCTAGCCTGCGTCGACGGCATCCATGGCAAAAGCCACCAGGTTATCCAGCGTCCGCGATGTACCCTCGGCCACCCCCATCTGGACGAACTGCGCCAGATGCTCGGCTGACGCGCATTGCAGAACCACAGTCATCTCGGTCTGCCCCTCTACCGGCGACAGGTCCACCGACCCGGCCGCACCCATCGCGTCGAAACACAGCCTGTACGGAGGATCGAGCTCGGTATATCGCCCCTCAAAGGCATGCTGCCCCTGCCCCACCAGCCGCAACAGCCCCCCGACCCGCAAGTCGATGCTGCATTCGGCAAGGGGCGTGCCCGTCGGATCCCACCACAGCGCGATCTGCTCGGGCCGGGTCCAGGCGGCGTAGAGCCGTTCGGGCGTGGCGCGCATCCGGCGGCGCAGGATCACCGCGTTGGCGTCCCGGTCGATCTCGAAATCATCGAACCGCATCATTTCGTCTCCGTCCCGTCAGTTTCGGTGACAAGGGCCTCCAGCCGGTCCAGCCGCGCGTTCCATTGCTGGCGGAACGGCGCAATCCATTGATCCACGATCTTTAGCCCATCCGGGGCCAGGCGCCGCGGCCGTGTCTGCGCCGAGCGCAGCGTTTCGACCAGCCCCGCGCGTTCGAGCACCTTGAGGTGGCGCGAAATGGTGGGCTGGCTCAGATTATGCGGCAGGGCCAGGTCGGTCACCGTCGCCTCCCCCTGCGCCAATCGGGCGAGGATGGCGCGGCGGGTCGGATCGCTCAGGGCTGCGAATGTCAGGTCAAGTTGCATGGGGCACTCCTTTCGACTCGAATATAGCATTATATGTATATAGATGAAAGTGCATATAATAAACCCCCGTCAAACGGGCCAGCCCTATAAAGCAACCCGACTCCCTTATTTGAGATTATCTCTTCCAATCAGTGCGTTGGAAACCGTTCACGTTTGAACGCAATCCGCCGGGTCCCGAAATCAGCCCAGCTTTGCCTTCACCATCGGCCCGACAGCACCAAAATCCATCTGGCCGGTATAGCGTGCCTTGAGCGCCGCCATGACCTTGCCCATGTCCCGGATCGACGTCGCCTCGACCTCGGCGATGGCGGCCTCCACGGCGGCGGCCGTCTCGTTCTCATCCAGTTGGCGGGGCAAGAATTCCTCGATCACCTTGATTTCGGCCAGTTCCTTTTCCGCCAGTTCCAGACGGCCACCCTCTTCGTAGGCGCGGGCCGATTCCTGGCGTTGCTTGACCATCTTTCCCAGAATCCCAAGAACCACATCATCCCCCACAGCCGGGGCCTCACCTTCGCTGCGGGCGGCGATTTCGCGGTCCTTGATGGCGGCGTTGATGAGTCGCAGGGTGGACAGACGGTCCGCCTCCTTGGCCCGCATCGCGTCCTTGAGGGCGGCACTCATCCGGTCTCGCATGTCCATGTCTCAGTCCCCAGTTGCGGGCCGACAGGGCCCGGGCCTCTCTTACCTCTCCCCCGTCGGGCAATCAACCGGGTCCGGCCTTGACCCCATCTGCCAGACCTCTTAGGACCGGATCAATTTGCCGCCGCCAACCTTCATGGGAGAGCCGCCATGCCGCACCACACCCAGGACAAACCGACTGCCTGCCTCGCCTTGGCCGACGGCACCCTGTTCTTTGGCAAGGGGTTCGGCGCGACCGGGCAGACCACGGCGGAACTCTGCTTCAACACCGCCATGACGGGCTATCAGGAAATCATGACCGACCCTTCCTACGCCGGGCAGGTGGTGACCTTTACGTTCCCCCATATCGGCAACACCGGCACAACCCCCGAGGATGACGAAACCGCCGATCCGGTGGCCGCCGGGATGGTCGTGAAATGGGACCCGACCGAGCCGTCCAACTGGCGGGCGACGCAAGATCTGACAAGCTGGCTGTCTGCAAAGGGGCGCATCGGCATCGGCGGACTCGACACGCGCCGGCTGACACGGGCGATCCGGCAGCAGGGTGCGCCCCATGTCGCCCTTGCCCACGATCCGGCGGGCAACTTTGACATCGACGCGCTGGTCGCGGCCGCCCGCGGGTTCCGCGGGCTGGTCGGCCTCGATCTGGCCAAGGATGTCACCTGCGCCCAATCCTACCGCTGGAACGAAATGCGCTGGGCCTGGCCGCAAGGATACACTCCGCAGACTCATCCGAAATTCAAGGTCGTCGCCGTCGATTACGGGGCCAAGCGCAACATCCTGCGCTGCCTGGCCAGCGCCGGATGTGACGTGACCGTCCTGCCCGCCACCGCCACGACCGAAGATGTGCTGGCGCAAAACCCCGATGGCGTGTTCCTGTCCAATGGCCCGGGCGATCCGGCGGCGACGGGGGCCTATGCCGTGCCCATGATCCGGGGCGTGCTGGACCGGACCGACTTGCCGCTGTTCGGAATTTGTCTGGGGCATCAGATGCTCGCGCTCGCCCTTGGGGCCAAGACGATCAAAATGAACCACGGCCACCACGGGGCCAACCACCCGGTCAAGGACATGGAGACTGGCAAGGTCGAGATCACCTCGATGAACCACGGCTTTACGGTAGACAGCCAGACCCTGCCCGACGGCGTAAAGGAAACCCATGTGAGCCTGTTTGACGGATCCAACTGCGGGATTCGTATGGCCGACCGCCCCGTGTTCAGCGTGCAATATCACCCCGAGGCGAGCCCCGGCCCGCAGGACAGCTATTATCTGTTCGAACGGTTTGCCGCAGCCATGGCCGCCCGCGCCGCCTGATCACGCAACCACCCGGTTTACAGGTCCGGTCGTCCCGAAATTAACCACGCCTTAAACTTTACCCGCGCAAAGTCGGGACAAAGGGACAGGGACAATTTCGGTGGCACCACCGCTGACACGTTTGACGGACGCTATCGCTTTGCCCTCGCGGGATTTGTCGGCCTTGGGCCGCTGTCTGGCGCAGCACGGTCTTGCTTCGCCCCGCCGCCTGCTTGATGCAGAAACAGAGGCAACACGCCGCGGTGCCCGCCCGGCCGAGGTGTTCCGCCTGTCCCTGTCCCTGCCCGCCCGCCAGATTGCCGAGGCCGAGGCGGAGCTGTTGCAAACGGCCGTGATCGACCCAGTGGCAGAACCGCCTGCTTTGAATCTTCTGACCCGTTACGGGGCCGAGCTGTGTTTGCGCAACGGCATCCTGCCCTGGCAGAAACGGGGGACCGAAACCATCATCCTCAGTTCCCGGCCAGAACAGTTCGGGCGGCACCGGGACGCGCTGATCGCCCTGTTCGGCCCCGTCCGGATGGCCATCACGACCGAAGAGTTGTTGCAAGATTCGATCCGCGCCCGCGTCGGCGCCACGATGGCCAAGGCGGCCGAAACGCGCGTGCCCGACCAGATCAGCAGCCGGACGTGGAATGGCCCCCGGTTCCGCAATCACGCCCTCACCTTGCTCTGTGTCGCGCTGACCGGTCTGGTGATTGCGCCAGTCTGGATCATGGCGCTCTTGACCGGCTGGGCGGTTCTGACAATGGTCCTGTCAAGCGCGCTCAAACTGGCCGCTGGATGGATTCATCTGCGCAAGCGTCCCGATCCGGCAGCGCAAGATGGGCCGGTTCCGGCCCGGCTGCCCGTGGTCACGGTACTGGTTCCGCTATTCAAGGAACGGGCCATTGCGTCGCATCTGTTGGCACGGTTGAACGCCATCGACTATCCGCGCACCCTGCTCGATGTCTGTCTGGTGCTGGAAGAGGACGACGACACGACGCGCAAGGCCTTGACCACCACCAACTTGCCGCGCTGGATGCGGGCCATCGTGGTCCCTCAGGGATTCCTGAAAACCAAACCGCGCGCTTTCAATTACGCCCTCAACTTTGCCCGGGGGTCCATCATAGGCGTCTACGACGCCGAGGACGCCCCCGCCCCCGATCAGATCCACACCGTGGTGAACCGGTTCGCCCAACGCGGACCCGAGGTGGCGTGCCTTCAGGGCATACTGGATTTTTACAATTCGGGGTCAAACTGGCTCGCCCGCTGCTTTACCCTTGAATACGCGACCTGGTTCCGGGTGATGCTGCCCGGGCTTGAACGCATGGGCCTGGTCATCCCGCTGGGCGGGACGACCCTGTTCTTTCGCCGCGAGACGCTGGAAAAGATCGGTGCCTGGGACGCCCATAACGTGACCGAGGACGCAGACCTTGGGCTACGGCTGGCCCGGATGGGGTATCGCACCGAACTGATCCGCACCGTGACCGAGGAAGAGGCGAACTGCCGCGCCTGGCCTTGGGTCAAACAGCGGTCCCGCTGGCTCAAGGGGTATGCAATCACCTATGGGGTCCACATGCGCGACCCCCGGCAATTGCTGCACGATCTGGGGTGGTGGCGGTTTTTGGGTGTCCAGCTTCTGTTTGCCGGAACGCTCAGCCAGTTTGCGCTGGCTCCGGTGCTGTGGTCGTTCTGGCTCGTTCCGTTGGGGTTCGGCCATCCGCTGCAAGGACTGATGCCACACTGGTGTTTTCTGGCGCTCGGCCTGCTCTTTGCCGTGTCAGAGATCATCAACATCGGGACCGCCGCCATGGCGGTGCGCGATGCGGGCAAACGCTGGCTGATGATATGGGCGCCAACGCTGCACCTCTATTTCCCGCTGGCTTGCATCGCGTCCTACAAAGGGCTGGGCGAACTGTTCACCCGGCCATTCTACTGGGACAAGACCGCGCATGGCATCTTTGCCCCGACGCCCGCGGTCAGCCGGTCCGCTCGACCGCCTGCGCATCCAGCTTCAGGCGGGTGATGTAGGCCTTTGAGATGTGGTTGCGCAGGGCCTTGTCGGCGGCATCGCCGTCACCGTCGGCAATCGCCTTGACGATGGCCGCGTGTTCATCCAGCGCCACCGACCCCCGGCCGATAGCAGCCAGCGATGTGGTGGCCAGCAGCGCCATCGACCGATGCACCAGGTCGAGTTGCTGCACAAGGAACCGGTTGTGGCTGGCCAGATGGATCTGTTTGTGAAACCGCTTGTTCGCCCGCGACAGCGCGGCGGGATCGCCCACCAGCGCGCGGTCGGCGGCCAGCATGTCCTGCAACACGCGCACCTCTTCGGGGGTGGCATGGCGCGCGGCAAGGCGGGCGGCCAGCCCCTCCAACTCGCCCCTCACCACATAAAGTTCGGACATCTGCGTGTGATCGAGCGAGGCCACGATCAGCGACCGCCCGTCCCGGGTCAACAGCGACTGGGTCTCAAGCCGTTGCAACGCCTCGCGGATCGGCGTGCGCGATACGCCGAACCGGTCGGCCAGATCGCTTTCAACCAGCCGGTCACCGGGTTTGAAGATATGGCTGTCAATTGCCTCGAGGATGAGGGCGTAGGCGTCCTTCTGGGTCGCTTTGGGGTCTTGCATGGGTCCGTCTCTGGTCAGGTGTCCCAGCCTACCGCCCGGCCCCCCGCACAATCAAGGCAAAGCAGTTGCAGGCCCCTGCCCGCCCCCTTAGGGTCGTGCCATGCCAGCCCCCCACCTTGCCGATTTCGACCATGTGCGCGTCTGGGTCTTTGACCTCGACAACACTCTTTACCCCCCCGCCGCGCGTCTGTTCGACCAGATCGAGGTGCGGATGACGGCCTATGTCAGCCGAGCGCTCAAAGTGACCGAGGCCGAGGCGGACCGGCTGCGCGGTCACTATTGGGCGCACTACGGGACAACATTGGCCGGGTTGATGGAGGAACACGGGCTTGACCCTCTGCCCTATCTGGTGGACGTGCACGACATCGACCTGGGGCACCTGATCCCCGCACCGGATCTGGCGGCGGCCATCACGGCCCTGCCAGGGCGGCGGATCGTTTATACCAACGGCTCGGAACCCTATGCCCGGCGGGTGCTGGCGGCGCGGGGCCTTTCCGACGTATTCGATGCGGTCTACGGCGTCGAACATGCCGGGTTCCGGCCCAAACCCGATCAGGCCGCGTTCGAGGCGGTCTTTGCCCTGGACGGTCTTGCCCCGGACATCGGAGCCATGTTCGAGGATGACCCGCGCAACCTCCTCGCCCCGCACAAGATGGGGATGCGCACAGTTCATGTGGCCGACAGCCCCATGCCGGCAGACCACATCCACTACCACACCACCGACCTCGCGGCCTTCTTGTCGCATCTGGGCTAAGCGGGCTTTTCCGGCCGGTCGCTGCGGCCTATGTCTGCCATATGGACAAGATCGATACAGACATCCTGATTTCCGGCGGCGGTGTTGCCGGCCTGACCGCAGCTGCAGCCTTTGGAACGGCCGGGTTTCGCGTCGTGCTGGTCGATCCCGCCCCCCCGGTGACCGAGGCCGGGGCCAAAGGGGCTGACTTGCGGACCACCGCCTTTCTCCAGCCCGCCCGCGACGTGCTGTCGGCAGCGGGTCTGTGGGACAGGCTGGCCCCCTTTGCCACCCCCTTGCAAATTATGCGGATCGTTGATGCCGGGCAGGACCCGGTCATTGCTCGTGATTTCGACGCTGCCGAGATTTCGGACGAGCCGTTCGGGTGGAACCTGCCCAACTGGCTGTTGCGCCGGGAAATGGTCGGGCGGTTAGGCGAGATGCCAAATGTCGCCTTTCGCCCCGGCACGGGGTTTCGGGCGATGCTGGCGCGCGACCGCGAGGCGATTGTCACACTGACAGACCGCACGCAAGTTCGCGCACGGCTGGTCATCGGCGCCGACGGACGCGACAGCGCCGTGCGGCAGGCGGCCGGAATCGGGGCCAGGACCACACGCTATGGGCAAAAGGCGGTGACCTTTGCCGTGACCCATGCCCTGCCCCATGACAATATCTCGACCGAAGTGCACCGGACCGGTGGCCCCTTCACCCTTGTCCCGCTGCCCGATCTTGACGGGCGGCCCTGTTCGGCAGTCGTCTGGATGGTGCCGGGGGCCGAGGCGCTGCGTCTGGCCGCCTTGCCCGAGAACGATTTTTCGACCGAGGCGACCGAACGGTCGGCCGGGGTCATGGGTCCGCTCACCCTCGCCTCCAGACGAATGGTTTGGCCGATCATCAGCCAGATCGCCGACCGGATGACCGCACAGCGGACGGCTCTGATCGCCGAGGCTGCCCATGTGATGCCCCCAATTGGCGCACAGGGCCTGAACATGAGCCTCAATGACATCGCGGCCCTGCGCGACCTTGCAGTGGACGATCCGGCAGGCCTGGGCGGGGTCACGATGCTGGACACTTACAATCGTCGGCGGCACCCGGACATCCGGCTGAGGGTCACAGGGATCGACGCGCTCAACCGGGCGTCCATCGCCGGACTACCGATCATGAAGGACCTGCGGGCCAAAGGGATCGCCGCCCTCTATGAGGCGACCCCCGTCCGGAAGGGTCTGATGCGCATGGGTCTGGGTGCCGGACGCTGAGGCCGCGAGCCGATTTTTGCACAAAAATCGTCACGAATTTTCTGTGAAAATTCGGCTCTAGACCACCGCGTTCAGCACGTCCTCGAACCGTTCGAGGGTCCCCTTGACGTCATAGAGTTTGTCCAGCCCGAACAGGCCAATGCGGAAGGTCCGAAAATCGGCAGGCTCATCGCATTGCAACGGGACGCCCGCGGCGATCTGCATGCCTGCTGCCATGAATTTCTTGCCATTCTGGATGTCCGGGTCATCGGTGTAACTGACGACAACGCCCGGCGCTTGAAATCCGGGGGCGGCGACCGACCGGAACCCCTTCGCCTCGAGCAGTTTGCGCACGCCCCGGCCCAGGTCCCACTGCGCCTCCTTGAGCTTGGCAAAGCCATACTCCCGCGTTTCGTCCAGCGTGTCCCGGAACGCCCGCAAACTGTCGGTTGGCATGGTGGCGTGATAGGCATGACCGCCATTTTCATACGCCGCCATGATCGACGCCCACTTTTTCAGGTCCACAGCGAATGAATTGGACGCGGTGGCCTCCATTCGGGCCTTGCCTAGGTCCGACAGCATCACCAGCCCGGCCGACGGGGTCGAGGACCAGCCCTTTTGCGGGGCCGAGATCAGCACGTCCACCCCGGTCGCCTTCATGTCCACCCAGACGCAGCCCGACGCGATGCAGTCCAGCACCATCACCGCTCCCACCTCGTGCGCGGCGGCGGCCATCTGGGCGATATAGTCATCGGGCAGAATGATCCCGGCACTGGTTTCCACATGGGGGGCAAAGACGGCGTCGGGCCGGGCCTCCCGGATCGCCTGCACAACATCCTCGATCGGGGTCGGGGCAAAAGGGGCGCGGCTGTCGTTGCCGGTCTGGCGGGCCTTGCTCACCGTCGTCTTGGCCGTGAACCTGCCCGCGTCGAAAATCTGCGTCCAGCGATAGGAAAACCACCCATTGCGCAGGATGAACGCGTGGCCCTGGCCAAACTGGCGGGCGACTGACTCCATCCCGTAGGTGCCGCCGCCGGGGACAATGGCGACATGGTCCGCGGCGTAGACCTCCTTGAGCCCCGCCGACAGGTCGCGCATCACGCCCTGAAACGACTGGCTCATGTGGTTGAGCGAGCGGTCAGTGAACACGACCGAAAATTCCATCAACCCATCCGGGTCGACCGGGGTGCGATTTCCGTCCATCTCGTCCTCCATCCATTGACCCGATAGGGGTATTGCGGACGCCCGCTGAAATCAAAGCCTAACTTGTCGCAGCACCGGTCACAGCGGCCCCGGCCGGCGTTCCTCGCTCAGCAGAACGTTCGCCTCGACGTTTCCCACCCCCGGCAATGTCATGATCCGGCGGCGCAATACCCGTTCAAAATCGGCCAGATCGCGGGCGACAACGCGCAGGCGGTAATCGTACAGGCCCAGCACATGCTCGACGGTCTGCACCTCGCGGATGGCAGTCACCGCACGTTCGAAATCCTCGAGGCTGACGCGGCCCTTGGTGGCCAGCTTGATCCCCAGAAACACCGTCACGCCAAAGCCCAGCGCTGTGGCGTCCAGCACGAGGCGCCGCCCGGCGATCACCCCGGCCTCTTCCAGCCGCCGCACCCGCCGCCATGTGGCGGGCTGCGACAGGTCCAGCTTGCGGCCCAACTGACTGGCCGATTGGCCCGCATCCAGCGACAGGGCGCGCAGCAGGGCGCGGTCGATATCGTCGATCTCGGTCACAGTGGCAAAGCCTCGTCGGATTTGAGGGTCGCCACCGTCATCAGCGCCTCGATATCGGCGATATGCGGCAGGGTCAGGACCTGGGCGCGATAAACCTGCTGCCAATGGGCCAGATCGCGGGCGACAATATGCAGGCGCACGTCCACACGCCCCAGAAATGTCTGGATTTCAATAACTTCCGGCACCTTGCGGGCGGCGTCCAGAAAATCGTCAAAGGCGCGGGGCGCGGTCTTGTCCAGCGTGATGCGCAGCGACACCGCCACGGCAAAGCCCAGCGCCTGCCAATTGATGACCGCCTGCGTGCCACGGATCACCCCCGCTTCGCGCAAGCGGTCGATGCGGCGGCCGGCCTTGCCGGGGGTCAGATCGCACCGATCGGCCAGTTCCGGCACCGTCAGGGACGGATCAGCCTGAAGGTGGCGCAGCAATCGGCGGTCAGTATCATCAAGCATGATAATCGCAGTAATTTGTAATTTGGCGAATGACAATATCAGATGATTTCCAAAATTCCAGAAATCTGCTCTCGCGAAAATCTGACTTGGTCCCTAGGGTGCCCGCCAATGACAACTCCGCAAAGGACAACCCAAATGCGCGTTTATTACGACCGCGACTGCGACGTGAACCTCATCAAGGACAAAAAGGTCGCAATTCTCGGCTATGGCTCTCAGGGCCACGCCCATGCGCTGAACCTGCGCGACTCGGGCGCCAAGAACCTTGTCGTGGCGCTGCGCCCCGGATCGCCCTCGGCCAAAAAGGCCGAAG
Organism: Marivivens sp.; assembly: GCA_024642115.1. Classification (GTDB taxonomy): domain Bacteria; phylum Pseudomonadota; class Alphaproteobacteria; order Rhodobacterales; family Rhodobacteraceae; genus JAHEBU01. Next base: position 198,390 of record JAHEBU010000007.1, on the reverse strand, counting down.
GCGAAGGGCTCAAGGTCATGGGCATCGCCGAAGCTGCCGCCTGGTGCGACGTCATCATGTTCACCATGCCCGACGAATTGCAGGCCGAAACTTACAAAAAGTACGTCCACGACAACCTGCGCGAAGGATCGGCGATTGCCTTTGCTCACGGGCTCAATGTCCACTTCGGCCTTATCGAACCCAAAGCCGGCGTTGACGTCATCATGATGGCGCCCAAGGGCCCCGGCCACACCGTGCGCGGCGAATACACCAAGGGCGGCGGCGTGCCCTGTCTGGTCGCCGTCCATCAGGACGCGTCGGGCAAGGCGATGGAAATTGGCCTGTCTTATTGCTCTGCCATCGGCGGCGGCCGGTCGGGGATCATCGAAACAAACTTCCGTCAGGAATGTGAAACTGACCTGTTCGGCGAACAGGCGGTTTTGTGTGGCGGTCTTGTCGAACTGATCCGCATGGGCTTCGAGACGCTGGTCGAGGCCGGATACGAGCCGGAAATGGCCTATTTTGAATGCCTGCACGAGGTCAAGCTGATCGTCGACCTGATCTACGAAGGCGGCATCGCCAACATGAACTACTCGATCTCGAACACGGCCGAATACGGCGAATACGTCTCCGGCCCGCGCATCCTGCCCTATGACGAGACCAAGGCGCGGATGAAGGCCGTCCTCAAGGACATCCAGACGGGCAAGTTCGTGCGCGATTTCATGCAGGAAAACAGCGTCGGCCAGCCGATGTTCAAGGCGACGCGCCGCCTGAACGACGAACACCAGATCGAACAGGTGGGCGAGAAACTGCGCGCCATGATGCCCTGGATTTCCAAGGGCAAGATGGTAGACAAGGCGCGGAACTGATCCAACCCTTTGCAGACTGATTGGGGGGCGGTTCGGGATCGGGCCGCCCTTTTCATTTGGGGCGGCGCCCCATCACGGTACCGTGCGACCTGCGGGATGCAACGTGATGGGCGCGGTTGGTCGCGTTCAGGTTCGCGTCAGCTTGGCGGCGCATACCGCCCTCACGGCATCGGAAATTCTTATGCCGCTCACCTCTCCCCCGGCGACATTCCATCGCCCAACGTAACGGAGTCTCTCATGTTTCGTGCTCTTTCCCTGACGGCTGCGGCCGTCATGCTGGCCGCGCCTGCCTTTGCGCAAACCGCCGATGTCACGTGCAGTGCCGCGGATCCGTCCGCTTTTCAACCGGTGGCGACGCTTCAGGCCAAACTTGAGGCGGACGGCCTGACCGTCAAGCAGATCAAGACCGAAAACGGCTGTTACGAGGCCTATACTGTGGACAAGGCTGGGGCGATGGCGACCCTGGGCTTTAACGCCGAAACGCTCGAGCCTGTGGCAAATGCCGAAGCTGGCGAAGGCAACTGACGCCCGACCCGGCGCGCACCTGCCTGCGGGCATGGTGCGCGTCTGGGACCCGGTGGTGCGGCTGTTTCACTGGTCGCTGGTGGTCAGCGTGGCGATCGCGTGGTTTTCTGCCAATCATAACGAGGCGCTGCACACCCGCGCGGGCTATGTGGCGGCGGGTCTGATCGCCGTTCGTCTGATCTGGGGACTGATCGGGTCGCGTTATGCGCGGCTGTCCACCTGGGTCCGGGGGCCACGGGCCGTTCTGCGTTATCTGCGGGATATCCTGACCGGCACCGAGGCCCGCTTTCTGGGCCACAATCCGGCAGGAGGCGCGATGATCCTGGCGCTGATGACGGTGGTTGCTGCTTTGGGGCTGACCGGCTGGATGATGTTCACGCCGACCTGGTACGGGGTAGACTGGGTGACTCACTTGCATGGGCTGATCGCCGACGTTTTGGCGGTTCTGGTCATGGGGCATCTGGCGGGCGTGGCACTGGCGAGCCTGCGACACCGCGAAAACCTGGTGGTTGCCATGCTGACCGGGAAAAAGCGGGCTTCGGGGCCGGACGATCCGGCCTTGTGACCCGCACGGCAAGGCAGTCCTGCCTCGACAATGCGTGGGGGCTGGGGTAGCCCGGCGCGGCAGCAGGAGCCGCCCATGTCCACCCCCGCCCCCACCCCGGCCAACTGGCTGTCGATCTTTGCCCTTGGCCTGATCTGGGGCGGGACGTTCATGGTCGTCTCGCTCGCTCTTGAAGGGTACGGGCCGCTGACGGTCGCCTGCGCCCGCACGTCGCTGGGGGCGGTGGCGTTGATGTCGGTGGTTGCGGTCCTGCGGCGCCCTTTCCCGTCCACCGCGGTCTTGCCGCAGGTGGCGATCATTGGCGTCCTGAACACGGCCCTTCCCTTTTCATTGCTCAGCTGGGGGCAGCAATATGTGCCTTCTGCTTTCGCAGGGATTTCGATGGCGGCGCTGCCGCTGTTCGTCCTTCCGCTGGCGCATGTGTTTGCCGACGAAAAGTTGTCGACGCGGCGGCTGCTTGGCGTGGCGATCGGGTTTTGCGGGGCGCTGGTTCTGATCGGCCCGGCAGCCCTCAAGATCGGGACCGGGATGGAGCCGCTCGGGCAGCTGGCCTGTCTGGCCGCAACCGTCTCTTATGCGGCGGCGTCGATCCTGACCCGGCGCTGCCCCCCCATCGACAGCTTTGTTCTGGCGGCGCTGACGCTGGTCGTGGGGGCCGCCGTTCTGATCCCGGCCATGCTGATTTTCGAGGGTGTGCCGGGATGGACGGACAGCCGGACCGGCCTGGCCATCCTGTTTCTGGGCTTCGTTCCGACCGCCCTGGCCGCCCTTTTGAGGGTCACGGTGATCCGGTCGGCTGGGTCGGTTTTCATGACTTTGGTGAACTATCAGGTTCCGGTCTGGTCGGTCCTGTTCGGCTGGGCGGTCCTGTCCGAGGATCTGCCGATCCGGTTTTTCGCGGCGCTGGGATTGATCCTGACGGGGCTGTTGATCAGCCAGTGGGGGCAGGCTGTCCGGTTGTTCACCAACCGGGCCTGAGCACCCGTTCACGATTGAACGGGCCGCAACCCATTCATATCATGAGGTAAAAGTGTTAATGGGGCGAAATGCCGCCCGGATCAGATGGACCGCAGCCGCAAGATAGCCTCGGATTCCGAGGGGAAGGTCACGCCTTCGTCCATGAGCCGGATGAGGGTCGCGATGACGTCGGGGGCCGACGATTTGATCTGTCGCAGCAGCGAATCCGAGGCCCGCGTGGTATATTCATAGGCCACGTCATCGGCATCCGAATTATGCGCGGAATCGAGCCGGGCGAGGATGCCGCGCAACCGCCCCGGATTGTTGCCCATGCGGATCATGTAGCGGGCCAGCCCCGCCTCGTCCATCGAGGCGGTCATGCCGAATGACCCCCAGCGGAACCGGTTGACGGTGAATTCGGCGTCGTTCTGCATGTAGAGGGTAAAGGCGTGACCGGCGACAAAGCCGATCTTGGAACTGGACAGGTCCATGGTCAGGTCCAGCCAGCTGACCGGGTCAAATGTAAAGGCGTTGTTGGTCCGCTGAATCCCCGGTGGCCAATAGCGGCAGGGCGAGCCAAAGCTGTTGATCTCGATCCCGGAAATCGCGGACATCCCGCGCGCAACGGCCATGGCTGTCAGCGCGTTCGAGGTAATGAGGTTACCCTGGCTGTGACAATAGATCGGCGTGCGCCCCATATCGACATGCCCGCCCCCGGCCATCAGCCCATAAAGCGCGTAGGTTGCGGCGTTCCCCCGGACCAGCTCGCCGCCCACATCGACGGGGTCGATGGCGGGATTGCGCAGGCGTGCCGCGGCCAGAAGGGTCTGGAACATCCGGGTCCAGGATTCGATCCCTACACCCGACAGCGACGCATCCATATGGGCCAGCGTCAGTTTATCCCGGATACATTGGCCAAGATCAGCCCAGACCCCGTCAGTGCGGTTATAGACACCAATGACCGGACACCCCTGCAACAGCGACAGTGCCATCGCGCTTTGCGCGTGGTCGGTGGGCGAATTATCCATGCCGTTGACGAAAATCACGCGTCGGCCGTGGTTGAACCAACTTTGGCCGGATGCCTCGGGATTGATGTAAAGATTGACGTCGCCATCGCCGTTGGGGGTGTGGCCGCCGGGCCGAATTGTAGGTGCACGCATAATCAGGGCCTTTGAAAGGTCAGGAATTAACACCTGATCCTAAACACGGACAGCCCCACGTTGCCAGAAAATTGATTGCCCCGGTCAGGCGGCGACGGCCCGCACCTCGGCCACGATACCGTCGATGACCTGCGCCAGTAGACCCGCATCTTCGCATTCGGCCATCACCCGGACCAGCGGTTCGGTGCCGGATTTGCGGATCAGCAACCGCCCTTTGCCGATGAGCAGCCCTTGGGCGTTGGCGATGGCCGCCTTGACCGACGGCGCATCAAGGGGGTCCTGCCCTGCCTCGTACCGCACGTTCTTGAGCATCTGCGGCACGGTTTCAAAGCTGCGCGACAGGGACGAGGCCGGTTGGCCCGTCTCGATCATCGCAGCCAGGAATTGCAGCCCCGCCAGCAGACCGTCGCCGGTGGTGGCATAGTCGGTCATGACAATGTGCCCGGACTGTTCCCCACCGAGGTTCCAGCCGCCGCGCCGCATCGCCTCGACCACGTAACGGTCGCCGACGGCGGTCCGTTCCAGATGCAGCCCCTTGTCCGCAAGAAACCGTTCCAGCCCAAGGTTTGACATGACGGTGGCCACCAGCGTCCCGCCGCGCAGTCGGTCCTGCGCCGCCCAGCGTCCGGCCATCAGTGCCATGATCTGGTCGCCATCGGCCACCTGCCCGTTTTCATCCAGGATCATCACCCGGTCCGCGTCGCCATCCAGACAGATGCCCACATCGGCCCCATGTGTGACGATGGTTTCCGCCGCCGTGCGCGTGCTGGTCGATCCGCAGCCCTGGTTGATGTTCGTCCCGTTCGGGCTGACCCCCACGGGGATCACTGTAGCGCCCAGTTCCCACAGGACCTCGGGGGCAACCTTGTAGGCGGCCCCGTTGGCGCAGTCGATCACGACCTTGAGCCCGTCCAGCCGCATCCCCTGCGGAAAGGTGGATTTGACCCGTTCGGCATAGCGGAACCGCCCGTCGTCGATCCGTTTCGCCCGACCGATGTTGACGGCCTGGGCCGGTTCGATCGGCCCGGCGACCAGCGCCTCGATCTCGTGCTCGGCCTTGTCGGACAGTTTGAAGCCGTCCGGCCCAAAGAACTTGATCCCGTTGTCGTGATGCGGGTTGTGGCTGGCCGAAATCATGATGCCCACGTCCGCCCGCATCGACGTGGTCAGCAGCCCGACCGCCGGGGTCGGCACCGGCCCCAGCAAAAGCACATTCATGCCCGTCGAGGTCAGCCCCGCCGTCAGCGCGTTTTCGAACATGTATCCGGACAGCCGCGTGTCCTTGCCGATGACCACGCGGTGCCCGTTGGACCCGTCGTTGCGGAAATACCGCCCGGCTGCCGCGCCGATTTTCAACGCCATGTCGGCGGTCATCGGATGCACATTGGCCGTGCCGCGCACGCCGTCGGTGCCGAACAATTTCTCAATAGTCACTGTCTGTTCCATTCACTGCCAAATGCAGGCTCAGGGCCTGTCTTGTCTCTGCCGTATCGTGAACGCGCAGAACCTGAACCCCCTGCGTCACCCCGTGCAGGGCTACGGCAAGCGATCCGGCCACCCGTTCGGCCGCTTGTTCGACCCCGCTGATCGTCCCGATGAACCGCTTGCGCGATGCGCCCAGAAGGATCGGCAGGCCAAGGTCATGATACACTGTCAGATTGCGCAGTAATGTCACATTGTGTTGCAGGGTCTTACCGAACCCAATGCCGGGGTCGGTGATGATCTTTTGACGGTCGATGCCCGCCTGCACGGCAAAGGCGATCCGTTCGGCCAGATGGTCGAACACATCAAACACCACGTCGTCATATTGTGCCTGCGCCTGCATCGTGTCCGGCGTGCCGACCGAATGCATCAGGCAGACCGACACCCCGTTTGAGGCCACCACATCCGCCAGATCAGGATCAAACCGAAAGGCCGACACGTCGTTCACCATGTCCGCCCCGGCCGCCAGGGCCGCATCCGCGACCGCCGCCTTGCGGGTATCAATCGAAATCGGCGTGGTGATCCCCGCGTCGCGGATCGCGCGTATAACGGGGGCAGTGCGATTGATTTCTTCGGAAACGGGGACTTCGGCAGCCCCCGGCCGGGTGCTTTCCCCGCCGATATCAAGAATATCCGCGTCCCGTGCGATGACTTTGGCGCGGGCCACCGCATCCGCCACCGTGGCCAGCGTCCCGCCATCGGAAAAGCTGTCGGGGGTCACATTCAGGATGCCCATGATCCGGGGCCGGTCCAGCGTCAGTCCGCACAGCATCGCGCGCCGGGCCGTCAGCCGGGCACGGGCGGCCTCTGTCAGATCGTCGATCAGCAGTTCGACGTGCCGCTGGCCGCGGGTCAGCTGATCGATCATGTCGCACTGGATATGGGCGCTGCCACCCAGACCCAGCCAAACCCGCCTGGTGTCAGTCCGCGGCGGCTCGGCGATGGGGCGCAGATAGCTGGTCACACCGGATCACCCAGACCGATTGCGCGGGTCGCCACAGTGGCAACCGGGGCCGCAGCCCCGATGACCAGCAATTCGCACGCCTGAAGGCTTTGGGCAAACCACGCGACGAGGGCCAGCGCGTCGCGCGGGCTGGCGCTGGGTCCGTCCACCGCATCCAGCACGATCTTGGACGGAGCCCAGACGCAGATCTGGCCGTTCTTCATCGCCCAATCAAGCTCGGTTCGGGTGCCTACGACCATGCAGCGTTTGTCGCGCCCGGCCAGAACCCAGGCGTTTTGTTCGATGGCCAGAAGGTCGATCCGCCGTTGCGCCAACGCGATGCGGGTTTGCGGCGCAGGCGTGTCTGGGGCGCCTACACACAAGACCAGCGGCACGCCCGACGCGGCCAATCCGTCGATCCAGACAGACAGCCGGTCAGACCCGATGGCGGCGTTGGACAGAAAAACGATGCGGGGGTGCGGCGCCTGCACATGATCCTGACCCGACCTGGCCAGCTCACCCTTGGCCCGGACGATTTCCACCCCAAGAGAGAACGGCCCCCGATCCAGTTTTTCGATGCGGACAAAGACCCTTAGCGCCTGAGGTTCATGCAAGATGCGTTCCGCCACGCGGGCGGCTAGCGTTTCCAGCAGGTTGATCCGTTCGGCGTGCAATTCAGTGCCGATAGCCTCGGTCAGGCGATCATAGGACAGGATGCGGTCCACGTCGTCGTCGATGTCACCTGTCTGTGGGGCGACCTCGACCACCACATTGAAGCGGACCCGCTGAAGCGTGCCGCGTTCCAACTGAAACGCGCCGATTTCCACCTCGACCACATAATCGCGCAGCGAAATGCGATCACGGGGGGTGTCGGCGGTCGCCTCGGCCCGTTCGGACGGATGGGCAAAGGCAAGGCGGATATCGTCGGTCATGAGCACACCAGAAAGGGTTGTCGGGGGCATACTAGCCCCCTGCATGGCCGACAAGGCATTGTCCGCGCCCTTTAACCGCCCCAATGCGACCCCTAGTTCGACGCCGTGCGGATCGGTTCGCGGTAGAACAGGTGCGCCCCGATCTGGGCCGTCTGTTCAAACTGTCGCGACCATGAGGGCCGGACGCCGGTGGTGTGGAAATAGGTCGCACCGTCGGTCAGCGCACGCGGCGCACCGTCCAACAGCAGGCGGGCGATCTTGCCCGTTTCGACCCAAGCGGCCTGTTCGCGGACGCGGTCGGCCACGCCATCGCAAGCATAGGAAAACTGGCAGGAATTGCGGCGACCGGACCCCTGATTGACCACATTGCAGACGTTGCCCGGAAAGGTGCCGCTGTCCACGCGGTTCAGGATCACTTCGCCCACGGCGAACATGCCGCGCACGGATTCGCCGCGCGCCTCGAAATAGATGGCCTTGGCCAGACAGTCCCATTGCGCGTCACCGCTGGCGGTGGGCAGGGCGGCCAGATAGGCCTCGTCATAGCTCAATGTGGCGGGGGCGGTGGTGATGTCACGGTCAGAGGCCCGAGGCGGTGCCGTCAGGGCCGACATGCGGGCGGAGGGAACAACATCGAGAGCCTGACGTTCCTGGCCCAGAAGTTCGCTCAGCCGCGAGGCGAGAAGGTCTTCGGCAGAAGAGGCGCTGCCGACAAGCGCAACGAAAATTGACAGCAGCAGTCCACGGACCGCGCCACAGCGTAAAGGTAAGATCATTTTCCCCAACCAAGGCGTCACGCGGTCCAGCCCCGCGCGGGCTTGGTTGCTGTAAGGGAAAGTGACCGGGCCGTAAACCCGGCCTTACGTTAGGGGAAGGCCATTTCCTGCCGTCGTTTCCGTATTGGAAATAGTGCAAACAAAATATGGTGTTGCAGACCGAAGTTAAGACGACAGATTGAGCGACCGTCGGTCGATGATCGCCAATTGAGCGGCGGAAAGTCGCGCAACGGGAACACGGAATGGCGAGCAAGAGACGTAATCGAACCCATGCGCACGGCAAAAAGCGATGGCGACTCGGCTGCCGCCATGTTCGCCGCAGATGGACAAGACAACCTCGGGGCGACTTTGTCGTCCACGTTCCGCCCCGATGGAGAGCAGTTCGCCCACCCCCTCGACGTCAAGCGTATGAAACGGGTCCTCGGGGAACACGCCCTGCTGGACATAGGCAGACATGAACCGCCCCGCGTCGTCGCGCGACAGGCCATAGGTCATCTGGGTCAAGTCATTGGTCCCGAACGACAGGAACGCCGCGTGCTGGGCGATGTCGGCGGCCCGCAGCGCCGCGCGGGGCGTTTCCACCATCACCCCCAGCCGGTAGGTGAAATCAACGCCGGTCTCGGCCCGCACGGCGGCCGCAACGGCGTCAATCCGGCCCTTGACCAGTTCGACCTCGCGCATGGCGCTGACGAGGGGGATCATGATTTCGGGCACGACGGGCGCGCCCTTGCGGCTGATCTCGACCGTCGCCTCGAATATGGCGCGGGCCTGCATTTCGGTGATTTCGGGGACGGTGATGCCAAGACGCACACCGCGCATCCCCAGCATGGGGTTGTATTCACGCAGCGCGTCCACCCGACCCTCGACCTCGGCCATGGGAAGCGCCAATTGTTCGGCCAGATCGCGCAACCCCTGTTTGTCGGTCGGCAGGAATTCGTGCAGCGGCGGGTCGAACAGGCGGATACAAACAGGTTTGCCCTGCATGATGTCAAAGAGTGCGGCGAAATCGGCCCGTTGCATGGGCAACAGCCGGTCCAGGACTGATCGGCGGTCCGAGGCTGTGTTGGCAAAGATCATCTCGCGCATGACGCCCAGACGGTCGCCTTCGAAGAACATGTGTTCGGTGCGGCAAAGCCCGATGCCCTGCGCCGCGAAATTCTTGGCCGTCTGCGCATCCGCAGGGGTGTCGGCGTTGGCCCGCACGCCGATGTCGCGGAATTCGTCCGCCCAGGACAGCAGGGTCTGGAACGCGCCATCGAGCGCGGCTTCGAGCATCGCAGGTTCCCCCGCCAGAACCTGCCCGCTGGTACCGTCCACAGTGATGATGTCTCCTTCGCGGAAGGTACGGCCGCCGGGGGCGATCATCACACCCTTTTTCCTGTCGATTTCCAGGTCCGATGCCCCGACGACACACGGCAGACCCAGCCCCCGCCCGATCACGGCGGCATGGCTGGTGATCCCGCCGCGCACGGTCAGAACTGCCTGGGCGGCATGCATACCGCGAATATCCTCGGGGCTGGTCTCGCGGCGGACCAGAACGCAGGCCTCACCCCGCGCGGCACTGGCCTGTGCGTCGTTGGCGGTGAACACGATCCGGCCTGTGGCTGCGCCGGGGCTGGCGGCGATTCCCGTCACGATCCGGTCGCGCGGGGCCGAGGGGTCGACCTGCCGATGCAGCAGTTCGGACAGCGCGCCGGGATCGACGCGCATGACCGCCTCGTCCTTGGGGATCACCCCGTCGGTGGCCAAGGCCACGGCGATGCTGACCGACGCGCGGCTGGACCGCTGGACCCGAACGGCATCCAGAATCCGCAACCGCCCACCGTCCAGCGTGAATTCGATCTGCATTTCCTCGCGCAGCCGCTGGCGGCAGAGGGTTCCGTAGTCCAACAGCTTTTCAAAGGCTTCGGGACATTCGTCCTGCAACGACCCGCCGCGCGGATCGCGGGTGAGGTAGATTGCCCCGGTTTCCGCGGTCAGGGCGTCGCGGCCCTGACTCTGGCTCAGGTAGCGGCCGGTGATCTGCGGCACGCCGGTCACGGCATTGACGAACTGTATCACACCAGACCCGCAAATGCCCTGCCCCACGCCCATCGCCATCGCCTGAACGACAAGGCCAAGGCCTGCATCGACAGGCGCGCCCTTGGCCTGGCGAAGCAGACGCGCAGTGGTGCCGTCCCAGGCGCGGGCCATCGACCGCAGGACCTCGGTCAGCTGAACGGCGGGGTCCTGCGGGAACGGCGCGTCGGTTTCGTCCTCGTAGGCCGCCAGCATCGCCAGCAAGGCCGAGGGAGACGGATCGTCGGGCAGGTCGAACGCGTCTGGGTCCAGCCGGGCGACATGGATCGCATAGGACTGAACAAACCGCAGATACAGAGCCGTCGCGGCAGCCTGCCCGATATCGCCGATCATGGCCTCGTACCGGGCGGCGTTCATGCCGATGTTCAGGATCGCCCCCGGCCCGCCCCAATCGGGGTCAAGGCTGCTGGGCCGGACGGACAGCAGCGGTGCTGTGCCAAAGGGTTCGAGGATCTGGGCGATATCGGGCAGATTTCCTCGGGCGATGTTGCTCACCGCCTCGAAACTCAGCGCGACGGTGGTGGGCACGGGCATGTCCAGCCGCAGCAGTCGTTGCAGGCATTTGGCCCGCCCGCCATGCACCAGCGGTGACATGGCAGCGGTCGGCGTGATCAGGGTGACCTGAGAGAAGGTGGCGTGTTGCTGCACTGCGGCGCGTCCTTTGTGTGACCGCAGCATAGCGTCATTGCGACCCTTGCGTAAAGCAAAGTTGACAGTCCGATCAGCCCTCGACCCGCGTCAAATCCGCCACGCTTTGGCAAATGGTGCGGATGCGCGACAGCAGGTTGAGCCGGTTGCGCCGCAGGATCGGGTTGTCGTCGTTCACCTGAACGGCGGTAAAGAACGCGTCGATGGGCGCACGGAGGGAGGCCATTGCCGACATGGCGGCGGCGAAATCTTCAGCCTGCATCGCGGGCTGAATGGCCTTGTCTGCCGTGTCGAGCGCGGCGAACAGCGCCTTTTCCTCATCCGTGTCGGCGAATTTGACATCCGCGCCATAGGAATATTCGACCCCGTCCGCCGTTTCCGCCTGCGTCAGGATGTTGTTGGCCCGCTTGAACCCCTGAAGCAGGTTTTCCCCGTCGTCGGTTTTCAGGAAGTCCGACAGCGCGGTGGCCCGCTTGACCAGCAGCGTCAGGTCATCGTTGCCGGGCATGGCGATGCAGGCGTCGATGACGTCGTGGCGGATGCCTTGGTCTTTGAGGAAGACCTTGAGGCGGTCGTGAAAGAAGGCGAGGAGGTCGGCTAGCATGGCAGTCATAGTTTCAGTCGAAGCTACCGGTGCTTTATCGGCAATCTCAAAGCTCTGTTTGAGTAGACTTTCTGCATAAATTGGCTCACCAATTTTCGCCGCATATTTGGCTAGTTTCAGCGCTTGTTCGCGGACAACGTCTCCTCTTTGGAAAGAGGCGTGAAACCCAATCACAAATGCAATCGGATTTACCAAATGTAGTCTTACACCATTCTCCAACACCATACGAATAACCCCCAGCGCCGCGCGTCGCAACGCAAAGGGGTCCTTGCTTCCGGTGGGCTTCTCGTCGATGGCCCAGAACCCGGTCAGGGTGTCGATCTTGTCGGCCAGCGCGACGGCGACGGACACCGGGGCGGTGGGCACGGCGTCCGACGGGCCCATTGGTTTCCAGTGCATCTCGGCCGCTTCGGCCACTTCTGGGTCCAACTCGGCGGCCAGCGCGTAATAGCGGCCCATAAGCCCTTGCAATTCCGGGAATTCGCCGACCATAGACGACCGCAGGTCGGCCTTGGCGATGCGTGCGGCCTCTTCGGCCTTGTCCGGGTCGGCCCCGACCATCGGCGCGATTTCGCGGGCGAGTGCTGCGATCCGCTGAATCCGGTCGAACTGCGACCCAAGCTTGTTATGGAACGTCACGGCCTTCAGCCCGTCGAGCCAGTCGTCCATGCCAGCCCGCGCCACGCGCAGGTCGTTTTCGTAGAAGAACTTGGCGTCCGACAACCGCGCCGACAGCACCTTTTGGTTGCCCGCAAGGATGGTCGCGCCGTCGTCCTTGGTCACCGTGTTGGCGACGGTGACAAAGCGTTCGATGCGACCCGTCTTGGGATTTTTCACCGAAAAGAACTTCTGGTGTTCCTTCATCGAGGTGCGCAACACCTCGGGCGGCAGGTCCAGAAAGTCCGCGCCGATCTGGCCCATCAGGACGACGGGCCATTCGACCAGCCCAGCGACTTCGGCCAACAATCCGGAATCTTCGACTACCTCAAGCCCCAGTGCGAAGGCCTGGTTGGTGGCGTCGTGCCAGATGGTTTCCGCCCGTTCGTCGGCCCGCAGAACGACCTTGGACCGCTTCAACTTCGCCTCGTAATCCTCGAACGAAGTTACGGAAAATGCCTCGGGCGCGAGGAAGCGGTGGCCGCGCGTGGTATTGCCCGCGACGATGCCGTCCACGGTCAGCGGGACAACCTCGGCCCCGTCATCGCCCACCATCAGGCACAGGATCGAATGCAGCGGGCGGACCCATTTCAGCGTGCCGGCCCCCCACCGCATGGACTTGGGCCACGGGAAGGTGCGGATCGCGCGGTCCAGCACCTCGGCCACGATGTCGGCGGCGGGGCGGCCCGGTTTGGTCAGGACGGCGAAATAGACCTGCCCCTTTTTATCATCCCGCGTTTCCAGTTGATCCAGCGTCAGGCCAGTGGACCGCAGGAACCCGTCGATGGCAGGTTTCGGGGCGGTCGTGGCGGGTCCCTTGCGTTCTTCGCGCACGGGTTTGCTTTCGCCGGTAAGTCCTTCAATCGACAGGGTCAAACGGCGCGGCGTGGAAAAGGCGGCGGCGGCAGCATAGGTCAACCCGGCCTCGACCAGACCGTCGGTCATCAGCTTTTTCAGGTCCTCGGCGGCGCGGGTCTGCATCCGGGCCGGGATTTCCTCGGAAAAGAGTTCGATCAGCAGGTCGGGCATTACTGGAGTCCTTCGGGGGGCGGCGGGCAGCCTTCGGGGGCGGGGTCGCCGTTGAACACGACCGCCCCGCATTCGTTGATCTGGTTCCATTCCACCCCGCGCCCATCGGGATAGATGGCCGCAACCCGGTCCACGCCATAGGTCACGTTTTCCTGCGCGAGAAAGGCAACGGCGGTCCCGCTTTCCAGATCGGCACCGATGGTCTGGGCGTCGAAACAGTCGAACCAGCGCGGCGCGTTCAGCGGGACGGGCGCCTCGTAGATCTTGAACGTTTCGGTCAGCGTGGCCAGCGAGGTGGGCGTCTGGAAACAGGCCCGGAACCGGACGGGGGCTGAATCGCTGTCGATCGCCTTGAAGTTTTCGAACACAATCGGCTCAGGCGCCCCGGTCGAGACTGAGACAAGTTGCACTCCTGCAACCTGATCGGCGGGCACGTCCACATAGTAGGCGTATTCCTGAAGGTAATAGAGGGCGATCCCCGCCACGGCTGCAATCACGATCATCCCCACTATTACAATCCGGACCTTCATGCCGCTGCCCCACCCGCGGGGGTGGTGACAAAGGCATCGGCGCACATCTTGGCCAAGGCCCGAACCCGGCCGATATAGGCCTGCCGTTCGGTGACCGAAATGACGCCCCGCGCGTCCAGAAGGTTGAACAAATGGCTGGCCTTGATGCACTGGTCATAGGCCGGATGGGCCATGACGATGGTGCGCCCGGCCTTGTCAGGCTGCGGCGTGGACAGGATGCGCTGACACTCGGCCTCGGCATCCTTGAAGTGCTGAAGCAGCATGTCCGTGTCGGCCACGTCAAAGTTCCAGCGCGAATATTCCTGTTCGGTCTGCCGGAAAATATCGCCGTAGGTCAGCGGGATAGGCGATTGCGGGTCGTTGAAGGGCATGTCCATGACGTGATCCACGCCCAGCACATACATCGCCAGCCGTTCCAGCCCATAGGTCAATTCGCCCGACACCGGCACGCAGTCATGCCCGCCAACCTGCTGGAAATAGGTGAACTGTGACACTTCCATGCCGTCGCACCAGACCTCCCACCCCAGCCCCCAAGCCCCGAGCGTGGGGGATTCCCAGTCATCCTCGACAAAGCGGATGTCGTGCAGGGCGGCGTCGATGCCGATGGCGGCAAGCGAGCCGAGGTAGAGGTCCTGAAGGTCGGGCGGCGAGGGCTTTATGATCACCTGATACTGATAGTAGTGCTGCATCCGGTTGGGATTTTCCCCGTAACGCCCGTCGGTTGGCCGTCGCGAGGGCTGAACGTAGGCCGCCGCCCAAGGCCGCGACCCAAGGCTGCGCAGCGTCGTGCCGGGGTGGAAGGTGCCCGCCCCCACCTCCATGTCGTAGGGTTGCAGAACCGCACAGCCGCGCGCCGCCCAATAGGCCTGAAGCCTGAGAATGATCTCTTGGAAACTGCGCGGTTGGTCGGCCATGTCGCCCTCGATTTTGTTCGCCCGTGCATAGGCCGGAGCGCGGACAGGGTCAATTGGGCCACGGATCGTCAAATCCGGCCAAAAACAGTCAGATTCGTGATGCAGTCGCAGATGCGTCTGTTAGGGTTTGGATCGAATTGGTTTTGACGACCAGGTAACCGAGTTCGAGGCCCCATGATCCCCCGTCTTTTCGTCCTTTTCATGACATTTTGCATGACTCTTTCGTTTTCAGATGCCGCCCGCGCCCAATCGGTCGCCTGGGTGCAGATCGAAGCAGCCCCGACACTTGCCGTCGCCCAGACGCGGGTGCGCGATTATGCCGCCCGTCTACCGGACGTGGCTGGGTTCCAGTTGCGGTCGGGTCTGTATGGGATCGTGCTGGGCCCTTATGCCCCGGATGATGCCGTTCAGCGCCTGCGCGACCTGCGTGGTCAAAGCGCCATTCCGTCAGACAGCTACATCGAGGATGGCAGCCGGTTTCGGCAGCAGTTCTGGCCGATTGGGGCATCGCTGGTGGCGACGCCAGAACCGATCCCCCTTGCCACTGCGGCACAGGACCCGTCCGTCACCCCGGTAGAACCTGCGACGGCTCCCGAACCCGTGGCCGCCCCGGCCCCCGAGCCTGTGATCCAGTTACCGGACGAGACCCGGGCAGAGGCGCTGGAGTCTGAATCCGAGTTGTCCCGCCCCGAGCGGGAGTTGTTGCAGACCGCCCTGAAATGGGCGGGGTTTTATGACGCCGCCATTGATGGCGCCTATGGCCGTGGCACCCGGTCGTCGATGGCTGCCTGGCAGACCGCCAACAATCATGAACCGACTGGTGTTCTGACAACCGCCCAGCGGGCAGAATTGCTGGCCGCCTACAACGCTGTGCTGAACGGCCTTGACCTGCAACTGGTGCGCGACGATGCCACGGGCATCGAGATGCAGATGCCGACCGCCGTGGTGGCCTTTGACCGCTACGAGCCGCCGTTTGCCCGGTTCGCCCCCAAGGGCGATCTGCAAGCGCAGGTCCTGCTGATTTCGCAGGAAGGCGACGCGGACCGGTTGGCGGGCCTGTATCAGATCCTTCAGACCCTGGCGATGGTGCCGACCGAGGGTCCGCGAACTCTCAAGGATCGGTCGTTCGAGATCGAGGGCACGGATGCCGTCGCGCATACTTATATTCAGGCGCGTCTGGATGACGGGGTCATAAAGGGCTTTGCCTTGATCTGGCCGGCTGGCGACGAAGAACGGCGCACCCGTTTGCTGGAAACGATGAAGGCAAGCTTTGCGACAGTCGATGGGTCCCTTGATCCGGGACTGGTGCAGCCGGGCGAAGATCAGGCGATTGACCTTCTGGCGGGCCTTGAGATTCGCAAGCCCAAGCTGTCCCGCTCGGGATTTTACATTGATGGGCAGGGCAGCGTTCTGACCACGACCGAGGCTGTGGCGTCGTGTGATTACGTCACGCTGGACGGGGCGACCGAGGCTGAGGTGGGCTTTACCGATCCGGCCCTTGGCATCGCCGTGCTAACCCCGAAAACCCCGCTGGCCCCGCTGGCCGTGGCCGCCTTTCAGACCGCCGTGCCGCGCCTGCAATCCGAGGTCGCCGTGGGAGGCTACCCTTATGGTGCCGTTCTGGTGGCCCCCTCCGTCACGTTTGGAAAGCTGGCCGATCTGCGCGGGTTGAACGGCGAGGAGACGATCAAGCGGCTGGCCCTGACCGCCCAGCCCGGCGATGCGGGTGGGCCGGTGTTCGATAATGGCGGGGCAGTTTTGGGCATGCTGGCCCCCAAGGTGTCCAAGGATGGGCAGGTGTTGCCGGCGGAGGTGTCGTTCTCGGTCGATGCAGATGCGATCCTGACGGCCCTTGCCGGGGCCGGGGTGAGCGTGGAGACGACGGATTCGGTGGCCTACATGACCCCCGAACTGATCGCCCAGAAGGCCGCCCAGACGACCGTTCTGGTGAGCTGCTGGTAGCGGTGGAAGCCGCCGGATGGGTGGGTTTCACCCACCCTACGCGATGTCGGGGGTGACGCGGATCAAGGTGGGCGCGTCGGCTGAGAACGCCGCCCGCACAGCATCCTGCATCTGCGCCAACGTTTGCGGGGCTGCGGCATAAGCCCCATACGCCTCGGCCAGTTTCAGGAAGTCGGGGTTGCGCTGGATCACCGCGTTGGGCGCGATCTGGGCGGCCACCATCGACGCCTCGATTTCCCCGAGTTTGCCGTTGTCCCAGAGGAAGATCGGCAAGGGCAGCCCCAGTTCGACCGCTGTGGCCAGTTCCTGCACTGTATATTGGAAGCCGTAGTCGCCGGCGATACAGAGCGTGGGCTTGCCCGGCCGCCCCACCGCCCCGCCGATGGCCGCAGGCAGCGCATAGCCCAGCGTCCCAAAGCCGTAGGGATGGTGCCAGTGGCCGGGTCGGTCCATCGGCCAGACCTCCTTGGCCGCGTAGGCGAATTGGGTCATGTCGGAGTAGATCATCGTGCCATCCGGCAGGCAGGCGCGCAGGGCGTCGGCCACCCGCAGGATGCCGGGGCGTTCGGTGTCGATTTCGGCCCGCCAACGGGCGCGGGCGGCGGTGACTTCGGCGGGGGTCCAGTCAGTGGCGGGGGGCGTAACCTCGGCCTCGATTTCGGCCAGCGCCCGCAGCATTGCAAGGAAATCTGTCGCATCAGCCAGAAGGGCAAGTTCGGTGGATGGATCGGCGGCCAGCACTTGCGGGTCGATATCCACCCGGATCATCGGGCATCCGTGCCCAAGAGTATCCCGCCACAGATCCACCTCTGCCAATTCGGTCCCTATGGCGAGGATGAGGTCGGCCTTGGCACAAATCTCGGCACTGGACGGGCGGGCCAGGCAGGCCCCGAAGTTCAGCGGGTCATCGTCAGGGATCAGGCCGCGCCCGGCGTAGGTGGTCATTACTGCCCCGCCGACGGCACGGATCGCCGCTGCGGCCATATCCCCGGCCCCCGTCGCCCCGCCGCCCAGGATGAACAGCGGTCTGCGGGCCTGTCTGAGGTGCGTCAGAACATCGGCCACGACAAAGTCCGGAACGCTGCCCCGGATCGGTGGCGTTGGAGACGGCCCTGTCGCCGACGCGGAGGATTCAAGTTGGCGGATGGGAACGCAGACGTGTTTGGGTCGCGAGCGGCCGCTGTCAAATTCCGACAGCGCCCGGTCGATCAACTGATATGCCGCCTCGGCCGTCCGCGCTGTTTCGGACCAGTCGCAGACTGCCCGCGCCGCCCCTTCCTGATCCTTCATCTGGTGGAGTTGGCCGCGTGTTGCTGAAGTTTCGTCAAGGCAGGAGGAAATCACCAGCATTGGCACCGAATCCGAATAGGCCTGCCCCATCGGGGTCATGATATTCGTCAGTCCCGGTCCCGAGATGACGTAGCAGACGCCGGGCTGTCCGGTGGCCCGCGCGTAGCCGTCGGCCATGAACCCCGCCCCCTGTTCGTGTCGGGCAAGGATGTGGCGCAGGCCGGCCTCTTCTATCCCCCGGTAGAGTTCCTGATTGTGGACGCCGGGGATGCCGAAGATCACCTCGACCCCGCGGTCCTTGAGCATGTGGCTGATCTGGGCTCCCAAGGGGCGCATCTGGACCTCGTGTCATGTGGTCCGGCGAGCATGGGGGATTTGGCCTGCGGGGGGAAGGGGAGAGGTTGCGCCCCTGCGGGCCGATCAGCAAGAGTTGCGCACCTGAGGGTCGACTGGCAGGAGTTGCGCCCCTGCGGGTAGCCTGGCAAGAGTTGCGCCCCTGCGGGTCGCCTGGCAAGAGTTGCGCCCCTGCGGGTCGCCGGGGAAGGGGGGCTGTCTGCCCCCCCGGCCTGCGGCCTCCCCCCCGAGGATATTTTTGGCACAAAGGCAGGGGAGAGGCTTTGGCAGGATTTAGGAGGGCGTGCGCACTGCCCTGATATCAGCCGACGTGGAAGAGCGTGGCGAAGAGCCGGGGATCGAGGCTTTGTGCGGCAAAGGTCAGCCCTTCGGTCAACAGGCTGACCGCGTCGTGGCTGTGCAGGCTTTCCTGGTGGCTGGCCAACACGCGGAAGTCGCCGATGCGCGGGTCCTTTTTCAGTTGTTCGCAGAAGAGACGTGCCGCGTCTTCGACAAAGATCGGGTTGGCTGCGTTGAGTTCGGCAAACGCCTGTTCATCTTCGCGTTTGACCATGACCTGCGTCTCTGTCGGAACGGCGGCGCGGGCCATGTCGATCAGGTCCTCGAACCAGAGGATCTGGGCCTGATTGTCGAGCGCGACTGATATCCGGGCGACAGACCGCTGCGAATGCGGGGTGGCCAGTTGCCCCCGGAATTGCCGGGCGTGTTCGCTGAGTTCGAGCGAGCAGGGGCAGGTGGACGAATAGACGTAGTCCAGATGCACGATCTTTTTGCGCACGCCCGCCTGTTCCACCAGTTCCAGCGCGATGTCATAGTATTGATAGCCTTGCAGCCCGGACCGCAGCGACGACACCTTCATCGGGAAGGAGAACCGCATCTGGATGCGCGCGTCAAAGCTGTCGAGGTCGGTCAGGTAGTCGTTCAGCGCCGCCTCGATCACTTCAAAGCTGAAGGTTTCATCGGCATGTTTGTAGAACGACCGCATGATCCGGGACATGTTGATGCCCTTTTTGCCCGCTTCCAGCGACACGGTGCCGGTCACGGATGTTTCCAGCGTCAGGTCGCCATTGTCGCGGGTGTGAAACCGGATCGGCAGCCGGAAGTTGGAGATGCCGACATGCTGGATCTGGGTCTTTTCGCCTTTGATCAGCGAGGAGGGTCCGTTTTGCAGGTCGGGCATGGAGGCCTTGTACGCCTCGTCCACCACGAAATCCTCGGGGTAGGCGCGAGCAAGCGCGGGATAGTTCGACACCTCTTGGCCCGGGATCAGGCGGCTGACCAGCGGGTCGAGCGTTGCCACCTCTTCGGGGGTCACGTCGACGGCCCAGCGCCGCAGAAGGGCGAGGGCGGCGGCGGCTTCGGCACGGGTGGGTTCGCGGTCGAATTCGGCGTGGATGTTCATGGCAGGGTCCCCCAGGGGTTGGTCAGACGCTGCCATATGTGGGCCGCGCGACCGATTTCCAACGTAGTCCCACAACATACGTTCCAGACGGTCGCGCGGATCAGCGGTCATGCGGCGTCGAGCGCCTGTCGCAGGTCGGCCAGAAGGTCGTCGGTATCCTCGAGCCCGCAGGAGATGCGCACGAGGCCGGGGGTGATCCCGAGCAGGTCTTTTTGCGGTTGCGGCAGCCTTTGGTGCGTGGTCGTGGCTGGGTGCGTCACGATCGATTTGCTGTCGGCGAAGTTGTTGGAAATGGTGAATATTTCGAGCGCGTTGAGGAAGCGGAAGCAGGCCTCTTTTCCGCCTGCTACATCAATGGCAAAGACTGTCCCGCCCGAGGCGGACTGGGCCTTTGCGACCTGGTGTTGCGGGTGCGAGGGAAGGCCCGGATAGCGGACCAAACCGATCTTGGGGTGCCCTTCAAGCGCCTGAGCGAGCGTGAGTGCGCTAGAGGCCTGTGCGCGGACGCGCAGATCCATCGTTTCGAGCGATTTGAGCTGGGTCCAGGCGGTAAAGGGGTTCATCGCCCCGCCGGTATGCTTGAGGTAGGTCTCAACTGGTCCGCGGATCAGGTCGCGGGTGCCGCAGATCATACCGCCCAGCATCCGCCCCTGTCCGTCCACATGTTTGGTGGTCGAGATCACGGCGATGTCGGCCCCGCAGGCGGCCGCATAGGAAAAGACTGGCGTGGTCATGGCATCATCTACCACCACGAGCGCCCCGTTGGCGTGGGCTACGGCGCAGACATGGGCCAGATCAATGACCTCGAGCGTGGGGTTGGAGATGGATTCGAGGAACACCAGCCGGGTATTGGCCCGGATCGCCGTGTCCCACGCCGAATTGTCCGTCCCATCGATCAGCGTCACCTCGACCCCGAAACGCCGCAGCACATCCTCAAGCACATAGAGGCACGACCCGAACAGCGCCCGCGCGGCCACCACATGATCGCCTGCCTTGAGCAGCGCCATCAGCGCCCCGTTGACCGCCGCCATGCCGGACGCGCAGGCAAAGCCATCCTCGAACCCCAGCAGGTCGGACAGCCGATCCTCGAACATCCGCACGGTGGGGTTGCCGTAGCGGGCATAGATGAATTCGTCGTCGCCCGATTTGATAAACCGCGCCTCGGCCGCCTCGGCGGTGTCGTAGACGAAGCCCTGGGTCAGGAACATCGCCTCGCTCACCTCGCCATACTGGCTGCGGCGGATGCCGGTGTGCACGGCGCGGGTCCGTTTGCTCCAGCCATTCTTGTCGTTGTCGCCCATCGTCGTCCTCTGGCCCCTTGGCCCAATAAAAAACCCCGACACCGGGAAAAGGTATCGGGGCTGCGCACCCTACCCTCTTTAGCGGCATGTTTAACGTGGCCCGCAATCCGGTAACAAATCGCCACGGCGACAGGGGATAGCCCCGCCCTGCCCTGTCGTCAAGCGGTGCGGGCGCGCAACGTCACGCAACCGTCATGCGGAATTCACCCGGTTGTTGCAGGACTGGTCCAAGAGAGGACCCAACATGTGGTGGGGCGACATGGCAATTTTGGCTATCAGCGATCACGATCTGCCAAGGGACGCGACACTGGCCGATGCCGTGGCCGGTCTGCGCCCCGACGCACCGATCGTCGTGATGATCCACGGGTTCCGGTTCGACCCGGCCGACCCCGACACTGACCCCCACACCCATATCCTGTCGATGACCCCTCGCCCCGACTGCTGGAAGGCCGTGTCATGGCCCCGCCGTCTGGGCCTGACGGGGGACCGAGGGCTGGCGATCGGCTGGGGCTGGCGGGCAAGAGGCACGATCTGGGGCGCCTATGCCGAGGCGCAGGCGTCGGGACTTCGTCTGGCCACCGTCATATCCCGCCTGCACCGCATCGCCCCGGACCGTCCGGTGCATGTGTTCGCCCATTCGCTGGGCGCCCGCGTCGCGCTGACGGCGCTGGCGCTGGTCCCGGCGGGCGCGGTGGGGCGATTGGTTTTGTTGTCGGCCGCTGCCTTTGTCGCTGAGGCTGTTGTCGCCCTTGACACACCGGCAGGCAGCCGGGCCGAAGTGTTTGCCGTGCGCGGGGCCGAGAACCTGCTGTTTGACGTGCTGCTCAGGGCCGCACTGCCGTTCAAGGGAGTGACGTTGGGCGCGGGGTCGGCGGGGCTGCCCCGCTGTCTGGACCTGGCCCTGGATCGCCCGGCAATGCTGGCGGCGCTGCGCCGGATCGGGTTCCGCATCGCCCCGCCCGCAGCCCGGATCTGTCATTGGTCGGGCTATTTGCGCCCCGGCGTCTGGGGATTGTACCGCGCCCTGCTGCACCGTCCGGTCGATGTGCCGATGAGCCTGTTGCGGGACGCTCTGGGGCAGACGACATGCCCCATGCCGGCCCGCTGGGCGCGCGCGCGGCACCGCCTCGCCCTCTGGCTGTCCCCGGCAATTCCGTCTTAACCCGAATCAGGTCTTTTGTCGGCGCGGGTCTGTCCGCGAACGAGGGAGGCTAGGATGCGATACAGGCCGATGCGTTGGCCGTGCCGGTATATGGTAAACGTTCAGGGTGCCGAAGGGACGACAACGGCCATGGTCCTGAACGCCAGTGAATCAGGTCTGCGCCTGGACGGGATGACCGAGTTTCCGGTGGGCGCGGTCGTTCGGCTGGAGTTTGCGGGCGAACGGATTGCGGGCCGGGTCGTCTGGCATAGACAGGGCCAGACGTCGCTGACCGTGCTGGGCAAACTCGGCCCGCGACAGATCGACATCCTGCGCGAATCCCACGGCCGGTCACACCGCCCGGGCCTGCGGCAGCGGCCAAGATTTACCGAATTACGCTAGGGTCTAACTCTGGTCGGGCGGAGTGTCTTCGATCAGGTATTTCTGCAATGCCACGATCTGAAGCCACAGGAACGCGAACAGCGCAGCCGGAAAGGCAAAGGTTTCCAGTTTGACCCAGAGGTCGGTGGACTGGGTGCGCCAGATCACCTCGTTCGCCACGGCAAGTGCCGCGAACATCAGGGCCAGACGACGGGTGAGTTTCATCCACCCTTCGCGTTCCATCGGGAGCATGTCGCCCATCACGACCTGCAACCAGCTTTGCCCCCGCAAAAGCCCGATCCCCAGCAGCATGGCGAAGAGACCGTAGATGATGGTCGTCTTCATCTTGAAGAACCGCTCGTCATTGAAATAGGCCGTGAGCCCGCCGAACACGATCACCATGACGGCGGTCACGATCTGCATCCGGCTGAGTTTACCCGTCAACGCCCAGAGCACGCCCATCGCCGCCAGAAGGATCGGGATGAACACGATCGCCGCCACGATGAACCCGGAATAATCTGCCCCGCCAAAGGTATAGGTGGTGTCCCGGATCCTGAGATACAGCACGAAGAACAGCAGCGTCGGCCCCAGTTCGAGGGCCTGTTTGAGAATCGGGTTGATCTGCCGCTCTGTCATGATGTCCTCCGTCAGCCTCCCATTTCCACGATGATCGCGCCCAGCGCAATGAGTCCCATGAGCGCTGCCCGCCGTGGCCCGACCTTTTCGCCGAGGATGAACCAGCCGATCAGTGCCGCAAAGACGGTCGAGGTTTCGCGCAGCACCGCCGCCTCGCCTACCTTGTCGAGCCGGGTGGCCATCATCACTCCGCCGAAACTGATCCACGCGATGAACGCCCCCGCCACCCCGCGCACCATGAGCGGGCCAAGGGTGGGCGCGTTGTCCATGTGTCGCCAGCGCCACGCCGCGATCCACGGGAAATCGAGCGCCGTGATGAAGAAGAACCACGCGAGAAATGTGAAAGGATCGGGCGATTGCCGGATCCCCCAGGCGTCGTAGGTGGTGTAGATCGCCACCAGCACCCCGCCTGCCAGCGCCCAGCTGAGCCCGATTTTCAGTGCGCGGAGGTCGATCTTTTCCTCGCTGAGGTTGCGCAGGGCCAAGAGCAGGATGCCCCCCGACAGGCACCCCACCCCCAGCCATTGCACCGTGGTGAAATTTTCGTGGAAAATGACGGATGCCGCAGCCACCGTGACCAGCGGCCCCGTCCCACGCACCACTGGATAGACGACGGTATAGGCCGCCTTGGTATAGGCCAGTGCCATGGTGAGCTTGTAGCCGAAATGGATCACCAGCGCCCCGGCAAGGATCCCCCACGTCGCGGCGTTGGGCCAGGGCACGATGAACAGGCAGACCGGCGCCGAGATGATCGCCAACCAACCGTCGATCGCCCCCCGCGTCAGCCACGGATCGTGCCGCCCCTTTTGCAGCGCCCCGAAAATTGCGTGCGCGACCGCCGACATCAGTGCCAGCGCCGTGGCCAGCCGCGCCCCTTCGGGCGTGCCGGCAATGGAGACGAACCATTCACCCATGGGGCACGAGGTTCTTTTGGAGAGAGGTCGAGGGGGGCTGTCTGCCCCCCGTCCCTGCGGGTCTCCCCCAGAGAGGTGTTAATGCAAGGTGAACCGAAAAAGAGGAGTGGCGCCGCAGGATCAACGCGGGAGCCATGTCAGGGTGCTGGTGACGCCGTCGAGGTAGATCGCCAGAGCCTGAGACAACGGTGCCGATTTGGCATGGGAAAAGGCCACAATGGCGTCCAGAGTGCCCACACCCGCATCGGAATGGAGCCCGGCTGTGAGTTGCCCGGTCGCGTTGGGCAGGGCCGCGAAGAAGGCAGTCGCGGCGCTGCGGCTCGCATCGTCGATCTGGTCGGGGGTCAGGTCCGCCAGCGCCCCGTCAAGGGCGGTAGCGGTCCAGCCGGCCGCGAGGTCGGACATCAGGCCGGGTGTCACATCGGCGATAAGGCTGAGGTCGGTGAGCCGCATCTCTGCGGCACTCATCATGGCCATGCTGAGTGTATCGACCATTCCCCCGTCAACTTGGCCAGAGCCGCTGAACCCGGCGCCCGCCGCGTCCCGCAGGTCAAGTGTGTCGATAATGACCCCGGGTTGGCCGGGGATACGGCGCAGAGCGACAGCCGCGTCGTATCGGGCGCGGCTGCCTTCGTCGAAGAACAGGCCAGCCATGCGCAGCCGAAGTCCGGTTGGCAAGCCGTCCCCGTCGAGGAACAGGTCAAGGTCGTCTGCCTGCCAATCAAGGGAGGTGAAGTGTTTGCCGCCAATCCCAAGGTCAGCACCCAGCATCCGGCACCATCCATCGGGCGTCGCCGTGTTGGGAATCGCCCGCGCCACCGCCTGTCGGCGGGTCCTCTCGTTGCCGGAGTTGCTGTTGAAGGACCCGAGTGTGTCGATCAGCGTCTGCCAGCCTTTTGTGCAGGTCTGGGTGGTCATCTGCGCGTCTGCCAGCGCTGGCATTCCGATCAGGGCCAGGATCAGGGCCAGCCGCATCAGTCGAGCCCCACCAGCGCACGGGCGAAATCATCGGGGTCGAAGGGGGCGAGGTCGTCGATCTGTTCGCCGACCCCGATAGCATGGATCGGCAGCCCGAATTTGTCGGCCAGCGCCACCAGCACCCCGCCCTTGGCCGTGCCGTCGAGTTTGGTCATCACGAGGCCGGACACATCGGCGATCTTGCGAAAGATTTCCACTTGGTTCAAGGCGTTCTGGCCCGTTGTTGCATCGAGCACCAACAGCGTATTGTGCGGTGCGTCGGGGTCTTTCTTGCGGATGACGCGGACGATCTTGGAGAGTTCCTCCATCAGATCCGCCCGGTTTTGCAGCCGACCCGCCGTGTCGATCATCAACAGGTCGGCCCCCTCGCGCTGGGCCTGTTCCATCGCATCAAAGGCGAGGCTGGCGGGATCAGACCCTTCGGGGGCGGTCAGCACCGGAACGCCCGCGCGCTGTCCCCAGACCTGAAGCTGTTCAACCGCCGCCGCGCGGAACGTGTCGCCTGCGGCGATGATCACAGATTTGCCTGCCGCGCGAAACTGGCTGGCCAGTTTGCCGATTGTCGTGGTCTTGCCCGATCCGTTGACGCCGACCACCAGCACGACCTGCGGCTTTTTGGCATAGATCGGCATGGGCAGGGCGACGGGCTCCATGATGCGGGTGATCTCGTCGGCCATCAGCCCCTTGATCTCGGCCACGCTGAGCCGTTTGCCCATCCGACCTTCGGCCATGTTCGATGTCACCCGCAGGGCGGTATCGACGCCCATATCCGCGGAAATCAGCACCTCTTCGAGTTGTTCGAGCATGGCGTCGTCGAGCGCCCGCCGGGCGACTTCGGGTTCGCCTTTGAACAGGCGACCAAGAAGGCCGGGTTTTTCGACGGGGGGCGGTGGCGCGGGAGTTGAGGCGATGGGTGAAGGGATCGGTGCGGTAGGCGCCGAAGCGACGGGCGGTTTTGAGGCGGGCGGGATCGGAACAGAGTCGGGTGTGCGGCCCACCACGGGTTCAGGGGCGGGGGCTAAGGGTGCGGTCGGGGCCTCGGCTGCGGCATCGACGATCGCGACCAGCCCTTCGTCGATCTTGTCGGAGGACCGGAACAGGCGGTCTTTCATCTTTTTGAAGAAGGACATGGGGCTTCCCGTGGTCTGCTGTCGCATGGCGTTGACCCCACCTAATGCGCAATTGTCGTCAAGGAAAGGGTGGGGAGGCTGTTTGCCTGCGTGGCCCGTGCTATATGCCGCCCCACCAATCCAAGGAGGACCGATGCCCCGCCCGCTGATCCTGTTCGCGTTCGCCACGCTGATCCCGGTGCCGCTGATTGCGGCGGCAGCGGTCTGGGGCGGCGTCTGGGGGCTGGGGGCCGTGCTGGTCATGACGGTGTTCGCGCTGCTGCTGGACGAGGCGGTGGCCCGCGTCACCCTGGCCCTACCTGATACGGAGTTTCCGGTGGCGACGGGGCTGTCAGTCGTGCTGGCTCTATCCCATTTCGCCCTGCTGATACTGGCTGTGGCGGGGTTGGCGGGGGCGTGGCTGGGTCCGTGGGAGAAGGTGGCCGTGTTTGCGGCGGCGGGGCTCTATTTCGGACAGGTCAGCAATTCCAATGCGCATGAGCTGATCCACCGAAGGAGCCGTGGCCTGCATGATCTGGGGATGTGGGTTTATATCAGCCTGCTGTTCGGCCACCACACGTCGGCCCATGTGCTGGTCCATCACCGGTTTGTGGCGACCCGGGCCGATCCCAGTTCGGCGCGACGGGGCGAAGGGTTTTACCGATTTGCCGTGCGCGCCTGGCAGGGATCATTCCGCGATGGTCTGGAGGCGGAGCGGGCGCGGTTGCGCAAGATCGGTCGCAGCAAGTGGCGCAATCCGTACCTCCTCTATCTGGGTGGGGCCGTTGTGTTTGTGACCGGAACGTGGGGTGTGGAGGGGCCGCAGGGCCTTGTCGCTTATCTTGCGCTGGCTGTGTTTGCCCAGTCGCAGTTGCTGATGTCGGACTACGTGCAGCATTACGGGTTGAGCCGTTCCATCGGGCCCGGTGGCAAGCCCGAGCAGGTCGCCGCCCGTCACAGCTGGAACAGTCCGCACTGGTTTTCTTCGGCCCTGATGCTGAATGCCCCCCGCCATTCTGACCATCATGCCCATCCCGCCCGCCCCTATCCGTCGCTGTCCCTGCCTGACGATGGGCCGATGCTGCCCCGGTCGTTGCCAGTGATGGCCTGTCTGGCGCTAATTCCGTCGCGCTGGCGCCAGGTGATGGACCCACTCGCGGACGTCTGGGCGGGCACGCCCGGCCTCACCCAAAGGTGAGTGCGGGCGGATGGCACCCGGCTCCCGGTCGTGGGAGCATGTCGCCATGCGCCTGAGTCTTTTCGCCCTGATCGTATCCGCCACCCCCGCCCTTGCCGAGGGGCCAATGAGTGCGGCCGAGTTTGATGCCTATGTACAGGGCAAGACGCTTACCTTTGGTCTGGCCGGAGAAGCCCCTTATGGTGCCGAGCATTATGGCCCCGGCCGGTCGGTTGTCTGGTCCTTTCTGAACGGGACCTGCGACAACGGGCAATGGTTCGAAGAAGCCGGCCACATCTGTTTTGTCTACGAACAGGAACCGGGCAAACAATGTTGGGACTTTTACGCTGATCCAGAGGGTATTCGCGCCGTCTTTGTCGATGATCCCACCATCGGCGTGCTCTACGAGGCCAAGGAGGGCAAGCCGCTGACCTGCCCTGGCCCGGATCTGACCAGTTAGAACAGGCTGCCCTGATCGGGGGGCGTATCCTTGGGGCGGCGGGGCTTGCCGCCGACCGTCAGATGCCCGTCCGCGAATTCGATGTCGAGAGTGGTGGCCGCGTTGGCGGCTTGGGTGGTGGTCACGACCTTGCCATCGCCCCGGACCACTGCAAATCCGCGCTGCAAGGTTTGCGGATAACCCAAAGTGACCCGCAGCCGGTCGAGAGCGGTCAGCCGCGTGCGCCGGTCGGCCACGTCGCGGCCTGCCCGGTCTGTCAGTCGGCGGATCAGGTCGGACAGGCGGTCGACCCGGCGGGACAAATCCTCGCGCAGGGTGGTCAGGCGCAGCCGCCCGGCCTGCTGGGACAGATCGCGCCTGCGGTCAGACAGAGTGCGCCGAAGCGCGGGGTCAAGCCGTGTGCCAAGGTTGGTCAGCCTTTGCGCATCGGCCTGAAGCCCCCGACGGAGCAGACCGGGTTTGAGTGTCCCCGTCACCTCGGCCAGATGCAGTTTCTTGCGCTGGGTCGCCGCCCGCAGGGCCGTGGGCAACCGTTCGCCTGCCACATCAAGGCGTTGGCGGGCCTGTTGCAGGAGGCTTTCGGGTTTGGGCAGCGCGCGGGACAAGTCGCGAAGGCGCTGGCCGCGCTGGATCAAACCTTGGGTGATCGCCCGAGTGAGCCGCGCATCCTGCCCGTCGATCAGCGCAGCCAGTTCCATCCGCACCGGCACGGCCAGTTCGGCGGCAGCGGTGGGCGTCGGCGCGCGTTTGTCCGAGGCAAAGTCGATAAGAGTCGTGTCGGTTTCGTGCCCGACAGCCGAGATAAGTGGGATATTCGAGGCGGCGGCGGCCCGCACGACGATTTCCTCGTTGAACCCCCACAGATCCTCGATCGACCCGCCACCCCGCGCTACGATGATCAGATCGGGGCGTGGGATCGCCCCGCCGGGGGTCAGCGCGTTGAAGCCGTGGATCGCGGCGGCCACCTGCGGCGCGCAGGCGGCCCCCTGCACGGCGACGGGCCAAACTAACACCTTGCGCGGGAAACGGTCGCGCAGTCGGTGCAGGATGTCGCGGATCACGGCGCCCGAGGGCGAGGTGACAACGCCAATGATTTCAGGTAGATAGGGTAGCGGGCGTTTGCGGGACGTATCGAACAACCCTTCGGCCGCCAGCGCCGCCTTGCGCTTTTCCAGCATCGCCATCAGCGCCCCTGCCCCGGCGGGCGCGATATCGTCGATGATCATCTGGTATTTCGACTGGCCCGGAAAGGTGGTGAGCTTGCCCGTTGCAATCACCTCCATCCCTTCCTCGGGGCGGGTGGCAAGCTGACTGGCGCGGCCTTTCCAGATCACGCCCGACAGGACCGACCGGTCATCCTTGAGGTCAAGGTAGATGTGACCCGACGACGGGCGCGAGATCCGCCCCAACTCGCCCCGCACCCGGACATGGCCGAATTCACCCTCGATGCTGCGTTTCACCGCGCCCGAGATTTCAGACACGGTGAATTCGGGGGCGTTGGAGGGCGAGGGCGCGTCTTCGAACAGGTCCATTGGGTGCCTTGTGATCGGGTCCCCCGAACCTTAGAACGCAACCGAACTAAGGCCAAGCGGGGGTGCCATGAATATCCTGATTTTGGGAAGCGGCGGGCGGGAACACAGCCTGGCCTGGGCGATCAAGCAGAATCCCAAATGTGACCGGCTGATCGTGGCACCGGGCAATGCAGGGATCGCGGCGATTGCCGAATGTGCGGACATCGACATTCTGGACGGCGACATCGTGGCGCAATTCGCAGTCGAAAATGCGGTGGATTTCGTGGTCATCGGACCAGAGGCCCCGCTGGCCGCCGGTGTCGCGGACAGATGCCGTGCGGCAGGATTATTGGTTTTCGGACCTTCGCAAGCCGCAGCAGAGCTGGAATCGTCCAAATCTTTCACAAAAACGATCTGCGACGCGGCCGACGCCCCAACCGCCGCCTATGCCCGCTTTACCCAGGCCGAGCCCGCCCGCGCCTATATCCGCACCCACGGCGCGCCCATCGTGGTCAAGGCTGACGGACTGGCTGCGGGCAAGGGCGTGATCGTTGCGATGACCGACGCCGAGGCACTGGCCGCCATCGACGACATGTTCGGTGGCGAGTTCGGCAAGGCGGGCGCAGAGGTGGTGATCGAGGAGTTCATGGAGGGCGAGGAGGCATCGTTCTTTGTCCTTGTGGACGGGACCACGTTGTTAACCTTGGGCACGGCACAGGACCACAAACGGGTGGGCGATGGCGATACTGGCCCCAATACCGGCGGGATGGGCGCCTACTCCCCTGCCCCGGTGATGACCGAGGCGGTCACGAACAAGGCGCTGACCGAAATCATCGCCCCCACCATGGCCGAAATGGTGCGGCGCGGGACTCCGTTCCAAGGCATCCTGTTCGCTGGGCTAATGATCAAAGATGGCCAACCAAGGCTCGTCGAATATAACGTGCGCTTCGGTGATCCGGAATGTCAGACCCTCATGATGCGGCTTGGGGGGCAGGTGTTGGACCTGCTGCAAGCCTGTGCCGAGGGGCGGCTGGCCGACATCACGGTCCATTGGGCGGACGACCACGCGATCAGCGTCGTGATGGCCGCACAAGGCTATCCGGGGTCTTACGCCAAAGGAAGCGAGATCAAGGGGTTGGAGGCGTTGCCCGAGGATTCGATGAACATGGTGTTCCACGCAGGCACGCGCGAAGTCGATGGCCGGATCACCGCCAACGGCGGGCGCGTGTTGGGGGTCACGGCGCGGGGGGCGACATTGGCCGAAGCACGGGACCGGGCCTATCAGATGGTCGATGCGATCGATTGGCCCGAGGGATTTTGCAGGCGGGATATTGGCTGGCGGGCGCTGTGATGCGTCGGGCGCGGTGGGTTTCACCCACCCTACGCTTTAGTCTCACGTCACCATCAAAACGCCCGCCGGAGGGACCGATTTTCTGCAGGAAAATCCCGGTAAACACAACAAAGCCGCGCCTTTTGGCGCGGCTTTTCCGTTCGATCAGGGGCCGATGTCAGGCGGCGCGGCCGACCAGAACCGAGCCGATTTCCTTGGCTGCGGCATTTTCGTCGTTACCGGCGACGGCAGCGATTTCGCGGGTCAGACGCTCGAGCGCAGCCTCGTACAGTTGACGTTCGGAATAGCTCTGCTCGCGCTGGTCGTCGGCACGGTGCAGGTCGCGCACGACCTCGGCGATGGCGATCAGGTCGCCCGAGTTGATCTTTTGCTCGTATTCCTGCGCCCGGCGCGACCACATGGCCTTTTTCACCTTGGCCTTGCCACGCAGGGTTTTCATGGCATGGGCCACGACGTCGGGCGAGGACAGCGAGCGCATGCCCACTTCAGTCGCCTTATGGGTCGGCACACGCAGGGTCATCTTGTCCTTTTCGAACGAGATCACGAACAGCTCCAGTTCGAACCCGGCCACCTGCTGTTTTTCGATCGATACGATCTTGCCCACGCCATGCGCCGGATAAACAACGAAATCATTCGGGCTGAAGTCGTTCTTTTTGGATTTGGTCATGATAGTCCTTTCCTGAGACTGTCCGGCGCGGGCGACAAAAGACCCGGCGGCGACCTAGTGTGTCTCCGTCGGGGAATGTCTATGGCTGGGTGAGTCAATAACGGTGCAGCATTTGTAACAATCATACCACAAAAATGCCCCCGCTTCCACCATTCCGGAAAAGTGGCGCGCATTGGCGAATCTTGGTTTGGTGTCAAATGGTTACGAAGCGGCCAGTTTACAAGGCAAGCAGACAGGTCCCCGAATCGGTCAGCCGCCTGCCCCCGGCAGTTCCGAGAAGAGGTCCATCTTTCCGGGCTTGCCATCCATCGCCTCGGCGTCGGGCAGCGGATCCTTTCGCGTCACAATCACCGGCCATTTGACCGCGTATTTTCGGTTGAATTCGACCCATTTTTCCATGTCCGGCTCGGTATCGGGCCGGATCGCGTCTGCGGGACATTCCGGTTCGCACACACCGCAGTCGATACATTCGTCCGGATGGATCACCAGCATGTTCTCGCCTTCGTAAAAGCAGTCCACGGGACAAACTTCGACGCAATCGGTGTATTTGCAGGCGATACAGTTGTCATTGACGATATAGGTCATGGATCGGTTTCCAAACTCTCGGCCCAAACGGTTCTGGGGGGTTTGCTAGGCCAAGCGGCGGCGTCATTCAAGGTCGAAAGACCCGTCATCCAGTCCCTGCGACGCGATGTTCCGGCGTTCGCGTTTTCCGGGGCGTCCCTTGCCGTCATAGGCGGGGTTTTCGGGCTGGACGTCGCGTGGCGGTGGGGCTGGGGACAGGTCCTCGTACAGATCCTGCGCCTCGGTCGCGGGGCCGCGTCTGTCGCCGCACTCGATGATGCGCACGACCCGAACCGCCTCGCCTGCGACAAAGGTCAGCACATTTCCGGGCCCCACCAACCGGGCCGGTTTTGCCACCGGCGTTCCGTCCACCCGAACCTTGCCACCCGACACCACGGTAGCGGCCAACGTCCGCGTCTTGAAGAACCGCGCGTGCCAGAGCCATTTGTCGATCCGGATGGTGGGCCGGGCGTCGAGGCTCAATTCGTCTTGAACCCCATCAGGGCTGCGGCGAAAGGGTTGTCGGGGTCGATTTTTTTCTCTTGGCGCGGGCGCGCCTCGGCCACGGCAGGTTTGGAGCCGGGCTGGGGTTTATACCGGTCACCCCGATCGCCCTTGCCCTCACCGCGGTCGCCGCCCTTGCCTTTGGCTTTGCCCTTGTCACCGCGCGGCTTGCCGTCGCCGCGCGGGCGGTCGCCCTTGGCGCGGTCCGCCGCAGGGGCTTCGGCGCTGCGCCGTCCCTGCCCTTGCGGCCGTTCACGCCGGGCCGCTGGACGCGCACCCCAGGTAAAGGTGTAAAAACTCTCCAACTCGGGCACGGTCTCGGGTGCGGCCTGCTGGTCGGGGATCGGCGTTTCCTGCGGCATGTCGCCAGGGATTTCGTTCGGGCCGGTATCGGGGCCTTCGCCGGGGCTTTCGACCGGCGTTTCCTGCGGCAGGTCGCCGGGAATCTCGACCGGAGTCTCGGCGGGCGGGGTTTGCGGATCGTCCGAGGCAAGGACCGGTTTGACCTTTGCCCGCTCGCCCTTTTCGGCTTTGTAGCCCAGACCTGTCATCAGGTTGGCAAACTGGTCCAGCGTCATGCCGGTGATCGACAGCATGTCTGCCGTCGCCTCGAATCCCGCGCGGCTGTCACGGTCGCGCAGCATATCGGCCAGCCGTTCGAGCATGTCGATTCGGATCGCCCGGTCGCCTGCCGCACGATAGCCCGCCATTGCATAGGTGCCGGGCACAAGTCCGTCGACCGTGGGCACCGTCACCAGACCGGGGGGCGGCGATTCGGGGAATTCCTGCAGGTTCTTGGACAACGACCACAGCACCAGCCGCAACCGGGTCGGCGCAGGTTTGAGCAGAAGCGGCAGGAAGATGGTGAACTGACCAAAGCGGATACCGTGCTTGCGCAGCAGGCCCCGTGCCTCTTGATCCAGGTCCTTGACCTGTTGCGCAACCTCACCCCGGGGGATGATCCCGAAGTGTTCCACCATGCGATAGGCGAACCCTTTGGCCATACCGGTCAGGGTTTCGTCGTCTCGCAGTTTGGTCAGCGGTTCCATCGTCGCGGCAATCTTGCGGTCGATGAAGTGTTGCAGCCGGCGCTGCACCTTTTGCATCACCTCGGGACCGGCCTCGTCATCGACAAAGGCGACGGCCACGGGTTTGAGCGGGTCAGACCCGGCCGTGAGCTTGCCCACCGCCTGATCGCCCCACATCAGCCCACCCTGTTCGGTAAAGTCGATTTCAGGATCGGGCGCGTTGTAGAACCGGTCGGCCCGCAGATGGAAATGCGGGGCAAGTGCCGCCTCGGACGCCTGGCGCAGGGTTTTCGCCTCGTCGGGGTTGGCGGTCTTGTCCATGCGGAACCGGAACCCTTCCAGTTTGCCGACGAATTCGCCGTCTACTGTCACTTCACCCTTGTCGTTCACATCAGCCACGAGGCTTTCCTTCTGCTTGAGCCGCCGGAGCAAGACACTTGTCCGCCGGTCCACAAATCTTTGCGTCAGCGCACCGTGCAATGCATCCGACAGGCGATCTTCTACAGCGCGGGTTTCCTCGCGCCAATGCTTTTCATCCCCCAGCCAGCCTTTGCGTTGGGCGACATAGGTCCATGTGCGGATAAACGCCAATCGTTTGGACAGGGTGTCGATGTCACCTTCGGTCCGGTCGATGCGTTTGACCTGAAGCGCGAACCAGTTGGCGGGGATGGTGCCATACTGGTGCAAAAAGTTATAGATTTCAGTGAGAAGCGCCGCATGTTCGCCCCGGCTGATCCCCCGGAAATCGGGGATGCGGCAGACGTCCCACAGCAATTTGACCGACTGCCCGTCACTGGCCCGCGCCAGAATCTCGGCATCGCCGGACAGCGCGCGCAGCGCGGCAAGGTCATCCGATTCGCGAACCCGGGTCAGCAGCGGGTTTTCGGTCCGTTCTTCCAGCGTTTGCAGCAACCGTTTGACCGAACCGAACTGCAACCGGGAATTGCGCCATTGCAGTTTGGTCACGGGGCGAAATCGGTGATCGGTGATCGCCTCGATCACCTCTTCATCCGGCTCAGGCGCCTCGCCGGTCACGCCAAAGGTGCCTGCGTTCATGTGCCGCCCGGCCCGGCCAGCGATCTGGGCCATCTCGTCAGGCGACAGGTGCCGCATCCGCACCCCGTCGAATTTCACAAGGCTGGAAAAAGCGACGTGGTCGATATCAAGGTTCAGGCCCATGCCGATGGCATCGGTAGCCACCAGATAATCCACATCGCCGTTCTGATAGAGGTCGACTTGCGCGTTGCGCGTTCGGGGGGAAAGCGCGCCCATCACCACCGCCGCACCGCCCTTTGTCCGGCGCAGAAGTTCTGCAATCGCATACACATTTTCAACAGAAAATCCGACGATTGCGGTCCGTTCGGGCATCCGATTTATCTTTTTCGAACCTGTGTAGGTCAGCGTCGAAAAACGGTCGCGTTTGAGGTAGGTAACATTGGGGACCAGTTGCCCGATCGCCTGCCGCATGGTTTCGGCCCCCAGGAACAGGGTTTCATGCAGACCCCGGGCATTGAGCAGACGGTCGGTGAACACATGCCCCCGCTCGGCATCGGCGCAAAGCTGGATTTCATCAACGGCCAGAAAATCACAGGCCATCCCTTCGGGCATCGCCTCGACTGTGCAGACCCAGTATTGCACGCGGTCCGGCACGATCCGCTCTTCGCCGGTGACCAGCGCCACGACGGACGGCCCGCGCAGCCGGACGATGCGATCATAGACCTCGCGCGCCAACAGGCGCAGCGGCAGGCCAATGACCCCGGTGCGGTGCGCCAGCATCCGTTCGATGGCGTAATGGGTTTTGCCGGTATTGGTCGGCCCAAGGACGGCCGTGATCCGGGATGGCGTCATGATTTTTGTCCCCGGACGGGGGGCAGCGCGTCAGAGCGCGACGCCACCCAGCTTGAGTTCGAGCCGATCGACGGCGTCTTTCACATCGGTGGACATCGGGTCAAGGTCAAGGACCTGATGATAGACCTCGAGGGCATCGTTTTCACGTCCGATCTCTTCGAGAATGATGGCAAGACCGCGCATCGCCCCGAAATGACGAGGGTTGAGCGCCAGGGTCTTGCGGATATCAGCCAGCGCGGGCCCGATCTGATTGGTCAGATAATAGGCAGTGGCGCGGCCATTATAACCTTCGGCGAAATCCGGCGCATGATCGACAAGGGCCGAAAAATGTTCCAGTGCCACCTCGGGCGTGCCGGCCGCCAGGGCGTCGTTCCCCCGTTTGAGCAGCAAATCCATCGAGGCCGAGCCGCTTTTGCCCCATTCAGTCTCGATCTGGCTCTCGATCTGTTGATAGGTGCCTTCGTCCGCCTGCTTGAGCTTGTCAAAAAGCTCGTCCAGCTTGGCGCTGTCGGCATGAGCCGGTAGGGAAAACCCGACTGTGACGGCAAGTGCCGCAACGATACATTTGATGCGATGTGTCCGATTGCTCATATGTCGAGTGTAGCGCAGCATTCGCCCAACACCAGAGGGCGGCAGTCACATCCGCGAAAGGACACGAAACATGAGTGAAGTCATCACCGAGGCAGTCGCCGCCCTGAACGACAAGATGGGCGGGGCCGGGTTCGACGGGTCGGCCAAGTTCGTCATCACCGGCGAAGGGGCCGTGATGATCGACGGATCGGGCGCCCATGCAGGTGACGAGGACGCCGATGTGACCCTGACCGCCGATGTGGACACGTTCAAATCGATCCTGGACGGCGACATGAACCCGACCGCCGCCTTTATGACTGGCAAGCTGTCCGTGGACGGCGACATGGGCATGGCCATGAAACTGTCCAGCGTTCTGGCCTGATGATGACAGATGCGCCGCTTTACACCGACGTGACGGAAGGCCCCGACGGCGGGGCGGCGCATTGGATCATGACCGCCGACGGGGTGCGCCTGCGCGTCGCCCACTGGTCGCCTCAGGCGGCGCGGGGAACGGTTCTGCTGTTTCCCGGCCGCACCGAATATATTGAAAAATATGGCCGCGATGTCGGGTCGTTGACAGGGGCGGGCTTTGCCACCGCCGTCATTGACTGGCGTGGTCAGGGTCTCGCCGACCGTCTGATCGACAACCGCGCCGTGGGCCATGTCGAGGCGTTTGCCGATTATCAGCACGATGTCGCCGCGATGCTGGCCCATGTCCGCGCGATGGGCCTGCCAGAGCCGTATTACCTGCTCGCCCATTCGATGGGCGGCTGCATCGGCCTGCGGTCGCTGATGGAGGGGTTGCCGGTCGCGGCGGCGGCATTTTCTGCCCCGATGTGGGGCATCCAGATGGCCCCTGCCCTGCGCCCGATTGCCTGGACCCTGTCCACGTTGAGCCGCCCGTTGCAGTTTTCCCGCGCCTTTGCCCCCGGTCAGGACGCGGTCACCTATGTCATGCGAACGACGTTCGAGGAAAACACCCTGACGTCTGACCGGGACATGTTCGATCATATGCAGTCCCAGCTCAAGGCGCACCCCGATCTGGCCATTGGCGGCCCTTCGCTGAAATGGCTGAACGAATCGCTGCGCGAGATGCGGGCGTTGTCACAGCGCCCTGCCCCGGCCATGCCCTGCCTGACGTTTCTTGGGCTGGATGAAGCCATCGTCGATCCGCTGCGCATCCGGCAGCGCATGGCGGGATGGCCGGGCGGTCGTCTGATGGAACTGCCCGGCGCCCGGCACGAAGTCATGATGGAAAAACCCCCGATCCGCGATCAGGTGTTCGGCGCGGTTGTCGCCCATTTTTCGGCGCATGGCCTGTCCGCAGCGGCCTAAAACGCGGCCAGATCGCTGAATTCGGCCGCTACAGCATCCCACGACGCCTGTGAGGTCGCCGTCAGCAAGACCCCCTGCCCCCGCGCGACTGTATAGTCTGTCTCGTCCAGAAACCGGGACACCCCGCCTGCGGCCTGCACGGCCAAGGCGCCTGCTGCGTGATCCCAAGGGTGCGGTTCGGGGCCGGACAGGATGAAATCGCCATGCCCCATCGCCAGCATGCGGTATTCGTGACACGAGCAGCGCAGGTTCTGCATGCGCCCCACATGCGCAAACCGGGGGAGCAGCCTGACCCGCGTCGCCCGATCGAACAGGTGCAGCGGCATGTAGCCCAGAAGGTGATCCAAAGCACCAGAGCGGTTCAGCCCGCAAGGAACAGCGCCCGTGCTGGTGACAAATCGCGCACCCGTGCTGTCCGCCTCGACCCAGTCATCCAGCAGGGGATCGTAGAGCATCCCGAACTCGGTCTGCCCGTCCCGGACGACGGCAATGATCATGCCAAAGACCGACAGTCCCTTTGCAAAATTCCATGTCCCGTCCACCGGATCGACGATCACGAGGGTTGCATCCGATGCAAAGCTGTCGCGCAGGGCGGGATGGCGGGACACGCCCTCTTCTCCGATCACCACGGCGTCGGGCCAGGTGCGCGACAGGGTGTCGGCGATCATCGCTTCGGCTTGCGTATCGGCGATGGTCACCAGATCGGCGGGGCCGGATTTGGTGTCGATATCGCCGGGGGCGAGGCTGCGAAAACGCGGCAGCACATGGGCCCTGGCGGCCAGACGGGCCGCCTGAACCACGGCGTCGCGTTGATCGGGGGTCAGCATCAGGCCCGCTCGGAGTATTCCATCGACTCGGTGTTCACTATGACCAGTTCGTCCGTGCCGATGAAGGGCGGGACCATGATCCGCAAGCCATTGTCGAGGATCGCAGGTTTGAAACTGTTGGCGGCTGTCTGCCCCTTGACCACCGGGTCTGTCTCGGCGATCCGGCAGGTCACCTTGGGCGGGATCTGCATGTTCAGGGCTTCGTCGCCGAAATATTCGATCTTGACGGTCATGCCGTCCTGAAGGAACGGCCGGCGGTCGCCCAGCAGATCGGCGGGCAGGTCCATCTGTTCAAAGGTCTGGTTGTCCATGAAGGTCAGCATGCCGTCGGTTTCATACAGAAACTGCTGATCCTTGCGCTCTAGCTCGACCTGTTCGACCTTGTCGACCGACCGGAACCGTTCGTTCAGTTTGCGCCCGTCGCGCAGGTTCTTGAGTTCGACCTGGGCGAAAGCCCCGCCTTTTCCCGGCTTTACATGGTCCGTTTTGACCGCGACCCAGAGGCCGCCATCATGTTCAAGGACGTATCCGGGGCGAATTTCGTTGCCGTTGATCTTGGCCATGGCTCTACTTTGTCAAAAATGTGGCAAAAGGTTGATGAAGTCTTGCCAGAGCCTATATCTGGCGGGTGGAACCCGCGCAATACACCTAAATATGGCGCAAAATCGACGACAGTTATGCACGATTTGCATGGCTGCCATGTAAAAAGAGGGTCCCCGAATCGGTTTTAAAGGGGCATAAGACCTCGACCACCGGAACTACAAGAGCAAAAACAAAAGGACGCCTGATGAAAGACTTTGTCGACGGCACCGCCTACAACAACGAGCAAGGCAACCGTGCCCGTAAACTTTTCGCAGCTGTGGTACTGGCTGCACTCGACGACGCGATTGCGGATGACAAGAAGTACGGCAATGGCCCAGAGCAGATCGCCCGTTGGGCGCGGTCCCGCGACGGTCGTGAAGTGCTGTCCTGCGCCGGGATCGACCCGAACGAACGTGTCGTGCAGGGCTTGATGGATTTCGTCGGCAAAGGTGTGCGCACTTCGGTCGCCCTGTCGCGCGAAGAAAGCGAGCGTCGTCACGCCGCCGAGCTGGAAAGCCAAGCCGCCTGATACCATTTTTATCTGACCCTGCGGGGACGGACCGAAAACGCGGCCTCTGCTCGGGCCGCGTTTTTCTTTTTG
Source organism: Marivivens sp. (assembly GCA_024642115.1). GTDB lineage: Bacteria > Pseudomonadota > Alphaproteobacteria > Rhodobacterales > Rhodobacteraceae > JAHEBU01. The sequence continues at coordinate 159,251 of JAHEBU010000007.1, read as the reverse complement.
TGGGCGCTGTGATAGCATCGATCATCGTGACCGGAGCCCTGCCATGTCCCTTGGTGCCTTTTCCCTTAGCCTGACCGTGCAGGATATCGCCGCCTCGCGTGCCTTTTACGAGGTGCTGGGGTTTGACCCGATCGCGGGGGACGAGGCCCAGAACTGGCTGATCCTGCGCAACGGCGAATGCACGATCGGCCTGTTTCACGGTATGTTCGAACGGAACATGCTGACCTTCAATCCCGGCTGGGCACAGGACATGAGCCCGCTGGAAACGTTCGAGGATGTCCGCGTTCTGCAAGAGCGGTGCCGCGCCGCGGGGATCGAGCTGATGACCGAGACCGACCCGACAGGCGACGGCCCGGCCAGCTTTGTCATCAAGGACCCGGATGGCAATCCGATCCTGATCGACCAGCACCGCTAGCCCGCCGCGAACATAAACCCAAATATGATGTGCGGCAGGGTTTCCACCGCTGTCAGCCCGACGATCAGCCCACGCATCGCGACGCTGCGGTACCGCTGCCAGAGCCATGTTGCCAGAAGCAGGCATATCCCTACCTCGACCCAGCCGACGATCCGCCCGAAGTGGCGTGGGTCCCAATAGCTGAGCGGGCTTTGAAAGACCCAAGTGGTGATCGGCCAGAAATGCGCCCGCGCGTCGTTGTTGTGCAGCGTGAAATCAAAGAACAGATGCATCAGAGCCGCCCCGCACATCGCCGTGGCCCAGCGCGATTTCAAACTCATCGCTAGCGCCAGACCGATCCCCCAAAGGACAAAGGAATTGTCGATGCGGAATACCCGCTGCCAGTCCTCGGAGAAATACATCTGGCCAAAGACCACCCGGGGCGGTGTTTTCAGGATCAACAGATGTGTTCCCGCCATCAGATACAGCGACAGGTCCGGGATCAGCCCCCCCGCCAGACCGCCCGCGATCCGCTGCCGGTCGCCGGGCTTGCCGAACAAGGCAAGCCCCATGATCAGGTGCGCCGGTGTGTTCAACTGCTTTCCCTCGCCCGCCTGCCGCACTATCACCCTAGGCCAGAGGTGCAGCATGGCCAAGGCGATCATGATCCAGGGCGCAGGGTCCAACGTGGGGAAATCCATGCTGGTGGCGGGCCTGTGCCGCGCGTTTGTCCGGCGCGGTCTGTCCGTCGCCCCGTTCAAGCCGCAGAACATGTCCAACAACGCCGCCGTCACCGTGGACGGGGGCGAGATTGGCCGCGCGCAGGCAATGCAGGCGCTGGCCTGCGGGCTGGACCCGGTGGTCGATATGAACCCAGTCCTGCTCAAACCCGAATCCGAGGTGGGCGCGCAGGTGATCGTCCAGGGCCGCCGCTTTGCCACGCTCAAGGCCCGCGACTATGGCGCGATGAAGGCCACGCTTCTGCCGCATGTGCTGGACAGTTTTCACCGTCTGGCCGCCGCCCACGATCTGGTCATCGTCGAAGGGGCGGGCAGCCCGGCCGAGGTGAACCTGCGGGAAGGCGACATCGCCAACATGGGCTTTGCCGTGGCTGCCGGCGTCCCCGTGGTGCTGGTAGGCGACATTGACCGGGGCGGCGTCATCGCCCAGCTGGTGGGCACCCATGTCGTGCTGGACGATACCGACCGCGCGATGATCCGTGCCTTTGCAATCAACAAGTTTCGAGGCGATCCGTCCCTGTTTGCCGATGGGGCGGCGTTCATTGCCTCCCGCACCGGATGGGCCGATCTAGGGATCGTTCCGTGGTTCGCCGATGCTTGGCGTCTGCCCGCCGAGGACGTGATGGACGTGGCCAGCCGCCCCGGTGGGCCGATCAAGGTCGCTGTGCCAAAGCTGAACCGCATCGCAAATTTCGACGACCTCGATCCCCTGTCGTCTACCCCCGAGGTCAGTGTTCAGATCATTCCCCCCGGCCGCCCTCTGCCCGGCGACGCCGATCTGGTGCTTATACCCGGATCAAAGTCCACCATTGCGGACCTTGCCCATTTCCGCGCTCAGGGCTGGGACGTGGACCTGTTCGCCCATGTCAGACGGGGCGGGCGGGTTCTGGGAATTTGTGGGGGCTATCAGATGCTGGGCCGCTGGATCGACGACCCCGAAGGGATCGAGGGCGCGCCTGCCCGTGTGCCGGGTCTGGGATTGCTGGACGTTGACACGGTCATGCAGCCTGAAAAACGGCTGGCCCTGACGCGGGCGACCCATCTTGCCAGTGGCCAATCGCTGGACGGCTATGAAATCCATCTGGGCCACACGTCAGGGCCTGATTGTACCCGCGCCTGGCTGGACGTGGCTGGCCGCCCCGAAGGCGCTGCCAGCCCCGATGGCCGAATTCAGGGCTGTTACCTGCACGGGCTGTTTGCCGCAGACGGGTTTCGCGCCGCCTGGTTGCGCGATCTGGGCGCTGCGGGTCCGGTTACGGGCTATGGTGCGGGAGTCGAGGCCGCGCTTGACGCGCTGGCCGCCCATCTAGAGGCGCATCTGGACGTGGATGCGATCCTGCGACTGGCCGCCAAGGTCTGAGATCTATTCGAACTGGTGGCTGGCCAGAACGCGGTAGATTTCGCGCCGCACCAGTTTGCGCACATTGCGGGTGATCCGTTCACCCAACGGACCCTGCAATTCCTCGCGGATGATGTCAGCCACCATGGCGCGTAACGTCGCCTCGTCAATTACCCCGTCGCCGTTCAGAAAGGCCGAAAGTTCAGCATCGAACAATTCGTTATCCTCGTCCTCGGGATCTTGGGCGAGGTCGTCATGATACTGGTCCAGTTCCTCGTCCGCAGACAGGGATTGCGTCGGTTCGGGCGCAGCTGCCGTGCGGGCATGGGTAAATGCCACCTCGGCGGCGGCCGGTTCATCGACCACCTCGGCCTCGGCTGCGGTGTCCATCTGGTCGGGCATCAGATGCAGGCGCGAGGACATGGGCTGAGACCAATCCATTTCGGGCATGTCTTCGCTGCCGTCGGGCTCCCAGTCGCCTTTCTGGCGGGTCACGGCAGCCTCGAGTTCGGCGATCGTCGCTTCCAGCGCGGACCAGTCGCGGCCTTTCGGGGCAGAGAGTGGCGCGGGTTCAGGCTCGGGCGGGGGGGCGTCAGGGCGCAGCCTTGTCGTGTCCTGGGAAACGGTCTGTTCCGCGACCACCTCTTGGGCGGGGGGCATATCGTCTTGATCGGTGGCAGGCGCGTTTTGCTCAGTCGCGGCATCAGGCTCTGCGACGTCGTGGGATGCGTCCTCTTTGTGCGGGTGGGCGGCAGCATTGTCCGATTCGACCACGCGGAACGCGGGCGTCAGAACGAATTTTTCGGGCGCCGCTTCGGCCATGGGCGGCTCCGCAGGAACCTGCTTGGGGTCCGTGCGCGGACGGTCCCCCTCGGCCACAAGACGGCGAATGGAGGACAAGACATCCTCAATCTCGATATTGGTCACGGGGTCGGACATCTTTGATCCTGCTTCACGCCTCGACCTTCAGTCTAACCTCAACCGCCCCGGCAAACAACCGAAAGGACAAGTTTGAATTATTGCTTGCCAATGGCTTGAAGGACACGGTCCAGCGCCTGCCCCTGGGCCGATTGGGCGGTCGGGGCATCCTTGACCAGATCGTAATAGGCGGAGGGATCGTAAAGCTGCACGTTCAGCCGCAGGTTCTGCGCCGTCATCAGCCCCATCGAGGACAAAACGCCATAGCTGGCAGCGACCTCGTTTGCGCGGGCCTGGATCAACGAGGCCTGCGCCGACAGCCGATCCTGTTCGGCGTTGAGCACGTCCAATGTAGTGCGGGCGCCCAACGTCGCCTCTTCGCGCACCCCTTCAAAGGCGATCTGTGCGGCCGACACCTGCTGTTGCGACGCCTGGATGCTGGCGCGCGCAACGCTGAGATTGGCATAGGCGTTGCCGACCCCCTGCGCCACGTTCTGAGTCTGCACCAGAAGGTTGGACCGTGTTGCATCCCGTTGCGCCATGGCCTGCCGCGTCACACTGGACAGATTGCCGCCCTGATAGATCGGTCCGCCAACCTGCAACTGGATCTGCCCACCCTGATTGAGGTTTTCATCAATCCCGATCTGCCCCGACAGGGTGACCGTGGGCGTGGTCGCTGCCTGCGCCCGGCGCAGGCCAAGTTCGTTGGCTGATACCTGATGCTGCACGCCCAGAATGGTCGGGTGGCTGCGCATAGCATAGGCCTTGGCATCCTCGACGCTCTGCGAAACCGGAGCAGACGGCGCGGCCGCCAGCGACCCCGGACGACGCCCGATCGCGGCGCGGTATTCCTCGATCGCGACGGCAAGGTTTCCCTGGGCCGAGGCAAGTTGACTGCGGGCGGCGGCAAGGCTCGAATCGGCAAGCGCAACATCGGTCCGCGTCACTTCGCCCACATCGAAGCGGTCCTGTGCGGCGCGGCGCTCTGACGTGAGCACCCGGACGTTGCTGTTTTGCAAGGCCACAACTTCGGACGCCTGATTGACCCCCACATAGGCCTGCACGGCCCGCAGCAAAACCTGTTGTTCAATGCCGATCAGCTGTTGGCGCGTCGCCAGCACCAGTTCCTTTTGCTGTTCGATGGCCAGCTGGGTCCGCCCGCCGTCAAACAGGGTCAATTGGGCGCTGATCCCCACCTGCGCGGTCGGATCGACGAAGCCCTGCAGGTTGTTGAATTGCTGCGTGACGGTCGCCGACCAGTTGACGACCGGCATCAGGTCCGCCGCGGCCTGCGCCACGTTTTCATCCGCAACCCTCAGCAGCGCCCGGTTCTGTTCCAGAAGGCCGCTATGCTCATACGCAAAGGCCAACGCATCGGCGAGGGTTTCGGCCCGAACCGCAGTTCCGGGCAGACCCAGACCGACAACGACGGACATCGCGGCCAAAGTGGAGCGGATTGTCATGGCTGAGTCCTTTTGAGGCGTCACAGAAGAATACGATCCGTCAGACAAGACGGATGACAGTTAAAGGGCAAAGGCCCGGGACCGTGCAAAGCCCGGAAGGACCGGAGCCCCTGCATTGAAGGCAAAGCGCCAGTTGATGACGCCGTCGATCTTGTACCCCACGCGGACAACGCCCAAGGCACCCTCGGCAAAGATGGCGCCGATCCGGCCGCCGTCCTTGATCTGGTCCAGCAGCGCGGCCGGGATTTCTTCCACGGCCCCTTGCAACACGATGACGTCATAGGGCGCGGATTTGGCAGCCCCGCCGACAAGGTCGCCAGTCATGACGGCAGCATTGTCGATGCCCTGCCCCGACAGCAAGCGCTGCGCCTCTTCGGCGAGCGCCTCGTCATCTTCGACGGCCACAACGAAATCGGCCAGACGGGCCACCACAGCCGTCGAATAGCCAAGGCCCGACCCGATATCCAGAACCACCTCGGTCGGCTGAATGTCGAGCGCATCCAGCAGCTTGGCCAAGGTTCTGGGTTCCAGAACCACGCGTCCGGGGGCCAGCGGAATATTTTCCCCGACATACGCCGCCTCGCGCTTGTTTTCAGGAACATACAGCTCCCTCGGGATGGTCAACATGGCGTCGATGATCGGGAATTTCGTGACATCCGAGGGGCGCACCTGGGTGTCCACCATCATCGTCCGACGGGAGGTGTAGTCTGCCACGGGCTAAACTCTTTCGTTCAGAATCCTAGGCTTGGTCATGCCACAAGATGGACACCTCGGCAACGGCCCATACCATCTGTGACCTGTCACATTTGCTGTCAGTGCCTGTGTGGCACTGCACAGGGGCGGACGACATGCCTGTCGCCCACCCCGGGGGTCAGATCGTGCCTGCCGAAAATCAGGCCGCGACGGCGTTGGCGCCGATGAACCATGCGTCCTTGTCGACCGCCCGGCTGACCTCGGTCAGCACGTCGGCGGTATCTTCGTCCCCCGCATCGCCTGCGGTGTCGATCGACTTGCGCAGCGTCTCGCCCACGGTCAGGAACCGTTCCTTGAGCGCGCCGATGTGGTCCTCGATCGCGACCAGCGAGTCGGGATAGGTCTTGATCTCTGCCTTCTTGGAGACGTCATCAACCGATCCGCGGGCCACGCCGCCCAGGATAACGGCACGTTCTGCCAAAAGGTCGCTGGCATCGCGCAGGCGGGCCGCGACCTGGTCCAGCAGTTCGTGGACACCGATGAAGCCGGGACCCTTGAGGTTCCAGTGGGCCTGCTTGACCGCGAGGGTCAATGCGATGGTGTTGGCCACGTTTTCGTTGAGAAGGTCGGTCATTTTCTGACGGGTGTCCTGCTTGAGGCCGCCGGCAAAATTCTCGGGCATGGGATGTCCTTTCGATGATGAATGTGGGACGGACAGCCACGGGGCCACACCGTCCACGGTCGTCGGTCAACACAGACAACCCCGCAAGGTTCCCGCCAAGATGTCTTGACGCCCCCTTCGGGACCCCCTAGTCACTGACGCGCCGAGGCGAGTTGGCGGAGAGGTTACGCAGCGGATTGCAAATCCGTGTAGATCGGTTCGATTCCGATACTCGCCTCCATTCTCCCTATGTTTCGATGATCTACCGACCCAGGATGCCCGGCAGACGCAGGTCGTTGGCACGGGCGCATTCCAAGGCCGTCTCGTACCCCGCATCGGCATGACGCATGACGCCACTGGCCGGATCGTTCCAAAGTACACGTTCGATCCGCCTGGCCGCCTCTGGCGTGCCGTCGGCGACGATGACCACGCCCGCGTGCTGGCTGAACCCCATGCCCACCCCGCCGCCGTGGTGGATCGAAACCCAGGTCGCTCCGCTTGCCGTGTTGACCAGCGCGTTCAAGAGCGGCCAGTCGCTAACCGCGTCCGATCCGTCGCGCATCGCCTCTGTCTCGCGGTTAGGGCTGGCGACTGAGCCTGAATCGAGGTGGTCACGCCCGATAACGACAGGCGCCTTGAGTTCGCCCGAGGCGACCATGTCGTTGAACATCAGCCCCGCCCGGTGCCGGTCGCCCAGCCCGATCCAGCAGATCCGGGCGGGCAACCCCTGAAACGCGATCCGGTCCTGCGCCATGTCCAGCCAGCGATGCAGGTGCGCGTTGTCGGGAAACAGTTTCTTCATTGCCGCGTCGGTCTTGTGAATGTCCTCGGGGTCGCCCGACAGCGCCACCCAGCGGAACGGACCGATCCCCTGACAGAACAGCGGCCGGATATAGGCGGGTACGAACCCGGGAAAGGCAAAGGCGTTCTCCAACCCCTCGTCCTGCGCCACCTGCCGAATGTTGTTCCCGTAATCGAGCGTGGGCACCCCTGCGTTCCAAAAATCGACCATCGCGGCCACATGGGTTTTCATGCTGGCGCGCGCTGCGGCCTCGACCGCCTTGGGGTCGGTTTCGCGACGCAGCTTGGCCTCGGCCACGGACCATCCCTGTGGCAGATACCCGTTGAGCGGGTCGTGGGCGCTGGTCTGGTCGGTGACGATATCGGGGCGCGGGCCACCCGCCTGCATCCGGGCAACTAGTTCGGGAAACACATCGGCGGCATTGCCCAGCAGGCCGACCGACTTTGCCTCGCCTTTGGCCGTCCAGTCTGCGATCATTGTCAGGGCTTCATCCAAAGTCTGAGCTTTGGCATCCAGGTATCTGGTACGAATACGAAAATCGATTCGGGTCTCGTCACATTCGACTGCAAGACAGCTGGCCCCGGCCATGACTGCGGCCAGCGGTTGCGCCCCGCCCATACCGCCCAGTCCGGCGGTCAGGACCCACCTGCCCGTCAGCGATCCGCCATAGTGTTGCCGACCGGCCTCGGCAAAGGTTTCATAGGTCCCCTGCACGATCCCCTGGGTTCCGATATAAATCCAGGACCCGGCGGTCATCTGGCCATACATCATCAGCCCCTTGCGATCCAATTCGTTGAAATGGTCCCAGGTTGCCCAGTGCGGTACGAGGTTGGAATTGGCGATCAGCACGCGCGGCGCATCGGCATGGGTGCGCACGATGGCCACGGGTTTTCCCGATTGAACCAGAAGCGTTTCGTCATTGCCCAGCGATCGCAGGCTGTCGACGATCAGGTCGAAATCCTTCCACGTCCGGGCCGCGCGCCCGATGCCCCCGTAGACGACCAGTTCATGCGGGTTTTCGGCCACGTCGGGATGCAGGTTGTTCATCAGCATCCGCAGCGCCGCCTCGGTCTGCCAGCTTTTGCAGGTGAGGGCGGTGCCGGTGGCCGGATAAATGTCGCGGGTGTTCTTGCGGGGGTCAGTCATAAAGGACTCCTTTGGGAAATCGGGCGGGTCACAGTGCACCGCCATAGATGCGCCGGTGCAGCGGGTTGACCCCGATCCGGTAGGACAGTTCGGCAGGCTGGGCCACGTCCCAGATGGCGAGGTCCGCGCGCAATCCGGGGGCGATGACCCCGCGATCAGACAGACCAAGGGCACGGGCGGCGTGGCGGGTGGTGCCGGCCAACGCCTCCTCTGGGGTCAGCCGAAACAAGGTGCAGGCCATGTTCATCGCCAGCAGGATCGACCCCATGGGGGACGACCCGGGGTTCCAGTCGGTGGCTACCGCCATCGGCACCCCCGCCGCCCGAAAGGCCGCGATCGGCGGGGCCTGCGTTTCGCGCAAGGTGTAGAACGCGCCGGGCAGGATGACGGCCACGGTCCCCGCCTGGGCCATCAAGGCGGCGTCATCAGCGGTGGCATATTCCAGATGATCGGCGGACAGGGCGGCGTGACGCGCGGCCAGCGCCGCGCCCCCCAGCCAAGACAATTGTTCGGCGTGTAGTTTGACCGGCAGGCCCAAGGCCGCCGCCTTGGCAAAGACCCGTTCGATCTGGGCGGGGGAAAAAGCGATCCCTTCGCAGAACCCGTCGACCGCATCGACCAGCCCTTCCGCCTGGGCGCGGACCAGTGTCGGCAGGCACACGTTGTCGATGTAGTCGTCCGCATCCATCCCGGACGGCACGGCGTGGGCGGCCAGAAAGGATGTGACGATCGTAGCAGCGCGCTGGCGACCGACCTCGCGGGCAACACGCAGCATTTTCAACTCGGTATCTGTGTCCAGCCCATAGCCCGACTTAATCTCGATGGTGGACACGCCTTCGGCAATCAGGCGGTCCACCCGGTCCAGCGCCTGATGCAGCAGCATCGCCTCGCTGGCCGCCCGCGTCGCCGCAACGGTCGATACGATCCCACCCCCGGCCCGCGCCACCTCTTCATAGGTGGCCCCGTTCAGGCGCAGTTCGAATTCGCGCGCACGGTCGCCGCCGTGGACGATATGGGTGTGACAGTCGATCAGCGCCGGAGTGACAAGCCGACCATCAAACCCCTGCCGCACTGCCCCCTGCATCGCGGGACAGTCCGTTGCAGGGCCGACCCAGACGATCCGGTCGCCGTCGATCACGATCGCCGCGTCGCTGATCAGACCATATGGGACCGCCCCCGGCATCATGGTCGCCACCGCCACATCGGTAATCACGACAGCAGACGACATCTGGCTTCCTCGGCTTGGAGACGATTTCACTATTATGTATACACATAATAAAGTCAACGGTGTCGGTCAGGTCCCTGGCCCTGCTGTCTCAGCGATGATTGCCAGGAAGCGGCGGGTTGCGTAGCAAGGGTCCTGTGTCAGCCCCAAACCTCTGATCGGCCCCCTGAATGACCCTGCCCGACCTCATCATCTTTGACTGCGACGGAGTGTTGATCGACAGCGAGGTGCTGAGTGCGGATGTCCTGATCTCGGAACTGGCGGCAATCGGGGCAACCATCGACCGGGACTATGTGCGCAAGCATTTTCTGGGCCGCAGCTTTCCCACCGTGGCCCGGACGATCAGCGAAAGTTTCGCCCTGACCCTGCCCGGCGATTTCGAACAGCGCTACCGCTCACGTCTGCTGAGCCTGTTTGAAACAGAGCTTCGCCCGACACCTGGAATTGCCAACCTGCTGGCGACGCTAAGTGTGCCCAGTTGTGTGGCCACGTCCTCCAGCCCGCCGCGCGTGGCGCGGTCACTGGCGATCAGCGGGCTGGCAGAGCATTTCGGCGACCGGGTTTTTACGGCCAGCCAGGTGGCCAAGGGCAAACCGGCCCCCGACCTGTTCCTGTTCTCGGCCGATCGGATGGGGGCCGATCCGGCCCGGACGCTGGTGATCGAGGACAGCGGTCCCGGCATTGCCGCAGCCCGGGCCGCAGGCATGGACGTGGTGGTTTATACGGGCGGATCACACCTGCGCGGCCGGCCTTACCTGTCGGACAGCCCGGTTCGAACCTTTGACAACTGGGCCGATTTCCCTCAGGTCTTGGCCCAGTCAACTTCGAGGACCCCGTGACCGTCGGACGTTTCACACCGGAAACCACAAGGCTCGATGATGCCGCCCGTGCGGGCTGGCTCTATTATGTTGCGGGCAACACTCAGGACGAAATCGCCCGCAAACTGGGCGTGTCCCGGCAGACCGCGCAACGGCTGGTGGCGATGGCGGTGTCGGAACGGCTGGTCAAGGTCCGGCTGGATCATCCCATCGGCCGCTGCATGGACCTTGCCGGGGCGCTGACTGACAGGTTTCCGCTAAGCGTGTGCGAGGTGGTCCCGTCGGACCCCGGCGCGCCGGAACTGCTGACAGGTGTGGCCATCGCGGCGGCGGCCCTACTGGAAAAGACCCTGCGGTCGACCGAGCCCAAGATCATCGCGATGGGAACCGGTCGCGCCCTGCGGGCCGCTGTCGAACAGCTCAGCCGAATGGAATGCCCGCAGCACAAGATCGTCTCGCTTTTGGGCAACGTGATGTCCGATGGGTCCGCCACCCCTTATAATGCGGTCATTCCGATGGCAGACCGGGTCGGGGCGCGGCACTATCCGGCCCCCCTGCCCGTGCTGGCCCGCGACGCCGAAGAACTGCGCGCCCTGCATGCGCAAGAACCCGTTCGCAATTCCATGGCGCTGTGCGCCGAGGCGGACCTGACCATGGTCGGGGTGGGCCAGCTGGACATGACCGCCCCCGTCTTGATCGACGGCTTCCTGTCCCCCGCCGAGATGGCCGAGTTGCGGCAGGCCGGAGCGCGCGGCGAGATCACAAGCTGGGTCTTCGACGACCAAGGGCGCATCATCGACTGTGCCCATAACCGCAGGGTGGCATCGGCTCCGCTCCCCCGCGCGGCGGACCGTCCGGTGGTCGCGGTGGCCGTGGGGGAATCCAAGATCAAGGCGATCAAGGCTGCCTTGGTCGGGCACCTCGTCAACGGCCTGATCACCAATGAACTGACGGCCGAACGGCTGATGGCCGAGCGCTGAGCGCGGACCGAATCGGGTCGATCGCGGCGACCTTGAAACTCAGACTGCCCAAAAATCAATCAAATCAGATCGTTGGATGGTCGCCGCGGCGCGGCGTGGAACCCCTCTTGACTCGAATCACGTCCTTAACGAGTATTTGCCCACTTGCTAAGCAAATGCCCAAATGGGCATGAGGGAGGACTACATGACACTTCATTTCCGCGCCCTTCTGGGCGCTACTGCGCTGTGCTCGGTCGCGACGTTCGTCGCAGCCGACTCGATCACCATCGCCACGGTCAACAATGGCGACATGATCCGGATGCAGGGTTACACCGACCAGTTTACCGCCGAGACCGGGATCGACGTGAACTGGGTCACGCTGGAAGAAAACGTTTTGCGCCAGCGCGTGACCACGGACATCACCACCAAGGGTGGCCAGTTCGACATCATGACCATCGGCATGTACGAAACCCCGATCTGGGGCAAGAACGGCTGGCTAGTTCCGCTCAACGACCTGTCCGCTGACTATGACGTCGGCGACCTTCTGCCTGCAATGGCCGGTGGTCTGTCCTATGACGGCACGCTGTACGCCGCGCCGTTCTATGGCGAATCGTCGATGGTGATGTACCGTACCGACCTGATGGAAAAGGCCGGGCTGACCATGCCCGAAGCGCCTACCTGGACCTTCATCCGTGAAGCTGCGGCCAAGATGACCGACCGTGCCAACGACATCAACGGTATCTGCCTGCGTGGCAAGGCCGGTTGGGGTGAGGGCGGTGCCTTTATCACCGCGATGTCCAACTCGTTCGGCGCACGCTGGTTCGACGAAAACTGGAAACCCCAGTTCGACACCCAACAGTGGGCCGACACTGTCAACTTCTTCAAGGGCATGATGGACGAGTCCGGGCCGACCGGATACGCCACCAACGGCTTCAACGAAAACCTGTCGCTGTTCCAGCAAGGCAAGTGCGGCATGTGGATCGACGCCACCGTGGCGGCATCGTTCGTGACTGGTGCCGACTCGACCGTAGCCGACAGCGTCGGCTTTGCTCTGGCCCCCGATAACGGCCTTGGCAAGCGGTCCAACTGGCTTTGGGCTTGGGCTCTGGCCATTCCGGCTGGCACCCAGAAAGAAGCCGAAGCCAAGCAGTTCATCGAATGGGCGACCGGCAAGGGCTACATCGACATGGTTGCGGCCAAAGAAGGCTGGGCCAACGTCCCCCCGGGTGCGCGGACTTCGCTTTATGCGAACCCCGACTACCAGGCGGTGCCGTTCTCCAAGATGACGCTCGACTCGATCCTGTCGGCTGATCCGCTCCACCCCACTGTGGACCCGGTTCCCTATGTCGGCATCCAGTTCGCGGCCATCCCGGAATTTGCGGGTATCGCCACGGATGTGAGCCAGGAGTTCTCGAACGCCTATGCCGGTCAGCAGACCGTCGAAGAGGCTCTGGCCAAGGCACAAGCCATCGCGACCGACGCGATGCAGGCTGCCGGGTACAACTAAGCCTCACGATTGCCAGAGGGCGGCCTTGCCGCCCTCTGGCTCACAGCCCGACTTCATGAAAACCTGAACCCGCAGACAGGGCGCATCCCGCGCCGTCGAGGGAGGATTGTCCGATGGCCACCAAAGCTTCGCGCACCGCTGCCCGCATCATGATGGCCCCCGCCGTCATCCTGCTTTTGGGGTGGATGCTTGTTCCGCTGGTAATGACCCTGTGGTTCTCGTTCCGAAACTACCTGCCGCTGCGCGGAGGGGACCTGGGGTTTGCCGGTTTCGACAACTACGTCCGCTTTGTCACCTCGTCGTCGTTCTGGCCTGCTGTATCGGCCACACTATTCATCGTCGTGGGCGTTCTGATCATAACCGTTACCCTTGGCGTGCTTCTGGCCCTGCTGCTGGACCAGCCGATGTGGGGTCAGGGGATCGTGCGTATCCTCGTCATCGCGCCGTTCTTTGTCATGCCCACCGTGTCAGGCCTGGTGTGGAAGAACATGTTCCTGGACTCGGTCAATGGCCTGTTCGCACAGGTGTTCAAGTTTTTCGGCGCGGCGCCGATCGAGTTTCTCAGTCAGATGCCATTCTTTACCATCATCCTGATCGTCAGCTGGCAATGGCTGCCTTTTGCCACCCTGATCCTTCTGACCGCGATCCAGAGCCTTGACAGCGAACAGCTGGAAGCCGCCGAAATGGATGGCGCTCCCCCGCTCAAGCGGTTCTGGTTCATCATCGTCCCGCACCTGAGCCGGGCGATCACCGTGGTCATCCTGATCCAGACGATCTTTCTTCTGTCCGTTTTCGCAGAAATCTACGTGACCACCGCCGGGGCTTTCGGGTCCAAGACGCTGACCTACCTCATCTTCCAGCGTGTGCTGGAAAGCCAGAACGTGGGTCTGGGGTCGGCTGGCGGTGTCTATGCAATCATTCTTGCCAATATCGTTGCCATCTTCCTGATGCGCATCGTCGGCAAGAACCTGGACGCGTGAGGAAACACAATGGCCCGTTCCGTCACACCCCGCCGCAAGGCAATGTTCACAATCTTCGCCTGGGCGATCGGCCTGATCATCTTCTTTCCGATCCTCTGGACGATCCTCACCAGCTTCAAGACCGAAGCCGACGCCATCGCCTATCCGCCCAAGTTCCTGTTCTTCAACTGGACGCTGGAAAACTACGTGGTGGTGCAGGAACGGTCGAACTACATGCACTATCTGTGGAATTCGGTGGTCATCGCCGGTGGGTCCACAATCCTCGGGATCATCGTGGCGGTTCCTGCTGCCTGGTCGATGGCATTTGTGCCCAGCGCCCGGACCAAGGACATCCTGATGTGGATGCTGTCGACCAAGATGTTGCCCGCTGTCGGTGTCCTTTACCCAATGTACCTGATTTTCATCAAACTGGGCTGGCTGGATACAAAGATCGGCCTGGTCGTCGTGCTGATGCTGATCAACCTGCCGATCATCATCTGGATGCTTTACACCTATTTCAAGGAAATCCCCGGCGAGATCCTCGAGGCGGCTCGGATGGACGGGGCGTCCTTAAAGGAAGAAATCCTGTATGTGCTGACGCCGATGGCTATTCCCGGCATCGCCTCGACCATCCTGCTCAACGTCATCCTTGCGTGGAATGAATCGTTCTGGACGCTGAACCTGACGGCGGCCAACGCCGGACCACTCACTGCCTTTATCGCCAGCTATTCCAGCCCCGAAGGATTGTTTTACGCCAAACTGAGTGCTGCCAGCACCATGGCCATCGCGCCAATCCTCATCATGGGCTGGTTCAGCCAGAAACAACTTGTCCGCGGCCTGACCTTTGGCGCTGTGAAATAAGGAAGACGAACATGGGACAGATCACGCTCGACAAAGTGACCAAGAAATTCGGCGATGTGCAGGTCATTCCGCCGCTGGACCTGACCATCGAAGAAGGCGAATTCGTCGTCTTCGTCGGCCCCTCGGGCTGCGGTAAATCCACCCTGTTGCGGCTGATCGCCGGACTCGAGGATGTGTCGAGCGGGCAGATCCGCATCGACGGCAAGGACGCCACCGCCATCCCTCCGTCCAAGCGGGGTCTGGCGATGGTGTTTCAGTCCTACGCCCTGTATCCGCACATGTCGGTGCGCAAGAACATCGCCTTTCCCCTGCGGATGGCCGGGCTGAGCAAAGAGGAACAGGACAAAAAGGTCATGGCCGCCGCATCGGTCCTGAACCTGACCGATTACCTCGAGCGCAAGCCGGGCCAGCTTTCAGGCGGCCAACGGCAGCGGGTGGCAATCGGGCGGTCGATCGTGCGTGAACCAGCGGCCTTCCTGTTTGACGAACCGCTGTCCAACCTTGATGCGGCCCTGCGCGTCAACATGCGGCTGGAAATCAGCGAACTTCACAACAGCCTCAAGACCACGATGATCTACGTGACCCACGATCAGGTCGAGGCGATGACCATGGCCGACAAGATCGTCGTGCTGCGGGCCGGGAACATCGAACAGGTCGGTGGCCCGCTGGAACTGTACCAGCGTCCGCGCAACACCTTTGTTGCGGGTTTCATCGGCAGCCCCAAGATGAACCTGATCGAAGGCACCGAGGCGGCCAAGCATAACGCCAAGACCATCGGCATCCGGCCCGAACATATCGGCATCTCGCCCACCGAAGGCACCTGGAAGGGCCGGATCGGCGTGTCCGAACATCTGGGATCCGATACGTTCTTTCACGTTCATGACACCGGTCTGGCCGATACCATAACGGTGCGCGCCGGGGGCGAGGTCAACCTGCGCCACGGCAACACCATCTATCTCACGCCTGAGGCGGACAAGATGCACCGGTTCGGTGCAGACGGGCTGAGGATCGACTGATGCGCCTGTCCGGAAAGTCGGCACTCATCACCGGGGCGGCTCGGGGGATCGGGCTGGAATTTGCCAAGGCCTATATCGCCGAAGGCGCCAAGGTCGCGATTGCCGACATCAATCTTCCGACCGCCGAAGCGGCCGCCAGCACGATTGGCGCCACGGCTCTTCCGCTTGACGTCACCGACCAGCGCAGTATCGACGCTTGCGTGTTGGGGGCCGAGGCTGCTCTGGGCGGTATCGACATCCTGATCAACAACGCCGCCCTGTTCGAGGCGGACGAGATCGTGGACATCACCCGCGCCTCTTACGACAAACTGTTTGCCGTCAATGTCGGGGGCACACTGTTCATGATGCAGGCGGTCGCGCGATCCATGATTGCGCGGGGCAAGGGCGGCAAGATCATCAACATGGCCAGCCAGGCCGGTCGCCGGGGCGAGGCTTTGGTCGGTGTCTATTGCGCGACCAAGGCCGCCGTCATCAGCCTCACCCAGTCGGCGGGCCTGAACCTGATCCGCCATGGGATCAATGTGAACGCCATCGCCCCCGGTGTGGTCGATGGCGACCATTGGGACGGGGTCGATGCCCATTTCGCCCGGCTCGAAGGGCTTGCGCCCGGCGAAAAGAAGCGACAAGTCGGCGCCACTGTCCCCTTTGGCCGCATGGGCACGGCGGCCGACCTGACCGGCATGGCGATCTTTCTCGCCACATCCGAGGCCGATTATATCGTTGCCCAAACCTACAACGTCGACGGCGGGAATTGGATGAGCTGATGGCACTGACCCTGAACCAAAGCGCCCTGTCGCACCTGCCTTCTGGCGTGGCCGGACCGGCCTATGACCGGGCCGCCCTGACGCCCGGTATCGTGCATATCGGGGTGGGCAACTTTCACCGCGCCCACATGGCCGTCTATTTGGACCAGCTTTTCGGGCTAGGGCGCGATCACGACTGGGCGCTGTGCGGGGCCGGCGTGCGCCCAGGCGACGCGGTCATGCGTGACAAGCTGGCGGCGCAGGATAACCTGACCACGGTCGTCGAACTCGATCCTCACGGGCTCAATGCCCGCGTCATCGGGTCGATGGTCGAATTCTGCCCGGTGGACGCCGCCCAGACAATCGCCCGGATGACCGATCCTGCCATCCGCATCGTGTCGCTGACGATCACCGAAGGGGGCTATTACGTCGATGCCAAGACGGACGGGTTCGCCGCCTCGCATCCCGACATCATGGCCGACGCGGCGCACGCGGATGCGCCAAAGACGGTGTTCGGCATGATCCTCGCCGCCCTGCGCGCCCGGCGCGATGCCGGAACGCCCGCCTTTACGGTGTTGTCCTGCGACAACCTGCCGGAAAACGGACACGTCTGCGGGCGCACGACGATCGGCCTTGCCCGGTTGATTGATCCGGCCTTTGCCGACTGGGTGCAGGCCAACGTGGCCTTTCCCAATTCGATGGTCGATTGCATCACTCCCGCCACGTCCGACCGGGAACGGCAGATGGTGGCCGACAAATTCGGCCTGATCGACGCCGTACCCGTCGCCTGCGAACCGTTCCGCCAATGGGTGCTCGAGGATCATTTCCCCCAGGGCCGCCCCGCGCTGGAACTTGTCGGGGCCGAATTCGTCGAACACGTCGCCCCCTACGAGCTCATGAAGCTGCGGATTCTCAACGGCGGTCACGCCGCCATCGCCTACTCCTCTGCCCTGCTTGGCCACCATTTCGTGCATGATGCCATGGCCGATCCAACCATCTCAGGCTGGCTCGAGGCGTTGGAGCGGCGCGATATCATCCCCACCCTTCAGCCGATCCCCGGCGTCAGCTTTGACGCATACCTGACCAAGATCATCGAACGGTTCTCCAACCCCGAAGTGGGCGATACGATCCCCCGCCTGTGCCTCGACGGATCGAACCGGCAGCCGAAATTCATCCTGCCCACCCTGCGCGAGGCACTGGTGTCCGGCACATCGAACGGCCTCGCTCTCGAAGTGGCGCTGTGGTGTCGTTACTGCGCCGGAACGGACGAGGCGGGCAATCCCATCGCGCCAAACGATGACAATCACGCCGACCTGCGCGACCGCGCCCTTGCCGCCCGCACCGATCCTGCGGCGTTTGTGGGCAACACGATGGTCTTTGGCGATCTGGGACAGAACCGTCGGTTCGTCAGTGAATTCGGGGCAGCGCTGGACGCACTGTGGTCGCGGGGTGTGCGCGAGGTTCTGGGCAACTATGCCAAAGGCTGAACTGCGACAGGGACACTCTTGACCGAAAGGCGGAGGCTGCGGCGCGGGGGCTGGGCGGAAAAATGTCAGTGATCCTTTCGCAATCCGGCCGCAGTCCGCCGAACAGCCAGCCGTTCGGGATTTCGGTTGGCCCACCACGGAATTCACGCGCAAACTGATCCGGCGAACGTTCTGTTCCTGTCCGGAGACCGCCGATGCACGCCAAAACCCTGATTGTTCCCGCGCTCGTCTGCCTTGCGACCACGGCCGTTGCCCAATCGCGCAGCTTTCTTGTGCTGGACACCACCGCGTCCGGGATTTGCCCACAAGGCTACACTCTGACTGCGACCAGTTTCGATAGCCAATTCGTCCCGCTCGACGTCAATTCCGACGGATCGGTCTGCACACAGGAAGTGACCCCGACCAACGCCGATGGCACCACATCTGGCCAGCCGCCCGGCGGGCTGGGCCTTGGCGCAGGGCTGGGCGGGGCTGCTCTGGTTGTCCTGCTTCTGGGTGGGGTCAGCAGTGGCGGGAGTTCTGGCGGCAGCTGACCCCCACAGATTTGTGCGCAAAATCCCTCTGGGCATGGGCCAACCCGTAGGATAGCCCTTGGGACATGCGACATGCTGTTCTTCTGATCCTTGCCTTGTGCCTTGCCTCGTGCGGGCGGCCGTTGACGGACCGGGAAATCGCCTTTTTGCAGACAGTTCAGGGGCCGGGGCTAGATACCTCTGTCGTGCGACTGCACCCCGATCTGGCGGTTGGGTCCCCTCGGACGGTACCGGCCAGCCCCCGCCTGACCTGCCAGTCGCGCCTCTATCCACCGCCCGCAGGTCAGACGGTGCAGACCGGAACGGCGGCTATGACGATCTTTCAGGGCGTGCATTTTCGGCCCGACTATTTCTCGACCGATTATCTGGCCGACTGGCCAGAGCGGATCAACCTGCCCGCCGCCATGCTGCTTGCGCACGAGATGACGCATGTCTGGCAATGGCAGCACCGGGACGTCACCCGGTATTTCCCGCTCAAGGCGATGATGGAGCATGTGCGCAGCGCCGACCCCTATCTGTTCGACCCCAACACACAGGCCAATTTCCTGAGCCAAGGCTATGAACAGCAGGGATCCATTGTCGAGGAATACGTCTGCTGTCGCACCCTTGCCCCGGATGCCGCCCGCACCAAGCGTCTGCACGACATGCTCAAACAGGTGTTCCCCACCCTGCCCCCGATCAGCCCCATTGCGCAAGACGCCCTTCTGCCGTGGAACGGGGTACAGATCAAAGGCATCTGCGACTAGCCGGCCGACCTTTCCGCGCTACCTTTTCTGAATGCGGTGGTTTCTTTTGATCCTGTGCCTTGCCACACCCGCCCTCGCCCAGCAGCGCGAGGTCGATCTGGAACTTGTGTTGATGGCCGACGCATCGGGGTCCATCGACGCGGGCGAGATCGCCCTGCAACGACAGGGCTACGCGCAGGCGATTACTGATCCGGCGGTCATTTCCGCCATCCGGGGCGGGATGCTGGGCCAGATCGCCGTCGTCTATGTGGAATGGGCGGCCAATCAGGCGGTCGTCGTGGACTGGACGATCATCGACAGCGCCGAAACGGCCCAAGGCTTTGCCGACGCCCTGCTGATCCCACCCCGGCAGGCGGTCGGGCGCAATGCCATCGGGGCGGCGCTTTTGGTCGGGCAGCAACTGATCGCCTCGAACGACTTTACAGGTATCCGCCGCGTGATCGACTTTTCCGGCGACAGCATCGGCAACTTTTCCGGCCCCACGATCGAGGCCGCGCGGATTTCCGTTCTGGACGCGGGGATCGTAATCAACGGACTGCCCATCGTGCGGCGCAACAACAGCGACGAATTGGAATCGGCCTATCGCAACCGGATCATCGGCGGACCGGGGGCGTTTGTGGTCGTGGCCGACACCGGCGACCGCTTTGCCGAGGCCGTGCGACGCAAGCTGGTGCTGGAAATCGCAGGTCTGACGCCGCAGACGCAGATGGCTAGCGCTGGATCGTCTCCAGATAATTCGCCAAGGCCAGCAGTTTTGCCGGAATAGGCGTCGACCCAACCATCACCGTCGGACCCATGTCGCCTGCACCGAACTCCGGCATCGCGGCGCTGAAGTGGCTGCCGCGCTGATAGCCGTCAATCGTGCTCATCACATAATCGCGGGGGAACGTGCCACCATAGCGCCGGGTCAGCGTGGTCAGGTCGGCGGGCGGCTTTATCAATTGCTTGCCAAATTCGCCGTCACCCATGCCGGTATCGCCGTGACAGCCCGCGCAGTTCTCGGCAAAGGCCAAACGGCCATCGACCACCTTGTCCTCAACACATCCCGCCAATGCCGCAACGGCGACTATCCATCCTAACCGCATCTGCTGTCCTCTCCTGTTTCTTGTTGTCACCCTGAACCCGTCAAAGGGCAGGTTCCTTGATCTGGATCAGGCATGTCCCGACAAGGCGACAACCTGCCCCCACAGCGTATCGGGGACATCGACCTCGGTCATCACCGCCCGGTCCGCCCCCGGAATACGCGCACCGTCTTGAGCCGCGACCGCCTCGGCCAGCCGGGCGAACCGGGTGGCAAACTGATCCGTGTGGGCCCCCGGATCCAGCAAAAGGTAGAATTGCCCCAACCCATGCGGTGGCCCATCCGGCAGTTTGAGGCCCTTGATATCCAGCGAATTGACCGATCCCGTCAGGCAGGCCGCCATCATCTCGGCCATCAGGCCAAAGCCCCAGCCCTTGTAGCCTCCCGCGCTCACCAGCCCGCCACGCAGGGCGGCTTCGGGGTCGGTCGTGGGCTGACCGGCTTCGTCCACCGCCCAGCCCAAGGGGATCTTTTCGCCTGCCGCCTTGGCCATCGTGATCTTGCCCAAGGCAACGGCCGATGTCGAAAAGTCGAAATGCATCAGCGGTCTATCTTCTCCCGGCACGGTCATCGCAATCGGATTTGTCCCGATCACCGGCTTGGCCCCGCCGGGTGGTGCAACAACGGGCGAGGCATTGGTAAATCCGATCCCGATCAGACCCTTGGACGCAATCTGTTCGGTGAAATATCCCAACGACGTGCAGGTGTGAGCGTGGGCGACGGCGAGGGTCGCCACTCCGTTCGCCTTGGCGGCGTCAACCGCATCCGGCAGGCCGCGCAAGAAGGCAGGCTGAGCAAAGCCGAACCGTGCGTCGACGGTAACAGCCCCCGGTTTGGGGTGGCTGATGGTGGGGTCAGTCCGGCCATCGACACGGCCCGACTTCAGTTGCAGGCAGTAACTCTCTAGATAATAAAGGCCGCAGATGACGTTCCCCAACGCCTCGGCCCGGGCCACGGCATCGGCCACAGCCCCGGCCTGCCAGTCATCTGCCCCGTGTGCGATCAACGCCGCCTTGCTCCGTTCCCGGATCTTGGACACCGTAACCTTCATGCTGGCACCACCTGTCCTGCGCTCAATCGCACGATCCGGTCCATCCGGGCCGCCAGATCAAGGTTATGCGTGGCAATGACAGCCGCCAATCCCGTACCGCGCACCAAATCCATCAACGCCCCGAACACCCGGTCGGATGTGGCGGGGTCAAGGTTCCCGGTCGGCTCATCGGCCAGCAACAAGCGCGGCGCATTGGCGAGTGCCCGACAAAACGCGACCCGCTGCTGTTCGCCCCCCGACAGGGCGGCAGGGCGGTGATCGGCCCGCTCGGCCACACCAACGCGGCCCAAAAGATCACGGGCGCGGGCTACAGCCTCGCGCTCTGGCGTGCCATTGGCCAGCTGCGGGACGACGATGTTTTCGAGCGCCGAGAATTCCGGCAGCAGGTGGTGGAACTGATAGATGAACCCCACCTCTTCGCGGCGCATCGCGGTCCGCTTGCGGTCGTTCAGCCGGGTCATGTCCTGCCCGCCGATTGTGACGGTCCCGGCATCCGGCGTGTCCAGCAACCCCGCAATATGAAGCAGCGTCGATTTGCCGGCCCCCGACGGGGCGACCAGCGCCACCACCTCGCCCGCTTGAACCGTCAGATCGACGCCTTTCAGGACGGTGACCGCATTTGGTTTTCCCTGATTGTAAGCCTTTGTAATGCCTGACAGATACAGAACCGGATCACTCATAACGCAGCGCCTCGACCGGGTTCATGCGGGCCGCGCGGCGGGCTGGAAAGATGGTGACGATCCACGACAGGCCCAGCGACAACACAACGGCGGACAACACATCGCGCACCTCCAGCTTGGCCGGCAGGTTGTAGAGGCCGCGAATGGAAGGGTCCCAGACCCCGCCCCCCGACACATAGTTGACCAGGGAAAAGATCGGGTCGATGTAGACGGCAAACAGGCAGCCCAATATGACGCCCAACAGCGTCCCCGCCGTGCCGATCCCCGCCCCGCAGATGAAGAATATGCGCAGGATCGACCCCTCACTCAGCCCGATGGTGCGCAGGATGCCGATGTCGCGGCCCTTGTTCTTGACCAACATGATCAGCCCCGAAATGATGTTCATCGACGCGATCAGCACAAGGATCGACAGGATCACGAACATCACGTTGTCCTCGACCTTGAGCGCGCGCAGGAACGACCCCGAACTGTCCCGCCAGGTCCATGAAAACGTGTTCGGCCCGGCGGCGGTCAGGATCGGGACTACCAGATCGTCCACCTTGTCCGGATCGGCCACCATCACATCAATCTCGGTCGCCTGTCCGTCCTTGTTGAAAAATGTCTGGGCCAGGTCGATGGGCATGTAGATGCGCGTCCGGTCAATATCGGCCCTCCCCGCGCGAAACACATAGGCCACGGGATAGGCGCTGGCGCGGGGGCTGGTGCCCATCGGCGTTCGGGCGCCATTGGGCGACACGATGCGGATCTTGTCGCCGACGCTGACGCCCAGTTCCTGCGCGATGCCTGCACCGATAGCCACGCCGGGGCCGAAATCGTCAAGCGACCCGATGCTGTCCTTGCCCTCCGCAATGGCAGGAATCTGCAACAAATCAGCCTTTGCAATGCCATAGACCTCGGCAGCGCTGTTGTATTCCTGATAGTTCGCCAAAACCTGCGCCCGAACCAAAGGGGCCGCGTCGATCACGCCGGGGACCGCAGCAATGCGGTCGGCCATCGCCTGATAATCGGTGATCTGACGGACGACCGCGCCGTTCTGGGCGACCGTCGCCTGCGGATAGATCGCCACATGGGCATTGGCCCCAAGGATCGTCGCCACGAATTCGTCGCGGAACCCCGACCGAACTGCCAGCGTGGCAATCAGCGCGAACACCGCCAGCGTCACCCCGATCAGGCTGATCCATGTCATCACGCTCACGCCGCCCTCGGCCCGTTTGGCACGGACATAGCGCCAGGCGATCATCCATTCGAAACGGGAAAACGGGGCGGTGGAACGGGCCATTTCTGCCTCTGCGCTGCTCGGCCGGACCTTGCGGGCAAAGTCCGGGGGGGTCAAGCGGTGGCGCAGACAATCAAAAGTGTTTGCCGTCGATGGCAAGGGCGGCATAGCGGGCGGGATCAGCCAGCGGCTTGCCCTTTGCCGCCCAGATCAGACCCCGGCGCAGCATCTCGTGGGCCGGGCCACTCTCGATAACATTGGCCTTGTGGCCCAGCGCGTTGTAGTAAACGCGCCCCTCGCCCCACTTGCGGGTCCAGGCAACCGGCATCTCAATCGGGCCATTGGGGCTGTGAAACCAGGTCACCGTGGGAAATCTGGTTGTGGCCAGAACATGATTGGCCGGATCGACATGCAGATAATACTGCTCGGTCGACACTTCGAAATCCGCGATGCCCGCGACCAGTTCATGGGACTTGTCCGTGATCTGCACGGTATACTTCACCCCATCCCCGCCCGGATGGGCGACCCAGTTGGCCCCGGTCATGAACTGCCACAGGGTCTGGTCGCGAAACGCGTCGCACATGCCGCCGTGACAACCCGCAATTCCCGTACCACGCGCTACGGCGTCGGACACCTTGACCGCCTGCTCCTTGGTGATCTTGGACATGGTCCATACGGGCACAATCAGGTCGTAGGCGCGCAGTCCCTCGGCATCGTCGAAACAGTCAAGCGAGTCGGTGACAGTTGGTGCCATGCCAGCTTCCGCCAGCATGGCGGCAAAGATGGCGGCGACCTTGTCCGGCTCATGCCCGTCCCAGCCACCCCATGTGATCAATGCCTTGGCCATCTGCGCCCCCTGTCTGTGTGCCGGATCATCCTTCGGGGTCCGCGGGCAGGGCGTCAAGCCCGTTCGACGTGTCAAAGATATTTGACACTAAGTCTGCTTCATATTACTCAACGTCCAACGAACCAGACACCCCGATTCGGAAAGGATTGGCCAATGACATTCGAGGAACGCAACAACCTGGCCGGGCTGCTGGCTGGGATCGTGGTGATCAGCCTTTATGTCTGGCGGATCAGCGGCCAGCACGCGCTTGGCGTCTATGCGGGGCCAGATGGGCTGACGATCTGGGCGCGGGATACGCTGTGGATGATCGCCATCGGCGTCGGCATTGCCATCCTGGCGACGATCCTGACGGCAATCCTTTACGCCATCGTCACGGGCGACCCCAAACCCAGCATGATCGTCGACGAACGCGACCGCTGGATCAAGATATGGGGGATGCGTGTGACCATGGTGGTGATGTCCCTGGGCCTTATCGCCGGCCTCTTTGCACTGGCCTTTGGGTGGAGCCTGTTTGCCGTGCTCAACATCTTTCTCGCGGGGTTTTCCTTGGGCGACATGGTGGGCAACCTGACTAAACTGGGCCTGTACCGGTTCGGCCTCTGATGGCGAAATTTCGCATCTCGAACACCATCCGCCGCTGCCGGTTTGATGCGGGCGAGATGACGCAAAAGGACCTTGCCGAAAAGGTGGGCGTTACCCGCCAGACCATCGTTGCCATTGAAAACGCGAAATACTCTCCGACCCTCGAACTGGCCTTTCTGATCGCCCGCGCCTTCGGAAAACCGCTGGAAGAGGTGTTCACCTTCGACCCGGACGACTGACCGGACCCATTTGCACCGAAAGGAAAACCAATGCCTCGCCTGTTTGCGAGCCCAAGAGGGCTTGCCATCACCCTGCTCCTGTTTTCGGCCATCCCGATCCTGGTGGCTGCCTCCGAACTCTACCAGAGCCTCACCGGCACTCTGCCCCCGGACGCACAGAAATATACCACCGTCCCCGTCACACACTTTCTGCATGCGCTGGGGGGGGTCCTGTTTGGCGTGCTGGGTCCGATCCAGTTTGCAGGCGTCCTGCGCAACCGCTTCGGGCGACTGCACCGGATCACGGGGCGGGTCTTTGTCGCCTCTGGTGCTCTTCTCTCGCTGGGGGCGCTGCGGCTGCTGTGGCAATTCCCCGACGCCTCGACGTGGGTCCTGGTCACAGCGCGGCTGTTGGCCGGCGTCGCCGTGGGGGCCACGCTGATCCTTGCCGTCCGGGCCATCCGACACCGCGATGTGGCCATGCACCGGGCCTGGATGATCCGCGCCTATGCCATCGGCATGGGGTCGGCCACCGTCTCGCTCTTGATGTTTCCGATCTACATCGTGACGGGCGCCCCGATCCACGGCTATGCCGCCGACCTGGTGTTCGTAGCCTCTTGGGCGATCAACATCGGCTTGGCCGAATGGGTGATCGGGCGTGGATCGCCCGCCCGGATGGCCCGCCCTAAAGTGGCGGCAGAGTGAGCGAGGCGGTCAGGAACCAGACCGCCGTTGCTATCAGGAAAAGTCGCTCGGCCAACCCGAAATACCGGCGCAACGGGGGCGATGCCGTCACCACGACAGCCACGAACCCCGCACTGATCAGGTGCTTGAGCAGGGCCAGAACCGCCGCCCGTGCGCCCGTTGCATGGTCCGCCAAAAGCGGCGTCGCCTCGACCACCGCCATATAGGCGCAGGCAAAGGCCACGAATGTCGCCGCATGATGCAACTGGCGCGATAGCGCCTGCGGCGCGCCCCGTTCATAAAGCGGGAAAAGAGCGACCCCGATCCGCCCAGCCGCCACCAGCAGCAGATAGACCGAAATCGCCACCGGATAGGCCGGCGCCTTGGCCATCCAGAACTGCCACGCCAACAGGGGCGCGGCGATACTGCCCGCCAACAGATAGGCGCGGAACAGCCCCGCCGTCTTGCCAAGGCCGTAAAAGCTGACCGCCCGCGGCAGCAGGCTATAGTCCCGGTTCAGGACTTGAAACGACAAGAGAAGCACGATGTCGAGGCCGTAAAGGGCGGCCGCGACCCGTTCCATCAGATCCCGGCGTAGATCTTGGCGATCCGCTGTACGGCCTCTTCGGGGGGCATCTCTTCGCTGACTCCGGTGCGGCGGCTGGTCAGTTCGACCACCCCGTTCTTTAGGCCGCGCGGACCGACGGTGATCCGCCACGGCAGGCCAATCAGGTCCATCGTGGCAAACTTGCCCCCCGCCCGTTCGTCGCGGTCATCGTAAAGGGGGTCAAGGCCAAGGGCGGTGAGCGAGGCATAGATCGCCTCACACGCTGCATCCGCTTCGGCATCGCCCTGCTTGAGGTTGACGATCCCGCAATGGAACGGGGTCACACCCTCGGGCCAGATGATGCCCTTGTCGTCATGCGACGCCTCGATGATGGCCCCCAGCAGGCGCGACACGCCGATGCCGTGCGACCCCATGTGAACGGGCACGATGGCACCGTCCGGCCCCTGAACGGTCGCCTTCATCGGTTCGGAATATTTGGTGCCGAAATAGAAAATCTGGCCCACCTCGATCCCCCGGCCCACCTTGCGGCGTTCCTCGGGGATCTGATTGAACAGGTCCTCTTTGTGGGTCTCGTCGGTGCGGGCATAAAGCGTGGTGAACTCGCGGCAGACCGAGGCCACCTGGTCGCGGTCGTCATAGTCGATGGCCCGGTCGCCCAGGCGCAGGTCGGTGACCGCGCTGTCATAAAACACCTCGGATTCACCCGTGGAGGCCAGCACGAGGAATTCATGCGTGTCATCGCCACCGATGGGGCCGGAGTCCGCGCGCATCGGGATCGCCGTCAGTCCCATCCGCTCATAGGTGCGCAGGTAGCTCACCATGTGGCGGTTATAGGCGTGAAGGGCGGCGTCCTTGTCGATGTCAAAGTTATAGCCGTCCTTCATCAGGAACTCGCGGCCGCGCATGACGCCGAACCGGGGACGCATCTCGTCCCGGAACTTCCACTGGATGTGATACAGGGTCAGCGGCAGATCCTTGTAGCTGCCCACATGACTGCGGAAAATATCGGTGATCATCTCTTCGTTGGTCGGGCCATACAGCATCTCGCGGCCCTGACGATCAGTGATGCGCAGCATCTCCTGCCCGTAGTCGTCATAACGACCGGATTCGCGCCACAGATCCGCGCCCTGCAACGTAGGCATGAGCAACGGGATATGGCCCGCGCGCTGCTGTTCCTGATGCACGATCTCTTCGATCCGGCGCAGCACCTTGAAGCCAAGGGGCAGCCAGGAATAGATGCCCGCCTGCTGCTGCTTGATCATCCCGGCGCGCAGCATATAGCGGTGCGACACGATCTGCGCCTCGGCCGGATTTTCTTTGAGAACGGGAAGAAAGTAGCGGCTGAGACGCATTTTGGGGTCCTGTCAAAGGCAAGTTCCCCAGCGGTGTAATTGGGCAGACGCGGGCAGGCAAGCGCCCATCACCGTCATCCGGCAGCCAGCGGGGGCCCCGTAAAGCGCAAGTGAAAGGTCTGTGCCACAGCCGTGATCGCGGGCATGTCCTGCGGGATGGCCAGACCGCGGTCCACCATCACGTCGAAAAACCTCTCGAACCCGCCCGGGGTAACAATGGTAAGGTGGCGCGACGGCTCGGCCCCGACCACACGAAACGCATGGGGCGTACCTCGCGGAACAAACGCCGCCTCGTCCGGCCCACAGATCCGGCTGTGCCCATCGATCCAGACCTCGAGCTGCCCGGACATGACGACAAAGGTCTCGTCCTCGGCCTCGTGGACATGGCGGGGCGGGCCGCCGCCGGGACCGCTGACGCTTTCGAAAATCCCGATGGCGCCACCGGTCTGATCTGCGCTCAACAGGGTCCGATAAACGGTCCCCATCCATTCGATGCTGTCCGCACCCAAAACGGCAGTGGGCATGACGCGTTCCTTCCTCAGCAAGGGTAAGATGGGGTCAGTCTGCCGCGAAAAAATCGACTTATGAAACTGATTGATTGTATGATATCTATTCGTCTTATGAATATGTCTGGCTTTGACCTGAACCTGCTCAAAATCCTTGATGCGCTCTTGCGCGAGGGCTCGACCGTGCGGGCGGCAGACCGGGTGGGACTGTCCCAACCGGCGGTGTCAGCCGCATTGGGCCGGTTGCGACACGCGCTGAACGATCCACTGTTCGTGCGACAGGGCAAGGGGCTGGTGCCTACCGACTATGCGCGGCAGATCTCGGTCTCGCTGCGGCAGACGCTGGACGGGATCGAGGCGCTTTTGAACGGACGTCAGGCCTTTGATCCGGCCACGGCCAGCCAGAGTTTTCGCCTGTCGGGCAGCGATTTCTTTGCCGAAATGCTGTTGCCGGACCTCGCGTTGTACATGGCGGAACATGCACCGGGCATCCGGGTGCAACTGATCGATCTTGTGCCGCAAAGCTATGTGGCGACGCTGGAGCGGGACACCGTTGATCTGGCATTGGTCCCGGCCACCAACCTGCCCGACTGGGCAGACAGCCGGCCAGTCTTTCACGCGTCTTTTTGCGTTGCGGCGCGGCGCGGGCATGATGCGCTAAAGCAGGCGGGAATCCTGACCGGAATGGTTATCCCGCTGGACCTGTTCTGCGATCTCGATCATGTGCTGTTTTCCCCCGAAGGCAACTTGCAGGCGATGGGCGATGCGGCGCTGGCCGCAGTGGGGCGGGAACGGCGTGTGGCGATGACGTTGCCGGTGTTTTCGGGCGTGGCCCGGGCGATCAGCAAAAGCGATCTGATCGGCCTGCTGCCGACGTCGCTTGCCAATCGGCTTGCGCCCACGCTGGGGCTTGCAGTCTATAAGGCCCCGATGCCGCTGCCCGTCGCGCTGATGCGGATGATCTGGCACCGACGGTCCTCGGCCAATCCGGCCCATTGCTGGCTTCGGGACGTGATCGCCACGATGCTTCTGCCGCTCAACGTTGGCCACCCCCCCCTTCCCGCTGACATCAGGGCTTGATCTGCGCCCGCCAAGGCCTGACATAGGACTGGACAAAAAAGGGAACGACGCAAGATGGCTCTGCCTGTGCAAAGACAAGCGACCTATTGGGGCATCGCACTTGCGGTGTTTCTGGTCGTTATGTACG
Organism: Marivivens sp.; assembly: GCA_024642115.1. GTDB lineage: Bacteria > Pseudomonadota > Alphaproteobacteria > Rhodobacterales > Rhodobacteraceae > JAHEBU01. Next base: position 130,249 of record JAHEBU010000007.1, on the reverse strand, counting down.
CGCTCGGAAACGTCATCCTGCCTTTCATCTTGGGCGGCGCCATCGCCTATTGCCTAGACCCGATTGCGGACCGGCTGGAACGGTTGGGGCTGAGCCGGGTGATGTCAGTCGCGGGTATCACGCTGGTCGCCGTCCTGGTGTTTGTCTTGTTGTTTCTGCTGGTGATCCCCACCCTGATCCGGCAGACAACCCAGTTGATCAACACGGCCCCTGCCCTGTTTGAACAACTCCAGACTTGGCTGACTGCCAAGTTCCCCCAGATCATGGAGGACAACAGCACGATCCGCCAACAATTACTGGCCATAGGTCAGGCCATCCAGGCCAAAGGTGGCGATTTCTTCAACGGCGTGCTCAGTTCCGCCGTCAGCCTCATCAACATCGTTGTCCTGCTGGTCGTCGTGCCCGTGGTGGCGTTTTACCTGCTGCTGGACTGGGACCACATGGTGGCCGAGGTTGACGATTTGTTGCCGCGTGACCACGCCCCAGTCATCCGGTCGATCTGCGCCGATATCGACAGGACGCTGGCCAGCTTTATCCGCGGACAGGGGACGGTCTGTCTTGTGATGGGCACGTTCTATGCCGTGGGGCTGATGTCGGTCGGTCTGAATTTCGGGCTTGTGGTCGGGGCCATAGCCGGGCTGATCACCTTTATCCCCTATGTGGGCGCTCTGGTCGGCGGGGTGCTGGCCATTGGTCTTGCGATCTTTCAGTTCTGGGGCGATCCATTCTGGATCGGTGCGGTTATTGCGATCTTTGCCGTGGGCCAGTTTCTGGAAGGCAACATCGTGACCCCTCGCCTCGTCGGAAAATCGGTGGGGTTGCACCCGGTCTGGCTGATCTTCGCGCTGTCGATCTTTGGCGCGATGTTCGGCTTTGTGGGACTGCTCGTCGCCGTTCCGGTGGCCGCAATGATCGGTGTCGTGACCCGGTTCGCCATCACAAAGTATAAAGAAAGCCTTCTGTATCAGGGTGTTGGGGACCCCGACTAGGATGGCCGAACAGCTTAGCTTTGACTGGCCGGTGCGGGTGGCGCTGGGGGCTGGCGATTTCTTTGTGACGCAGGCCAACGACCGTGCTTTTGCGATGGTATCCGACCCCGGCCATTGGCCCGATGGGAAACTTGCCCTGATCGGCCCGCCCGGATCAGGCAAGACGCATCTGGCCCGGGTTTTTGCCCAATCGCATCCGGCATGGGTGATTGCGGCAGCCGACCTTGGGCCAGACCTGTCTGCCCCTGACCTGCCCAACGTGGTGATCGAGGATGCCGAACACCTGCCTCCCCACGCCGAAGAGGCCCTGTTTCACCTGCACAATCACCTCAGGCACACGGGCGGTCGGCTGCTGCTGACCTCCGGGGTCCCACCCGCCCGCTGGCCGCTGCGCCTGCCCGACCTTGCCAGCCGAATGCAGGCGACCGCCACCGTGACCATCGACGACCCCGACGACACGTTGCTGGCCGCTGTCATGATGAAGCTGTTCAACGATAGGCAACTTGCGCCGCAGCCACAGGTTTTGCGCTACCTCGCACCACGCATCGAACGGTCCTTTGCGGCCGCAGCCCGGATCGTGGCGGACCTGGATGCCGCCGCTTTGGCCCAAGGGCGCGAAATCACTCTCAAACTCGCAGCGGACCTGCTGGACAATGGAACGGCCGACGCCTCATAGTGTCATGAAACGTATATGTTTGGCCCCGATAAGGCGCACATGAACCCGACCGATTTCCTAGAGGCTCCGTTTCCCGACAGCGTGGAAATCGACGAGGACCTGACCGGCCCCGCGCGATTTTACAACCGCGAACTCAGCTGGCTGGGGTTCAACTGGCGGGTGCTGGAAGAGGCGGACAATCCCAAGGTTCCCCTGCTGGAACGGCTGCGGTTCCTGTCGATTTCGGCCTCCAACCTGGATGAGTTCTATACCGTCCGGGTGGCAGGCCTGCGCGAACTGGCCCATGCGGGGACGACCACTCCCTCGCTCGACGGGCTCACTCCTGCCCGGCAACTGGTCCTGATCGACGAAGACGCCCGCGCGCTCATGGCCAGGCAACAGGATGTCTTTGACCGGCTAAGCGCCGAAATGCGTGCGCAAGGGATCGCCCTTTTGACCCGCGACCAGCTTGAAACGGACGACATCCCGCATCTGGAGGATGTGTTTTTGCGCAACGTCTTTCCGGTCCTTTCGCCGCTGGCCGTGGACCCCGCGCACCCGTTCCCCTTCATCCCCAACGAAGGGTTCGTGCTCGCGTTGCAGCTGGAACGTTCGACCGACCGTCGCCCGCTGCGGGCCTTGCTGCCCGTGCCTCAGCAAATTCCCCGGTTCATCAACGTCCCGACCGATGGCGGGCACCGGTTCCTGCCGCTCGAAGAATTGTTGCTGCTGCACCTTGGGCGGCTGTTTCCCGGCTACCGGATCAAGGGACACTGTGCCTTTCGCGTCCTGCGCGACAGCGATCTGGAGCTTGAGGAAGAGGCCGAGGATCTGGTCCGCGAATTTGAAACCGCGCTCAAACGCCGCCGCCGGGGGGAGGTGGTGCGGATGAAACTCAGCGTCAATGCGCCTCCCGCTCTCAAGTCGATGGTGATGGAGGAATTGCACGTCACAGAAGATGAGGTGGTCGAGGTCGAAGGCTTGATCGGCATCGCGTCGCTCTCCGAACTGGTGCTCGACAGCCGGCCCGACCTCCTTTGGCCGCCCTACACACCCCGAGTGCCTGAACGGGTGCAGGACCACGACGGCGACATGTTTGCCGCGATCCGGCAGAAAGATATGCTGCTGCACCACCCCTACGAGACCTTCGATATGGTCGTCCGCTTTCTCAAACAGGCGGCTGCGGACCCCGACGTGGTGGCGATCAAACAGACGCTTTACCGCACCTCGCGCAACTCGCCCATCGTCGAGGCCCTGTGTGAAGCGGCCGAGGACGGCAAATCGGTCACGGCTCTGGTGGAACTCAAGGCGCGGTTCGACGAGGCCGCCAACATCCGACAGTCGCGGCGGCTGGAACGGGCCGGGGCGCATGTGGTCTACGGCTTCCTCAACTACAAAACCCACGCCAAGATCAGCACGGTCGTCCGGCGCGAAGGGGACCAATTGGTCACTTACACGCACTACGGCACGGGCAACTATCACCCCATCACCGCCCGCATTTACACCGACCTGTCGCTCTTCACCTGCGACGCGCGGCTGGGGCGGGACGCGACCAAGGTGTTCAACTATCTGTCCGGCTATGCCCAACCCGAAGGGCTGGAAAATCTCGCCATTTCGCCCATCGACCTCAAGCAACGGCTGATCGAACGGATCGAGGGCGAGGCCGAAAATGTACGGGCAGGCAAACCCGGCATGATCTGGGCCAAGATGAATTCACTGATCGAAGAGGACGTGATCGACGCGCTGTATGCGGCCTCTCAGGCGGGGGTGAAAATCAGCCTCGTCGTGCGGGGGATTTGCGGATTGCGCCCGGGGATCAAGGGGTTGTCGGACAACATCCGGGTCAAGTCGATCATCGGGCGGTTTCTCGAACACAGCCGGATCGTCTGCTTTGGCAACGGGCATGACCTGCCCTCGCGGCGGGCCAAGGTCTATATCTCGTCGGCCGACTGGATGGGGCGGAACCTGAACCGGCGGGTCGAAACGCTGATCGAAATCACCAACCCGACGGTCAAGGCACAAATCGTCAGTCAGATCATGGCAGCCAACATGGCCGACGTGGCGCAAAGCTGGATCATGGGGCCGGACGGCAAATTCACCCGCGCCCCGCTGGAGGAAGGCGTGTTCGCCTTCAGCTGCCACCGGTTCTTCATGGAAAACCCGTCGCTGTCCGGGCGCGGGTCGGCAGGGGCGGCGGATGTGCCGCAACTGACCCATACCGACGACTGACCCCGCAATCGTTTGATTGACAATGGGCGCTTGGACCGCCCAACTAGGGTATGGAAACGGGAGACTCCATGGACGGCACGACACAGACACCAGGCCCGGATTGGGGCCCTTTCGGACGTCCGTTGTTCGACGATCCGCAGGCACGAGCGCTGGCCAGGGTTGGGGTTGTGGACGTGGGATCGAACTCGGTCCGTCTGGTCGTGTTCGACGGAGCGGCACGCAGCCCCGCCTATTTCTACAACGAAAAGATCATGTGCGCATTGGGCGCGGGACTGTCCGAAACCGGACGGCTGAACCCCGAAGGGCGCAAACGGGCGCTGTCGGCAATCCGCCGCTTTGCAGCCTTGGCCGAAGGAATGGGCATCCCGCCCCTGACAGCCGTCGCCACCGCCGCCGTGCGCGAAGCGTCCGACGGGCAGGATTTCCGCGACGAGGTGATGCGCGAAACCGGGGTGCGGCTTTGGGTGATCGACGGTCAGGAAGAGGCGCGACTGTCCGCCCAAGGGGTTCTGCTCGGCTGGCCGGGGTCCTATGGCATGGTCTGCGACATCGGCGGATCGTCAATGGAACTGGCCGATCTGGCAGATGGCAAAGTCGGGCGGCGGCTGACCTCGCCGCTTGGACCACTGAAACTGCGCGAGATCAGCGGCGGCAAGAAGGCGCTTAAGGCTTACATCAAAGGCGTCGTGGCCCAGTTGCACCAGGAGATGCAGCAGGAAACCGGGATGCGCCTGTTCATCGTGGGCGGGTCATGGCGGGCCATCGCGCGGGTTGACATGGAGCGGCGGGGCTATCCCCTGACCGTTCTGCACGAATACCGGATGAACCAGCGGGCGGTCGCAGCGACGGCGGATTATATCGCAACGGCCGACCTTGAAGAATTGCGCAACCGCTGTGGCATCTCGTCGGACCGCATGGCGCTGGTGCCACTGGCGGTTCTGGTCCTGCGCGAACTGGTCCGCGTTTTCAAACCAAAGGACATCGCCGTGTCGGCCTATGGCATCCGCGAAGGGATGCTTTATGAACAGATGCCCAGCGAACTGCGCGAACGCGATCCGCTGATCGAGGCCTGCCGTTTTGCCGAATGGAAAGACGCCCGTTTGCCCGGGTTCGGCAAGCTTTTGTATGATTTTGTGCAGCCGCTGTTCCCCCGGGCCGACTGGCAGCGGCAGAGGATCATCAAGGCGGCCTGTCTTCTGCACGACGTAAGCTGGCGCGCCCACCCCGACTACCGGGACGAGGCGAGCTTTGACAACGCGACGCGGGCTAACCTTGGTGGGCTGAAACATCAGGAACGGGTGTTCATGGGGCTGGCCCTGTTGCACCGCTATTCCAACAAACGCGAAGGGTCGCGGTTTGAACCCTTGTTCAAGCTGCTGACCGACGCCGAAATCGCGCAGGCCGAGGTGTTGGGCAAAGCGATGCGCCTTGGGGCGATGCTGTGGCTGAATGCGGACGAGGCGCCCGGCTACCTCAGATGGCAGCCCAAGAAGAAAGAGCTCGAACTGGTGGTGACCGAACACGCCCGCCCGCTGTTCGGCGAAGTCGCAGAAGCGCGGCTCAACGCGCTTGCCCTCGCCCTTGGGGCGAAATGCAAGGTATCCTACCGGGGTTAAAGGTCGATACTCTCGGACGGCTCAGGGGCCAAATAGGGCGGGGCGTCAGGTTTGCGGCGGATCAGGATATCACCGTTGTCCAGAACCTCGGGCGCTTCGTAATTGGCTATGTTGTCCACCTTGGCCATCAGGTCGCTCAGGGCGGGGCCCATCCGCTCAGCGAAATCCTTCAGAGCGGGCTGAAAGTCGTCGGCCATGCCCTTCAGATCGTTCAGCGCAGGTTCCATTTCCTGCATCAGCCCTTCCATGAACAGGCGGGCCCCCTGCTCCATCAGGCTGGGCGGGTCCGCCTCCTGCGGCTGGGCCGAGGTAGCAGCAAGCGTCAACGTGGCGATGGCGATCATCTGTTTCATGACACCAATATAGGCATTGATCCCGGTCAGCCCAAGATCAGATGTCGATATCGACCGTCACCGGGAAATGGTCCGACGCCATCAAAAGGGCGTCGCGCAATGTCGGATCGTCATAACAGCGTGGATTGTCAAAGGGATGCCAGATCATCCACCGGGGCTGACGGGCCGCCAGACCGGGGCTGACCATGATGTAATCCAGCAGGGCCGACAGGTAATGCCCGTCCGGCGGGATGCGAAACCGCGAGGTCGCAGGTACCGCGGCCAGCGGCGTCGACAGGATCAGGTGGGCGTGTGGATCGACCAGCGGCAGGGCATCCCCTTCGCCCATGACGATCTCGATGCTGGACCGGCCAAACAGGCGTTCGTATTCGTCCAGCCCCGGCCCGTCGTTGAAATCGCCCAGCACGATCAGGTCCTCGCCCGCCGCCAGATTCTGGTCGATCCGTTGGCGCAGCCAGATGCACTGGGCCAGTTGTTTGCGCCGGTTCTCGATGCCAAGGCGCATCACCTGTTCGGCGGTCCGCGCACCGTTGGGTGCCTTGGATTTGGCATGAACGCCGATCATCCTGAACCGTGCGCCTGTGGCGGTGGTCACGGCAAGTTCGAGCGGCGGCTTGGACCAGCGCACCAGATCGAGAGTAGCGTCGATATCCAGATCAATACGGAACACCCCGTCAAACCTGGGGGCATCCGTCGCGCCCTTCTTGCCGGTCTCGTCGCCCTTGGGGTCATGTACGGCGGTCAGCACGGCCGGATCGTAAAGCAGCGCGATTTCCTGCTGGGTGTCGTTGGGAAAGCCGATGACGGCGGCCCCGGTGCGCAACCCGAACCGGGCGGCAAACCCCTCCAACGCGCGAACGGTGCTGCGGCGGCGGTTGGTGTCGGGGGCCTCGACGATCATCACTGCATCGGCGTCGATCGCGGCAAACACGCGGGCCAACCCATGGGCCTGGTCGTGCCGGGTCACGTCCTGTCGCCCGGACCAGCCCCCATCCTCGATCAACCGGTCATCGTCGTCGAACAACCCGTTGAACCACTCCACGTTGTAGGTGGCGATCCTCACGGGCGCCGCTCTGTGATCTGCTCCCACGCGCGGTTGATGGCGATCATCCGCTTTTCGGCAAGCTTGACCGCCTCTTCGGGCAGGCCACGGGCGATCATCTGGTCGGGGTGAGTGTCACGGACCAGCTGTCGCCAGGCGGCGCGGACCGCCTCCATCGGCGCCTCCGGATCTACGCCCAGCACGTCATAGGGGTCGCGATCGGCATCGGGAACGAACTGGGCGCGGATCTGGGCAAAGCGACGGTCGTCAAAGCCAAAGATGGCGGCGACCCGTTGCAGGAATTCGTTTTCGGCAGGATGATATTCACCATCGGCGAGGGCGATATGAAACAGGCCCTCCATCAGGTCACACAAGGGGGCGGTATCGTCGCGGTACATCGCCTTGACCCGGCGGGCGTAATCTTCGAACCCGGCGGTGTCCTGCCGGGCCAGGTTGAACACGCGGGCCGCATTGGCCTCGTCGGTGCGGGCGATATGAAACACCTCGCGGAACGCCGTTACCTCGTCACGGGTGACCAGACCGTCCGCCTTGGCGATCTTGGCACCCAGCCCGATCACGGCAATGGCAAAGGCTACGGACCGTTCGGGCGGCGTGCGCAGTTTGTCAAACACAGCCGACAGCCCCTCGCCCGTGGCAAGGGCGGAAATGGCATCGGCAATTCGGGTCCAGATCGACATGAGGCTACCTTAGAGGCGACCGGCCAAGGGTCAGAGTCGTTTCTGCATCAGGACCAAATCGATCCAGCGGTCAAACTTGAACCCGACTTCTGGCAGAACGGCAACCGGGGTGAACCCGATGGCGGTGTGAAAGGCAACGCCAGCGGTGTTTTCGGCACTGACCCCGGCCCAAAGACTGTGCTTTGCGGCGGCGCGGGCGTGATCTTCGACAGCCGTCATCAACGCGCGGCCCAGCCCCCTGCGTGGAGTATCAGAGGCCAGAAGAACGGTATGTTCGACAGTATGGACATAGCCCCGGCCGCTGCGGAACGGGAAATACCGGGCAAAGCCCGACACTGCACCTTCATCGGCCACAAAGACCGGATCGGGTCCGGCGATCAGGGCGGCGACATCGGCGTCGGTCTTTTCGTCAGGCAGAAAGGTAACGGTGGTGTGGCGGATATAATGGTTCCAGATGGCGGCAATGGCAGGGGCATCCGGCGGGGCGGCGGGGCGGATCATGACAGCACACGGGGGCCGCCCGGCGTGTCGAACACGGCGCGAAAGCCGGGAACCGGGGCGGTGACAAAGGTTACACGGGCATCGTCCAGCCACCCCGCCAGCCGTCCCTCGATCACGGCGGCATCAGGGTGAAACACCTGCCAGGCCGTCAGGCGGACCCCACGTTGCGTCAGCCGCCCCGCCGGGGGAACCGTGCCAGCCGCCCATTCGATCAAGGTGGGCATGGCCCCGGCATGGGGCAGACCGCCCCCCGCCGGCACTCCGATCTGCCAGCGCAGATCGCCGCGCTGCATCTCGACGGCGGGACCTGCCTCGGGCAAGGCCGCCAGAGCCGCGCTCAGGTCGTCGGTCCGGCAGATCCAGTTTACCAGACGGGGGGGACCCGAAAACCTGTTCATCCCGAACCAGCCTTCGGCGGTCGGGTTGTCAGGATCAGGGGCGATCAGCTCCAGATACAGCCCCTCCTCCAGACCCAGCAACAGGTTATGGGTGCCGAATCTGCGGTGCTGGCCGCCCGGTTGAAGTGGCACGCCCAGGGCCGCTTGGGCCCAGACCTGCCCTTCGGCAATCGTGGCACAGCCGATTGCAACGTGATCCAGGGCCAACATGACACACCTCAAAAGGTTTAGACGGGTTCACAGCCAGAAACCGCCGTGCAAGGGTTGATGCAAGCGAGAAATTCCCTAAATCGCAAACATAACTCTAATAGTCAGGTATCGCATGTCCACATCCTCCTCGCTCCTTTCCCGTCTGGTCCGGCACGAAGCGTTCGGAGGTATTCTTTTGATGACAGCGGCCATTGCCGCGATGATCGTGGCCAATTCCCCGCTTGAGCCGATTTATGACGGCATCCTGGACAGCTATCTGGCGATTACCGTCAACGGGACGGGGCTGGAAAAGCCGCTGATCCTGTGGATTAACGACGGCCTGATGGCCGTCTTCTTTTTCCTGATCGGCCTCGAACTCAAGCGTGAGATGTTGGAGGGCAAGCTGAAAAAGCCTTCTGATGTGCTGTTGCCGGGTTTGGCGGCGGTGGGCGGGATGGTTGTGCCTGCGCTGGTGTTCGCGTGGTTCAACTGGGGAAATCCCGAGACGATCAACGGTTGGGCGATCCCGGCCGCGACTGACATCGCCTTTGCACTGGGCATCCTGGCACTGGTTGGCTCGCGCGCGCCGACCTCGCTCAAGGTGTTCTTGCTGACGCTTGCGATCCTGGACGACCTGGGGGCGATCCTTATCATCGCCATCTTCTATACCGCCCATCTCAAGGTGATGTATCTGGCGGCGGCCCTGATCCCGTTGGCCGCACTGATCTTTCTCAACATCAGGGGCGCTCACCGGATTGCACCCGCCCTGCTGTTGGGGGCGATCATGTGGGTGCTGGTGCTCAAATCGGGGGTCCACGCAACGTTGGCCGGGGTCATCACCGCCTTTTGCATCCCATTGGTGGACAAATATGGCAAATCGCCCCTGCATTCGCTGGAACACGGGCTGACGCCCTATGTGAACTTCGGGATTGTGCCGATTTTTGCCTTTGCCAACGCGGGCGTGATCCTGGCGGGCATGTCGCTGGGCGACCTGTTCCAGCCGTTGCCGATGGGCGTGGCGCTGGGTCTGATCCTGGGCAAGCAGATCGGGGTGTTCGGGGTGACCTTTGCGTTGGTCAAAACCGGGGTCGCCCGCCTGCCGCATGGGGCCACCTGGATGCACATTTACGGTGTGGCCTGTCTTGCGGGCATCGGCTTTACCATGTCGCTGTTCATCGGCGGGCTGAGCTTTGGCGACCCGGCACGGATGAACGCGGTTCGGCTGGGCGTGCTGGGCGGGTCGTTCGTGTCGGCCATTCTGGGCTATGCGGTGCTGATGCTGGCATCGGCACGAGCCCCGGAACCTGTCCCCGCCTGAGCCAGTCAGCTAGGGTGGGTCAAGACCCACCTTACAGGGGACACCCAAAGGTCCGCCGACACCCTACTTTGGAATCTCCGCATAAAAACAAGGGCTTCTCAGGCGTTCATTCGTGAACGCCTGATTTTCTTGGCGCGCCCTCAGGCCCGGGCCGCCCGGATCAGGGCCAGAATATCCTTTGCCGCCTCCGGAATATTGGTGCCCGGCCCAAAGATCGCCTTGACCCCCGCATCGTGCAGGAACTTGTAGTCCTGCTGCGGGATGACCCCGCCGCAGATCACCAGAATATCTCCCGCCCCTGCATCCTGAAGCGCCTTGATCAACTTGGGCGCGAGCGTCTTGTGGCCCGCCGCCTGAGAGCTGATCCCGATCACATGCACATCGTTGTCGATGGCGTCCTGAGCGGCCTCTTCGGGGGTCTGGAACAGGGGGCCGACGTCCACATCAAAGCCGATATCAGCAAAAGCGGTGGCGATCACCTTGGCCCCCCGGTCATGCCCGTCCTGCCCCATCTTGACGACTAGCATGCGCGGGCGGCGGCCCTCTTCCTCGGCGAATTTTTCGACGTCGGCCTGGATTGCGGCAAAGCCCGCGTCGCCTTCGTAGGCCGCGCCATAAACGCCTGCCAGCGTCCGCACCTCGGCGCGGTGGCGGCCAAAGACCTGCTCCATCGCCATGCTGATCTCGCCCACCGTGGCGCGGGCGCGTGCGGCCTCGACCGCCGCCTCGAGCAGGTTGCCCCCCTCGCCCGCCCGGCGGGTCACTTCGGCCAGGGCGGCGTCGCAGGCGGCCTGATTACGGGTGCCCTTGATGTGCTGAAGGCGGGCGATCTGCCCGGCCCGGACCGCGTCATTGTCGATATCCAGAATGTCGATCTCGTCCTCTCTTTCGAGGCGGTATTTATTGACCCCGACGATCACCTCGTCACCCCGGTCGATCATCGCCTGACGGCGGGCAGCGGTTTCCTCGATCTGCATCTTGGGCATGCCGCTGGCCACCGCCTTGGTCATGCCGCCCATCGCCTCGACCTCTTCGATCAGGGTCCAGGCCTGTTCGGCCAACTCGGCTGTCAGGCTCTCGACATAGTAGGACCCGGCGAGCGGATCGACCACGTTCGTCACCCCAGTCTCTTCCTGAAGGATCAACTGGGTGTTGCGGGCAATCCTGCTGGAAAAGGCCGAGGGCAGCGCCATCGCCTCGTCGAAACTGTTGGTGTGCAACGACTGCGTGCCGCCCAGAACGGCCGACATCGCCTCGAACGCGGTGCGGACGATGTTGTTGTAAGGGTCCTGTTCCTGCAACGACACACCCGAGGTCTGGCAATGGGTGCGCAGCATGCTCGACACCGGCTTTTTCGGATTGAATTCCGCCATGATCCGCGACCAGAGCAGACGGGCTGCGCGCAGTTTGGCCGCTTCCATGAAAAAGTTCATGCCGATGGCGAAAAAGAACGACAAGCGGCCCGCGAAGGCATCCACATCCATCCCACGCGCAATCGCGGCGCGGACGTATTCGCGCCCGTCGGCCAGCGTGAACGCCAGTTCCTGCACAAGGTTCGCCCCGGCCTCTTGCATGTGGTAGCCGCTGATGCTGATCGAGTTGAATTTCGGCATCTCGGCCGCAGTATATTCGATGATATCCGCGATGATCCGCATCGAGGGTTCGGGTGGATAGACATAGGTGTTGCGGACCATGAATTCCTTGAGGATGTCATTCTGGATGGTGCCGGACAGGACGGCGCGGGAATGTCCCTGCTCCTCTCCGGTGACGATGAAATTGGCGAGGATCGGGATGACCGCACCGTTCATCGTCATCGACACGCTGACCTGATCGAGAGGGATGCCGTCAAACAGGATCTTCATGTCCTCGACGCTGTCGATGGCGACGCCCGCCTTGCCAACGTCGCCCTCGACCCGCGCATGATCACTGTCATAGCCGCGGTGGGTGGCCAGATCAAAGGCGACAGAGACGCCCTGCTGCCCTGCCGCCAGCGCCTGACGGTAAAAGGCGTTCGATTCCTCGGCGGTGGAAAAGCCCGCATACTGACGGATCGTCCAGGGGCGGCCCGCGTACATCGTGGCCTTGACACCGCGCGTATAGGGGGCGGCCCCGGGGACGGATCCCAGATGTTCCAGACCGGTCAGGTCGTCTGGAAAATAGACCGGCTTGACGTCGATCCCTTCCAGCGTGCGCCAGGTCAGGTCACCCGGCGATTTGCCCTTGAGTTCGGCCTGGGCAATCTTATCCCACGACTCTTTGGGGTTCATGGCGTAGTCCTCCGCGTTCGGGGGGCCGGATCACCCTGAGGGCAACCTCGGCCTCGTCTTTGACGTCCAGCTCTGTCTTGAAGGCTTTTTGCAGGTCTTGTCCCGTTGTCGTTGCAACGGGGTAGTTCATGGGGGCGGTTTCCGCCAGCCGGGCCAGCCCGTCGGCCCCGCGGCGTAGCCATGTCAGATCATCCAGATACTGACCGCGCAGCGCCTCGCGCTGGCTCTCGTCAAAAGGCATCCAGCGCCCCGTCGTGCCGGGCAGGCACGCCGCGGCCTGCGCCTCGCCCCGAAGGACAAGGATATTACGAAGTTTTTCCAGACGGGGGCTGGGATTGCGCCATTCCTCCTGATCCCGGATCGGGACGGTCGAGCTCAGACCATCCGTCAGGATCGCCAGCTGCCGAACCGGATCATGAGCCAGCCGTTCAAAGGGCATGACGACGATGTCGGCCTGCGGCAGGATGTGGGAAATATCGCGGATGAGGTCGCGCCAGCGACGGGGTTGAGTAACCAGCAGGTCGCAATCCGCAGACGAGGGGACCCGGTGCCCCTGTGCCACGGCATAGGCCAAAGCAGAGGACCAGTAACTGTCGTAGGACCGGATCGTCAGGGCAATCCGGCGACAGCGGTCGGCAAACGCGGGCCGAAACCGCAAGAGGCGTTCATCTGCCAGCGGATATAGTCGCCCCTGCCGCAGGTTGTTGCGGGCCGACCCGATCATGTTTTCGTCAGACACGATCAGGTGCCGATACCCGGCCCGCGCAAGGCGCGCCTGTTCGACACGCATCACCCCGACCGAACGAAACCCGGTTCGTTCCACCTGTTCACTGATCTCTTCGGGCCGGTAGACAAGCCCGGAAAAGAGGCCGGTGCGGGTCCGCACTGGCGTCCATGCGGCAATTCCGGCCTCGGCCAGACCGGCAGAATTCTGATCCAGCAGGACCTGAAAGGTGGTCGTCGCTGTGCGATGGGCACCCAGATGCAAGAGTACGTCCACGATACGTCCAACCTTTTGGATGGCCGCCCGGCACCGTCGCCGGGAGTTCTGGCCTTTGCCGATCATGGCAACAACTTTCTGACCACGGGCTTAAACGTAAAATTGTTGCGGTTGTCGGGCAGGCTTGTCTGGGTATTGTCGTCAGAGCCGCCTATATCGGTCACTATGGAACATATGTTGAAAGCGATAATTGCCTTTTCCGTCATGCTGTTCACAGCGACAGTGGGGGCTGCCCAGACCACGGCGGACAGCCCCACCCTTGACCGCTGGACCGAGGATAGGTTGCAGGTCTTTGACGCAGTCTCGGTCAATTTGAACGATTTCGTCTGGATCGCCCGGCCCGTCGTCGTCTTTGCCGACAACCCGAACGATCCCCAGTTCCAGCGACAGATGGAATTGCTGACCCAGCGGTTTTCAGAACTGGCCGAGCGTGACGTGATCCTGATTGCCGACACCGATCCGGCCAACCCCAGCGCCGTGCGCACCACGTTGCGCCCGCGCGGCTTCATGTTGGCCCTGCTCGACAAAGACGGGCGGGTCGTGCTGCGCAAGCCCAGCCCCTGGGACGTGCGCGAACTGACCCGCTGGATCGACAAATCCCCAACCCGCATCCAAGAGGTGCGAGAGCGCCGCGAGGCGGGCACCGTGGTGCCGGGGATCTCGAACTGAAGGGTCACTCGAATTCCAGAATGACCTGATCGACGGCAAGGCTGTCGCCCGGCGATGCCTTGACCGCCTTGACCACGCCCTTGCGTTCAGCGCGCAGGATGTTTTCCATCTTCATCGCCTCGACCGTGGCCAGTGCCTGTCCTTCCTGCACGGTCTCGCCCGCCTCGACAGAGATTTTTACCACCAGCCCCGGCATCGGACACAGCAGGAATTTCGACGTATCAGGCGGCAGCTTTTCGGGCATCAGCGCAGCCAGTTCGGCCTGACGCGGGGTGCGCACGTGGACCTTCAGGTCGGCGCCGCGGTGCCGGATGCGGAACCCGCCGGAAATCTTGCCGACCTTGAGGACAAGCGGTGTGCCATCCACGCTGAGCCGGGCCAGCGGTTGCCCGGGGGTCCAGTCGCTGATGACGCGCAGAGTTGCGCCGTTAATGGTCACGTCTGCCCCGGCCTTGTCGGCGTTGATGTGGGTTGAAAAGGTCTGACCCTGAAGGCTGACCGCCCAATCCTCGCCTACATGCCGTTCGTGGTTGTCCATCCTGCCGGAGATACGCGCGCGACGGATCTCGGCGACGCGGTTCATGGCGGCGGCGGCGGCGGCGATGCGGATGAGGGTGGCGTCGGGCAACGTCGTGCCGGCAAATCCTTCGGGGTATTCTTCGGCGATAAAGGCGGTGGTGATGTTGCCCGACACGAATTTCGGGTGGTCCATGACGGCGGCGAGGAACGGCAGGTTGTGGCCGATCCCCTCGACCTCGAACCCATCGAGGGCCAGCCGCATTTCGTCGATCGCGCGGGCGCGGTCCGGGGCCCAGGTGCAAAGCTTGGCGATCATGGGGTCGTAATACATGCTGATCTCGCCCCCTTCGAACACGCCGGTATCGTTGCGCACCGCGCGGGTCGGTGTCGCCTCTTCTGCCGGGGGGCGGTAACGGGTCAGCCTGCCGATCGAGGGCAGGAAGCCGCGATAGGGGTCCTCGGCATAGAGACGGCTTTCCATGGCCCAGCCGTTGATCTTCAGGTCCTTCTGGGCAAAGGGAAGCTTTTCTCCCGCTGCCACGCGGATCATCTGTTCAACCAGATCAACGCCTGAAATCAGTTCAGTCACAGGGTGTTCGACCTGCAAACGGGTATTCATCTCAAGGAAATAGAAGTTGCGGTCCCCATCGACGATGAACTCGACGGTGCCTGCGCTGGTGTACCCCACCGCCTTGGCCAATGCACAGGCCTGTTCGCCCATCGCCTTGCGAGTGGCCTCGTCCAGAAACGGGGACGGTGCCTCTTCGATCACCTTCTGGTTCCGCCGCTGGATCGAACATTCGCGTTCGTGCAGGTAGACGGCATTGCCGTGGCTGTCGGCCAGCACCTGAATTTCGATGTGACGGGGCTGGGTCACGAACTTTTCGATAAAGATGCGGTCGTCGCCGAAACTGGAGGCCGCTTCGTTCTTGGACGACTGGAACCCTTCGCGCACCTCGTCCTCTTTCCAGGCAATGCGCATACCCTTGCCACCACCGCCAGCCGACGCCTTGATCATCACAGGATAGCCGATCTGGCCACTGATCTTGACCGCCTCGTCGCCATCGGAAATCAGACCCATATAGCCGGGCACGGTGCTGACGCCGGCCTCTTGCGCGATCTTTTTCGAGGTGATCTTGTCGCCCATTTTTTCAATTGCGCCCACGGGCGGACCGATAAAGGCGACCCCGGCAGCGGCCAGCGCCTGTGCAAATTTCGGGTTCTCTGACAAGAAACCATAGCCGGGATGTACAGCCTCGGCCCCGGTCTGTTTGATCGCGGCCATTACCTTGTCGATGACAATATAGGACTGGTTGGCGGGGGGGGGGCCGATATGGACGGCCTCGTCGGCCATCTTGACATGAAGGGCGTTGCGGTCGGCGTCGGAATAGATGGCAACGGTCTTGATCCCCATCTTGCGGGCGGTCTTGATGACGCGACAGGCGATTTCGCCCCGATTTGCGATCAGGATCTTCTTGAACATGGGCCCGTCCCTTTTTGTGCAGTTGGCAGATACGAAAAAGCCACCGCGCCCGGGGGCACGATGGCTGTTTTCTGTGATCGGTCTTGGGTCGCGTCAGTTGCAGCGCGACGGATAGGTCTGGCAAT
Source organism: Marivivens sp. (assembly GCA_024642115.1). GTDB lineage: Bacteria > Pseudomonadota > Alphaproteobacteria > Rhodobacterales > Rhodobacteraceae > JAHEBU01. Next base: position 114,198 of record JAHEBU010000007.1, on the reverse strand, counting down.
AGATGGCGTTGCCTGCGGCACCGACAGCGGCACCCGCGACGACATCGTTGTTGGTGACCGCAGCGGCAGCGGCACCGGCGCCCGCGCCATACAGCGCCTGTTCGCCCAGCGTATCGCCACAGGCAGACAGGGCCACGACTGAGCCGAAAGCGGCAAGAACCGTGAATTTACAAAACATCTGGTCTCTCCTTTTGGATGATCGCCGACAGGATGGTGTCGGTGATCAACCGCCGAGACTAGATCAGGTTCCATAACTGCCGCTATACAGCGGCTTGCCGCCGAAAGCGCACCGGCCCGGCGGCAAGACTTTTCCGTCAGAAAATGAGAGCTGTCTGCCTTACCGGCAGATGCGGGTAATCTCGTCGCAGACGGCCCCTGCGGCCCCGCCGATAAGCGCTCCAGTGACCGGGTCATAGCCCAGCGCGTCGGCCGCAACGGCCCCGCCTGCGGCACCGACCAGCCCGCGCTGCAAATCGTTTTCAAGACATCCCGACAGCGACAAGAACGCGCCCGCCGCGAGGATCCAAGTATATTTGACCATGTGGTACTGCCCTTTTTTTGGTTTCTATGCTGCGCAGAGTCGTCAGGAACGGCTGACAAGACAAGCACTTTTTCGCCAACTCTTGCCGCATCTGCGATTTTGCGCCGAAATCCGCAAAAGGGAACCGGCCTGGCTCCAAAGGAACCAGACCGGCAAGGGGAAGGGTAACGGTTTTGACAACAAGCGGGCCTTGGCTTGCTGGATCCACTGCCCGCACACACAGGCTGGCACAGGTCGTTTCGCCGCGCAAAGCCGAATTCACCCGCCAGATCGGCAACGGCAAATTCCCGCCTAAATTGTGCGGATGCTGGCAAACTCCCGCCGCTCACCAGTCGTCCTCATCATCGAAAATGCCCGGAAAGCTGGCTTTTGCCCGCTGCACATCAATTTTAAGCAGCGCGTCATAGTCCTCGGGGTCGAAGGGATCGGTCGCGGGAATCACTTCGCGCCCAAACAGCCAGGACAGCCGGCCAGCATCCAGGTTGCCGCGCACGAAAGGCTCTTCTCCGAAATGGTTCCACAGGGCGGCCATGAACCCTTCGTCGGCGCGGCGGTCGGGCGGGCGGCGGTCGGCATACCGTTCGCGGGACACCAGTTTCGTCACGCCCTTGTCCGATGCCCGCCGGATGACGAACTGGAAATCGGTGCCGGGCAGACGCCCCGGAAAGCCGCGATGTTTTTCCATCAGAACTGCTCTCCGATGCAGTGACCGTCTTGGACGGTGTAGGGTTCGAACATCTGCGTCGCCTCGGGGGTGGCAACCCCGAATTCGACGGGTCGGTCCATCAAGGATATGACGATTTCCGTCGCCACCTGCCCTGCCGCTGCCAGCGCAGGCAGCGCATAGGTTTCGCACAGCACCGGAAAATCGGCCATCACGTCGTCATAGGTCAGCCCCCGCCCTGCCGGATCGAGGTCGGGCGCCAGAAACCGAAAACGAAAGCTGCCGGGGTCGTCGGTGCGCACGTCGAAAAAGCTCAGGCTTTGCCCGGATGGCAGGGTGATGTCCTGGGCCGATGCAGAGGTTGCGAGCAGGGCAAGGGCAAGCGTACGGATCATGGGGTGGCCTTTGGCATGGAATGGGCGATCCAGCGTTGTCGCCGGTCGGGGTCGGCCAGAAGTCCGGCAATGTGATCGGAGGTTGCGGACGGCACAGGCCCCGCCACCTGCCCCCCGGCCCGCAGGACAAGGCCATCCCCGCCCGTAGTTACCCGGATCACCGGGCTGAACCCGCGCTGCCGGGCCAACAGTCGCCACAGATCCTGCCGCACCTGCTGGGCCAGACGCAGCGGGCGGACGATCGGAAAAATAGCCTCGGCCCAGACGTCCCATCGCACGGGCAGGCGACGGGCCAGCGTGAGCCCCTCGGCGTCTGTCAGAATGTGCCAGCCGGTTCGGGTCATGTCAGAGCGGGATATTATCGTGTTTTTTCCACGGATTCTGCTGCGACTTGCCCCTGAGCGACGCAAACGCCCGGCAAACCCGGCGGCGGGTCGATCGGGGCATGATTACCTCGTCGATGAACCCCTTTTCGGCAGCGACGAACGGATTGGCGAACCGATCCTCGTATTCCTTGGTCAGCCGCGCGATCTCGTCGGCGCTTTTGCCGCGATGGATGATCTCTGTCGCGCCCTTGGCCCCCATCACCGCAATCTCGGCGGTGGGCCAGGCATAGTTGAAATCGCCGCGCAGATGCTTGGACGCCATCACGTCGTAGGCCCCGCCATAGGCCTTGCGGGTGATGACGGTGACCTTGGGCACGGTCGCCTCGCCATATGCAAAGAGCAGTTTTGCGCCGTGTTTGATGACCCCGCCGTATTCCTGCGCCGTTCCGGGCAGAAAGCCGGGAACATCGACCAGCGTCAGGATCGGAATTTCAAAGGCATCGCAGAACCGGACGAACCGGGCGGCCTTGCGGCTGCTGTCGATGTCAAGACACCCGGCCAGAACCATCGGCTGATTGGCCACGACACCCACGGTGGACCCTTCGAGCCGGACAAACCCGGTGATGATGTTCTTGGCAAATTCCGCCTGAATTTCAAAGAAATCGCTCTCGTCGGCGAGTTTGAGGATCAGTTCCTTCATGTCGTAGGGGGTATTCGCGTTGTCGGGGATCAGGGTATCGAGCGACTCTTCGATCCGGGCCACGTCATCGAAAAAGGGGCGGGTCGGCGGTTTCTGGCGGTTATTAAGGGGGAGCAGGTCGATCAGACGGCGGGCCTCGGCCAGCGCCTCGACGTCATTCTCGAAGGCGCCGTCAGCAACGCTGGATTTGCGGGTGTGGGTGGTGGCGCCGCCCAGCTCCTCGGCCGTGACGACTTCGTTGGTGACGGTTTTCACCACGTCGGGGCCGGTCACGAACATGTAAGAGCTGTCTTTGACCATGAAGATGAAGTCGGTCATCGCCGGGCTATAGACCGCCCCGCCCGCACAGGGCCCCATGATGAGTGAAATCTGCGGCACCACGCCCGAGGCCATGATGTTGCGCTGGAACACCTCGGCGTAGCCGGCCAGCGAGGCGACCCCTTCCTGGATACGCGCGCCACCGGAATCGTTGATGCCGATCACCGGAGCACCGTTCTGCACGGCCATATCCATGATCTTGCAGATCTTCTGAGCGTGGGTTTCGGAAAGCGATCCGCCGAATACGGTGAAGTCCTGAGAAAACACATAGACCATGCGCCCGTTAACAGTACCCCAGCCTGTCACGACACCGTCCCCTGCGGGGCGGTCCTGTTCCATGCCGAAATCGGTGCAGCGGTGGGCGACGAACATGTCGAACTCTTCAAAGCTGCCTTCGTCGAGCAGCAGGTCGATGCGTTCACGGGCGGTGAGCTTGCCCTTGCCATGCTGGGCCTCGATCCGGCGGGCGCCGCCGCCCATACGGGCCGTTTGACGGCGCTGATCAAGCTCTTGCAGGATATCGGTCATGGCAGAGGTCCCCCCGGTTTGCGCCAGCATAGGGGGGCCGCCCGCAAGACAGAAGGGCGAATAGGCATATTTGCAACTTACATTCTTTGCAGATTACCAGGTTTGCAAATTCATCCTGCTTTCTCTTGAGGGACCGCCGTTCTAGATCTGGCACATCGCAATGAGGTGTCCCATGTCGCTTCCCGTTCCCGTCGTCACGATCGGCCTTTTGACGGCCTCCAATGTTTTCATGACCTTCGCGTGGTATGGCCACCTGAAATACAAGGCCGCACCCCTGATGTTGGTCATTCTGGTCAGTTGGGGGATCGCCTTTTTCGAATACGTTCTTCAGGTTCCCGCCAACCGGATCGGATCTGGCTACTTCAGTGCGGCGCAACTCAAAACGATCCAGGAGGTCATCACCCTGACCGTCTTTTCGGGGTTCTCTGTGCTTTATCTCCATGAACCCTTGCGGTGGAACCACGCGGTAGGGTTCGCCTTCATCTGCCTTGGCGCTTGGTTCATCTTTGCACAGTGGGGTGGCGGCGAATGACGGTGGACAGAGCCGAGGTCCGGTCCTATCGGGAGATATGACCTCAGCCCCCTTTGTCCGGTATCTGGACCGCGCCACACCGCCGCATATTTCGACGCTGATCCTGCTGGCCGGGATTTCGGCGCTGAACATGTCGATCTTCCTGCCTTCGCTAGACAAGATGACGGCCTATTTCGGCACCGACTATGCCGTGATGCAACTGGCGGTGTCCGGCTATTTGGGCGCCACTGCGATCTTGCAAGTGCTGATTGGCCCGCTGTCGGACAGGTACGGGCGGCGGATCGTGGTCCTGTGGTCGTTGGGAATTTTCGTAGTGGCCAGCATCGGCGCGGTGTTGTCCACCAGCGTCGGCATGTTTCTGGCCTTTCGGATGATGCAGGCCACTGTTGCCTCGGGCATGGTCCTGAGCCGGGCGGTGGTCCGTGACATGGTCCCACAGGCACAGGCGGCCTCGATGATCGGCTATGTCACGATGGGCATGGCGCTGGTGCCGATGGTCGGGCCGATGATCGGCGGCACGCTGGAGCAATTGTTCGACTGGCACGCCAGCTTTGCCTTTCTGATCGCTGCGGGCACTTTGGTCTGGGTGCTGTGCTACCTGGATCAGGGGGAAACGGTCGCGGGCAAGGGCGTGACTTTTGCCGACCAGATGCGCGGATACCCCGAACTGCTGCGGTCGCAGCGGTTCTGGGGCTATACACTGTGTGCTGCCTGCGGGACCGGAGCGTTCTATGCGCTGTTGGGCGGCACGTCCTTTGTGGCGGGTCAAGTGTTCGGGCTGTCGCCGCTGTGGACCGGGATCGCGCTGGGGAGTCCGGCGGTTGGCTATACCGTGGGCAATTTCCTGTCGGGCAGGTTTTCGGTGCGGGTGGGGATCAACCGGATGGCGTTGCTGGGCACCATCGCGGCGTCCACGGGCATGGGCCTGTCGTTCCTGTTCACGCTGGCGGGGGTGTCGCACCCCCTCGTTTTCTTTGGATTCTGCACGTTGCTGGGGTTCGGCAACGGGCTGATGCTGCCCAACGCCACAGCCGGGTCGCTGTCGGTCCGGCCGCATCTGGCGGGCACGGCCAGCGGATTGGGCGGGGCGATCATTATTGGCGGCGGCGCGGTTCTGTCCGCCTGGGCCGGGTCGCTGCTGACGATCGAGACGGGCACCCTGCCCCTACAGGCGATCATGTTCGTGACCTCGGCCCTTGGGGGCGTTTCGATCTTGTGGGTGATCCGGCGGGAACGCCAAGTCCTCTAGCGCGGCATCTTTGCAAAGGTTACAATCGCCAATAGCAAAGCTGCAAAGAGGCGATGATGGCCGTCCAGAAACTCTATGCCGGGGTGAAGCTGCGGGAACTGCGCACGCGACTGGGGCTGACGCAAAAGGGGTTCGCGGACCGTCTGTCGGTGTCGCTGCCCTACCTCAACCAGATGGAAAACAACAACCGGCCGGTGTCGACGGGCGTGGTTCTGGCGCTGGCGCAGGAGTTCGGGTTCGACGTGACCCAGCTGCAATCGGGGGACGAGGCCCGGCTGGTCGGCGACATGCGCGAAGCCTTGGCCGATCCGGTCTTTACCGGCCCCGCCCCCGCATTGGCCGATCTGCGGCTGGCGGCGGCAAACGCGCCCACGCTGGCGCGCGCGTTCCTCGACCTGCACACGGCCTACCGTCAGACACACGAACGGCTGGCCTCGCTGGACGAGGCGCTGGGGCGGGACGACAGCCGCCTTGGCCCCTCGCCCTGGGATGAAGTGCGCGATTTCTTTCACTACTGCGACAACTACATTGATCCCATTGACCGGGCCGCCGAACGGTTCGCGGGCGAGGCGCGGCGCACTGGCCCCCTGCGCGAGGCGACGTTGGCCGCCCTTCGGGACAAGGGCGTGACGGTCACGTTTTCCGACGCGACCGACCTACGGCACTATGATCCGGCGACCCGCCATCTGGCCTTGTCCCGGCGGGCGCCTGCCTCGACCCAAGTGTTCAACCTGCTGATGCAACTCGCCCTTTTGACCCAAGCGCCGCTTCTGCAAGCGACACTCGACCTTGCCCGGTTCCAGTCAGCCGAGGCGCGGTCGATCGCTCAAGTGGGGCTGGCCAACTACTTTGCCGGTGCAGCGCTGATGCCATATGCGACGTTCCTCGAGGCGGCACAGGCCAACCGGCACGATCTGGAACGGTTGGCCGATCAGTTTGGCGCGTCGCTGGAACAGGTGGCCCACCGGCTGTCCACCTTGCAACGACCGGGGGCCAAGGGAATCCCGTTCTTTTTCGTGCGTGTCGATCCGGCAGGCACGATCACCAAACGCCACTCGGCCACAACGCTGCAATTCGCCCGCTACGGCGGAGCCTGCCCGCTGTGGAATGTGCACCGGGCGTTTGAAACACCGGGGCGCTGGCTGCGGCAACTGGCCGAAACGCCGGACGGGGTGCGCTATTTCTGTCTGGCCCGCGACGTGACCAAGCCCGGCGGGGCCTTTAATGCCCCCGTGCGCCGCTATGCCATCGGGCTGGGGTGCGAGGTGCGCCATGCCCCTGCCCTGATCTATGCCGATCATATGGATGTGCAATCGGGTGAGGCCTTTGAGCCAATTGGGATTTCCTGCCGGATCTGCGACCGCAGGGACTGCCACCAACGGTCAGTCCCACCGTTGGAAAGACGGCTGAGGATCGACCCGGATCACCGGGGCGTGTTGCCCTATCAGGTCGAATGATCGGCCATTGCAAACCCCTGCCCGACTTCCGATGATGGGCGCAAGAATCTTTCCCGGGAGGAAATCATGGATCTTGAAGGTTCATTCGTGATCGCGGCAGACCGACAGACGGTGTGGGCGAAGCTTAACGACGCCGAAACCCTGCGGGCCTGTATCCCGGGGTGCGAGGAACTGTCCGGTTCGCCCGAAGAGGGCTTTGAGGCGACGGTCAAACAGCGGGTGGGCCCCGTATCGGCCACTTTCAAGGGGGCGGTGACGCTGACCAACGTGGTGCCCGGCGAAAGCTATACGATCGTGGGCGAGGGCAAAGGTGGCGTCGCCGGTTTTGCCAAGGGCAGCGCCGATGTGGGCCTCAAGGACGTCGAAGGCGGGACCGAGCTGACCTACAAGGTCGATGCCCAGGTGGGCGGCAAGCTTGCCCAACTGGGCAGCCGGATCATCGGCGGGTTCGCCCGCAAGATGGCCGACAAGTTTTTTGAAAACTTTCAGGGCCAGGTCGAAGGCACGTCTTAGACCCCCGCATCATGCAAGGCCGCGGCGACCTTATCTTTCAGGGCCAGCCGCTCTTTGCGCATCTCGATCAGATAGATGTCGTCGGTCGGCTCGATGTTGGCCTCGGCCCTATGAACCATGCGGTTGACCACATGATAGCGGTCCATCATCGCGGCAAATTCGGGGTCGCGGGTTTTGAGAGCGGTCAGCATTTCGATCTGATCGGGGAATTCTTCGTGCAATTCGTGGGGGACGTGGGTCATCGGTCTCTCCTGTGATGTGTGGTGTCATGCTCGCCTTTCATCAACAGGGGCGCTTTGATCCGGATCAATCAGTCGCGCGGCGCGCGCCATCCGGCCGCTTCTGCTTCGGATGACGAACAGAACCATCGTTCTCCGACCGCCGTATTGATTGCGGTCTTGTCGTAATTCATCGTGCCGGGCAGATGATAGATGCGGCCATTGGCCGAAATGTTGCCCTTGATCGTGCAACTGGACGTATCTGGTGGGGTCGGCGAGCGGGCGATATGCCGGAAGGCCGCTGGCGACTGCATCATCATCCGCGAAATCCCCCGGTCCGCTGCGGCGGCATTCGCCTCGTCCCCTACGTAGTCGGTCGCATATTCGACATAGGCCAAGGCCAATCCGTCCTGAACGATCTGCGCGGATATGTCGGTTTCCCCGACCCTGCACCGGCCCACAACGCGACCATAGGTCCGGTCGCCAGTATCGGTGCAGACGGCGCGGTGACCTTCGAATCTCTGGCGGACCTGGTCGGTCACCCACTGACCGCAGGCAAAGGCCACGCCCTGTTCGGTCTGGCAGGTCTGATTGTGCTCTGGCGCATCGATCCCGAACAGGCGCACGCGCACCTCGCCCACATCAAACGTATCGCCGTCGATGACATGGACGCGCCCCACCACATCGGCCATTGCCCCAAAGGGGAGGCACAGGGCAAGGACAAGAGAACACAGGCGGAACATTCCGTTAATAAAGGGTTAACGGCGCCGAGAATCAAGAGCAATTGGTCCGAAAAGTTAACGCTGCGACCGCTGCCAATCAGGATGAATCCAGGGCCTGTCGTTGAGCGGCGCCAAAGGGGCGCGGTCCAGCACATGGTCGGCCATCTTTTCCCCCACAAGGATCGACGGCGCATTTAGGTTGCCATTGGTGATCTGCGGAAAGATCGAACTGTCCGCCACGCGCAGGCCCTCGACGCCGATCACCTTGCCCTTTGGGTCGACCACCGCCATCGGATCAGTCGGGCGGCCCATCTTGCAGGTGCCGCAGGGGTGATAGGCGCTCTCAACATGCTGGCGGATCGCCTCGTCCAGCGCCTCGTCCGACTGGGCAGCGGCGCCGGGCTGAATCTCCTCTCCGCGATAGGGGGCAAAAGCATCCTGCGCGAAAATCTCGCGCGTCAGACGAATGCAGGTGCGGAAATCCTGCCAGTCCTTTTCGGTGGACATGTAGTTGAAGCGGATGACGGGCGGGGCGGCCGGGTCTGCCGACCGCAGCGTGACCGACCCGCGCGAAGGCGACCGCATCGGCCCCACATGCGCCTGAAATCCATGCCCGCCTGCCGCCGTCTTGCCGTCGTAGCGCACGGCGATTGGCAGAAAATGATACTGGATGTCCGGGTATTCCACACCCGCAGCCGACCGGATAAAGGCCGCGCTTTCAAACTGGTTCGATGTGCCAAGGCCGGTCTTTGTAAAAAGCCATTGGGCCCCGATCGCCCCCTTGGAGAAGATATTCCAGTATTTATAAAGAGATACAGGCTGTGTCGCCTTCATCTGTATATACATTTCCAGATGGTCTTGCAGGTTTTGACCAACCCCTGGCCGGTCTGCCACGACCGGAATCCCATGCTCGGCCAGATGGGCCGCCGGACCGATGCCCGACAGCATCAACAGTTTGGGCGAATTGAGGGATGAGGCCGCGACGATCACCTCGACATTGGCGCGGATCACCTCGACTGCCCCCCCTCGCGTGACCTCCACCCCCACAGCCTGCCCGTTTTCGATGACCACACGGCGGGCGAGCGCCCTGACCAGCCGGCAATTCGGACGTTTGAGAGCGGGGCGCAGATAGGCATTGGCCGCCGACCACCGCCGCCCCTTCCAGATGGTTGCATCAAAGGGGCCGAACCCCTCTTGCTGCTGTCCGTTATAGTCGTCGGTCAGGGGATAGCCCGCTTGCCGTCCCGCCTCGACAAAGGCGCGGGTAAGCGGATTTGTCCGGGGGCCGCGGGTGATGTGCAGCGGGCCATGGGTGCCACGCCAGTCAGGATCGCCGCCGTGGCCGCCATCGTGCCAATGTTCCAGCCTTTTGAAATAGGGCAGCACATCAGCGAATCCCCAGCCATCCGCGCCCATTTCGGCCCAGGTGTCATAGTCGCGGGCATGGCCGCGCACATAGATCATGCCGTTGATGGACGATGACCCGCCGATCACCTTGCCGCGCGGGGTCGCCATGATACGACCGCCCAGATGCGGTTCAGGTTCTGTCTGTAAGCCCCAGTCATACATGGACATATTCATCGGATAGGACAGCGCGGCGGGCATCTGGATGAACGGCCCCCCGTCCCAACCGCCATGTTCGATAACCAGCACATCGCGCCCGGCCTCTGCCAGACGGTAGGCCATCGCACAGCCCGCGCTGCCCGCGCCGATGATGACGTAATCAGCCTGCATCAGAACGGCGCTTCACACGGGTTCATGGCCACATAGACCGACTTCATCTCGGAATAGTGGTTGATCGCTAGTTTGGAGTTTTCGCGGCCCACGCCCGACCCCTTGGACCCGCCGAACGGTGCCTCGACCGGGGCCAGGTTGTAAGTGTTGATATAGCAGGTGCCAGCCTCGAACCCGGCCACCATCCGGTGAGCGCGGGTCAGGTCGGCGGTGAACACACCAGCTGCCAGCCCAAATTCAGTGGCATTGGCGCGGGTCAGCGCCTCCTCCTCGGTGTCAAAATCCAGCACCGACATGACCGGGCCGAAAATCTCTTCGCGCGCAATGGACATGTCATCAGTCACATCGGTGAAGACGGCCGGTTCGATATAGAACCCTTCGTTGCCGACCCGGTTGCCGCCATGCGCCAGCGTCGCCCCCTCGGCCACGCCCTGCCGCAGGTAGCGTTCGACAATCTCGAGCTGGCGGGCGTTGGACATGGGGCCAAAATTGGTCGCCTCGTCCATCGGATCGCCCAGAACGACCCCAGTTTTCAACCGCTCGATCAGGCGGGCAACAAAGGCCTTGCGGATGCCGCGCTGCACGAACACCCGCGTCCCGTTGGAGCAGACCTGACCGGAGGAGTAGAAATTGGCCAGAACCGCGCCCGACACCGCGCTTTCCAGATCGGCATCGTCGAATATCACCAGTGGAGACTTCCCGCCAAGTTCCATCGTCACATGCTTCATTTCGGCAGCGGCAGCGGCATAGACTTTCCTGCCAGTCGGGACCGATCCGGTCAGCGACACCTTGGCGACGCGGGGATCGGTGACCAGCGCGGCACCCACGGCACCCATCCCCTGAATGACATTGTAACACCCCGCAGGCAGGCCGGCCTCGTGCAGGATTTCAGCCACTTTCAGCGCACAAAGTGGCGTAGTCTCGGATGGCTTGAACACCATCGCATTGCCACAGGCCAAGGCAGGGGCGCCTTTCCACGCGGCGATTTGAGTGGGATAGTTCCACGCGCCGATGCCCACACAAACGCCCAGCGCCTCGCGCCGAGTATAGACGAAATCGCCGTTGCCCAGCGGGATATGTTCGCCCGTCAAACTGCCCGCCAGACCGCCGAAATACTCCAGCGCATCAGCGGCAGAGGTCGCATCGACGTAGAGGGTTTCGGATAGCGGTTTGCCCGTATCCCACGTTTCCAGCACCGACAGATCGCGGTTCCGCTCGCGCATGATGTCGGCAGCGCGGCGCAGCACGCGACCGCGCTGCGTGCCTGTCATCGCAGCCCATTCCTTTTGCGCCCGCTGCGCACTGGTCAGCGCCTGGTTGATGATCGCGGGGGTGGCCGCATGAACGCGGGCGATGACCTTGCCCGTTGCGGGATAGATCACCTCGATCACGTCCCCTGCGGTGTCGTCGACATACTGGCCGTCGATGAAATGGCTGGCGGTGGGCTGTGTGGAATAGGGCATGATGCCTCCGGCGGGAGTTGTTATGGCAAGGTGAAGCGGATCACTCCCCACGGGGGAACCGTTTGCTTTCCTCTAGAATGTTCAGGTCCATGTGGTTGCGCATGTAGCGTTCGGATGCCTTTTGTAGCGGTTGGTAGTCCCAGGGGTAGTAGGAGCCGTTGCGCAGCGCCTCGTAGACCACCCAACGGCGGGCTTGCGACTGACGGACGTCCAAGTCAAATTTGTCCAAATCCCACATTTTTTCGGAAAGATCCCGCAATTTGGACAAAGTTTCTTGATGTTTTTCAACTGGGGCGAGATTTTGCAACTCGTTCGGGTCAGCCTCCAGATCGAACAACTGGTCCGGGTCCAGCGCGCAGCGGACATATTTCCATTTGCCCGCGCGGAGCCCAACGAGCGGGGCTTGGGACCCTTCGGCGGCGTATTCCATCGCCACAGGTTCGGTGCGCTCCCCTCCCTGCCCCAAGGCCCGCAGCGATTGACCGTCGGTCCAGGGCATCACCTCGGCCATGCTGACGCCTGCCAGATCACACAAGGTTGGTGTGACGTCGAGGGTCGACACCGGGGCCATTACCAGACCGGGCATCATGTCGGGCGAGGCGATCATGAGGGGCACCCGGGCCGAGCCTTCGAAGAAGGACATCTTGAACCACATGCCCCGGCCGCCCAGCATGTCGCCGTGGTCGGACACAAAGACGACGATCGCCTGTTGCCGCGTATCCTTCAGCACGCCCAGAATCTCGCCCACCTTGTCGTCAAGATAGCTGATGTTGGCGAAATAGGCCTGCCGGGACCGGCGGACATCTTCATCCGTGATATCAAAGGCATCGCGGTCGCAGGCATCGAGCAGGCGTTGCGAATGGGGGTCTTGTTCTGCGTAGGGGATCGGCGGAACCGCAGGGTCTAAATGGGTGCAATCGTTATAGAGGTCCCAGTATTTCCGCCGGGCCACATAGGGGTCATGCGGGTGGGTAAAGCTGACCGTCAGGCACCACGGCCGGTCGTCCGCACCGCGCGACAGATCATACAGTTTCTGGGTGGCGTTGAACGCCACCTCGTCGTCGTACTCCATCTGGTTGGTGATCTCGGCCACGCCCGCGCCCGTCACCGACCCCATGTTGTGATACCACCAGTCGATGCGTTCACCAGGTTTGCGGTAATCGGGTGTCCAGCCGAAATCGGCGGGGTAGATGTCTGTGGTCAGCCGTTCCTCGAACCCGTGCAACTGGTCGGGGCCGACGAAATGCATCTTGCCCGACAGGCAGGTCCGGTAACCGGCCCGGCGCAAGTGATGCGCAAAGGTCGGGATGGAGGACACGAATTCGGCCGCATTGTCATAGACACCCGTGCGGCTGGGTAATTGCCCCGACATGAACGACGCCCGGGCGGGCGCACATAGTGGCGAGGCGGTGTAGGTATTGGCAAACCGGGTAGAGCGGGCTGCCAGCGCCTTGATATGTGGGGCATGAAGCCAGTCGGCCGGACCATCGGGGAACAACGTCCCGTTCAACTGGTCCACCATGATGACGAGAATATTGGACCGGGTCATGTGCAGGCTCCGATTTCAAGGTCAAGCACGGCCAGCACATGATTTGCCGCCACTTTGCCCGAAGGCACCGCCTCGCCCAGAGACTGCCGAAGGTAGAGGCCGTCGATCATCCCCGCCAGTCGCTCGGCGACGTCCGGGGCACGGGCGCCGACAAGGCTTCGAAGATCATGAGTCAGGTTGGACCGCAGCCGCCGCTGATACAGGACCAGCAGCTTGCGCGCCTCGGCGTTGGCCTGAGCCAGCACATAGAAGTTGAGCCAGGCCGACACCACCTCGCGCCGAAAATGCGACGCGCCAAAGCCCGCGCGGATCACCGCCTCGACCCGTTCGCGAGGACCACGGGCCATAGTCAGCGCCCCCCGTACTTCGGCACCGTACAGCGTCAACGTATGTCGCATGGCCGCAAGGAATATCTGGTCCTTGCCGCCGAAATAGTGATGCGCAAGGGCCGACGACATCCCCGCCCGCTTGGCAATCTGGGCCACCGTCACGTCCAGCGACCCTACCACGCCAATCTCCGCAATCGTGGCTTTCACGAGGGCGGCGCGGCGTATAGGCTCCATCCCTAGCTTGGGCATCTGTTCCTCATCCGGACTGAAAATGGGTTGCCAAGTGAAAATAGTTGGGTTTTTATTGACTCGTCAATCAAGAAACGCCGTCAAAACGACGACAGGGAGACTGCCATGACCTACAAGACCACTCTTTGCGTGCTGACCATCTGTGCCGCCACATCCTCGTTTGCCGCAGGTTGCGACAAGGTGACTTTTTCTGACGTCGGCTGGACCGACATCACCGCCACCACCGCAGCGACGTCTCTCATCCTGCAATCGCTTGGATACGAGACCGAGACGAACGTGCTGTCCGTACCGGTGACCTATGTGTCGCTCGCCGAAGGCAACGTCGATGTTTTCCTTGGCAACTGGATGCCCACGATGGAGGCCGATATCGCCGCCTATCGTGATGCCGGAACTGTGGACACCGTGCGGACCAACCTTGAAGGCGCCAAATACACGCTTGCCACCAACGCGACCGGCGTGGCGGACGGGATCACCGATTTTGCCTCGATCGCACAGGCAAAGGACGCGCTGGGAGGCAAGATCTACGGGATCGAGGCCGGCAACGATGGCAACCGCCTGATCCAGGACATGATCGACAAGGATGCCTTTGGCCTTGGCGGGTTCCAGTTGGTCGAATCCTCTGAACAGGGGATGCTGGCACAGGTCGAACGAGCCAAGGACCGGGGCGAGGCCGTCGTGTTCCTCGGCTGGGAACCCCACCCGATGAATGCCAATTTCGCGATGACCTACCTGCCCGGTGGTGACGACTATTTCGGCCCCGATCTGGGCGGCGCTGTCGTCAACACCAATACCCGCGCAGGCTATGTCGCCGAATGTCCCAACGTGGGCAAGATGCTCACCAACCTCGTTTTCTCGCTCAAGATGGAGAACGAGATCATGGGCGAGATTCTGGACGGCGGGATGGAGCCGGACGCCGCCGCCAAAACCTGGCTGGCCGCCAACCCTGACGCGTGGAAACCCTGGCTGGACGGCGTGACGACCAAGGACGGCGGCGATGCCGTGGCAGCAGTCAGCGCTGCCTTGGGCATGTGATCAGTGACGGCCCTGCCTTGGGGCGGGGCCGAACCGCTAGCGTGTGTTGTAAAACTTGCGGCGGGCTTCTTGCTGGATGGCCAATCGCAGTTGCAGATCGGCCAATCTGGCCATTTCTACCTTGCGGGCGTCCGGGTCCGTCGTCGCCTGCAACAGGGTCATTTGGAGGGCAACAGCCTTGCGTAATTCGATTTCCAGCGGCAGCGCGCCCGCCTCGGCCATGATGCGAAAACCGGCCGCCTCGGCAGCGTCCCCGTCGCCGGCCGCAGGCAGGGGCTTGCCCGCACCGGCAAGAGTGTCAAACTGGCCTTCAGCCTGGGCCTTGCGGATCTGACGTTCGGCGAGATCGGAGAATTTCATGCCAAGTCCCCTTTGCCTGTCTTACGTCAATGTATGCTCCGCAGAGAGGGCATCGCAATGCTAGACTGGCTGACCAACACCAAGCTACCCGTCGGCCAAGGGGCCAAGTGGGTGGTCGAATGGCTCAAGGACCACGGACGCTGGTTCTTTGACCTGATCTCCGAAGCTCTGGGCGGACTGATTGACCTTGTGACAGCGGCGCAGACTTTGATCGGGCCACTGGGAATGGTGATCCTGTTCGTGGGCTTCACCCTCTGGCTTCAGAAAAGCTGGAAAAAGGCCGCCGCTGTGCTGATCGGTATGCTCTACATTCTCAATCAGGGGTATTGGGATCTGACGACCCAGACGCTCACCTTGATCCTGGTCTCCTGCGTCGTCTGCCTTGGAATCGGAATTCCCATCGGCATTCTGAGCGCCCGCAAACCGTGGATCTATGCAGTGCTGGAGCCTGTTCTGGACCTGATGCAGACCCTTCCCACCTTCGTCTACCTCATCCCGGCGGTCATCTTTTTCGGGTTGGGTCAGGTGCCGGGGCTGATCGCCACGGTGATCTTTGCCATCCCCGCGCCGATCCGCCTGACGTATCTGGGTATTTCCAAGACACCGTCGGCCCTGACCGAAGCAGCCGAGGCGTTCGGGGCGACCTCGATGCAGAAACTGGTCAAGGTCGAACTGCCTTCTGCCTTTCCGCAGATCATGGTCGGGCTGAACCAGACAATCATGCTGTCGCTGTCGATGGTGGTGATCGCCACGCTGGTCGGCGCCGGGGGGCTGGGGACGCCGGTCCTGAACGGGTTGAACCGGATGAAGCCCGACCTGGGCTTTGAATCGGGGTTCGTGATCGTGGCGCTGGCCATGATCCTGCGCCTCATGCTCGAGGTGCGTCGCAAATGACCGGCTCTTCCCCTCAGTCTGCTGTCGAATTCGACGCCGTCTCGATTGTATTTGGAGACAAGCCGCACAACGCCCTGCCGCTGATGGATCAGGGCCAATCGCGCTCCGAGATCCAGAAAAGCACGGGGCAGGTTCTGGGCGTCCACGATTGCAAGCTGACCGTCCAGCAGGGTGAAATCCTCGTATTGATGGGCTTGTCAGGGTCCGGCAAATCCACGCTCCTGCGGGCAGTCAACGGGCTGAACCCCGTGGTGCGCGGGCATGTGCGGGTGCGGCACGGGGCAGAAATGGTCGATGTCGCCGCCGCCAACCGGACCACACTGCGCGAGTTGCGGCTGTCGGCGGTGTCGATGGTGTTCCAGCAATTCGGCCTGCTGCCGTGGCGCACTGTGCGCGAAAACGTCGGGCTGGGGCTGGAAATCGGCGGGATGCCCGTGGCCGAACGCCGGGCCAAGGTCGAAACCCAATTGTCGCTCGTTGGCCTTGCCGACTGGGCCGACCGCAAGGTGGGCGAGCTATCGGGGGGCATGCAACAGCGGGTGGGCCTCGCCCGGGCCTTTGCGACCGAGGCCCCGATCCTCCTGATGGACGAACCCTTTTCCGCGCTCGACCCACTGATCCGGGCGCGGTTGCAGGACGAACTCCTCGACCTGCAACAAAAACTGCAACGGACGATCCTCTTCGTGAGCCATGATCTGGACGAGGCGTTCAAGCTGGGCAACCGCATCGCCATCATGGAAGGCGGGCGGATCGTCCAGTGCGGAACCCCGCGCGACATTTTTTCGAACCCGGTGAACGACTATGTGGCCGACTTTGTGGCGCACATGAACCCGCTGGGCGTGCTGACCGCGCGGGATGTGATGGTCGCAGGCCCAGCCACCGGCCCGCAAGTCGATGCCGAAACTCCGGTCAAGGCAATCATTGATGCGCTGCAATCGACCCAGACCCTCAGCGTGACAGAAAACGGCCAGACGCTGGGCCGGATCACCCACGACAGCGTTCTTGCCCGCCTCGCAGCAGGCTGACGGTCCCGGTTCACCTTGCCATAACAACTCCCGCCGGAGGCTCCGCCGCCCGCGTCACGCGCCAATGCGTGATCGGAGCGCCCCGCCCGCGGCAGGCGGCGCCAGAGGCGCAATTCAGACCTTTGTGGCAGGCACGGCGGGGGTGATCTGGCGTCGGGCCACAGCCTCACGCCAAGTGATGAAACTGATCGATCCCACGATGATCAGGCCGCCCACAACAACCCATTGATCTACCGGCTCGCTGAACACCACGGCCCCGAGCGTGACCGCCCAGACCAGTTGCAGGAACGTGACGGGCTGGGTCACGGTCAGGGGGGCGGCGGCAAAGGCCAGTGTCATCGTGTAGTGGCCTGCCGTGGCCAGACAGGCGACCACGAACAGCCAGCCAATCTGGTCCCAGCTGGGGGTGATCCAGACAGCGGCGGCAAACGGGGCAAGCCCGATGGTGACGGTCACCGACAGCATCCCCACCACGACCACTGGTTTCACCTCGCCGGACAACTGTTTGGCGATCATGTAGCCCACCGCAAACAGGGCAGCGGTAAAAAGCATGGCGATATGGCCCGGCTCCACCGCCTTGACGCCGGGCCGCAGGATCACCAGCGCGCCAATCAGGGCAAAGATCACGGCTGCCAATCGGCGCGGCGGCAGCTTTTCCCCCATGAACAGCGCCGCGCCCAATGTCACATAAACGGGGTTGAGGTAATTCATCGCCGTAACTTCCGCGATCGGGATGCGGGCCATGGCAAAGAACCACAGGATCACCGCGCCCGTGTGAACGACGCCACGGGCCGCGAACAGCGTGATCTGTCGGACGGTCAGATTGGCGGCCAGAATGGGCCGGATCATCGGGATCAGGAAAACGATCCCCAACGCATAGCGCAGGAACGCCGCCTCTGCCGCCGGAACGCCCTGCCCCACATGTTTGACGACCGCCGTCACACCTACGAACAACAGGCCCGTCAGGATCATCATCAGGATGCCCCGAACGGGACGAGAGGCGGAAGGAGAGGTCATGGCAGGATGTGGCCCGGACCGCCCCGCAAGTGCAAGGCAGAACCGCCCTCAGTTTGACCGCGGCAGCCGCGCATACGAGGATTTGAGCAGCGCCTCGTCGTATTCCTCGGCCAAATCGCTGTCGTGGACGATCCCGCCACCGACATTCAGCCGTGCAGATCCGTCCGGGTGACAGGTCACGGTCCGGATCGCCACGTTGAACGCCATCGACCCGTCCGGGGCGATCCACCCGATCGACCCGCAATATGCATCGCGGGGGGAGTCCTCCAACTCGGCGATCACCTCCATCGCGCGGATTTTCGGCGCGCCAGTGATTGACCCGCAGGGAAACAGGGCCGTGAAAATGTCCAGAAGGCTCACGTCGGGCAAAAGGTCCGCCACCACGCGGGACGTCATCTGGTGCAGCGTCGCATAAGTCTCAACGGTGTAAAGATCGGGCACCCGCACGCTGCCGATCCGGGCCAGTCGGCCAATGTCGTTGCGCATCAGGTCAACAATCATCAGGTTTTCGGCCTGGTTCTTTTCAGAGGCCTGCAACCACGCGATCCGGGCGGCATCTTCTGCGGCGGTTACGCCACGCGGGGCGGTCCCCTTCATCGGCTTGGCCTCGATCCGGCCACCCGCATCGACGGAAAAGAACAACTCGGGCGATCGGGACAGCAGGACCGGACCGCCCAGATCCACAAAAGCCCCATGGGGCGCAGGCTGGCGGCTGCGCAACAGCGCATAAAGGTCCAGCGGCGCGCCCGAATAGCGGGCTGTCAACGCAAAGGTCAGGTTGGCCTGATATATATCGCCCGCCGCAATATATTCCTTGATCCGGTCGAATGCGCGGCCATAGCGCGACAGATCCCACACTGGCACCGGGTCGGACAGGGCCGCAGGGCCGCCCGGCACGATTTCCCCTACAGACTGCGGTCCGTCAAAAACCCCGAACAGCATCAACGGCATCTTCCGGCCGACGGGCATCCGCCCGGCCAGCCGGTCGGCCAGCGCATAGCCCAGATCGTAACTTGCAAACCCGGCGATCCAGTGGCCCGCCGCCTGCGCCGCCCGCATGGCAGCAAAGGCCGGAGCAACCTCGGCAGAGGTATCCGCGCGGATCAGCCCGCGCGGTGCGGCAAACACCGTCCCGCCCGGCAGCGGGCCGTGGTCGAACAGGACCAAAGGTTTAGCCAAAGGGGCAGACACTGCGCAAATCAGAAATCCGCCGCGATCCGCAGGTCACGCAGAGGGCGGACGATGTCGATGGACTGTTGATAGAGCGGATGCGCCTTGTAGGCGGCCAGCGCCTCGGCACTGGCGAATTCGGCGTAGACCACCACGTCGACCTCACCCGACAGGGTGTCGTTGCGGGTGTTCTGGCGAACCTCGAAACAGTCGGCATCGGGAATGCGGCCCAGCAGGGACAGACCTTCCACGATCCGGGGCAGATCGGCCTTATCCTTGGCACTGAAAAACACGACGTGACGGATGGCGGGGCGGGTCGGCATGGGCGCACCTTCTTGGGTCAGGCAACAGAAGGCAAGGCCGTCCGGACGGCCCTGCGACGATCACATCTGTTCGGCGACCTCTTCGGGGATGTCAAAGTTGTGCGTCACTTCCTGAACGTCGTCATCTTCTTCCAGCATGTCGATGAGGCGCATCAGCTTGGTGGCCGTGTCCAGATCGACCTCGGTCCGGGCCTGCGGTTTCCAGATGATCTTGGATTCGCTCGATTCGCCCAACTGCTTTTCCAGCGAGTCGGACACGTCGGACAGGTTTTCGACCGCGCAATAGATCCAGTGCCCCTCTTCGTCCGATTCGACATCGTCCGCCCCGGCCTCGAGCGCGGCCATCATCACCGTGTCCGCATCGCCTGCCTCAGGCGGATAGGAAATCTCGCCCACCCTGTCAAAGCTGTGTGACACCGAACCGGTCTGCCCCAGATTGCCGCCGCATTTGGTGAAATAGCTGCGCACGTTGGACGCGGTACGGTTAAGGTTGTCGGTCATCGCCTCGACGATCACGGCGATGCCGTTCACGCCGTAACCTTCATAGCGGATTTCAGTGTAATCGGCTGCGTCGCCGGCAGACGATTTCTTGATCGCCCGGTCGATCACGTCCTTGGGCATCGACACCGCCTTGGCGGCCTTGACGGCCAGACGCAGGCGCGGGTTCTTGTCGGGATCGGGGTCGCCCATCTTGGCGGCCACGGTGATTTCCTTGGACAGTTTCGAAAACGCCTTGGACCGGATCTTGTCCTGCTTGCCCTTGCGGTGCTGGATGTTTGCCCATTTGGAATGGCCGGCCATGTCGTGCCCTCGTCTGATGTCTGGATTGCGCGTTTCTATATGCCAAGGCCAAGGCGGCCCGCAACCCCGCCCTACAGCGGCCAGATCAACGGGATCACCGCAGAACAGACCACCAGCAGCGACAGGTTCAATGGAATCCCGATCCGCAGGAAATCGCTGAACTTGTACCCGCCGGGGCCATAGACCAGCGTGTTGGTCTGATAGCCGATGGGGGTCGAGAAACTGGCGCTGGCCGCCATCATCACGGCAATCACCAGCGGGCGCGGATCGACGCCCAGCGCCTGGGCCAGTCCGATGGCGATGGGGGTGACGACCACGGCCACAGCATTGTTGCTGACCAACTCGGTCAGCACCATCGACAGGGCATAGACGACGAAAATGACCACATAGGGCGGCAAGTCCATCAGGTACGGGGCCACCCCGTTGGCGATCAGCGACACGGCGCCGGACGATTCCAGCGCGGCCCCAACTGCCAGCATCGAAAAGATCAGCGCCAGCAGGCGCCCGTCGATGAACGAAAACGCCTCGTCCGCGTCGATGCAACGGGTCAGCAGGACCACGGTCATCGCGATGACGGTCAAAAGCAGGATCGGCGCGATGTCAAAGGCCGACAGGACGATGATCGACAGCATGGCGATGATGGCAATCCAGGCGTGGCTGCGGCGATAGGCGCGGGCCTGCGGTTTGGACACGTCGCCCAGATCCTGATCGACCGCCAGACGCTGGATATCCTCGGGTGCGCCTTCCAGCAGCAGGGTGTCGCCCACCCGGACGATCAGGTCATCGAATTGCAGGCCGATGTTCTTGTCCCGCCGGTGAACGGCCAGCGTATAGACGCCATAGCGGCGACGCAGACGCATGTCGCCCAGGCGGCGGCCCACCATCTTGCATTCGGGGGTGATCAGCACCTCGACGGTCGAAGTTTCGACGGCCGACACCTGATCGACGCGGCGCAGGCTCTTGGTCGCCTGTAACGACAACAACTCGGTCATCGCGGTGCGCAGGACGACCCTGTCCCCCACTTGCAGCGTGACCTCTTCCAGATTGCGGCGCAGCGACGCATCGCCCCGCACCACGTCAACCAGACGCACACCGTCGCGCTTGAACAGTTGCACGCCGGACACCGCCCGCCCGATGAGGTTACTGTCGGGGGGGATCACGGCTTCGGTGAAAAAGCGCATCTTGGACTTGTCGGACAGAAGGTTGGCCATGCTGTCGCGGTCGGGCAGCAGCTTGTTTCCGAAAAAGTACAGGTAGGTGAGCGTGTAGATTGCGATGACGATGCCGATCGGTGTGATCTCGAAAATGGTAAAGGGTTTCATCCCCGCCTGCCGCGCCACCCCATCAACGACAAGGTTGGTCGATGTGCCGATCAGCGTCAGCGTGCCCCCCACGATCGACCCATAACTCAGGGGAATCAGCAACTTGGACGCCGACACCTTGAGCGTCTTGGACAGTTGGACGAACACGGGCAACATGATGACCACGACCGGCGTATTGTTCACAAAGGCCGATGCGGCGACGACAAAGCCCATCACACCACCCACCGCTTCCTTGGGGTGGGACTTGGCATAGCGGTCGGCCAGGCGGCTGACCTCGTTCAGCGCACCTGTGCGCACCAGTGCGCCCATGACGACGAACATCGCCACGATGGTCCAGGGGGCCGAGTTCGACAGGGTCTTGACCGCGGCGTCATAGGGTAAAAGTCCCGTCGCCAGAACGGTCGCCGCCCCCCCCATGGCTACGACTTCGGGCGGATAAAGTTCGCGGATAAAGGCCAGGAGCATTCCCAAGAGAACTGCAAGACATAACAGCGCCTGCGCGGTTTGGGACAGTTCAAGATAGGCGACCATGCTAATCTCCGACTAACTCAGTAGATATTTCGCAGATTTACAGTCGTCAGGCAACAGTTTTGGCGGGTCGCGGTGTCACGAGGGCCAATCCGGCCATCATCAGGACCAAAGATGCCCAAATCCACAGCGAATACCGCTCGCCCAGCAACAGCATCGACCAGAGCACGCCTGTCCCGGTGACAAGATAGCTGACCTGTGCAGCAAAAACCGAACCTGCACGGCCGACCAGCCAGACATAACCCGTGTAGATCAGCGAATGGGCGCAGGACAGCAACAGGACTGCGGCGTCTGCCACGCCCCAGGGCGGGCGGGGGTCGATGAACTGCCCGCTGGCCAGCGCCAATGGCCCCATCACAAGGCTGCCCAGCACCGACGCGCCGAGCAACACTTCGACCGGGTCCAGACCCGCCGTTCCCCAGCGGGCGACATAATTGGCCTCGACCGCATAGAGGAACGGGGCGACCAGCGCGGCCATCACCCACAGCGGCGGCACAGTCATGCTAACGCCGCCCTGTGACAGGATAATAAGCGCCACACCGCCCAGACCCAGGATCAGACCCAAAAGGCGATCCATCCGGAACCCTTCCGTCCGCAAGGCCAAGGAGATCGGAAAGGCAAACATTGGGACGGTGGCAATGGCCAGCGCCATCACTCCCGCAGGCAGATGGAACGCCGCCGTATATCCGATCGAATTGGGCACCAATGTCCCGACGAACGCAATGATCGCATAAACGCGCAGCGCTGCCGGATGCAGCGGCCACCGCCCGCCCCGCGCCAGATTGATCGCCGCCAAGATCATCGCGCCGATGGTCAGTTGCCAGAACAGGATGCCGAACGCGCCATAGCCGTCGCGCACCGCCATCTTGCCCAAAGGCTGGCTCAGCCCCCAGCCCGTGCCCAGCAACAACAGCAGGGCAGTCAGGTCCCCGCGCTCGGACCGGGCGATCACTTAAGGACCCGCCTGCTGCAACCGGCCCCCTTGACGGACCATCGCGATCTTGCTGGCCTTGCCGGTGCGGTCATCGGTTTCCAAATAAAGGCCCGACAGGGTGGCCGGGCCAAGGGCGGGCTCGAACCGGCCCTTGGGCATTCCGGTGATGAACCGGCGCAAGGGCTCTGCCTTGTCCATGCCGATGACCGACTCGTAATCACCGCACATCCCCGCATCGGACAGATAGGCCGTGCCGCCCGACAGGATCATGGCATCGGCGGTGGGCACATGCGTATGGGTGCCGACCACCACGCTGGCGCGGCCATCGCACCAGTGGCCCATCGCCATCTTTTCGCTGGTCGCCTCGCAATGCACGTCAATCAGGCTGGCCTGCACCATGCCGCCCATCGGATACTGGCGAAGAACCGTGTCGATGGCCGAAAACGGATCGTCAAATGGTCGCTTCATGAACACCTGCCCCAGCACCTGTGCCACCAGCACCTTGCGGCCGCCCGGGGCGTCATAGACGCGAAAGCCGCGACCGGGGGCCGCCTTGGAATAGTTCAGCGGACGGACAATGCGCGGTTCGGCTTCGATGTAGGACAACATGTCTTTCTGATCAAACGCGTGGTCGCCCAAGGTGACCACATCCGCGCCCGCAGCCAACAGCGCCTTGGCATGCTCGCCCGACAGACCGGCGCCCGAGGTCGCGTTTTCGCCATTGACGACGACAAAATCCAACCGCCACTCGGCCCGCAGACGGGGCAGGTGCTGGGTTACGGCCTCGCGTCCCGCGCGGCCCATCACATCGCCAAGGAAAAGCAGTTTCATGGCACTCAGTTACGGGGTGACGCGACTTTGATCTAGCCCTTTGTCAGGTCATGACGCGCAAATATTGGTCCCTGCGCGGACAATGTGCCCCGTCAACCCGGGGGACAACGCCCAGCGCCTCGGCGGCACGAACTGCAAAAAACCCTTGCCAGCGACAAATGTGGTCCGCGATAGTTTCCCAGCCGAAAATAGATATCGGCATATTCATCGTTCTTTTTTTGATTGGAGAAGACATTGACTTGCAACACGACGATTCCCGGCACCCACAAAGGCATCGGAACTTCCAAGAAAAACTTTCAAAAGGCTTTGGTAAAGGCCGTCCAGGACGCGCAGATCAGCGGAAACAAGTCCTGTGTGGGTGGGGCCTGCGCTGGCGGAAGTTGCATGTTCCAGATCACGTCGATGTCGGCGACCTACACCAGCAAGTGGAACGATGAAGATCAGATGTTCCGGGTCGAGGTCACGGCCGACGGAACCTGTGCCTGCGGTTGACCCGGCTGCGCCTATGACGCGGGGCGGCAATCAGCCGCCCCGACTGACCTCGATGACCCCGGCCTCGGTCACGATCAGGTCCAGCGGTTGGTCGGTGGGTTCCAGCGGCAAGGCGTCGGCCTCTTGCGCGGCATAGGCAAAGCCGATGGCGAGCACCGGCCCAGCGGCCCGCAAACCCTGCAATGTGCGGTCGTAGAACCCCCCGCCATAGCCCAGCCTGCCGCCCCGGCGGTCAAAGGCCACAAGTGGGACAATTAGGATTTGCGGGGTCATCCAGTCGCCCGCCGCTGGTACCCATGCGCCGAACGTCCCCTCGACCATCTCGCAGCCCGGCTCCCACCGGCGAAATTGCAACGGCTGGCCCTTGCCCAGGATGACCGGCACGCCGACCACGCCGTGGGTGGCGGCCTCTTCCATCGCGATAGTCGGGTCAATCTCGGTGCGCATGGCCATATAGCCGGCGACGGGGACACCCCGGTATCCGGCCAGTACCTCGGACAAATGGGCCGCCGTCCCCTGCCCCATCAGATGGGCCGCCTTGCGCCGGGCAAAGGCATCGGCGCGGGCAGCGGCCTTGATCGCGGCCAGATCGGTCACAGCAGCAACACCGCTGCAAGCCCCAGAAAGGCAAAGAACCCCACGACGTCGGTGACGGTCGTCACGAACGCACCCGAGGCAAGGGCCGGGTCCACCCCGGCCCGTTCCAGCAGCACCGGAACAACGGTGCCCGCCAGACCGGCCACCACAAGGTTGATGACCATGGCCACGCCAATCACCACGCCCAGCATCGCCGTGCCAAACCAGAAATAGCCGACCAGCCCCATGACCACTGCAAAGATCAGGCCGTTGATAAGGCCGACCAAGACCTCGCGCCGGATCACCCGCCACACGTTCGATCCGGTCAGGTCACGCGTGGCGATGGCACGGACGGCCACGGTGAGGGACTGCGTCCCCGCATTGCCGCCCATGGACGCCACGATGGGCATAAGGACCGCCAAGGCCACAACGCGGGTAATCGTCGCCTCGAACAGGGAAATGACCATGCTCGCAAAAATCGCCGTCGCAAGATTGACCGCCAGCCACGGAAACCGCTGACGGGTGGTGTCGATCACACGGTCTGACAGGCTACCCTCGCCAACACCGGCCAGACGCAGGATGTCCTCTTCGTATTCCTCATCCAGCAGGGTCATGGCGTCGTCGATGGTGATCACGCCCACAAGTCGGTCGTCGTCATCGACCACGGGGGCCGTGATCATGTGATAGTGGTTGATCGCATAGGCGACCTCGGACGCGGGCTGTTCGACGTGAAACGTGCGAAAGCTGTCCTCCATCAGATCGCGCAACCGGGCATCACGACGGGCCGACAAGACGCGGCCAAGGGTGACGTAGCCCACCACCTTCATCCGGGGATCGACCAACATGACATGATAGAACTGGTCCGGCAGTTCGACGTCCGAGCGCAGAAAGTCGATCATCTGCCCGACCGACCAATGTTCAGGGGCGCGGACCACCTCGACCTGCATGTGGCGTCCGGCAGATTCCTCGGGATAGGCCAGGGCCTTTTCGACCGCGATCCGCTCGGGTGCCTCAAGGGCGTCCAGAACAGCCTCTTGCTGCTCCTCGTCCAGATATTCGACCAGATCGACAACATCGTCGGAATCCAGATCACGGACTGCCTCGGCCAACTCGGCAGGGGCAAGGCTCTGGATCACCTCTTCGCGCAGGCCCTCGTCCAGTTCGGACAGGATGTCGCCATCCATACCCCCCTTCCAGACCTTGAGCAGGGCACGGCGGTCGCGGGCGTCGATCAGTTCGATCAGGTGTGCGATATCGGCGGGGTGCAGCGGGTCGAGAAGGACGTCGATCGCGGCAGAATCCTGAGCCTCGACAGCCTCCAGAACCTCGGACACAAGGCGGTCGGTGATCCCGAACGCTTCGTCTTCGTCCTCGTCCCGGTCGATCTCTGCCACGTCGTCGATCATGCTGCCCCACCTTGCCCTCGGGCCAGCATAGAGCGTTCGCAGGCGGTCACAACAGGGCTTGGCAGATCAGTTCTGCAACATGCTTCGGGCTTGGCGGGTTATGTCCGCCACAGGCGGACGGGTGGCTTGGCGGCGCGGGCCAGCAGACCCTTGGCCTCCAGATCCAGTTGCACCGCCTTGGCCCACCACCCCGCCTTGTCGCCGCCGGGGAACAGGCTGTCGGGCAATCCGGGCTTTGCGGCGGCGAGGATTTCGGCGGGGGTCATGCCCGGTGCCGCGTCGGGCACGACGGCCAGGTAGGCGGTGCGCATCGCCTGATATTTGTCCGCGTCGACATTTGTCGTGCGTCCCGGCGAGCCGGGATTTTCAATCGCGATCTTGGCCATTCGGGGCTCCTTCCCTGCACGCCGACCAAGCCATCCTATCCGCTTTTCGCGCTTTTGCGAAACTGCTTCGGCGTTTGGCCGATTTACCCGGCCCCGCGCCGCGCCTAGGGTGCGGGCATGACAAACCACCTGCTCCTCGGCCAGACCCTGCGTTTTTCCGGCGACCCCTTTGTGGACGGTTGGGAGGACGTCACCCATCATTCCACCCGTGGCGGCATCCTGATCGACAGCGGCCGGATCGTAGCCGTGGGCGAAGCAGACGACCTGCGCCGAACCCACCCGACCGCACCCGTAACGGACTATGGCACAGCCCTGATCACCGCAGGCTTTGTCGATGCGCACATGCACTACCCCCAAACCCGGATCATCGCGTCCTGGGGGAAACAACTGATCGACTGGCTCAACACCTATACCTTTCCCGAGGAAATGCGGCTGGCCGATCCCGCCTATGCCCGCGCGACGGCGGAGCGGACACTGGATCTGGCGCTGGCGCACGGGACCACCACGCTCACCAGTTTCTGCACCATTCACCCCGGCAGCGTGGATGCGTTTTTTGAAGGTGCAGCTGCGCGTGGCATGGCCGTCGTCGCAGGCAAGACCTGCATGGACCGCAACGCGCCCGACGGGCTGCGCGACACAGCGCAATCGGCCTATGACGACAGCAAGGCACTGCTGAACAAATGGCATGGGGTGGGGCGGGCAACCTACGCCATCACGCCGCGCTTTTCCCCTACCTCGACGCCGGACCAACTGACCGCCCTTGGGGCGCTGTGGGCAGAACGGCCTGACGTGCTGATGCAAACGCACCTGTCCGAACAACTGCCCGAAATCGACTGGGTGCGGGGGTTGTTCCCACAAGCCCGAGATTACCTCGACACCTACGAGGCGTTCGGGCTTCTGGGGCCGCGCGGTCTGTACGGCCATGCGATCCACTTGACCGACAGGGAAAAGGCGCGACTGGCCGAGGTACACGCGAGCGTCATCCATTGCCCGACCTCGAACACGTTTATCGGGTCGGGGTTGTTCGACTTGGCGGGGCTGGCCGCGCGGATGCGGGTGGGGCTGGCCACGGATACAGGCGGCGGATCGTCGTTTTCGATGCTGCGGACGATGGCGGCGGCCTATGAAATCGGGCAGCTGCGCGGGACAGCGATCCACCCCGCCCAACTCATGTGGCTGGCCACCGAGGGGTCAGCGCGGGCACTACACATGACAGGGCAGATCGGGCATCTGGGGACCGGGGCCGTGGCGGATATCACCGTGCTCGACCTTGGTTCAACGCCCGCGATCAAACAGCGTACCGACCGGGCGACATCACTGTGGGACGCGCTCTTCCCCACCATCATGATGGGCGACGACCGAGCTGTCAGGGCGGTTTGGGTCGCGGGTCGGCCCGTGACCCAGCGGGTGGCCTAGCAGGGCTTGGCCAGCACCAGAACCCATGTATTGCCGGACCGTCCAATGCCGAACTCGGTCATTGCTCCGGTCAGGATATTGGCGCGGTGCCCGCTCGACCCCATCCAGCCTGACACCACCTCGGCCGCTGACGACTGACCAAATGCAATATTTTCCGCAACCAGACACCCGCGATATCCGACAGCGTCCAGCCGGGTCTTGGAATTGGACCCATTGCGCCCGGTATGAGAAAGATATCCGTTGGCAACCATATCCGCCGCATGCGCCTGTGCAGATTGGGCAATCAGGGCATTTGGGCTAAGCGCGCCCAGTCCATTGGACGCGCGTTGCGCATTCAACAAGGTGCCCATATTTGATTGGCCCGCTTGCGCCGCGGCAGCAACCGCAGGCTGGGCAGCCGGCGACACAGAGGCAGGTGTGGTTGCCGTTTCAGTTGTGCAGGCCGATACCACGATCATCGCGGCAAGCCCGGTCATCCAATGTTTCACCTGTCCCTCTCCATTTGTTTTAGAGAGCCTAACGCAGCAGAGGCCACCTGGTCTAGTCGGCCAATGCCCGGGCCAGCCGGTTTTGGCGCTGGGTCGCCTTGGGCAGATCGAAGGTGACGATCTGTCCGTCTGCCACCACCTGCCGCCCCTCGACGAACAGGTCGCGCACGCGGGTCGGTCCGGCCAGCAGCAGGGCGGCGGGGTCCCAACTGCCCGCACTTTCCACGCCGCGCACGTCCCAGATCGCGATGTCCGCCCGCTGACCCACGGCGATCTGGCCCACGTCGTCGCGGCCCAGCACCTGCGCCCCGCCGCGCGTGGCGATCCACAGCGCCTCGCGGGCGCTCATTTTGTCGGCGCCGCCTGCGACGCGCTGCAACAGCATCACCTGCCGCGCCTCGGCCATCAAATTGCCTGCGTCGTTGCTGGCCGATCCGTCCACGCCAAGACCAACGCGCACGCCCGCATCGCGCATGGCGCGGACGGGGGCAATCCCTGACCCAAGACGACAGTTGGAACAGGGGCAGTGGGCCACGCCAGTCTTGGTTCTGGCAAAAAGATCAATCTCTTGCGCGTCCAGCTTCACGCAATGCGCGTGCCAGACATCCGCGCCGGTCCAGCCCAAATCTTCGGCATACTGCCCCGGACGACAACCGAATTGAGCCAGGGAATAGGCGATGTCTTCGTCATTCTCGGCCAGATGGGTGTGCAGCATGACGCCCTTGTCACGGGCCAGCAGGGCGGCGTCCCGCATCAGGTCACGGCTGACTGAAAACGGGGAACAGGGGGCGACACCCACCCGGACCATAGCACCGGGGCGGGGATCATGGTGGGCGTCGATGACGCGGATACAGTCCTCCAGAATGGCCGCCTCGGACTCGACCAAGCTGTCCGGGGGCAATCCTCCGGCGCTTTCGCCAATGCTCATCGCCCCGCGCGTGGGATGAAACCGCAGGCCCACTTCGGCGGCGGCGGCAATGGTGTCATCCAACCGCGACCCGTTGGGAAACAGGTAAAGGTGGTCCGAGGTCGTCGTGCAGCCCGACAGCGCCAGTTCGGCCAGCCCGATCTGGGCCGAGACGAACATCTCTTCGGGGCCAAAGCGGGACCAGATCGGATAGAGCGTCTTGAGCCAGCCGAACAACAGCGCATCCTGCCCGCCCGGCACCGCGCGGGTCAGGGTCTGGTAGAGATGGTGATGGGTGTTGACCAGACCGGGGGTGACGACACAACCCTCGGCCCGGACCACCCGTGCAACCGCGGCGTTAATCCCCTGCCCGACGGCGGCAATGACACCACCCCGGATCAGGATATCGCCCTTGGTCAACTCGGCCCCCGTGGCGGAACGCCCGGAATCGTCCATTGTCAGGATCGTCTCGGCAGCACGGATCAGGATATCGGTCGTCATGGCTCTCCCCTTGTCCACCCCCTTCGGTGGGTCGGGTTCGGGCGCGACAGAAGGGGGAGCAAGGACTCGGCGACCGTTGCGCAAACGTTACCGGAAAGGCCCCCGGCGCGGCAAGAGGATCAGAACCGGGACAGGATCGCCAGCGCCTCGGCATGGATGGCGGGATTGGCGGAGGCCAGAATGCGGCCTCCCTGCGGGGCCGGTGCGCCCCGCCAGTCGGTGACGATCCCGCCAGCCGCCTCGATCACGGCGATGGGGGCCTGAACGTCATAGGGCTGCAACCCGGCCTCGATCACCAGATCGACCTGCCCCGCAGCGAGCAGGGCATAGCCATAGCAATCCATGCCATACCGGGTCAGGCGGGCGCGGCGGGATACCATGTGAAAGGCGGCGCCTTCGGTGGCGGTGCCAACCTCGGGAAAGGTGGACAGGACAATCGCCTGCGACAGCGGGCGCGGCGGGCGCGTTTTCAACGCGGCCTTGCCCCTTGGGCCCGCAACCTCTGCCACGCCCAGACCACCGGCAAAGCGTTCGCCGATATGAGGCTGATCGATCAGGCCAAAGATCGGGCCACTGGCATCGGCAACCGAAATCAGGACACCCCAGGTCGGGGTGCCGCACAGGAATCCACGGGTTCCGTCAATGGGGTCCAGAACCCAGGTCAGACCAGTCGTCCCGGTTGCGGCGCCATATTCCTCGCCCAGAATGGCGTCATCGGGGCGGTGTTCGGCCAACAGGGCGCGCATGGCGCGTTCGGCAGCACGGTCGCCCTCGGTCACCGGATCAAAGCGGGACACGCCGTCCTTGTCATCCGCCACCAAGGCGGCGGTTCGGAAATGCCGCAGGGTTTCCACGCGGGCCGCATCGGCCAACAGATGGGCCACGCGGATCAGGTCGCGGGACAGGTCGGGATCAGGGGAAACGGACATCGCCGGGCTGCCTACCTTGCCTTGGGTCATGGCCCAAGGCGGTAGCGCAGCACGGGCGACAGGGCAAGGTGGCTCAGGCCGCCTCGCTCAGAACGCGGGCCAGATCGAACAGGCGACGGCGCTGATTTTCAGGGATCGCATAGTACGATCGCAGCAATTCCAGCGCTTCCTTGTCCGACAGGATGTCACCGGGCATATCCGAGCCTTCGATCTGGGCGTCGGTCATCTGGCCATCCAGCCCCTCAAAGAAAAAGGACACAGGCACACCCAGCGAATGGGCAATATCCCACAGGCGGGACGCACTGACGCGGTTCATCCCGGTTTCGTACTTCTGGATCTGCTGAAACTTGATCCCCACCCTCTCGGCCAATTGCTGCTGAGTGGTGCCGTTCATCCAGCGACGGTGACGGATACGCTTGCCGACATGGACGTCCACAGAATGCTTCATAACGTTTCCTCTTCTTAACAAACCTTGCCCAGTGTCGCAGCGCAAACAGACCATTCCACGAAGCCACGGGCGTTTCGCGTCAATCACGCGAGATGTGCCGATAAAAAAACACGCTTTGGTTGCGTTCGCTACCTGACTTTTAGGATAGGTCAGGGTGTCGAAAAGGGCAGGTCCAAAGCATTTTGGGGGCAAATGCGGGTGGTCCCGCGCCCGGGCGACGGCTAATCTGCCCCGGATCAACGGAAATTCGGTCAGGGGGATTCGCGATGCGCTGCTTTCAGGTGACGGCCTTTGACCGACCGCCAGAATTGACGATGCAACCAGACCCTGTGCCGGGTCCCGGACAGGTACTGCTGCGCATCGCCGCCTGCGGCTTGAATTTTGCCGATCTGCTGATGGCCAAAGGCACCTATCAGGACACCCCCGCGCCCCCCTTTACCCTGGGGATGGAGGTCTGCGGGACGGTCGTGGCCCAAGGTCCCGGCGTGACCACCCCCGCCCTTGGCACGCGCGTCGCCGTGTTCGGCGGAAGCGGTGGCCTCGCCGATATGGGGCTCTTTGACGCCGGTCGGTGTCGGGCGGTTCCTGACACCATGCCCGACGATGTGGCCGCAGGATTTCAGGTGGCCTACGGGACCTCGCATCTGGCACTTGCGCGGCGGGGACGTCTGAAGGCGGGCGAGACGCTTTTGGTGCTGGGGGCGGCGGGCGGCGTGGGGCTGACGGCGGTGGAAACCGGCAAACTGCTGGGGGCACGGGTTATCGCGGTGGCGCGTGGGGCGGACAAACTTGCCGTGGCACAAGCTGCCGGGGCAGATGTGACCCTCGATGCCGACTGCGACCTAAAGGCGGAACTCAAGGCGCTGGGCGGGGTCGACGTGGTCTATGATCCGGTCGGTGGGCCAATGGCCAAGGCGGCGCTCTCGGCCTGTAATCGTGAGGCGCGCTATATCACCATCGGATTTGCCAGCGGCGACATCCCGCAATTCCCCGCCAACATCCTGCTGGTCAAGAATATCGACGTGATCGGCTTCTATTGGGGCGGGTATCTGGGCTTTGCACCCGAAATCCTGACCGACAGCCTGGCGACGCTGATGGACTGGCACGCGCAAGGCAAGCTGCATCCACATGTCAGCCACGTTGTGCCGCTGGACCGAGCGGGCGAGGCGCTGGAGCTTTTGCGTAGCCGGGCGGCCACCGGCAAGGTCGTCGTTACGCCCTGACAAGATGGGCAACGGGCTGGCGCGCCTGATAGGCCGACAGGATCATCGCCGCCATGTCAGGCACCATCGGCCCGTCACGCGGGTCGCTCACATACATGTTGATGTTGACGTGGCGCAGATCGGGCAAGGCGCCACCGTGGGCGATCTGTTCAAAATGGCGGGGTTCGGTTCCCGCCAGCATGGAATGGACGGCAAGATCGGCACTGACCGTCGCCTCGATCGTGCGACTCGAATTGGTCTCGACAGCCATTTCCCAAGGGATACCCGCCTCGTCCAGACGGCGCTGGACCCCTTGGCGAAAGATGCAGCGTTCCTCGTAGGCCAATCGCAGCGGGCGCTGCCGCCACGCCTGCCCGCCCGGCGCACCGACCCAGACCAACGGCACCGTAGCCAGCGTGCGGCCCCCGGAATCGCAGTCATCCTCTGTGGTCAGGATGATATCGGCTTCTCCCCGGCGAAACTGGTCCTTGAGCGTGCGGGTGAACGACGACACAAGTTGCACCCGAACGCGCGGATATTCGGCGGCAAAGCGTTGCAGGATTGTGGGGATCACCGGATAGATGATGTCGTGCGGAACGCCCAAAGTCACCTCGCCCTCGAACTGCTGGGCGGTCATGCGGCTAAAGATTTCGTCATTCACCGACAGCATCCGCCGGGCATAGGATAGCAACTGTTCGCCAGCGGGGGTCAGGCCGATGGTGCGGGCGGACCGGTCGAGCAGGGTCAGGCCCAGCATCTCCTCCAGCCGTTTCAGTTGCATCGAAACCGCCGATTGGGTCAGGTTCATCACCCCTGCGGCACGGGTCACACCGCCGGCCTCGGCGACAGTTACGAACGAGCGCAGGGCGGTCAGGTCGAGGTTACGGGGCATATCACGATCCTTGATGTGTCACTTGCTAAACATTCATTTTCAATATGACGCAGGTTGCTCCATATATCAACCATACCGATCAGACACGTCGCAATCATCAGCAAATCGAAAGGACACGCCATGTCCGTCACCACTCGCTACTTCCCCGCCCGCGCTTCCCGGACCTCGGGTCTGCCGATCGTGAAATGGCTGGCCGCCATTCCGGCCCTCCATGCCCAGCGGCGCGCCCTGCGCGAACTTGACGCAGCACGGCTCGACGATCTGGGACTGACCCGCGCCGAAGCCATGACAGAGGCGCAAAAGCCCCTTTGGGACGTGCCAAGCCATTGGCTGCGCTGAGTTTGATGCCGGCTCAGTCACTTTCATGACAAAACTGGTCAGCTTTGGCGCGTTCCTGCGCCAGAGTTCTTGAAATGCTCCCTCAGCCTGCCAATATGCCATCCCAAGGCAACCCGCGCGCCCGCGCGGAACCAAAGTTCAACCTTGGAGGATACAATGGCTGAATATAACACGGTCCGGACGGTGGGCGGGGTTCGCTCGACGGCCCAGATTGACGAAGGGCTTCGCGCCCACATGAACAAGGTCTACGGCACGATGTCCGTGGGCATGGTGATCACGGCCCTGGCCGCCTGGGCGATTTCCGGGCTGGCAGTCACGACAGATCCCGCGACCGCCGCCGCCCAGATCGGCAATGGCGAATATCTGACCTCGTTCGGTGTGACGCTCTATACGTCGCCGCTGAAATGGGTGGTCATGTTCCTGCCGCTGATCATGGTGTTCGGCTTCGGCGCGCTCATCAACCGGCTGTCGGCCGCGTCGGCGCAGCTGTACTTTTACGCCTTCGCAGCCGCGATGGGCCTGTCGATCTCGTCGATCTTTCTGATCTACACGGGCTTCTCGATCGTGCAGATGTTCCTGATTACGGCCGTGGCCTTTGCGGGCCTGTCGCTCTGGGGGTACACCACGAAAAAGGACATCTCGGGTTGGGGATCGTTCCTGATCATGGGCGTGATCGGTCTGCTGGTGGCCTCTATCGTCAACATCTTCCTGCAATCGCCTGCTGTGATGTTCGCGATTTCGGGCATCGGTGTTCTGATCTTCGCTGGGCTGACCGCCTATGACACCCAAAAGATCAAGAACATCTACATTGAACATGCGGCCACCGGCGACGCCGAATGGTTGGGCAAGTCGGCGATCATGGGGGCGCTGAACCTCTACCTCGACTTCATCAACATGTTCATGTTCCTGCTGCAACTGTTCGGCGACCGCAGATAAGCGGACCCGAGAGAACGACATAGGGGCCGGTGGAAACACCGGCCCTTTTTATTTGCCCCGCTGACGCGGGACAAACGCCTCCGGCGGGAGTTGTTATTGCAAGGTGAAACCATCAGGATCGGCCCAGGTCCAAAGGAACCGCCCCATGCCCGTCATCACCCCATCCGACGCCCATGTCGAAATCATCACCGCCAACGACACGCCCTGCGGCCCCGCAACCGGCATCAGGTTCAGCGACAGCGGCGGGCTGACCCAGTTCGGCGCCTTTGTCGAAGTGCTGCCGCCCGGTTCGCGCTCGTCGCTGTGTCACTGGCACCGGGAAGAGGACGAGATGATATACATGCTCACCGGTTCGGTGACGGTCTACGAAGGCGGCACCGCTTCGACCCTGACGCCCGGGCAGGCGGCCTGTTTCAAGGCGGGCGTGCCGGTCGGTCACTTCCTGAAAAACGAAGGGACGTCGGATGCGACCTACCTCGTGATTGGCACCAGAGCCCCACGGGACGAAGTGACCTATCCCGACCATGACCGCAAATATGTCCGCGACGATGCGGCCGGAACCACGACCTTTACCACTCTGGATGGCACCCCCGGCGTCGAATCGGCCTATCTCTTGCCCGGCGCCTGAAAGGACAGACCCGCCATGCCGATCATTGCCCCCGCCGACGCCCGGATCGAAACTCTCGCCCCCGGCGTCGAACCGACCGGCCCCGCCACCGACCTCAAGTTCAGCGATACCGGCGGGCTGACCCAGTTCGGCGCGTTCGTGCAGACCCTGCCACCTGGCTCGCGGTCGTCGCTCTGCCATTGGCACGCGCGCGAGGACGAATTCATCTACATGCTCACCGGCAAGGTGACGGTGTACGAAGGCGGGGTCGCCACCCCTCTACTCCCCGGACAGGCCGCCTGTTTCAAAGCGGGCGTGCCCGTCGGCCACTACCTCAAGAACGAAGGGGTCGAACCTGCGACCTACCTTGTCGTCGGGGCCCGCGCGGATCACGACACGGTCACCTATCCCGATCATGACCGGGTCCTGCACTGGAACGATCTGACCGGCGAAAAATACTTTACCACGCTCGACGGCACCCCCGGCGTGGGCTCCGCCTACCGGCTGCCCGGCGCCTGAAGGTCGCGGCGCATGGCCATCGCCGGAAAGGCGATGCCGGGGGCCAGCGGCACGGTCACCGAGCCGATCAGGCCAA
Organism: Marivivens sp.; assembly: GCA_024642115.1. Lineage (GTDB taxonomy): Bacteria > Pseudomonadota > Alphaproteobacteria > Rhodobacterales > Rhodobacteraceae > JAHEBU01. The sequence goes on along the minus strand of JAHEBU010000007.1, from coordinate 78,354 downwards.
AGCCCATGGCGCGGTAGAACGGCACCGCGGTCAGCGTGGACAGGCAATGAATCCACGTCATCCCCGCCTCGGCTGCCTGATCCAGCACATGGGTCAGGATGACCCGGCCCACGCCCCGGCGAACTGCACGGTCATCGGTGATGACGTGGCGGACATTGGCCCGGCCCCGCTCGAACCCGCCGCCACCGGGGATCGCTGCGGTCCAGCCGCCCGCGCCCAGCAGCCGCCCGTCCTCCTCGGCCAGATAGTAGGTGCCGCTGGTCACGAGTGCAGGCTGCGCCCGGCTCAGGATCGGCAAGGCGGTGACGAGGACCGAGGGCGGATAGTCGGGGCGCAGCAGCCGGGGATAGGACCGCGCCAGCAACGCATCGACGGCGGCGATATCGGCGCGGGTGGCGGTGCGAACAGTCAGCATCCCTGCGCCGCCCGGAACCGGGCCACCTCGCGGCGGCAGGTCAGGTGATGAATGGTCAGATGGGGCGGCGGCGGGGTCAGAACCGCAAGCAGCTTGGTCCGCTGCGACTGGCGGGTGTCCCAGGTCCATTTCCAGAATTCCAGCGACTGAAAGTTCAGGCGTTCGGGGCAGTCGGCGGGCAGATCAGGCCGGGTGCGGCCCAGTCCGGTCAGCGTCCGCCGCACGATCCGCCACAGGCGTAGGCCAACCGGCAGGTCGAGCCAGATCAGCGTATCAGCCCGGGCAATCCGTTCCGGGAAAGTGCTGGCGAGATTACCCTCGAAAATCCAGGCCTCGCGGGAATGGACCTCTCTCGCCAGCCTCAACTTGTCTGCCGGGGCCCGCTCAACCCAGCCCGGCTGCCAATGGATGTGATCGACATGAACCACCGGCAAGCCTGTCGCCGCGCCCAAGGCGCGGGCCAGCGTGCTTTTGCCCGACCCAGGTCCGCCCACGATCATCACCCGCTGCATCCGCCCCTCCGCAACGAAAAAGGGCCACGCAATCCGCGCGGCCCCGTCTCAAATCCAACGTCAGGCGATCTTACTTGATCTTGCCTTCCTTGTATTCGACGTGCTTGCGCACGACGGGGTCGTATTTGTTGACCGACATCTTTTCGGTCATCGTGCGGGCATTCTTCTTGGTGACGTAGAAATGCCCGGTCCCCGCGGTGGAGTTCAGGCGGATCTTGATGGTGGTCGGCTTCGCCATGTCTCATCTCTCCGGGTATCGCGGGCCAAATCGGTCTGGCCCGGCGTGAATCTATATGAAGCCCGCCTTTTAACCGCCAAGCGGGCCGAGTCAAGCAGGTTTCCCCCTTGGCCGTGGCTCAGACGCCCATCTGGGTGTGGACAGCGTCACGGGCGGCGGCATCCAGACCCAGACCTTCGGCCAACTTGGCCAGAAAGTCGGATTCCGCCGGGGTATCGACCTTGATCGCCATCAAGGCAGCGGCATAAACCTGCGCCTTCATCGTCTCACCAGCCGAGGTGGCCAATGCGGCGGGGTCCAGCGGAGCGTCCAGCTCGGCCTGAACAAAGTCCATCTCCTCGTCAGTCGCATCCTTGAGGTGGTCCATGATCCGGGCGCGTTCGTCCGCGTCAATCTCGCCATCGGCCTTGGCGGCCTGGATCATGGCACGGATCATCAGCTTGGCATTCTCCTCGCCCATCGCCATTGCTGGCGCGGCACCGGGAATGGCGTTCATCATGCCCGTGGCAGCGCCCACACCGGCGCCCATCATGCCTGACAAGGCGCCCATCATGTTCTGAAACCCGGTCTGGCTGGCGGCGGTGGCCGTGGCGGCGGTGCTACCAAACTGGGTGGCCATCCGGCGCATCATTTCGGCCCCGCCGGGAATACCCATCTTTTCGGCCATCTGGCCCATCTGGTCGGCCATCCCGCCCTGATCGCCCGCATGCTGCAACCGATCCTGCATCCCGGCCATCCCGCCGGTCTTGCTGAATTTCTCCAAACCCTTTGCGGCGGCAAAACCGACGGCAAGGGTGGCGAGGGTCTTTACGAAACTCATGGGTCTGGTCCTTCCGATACTTGGTATGACGCTCAAGCTATGCAGCACACTGTCATGTTACACGTCCATGACGCAACATAGGCCGGTTTTGGCCGACAGGGACGGGAAAGTTGCGCGGACGGCCTGTAAGCCGGATTCTGTCCAGGCGGTTGCCCGCCCTGGATGACCATTCCTCTAAGGCCGCCGTTACCGGCGACCCTCCAGCTGCCAACCCGGGCCTCTCGGGGTCAGGCATCCCTGCCGGGATATCGGCGAACCGATCACACCGGCCCGAGGCCCCTATTTGGCATTGCTCCGGGTGGGGCTTGCCGTGCCGCTTTGGTTGCCCATCGCGCGGTGGGCTCTTACCCCACCGTTTCACCCTTACCCTGCATGCAGGGCGGTCTGTTCTCTGTGGCGCTATCCCTGGGGTTACCCCCGCCGGGCGTTACCCGGCACCCTTGCCTTGTGGAGTCCGGACTTTCCTCGCGCCCTGTTGCCAAGACCCGCAGCCATCCAGCCATCCGCGCGACGGCGGGCTTAGGCCCAAACCCCCGCCCGGTCAACGGGAAAGCGGGTGGCGATGTCGGTGACGCGGGCCAGATCGGTGGCATCGGCCGGTCCACTGGCCCAGGGGCGGAACCGCAGGCGAAAGGCCGCAAGCGCCACGTCCTGCGCGACATCGGCGGTATAGCCGATGGTCCGAAGGCCCGCGCCCAGGGCATCTGCATCGAGCAAGGGGCCGGGGGCCACCGCATCGGACCAGACAGACAGGCCCTGCACCGCCAGCCTGCGCCAGTCGAACCGGGGACCGGGGTCGATCTTGCGGGCGGGGGCCATGTCGGAATGGGCGATGACGCGCTCGGGCAGGATCTGCCAACGGGCCTTGATCCCGGCAAGCAGAACTTCAAGCGCGCGCATCTGCGGCTCGGCAAAGGGGGTCAGGCCGGTATTGGCCAACTCGATCCCGATCGACCGGGAATTGACGTCCGTCACTGCCCCCCAGCGGCCCGCGCCCGCATGCCAGGCGCGCATCTCTTCCTCGACCAGGTGCAACACCTCGCCGCCTTCGGAAATCAGGTAATGGGCCGAAACTTCGGTGGCGGGATTGGTCAGAGTGGACAGGGCCGCGTCACAACTGGCCATGGCGGTGTAATGAATCACCACCATGTCCGGGCGGGCGCCCTCGCGGCGGGGGCCGAAATTGGGCGATGGCACCCAGCGCGCGGTCCCTGCGACGGCGGTCAGTTTGACCGCGCCAACTTAAACGGGGCCGGGTCCCACGCGCAGGCAAATCCATCGCCGTCCGGGTCGATCCCGCGCGGGTCCTTGTCCGGGCCACCTCTGCGCAGGAAATCGCGCTGCGCCTCATCAGCCGAGGTATAGTCGGCGCAGTTGCGGGCGGCGCGATTGGCCCCCGACAGGCGGAACCGGCTGTACCACTCCTGCCCTTTCACGTTCGGGGCGTTGATCGCGTATTCGACGATATTTGGGCCAGCGTCGCCTTCGCGGGTTGGCACGGCGGTCGGCTGGATCACTTCGTAATTGGCGGCGTTGGCAGCCAGACGATCCTTGTCGGACTGGATCGTCTCGCGACTGGCAACGGCGGAAAAGTCCTGCTCGTCCGAAATTCCGGGGTTGTTCAGGATCGGCGGCGGGGCATTGCCGGGACCGGCCTGCACACCCATCGTGCGGTTTTCGTCCAACGCTGTCTGCGACGGTGGCGTGTCGCCAAGGCCATAACCGATGCCCGTGGGCGACCCCAGGGGAACACCCCCATTGGTGCCGATCCCGGCCTGCGCCAGACTGCTCGACGGAATTGCCTGAGTCTGGCCAGCAGCCGAGGCGGCAGGCATCCCGCCCGACAAAGAGCTGGTCGCAACAGACGGAGCAGCGGGCAGGCTCTGGGCCGACCCGACCGGCGCACCAAGCGCCCTGCCGTTAAGCTGGGCCTCGCGCTGCGCCCGCTCGATCTCGTATTGTTGATAATCGCTAAAGCCGGGGCCACTGTCGGGCACCCGCGGCGCACAGGCCGCAAGGCAAACCATCGCCATGCCTGTCAAGATCACCTGTTTCACGGCATTCCCCTGCCTGTTGCCTGCTTAGCCCCGGCCCTTACCACCAGCGGGCAGGCTTGGCTACAAAATGCGCTGCACGTTCGAGTGAATAAGCGATGTTCAGCAGATCGCCTTCCTCCCACGGACGGCCGATCAGTTGCAGACCCAGCGGCAGACCCTTGGCATCGGTCCCCGTCGGCACGGCGATCCCCGGCAAACCAGCCAGGTTGACGGTCACAGTGAACACGTCGTTGAGGTACATCTGGATCGGATCGGCATTTGCCATCTCGCCCAGCCCAAAGGCGGCGGACGGGGTCGCGGGCGTCAGGGTCGCATCCACCCCCGCCTCGAACACCCGGTCGAAATCGCGCTTGATCAAGGCCCGAACCTTGCGGGCCCGGTTATAATAGGCGTCGTAGAACCCGGCGGACAGAACATAGGTCCCCACCATGACGCGGCGCTGCACCTCTTTGCCGAACCCTTCGGCGCGGGTCTTTTCATACATCTCGGTGATGCCGTCGCCTTGGGCCAGTTTGGCGCGGTGGCCAAAGCGGACACCGTCATACCGGGCAAGGTTCGACGACGCCTCGGCAGGGGCAATGACGTAATAGGCCGGCAGCGCGTATTTCGTGTGCGGCAGGCTGATATCGACGATCTTGGCCCCCGCATCCCGCAGCATCGCGGTGCCATCGGCCCACAGCTTTTCAATCTCGGCAGGCATCCCATCCATGCGGTATTCCTTGGGGATGCCAATGGTCTTGCCGCGAATGTCGCCGGTCAACGCCGCCTCGAAATCCGGGACCGGAATATCGGCACTGGTCGAATCCTTGGGATCATGGCCCGCCATCGCCTGCAACAGGATCGCGGCATCGCGGACGTCCTTGGTCATCGGCCCGGCCTGATCGAGCGACGACGCAAACGCCACGATCCCCCAGCGGCTGACCCGACCATAGGTCGGCTTGATCCCGGTGATACCGACAAAGGCGGCAGGCTGACGGATCGACCCGCCTGTATCGGTGCCGGTGGCCCCCAGACACAGATCGGCAGCCACAGCCGCAGCCGATCCCCCCGACGACCCGCCGGGGGTCAGGGCGGTGTCGTCATTGCCGCGCTTCCACGGGTTGACGGCATTGCCATAGCACGAGGTTTCGTTGGACGAGCCCATGGCGAATTCGTCCATGTTGAGCTTGCCCAACATGACGGCCCCCGCGCCAAACAACTGGGTGGTGACGGTGGATTCGTATTCCGGCTTGAACCCTTCCAGAATATTGGAGGCCGCCTGCGACGGCACGCCCTTGGTGCAGAACAGGTCCTTGATCCCCAGCGGGATACCGTTCAGCGACGGGGCGTCCGGGGCGCGGCGAGCATCGGCGGCGCGGGCCTGCGCCATGGCAATCTCAGGCGTCTTGTGGACGAACGCGTTCAGCGCGTCGGCGGTGTCGATAGCGGCCAAATAGCCTTCGGTCAGCTCCACGCTCGTCATCTCGCCCTTGCGCAGGGCGTCGCGGGCAGCGGCAATTGTCAGTTTGGACAGGTCAGCCATTATTCCACCACCTTCGGCACGGCAAAGAACCCCTCTCGGGCGTCCGGGGCATTGGAAAGGATCGCGGCCTGTTGGTTGCCGTCGGTGACGACATCCTCGCGGCGTTTCAGGCGCATCGGCGTGACCGATGTCATCGGCTCGATCCCGTCCACGTCAACCTCGTTCAATTGCTCGATGAATCCCAGTATCGCGCTGAATTCGGCGGCAAGGGCGGGCAGAGCCGCCTCTTCCACCTTGATCCGGGCGAGTTTGGCCACCCGCCGCGCCGTGCCTTCGTCAATGGACATCCGCCGTCTCCATACTTCATCGGTCCCGCGTTTACCGCCCCGCCCGCGCGGTCGCAAGGCGATGGCGCAGATAAACCTCGATCATCCAGGCCAGCATGACCGCATTCAGCAGATGCCAGGCAAAATGTGTGCCCAGCGGCCAGACCGGACAAAGGATCATGTCGAGCGACCTGAACACGATGGACACCGTCAGGATCAGCGCCCCGATGACAAATCCGCGCGCCACCAGACGCAAGCGTCCACGCAATCCCCCCGCATAGAGCAGCAACATCACCGGAACAGTCCAGTAAACCCCTGACACCCCAACGACCGGGATTGCCCCCACCGCCCAGCCCACCAGCGCCGCAAAGGGCAAGAACCCTGCGGTCACCAGCAGAGCCACAGGCCAGCGCAACCCCAGCACATCCCGGTTCACGGCGAACAGATAGACCAGCACAAAGACGGCGATGGGTGCCGTGTCAGCCACCGCCGCCCAAACCGTTGCCTGCGTGTGAAACAGGAACGACCCCACCGCGATCACGCCCAGAATTATAGCCAGCACGCGGGCCATCCCCACACCCGCCGCACGGCGGCCCATCCAGACAGCGGCCAGCAAGAACGCGCCATTGGTCACCGCATTCCACGGCTCGGCCCAGACCCCCGGCCCCAACCGTTCGCAATACCCGTCGATCTGCTGCATCCAGTCCACGCCTGTCAGCCCTGCATGTCGCGGGTCAGACAGGCCGCGCCCTCCGGCCCGGCGGTCATGTCCGAATACGGCGCGCTGTTCAGGCTGCGGCCCAGATCATGGACGATCACGCAAATCTGGAACCGGTGGTCGGACAGGCGGCGATAGGTCAGTAGGCCCCCCGCCATCAGCTGCGATGCACTGACGCGCAGATTGGTCGGCCTGCACGCATCGCTGAAAGACGTCACCCCTATGGCCTCGGGCAAGACCGCAGTGTCATAAGCACAGCTGATCGCCCGGGCCAGATCATTGACCGCCATCAGACGATCCTGGTCCTCGCGCTCGGCCCGGGCGGTTCCGGGGCCGCCGAACACGAACAGGCCCGTCCCCACGGCCACGACCCCGATCAGCCCCATCAGCGCGAACAACACCCGGTTCATCGGCCTACCCCCGATCCGTGTCACGCAGGTAGAAGGCGAACAGAACGCCCGACACGACGGCGACGATGACCACCTTGGCGACAAAGACCCCGGTCAATTCGCCATTCAGAAAACTGGCCAAGGCCACGATCAGATCAATCACGAACACCAGGGCGGCAATCAGCAGCGTGACATAGGTGGTCCATTTGCGAATGGCTGATCGGTAAAGTCCCGGATCGGCGGCCAGCCTGCGGCGTTCGCGAACGGTCAGCCAGGCGTATAGCGGGGCAGCCACAAGGATGGCGGCAATCGAATTACGGGCTTCGCGGGCCTGCCAATAATTCGCGCCATCGCTGTCAGGCCACAGCATTTCCACCACCAGAAAGCCCAGCCAGACCACATGGAATGCGGCGATCCCCAGCGCTACGAATGTCAGGGCATAGACAAAGAAGTCGCGCGCACTGACCACCGTGCGGGGGCGGGGGACCGGCACGGCAAAGGGGGTCTCAGCCCACGCCGACAGCGCCTCGTCCACTTCTCCCTGCGACCAGCCTGCGACGACCAGCACCTCGGCAATCTCGGGGCGCGGGCGGCCAGCCAGCAACGCCTCGCGCACAAACAGGCTCAGATCTTCCTTTTGCGACATCGCCGGTCAACCTTCTTACCGCCTGCCTTGCATGACAGTCTGCCTCGGTTCTGTCCACGCGCCCTTTCCCTTTGGGCCTTGCGCGTTATCCTACTCCCAACTCAACAGTCGGAGCATCCCATGAAAATCACCTGGCTCGGCCACGCCTCCTTTCGCATCGCCATCGGCGACCAGATCCTGCTGATCGACCCCTGGCTCGAAGGAAACCCCGTATTCCCCAATGACCAAAAGGGCGAAGCAATCGAAGGGGCCACCGCCATCCTGCTGACCCACGGACACGGCGACCACGGGTCCGAAGTACCCGCGCTGGCCGCCGACCTTGGCGTGCCGGTCGTGGGCATTTACGACCTGATGAGCTGGTGGGAGGGGAAATATGGAATCCAGACCGTCGGCATGAACAAGGGCGGGACGGTCAGCCTGGGCGACGTCAAGGTGACGCTGGTCAACGCCTGCCACTCCTCCTCTGTCGGGTCAGACAACGGCCCCATCTATGCCGGGGCCGAGGCCGGGTTCATGATCGCCGGCGAAGGGCACACCATCTACCTCTCGGGCGACACCGACATCATGGCGGATATGGAGTGGATGGGCGACTACCACAAACCCGACATCGGCATCCTGTCGGCGGGCGGGCATTTCACGATGGATATGGAGCGCGCGGCGTATGCCGCCAAACGCTACTTCAACTTCAAGACGGTAATCCCCTGCCACTACAAAACCTTCCCCCTGCTCGCGCAGAACGCGGACGTGCTCAAGGCAGGGTTGCCGGGGGTGGAGGTTCACGACCTCACCCCGATGGACAGCGTGACGATCTGACCGGAAACTCCTCTCCGTCCAGTGACCGACAGTCAGGTTCCTGGACGGAACAACCGATTGATGCCGGCTTCCAACATCATCTCATAACCCAATGCCAGCAGGTGATTTTCCGCGGCATAGGGGTTGTCTGAAACCTCTTCTTCCGCTGGCTTCACTTCCATAAAAACATACGGCCTCGACTCCCGCAGCAGGTGTGTAGCCCCGATCAAGGCTTTGAGCTCAAAGCCCTCGACATCCAGCTTCAAGAATCCCACGTTCTGCAATCCAAGGCTGTCCAGCGGAATGGCAGGAATCGATCCGGACCCTTTCACCCTGCTGGTTATCGACAGACGCCCAAAAGATCGGCCCATACTCACATAGGACCGGACATCACCAACCGCCGCATTGTAGAGGCGCACTTTTGGGTAATGGCCCCACTCGTACACATTACGCTCCAGGCAGGCGAAAGTATCCGGGGAGGGCTCGAACGAGTAAACTCGTGAATAGGTTTCGGCCAAAAGCCGCGTGTACGAACCGACATTAGCGCCAGCGTCAATTGCAATGCGCTCACTCATCTGTGGCGCGGAACGGTCTGACCGTATCGCGTCCAGCGCAATGTGCAATGGCTTGGCAGAGCCATCTTCAAGCACATACATGCGCTCCAGCTTCTGCCGATTGCGGCGCCCCCTCGCATCCGCATCAGGTACCCAATGATTGCCAAACTTCTTCATTTTTCAACGCACTTTCGCTGTAGTTCCCGGCACATGGCCAAGGATGTCACCGTCCTCTTAGACAGCACATACCCGGTCGAAAACAAGTTTTTCAGGTATGACCAAACGACTGACCTCTCCTCTACCAATTCGGCGATCAGGTCGCGTTGCAGCGTCAAAGACAAAAAGTCCTTTGGCCAAAATTCCGGTGCGCTCACCTCAATATCTCAGGGTCCTGCCAGTATAGCCCGGCCCCAGAGGCTGGAATCTTCTATCGTAATTATTTTATAATATCAATGACATGCATCCTGTTCACGCATAAACGCCCTATCTCACTCCCCTCTCAGCCCCCCAAAAAAAGCCTTCAGAAGCTCTGCTGCTTCCTCTCCCCCGATCCCTTCATAGACCTCGGGGACATGGTGGCACTGGGGGTGCGCGAAGATCCGGGGCCCCTGCCCCAGCCCGCCCGATTTCGGGTCAGACGCCCCATAATAGAGCCGCGATATCCGCGAAAACCCGATCGCCGCCGCACACATCGGGCAGGGCTCCAGCGTCACATACAGATCATGCCCGACCAACCGCTCTGACCCCGCCAGACGGCAGGCCTCGCGGATCGCCAGCACCTCAGCATGCGCCGTCGGATCGGCCAGTTCCCGCGTCCGGTTGCCTGCCCGGGCCACCACGGCCCCGTCCCGCACGACGACCGCCCCCACCGGAACCTCGCCGCGCGCTGCCGCTGCCCGCGCCTCCTCCAGCGCGATATCCATGAATGTGCGAAACATGGCCCATTTTCCCCAACTGCCCGGCCCTTACAAGCCGTTGCGCCCGGCCCGTCCATCAGGCATGACAAACCATGACCGAAAACACCCCCGAAGGCGACCGCATCGCCAAAGTCCTGTCCCGCGCCGGCATCGCCTCCCGCCGCGAGGCCGAACGCATGATCGCCGAAGGCCGCGTCTCCGTGAATGGCAAGGTGATCGACAGCCCCGCCCTGAACATCCAGCCCAAGGACCGGATCGCCGTCGATGGCAAGCTGGTGGGTGAACCCGACCCGCCCCGCATCTGGCTCTATCACAAACCAGCTGGGTTGGTGACCACCGAGCGCGACGAAAAGGACCGCCCCACCGTCTTTGCTGCCCTGCCCGAAGACATGCCCCGCGTGATGTCTGTCGGCCGCCTCGACCTCAATTCCGAAGGGCTGCTGCTGCTCACCAACGATGGCGAGGTCAAGCGGCGGCTCGAACTCCCCTCGACCGGGTGGCTCCGCCGCTACCGGGTGCGGATCAACGGGTCGGTGTCCGAGGACAACCTAGACAAACTCCGCAAGGGGATCACCGTGGACGGGCTGACCTACCAGCCCATGCTGGTGACCTTTGACCGGCAACAGGGGGCCAACGCGTGGCTGACCGTGTCGCTCCGCGAAGGTAAGAACCGCGAGATCAGGCGGGCGATGGAGGCGATCAACGTCACCGTGAACCGGCTGATCCGGGTATCCTATGGCCCGTTCCAACTGGGCAATCTGGGCGCGGGCGAGGTCGAGGAGATCAAGGCCCGCGTCATCCGCGACCAGTTGGGTCTGGTCGCCGAAGACACCGACAAACCCCGCCCCCAACGAACCCGCAAGACGGCCACCGCCGTGCCCAAATCCGACCGCCCCAAATCTGACGGCCCCAAAACCGACCGCCCCAAAACCGACCGGCCCATTGTGCGCGGTGGCGGCACGGCGCGGATCGTGACCAAGGCGGCGCGAACGGCGGCCACCGGCCCCAAACCTGCCGCCAAGCCGGTCCGGCGCGGCCCGCCCAAACCGCAGGCCGAAGCCGAGGCGGCCCCCGCCATTAAACGCAAACCGCCCAAAAAGCGGCCCGTCAGCACCCGCAGCGACCCGCAAGGGGGGAAAAACCGGCCAAAGTGAACCCTTGCGATAGGTCCGGTGGCCCTCCATCTTGGCTATCGTGACCAATTTCCCGCCAAATCGGGCGATTGCGTCACTTGACGTTAACAAATACCCTTATGGGGACGAGATGACACATGGCTCGGCTGATCCTCTTTTTCCTGCTGGTGGCGGCCGTCGCGATTGCACTGGCTTCGGTGATGATGGCGATGCGCTCGGCCGGACAGGTCGTTTCGGCCACGACGAAAGAACTGACCTCGATGCCTGATGCGTTCCGTAACGTTGCCTATATCCTGCTGGTCATCCTGATGGTCGGGGTCTGCGCGGGCTGGTTGGGGGCCGCGTGATGGCCGAACGGTTTGGCGGCAAATACAGCCCCAAGGGTCAGACGGGTGATGCGGCCCCGGAACCCGTTGACGACCGGATCGTCGATGCGGCGGGGGCGCGGGCCAATATCCTGTTCATGCCCGGCCTGATCCTTGTCTTTACCTCGCTTGGAAACGGGCCGGTGACCTTAGTCACGGCTTTGGTCGGCGGGGCGGTTCTGACGCTGGCGGCATGGCTCTTGCGCGACGGGCTCAGGGCCACGGCGGCCTATGATGCACGCAAGGTCGCCCGCAGGCCCGCCCTTCCGCGCAAGATGATCGCCTCGGTCCTGACCGGGATCGGCATCGGCCTTGCCGCCTTTACCGGCGACAGCGGGATGGTGGGATCGATTCTGTACGGGCTGGCCGCCGCCGCCCTGCATGTGGCTGCCTTTGGCATCGACCCCTTGAAGGACAAGATGATCGACGGCATCGACACGTTCCAGCAGGACCGCGTTGCCCGCGTCGTGACCGAGGCCGAGGCCTATCTGGCCGCAATGAAGGTGCAGGTCGAAACCATGGGCGACCGCCCGCTGGAATCCCGCGTCGCCGCCTTTCAGGCCGAGGCGCGCAAGATGATCCGCACAGTCGAAGAGGACCCCCGCGACCTGACCGGGGCGCGGAAATATCTGGGCGTCTATCTGATGGGCGCCCGTGACGCGACGGTCAAATTCGCCGACCTTTACAAACGCACCAAGGACGCAAGTGCGCGGGCGGATTACGAGGCGCTGCTGTCCGATCTGGAAACCAATTTCACCGCCATGACCGCCAAGCTGCTCCAAGATGGCCGGACGGACATGGATATCGAAATCAAGGTGCTGCGCGAACGCTTGCAGCAAGAGGGCGTCAAGCCAGAATAACTTGGCCCCGAGTAACGAGAGGGAACAGACATGACCGACACGATCCGCGATCAGGCTGCCGCCAGCCTTGCCCAGGTGGAAAAGATCACCGCCGTGATTCTGCCCGAACCGGCCCCGGCCAATGCGGTGGTCCCGCTGGCCGCAGCCGACGCGCCCACCAGCGCCGAAATCACCAGGCGCATGGCCGAAATCGACCTGCGCGACACCCAGTCCATCGTGGCCTTTGGGTCGGGTGCGCAGGCCGGGTTGCAGGAAATCAGCCAGGCCATGCTGCAAGGCGTCCAGAACAAGGATGTCGGCCCCGCCGGTGACAGCCTGCGCGATATCGTCAGCACCATCCGCGGCTTTTCGGTCAGCGAACTGGACGTGCGGCGCAAGCAAAGCTGGTGGGAACGCCTGCTGGGCCGCGCCGCCCCGATGGCCAAATTCGTCGCCCGGTTCGAGAATGTGCAGGGCCAGATCGACAAGATCACCGATGACCTTCTCAAGCATGAACATGTCCTGCTCAAGGACATCGAAAGCCTTGATATCCTCTATGACCGGACCCTGAAATTCTACGACGAACTGGCGCTCTATATCGCGGCCGGAGAGGCCAAGCTGGCCGAACTCGACACCAAGACGATCCCCGCCAAAGAGGCCGAAGTTGCCGCCGCCCCCGAAGATCAGGGTGTGATGCGCGCGCAGGAACTGCGCGACATGCGCTCGGCCCGTGATGATCTGGAACGGCGGGTGCATGACCTCAAACTCACCCGGCAGGTGACGATGCAATCGCTGCCGTCGATCCGGCTGGTTCAGGAAAATGACAAATCGCTGGTAACCAAGATCAACTCGACCTTGGTCAACACCGTGCCGCTATGGGAAACCCAACTGGCGCAGGCCGTCACGATCCAACGCTCGTCCGAGGCGGCTGGGGCTGTCCGTGCGGCCAACGATCTGACCAACGAACTGCTTACCGCCAACGCCAAGAACCTGCGCGAGGCCAACACCGTCATCCGCACGGAAATGGAGCGTGGCGTGTTCGACATCGAGGCCGTCAAGCAGGCCAACGCCGACCTGATCGCCACCATCAACGAAAGCCTTCAGATCGCCGACGAGGGCAAGCGCAAGCGTGCCGCCGCCGAAGAGGACCTGCGCAAGATGGAGCATGACCTCAAGGATACGCTCGCCTCGGCCAAGGCGCGGGCGACCGGCACCGGCGCCAATGTCGGAACGGCGACGGGCGCCTGACGACAGATGGGGACCGGGGGGCTGCGGCGCGGGGTCTGGGGCGGGCTGGTCGGGATGGCCGGCCTTGCCCTGACCGGCTGCGTGCAGCCGCCCCCGCCGCCTGTCGATCCCGCGATGCCCGTCGTGGCCCCGGCTCCACCCCGCCCGGTTGCTCCCCCCGTCGCCCCTCCCCGGTCGGCGGAAAGTCAGACCCTTGTTGATTACTATGCCCGGCTACAGAATACCCTTCTTGAACAGGGGCTGATGCGCGGCGATGGCGGCGGGCCGGACACGCCCTTTACCGACACCCAACTTGCCCGGAATTTCGTGCGCATCGCGCTTTATGACGAATATACGGGATCGGGCGAGGATCTGCGCGCCCTGCCCGTGCTGACCAGCCTGCACCGGTGGGACCAGCCGATCCGAATGTCAGTCCAGTTTGGCCCAACGATCCCAATAGCACAGCGCAGCCGCGACAGGGCGTCGGTCGCAACCTTTGCGGCCCGTTTGTCACGCCTGACCGGGGTGCCCATCGCCCAAACCGACGACAGGCCCAACTATTTCGTGCTGTTCCTGAACGAGGACGAGCGGCGTAATTCCGAACCGCTGCTGCGGTCGCTGGTGCCGGGGATTGATGCGGGGTCGATCCGCACTTTTCAGACCCTGCCCAAGGATCAACTCTGCGTCGTCATCACCTTTACCGACGGCACCTCGAGCAGCTACGCCACAGCCATCGCCATCATCCGCGGCGAACACCCCGACCTCATGCGCGTGTCCTGCATCCACGAAGAACTGGCGCAGGGAATGGGGCTTGCCAACGACAGCCCGCAGGCCCGGCCCTCCATCTTCAACGACGACGAGGAATTCGGGCTGCTCACCACGCATGATGAACTCCTGCTCAAAATGCTCTACGATCCCCGCCTGCACACCGGCATGTCCGCCGCCCAAGCCGCCCCCATCGCGCGCGTCATCGCCCGCGAGTTGATGGGGACTGCCGCCCGAAGCTAACCTCAGCCTCAAGGAGCCTGACCATGGGTATTCTCGACTTTCTCTCCGGCCAGTTCATCGACGTCATCGAATGGACGGACGACACCCGCGACACGATGGTCTGGCGGTTTGAACGCGAAGGGCATGAAATCAAATACGGGGCCAAGCTGACCGTGCGCGAAGGGCAGGCCGCCGTGTTCATCCACGAAGGGCAACTGGCCGACGTGTTCACCCCCGGGCTTTACATGCTCGAAACGAACAACATGCCGATCATGACCTCGCTTCAACATTGGGACCACGGGTTCAAATCGCCGTTCAAATCCGAAATCTACTTTATCAACACCACCCGGTTTTCCGACCTCAAATGGGGCACCAAGAACCCGATCATGCTGCGCGACCCCGAATTCGGGCCGACCCGCATTCGCGCCTTTGGCACCTACACGGTCAAGGTCGCCGATCCGGCCGTGTTCATGAAGGAAATCGTCGGCACAGACGGCGAATTCACAATGGACGAGATCAGCTTTCAGATCCGCAACATCATCGTGCAGCAGTTTTCGCAGGCCATCGCATCGGCCAATATCCCCGTGCTCGACATGGCCGCCAACACCGAAAGCGTGGGCAAACTGATCGCCACGGCCATCGCCCCCACTATCACAGCCTACGGCATCACAATCCCCGAACTTTACATCGAAAACATCAGCCTGCCCGAAGCAGTCGAGGCCGCGCTGGACAAGCGCACGTCGATGGGCATCGCGGGCGATCTGAACAAGTTCACCCAGTATTCCGCGGCCGAGGCGATGACGGCCGCCGCCGCCAACCCTAATGGGGGCGGCGGCATGGGCGCGGGTCTTGGCATGGGGATGGGGATGGCGATGGCCAACCAGATGACCCAGGAGGGACCTTGGGGCGCCGTCCCGCCCCAACCCGCTGCCCCCGTGCCGCCCCCACCCCCGCCCGTCGAACGGGTCTGGCACATCGCCAGCAACGGCCAGACCACCGGCCCGTTTTCCCGTGCCACGATGGGCCAGATGGTTGGCCGGGGCGAAGTTGCCCGCGACAGCATGGTCTGGACCGCCGGACAAGACGGCTGGAAACAGGCCGAGGAGATCCCTGAACTGGCGCAGCTTTTCACAGTGATGCCCCCGCCGCCGCCGCCGGCCCCGGCAAACTGACATGACCCGGCGCGGGCTGACGATCCTGCTCCACTGGGGCACGCTGATGCTGGTGCTGGCCATGATCAAGGGCGGCTCGGCAGCCCCTGCCCTGCGCTGGACCTTCGTGGTCTTTGGCGCGGTCTGGGTCGGGCTGGCGCTGGTCAAGGGATTGCTGGGCAAGCCGGGACCGAAACTGACCGGGGCGGCCCGCGCCGCCTATCCGTGGATGCACAGGGGTATGTATGCGGTGCTGGGCATCGCCGTGGCGCTCAACCTCGGCGCTCTTTTGAACCTCACCACCCTCGACATGGCTTGGAATTCCCTGTTGGTTCTGCTCGTGGCCAGCACGTTTCACGCCATCTTTCACCTCTGGCGGCACACAACCCTGTATGACGGGGCGCTGCGGATGATGACGCCCCGGATCTGGCACAAATACCTGTAAAGGCGATCATGGAAACCTTGGACCCCGCCCCCGTTCAGGAAGAACACCATTTCCCCTGCGATCAATGCGGGGCGGACATGCGGTTCGATCCCGGTCAGAACCAGATGATCTGCGATCATTGCGGCAACACTC
The DNA here is from genome assembly GCA_024642115.1 of Marivivens sp. GTDB lineage: Bacteria > Pseudomonadota > Alphaproteobacteria > Rhodobacterales > Rhodobacteraceae > JAHEBU01. Next base: position 62,229 of record JAHEBU010000007.1, on the reverse strand, counting down.
AGGCCATCGCCTCGACCAGCTACGCAGGCACGGCCATCCGCGAACTGGATTTCAAGGCGGCCATCGCAAACCAGCTCCCCGAAGCCGAGATCGAGACGACGCGCGTCCTGTCCTGCCCCAACTGCGGGGCGCAGGTCGAAATTTCGGAAACCGTGCAGGCCACCGAATGTCCGTTCTGCGCGACCCCCGTCGTCACCGACACCGGCACCCACCGGCATATCAAGCCACGCGGGCTCTTGCCCTTTGGGCTGGACGAAAAACAGGCACGGACAGCGCTGACCGATTGGTTGGGGTCGCTCTGGTTCGCACCCAACGGCGTCAAGGATTACGCCCGCAAGGGCCGGGCGATGTCGGGCATCTATGTCCCCTACTGGACCTACGACGCCGATACCAAATCCGCCTATACCGGGCAGCGCGGCGACGATTACTATGAAACCCAGACCGTCATTCGCAACGGCAAGCGCGAGACGGTGCAGGTGCGCAAGACGCGCTGGCGCCCCGCCTCTGGCCGGGTCGCGCGGTTCTTTGACGATGTGCTGGTGCTGGCGTCAAAATCCCTGCCCAAACGCTATACCGACGGGTTGCAGCCGTGGGACCTGTCGGCGCTGGAACCCTACACGCCCCAGTTTTTGGCCGGCTTCCGGGCTGAGGGGTATCAGGTCCAGCTTGAAGAAGGCTATGCCGAGGCCCGCGCCTATATGGACGCGATGATCCTGCGCGACATCAAGTTCGACATCGGCGGCGATCATCAGCAGGTCAGTTCGGTTGCCACCGATATCAAGGACGTGACGTTCAAGCATATCCTGCTGCCGGTGTGGCTCGCCGCCTACAAATACCGAGGGCGCACGTTCCGTTTTGTCGTGAATGGCCGCACCGGAAAGGTTCAGGGCGAACGCCCCTATTCGGCGTGGAAAATTACCTTTGCGGTTATTCTGGGTCTGATCGTTGCGCTGATCGTGGGATATGTTATCGCTACCAACCAGCAACAATAGGTGGTTTTGATGATCCTGTCCTGCGGCGAAGCCCTGATCGACATGCTCCCCCGTAAAACGCCAGCGGGCGAGGATGCCTTTGCGCCTTACGCGGGCGGGGCGGTGTTCAATACCGCCGTTGCCCTTGGGCGGCTCGGTGCGCCTGCAGGCTTCTTTTCCGGGATTTCGTCCGATTTTCTGGGGCAGATCCTGCGCGATCAACTGGCCGCATCGCATGTGGACAGCAGCCCCTGCGCGATTTCCGACCGGCCCTGCACGGTCGCCTTTGTCAAACTGGTGGATGGCCACGCCACCTATGCGTTTTACGACGAAAACACCGCCGGCCGGATGCTGACCGCGGCCGACCTGCCCAAACCGGGGGCCGAGGCGTTGTTTTTCGGGGGAATTTCGCTGGTCGTGGAACCCTGCGCCAGCGCGTACGAGGCGCTGATGCGGCGCGAGGCCCCCGCCCGCGTCACCATGATCGACCCCAACATCCGCCCCTCCTTCATCCGCGACGAGGCCGTCTATCGCGCCCGCATCGACCGGATGCTGCGGCTGGCCGATATCGTCAAACTCAGCGACGAGGACCTCGCCTGGCTGATGGGCGGATCGGGGATCGAGGATATGGCCCGCAAGATCCTCACGATGGGTCCGCGTCTGGTCTGCATCACCCAAGGGGCCAAGGGGGCCACCGGCTTTACCTCCTCGCACAACGTCTTTGTGGCGTCTGAAAAGGTGACGGTCGTGGATACTGTGGGCGCTGGCGACACGTTCAACGCCGGGGTTCTGGCATCGCTGCACCAACGCGGCGCACTGACCAAGACCGCCGTGGCGAACCTGGACGAACCCACGATCCGCGCGGCCCTGACCCTCGGGGCCAAGGCGGCGGCGGTCACGGTCAGCCGCGCCGGGGCCAACCCACCCTGGGCCCACGAACTGGCCCATTCCCCCGCATGAGGGCGCTGATCCAGCGCGTCTCGGACGCCGCCGTGCGGGTCGAAGGCGCGGTCATTGGCGAAATCGGGCCGGGTCTGCTGATCCTCGTCTGCGCCATGCAGGGCGATACCGACGACAAACCGGCCCAACTGGCCGCCAAGATCGCCAAACTGCGTATCTTTCGGGATGAGGCGGACAAGATGAACCTGTCACTGGCTGATACCGCCGGGGCGGCGTTGATTGTGAGCCAGTTCACGCTGGCCGCCGACACCAGCCGCGGCAACCGCCCCGGTTTCAGCCAAGCGGCACCGCCAACCGAAGGTGACAGGCTCTACGAAAAATTCAAATCAGAGGTCGCCGCCTTGGGCATCCCCACCGCCTGCGGACAATTCGGTGCGGACATGAAGGTCAGCCTGACCAACGACGGCCCCGTCACAATCTGGATCGACGTCTGATCCTTAGCAGGGCTTGGCCAGTTCCAGCACCCAGATCGGGCCACGCGCGCCTTGCGCCACTGCCACGCCCATCTCGCGCACGTCCGGGTGCAGCATGTTGAACCGGTGGCCGGGCGACCCCATCCATCCGGTGACGATCTGGTTGGGATCGGGATAACCCCAGGCGAGGTTCTCGGCACTCAGGCAATCACGGTATCCGGCCTGCGCGATGCGCTGGTGATGGTTCGACCCGTTCGACCCGTGGTGATCGAAAAACGAATTCACCTCCATGTCGCAGGCATGGGCCAACGCGGCGCGACCCAGCGTTGGATTATAGCGCAACTGGCGCAACCCGTTCGCCGCGCGCATCTGGTTGACGCCGTTGGCAATGGCACTTGCCAGCGCATCGGCGTTTCCGGGTACGGCACAGGTGTTGGCCGCATGGCTTTGCGTGGCAAAACAGGTCAGGGCGGCCGCAAAGGCCAGCGCAGTCCACTTCATCGTCGGTCCCTCCGGGTCAGGTTGTTCGACGCCTAGACTGCCCTTGGATTGCGGCACAGAGGGGGCAGGTCTATGCCCCCCATCGGGCAATTACCTGCCAATTGTCCGCAATTGTCCGCCGATCGTGGCAAGGGCAAAGACCCCGGCGGCCACGCAAACGATGCTGGGGCCGACAGGCGTGTCCAGCCACAACGACAACCGCAACCCGGCAAGGGCGGCAAAGGCGCCGATGCCCGTGGCCATTGCAGCCATCCCTTCGGGGGTGCGGGCAAAGGGGCGGGCGGCGGCGGCCGGGATGATCAGCAGGGCGGTAATCAGCAACGCCCCCACCACCTTGATCGACACGGCGACTACGGCAGCCAGCAACAGGGTCAGAATCAGTTGTTCCCGGCGGGGGTCGATGCCTGCGGCATAGGCCAGATCGGGGTTCAGCGTGGCGGTCAGCAGGGCTGACCAATGCAACCAAAGCACCGCGCACACAACCGTCGCCCCGCCCCAGATCACCGCCAGATCGGCCCGCGTCACCGTCAGGACATCGCCAAACAGATAAGCGTCCAGATTGATCCGCGCCCCGGGGATCAGCGCGACCGCGACCAGTCCCAGCGCCAGGGCCCCATGCGCCAACACACCCAAGGTCGCATCCATCGCGTGATTGCGCCCCGTCAACCAGTGAATGGCTAAAGCCATGCCCAGCGCGACCAAAGCCACGCCCGTCAGGACCGACACCTGAAACCCCAGCGACACCGCCACGCCCAGAATGGCCGCATGGGCGGTCGCGTCGCCGAAATACGCCATGCGCCGCCAGACCACGAAACAGCCAAGCAACCCAGCGGCCAAGGCCGTGCCGAGACCGGCCAAGGCCGCACGGATCAGGAAATCGTCCAACATCACTCGGCCGCCTCGTGACTATGGGAATGGCTGTGATCATGGTCATGATCATGCCCGTGGTCATGTTCGTGGCGATAAAGGGCCAGCGCCCCGCCCGTCCCGGTGCCAAAAAGTTCGCGGTAGGCCGGTGCGGCGCTGACCACCTCGGGGGTCCCTTCGCAGCAGATATGGTGGTTCAGGCAGATAACCCGGTCCGACGCGCTCATCACCACATGCAATTCGTGGCTGACCATCAGGACGGCACAGCCCAGACGACCCCGGACCTCTTCGATCTGCCGATAAAACGCCGCCGATCCGGGCTGGTCCAACCCTTGGGTCGCTTCGTCCAGCATAAGCACCTGCGGGTTGCCCAGCAGGGCGCGGGCCAGCAGAACGCGCTGGAACTGCCCGCCCGAAAGGGACGCCATCTGTTGACCGATGACCCCCGACACGCCCGCATTGGCCAGTGCCTCTTCGGCCTCGGGGGTCGTGACCCGGCGCGGCAGGTCCAGAAACCGGCGCACGGTCAGGGGCAACGTGGGGTCGATATGCAGTTTCTGAGGGACATAGCCGATGCGCAGGCCATTGGCGCGGCGCACCGTCCCCCGGGATGGGGCCACCGCGCCGATCAGGGCGCGCAACAACGTCGATTTTCCAGACCCGTTGGGGCCGACGATGGTCAGGATCTCGCCCGGCTCGACCGACAGGCTCACCCCTTGCAGGGCGATCTGGCCACCGTGGCGCACGTCGATCCGGTCGGCGGACAACAGGCTCATGACGGCACCCCCGGCTGGCAGGCGGGACACAGACCTTCGGCCTCGACTACAGTCTGTTCGATCATGAACCCCTGTTGCCGGGCGGTCTGGTTCAGGGCGTCACCGGGGGCGGCCTCGGCCTCGGCCACCTTGTGACAGGACCGGCAGATCATAAAGGCGGGATCGTGGGCCGCACCGGGATGGGCGCAAGCGACAAAGGCGTTCAGCCGTTCGATCCGATGCGCCAACCCGTGATCGACCAGAAAACCTAAGGCGCGATAGGCGACAGGCGGCTTCGATCCAAAGCCGTCCTTCTCAAGCCGCGCCAGCACGTCATAGGCACCCAGCGCCTGATGCGCTTCCAACAATATCTCAAGCGTGCGGCGGCGCACCGGGGTCAACTGGGCGCGGGCGTCGTGACAGCGCGCCTCGGCCACGGCCATCGCGTCATGCACGCAGGACCCGTGATCGTGTCGGGAAAATCCGATCGGCTCGGTAGGGCTCGAGGCGGGGGGCATCACGCAACCTTGTTATGTTATAACATATCATCTATAGCCCGACCCCGACCCGACCTCAAGAGGCCAAAGATGATTCGACTCGCCCTTGCCATGATCCTTTTCGCCAGCACCGCGCGGGCCGAAGCGCCCCGCGTGATGACCGACATCGCCCCGGTGCAAAGCCTTGTGGCGATGGTCATGGTGGGGGTCGGTGCGCCCGACGTGCTGATCCCCCCCGGCGCCTCGCCCCACGATTTCGCGCTGCGTCCATCAGATGCGGAGCGGCTGTCGCAGGCCGATCTTGTGATCTGGACCGGGCCCGCGCTGTCGCAGTGGCTCACTGAACCGCTGGACACGCTGGCGGGCGATGCCACGCAGATCGCCCTGTTGTCCTCGTCCGGCTGGACAGCCCTGCCCCTGCGAACCGATCCGGCATTCGCGGACGGGGACGAGAGCGGGCCGATTGACCCCCATGCGTGGCTTGACCCCTCGGTCGCTTCGGCCTGGGTGCAGACGATCGCCGCAAGCCTGTCGCAGGCCGACCCAGCCCATGCCAGCCTTTACGCCGCCAATGCGCAACAGGCCAAGGCGGACCTCGGCACCCTTTCCGACACGATCACCACCCTGCTGGCCCCGGTCACTGGCCGCACCTACGTCGTCCCACACGACGGCTACCAATACTTTGAACACCGCTTTGACATGCCCGCCGCAGGGGCCATCAGCCTGTCGGACGCCACCACCCCCGGCCCGGCGCGAATACAGGACCTGCAAGTCCGTGTGGCCCAAGGTCACATCGACTGCGTCCTGACCGACCCCGAAACCAATCCGGCCTGGGGCGATCTCTTGCGGCAGGGAACCATGGCCAAGACCGCGCTGGTTGACCCTGACGGAATGACCCTCCCCCGCGGACCGGACCTCTATCCGGCGCTTCTGACCAACCTCGCCACCGCGCTTGCGGCCTGCCTGTCACCCTGACCCCCTGAAAGGACCAACCATGACCAGCCCCTTCGACGAAGACCTGTTTCTCAAAGGTATGGAGCAGCGCAAGGCGACGCTGGGCGCCGACTATGTGGACGCCAGCATGGCCAACGCCGACGACTTCAATCGCCCCTGGATGGAGGCGATGACCGCCTGGTGCTGGGGATTTGGGTGGGGGGACGACGTGATCCCGGCCAAGACGCGCAGCATGATGAACCTGACCATGCTGGCCGCACTTGGGCGGATGCACGAATGGGAACTGCATTGCAAAGGGGCCATCAGCAACGGCGTGACGGTCGAGGAAATCCGGGCAATTATCCATGTGGTCGGCATCTACTGCGGCGTGCCGATGGCGCTCGAATGCTTCCGCTCCGCCCGCAAGGTGCTGGGCGAAGCGGGCCTGCTCTGACAGGTGTGGGGACCCGGACTGGCCGGAACCACTCGGCCCGGCCGGGTCCCAATTGGTCTGCGGGAACCTACCGCAGACAGTCGTCTCGGGCTTAGCCGGCGGGCAGCAGCACCTTGTCGATGACGTGGATCACACCGTTGGACTGTTCGACATCGGCGATGATGACCTTGGCCTTGCGGCCGCGCTCGTCCTCGACGGTAATCGTGCCCATTTCGGCGCGCAGCTTGAGCACGCACCCACCAACCGTCGTCACCTCGTGGACGCCCCCATCATCGGCGACCATCCCGGCAATCGCCGACGACATCGCCTTGGCGGCGATCACATGGCAGGTCAGGATCTGTTGCAACTGTGCCTTGTGCTCGGGCAGCAGCAACTGTTGCAGGGCGGCGGGGTCGATCATCGCAAACGCCTCGTCAGTCGGGGCCAGCACGGTAAAGGGGCCGGGGCCGTTCAGCGTATCCACCAGACCAGCGGCCTGCACGGCAGCCACAAGGGTCGTGTTGATCGGCGAATTGACTGCGTTTTCAACAATGGTCTTGTCGGCGAACATGGCCGCACCGCCTACCATCGGGTTTTCGGCGAACGCAGCAGTGGCACCGGCGGACAGGACGGCGGCGGCAAGAATGGCGTGAAGTTTCATGGATCGTCTCCCTTATGAATATGGCACCGGATTGTCCCGGTTGCCTGAATTCACGAAAGGGGGCGGGGGACAGTTTCACCGCTCACGCCCATGTTACCCATGTTTCAGTTGGGCCTTCATTCGGCGGCCATATCGGTCGCCAGAATGTCGCGGACCATCGGGATGACCTTGGTTCCATACAACTCGATCGACCGCATCATCGCGGCGTGGGACATCGTGCCTTGGGAATACTTCATGTCGAACCGGGCCAGACCCAGCGTCCGGACAGTGGCGGCAATCTTGCGGGCCACGGTTTCGGGCGATCCGACATACATCGACCCGTGCGCCACTTCGTTTTCAAACTCGCCGGGGCGGGACGGGCCCCAGCCACGCTCGGCCCCGATCCGGTTGCGCAGGGCCATGTACCCGGCCTTGGCCTGCTCGACCGCCTCGGCATCGGTGGGGGCGATGTGGCCGGGGGAATGGACGCCCAGCGGTTTGGGCTGGCCGCCGATCTGGGCATAGGCGCGGTGATACAGATCGACAAACGGGCGGAACCGGGCGGGATCGCCGCCGATGATGGCCAGCATCATGGGCATGTCATAGCGGACGGCGCGCACCACCGATTCCGGGCTGCCGCCCACACCGATCCACGTCGTCAGACCACGCTCGGACAGAGGCGGATAGACTTTGGCGTTTGTCAGCGGTGCGCGGGTTGTCCCGCTCCACGTCACGGATTTTTCGCGGATCAGGCGGGAAAACAGGTCCAGCTTTTCCTCGAACAGGGTTTCGTAATCGGCCAATTCACAGCCGAACAACCCATAGCTTTCGGTGAACGACCCCCGGCCCAGAATAACCTCGGCCCGGCCATTTGAAATGGCGTCCAGCGTCGAAAACCGCTGGAACAGGCGCACCGGGTCGTCGGACGACAGGACAGTGACAGCGGTACCCATGCGCAAACGGGTCGTCTTGGCGGCAATGGCGGCCAACAGGATCTCGGGGGCGGTGATGGCGAAATCGTCGCGGTGATGTTCGCCAAGACCGATGAAATCGACGCCGACCTGATCGGCCAGCACCGCCTCGTCGATCACATCACGCAGAACCTGATTCTGCGGCAACAACATGCCTTGGGCATCCTTGGTCACATCGCCAAAGGTATCGAGGCCAAGTTCGACAGAATGGGTCATGGGTCGGTCCTTTGCATCATCCGGCTCCGACATAGCATCAACCGTACCTTTTTACCTCTGCCGGATTTCACAGCGATCGTGCAGGCGGGCGCAGGGTGAGGTGATCCATATCAAGGACAGCGCAAGCGGGGTCGCGTAATCACAAACATCCCCCGCCCACAAAAGGACAACGCCATGATCGAGGTTAAAACCGCATCCCCCGACAACCAGATCGAAATTCGGATGTCCGGCCGGGTCACGCAGACCGAATACGAGGCCACCCTGATACCCGCATTGGAAAAGGCACTGGGGCACACCGATCACCTTCGGGTTCTGGCGATCGTGGACGAAGGCTTTACCGGCTTCGATTTGGGCGCCGCTTGGGCCGATACCAAGATGGGTCTGGCCCATTGGCGCGGGTTCGACCGGGCGGCACTGGCCACCGATTCCGCCGCGATGAGCCTGGCCACTCGCGCCTTTGCACCGATCATGCCCTGCCCCGTTCGGGTCGTGCCGCTGGCGCAGGTTGCCGAGGCGCGGGCGTGGCTGCGTGAAGCGTTCGGGTCGATCCATGTGCGCGATCTGGGCGGCCCCGCCATCGAAGTGACTCTGCACGGCAAACCCGACCCCGAGGATTACGCCCGCACCAGCGACAGGCTGGACGCGCATATCAAGGCCCACGGCGATTTGCGTCTGCTGCTGGACATGCGGGCGTTCGAGGGATGGCAGGGCCTGTCCGCCCTCGCCGCCCACTTCCGCATTGCGCGCTCCCACATCGGTCAGGCCAGCCGCGTCGCGATGGTGGGCGACAAAGGGTGGCAACACATGGCCGAACGGGTCGGCCGCCACATCGTCCACGCCGACATGCGCTATTTTGACGGGGCCGCCCATGACGACGCTGTGGCGTGGATCAAAGGCCCGTGACCCGAGTCGCCGATGCGGGGTCAAACGACCGGCGCAAGAACAGTATTTCTGAATTTTATCTTTATATCAGTGACTTGGTTGGCGTTCATGCTTGAACGCCCCCCTCAGAAGTCCGTCGGCGCCCCGCCTTCCTGTTTTCTGCGGGCCACAAACGCCTTCAATTCGTCGCGGATTCCATCGTCCATGGGCGGCTCTTCAAACTGGGCGATGATATCCTTGAACATCCGATGGGCCCGCTCGGGCGTCCAGACGGCTCCGGCGATTTCCCAGGCCTCAAAGTTGCGCCAGTCGGAAATGAAGGGCTGATAGAACGCCTCCTGATACCGATCCTGCGTGTGCTGGATGCCGAAATAATGGCCAGTCGGGCCGACCTCGCGGATCGCATCCAGCGCGATATCGTCGGGTCCGGTCGCGGTGATCGACGGCTCCATATAGCGCTGGATCATCTGAAGGATCTCGCAGTCCATGATGAACTTTTCCGGGCAGGCGATCAGCCCGCCCTCCAGCCAGCCGGCGGCATGATAGACGATGTTGGTGCCCGACTGGACGGCAGACCAGAGCGAATTCGACGTCTCCCACATCGCCTGCCCGTCCGGCACGTTGGCGGCACACACGCCCGAGGCCCGCATTGGCAGCCCGTAAAACCGCGCCATCTGCCCGGTCATCTGCGTGGCCCGCATGTATTCAGGGGTGCCAAAGGCGGGCGCGCCCGATTTCATATCCACGTTCGACGTGAACGTCCCGATCACGCAAGGACAGCCGGGGCGGACGAATTGAAACAGCGCGATGGCCGACAATGCCTCGGCAATCGACAACGTCACCGCCCCCGCCATCGTGACCGGAGCCATCGCGCCCGCCAGCGTAAAGGGGGTCACCACGATGGCCTGCCCCCGCCTGGCCAGCCGCAGACAGCCGTCGATCATCGGCACGTCATGCTTGAGCGGCGAGGTCGAGTTGATGTTGGTGTACATCCGGGGCTTGGCTTCGAATTCCTCGTGTGTCAGGCCGCCCGCGATGCGAACCATCTCCATCACGTCCTCGACCCGCTCTTTACCCAGGGAATAGGCGTGCATCACCTTGTCCGTGATCGTCAGCTTGTCATAGAGCACGTCCAGATGCCGGACCGAGGCGTGGACATCCACCGGTTCCACTGGATAGCCGCCCGCAAAGTGGATGCAGTTGAAGTACTGGGTCAGGCGCAGCAGATCGGCGCATTGGGCGCGGGTGCCGCTGACCTTTTTGCCCAGTTCCAGATCGTAATAGTTGGGCGGGCTTGAGACGTTGCCAAACAGGATATGGTTCTTGCCGATCACCAGCTCGCGGTCGGTGTTGCGCGGGGTGATGGTAAAGTGGGCCGGGGCCTTGCGGACCATCTCAATCACCCAGTCCCGGCCCATCCGGACGTTGGTGCCGTTGACGGTGCAACCGGCCTGTTTGAACAGGACCAGAGCCTCTTCGTTCAGGAACTCGATACCGATATCCTCGAGGATGCGCATCGCCCCATCATGGATAGCCTGCACGCCTTCGGGACCCAGCGGCTCGGTCGGGCGGTCGGTGTTGACGGGCAGCCGCCAGGGCATCTGGTGAAACAGCTCAAGCCCGCGCTTGGCGGTGTTGGCCGCCCGGCCCCCGGTGCGGCGCTTTTTGGTGAGGGTATCGGCGGGTGCGTCGGTCATCGGGGCCTCCGGTTGGGGTTGGCCCCACAATCGCGCCAGCGGGGCCATGATGCGGACCCGAATGCGACGCCCGGCGTCGCAAAACTCGCCTGATGTCGTTTCAGCGGTCGAGCCAGCCCGGAATTTCGCCGATCGACCCCAGAACCACGTCGGCAATGGGCGACAAGTCGTCGTGCGACGCGGGGCCGGTCAGCACCCCCACCGTCACCATCCCCGCCGCCCGCCCGGCGTGCAGATCGTGGGTGCTGTCGCCGACCATGGCGACCCGGGCGGGGTCGAGGCCAGTCGCAGCACAAAACGCCAGCAACTGCCCCGGCCCCGGCTTTGCCCCGTGACCGCTGTCAAACCCCGCGATGAAATCGAAATGTTCGGTGATCCCCGCGCGGCCAAGGTGGTTGAGCGCCGGGGCCTCGGCGTCGTTGGTGGCCAGCCCCAACCGCAGCCCGCGCGACCGCAGCCCGGCCATGTAAGAGGCAAGCGGCACTGCCTCGATCTGGGGCACTTCGGTCGATTTGGACTTCATGCGGCGGACAAGGTCATCCTTGTCGGCGCCGGGCAGCAGCGGCAACATGGCCTCGGCGACCACGGCGGTCGTTTCGGCAATGACGATGGAGCTGGGATAAAACCGGCCGCCCTCCAAATCATAGCCCAGCACATCGGCAAGAGCGGCCAGCAGGGCGGCATCGCCCCGTGCCTCGTCCGCCAGCATCCCCCGGGTCCAGGCGCCCCAGGTCGCGTTGAAATCGAACAGCGTGCCGTCCTTGTCGAAAATGATCCCTTGAATGCGGTGTTCCGCCATGATCCTGCCCTGTCGCTGTCCGGCTCCACACGACCCGCCGGGTCAGGTAAAGTCAAGGTGGGGCCGACCCAACGTAGTGAACCGCGCCGCAAGGAATTGTGAACACCTGTGATCAGGTCCAGTGCATATCAGCAGCACCCGACAACACCTGCCGCGCCATGAGAGGCCGGTCAAAGGCCAATCCTTCGGCCGTGCAAAAGGCAATGACCCACGTATCATCCATCGTCACAAACTCGAGAACCGAGGTCAAAAAAGCCGGATCGGCGGCCTGATTGCGCAAATCCTCGGGAGAAGCGCCTGTCGATCCCAGAAACGTCGGCCCCAGTTCATCATGGGCCGCAAGCCATGCCAGCGCCATTATGCCGATCAGTTCGGCTTGTTCATGAGTCATGCGCATTCCTTACTTCTTCTGAAACTGTTTCTTAACCAATCAATAGCAGTCTGATGTCACCGAGGGGCAGCAGCCCTGAACAGGAAAGTGTGTGATGTCGGGCCGAATTCTGATCCTTGACAGTGTTGCAACCAACCGCATCGTTTTGCGGGCAAAGCTGCTGACTGCTCAATATCTTGTCACCTGCGCCAGCACCATTGCCGATGCGCTGAACATGGTCCGCTCTGACCTGGCGGATCTGCTGATCGTGGATCTGGGCCAACCTGCGGAACTTGTGCTGGACTTTATCCAGACAGTTCGGACCGACCCGGCGACTGCGGCGCTGCCGATCATCGCCATATCTTCCTTTTGTACGCCCGCGGGCCGGCTAGAGGCGCTGGAGGCAGGCGCAGATGATATTCTGATCAAACCGATCGCGGACGGTTTGCTTCAGGCCCGTATCCGCAGCCTGTTGCGCGCCCGCGATGCCGATTCCGAACTGCGTCTGCGCGACGACACCAGCCGCGCGCTTGGCTTTGCCGAACCAGCCGCAGGCTTTGCCGTCCCGGGTCGTATTGCCCTGATCGAAGACGGGACAACAGCCGCCAAGGGGTTGTCGTCAGCCGTGTCGCGCATCCTGGGGTATGAGGTGCAGACGCTTGATCCCGATTCGGCCCTGTCGCTCGATCCCTCGGGCGGCGTTCCGGACGTCTTTGTCATTCCGGCCCGAACCGATGCGTCGCGGGTCGATGTCGGCATTGTGTTTCGGCTGGTCGCCGATCTGCGCAGCCGGTCCGAATCGCGGCTGGCCGCGCAGTTGATCGTGGTGCCGTCCGACACCCCCGAAATTGCCGCGATGGCCCTCGATCTGGGCGCCAACGACGTCGTCATTGATGCAGCGGAACCCGCCGAGATTGCCCATCGGATCGCGGCCCTGCTGCGCCGCAAGGCCAACCTCGATCGCCTGCGCGACACCGTCAAAAGCGGGATCAGGGCAGCGGTTACCGACCCTCTGACCGGCCTTTACAACCGTCGTTACGCCCTGCCACATCTGGCAAGTTTGGCCGAACGCGCCCTGGCCGACCGTCGGGAGTTCGCCCTGATGGTGCTGGATATCGACCATTTCAAACGGATCAACGATACCTACGGCCACGCCTCTGGCGACAAGGTTCTGGTTGGCGTGGCCCAGTGCCTGCGCGACAATTTGCGGGCCATTGACCTTGTCGCGCGGATCGGTGGCGAAGAGTTTCTGATCGCCATGCCCGAAACCACGGTGGATCAGGCCCGCGGGGCTGCCGACCGGCTGCGCCGCCTGATCGAGACTGCCACCTTTGAAACCGACCAGCCCGGTCAGGTCGTCCGTGTGACGCTGTCGATCGGCGTCGCGATCGGAGGGGTAGATCCGGCCCGCCCCGAGGACGTCACTCGAATGGTGGACCGGGCCGATGCGGCCCTCTATATGGCCAAGTCGGCCGGTCGGAATACCGTGACGATCAGCCGCTCCGCCGCCTGAGCGGTCGGGTCAGGGCACGGGTAAGGACGGGCAGGTCAGGGTCGGTCCGGGTTGTTCCCGGCATGGCGCCCCAGTTCGCGCGACAACCTGTCGGCAAAGGCCGCCCGCGCCTCGGGTGTCATCTGCCCGATCCGGTCCAGCAGCACCGCCTGCCCCGCCGACATTGCCGCCGTCGCGCGGTCGCGCTGTCCGGCAAAGATCGCTTCGACTGCCCCGATGTCGAACGGATCAGACCGCAGGGCAGTCAGAAAATCGCTCAGGGCCTGCGCCCGGTCACGCCGCCCAATGGGCCTAAGGTCAGCCCGTTTGCGGAATTCGTCGCGCAGCGCCGCCCGATCCTGCGGATCAAGCGCCTGCGCAAAGGGCCCCAGGCTCAGGTCATAACCCGGAAACCCGCCCGGACCCCGCCCGGACACCAGACCGCCGATCACGACGCCCGCGACCAGCAGGTTGATTGCCAGCGACACCACCAACGCGATGCGCACCCCGCGTCCCACCGACGGTGTGACTCTATTGTCGGCTTGTGCAGTCATCCCTGTCCCTCGCTTCCCAAAACATCATCGACAGAAAAGACCGAGATGGTCGTGCTGGTCCCCCAGACGGCATCGGTCAGCCCGGTCAGCCCGCTGGGCGGGGCGATCCCGATCCACAGACCCGCAACTGTCGCAGCCGCTAGCCCACCCAAGGCGGGCCATCCGCCCAGCGCTGCCATCAACCCAGAGAACAGCCCGCCGCGCGCGGCCTGCGGAGCCATTTGCGTTCGCCCGCTGTCCACCGCCGCCGCATCCGCGAGGATGCGGGCCATCAGCTCTCTGGACGGCGGGTCGACGGGCGCGCGCGCCAACGCGAACAGCGTCTCCAGCCCGGCGTCGTCCTGGTCTTGGTCCTTGCGGTCGAGGTCAGTCATCTTGGAACCCCAGTTCTGCCTTGCGCCCCGCGAGGATCGCGGTCAGCGCCCGTTTGCCCCGGGCGGTCAGACTTTCGACCGCTTCAAGGCTGATGTCCATGATCTGGGCAATCTCGGGATTGCCCAGTCCTTCGAGGTGGCGCAGCGCCACCGCCTGCGCCTGTCGTTCCGGCAGGCTTGCCAAAGCTGCATGCAGGGCGGCTAGCCGGCTGTCATGCTGCATCTGGTCGGCCACGCCCGGACGATCGTCCTCCGGTTCGGCCACGTCGTCCAGCGCCATGCTCCGGCTCCGGCGGCGCAGTCGGTCAGTGCACAGGTTCGCCGTCACCCGGTAGAGCCACGTCGTGACCTGCGCCTCGCCCTGCCGCCAGTCGGCTGCAATCTTCCACAGCCGCAGCATCGCCTCTTGTGTCACATCTTCGGCCTCGGTCCGGTCGCCAAGCATGCGAAACGCCTGCCCCAGAACGCGCGGGGACAGGCGCTCGGCCAGCACACGCGCGGCGTCCCTGTCGCCGTTACCATAGGCAACCAGCAGCGCCTCGTCCGGCGTCAGGGTGTCAGGATCTGTGGCAATATCCATAAAGACAGCAGGTAATCCGTTGATCGAAGGGCTGCAACGGGGGGCGCACCCCCCGTTGCATGCCTGTCAGGCTCAGTTGCCGTGGGTACGGGGACCATGTCCGCCGTGACCGCCCCGGCCTTCGCCGCGACCGCCTTGCATGCGCTGCTCGATCCGGGCCTTCATGGCGTCGAATTCAGCCTGGCTGATCTGGCCGTCGTCGTCCGTGTCAATCCGCGCGAACATCCGTTCGAGCATGTCGCCACCACGCGGCTGCATCTCGTCGGCCTGAAGAACGCCATCGCCGTTGTTGTCCATGTTTTCGATCATCTGCGCGGCCTCGTTCGCCGCCCGTTCCTGAATCCGGGCGAGGATCATCGCCGTCAGTTCGTCGGCAGACAACGCGCCATCGCCGTTCGTATCGGCGGCGGCAAAGCGGCTTTGGGCCTGCGCCTTGATCTCGTCCATGGTGATCTGGCCATCGCTGTTGGCGTCAAGCGTGGCAAAATCGGGCATCGGCCCCATGCGACCAGGGCCGCGCCCATGCCCCATGCCGTCGCCCATTCCACCGGTGGCGGGGCCGGTCTGACCTGTCTGCCCGGTGACGGACTGCCCGACCTGCCCGGTCGTATCCTGCGCCTGCGCTGCCCCAGCCATCAGACCTGCCACAATCGCGGCCACCAAAATTGTCTTTTTCATTGCAGTTTCCCTTTCGAGGTGTCGGTGAGCGGCCCTCAACTGCCGCTGACCCCCATTGAACGGTGCCCCAGTCTGGTTCCGTCGCGGTCGCTGCAACAAACTTGCCGATGATGACTTACCGCGGCGGGCAAACGTTTGCGACATGGGGACGCAAGCCCTTCGACCACTCTTTTAAAAAGTCGTGGGAAGGTGCATGTGGAGACGGTCAAGGAGACGCCGATGACCGATACGGTTCAGATCACCCGCCCCGAAGCTGCCGAAGAACGGCTGACCAAGCCCGCCATGTTGCGCGGTCTGCGTCGGCGTTGTCCGCATTGCGGCGAGGGGATGCTGTTTTCGGGCTATCTCAAGGTGGCCGACCGCTGCCCCGTGTGCGGCGAAGAACTGTTTCATCATCGTGCCGATGATGGCCCCGCCTATCTGACCATCCTGATCGTCGGGCACCTGATGGCCCCGCTGATCCTGATCGTGTTCGAAAAATTCCGCCCCGAACCTTTGGTCCTGTTTACCATTTTCGCGGTTGGCTGTGTCGCCCTGTCGCTCTACCTTCTGCCAAGGCTCAAGGGGATGATCGTCGGCATCCAGTGGGCGAAACGCATGAACGGGTTCGGCAGCACCGCCTGACCCCGAACGGGGGCACGATGGACGACAAGACCGCGATCCGCGACGCCGCCACCCTCATCGTCCTGCGCGACAGGCTTACTTCGCCATCGGTATTGATGGGCCAACGAGGTGCAGGCGCGGCGTTCATGCCCAACAAATTCGTGTTTCCGGGGGGCGCCGTCGATCCGGTGGACGGAACGGTTCCGTTGTCCGGCCCGCTGCCCGCCCCCTGCCGCGACCGTCTGGCCGAGGAAAGCCGCCTGCCCGCCGCTGCCCTTGCCGCCGCCGCCATCCGCGAGTTGTGGGAAGAGACGGGTCATGTGTTGGGCGCTCCCGGCGACTGGCCCGATCCGCCCCAAGGCTGGCGCGGCTTTGCCGCCACCGGCCACATCCCCGATCCGACTGCACTGCGATTTGTCTTTCGCGCTGTCACCCCGCCGGGTCGTCCGCGCCGGTTCGACGCCCGCTTTTTTCTGGTCGAGGCGGACCGTTTGGTCACCGACCCCGACGATTTTACCCGGGCAGAGGACGAGTTGGCCCATCTGCAATGGGTCCCTCTGGCCGATGCGCGGCAGTTCGACCTGCCCTTTATCGCCCAAGTCGTTCTGGCTGAACTGGCCGCCCGGCTGGCCGATCCCGGCCCGCCCGACCGCGTTCCGTTCTTTCGCAACGATGACGAGGCGCATCTGGTGACGCGCCTCGGGCTTCATAGCCATCCGGACGCGGACTAGCCCTTGGCGGGCAGCACTCGCTGGGTCTGCGTGCCAAGGCGTTCGATCCCTAGCGTCATCACTTCGCCCCCCTTGAGGTAGACCGGCGGCTTGCATCCCATGCCCACACCCGGCGGTGTCCCCGTAGAGATGACATCGCCCGGTTGCAACGACATGAACCGGCTGCAATAGGCGATCAGGTGCGGCACCTTGTAGACCATCGTGGCCGTGCTGCCGTTCTGGTAGCGGTGGCCATCCACCTCGCACCACATGGACAGGTTGTCGTAATCGCCAACCTCGTCGGGCGTGACCAGCCAGGGGCCGGTGGGGCCAAAGGTGTCGCAACCCTTGCCCTTGTCCCAGGTTCCGGCGCGTTCCATCTGGAATTCCCGTTCGGACACGTCGTTGATGACGCAGAAACCCGCCACATGGGCCATCGCGTCTGCCTCGTCGATATAGGACCCGCCGGTGCCGATCACGACGCCCAGCTCGACCTCCCAGTCGGTCTTGACCGATCCGCGGGGGATCTGCACGTCGTCGTCGGGACCCACGATGGCGCTGGTCCATTTGTTGAATATGACGGGTTCAGGCGGCACGGCCAGCCCGCTTTCAGCGGCGTGGTCGGCATAGTTCAGGCCGATACAGATGAATTTTCCCACCCGTCCGACGCAAGGACCAAGCCGCAGGTCCTGCTGCGGCATGCCGTCCACCAGCGGCAGGTCCGCCGGATCAAGCGCGGCCAGACGCGCCATGCTGGCCGCCGACAGCGCCGACCCCGCCAGATCGGCGATGTGGTCGGACAGGTCCCGCACCTGCCCCGCGTCGTCCAGAAGTCCCGGTTTTTCCTGACCCACAGGGCCGTATCGCAATAGTTTCATGTCCTCAGTCCTCCGCCCGAAAATCCCGGCCACTATGCCGAGGATCGCGCCGGACACAAGCCGGGGTGGACCAGACTCTCAGGCCGCGACTTCGCCAATCCGGACCGACCTGCCCCAGAAACGCACCATCAGGAAACCCGCCGCGAACAGCAGGCCCACCACCAGCCCAGCCCAGATGCCAACCGCGCCCCAGCCCAGAACAAAACCCAGTCCATAGCTGACGGGCATCCCCACCACCCAATAGCTGAGCGTGGCCAGCGCCATCGGCGTCGCGGTGTCCTGCACGCCTCGCAGCAGGCCCAGCGCCATGACCTGGGCCGCATCGACCAGCTGGAACAACCCTGCCATGGCCAATAACAGCACGCCCACGGCCAGCAACGCCGGTCGTTCAGGTTCGGCCGGGTCGATGAACAGGTCCACCAGTGCCGTGGGGAACATCAGGAACGCGGCCATGGTGAGAGCGGCAAATCCCAGCGACAGGGCAATGGCGATGATCCCGCCCCGGCGCAACCCGGCCTCGTCCCGGCGGCCCAACGCCCGACCCGCCCGCACCGTCGCCGCCTGACTAAGGCCGACGTGGAACATGAAGGTGAGCGAGGCGAGTTGGATGGCGATCCCGTGGGCGGCCAACGGAATCTTGCCGATCCAGCCCATCATCACCGCACTTGCCACGAACAGCCCGCCTTCGGCCAGCGATGTGATCCCGATCGGCAGCCCCAGCCGGAACACCTGCCCAAAAGCCTGCCCGTCCGGCCGCCACCAGCGTTGCAACAGCCGGTATTGCGGGAGCACGCGCAGCGCATAGGCGAACAGCACCAGCATCGAAATGGCGACAAGAATCAGGCTCGCCACCGCCGCGCCGCGGATGCCCATTTCCGGCGCGCCCCAATTGCCAAAAATCAGCGCGTAGTCGAGAAACCCGTTCAGCACCGCCGTCCCCACCGTCACCCACAAAATAACCGCGGTGCGTTCAAGCGCCGACAGAAACCCCTTGAGCACCATGACCATCAGCGCCGGGATCATCGCCCAGGCGGCGATCCGCAGATAGGCCTGCGCCTGAAGCGCCACATCGGCGTCTTGCCCAAACGCCCGCAGGATCGGCGCCGACCACATGAATGGCAGGGTAAAGATCAGCCCATAGAACACCACCAGCCACAGGCCCATACGGGTCACCCGGCGCACCTGCACCTCGTCCCCGGATTCGGCGCTCGCGGCCACCATCGGCACCACGGCAGCGGCAAAACCGGCCCCCACGATGAAGGTCACGAAGTAGAACGAATTGGCGATGGTGGCGGCGGCCAGATCGGTCACGTCATACCAGCCCAGCATGATCGTGTCGGTCATGTTGATGGCAAACTGCGCCAGGTTGCTGCCGATCAACGGCAGACCCAGCGTCAGGATCGCCCTGACATGGTCGCGTGTGGTGGTAGCAGGGGCTTGCATGGTCCCGCTCTAGGGCCTTGGACTGCCAAGGTCCAGACGGGTCAGATCATCGGCCAGAGCAGTTGCAGGGCCACGCTCATCACCATCGCCCCGGCCAGTATCTCGATCAGGGACAGGGTGCGGGCCACGGCCGGGGCGGATGCCACCTGGGCCAGCGCGCTTTCGCGGGCCGTGACAGAGCCGATGGCGACCAGAACAGTGATACTGGCGGTGCCAAGACCGATCAGAAAGGCACCAACAATCCCGGCCCAGTCGATCCCCAGCCGCCATGTCAGGATCAGAAGGAACAACGATCCGGTGCAGGGGCGCGCGGCGATCACGCCCACCACCACCAGCGCATCGCGCAGCGACCGGACCTGTCCCACCTGATCCAGCGTCGGCCCGTGGGCGTGGCCACAGGTGGCGCAGACCTCGGGCGTTGTTGCCGCCAAGGCCATCCCGCCCAGACCGGACAGGTCGGTCACGCCCGGCATGGCCGACTGCGGATGGCCGGCCACGGACCGCATCCGCCACAGGCCCCGCAGCCCCCGCCAGACCAGCCACAGCCCGACGCCCGCGATCATCGCCTGACTGACCGGGCCCATGATGTCGTCAGCCAGTCCGCGCATCTGATCCCGGCTCCACCCCAGAACCCACAGACCGACATAGACAAGCACAATCGCCGTCGCCGCCTGGGCGAGACTCGAGGCAAGGGCCAACCCCGCCAGCCGCCCCATCGGCACCCGGCGGCCCAGACCGTATCCGCCGATCACCATCTTACCGTGACCGGGACCAGCAGCGTGAAAGAACCCATAAGCGAAACAAAGGCCCCACAGGCTGCCCAGCGCCCCCCAGTCCCCGGCCTTGAGCCTGCGCAGGGCCACGGCCATCGCATTTTGTACCCAATGCTGACCATCGGCGGCGTGCCGGGCGATCACCGTCTCGCCCCCCATCCCCCACAGCCACAAGGCCAGCAGGATCAGCCCGATCAGAGGAACGATCAGGATGCGGCGCATGTCAGCGTCATCGTATCGGCGAACAGGTCGCCCACATCGGGCATCGTCTGGTCGGCAGGCACGTCGCTGGCCATCATCCCGCCCAGCATGTCGCTGACCTTGGCATTGGCCGCGTCGATGTCCGCCGCGACATAGCCTAGGGTGCAGCCGGTTGGCAGGTCAAAGCTGCGCTTGATCGTGTAGGCCACATAAAGGCTGGGGTCATACAGCCGGATCACGATCGGCCTGGTCGGATCGGCGGCAGGGATCAGGACCCGGGCGACCTTTTCGTGGACGCGCCCCTGATCCAGATTGACGCTGTGTTGCACGGGACCGCTGAGTGCGAGGGGCGCATCGCCCTGAGTCAGAAACAGATCGCCGTTATAGTCGGCGGGCCAGTCCAGCACCCCCGCGTCGAGTTTTGCCTGATCGTCGGCGGTCAGCACGAGATCACCATCCGCATCCACCCCCAGATCTTCGGTCAGCATGAGCGAAAACAGGTCGTCATAAATCCAGTCCAGCCGGATCGTCGTCAGCTTTCCGGACTCGTCGAACTGAAAGCTGACCGTCGCATCGACAAAGACATGGGGATGGGCGGCGGCGGGCAGCGGCCCACCGGCAAAGACGCACACGGCAAAGGCAAGTCGGGTCCATCGGGCAATCATGGCCGCAGATTAGGGCCGCTGCCGGTTCGCAACAATGGACAAACCCGCGCAGTCGGGCGACGCTGGTCCGATCTTTGCTCGCATCGAGGCTGCCATGCCCAAGACCCCCGACACCGATACCCTGATCCCCACTGCCCGGACCTTCTACGCGGCCCTTGCCGCCGACAATACCAAGGCGTGGTGGGATGCCAATCGCGGCACCTATGACAAGACCCTCAAACCCGGGGCGCAGGCCCTGCTGGACGACCTGACCGGCCCGTTGGGCGATCTGGCGGGCATGCCACTCAAGGCAAAGTTGTTTCGCCCGCACCGCGACGTCCGCTTTTCCAAGGACAAGACCCCCTACAACACCCACCTGCACATGATGTGGGAGGTCCAGACGGGCGACCGCCAGAACCCGGTGTTTTTCTTTGGCATCGACGTGGACCGCACCTTTGTCGGGGTCGGCGTCATGGGCTTTGAAAAGGACGTGCTTGAGGATTGGCGCAAGCTGCTCGACCTTGACGGGCCACGGATGGCGGGGGCGATGGCGCAGACCGAGGCGGCGGGGTTTTCGCTATGGGAGCCCGAGTTGAAACGTGTCCCCACGCCCTATCCGCAGGATCATCCGCAGGCGCGGTTCCTGCGGATGAAGGGGCTGGTGGCCAGCCGCGAGGTGGCAGAGGGTGCGGCCCCCCTGCCCGACCGCCTGATGCAGACCTACCGCGACGGGATGCCGGTGATGTCGCTGCTGCTGAGCCTTGTCTGACGGCTACTGTCCCGCGGCCTTATGCTCCAGATGCAGGCCGACTGCCGTGCGGTTGGCGAACCCTTTCCAATAGGTGAAATCGGCGGTCGGATTGCCTGCCTCGTCCATCGCCCAGACCCCGTCTGCGGCGTTCTGCGTCACATCCAGAAATGCCCCCATTGCCGCGTCGTCCTTGAGGTGAACGTCAAGAAAGGCGGTCATGAAATGGGCGCTGATGTTGTTCATCCGCACATTGTCCCAGACCGCGTCGGCATAGTGTTCAAACGGGCTGAACTTCAGCGCCTCAGAATAGAAATAGCTTTCTTCGGGCGCGGGCATCGGCGCGCCCGCGTTGTGGTTGGCATTGTCAAATGTCAGCAGCATCCGGTCGGTCCCGGTGGTCTGTTCAAAGATCTGGCGGATATTGGCATAGACGGCCACGTCATCGACCGACCCCGCGATAATGAACAGCGGCTTCTGGATGCCCGCCAGCCCTGCCGCATCCCAGAACCCCGCGTTCATGCCCCAAGGCGCAAAGGTCACGACCGCCTTGACCCGAGGATCGACCAGAGTGGCCAGCGTGTCGCTGCCCGCCTGATTGATTGCCAGCAACCCGCCCGGCGGGGCGTAGGGAAAGGCGACCGATGCCTCGGTCACGCCCGCGCCTGCAAAGATCAGCGCGCCGTAGCCGCCCATGGAATAGCCGATGACGGCGGTGTCGTTGGCGTCGATGATTGCGCCGACGGGGCTGTCCAGCGTCGCCAGTTGGTCCAGCACGAACCTTTGGTCCAACGGGCGATTGCGCAGGGTGGACCCAAAGGCCGCCTGATCGGAATAGGTGCTGTCCGTGTGGTCGATCGAGGCCACGACATAGCCTTTGGAGGCCAGATTTTCGGCCAGCGGCGACAGCAGCATCCGATTGCCGGGATAGCCGTGGCTGATGATGACCAGCGGGAATTTCTGCCCCGCCTCGGGCGCGGCATCGCGGGCGGCCTGCCCGGTCAGCGTGGCAGGGGTCACCCCGTCGCGGATCACCGTCTGGTAGGTGCCGCCGGGGGTGGTGGCGGGATCGGCCGGATACCACAGCTCGACCGTCAGGGGCCGGTCATAGGTGGGGGCGCTGTCCGCTGTGGCGTTCAGAACATCGACCTGCCCCGCATGGGTGAGGGTCAGCGTCGTCACACCGATCCGGTGATCGCCAAAGGTGGCCAGTTCCGGCGCATCGGGCAGCACCCGGTCGATCCGGTTTTCGGCCACAACCGAGGTTCCGACAACGGCGGCCAGCGCGGCGGCCATCAAGCGAGAGGAGGAGGACATGGAACGCTCCGATCAGGGCAAGGGATTCGCAACCAAGGGTAGCACGGAAGCGGGCAAAGTCTTGCCCTTGTCCCGCCCGGATGGTCAGGTACCGCAAAGGGAGACGGACATGAAGATTGCGGTATTGGACGATTACGCGGGCGCGGCGCTGCGGCTGGCCGATTGGGCGGGTCTGGATGTCACTGTGTTTTCGGACACGATCAGCGGTGACGCGCTCGCCAAACGGCTCGCACCATTCGACGCGGTGTGCCTGATGCGGGAACGCACGCCGATCGGGGCCGACCTGATCGCAGCCCTGCCCCGGCTGAAACTGATCGTGACCAGCGGGCCGCGCAATGCGTCCATCGACCTGACTGCGGCCAAGGCCCACGGCATCACCGTCTGCGGCACCGAAAGCCGCAAGACCACGACCAGCGAACTGGCAATCCTGATGATCCTCGCGCTCAACCGCCGCCTGCTGCCCGAGGTGGCGGCGTTGCAGACGGGCTGGCAGGCGGGACTGGGCCGCGATCTGGCCGGGCTCACGCTGGGCCTGATCGGGCTGGGCACCATCGGCGGGCAGATGGCCGTGCTGGGCCGGGCGTTGGGGATGGAGGTGGTGGCGTGGAGCCAGAACCTGACGCCAGACCGCTGTGCGCAGATGGGCGTGCGACAGATGCCCGATCTGGCCACGCTGATGGCTGCGGCAGATGTGTCCAGCGTGCATCTGGTCCTGTCAGAGCGAACGACGGGGCTGGTAAATGGGGCGGCGCTGGCCGCAGCCAAATCGGGGCATGTGCTGGTCAACACCTCGCGCGGGCCGATTGTGGATGCAGGCGCGGTGTTGGACTGGCTGCGGCGGGACCGGGCGGCAATGGCCGGGCTCGATGTGTACGACCGCGAACCGTTGCCGATGGACGACCCGTTGCGCGATGGCGACCTGATGGCGCAGGGTCGGCTGCTGCTGACCCCGCATCTGGGATATACGACCGAAGCGACGTTCCGGCTGTTCTATACTCAGACGGTCGATGCGGTGCGGGCCTTTGCGGCAGGCGCACCGATCCGGATCATCGGATAAAAGGGAAAGGGCGCCCGTCAGGACGCCCTTTGCAAAGACCGCTTTTGGACGACGTTACTTGTCGTCCAGCACCAGCGCGACAAAGCGCGGATCGCCGCCCCGGCGGATGAGCAGCAGCAGGGATTTGCGACCAGCATCCTTGGCCTCGGCGATCCGGGCCTCGAAATCGGCGACCGAAGTGACCTTTTGCTGACCGGCCTCGGTGATCAGGTCGCCCGCGACGACGCCCTTGCCGGCGGCGTCGGACTCGGGCGCGACTTCCGTGATGACCAGCCCTTCGGCGGTGTCGGGCAGGCTGAACTGGGCTGACAGATCAGGCGTGACTTCGGACAGGGTCAGGCCCAGAACCTGCGACGGCTCTGGCGCGGCGGGAGCAGTGTCGGCGGCGGGGGTAGCGGCGGCCTCGGCCGTTTCGCGGCGGCCCAGAACGACGGTCTTGGCCAGAGTGGCGCCGTCGCGCAGAATATCCACGGCGACCTCCTTGCCCACAGGGGCGTTGCCGACCATCTGAACCAGTTCGCGGGTGTCCTTCACGTCCTTGCCGTCAAAGGTCAGGATGACGTCGCCCGACAGCAGGCCCGCATCCATGGCAGGGCCCTCGGGGACATCGGTGATAAGCGCGCCGCGGGCGCTGCCCAGCCCTGCGATGGCATCGACCATGTCAGCGGTCACATCCTGAATGCGCACGCCCAGCCATCCCCGGCGGGTTTCGCCGAATTCCTTGAGCTGGGTCACGACATTGCTGACCACGTTGGACGCCATTGAAAAGCCGATGCCGATCGACCCGCCATTAGGGGACAGGATGGCTGTGTTCACGCCAATCACATCACCGTCCAAATTGAAGAGCGGCCCGCCCGAGTTGCCCCGGTTGATGGCGGCATCGGTCTGGATATAGTCATCATAGGTGCCGGACAGGGCGCGGTTCCGGGCGGACACGATCCCGGCAGACACCGAGAACCCCTGCCCCAGCGGGTTGCCCATCGCGACGACCCATTCACCCACACGGGCGCCCGGACCGTCACTGTCGCCGAATTTGACAAAGGGTAGACCCGTCGCATCGACCTTGAGCAAGGCGATATCGGTATTGGTGTCGGTGCCGACCAGTGTGGCGGGACGCACCTCGCCCGAGAAGAACTCGATCTCGATCTCGTCGGCGCCTTCGATGACGTGGTTATTCGTGACGATATAGCCGTCTGACGAGATGACAAAGCCCGAGCCCAGCGCCGAGGACCGGCGCGGCGCGCCGTCGCGGTTGTTGAAGAAATCCTCGAACGGCGATCCGGGCGGCACGATCCCCTGCGGATCAGTCGCGGCAGCCACGGTGGTCGATGTGGTGATGTTGACGACCGACGGACTGATATGCTCAGCGAGGTCAGCAAAGGACGCGGGGCGGTCCGGAGCGGTTACGGTGGGGGCCGTGGCCGACAGGTCCTGCGATACCGCAGGATGCGCCAGAACAAGGGCGAGGGCCGCGGCAATGGCAAGGACGATGCCTGGGTAAAAGGCGGAAGCGGTGGTGGTTTTGCTGCGTGACAGCGCGATGGCCTTGGCTTTTACGGGCGGCATGGGGGGCACGGGGCATTCTCCTGCGTTGCGGGCGACCGCCGGGGCGGCCGTTTGAACCTGACTTTCAACCTAGCCCGGTCGATGTGCAACACAAACAACGCGCGTCGTGGATCAAGCGGACGTGATTTCAAACACACACACCGGGGCGGTGAGTTGAAACCCGCCGTACAGGCTGGACCCGGCTTCTTTGGTCTGAAAAACTCCCGCCGGAGGCTCCGGGCCCTGAACCGGGAGCCTCCGGCGGGAGTTGCTATGGTGATGTGACGGGCAAAAAACCCGGCAACGGTGGGTTTCAACCCACCATTGCCATTCGTGCTGCCCGCCGTCAGTTCGCCCGCGGTGTCGCCGCGCCAGTGTCCGAGCGCAGATAGTTGAAGAACTCGGAATTGGGGGACAGGACCATCGAGGTATTGCCGCCCTCCAGCGCTTTGCCATAGGCGCTCATCGAGCGGTAGAATTCAAAGAATTCCGGATCCGCGCCATAAGCCTGGGCATAGATCGCGTTGCGCTGGGCGTCCGCTTCGCCTCGGGTCACCTCGGCCTGACGCTTGGCCTCGGAGACCAGTTCGACCACGGTGCGGTCGGCCTGAGCGCGGACTCGCTGGGCGGCCTCGTTGCCTCGGGCGATCTCGTCGGCAGCCTCACGGTCGCGTTCGGCCTTCATCCTCTCATAGGTGGCATTCAGGTTCTCGGGCGGCAGGTCCGTCCGCTTGAGCCGCACATCCAGCACCTGAATGCCCAGCGCCGACGCCTCGTCGATGGCGGCATTGCGGATACGCAGCATCAGCGCGTCCCGGTCGGTGGACAGGATATCGTCCGACGACACAGTCCCCAGGATATCACGGGTCTGGGCGCGAAGGATGCCGTCAAGGCGCGAGGCAGCAAAGTCCTGCCCCCCGGTGCCCACGGCCTGCCGGAACTTGCGGATATCGACGATCCGGTAACGGGCAAAGGCATCCACGATCAGGCGGCGGTCGTCCGAAGGGGTCACCTCGAGCGCGGCGACATCCCGGCTCAGGATGCGGTCGTCATAGCGCACGACCTCCTGAATGACTGGGATCTTGAAGCCGAGGCCGGGCGTTTCCTTGACCGACACGATCTGGCCGAATTGCAGGATCAGCACCTTTTGCCGTTCGTCCACGATATAGATCGACGACAAAAGACCGGCCACCAGAACGACGACGGCAGGAAGAAGATAGGTCACGGGGCGCATCAATTGTTTCCTCCTGTCGCGGCAGGGGCCGGGGTGGGCCGGTTGATTTCCGTCAGGGGCAGGTAGGGGACAACCCCCTGCGATCCGCCGGCATTGTCGTCCAGCAGGGTGATGCTCACCCCGCCCAGAACCTGCTCCATCGTTTCCAGATAGATCCGCTTGCGCGTCACCTCTGGGGCCTTTTCGTATTCGGCAAGCACGGCACTGAACCGGCTCGCCTCGCCTTCGGCCTCGTTCACGACCTGAGCGCGATAGCCTTCGGCCTGTTCCAGAAGCTGGGCGGATTCACCACGGGCCCCGGCCAGCACCTGATTGGCATAGGCATCGGCCACGTTCTGCAACCGGTTCCGCTCCTGCTCGGCGTCCTGCACCTTGCGGAACGACGCGATGACAGGTTCGGGCGGATCGGCCTTGTCAAAGTTGACGCGGACGATGTTGACCCCGCTGTCATAGCTGTCGAGCGTGCGCTGGATCAGATCGCGCAGCCGGTCTGAAATCGCCCCCCGGTCACGGTTGAGGATGGGGGCCAGATCGGACTGGGCGATGATTTCGCGCATTGCTGATTCCGACACCGCCTCGATGGTCTGGGGCGGGTTGGCGAGGTTGAACAGATAGCGACTGGGTTCCGAGATGTTCCAGACCACCTGAAAGTCGATGTCGACGATATTCTGGTCGCCGGTCAGCATAAGACCCGCCTCTTGGCCAGACCGGCTGGTGCCGATCTCAGTCGTGCGTTCGGTGGTGACAGGCAGCACCTCGGCCCGGACCAGCGGCCAGGGGGCAAAGTTCAGGCCTGGCTCGCCGGTCTTGTAATATTTGCCCAGAAACAGTTCGACCGACTTTTCGTCAGGGCGCACGGTATAGAACGACGCCAGGCCCCACAGGACCACCAGCGCCAGCGCGCCCAGGCCCACGGTGCCCCGTGTCAGCATCGGGCCACCCGTGCCGCCGCCAAAGCCGCCGCCGCCGCGTCCGCCCATCAGGACACGCAATTGTTCGCGGCCCTTGCTGACCAGTTCGTCGATCTCGGGGATCTGCGGGCCTTCGCCCGGTCTGCGTGGGGGCCGGGGCGGGCGCTCGTCACCGCCGCCGCCGTTGCCATTATTGCCGCCACCGCCCCAGGGGCCTCCGTTGTTGCCAGCCATTGTCTGTAATTCTTCCTTCCCTGCCGCCCGTTCCGGGCCATCGGTTCCAACTTGTGGGTTAATACCTGAAATTCAAGCGCTGCGGACCGGATCGCGCATCGTTACCAGTTCTTCGGCCATGGTGGGGTGCACGGCGACGGTCCGGTCGAAATCCTCTTTGGTGGCACCCATTTTGACCGCTATACCGACCAGCTGGATCATCTCGCCCGCATTATCCGCGACGATATGACATCCCAGAACCACACGGGTCGCCTTGCTTACGATCAGTTTCATGAGCACTCGGTCAGTCCGTCCGGCAAAGGCATGCTGCATCGGCTTGAAGCTGGTGCAATAGACGTCGATCGGCTCCTGCTCGCGGGCCTCTTCCTCGGTCAGGCCCACGGCACCAAGTTCCGGCTGGGTAAACACGGCGGACGGGATCAGCTTGTGATCGACGGGGGTGGGGTTGCCCTTGAATACGGTTTCGACAAAGGCCATGCCTTCGCGGATCGCCACCGGGGTCAACTGAACGCGGTTTGTGACATCGCCTACTGCGTGGATCGACGGGACAGAGGTCTGTGAATACTCGTCCACCAGGACCTCGCCCCGGCGACCGATCTTGACCCCCACCGCCTCCAGCCCCATGCCATCAGTGTTGGGCTGACGACCGGTGGCGAACAAGACCTGATCGAACACCTGTTCCATCCCGTTCGTCGATTTGATCCAGATACCGCCGCCCGGATTGGCCGCAGGAGTAGCCTCTGTGCCGCTGGCCTGACTGTTCATCGGGGTCCCCATGCCGGGGGCCGCGGGGGCATCACTGGCCGACCGCATTTCGACGATGTTGGTGCCCAGATGCAACGCGACGCCCTTGTCCCGCATGGCCTCGGCCACCAACCCGCGGGCTTCGTCGTCAAAGCCGCGCAGGATCTGGGCGCCGCGATAATACTGTGTCACCTGCACGCCCAAACCGTTCAAGATGCCGGCGAATTCGCAGGCGATATAGCCGCCACCGACGATCAGGATGGATTTGGGCAGGACCTTGAGATCGAAGATGTCGTTCGAAGTCAGACCAAGATGGGCATTGGGCATGTCCGGGCGGACGGGCCGCCCGCCAGTGGCCACAAGGATATGGCGGGCGGTTTTGGTCTGACCATCGGCCAGTCGGACAGTGTGGGCATCCTCCAGCACGGCGCGGCTGTCGTGGATTGTCACACCAGAATTGGACAACAACTTGCGATAGATCCCTTCAAGCCGATCCAGTTCGGAATGCAGGCGGCCCTGAAACCGGGACCAGTCAAAGGCCCCGTCGTCCAGATCCCAGCCATAGGCCCGGGCATCATCAAACATTTCGCGATAGCCGCTGGCAAAGACCATCAGCTTTTTGGGGACACAGCCGCGAATGACACAGGTACCGCCCATCCGGCTTTCCTCGGCCAGACCGACCTTTGCCCCCGTCGCCGCCGCCACACGAGCCGCCCGCACGCCGCCCGATCCGCCGCCGATGACGAACAGGTCATAGTCGAATGTGGTCATGGGTCAGGCTCCAGATTCAGGCTCGGGCAACCTTTGCCACGGGCAAACCGGAAAGGCCACCCGTCAGGAGGCGGACGGCCCCCCCCGCCGGATACTCTCAGTCGGCGACTTCGTTGAAGATGTTGTCGTTGTCGACGAAATCGAACCGGGTCTCTTCGACCGATCCCTTGTTGACATCGCGCACCTCAACCCGGCCATCGCCATAGCCGATGACGACAACGTCGCAGATGTCGATGAACAGGCCATTCTCGACCACACCGGGAATCTGGTTCAGGACCAGGGACAACTGGCGGGCATTGCCGATCCGGTTGAGGTGAAGGTCGATGATATGGTTGCCTTCGTCGGTGTAATAAGGGGCCTCTCCGTTCATGCGCAGGGTGGTGGTGCGACCGAGGACATCAAGGCCGATCAAGGTTTCCTCGATCAGGGTCTTGGTGGTCTGCCAGCCAAAAGGGATCACCTCGACCGGCAGGGGGAAGGCGCCCAGCGTTTCGACCTGTTTCGAGATATCGGCGATGACGACCATCTGGTCGCTGGCCGTCGCCACGATCTTTTCCTGCAAAAGGGCCCCGCCACCGCCTTTGATGAGGTTGAGGTTGCCATCATATTCGTCGGCCCCGTCGATGGTCAGGTCCAGCCACCGCGCCTCGTCCAGACTGACGACCTCGATCCCCACATCGCGGGCCAGTTGGGCGGTGCGGCTGGACGTGGGAACCCCCTTGATCTTGAGGCCCTCATCCCGGACCATTTCGCCCAGACACCGCACGAGCCACGCGGCGGTCGACCCGGTGCCCAAACCCACCCGCATCCCTGACTGGACATAATCGGTGGCGCGCTTGGCCGCCACGAACTTGGCCTTGTCGATAGGGGAAAGATCATAGGTCATGGGCGAGCCTCCGCAGCGGTTTGCATGGCTTATAACCAACCTCGACGCCCCATGCGAGGACCAGTTAAGGACAACTTGCCCAAACCGGGCGACGCCCACCGCTCCGACTTTCCGCTGGGGATCGTCGCTTTTCGACTACGGCCGCCGCGCCAAACCGCTACAGTCCGCCCCATGCCCTACCGCCTACACTATGCCCCCGACAATGCCTCGCTGATCGTGCGCCTCGCGCTCGAGGCGATGGGCCTGCCTTATGATACAGTTCTGGTCGACCGAGGAACCCAGGGGCAAACCAGCCCCGCCTACCTCGCACTCAACCCCAACGGGCTGATCCCGACCCTCGAAACGCCCGACGGGCCGATCTTTGAAACCGGGGCGATCCTGCTGTGGCTGGCCGACCGGCACGGGGGCCTGTTCCCGGCACCGGGACACCCCGACCGGGCGAATGCGCTCAAATGGCTGTTCTGGTTGTCCAACACGCTGCATCCGGCGGAACGGATCCTGTTCTACCCGGACAAACACATCGACCGCGCCCACACCGCCGCCCTGCTCGCCCGCACACAGGACCGCATCGGGGACATGCTGGACATTCTGGCGCCCTGCGACTGGCTGGAGGAAGAGGCAGGCATGCTGCACTTCTATCTTGGCCCGCTCCTGCGCTGGCCTGCGCTGTACGGCCCCGGCGGCGACTGGTTCGACCTGACCCGCTGGCCCCGCCTGTTGGCCTTTGCCCAGGCGCTCGACACCCACCCCGCCACACTTGCCGCAATCGAGGCCGAAGGGCTGGGGCCGACCCCGTTCTCGGCCCCGCGGCCGCCAAACCCTCCCGAAGGAAGTGCCACCTGATGTTCCTCTCCGTATTCGACATGTTCAAGGTGGGGGTGGGGCCGTCCTCTTCGCATACCATCGGGCCGATGGTAGCGGCGGCGCGATTCCTCGACCACCTGCGGGCGCTGCCGTTCAGCGTGCAGGGCGTGCGCGCCTCGCTGCACGGCTCGCTCGCCTTTACCGGGGTCGGGCACGCGACCGACCGGGCGGTCATTCTCGGGCTGGCGGGGTTCAGGGCCGACGATTACGACGCCGCCAAGGCCGAGGCCGAGTTGGAGAGGATCCGGGCCGACGGAACGCTGACCCCACGCGGCCTGCCCACACTGCGCTTTGCGCCCAAGTCCGACCTCATCTTCGACTACGGTCCTGCCCTGCCCGGCCACGCCAACGGCATGATCCTGCGAGGGACGGATGCACAGGACGACGTGATCACCTCGGTCACCTACTACTCCATCGGTGGCGGGTTCGTCCTGACCGAGACCGAGCTGGAACAGGGCAAGGATCAGGATACCGGCCCCCCCGTCCCCTACCCCTTCAAATCGGCGGCCGAGATGCTGGATATGGCCACAAGGTCGGGCAAGACCATCGCCCAGATGAAACGCGCCAACGAACTGTCGCGCAAACCCGCCGCCGAAATTGACGCGGGGTTGGCGCGGATCTGGTCGGTGATGACCGCCTGCATCGACCGGGGGCTGGCCACAGACGGCATCCTGCCGGGGGGACTCAAGGTGCGCCGGCGGGCCAAGGGGATCTGGGACGCCCTGCAACGCGAACGGGGTCTGAACCAGACCGCCCCCCACACGATCAATGATTACATGTCGACCTACGCCATGGCCGTGAACGAAGAAAACGCAGCGGGCGGTCAGGTCGTGACTGCCCCCACAAACGGGGCGGCAGGCGTGGTGCCTGCGACCATCCGTTACTGGCTGGACCATGTGCCGGGGGCCACGATCAAGGGCGTGCCAGATTTCCTGCTGACCGCAGCGGCCATCGGCGGTCTGATCAAATTCAACGCCTCGATCTCGGGCGCCGAATGCGGCTGTCAAGCCGAAGTCGGTTCTGCGGCAGCCATGGCCGCAGCGGGCCTGTGCGCCGTGATGGGGGGGACCCCTGAACAGGTGGAAAACGCCGCTGAAATCGCTTTGGAGCATCACCTCGGCATGACCTGCGACCCGATCCGGGGGCTGGTGCAGGTGCCCTGCATCGAACGCAACGGGCTGGGTTGCATCAAGGCGGTGTCGGCTGCGTCGCTGGCCCTGCGCGGCGACGGCGTGCATCTGGTCCCGCTGGACGCGGCGATCGAAACGATGCGGCAGACCGGCGCAGACATGAGCGAAAAGTATAAAGAGACGGCCTTGGGTGGGCTGGCGGTCAACGTGCCGAATTGTTGACGAAGGGTGGGTTGAAACCCACCTTACAGGGGCGACGGCATTGTCACCCGCGCTTGGCAGCGGAGCGGGGAACGTTCTGCGCATCGAACCAAGACGAAATCATGGCCAACCGGAAACAATCACCCAGCCAATGAAATCAATACGAACGTTTCCCTGCCATTTTCTGAATGGCAAACCCTGAATCGCTGGCAGGATTTCTCGCCTTTTGCATCTTGAGGCCCACCAGAGGTCCGGATGGGTCAAGCCAAGGAAACGGGCCGCTCTTTCGACAGGGTTGGAGCGGTTCTCACCCCATACCCCCGTATCCGAGATACCGACAGTCGTCTGGGCGTCCTGCACCGTGACAGCCACGTCAAACGTCATCCTGCGGCACCGAACTTTTCAAATCCCGGTGGAATTCGCGTGACCGCTCATCTGGCAATATACCTGTTTCCGGGTCAGTTGCTGTTCACATAGGCCAGTCCCATCGGCCAGTCTGTGTGGGTCTGGTTAGCGTCACCACACCGTCAACACTCCGCCTTCGTCATTCGACCTTACCTGACTCTCCCCAACCGGGGGTGGGTTGAAACCCACCTTACAGTCTCCCCGGCTTCTTTGGTCTGAAAAACTCCCGCCGGAGGCTCCGGGCGCAGGTCCGGGAGCCTCCGGCGGGAGTTGTTATGGCAAGGTGAAGGGCAAGGACCCCTGTCACGGTGGGTTTCAACCCACCTCCTCCTTGTTCCCCCAATCAGAGCTCTATAACAAAAAGAACAATAAAATCAGTCCCAAAGACCCTGTTCACGCTTGAACGCCTTTTCCGGGGCCGCTTCACCCCCGAAAATCCGACTGGACGGCCCCCGTCCGCTCCCCTACCCAAAACGCATGACCTCCGACCGCATCCTCCTTGGCGTCGCCCTCATGCTGGGCTTCTGCGTGACCGCCCCTTTGATCGACGTGGCCTCGAAACTAGCGGCGCAGACGATCCCCGTGGGGCAGGTCACGACGGCCCGCTTTGTCGTGCAGGCCGCCCTGATGGCCCCGATCTCCCTGATGCTCGGCCACGGTTTACGGATCAAACCGGGCCTCCTCTGGCCGCTGATCCAGCGGGCGCTCTGCCTGATCCTGTCCACCTACTGTTTCGTGGCGGCGGTCCGGATCATGCCCATCGCCGACGCCCTCGCCATCGCCTTTGTCGAGCCGTTCTTGCTGCTGATCCTGGGAAAGCTGATGTTCGGGGACGAGGTCGGCCCCCGTCGGATCGGGGCGAGCGTCGTCGGATTTGCCGGGTCCCTGCTGGTGATCCAGCCCAGCCTGAACGCCTTTGGAATGGTGGCGCTCTTCCCCCTTGGAACCGCGCTTTTCTTTGCCCTCTACATGCTTGTGACCCGCAGTCTGGGACGCAAGATGGACCCCGTCCCGATGCAGTATCACACGGCCACGGTGGGGGCGGTGATCTGTCTGCCCGTCCTCTTGATCGCCGATCAGACCCACTGGCCGACGCTGGACCCGGTCATGCCCCACGGGATCGACTGGGTCTGGCTTGCGGGGGTCGGGGCAGCTTCGGCGGTCGCCCACATGCTCATGACCTATGCCCTGCGATTTGCCCCGTCTGCCACCCTTGCCCCGCTGCACTACCTCGAGATCGTGAGTGCCGCCGCGCTAGGCTATTTCATCTTTAGCGATTTTCCGGATGCGCTGACCTGGGTGGGCATTGCCATCATCGTCGCATCGGGCCTTTATATCGTCCACCGCGAACGGATCACGGCGCGGGCCATCTCTTTGCCACCGACAGGGATCTGATCGCCGCGTCAAGGCAATCGCGGGGTAGGATCAGCAGCATCAGCGGGGCGTCAGGGGTAATCGTGACCGCGCCCACAGCCTCATTCGACGTGCCGATGGGACCAGCGGGGGCAAAGTCGAGCCCGTCTGTCGGCCAACGCAGCCCGGTCGATCCCGCACGCACGGGACCCATCGGAAACAATGACACCGCCGTGCCTGTCGGAAGGTCCAGTATGATCCGGGGCGGACAAAGTGCTACCAGCGATTGCCCCCCCACCACAAGGCAAGGCCGGTCAGCCCGTCGCACCAGGGTCTGCATGACAGCGAGTTCATGATCAATCCGCCCACCCGTGAAACCGATCGCGAGGACAAACGGGGCCTCGATGTTTCGCAGGGCCTTGTCGAAATCGGTCGTGACCTGCTCTTCGATCCGGGTCAGCCGGTCGGCCAGGGCCGCCTGCCCCGCCGATGACAGGCTGTCCATGTCGCCAATGACCGCCACAGGCGTCAGGCCCGCCTCCAACACAGTATCCCCGCCGCCATCCACGGCCACGAGGGTTGGCGCCCGTTTTAAGACAGTGGTAAGATCAACGAGTCTAATGTCCGCCCCACCGACCAGAGTGACTGGTTCCTGGCTGACAACAATGGGCAGACTCATGCAACATTACCCCCTGCGGTCGCAACACTCCTCAAAAGGGTCATGAAATAATACCTCTCTCAACCTAGTCCTGTTCCCGATTGCGAACCAATTCGTGGTAAACCGTTCCTTGGTGGGCCGAAAAGAAAGCGAGTGCAACATGGTTGGATCGAGCAAGATTTTAACCGTCTCCTATGGCACCTTCTCGTGCACGCTGGAAGGATTCGACGACTCCTTCAGCACGATGAAGGCCATCGCGGAATATTTCCGCGATCTGGCGGCGGATGACAGGTATTTCGGGGCCGAGCCCCCGACCCCGGATGCGGAAATGCTGGCCCGGATCGCCGAACGCGAGATCGCGCGGCGGGTCGAGGCGCGCAGCGACGGATCGGGCATCGTGTTGCGGGCCGGTACGGCCCTGACTGCCCCCCGCTACGCCGCAGAGGCCGCAACTGTCGCAACGCCCGCTGCCGAATTGGCCCTCAACGCCGAACCAGCGACCGCCCCCAAGACCGACGTCCAACCGGAACCAGCACAGGTTTCGCCCGCCGCTGTCGCCCCCCGGGCCGAACCCGAGGCTGCACCGGCGCCGGTCGTTGCGCCAGTGCCCGTTGCCGAAGCCGCCCCGAACATGCCGCCAGCCCCCGTGCCGCCAGCCGCACCTGTTGTTGCCGCCGCTGTGATGCCCAAACCGGTTGCGCGTCCCGAGGCCGAACCAGAACGTTCCCGTCCGGTCGCCCAAGAGCCCGTCATCCCGGCGCATCCCGATGCCGACAGCGTGGCGGCCAAGTTGCAGCGCATTCGCGCGGTGGTGGGCAAGGCCAGCACCCAGATGACGACTGACGATTATGCCGAGGATTTGACCGAGGCGGTTCTGACAGAGCCTGCCGATCCCTGGGCCGAAGACCTTGGCGACGAGGATGGTCAGGATCAGGCAGACCTCGCCGCACTCGACGGCCTGCCGTCGCTAGCGGACGCATCCGGTGACGAAGACCTGTCCGATCAAGATAGCGATCTGGACATGGCGGCATTCGAAGAGGACGACCTTGAGGACAACCTCTATGAGGACGAGGCGTACGACGAGGACGCCGAGGACGATATGCTGGTCGAGGAGCCTGCCGCCGTCAGCCCTGCCGCCGCAGAGTTTGACCTTGGCGCCCTGCAAGCGTCCCTGAACGCGGATGACGACGCCGATGACCTCGGACTGGCGGAGGACCACGCAGCGCTGGCCGAAGATGACACCGCACAGGATGACGACGAGACCGACATCCTGTCGACCATTGCCGCCAGCCTAGGCACAGACTCTGTTCCAGCCGACGCCCCTGAAGTCGCCCCCGCCGCCCCGATACGGGCCCGTGTGATCCGGATGAAGCGCGCGGATTTCGAGCGTGCTGTGGCCAAGGGCGACCTGATGGCCGAATCCGACACGGACGACGACGTCGAGGACAAGGCATCCCTGCCCGATCTGGACGGTCTGGACGAATATGCCGACCTCGCGACTGACGCTCGGGCCACCCTGTCGGCTGACGAAGAAGCGGCCCTGATGGAGGAACTGGCTGAGGTCGAACGGGATGCGACGACCGGGGCTGCTGCCTCGATTGACGATGATTACTCGTCGGCTCCGGGCGACCAAGATGATGATGACCTGCCGTTGGATGACGATGACGAGGATGCCGCTGTTGACGACGACGAGCCCGAGATGGCCATCGCCGATGAGGAGGCTGACGACGATCTGGACCTCGACGATGAGGACAGCAGCCTGTTTGACGAAGACGAGGACGACGTCGTTGCCCCGGCTGCGATGACCCCTGGCAGGGCCGCCCTGTCCCGTCATCCCGAAGCGGACGAAGCGGGCATGTCGCGCATCCTGTCCCAGACCGATGCGCAGATGCGCGAACCCGATGGCAGCCGCCGCCGACAGGCGATTGCCCAGCTAAAGGCCGCCGTGGCCGCGACAGAGGCTGCCCGTCGCATGGGGGAAAAGCCCCACAGCGATAACCGCGCCGAAAACGCGTTCCGCGACGATTTAAACCAGGTGGTGCGTCCGCGCCGTGCGGAACGCCCCGTGGGTCCGCCCCCGCGCCCAGAGGCGCGGAGCGAACGCCCGCGCCCGGCCCCGCTCAAGCTGGTGGCGTCACAGCGGGTGGATATGGCCGATGTGCCGCGGGTTCCCGCAACCCCGGTTCAACCTCGTCGGGTGGCAGTCGAACCAATCCGTACGGCGACCACGGCACCGACTTCGGGCGCGGAAAGCTTTGCCGATTTCGCCGAACGCGTCGGCGCTACCGGTCTGGCCGATCTGCTGGAAGCCGCAGCCGCCTATACCTCGTTCGTCGAAGGTCTCGAGGATTTCTCGCGCCCGCAGATCATGAAGCAGGTCCAACACATTGCCCCCGATGAATTCAGCCGCGAAGACGGGCTGCGGTCGTTCGGGATCCTGCTGCGCGAGGGTCGGATCGCCAAGGTCCGAAATGGCCGGTTCCAGGTGTCCGACCAGACCCGGTTCCGCCCCGAACCCCGCGCCGCGCGGGGCTGAGCCCAAGAGCTTACAAAACAACAAAAGGCGGAGGTTCCCCCCTCCGCCTTTTTGCTTTTCCAGGGTTCCAATCCAGCCGGTCAACTGACAAGGGCGTGACCGTAACAGCTTCTTCGAACTTGAAAAGCTGCGAGCGGAGCCTTCGCTTCTCTGGAGCGGATCAGTCCCGATCAGACGGAGGCGCGTCAGGGTCGGCCTGGCCTATGCCTTCGAACACCTTTTTCAGGGGTAGCGCCCACATGACACCCAGGCCCACATAGACCAGAAGTTCCACCCAGATTGGCGGTCGACCGAGCAGGTTGAGAATGGTGACCGCCAAGATGATGTAGAGCGGTAAGCCGATCACCAGGATGACCAGCGCCCACCGCCTGCGGGCTTTGTAGCTCAGCGCCATTGGATCAATCCGCGAAAGGGTCGGTGACGAGGATCGTATCGTCACGCTCAGGAGAGGTAGACACTAGGGCCACCGGGCACTGGATCAACTCCTCGATCCGGCGGACATACTTGATCGCCTGAGCGGGCAGGTCGGCCCAGCTTCGGGCACCTGCGGTCGACCCTGACCAGCCTTCGATGGTTTCATACACCGGTGTCACCCGGGCCTGCTGGTCGGCGGCGGTGGGCAGATAGTCAAGCCGCTTGCCATCCAGATCGTAGGCCACGCAAATCTTCAGCTCGGGCAGCCCGTCCAGCACGTCCATCTTGGTCAGCGCGATGCCGTTCACGCCCGACAACGCGCAGGTCTGGCGCACCAGAACCGCATCGAACCAGCCGCAGCGGCGGGGCCTGCCCGTGACGGTCCCTTTTTCATGGCCCACACGAGCCAGATGTTCGCCCACGTCATCGAACAGTTCGCAGGCAAACGGCCCCTCGCCCACGCGGGTCGTATAGGCCTTAACGATGCCAAGAACGAACCCCACGGCGGACGGCCCCAAGCCCGTGCCTGTAGCCGCCATCCCCGACAGCGTGGTCGAGGAGGTGACATAGGGGTACGTGCCAAAATCGACGTCCAGCAGCGACCCCTGCGCCCCTTCGAACAGGATGCGTTTGCCTGCCTTGCGCTTTTCTGCCAGCACCTTCCACACCGGGGCGGCGAAGGGCAGGATTTTCGGGGCAACCTCCATCAGGGCGGCCTTGAGGCCGAGACCGTCCACCTCGTCCATGCCCAATCCGCGCCGCAGGGCGTTGTGGTGCGTCAGCAGCCGTTCGATGCGGGCGTCCAGTGTCGCCTCATCACCCAGGTCGGCCACGCGGATGGCGCGGCGGCCCACTTTGTCTTCGTAGGCGGGACCGATGCCGCGCCCGGTGGTGCCGATCTTGGCCACCGCGTTGGACGATTCCCGCGCCCGGTCCAATTCGCCATGCAGCGGCAGGATCAGCGGCGCGTTTTCGGCAATCATCAGGTTGTGCGGGCCGACGACCACGCCTTGCCCTGCGATCTTTTCAATTTCGGTCAACAGCGCCCACGGATCAAGGACGACGCCATTGCCGATGACGCTCAGCTTGCCCTCGCGCAGGATGCCAGAAGGCAGCAGCGACAGTTTGTACACGGTCCCGTCGATGACCAGCGTATGGCCTGCGTTATGGCCACCCTGAAAGCGGGCGATCACATCAGCCCGTTCGCTGAGCCAATCCACGATCTTGCCCTTGCCCTCGTCGCCCCATTGCGCGCCGACGACCACCACGTTTGCCATGCTTTGTGTCCTTCCGGTCTTGAACCCTGCCCCTTCTAGCGGCACCCGCCCGCGGGCGAAACCGCAATTTCGCCGCAGACAGGGTGGACAGGCAGAGGCCGGTGCGGCCATTGTCCCCGATAAAACTGAAAGGGACCGTTGATGATCGGCTTTATCCTGCGCTGGCTGTTCGCCTTTGTCCTGCTGGCGGGCACCTATAACCCGACCGAATGGAATTTCACGACATGGGGCATGGCGCATTACGGTGACCAGCTGCCGCTGACCGTTCTGGGCGGGCTGATCCTGCTGATCGGCTACATCATCTATGTGCGCGCCTCGATGCGGTCGATCGGGGCATTCGGCATGATTCTGGTACTGGCGGTGGTCGGAACGGTAATCTGGGTCCTCTACGACCAGAAGATCATCAGCCTGTCCAACCCAACCGTGAACACCTGGCTGGCGCTGGGCGCGTTGTCATTCGTGCTGGCCATCGGCCTGTCCTGGAGCATTGTCCGCCGCAAGTTGTCCGGCCAAGCGGATGTGGACGACGTGGACGAATGACCTTTCAGGGCTTGCGGGTCGGGGTTTCTGCTTCTAGATACGGCCCGTTCCGGAACCAAAGGCTCAGCCCATGGAAAACGTCATTCTCGTCATCCACCTTGTCCTCGCATTGGGCCTGATCGGCGTTGTGCTGCTTCAGCGTTCCGAAGGTGGGGGCTTGGGCATGGGCGGCGGCGGTGGCGGCGGCGTGATGTCGGCCCGCGGGGCTGCGACGGCTTTGGGCAAGGTGACCTGGATTCTGGCGGCAGGGTTTATCTGCACCTCGATTGCGCTGACCGTGATCGCGGCGCAAAATGCGGCCGGTCGGTCAGTGGTCGACGCGCCGATTACGGACAGTGGCGCAACCACCCCGACCACTCCTGATCTGGGAACCGACCTGTTGCCGCCGACCGGCGATCTGACGCCGCCCGCGCCGACAGTTCCGCCAGCGACCGATCCGGCAGCCCCCGCGCCTGCTGCACCTGATGCGGGAACGACTCCGGCGACCGAACCGGCGGCGACCGCGCCAGTGACCCCCGATCCGAACGCGCCGGTCGTCCCTCCTGCAAACTGACCACAAGGGGTTGGACCGGTGAAAATCGGTTCAACATGATGTTGCGTCAACGGTTGCGCAACAGGGGCGAATCCGGTATTAGTCAAATCCCGTGATCCTGCGAAGTTTCCGCTTCGCCGCTCCACATTATTTTGGACTATTCACGGGGGATGCCGACCCATGGCACGTTACGTTTTCATCACAGGCGGCGTCGTCTCCTCTCTGGGCAAAGGTCTTGCCTCTGCGGCCCTTGGGGCGCTGTTGCAGGCCCGCGGATTTTCCGTGCGGCTGCGCAAGCTGGACCCTTACCTCAACGTTGACCCCGGCACGATGTCGCCCTTTGAACATGGCGAGGTGTTCGTGACCGATGACGGCGCTGAAACCGATCTGGACCTTGGCCACTACGAACGCTTCACCGGGGTCAGCGCCCGCAAGACCGATTCCGTTTCCTCGGGCCGGATCTATTCCACGGTTCTCGAAAAAGAGCGGCGTGGCGATTACCTGGGCAAGACGATCCAGGTGATCCCCCACGTCACCAACGAGATCAAGGAGTTCCTGCGGATCGGCGACGACGAGGTCGATTTCATGCTGTGCGAGATTGGCGGCACGGTCGGGGATATCGAAGGGCTGCCCTTCTTTGAGGCCATTCGACAGTTCATCCATGAACGCCCGCGCGGTCAGTCGATCCTGATGCACCTGACGCTGCTGCCTTATCTGGCAGCTTCGGGCGAGCTGAAAACCAAACCGACCCAGCACTCGGTCAAGGAACTCCAGTCGATCGGCCTTGCCCCCGATGTGTTGGTCTGTCGGTCCGAACATCCGATCCCAGACAAGGAGCGGGAAAAGATCGCCCTGTTCTGCAATGTCCGCAAGGATGCAGTAATCGCCGCCTATGACCTGAAATCCATCTATGAGGCCCCGCTGGCCTATCACCGCGAGGGGCTCGATCAGGCGGTGCTGGATGCCTTTGGTATATCGCCAGCCCCCCGCCCCAATCTCGGCCGGTGGGAAGACGTGATGGACCGTCTGAACAATGCCGAAGGCCAGGTTCGGGTGGCGATCGTTGGCAAATACACCCAGCTTGAGGACGCGTACAAATCCATCGCCGAGGCGCTGACCCACGGCGGCATGGCCAACCGGGTACGCGTCAAGGTCGAATGGGTGGATGCCGAGTTGTTCGAACGCGAGGACCCCGCCCCCCACCTGGAAGGATTCCACGCCATCCTGGTCCCCGGCGGATTTGGCGAACGCGGAACCGAGGGCAAGATCAAGGCCGCCGAATTTGCCCGAACCCGCGGCATCCCCTATCTGGGCATCTGTCTGGGGATGCAGATGGCCGTGATCGAGGCAGCCCGCAACGTGGCAGGTCTGACAACGGCAGGCTCCGAGGAATTCGACCACGAAGCGGGCAAGAAGCGGTTCGAGCCCGTCGTCTATCACCTCAA
Organism: Marivivens sp.; assembly: GCA_024642115.1. Lineage (GTDB taxonomy): Bacteria > Pseudomonadota > Alphaproteobacteria > Rhodobacterales > Rhodobacteraceae > JAHEBU01. The sequence continues at coordinate 20,592 of JAHEBU010000007.1, read as the reverse complement.
GGAATGGATCCAAGGCAACCACAAGGTCGAACGCAAGGCGGGAGATGACAAGGGCGGGACGATGCGGCTGGGTGCCTATTCGGCAACTTTGACCGCTGGGTCCAAGGTGGCGGGTGTCTATGGCACGACCCACATCGAGGAACGCCACCGCCACCGCTACGAGGTGGACATCAAATATCGCGAAAAACTGGAAACCTGCGGTCTTGCCTTTTCCGGCATGTCCCCAGACGGCCGTCTTCCCGAAATCGTCGAGTGGAAAGATCACCCGTGGTTCATCGGCGTCCAGTTTCACCCCGAGTTGAAATCCAAACCCTTTGCCCCACACCCCCTGTTCGCCGATTTCGTTCGGGCAGCGGTTGAAACGTCGCGGCTCGTCTGAAGAGACGGGCGGGGTGGATTGAAGCCCACCGCCCCGCCCCAATCAAGACATCCGCACCGTCAGACGGACAGCACAGGTTCCAGACGATGCGCATGGGTATGAGGGCGGGGACTGACGTGCCCGCTGCATTGGCGGCCTGATCCGGCAATCCCTGACCCTAGCCAAAGGTGACCAAAACGACCGTGCCAACGATCATTCTGTTGGTTCTGGCGCCCTATCTATTTGCGCTTTTCCTTCAGGAAATATCGCGATCTGAATTTTGACCTGCGTGGGATCCTCGGCACCCGTGACACCCTTTCTTTCGCCTCCATCCTTTCGGCGCGTTTGCAGCGTGCACAGGACAACATGGGCGAGTGGTTGCCGTTGTTTCTGGGGCTGACGCTTCTGGCCTTTGCCGCGTGGCGCGCGACCGACGCAGCGGCGGCAGGACCATGATCTCTGTGATTGCCCGCATCGTTTATGGCCCGGCCTATGTCAGCGGCCTGCCAGGCCTGCGGTCGGCCGTCTGGCTGGTTGGTGTCGCGGGCTTGCTGGTGATGGCTCTGCCACTGGCAACCGGTCCCTGAAACGGTCCCTTACGCCTCGCCCCCCGGCAGCGTATGCTTTCCCGATCGCCCAAGCCAAAGGCACCTGATGCTGTCCTATCAACATATCTATCACGCCGGGAACATGGGCGATGTGCACAAGCATGCCCTGCTGGCGTGGGTGCTGTCCTACATGACAGCCAAGGACAAACCCCTGTCCTATATCGAAACACACGCGGGCCGGGGCCTCTATCATCTGGACGCGCCAGAGGCCGCCAAGACCGGCGAGGCGGCAGCCGGGATCGCTGTGGCCGAAGGCTGGTTCGCAGCCGACCACCCCTATGCCCGTGTCCTGGCCCGCGTCCGCGCCCTTCACGGCCCAGCCGCCTATCCCGGATCGCCCCTGTTGGCGGCCCTGTCCCTGCGCTACTCCGACAGTATGACCCTGGCCGAGTTGCACCCCCAGGAATTCGCCGCCCTTCAGGACGCGATGATGCCATATCCGGCGATCTGCCATCGCCGGGACGGGATGGAACTGGCCCTGTCGATGACCCCGCCCGACCCGCGCCGGGGTCTTTTGCTGGTCGATCCGTCCTACGAGGTCAAGTCCGACTATGCCACGCTGCCCCTGACCCTGCGCCAGATCGCCAATCGCTGGCCCGTGGGCGTGCTGGTTCTGTGGTATCCGATCCTGTCGGGCGGTCCGCATCAGCCGATGCTGGACGAACTGACCACCCGTTTTCCCGATGCCTTCCGGCACGAGGTCCGCTTTCCCCCCGCCCGCACGGGCCACGGGATGACTGGATCGGGCCTGTTCGTCGTCAACCCACCCTACGGGTTGGAGGCCGAGGCTGCCCGCCTGTCTGCCCATTTCGCCACACTCTGAAAGGACCCGACCATGCCCAAGGGATACTGGATTGCCCATGTCACCGTCGACGACGCCGAGACCTACAGACTGTACCAGCAGGCCAACGCCACCATTTTTGCCGAGTACGGGGCGCAGTTCCTTGTCCGGGCCGGGGCACAGCAGGTGGTCGAAGGCGAAGCCCGCCCGCGTTCGGTCATCCTTGAATTCCCGACCATCGAAGCCGCCCGCGCCTGTTATCACAGCGCTGCCTATCAGGCGGCCAAGGCACTTCGCCTCGGCGCGTCCAACGCCGATATCGTGATTGTTGAGGGATACGGGAACTAGGCCCCTTTTCGCCCCCGCTGCGCACCGCTATATCGCCTCCATGTTTGCAGATTTCCTTCGGCGTCTGACCGCCCCCGCCCCGTCCCCGCTCAACGACAGTGACGCCCGGCTTGCACTTGGCGCCCTGTTGGTGCGCTTGGCCCGCGCCGACGGCAGCTATGCGCAGGATGAAATCGACCTGATTGATCGCATCCTGACCACCCGCTTTGCCCTGTCCCCGTTTGAGGCAACCGCGCTGAGGAACCAGTGCGAGTCGCTCGAGGCCGAGGCCCCCGACACCGTCCGCTTTACCCGGGCCATCAAGGATGCCGTGGCCTATGAAGCCCGCGAGGCGGTGATCGAGGCGATGTGGGAGGTCGTTCTGGCCGATGGCGTCCGCGACGCCCAGGAGGATAGCCTGATGCGGATGATCGCCCCCCTGCTGGGCGTCGAGGATCAGGACAGCAACCGCGCCCGCCTGCGGGTCGAGGGGCGCAGATGATCGCCTCTTTTCCGATGTACGACCGCCCGGAAAACGCGGCAGCCCATGACGCACTTTGGTCCCTGATCCGGGACGGTTTGCGCGAGCGGGGGCTCGCGGCGCCCGATACACTCGACCGGGTAACCCATCACATGGAGGGCTGGGCATCGGATCACCTGGTCCTTGGCCAGATCTGCAACATGCCGTGGCGGACCATCTTTCGCCACCGGGTCACATTGATCGGCGCGTCAGATTACGGTCTGCCGGATGCGTCTGCGGGGCATTATTATTCCGTCTTTGTCGTGCGCGCCGACGATCCGGCGACATGCCCTCAGGACTGCGACGGCTACCGCTTTGCCTATAACGAACCCATGTCCCAATCGGGCTGGGGCGGCCCTGCCCAATGGGCGGCGGCCAACGGCCTGACCCTGAACCGCGCCCGCTATACCCACGCCCACCGTGCCAGCCTGCACGATGTGGCGGTGGGCGAAGCCGATCTGGCCGCACTGGACGCGATCACCTGGCGCAACCTGCAAAAATTCGATCCGCTGGCCGAAAAGGTCCGGGTTATTGGCCGCACCCATACGACCCCCGGCATGTCGTTCATAACCGCCAAGGGGCGCGACCCGGCCCCCTATTTCGATGCCATCGCGGACGCAATCCGGGACTTGCCGCCAGGTCATCGGGACATGCTGGGCCTTCAAGGCATCGTCCGCCTTCCCCTGTCCGACTATGATATTCCCCTGCCTCCATCGCCGACCGACCTGCCACATTGATCAGCAGGACTGATCGGTTCGATCATTTTGCGCGATCAAACCATAGCTTTGAGCATGGACAAGCGTCGATTTATCGGCCCTACTCTGCGGTCAAACAGGGATAAAACAAACGTGACTGCTGCCGCTCCGGTTATCGAAATTCGGGACCTGCACAAATCCTACGGCTCACTTGAGGTTCTCAAGGGGGTGGATGTGGTCGCCCCTGCGGGTCATGTGGTCTCGTTGATCGGATCCTCGGGGTCGGGCAAATCCACCCTGCTGCGGTGCTGCAACCTTCTTGAGGACAGCCAGCAGGGCGATGTGATCTTTTCCGGCGAACCGATCAAGTGGAAGGGAACGGGCCTGAACCGTCGACCTGCCGACCGGGCGCAGATGATCCGGGTGCGCACCAACCTGTCCATGGTGTTCCAGCAGTTCAATCTGTGGGCGCACATGACCATCCTGCAAAATGTGATGGAGGCCCCCGTGACCGTGCTGGGCCGCGACAAGTCCGAGGTCGAGGCGTCGGCCCGCAAATACCTCGACAAGGTTGGTATCGTGGACAAATGCGATGCCTATCCGGCCATGTTGTCGGGCGGCCAACAGCAACGTGCCGCCATCGCGCGCGCCCTGTGCATGGAGCCTAAGGCCCTGTTGTTCGATGAACCGACATCGGCGCTTGACCCCGAACTGGAGCAAGAGGTCGTCAAGGTCATCAAGGCGTTGGCCGAAGAGGGCCGCACAATGCTGCTGGTCACCCACGACATGCGGCTGGCCGCGGACGTGAGCGACCACGTCATTTTCCTGCACAAAGGCAAGATCGAAGAGCAGGGCGACCCCGCCACGCTGTTCGGCAGCCCCAAGACCGAGCGGTTGCAGGGTTTTCTGTCGGCGACGGTTCCCGGATGAACTGGCTGCTGCTGGTCCTGACCTGCCTGCCCGGGCTTGCCAACGCGACCCAGCTGCGCATCGGCACGGCAGGCCATTACCCGCCCTATTACCTGCATCTGCCGGGTGCGGTGCCGCAGGGGTTGGACGTTGACCTGTTGCAGGGCTTTTGCCGCGAGGCCGGGTATGACTGCACATGGACCGATATGCCGCTGGACCAGTTGATCGCCGGCCTGGCCGCAGGGCGGCTGGACGTGGCCGCAGGCGGGATCGGGGCCACCCCCGAACGGGACGCTCTGGTCGATTTTACCTGCCCTTATTACGCGCTTGATGGGTCTGACGGGGCGCTTTACGCGACCACCGCCGACATCAACCTGGCCAAGGCGAAGGTAGCGGTATCGCGCGGGTCGATCTATGAAACGGCGATGCAGCGTGCCGGGATGACCACCCGGCCCTTTGATACCGAAGCCGACGCTGCGGCCGCGCTGGCCACGGGACTGACCGACGCATTTTTCGGATCGGCGACCGTGTTGATCGGGGTCGAGGCGGCGCTGCCTGCCGACCGCCCGCTTGCCTACCTGGGCACATATCCGACCGAAACCACCGGCACAGTCTTTGCCGTGGCCGAAACGGCGGCGGACCTGCGCGCTGCCCTCGACACCTATCTGGCCCGCGAATCCTCGACCGGGCGTCTTGCCGCGCTTCAGCGCAAATGGCTTGATGTCGATCAGGGCGACGTGATCGCAGGCTGTCTTGCTTACCTTATGACTTCATAAACGGGAGATACCACATGAAGAAACTGATCCTGTCCGCCGCCGTACTGGCGCTGACTGCCGGACTGGCGATGGCCGAAAGCCATACGACCGTCCGTCTGGCCACCGAAGGCGCCTATCCTCCCTACAACTTCATCAACGACAAGGGCGAAGTTGACGGGTTTGAGCGTGAACTGGGCGACGAGCTGTGCAAGCGGGCGGAACTGACCTGCACCTGGTCCACCAACGAATGGGACAGCATCATTCCCAACCTGGTGTCGGGCAACTACGACGTCATCATCGCGGGCATGTCGATCACCGAAGAGCGCAGCCAGGTCATCTCGTTCTCGGAACCCTATACCCAGCCCGACCCCAGCGCATTCATGACCAAGGCCGGTGCGGGCGACGTCATGTCTGGCACCATCGCGGCACAGTCGGGCACCATTCAGGCCGCTTATGTGACTGCGGACATGCCCGGTGCGACCTTGCTGGAATTCGCCACCGCCGATGAATCGGTTGCTGCCGTCAAGAATGGCGAAGCCGACGCCGTGCTGGCCGACAAGGCCACTCTGGTTCCCATCGTCGAGGCGGACAGCGAACTGGCCATTTCTGGGGACGAAGTGCTGATCGGCGGCGGTGTGGGTCTGGGCATGCGTCAGTCCGACACCGAACTGAAGGCCAAATTCGATGCCGCTATCGAATCGATGAAAGCCGACGGGTCGCTCAACGCGCTCATCACCAAGTGGCTGCCGGGTGCGGCCACGTTCTGATCCTGAGTTCGGGGCGGGCCATCCGGCCTGCCCCACCCAAACACGACAGGTGATCCCATTTTCAGCATGTGCTCAGATCCTTCGGCGCTTCACGGGTTTTCGTGGCTTGCCTGCTATCTGACCACGGCCAAGCATATGGGCCTTTACTGGTCCTTTGGGACTGTCCTGCTCCTTCTGGCGATTACCGCACCCACCGCTCTGCTGTTCGGTTTTGGCGGGGCCTCCGCCGCCCGTAGCCGCTTTGCCCCCCTGCGCTGGTTCGGCAAGGCTTACATCGCGCTGGTGCGCGGCGTGCCCGATATCGCCTTTTTCCTGTTCTTCGTGATCGCCCTGGATCAGGGGATCGAATACGTCCGCCACCTGTTCTTGTGCCCTTCGACCGACGGGCCGGTGCGACAAGGCAACGATTTCATTGTCTGCGCGGCGGCCAAGATGCCGTTGGGCAATTCGCCCCAGTGGGTGCACGAAACCTATGGTTTTTCGCTGGCGGTCATCACCTTTGCCATCGTTTATGGGGCCTTTGCGGCAAATGTCCTGTTCGGCGCCATGACGGCCGTCCCGCGAGGGCAACTTGAGACCGCCGAAGCCTATGGCATGTCCCACCGCCAGACGTTCTGGCGGGTTCTGGTGCCGCAGATGTGGGTCTATGCCCTGCCCGGCCTGTCGAACCTGTGGATGGTCCTGATCAAGGCCACACCACTGCTGTTCCTGCTGGGGGTCGAGGACATCGTTTATTGGGCGCGCGAACTGGGCGGGTCCAAAACGCCCAACTACACCGACTATCCCCACGGCGACTGGCGGATGTGGTACTTCTTCTTTCTGCTGGTGTTCTATCTGTCGTTCACCAGGCTGTCTGAACTGGTGCTGAACCGGATCATGGCCAAACTGACCTTTGGCCAGGCCACCGCCGCAGGCGAAAAACAACGCAGGGCGGCCGCATGAACGAATGTTTCCAGACATTGATGGATTACGGTCTGCGAAGCCAGGGGATCGGCGAAAAGCTGTTGCCCCGGTCCGATTTCACGCTCTGCCAGCAGTTCGTCCTAATCGGGTCGGGCATGACGTGGAACATCTATTTTGGCGTGGTGGCCGTATTCGCTGGGTTCTTCCTTGCTACCGCCTTGGCGCTGGGCAAAGGGTCGCGGCATCTGTGGATACGCAAGCCATCAGAATGGTTCATCTTTGTGTTCCGGGGATCGCCGTTATTCGTGCAGTTCTTTTTTGCCTACTTCCTGTTCCTGTCGCTCAAACAGGCGCATCCGGCCTTTTCGCCCTTTACCTCGGCCTGGCTGGGGGCGCTGGTGGTGCTGTTCTTCAATACCTCTGCCTATTCGGCCGAGATATTCTACGGGGCGCTGCAATCCATCCCCAAGGGCGACATCGAGGCGGCGGATGCCTATGGGATGTCCGGCTGGCCGCGCTTTCGCAGGGTGATCTGGCCGACGATGTTGCGACTGGCCTGGCCGTCCTACACAAACGAGGCCATTTTCATGTTCCAGTCGACGACGCTGGTCTTTTTCAGCGGCTTTCCGGCGACCCAGCAGCGGGGCGACGCGCTGTATTACGCGAACTACTTTGCCGACAAGACGTTCAATCCGTTCATCCCCTATCCCATTCTGGCGATGTATTTCATCCTGCTGACTCTCCTGGTCATCTGGGGCTACGGGGCAGTCAACCGGTACCTCAACCGGCACCTCCCACAAGAGCGTCGGTCGCGCCTAACTTTCCGGCCCAACGTGATCCGCTAGGGCCATAAGATTTCGCTTGCTCGCCCCCCATCCGACCAGCTATCCTGCATTTGATCAAATTATCAGGGTGTGACCGGGGCCTTTGCCCGGCTGCTACAACCTTTATGCGATGGTTTGGTTGGATAGAAATGGGCCAAGGGCATGGACCAAAGACGCAGATATGACGACTTGGCGACCCGTTCGGCGGCCTTTGCCCTCAACACCGCCTTTTTGACTGCATCCGCCTTTTCATGCCTCGGTGCCTCGCACTGGTAGAAAAATCATGAGCTGGCTCGATGAGCATCCCGAAGTCCGTAACGTACGCTGTGGCGCGGCCGACCTGAACGGTCAGGCCCGCGGCAAACGTGTCCCCATCCGTTTTGCCAAGAAACTGGAAGTGGAAGGCACGCGGTTCCCGCTGTCCGTCCTCAACCTTGATATCTGGGGTGAAGATGTCGAAGACAGCCCGCTGGTCTTTGAAACCGGCGATCCGGACGGCGTCCTGATGCCCACCGAACGCGGCTACGTGCCGATGCCCTGGTTACAGACGCCGTCGGCCCTCCTGCCGCTGTGGATGTTCCGCGAGGACGGCACCCCGTTTGAAGGCGATCCGCGTCAGGCATTGGCCCGGGTCGTAGAAAAGTACAAAGCGCGCGGCCTGACCCCGGTCGTCGCCACCGAGATGGAGTTCTATCTGGTCGACGACAGTGGGAACGGCATCCGACAGCCCCGCAGCCCCCGGTCGGGCAAACGACGTCCGGGCGCTGAGATCCTGAGCTTGCGGGCGCTAGACGCCTTCGACGCCTTTTTCAACGATCTCTACGATGCCTGCGATGCTATGGACATTCCGGCCGAGGCTGCGATTTCCGAGGTCGGCATGGGCCAGTTCGAAATCAATATCGAACACGTTCCCGACGCGCTCAAGGCCGCCGATGATGCGTGGTTCTTCAAGATGCTGGTGCGCGGTCTGGCCCGTAATCATGGCATGGCCGCCTCTTTCATGGCCAAACCCTACGAGGAATATGCGGGCAACGGCCTGCACACCCATTTCTCGGTCGTGGACAAGGACGGAAACAACCTGTTTGCCAACGACACGTTCGAAGGCACGCCGCTCTTGCACAATGCCATCGCCGGCTGCCTGAAGGGCATTCCTGATCTCGCGCTGACCTTTGCCCCGCATGGCAACAGCTATGAACGGCTGGTCCCGGACAGCCATGCACCCACCGGCATCTGCTGGGCCTATGACAACCGGACCGCATCGGTGCGCGTCCCCGGCGGAAGCATGAAGGCTCGGCGGGTCGAACACCGCGTGGCGGGGGGCGATGTAAATCCCTACCTGTTCCTGGCTGCCGTTCTGGGCTCTGCCCTGATCGGGATCGAGGACAACATGACACCGCCCCCGCCCATCAGTGGGAACGCCTACGATCAGGATCTGGACCAGATTCCTGACACCTGGGAGATGGCCATCGACCGGTTCGACGAAAGCCCGCTGGTCCGCCGTGTCTTTGACGATGTGCTGGTGGACAACCTGGTTATGACCAAGCGGCAGGAACTGCACTATTTCAAGGACCTGACCGAAGAGCAGCAGCTTGAACTCTATCTCGACACGGTCTGAATCCAAGATCGTGCCCGCTTGCCCAAGCCCGGTGGCTTGGGCTAGCCTTCCCGCAATCCTATCATTGGTGCATCCATGAAAATCGGAATACTCAATACGGGCCATCCGCCGGACGAATTGCGCGCCGAATTGGGCGAATACGACGCGTTCTTTGACCGCCTTCTTGCGGGGCAAGGGTTTGATGTTGTTGGCTATAATGTGGTCGACATGGAATTTCCCGACAACATTCACGACGCCGATGGATGGCTTTTGACCGGATCGCGGCATGGGGCATACGAAGACCATCCGTTTATCAAACCGCTCGAAGAGTTTGTGCGGGCGGCCTATGCGGCGGATGTGCCGCTGGTCGGCATCTGCTTTGGTCATCAATTGATCGCACAGGCCTTGGGCGGCAAGGTTGAAAAGTTCAAGGGCGGCTGGTCCGTCGGTCGGCAGACTTATGATTGGAACGGGCAAAAGGTGGCGCTGAACGCCTGGCATCAGGATCAGGTGACCGTGCGCCCTGCAGACGCTACTGTCTGCGCCAGCAACGATTTCTGTGAGAATGCCGCGCTTGTTTATGGCAAGAAGGCGTTCACGGTTCAGGCCCACCCCGAATATGATTCCCACTTCATCGCTGAACTGGCCCGCATCCGGGGTCCGTCTGCTCTGACCGCCGATCAAATGGCCTATGTCGCTGAAAACCTCTCAAAACCCATCGACAACGCGATTCTGGCCCGACAAATCGGCGCCTTCTTCAAGGAAAGGGTCCCGGCATGAGCTGGACCGACCACATCCCCGAAGCTGCCCGCGCCTATCTGGAAAACAACCGTCTGGACGAGGTCGAATGTATCGTGGCCGACTTGCCCGGCATCGCGAGGGGCAAGGCCGTCCCTGCGTCAAAGTGGGAAAAACAGCAGCATTTCCACCTGCCCAACTCGATCTTCTTTCAGACCATCACCGGTGACTGGGGCGAGGCGGCAGGGCCCGAAGGGTTCCTTGAACCCGACATGATCCTGCGGCCCGACCTGTCCACCGCAAGCGCTGCCCCTTGGGCGGCAGACGGCACGTTGCAGGTGATTCATGACGCCTTTGATCAGAAAGGGCGCCCCGTCGGCTGCGCCCCCCGCAACGTGCTGCGCCGGGTCTGCGACCTGTACAAGGCCGAAGGCTGGACCCCCGTGGTCGCCCCCGAAATGGAATTCTACCTCGTCAAACGCAACATCGACCCGGCCAAGGCGATCGAGCCGATGATGGGCCGCACGGGCCGCCCCGCCGCCGCCCGTCAGGCCTATTCGATGTCCGCCGTGGACGACTACGGCCCGGTGATCGACGACATCTACGAATATGCCGAGATTCAGGGGATCGAGATTGACGGGATCACCCAGGAAGGCGGCGCGGGGCAGTTGGAAATCAACCTGCGCCACGGCGACCCGATCAAACTGGCCGACGAGGTGTTCTATTTCAAACGGCTGATCCGCGAGGCCGCGCTGAAACACGATTGTTTCGCCACCTTCATGGCCAAACCGATCGAGGGCGAGCCGGGATCGGCCATGCATGTCCACCACTCGGTCACCGACGCCAAGGGGCGCAACCTGTTCAACGGCCCCGGCGGGGGTGAGACGGACATGTTCTTTCACTTCATCGGCGGCTTGCAGGAACACATGCCCAGTGCCATCGCTGTCATGGCCCCCTATGTGAACAGCTATCGCCGTTATGTCCGCGACCACGCTGCCCCCATCAACCTTGAATGGGGACGCGACAACCGCACCACGGGCATCCGCGTGCCGATTTCGGAACCCGCCGCTAGGCGGATCGAAAATCGGATCGCGGGTATGGACTGCAACCCCTACCTCTGCATCGCGGCCAGCCTTGCCTGCGGTTACCTGGGAATGAAGAACGAAACCTGGGCCGACAAACGCTATACCGGTGACGCCTACGACGCCGAACCCGAAATCCCCGAAGGACTGTCGGACGCGCTCGACCTCTTTGACGCGGCCAAGGGTTTACACGAGGTACTGGGAACCGAATTCGCCCGCGTCTATTCCATCGTCAAGCGGACGGAATACACCGAATTCCTTCAGGTCATCAGCCCGTGGGAACGGGAGCATCTGTTGTTGAACGTATGAACCCTCTGTTCCGCAACGACAAACCGGGCCAATACCCACCCAGCTGGTATGCCGCCAGCACTGACTTGCCCCCCGAGCGTCCCGCGCTCAAGGGCGACCGGACGGCAGACGTCTGTGTGGTGGGCGCAGGCTATACCGGGCTCTGGGCGGCCAAGACGTTGGCCGAACGCGGTTTTGACGTGGTGGTGGTCGAGGCGCATCGCGTGGGCTTTGGCGCATCGGGCCGCAACGGCGGGCAGGTCGGGTCAGGCTTTAACAAATCCCAGCGCTGGCTGGAAAAACATCTGGGCGACGGACCTGCCCGCGCTCTGTGGGACATGGCCGAAGAGGCCAAGGCGATGGTCCGCGATTTCGCCGCCGACCATCCAACGGTCGCCTACAAACCCGGCGTGGCGCACGGAGCCTATTCAGCGGGCGAAGTGGCCGAGGATCACGCCGAAGCCGATTACCTGATCCGCCGCTATGGCTACAGCCAGATCGAACCGCTGGACCGCGACGCGATGCAGGCTCTGGTCCAGACCCCCCTCTACAAGGGCGGCGTGATCGACCGGGGCGCGGGACATATCCATCCGCTACGCTATGCCATGGCGCTGGCGGCGGCTGCGGAAAGGGCGGGCGCACATATCTATGAACGCTCCGTCGTGCATGACATCCACAAGGGCGGCACCGTCACGATCCGCACCGGGCAGGGCGTTGTGCGGGCGCGGCACCTGATCCTTGCGGGCAACGGATATCTGCCCAACCTTGAACCGGCCGTGAACGCCAAGGTCATGCCGATCAACAGCTTCATCGCCGCGACCGAACCACTGGGCGACCGGGCGCGGGCAATCCTGGCCGAAGATATTGCCGTGGCCGACAGCAAGTTCGTGGTCAACTACTACCGCTTTTCCGAAGATAACCGGTTCCTGTTCGGGGGGCGGGAAAGCTACACTCTGGGCTTCCCCTCCGATATTTCGACGGCGCTCATCGCCCGGATGACCAACCTTTTCCCGCAACTCAAAGGGGTCAATGTTGACTACGTCTGGGGCGGCACACTCGGCATCACCATGTCGCGCCTGCCCGCCATTCAAAAAGTCGCGCCCAACATCCTGTCCGGCGCTGGGTTTTCGGGGCATGGCGTGGCGCTGTCGGGCTTCGCAGGCCGGGTGATGGCCGAGGCAGTGGATGGTCAGGCCAAACGGTTCGATACCTTTTCGTCCTTGCCCACACCGTCCTTTCCCGGCGGCACGGCATTCCGCGCACCCATGCTGGCACTGGCCATGACGTGGTTTTCGTTGCGCGACAAACTCGGCCTCTGACCGCCAATCCAACACCGGCAAACCTACGCCAGCGGGGCGCTTTCTCATGGATTTGTGACGGGCCTCATGTTAGGTCTTTCTGAAATATGCTTTCAGGAAAGCCGAAACTATGCCCCCCCTGCCCCCCAACGCCTACGACGCCGAACCGATCCCCGCCGCCGCGATGGAGGAGGTCACGCGCATCCTCTCCTCGGGCGATCTGTTCCGCTATACCTCCGACAACTCACCCGTGGCCCTACTTGAATCCGAATTCGCCGCCCTTCTGGGGGCGAAATACGCGCTGGCTGTCTCCTCCTGTTCGGCCGCCCTCTTCCTGTCACTCAGGGCGCTGGACCTGCCGCCCGGCGCCCGCGTGCTGATCCCAGCCTTCACCTTTGCCGCCGTGCCGTCGTCCATCGTCCATGCGGATTGCGTGCCGGTCTTGTGCGAATGCGGGGACAACTACCGCATCGACCTCGACGATTTCGCGGCCAAGTTACGTGGCGTGCAAGCCGTCCTCATCAGCCACATGCGCGGGCATACCTCTGACATGGACGCGATCCTGTCGATGGCCGAAGCTGCGGACGTCCCGGTGATCGAGGACGCGGCGCACAGCCTCGGCACCACATGGAACGGGCGCAACATCGGCACGCTGGGTCGGGTCGGCTGCTTCAGTTTCCAGTCCTACAAATTGATCAACGCGGGCGAAGGCGGGATCATGGTGACCGACGACGCCGACCTGATTGCGCGGGCCATCATCATGTCGGGCGCTTATGAGCATAATTGGAAAAAGCACCCGGTCCTGCTGAATGCCTTTGCCCGCTGGCAGAACAAACTGCCGCTGTACAACCTGCGGCTCAACACGCTGTCGGCGGCGATCATCCGGCCGCAACTGGCCGAACTTTCGCGCCGGGTGGCGGACGGACGGCGCAACCACGATCATGTCGCAGCGCGGCTGAACGCCTCGCCCTGGCTCGAAGTGCCCGAAAAGCTGCCCGCCGAAAACCGCGCACCCGACTCGATCCAATTCAACATGATCGGCATGACGGCGGCCCAGGCGCAGGCCTTCGTCGGGCATGCCGGGGCGGCCGGGGTCAAAGTGCAGGTGTTTGGCCAAAGCGCCGACAACGCCCGAGCATTCTGGAACTGGCAATTCCTGCCCGACCTGCCCGACCTGCCCAAAACCCGCGCCATGCTGATGCGGGCCTGTGACGTCCGGCTTCCTGCCCGGCTCACGCTGGCAGAATGTGACCAGATCGCGCAGGCCCTGTCCGATGCCGCCGCGCTGGCGATGTCGCCGACCCTCGCTTATGGGACCTGATCCGGTTCACCTTGCAATAACAACTCTCAGGGGGTGAGGCCGCAGGCCGAGGGGGGTGGACACCCCCCTTCCCCCTCACAACAGGCGCAATTGTCCGTTCAGCCAGGGCAATTCGGTCACCGCCGGACCCACGATCATCTCGTCCAGCAGCGGTCGCAGACGGCCCGCGATGGTGGTGGGCATATCGCCCAGCACGCCGCGTCGGGCAGTCAGGGAAATCTGACGACAGAGCGGCGGCCCAGGCAGCGGGATGATATCAACCCTGGCACGGAACCGCTGCGCCCGCATCCAGCCCAACGGCGTCAGGATCGTCCATCCCGCCCCCGCAGCGACCATGGCCATGATCGCGTGATAGCTGTCCAGCTCGAACCGATGCGACAGGGTCAGGTTCTGCCGGGCCAGATGCGCTGCGATCAGGCGGCCCATGACATGGCGGGTGGTATACTGAATCAGGGGCATCCGGCGCAGTTGGCGCATCACGTCGCCTTCGGCCATTACACCCTTGGGGACTGCAGCGACAAAGGGTTCCTCGAGCAGCGGATGCACTTCCATCCCCTCCATCGCGACCCCCATATCGGAAGCGACGATGACGTCCAGCGCCCGGGTGTCCAGCGCCTCGAACAGGCGGTGCGACGCGCCGGTTTCCAGCAGGAACTGGCAATTCTTCAACTCGTCCGCCATCCGGCCCAGCAGGCGGGGGGTCACGTCGGCGTCGAAATCCTCGATCATCCCCAGACGAAACCGGGTCAGGCGGCTCAGGTCGGCCATCGCCAACTCGGCGCGGGCCTGATCGGCCTCGTTGAGGATCGTGTTGGCACGGCGCAGGAACATCTCGCCCGCCGGGGTCAGTGTAACAGGGCGTTCCCCCCTGTTCAGCAGGGTCGTTCCGATCGCCCCTTCAAGGTTGGTCAACTGCTGGCTGACGGTAGCGGCGGACGTGTCCAGCCTGCGGGCGGCGGCGGAAATCGACGCCTCTTCGGCGGTGGCGACGAACACCTCGACCCCCCATAGCGTGATGCGCCCAGCCGATGCGGCCATGTCCCGTCCCCCAATGCGTCCCCACACGCTAAAGAGATTGCCGCAGCGCCGCAACATGGGGCAGGATCGGGGCATGAACAGAACTGGACACTGCCTGTGTGCGGCAACCACCTATACCTTTGCAGAGGATCACATCCTCTGGCAGGGGCTCTGCCATTGCGAAGATTGCAGGCGGGCGACAGGTGCGCCGATGGTTGGTTGGTTCGGGGTAGCTGACGGGCACTGGAATTGGACAGGGCAGCCCCCCGGCACCTATGCGTCCTCGCCCGGTGCGACCCGAACGTTCTGCACAACCTGCGGCACGCCCCTGTCTTTTGCCTCTATCCGCTGGCCAGACGAGACACATTTTCTCGCAGCCACCTTGTCAGACCCAGAGAATTTTCGCCCGACCGCCGAATATTATACTCATGCCGAGCTGCCCTGGACACGGGCCACCGGCATGCGTCGGTTCCACACGACGTCAGGCGTCTGACAGCTACTTGCCCATCTTCGACAGCTTGGACTGAAGATCGGCCAGTTGCGCCTTGATCGAGTCCAGGTCGGCATCGTCCTCCTTTTCGCGGACCGGCCCCGAACTGGCCATCTTGCCCAGACCGCCGGTCATCGCCTTGAAGAACGCGGCCTGCTGCGCCTGCATCGCCTCCAACCCCGGCATCTTGGCCAGCGGGTTCACCTTGGTCATGTTGTCCATGATCTTGGACTGACCTTCGCGCAGCATCTCGAAACTGGCGGCAAGGAACTGCGGCACAACACTGGTGGCCTGTGTCGTATAGCTGCGAACCAGATCGGTTAGCACATCGACGGGCAGAACGCTCTCACCCTTACTTTCGTGTTCCTGAATGATCTGAAGCAGATAGGTCCGGGTCAGGTCGTCGCCCGACTTGAGGTCAACGATCTGCACTTCGCGCCCTTCGCGGATGAACGCCGCAATATCCTCCAGCGTCACATAATCGCTGGTTTCGGTATTGTACAAACGACGGCTTGCATAACGTTTGATCAGCAGCGGTTTCGAGGTGTCGGCCACGTCATCCCTCCCAAGGTGATGTTGCAGTGCAGAGAAGCCTAGGACGGCTCGTCACAAAAAGAAAGGGATTGCAGCGTGTGCAGGTCCGTTGTGCGCAAACGGCCATTGGTCAGGGCAGACTTCTGTCCTAGGTTCCGGTCCAGCCACCGCCTGAACATGAAAGGCCGCAGGATGAGCGACACCGACTATACCCCCCCCAAGGTCTGGACTTGGAACAAGGAAAACGGCGGCCCCTTCGCCTCGACCAACCGGCCCATCGCGGGCGCCACGCACGACGCTGATCTGCCCGTGGGCAAGCATCCCCTGCAACTCTATTCGCTGGCCACGCCCAACGGCGTCAAGGTGACGGTGCTGCTCGAGGAGTTGCTGGCCGCCGGTCACAGTGGCGCCGAATACGACGCCTGGCTCATCAAGATCGGCGATGGCGACCAGTTTGGCAGCGGGTTTGTGACGGTGAACCCGAATTCCAAGATCCCCGCCCTAATGGACCATTCGACCACTCCGCCGACACGGATTTTCGAATCCGGGGCGATCCTGCTCTATCTGGCCGAAAAATTCGGGGCGTTCCTGACCACCGATCCTGGCCTGCGGGCCGAAATGCTGTCGTGGCTCATGTGGCAGATTGGGTCGGCCCCCTACCTTGGCGGCGGGTTTGGCCATTTCTATGCCTATGCGCCAACCAAGATCGAATATGCCATTGACCGATTTACGATGGAGACAAAGCGGCAGCTTGACGTGCTCGATCGTAACCTGGCCGGCCGCGAGTTCATAACCGGGGTCGACTACACCATCGCCGATATCGCCATCTGGTCGTGGTATGGGCAACTGGTGCTGGGGCGGCAATACGGGGCGGCCGAATTTCTCGACGTTGAAAGCTATACCAACGTCCAGCGCTGGGCCAAACAGATCGACGCACGGCCTGCCGTGACACGCGGGCGGATGGTCAACCGGGCCTTTGGCGACCTTCAGATGCAACTGCACGAACGGCACGACGCCAGCGACTTTGACACACAGACGCAGGACAAACTGCAAGCGAAAGCCTGACGGCCCCAAGCCGGCCCCCGGGCGACGAGCCCCTTGGCGAAGCCCGCCGGGACGACTATGACACGCTCATGCTGAAAACCCGCATCATCCCCTGTCTGGACGTCAAGGACGGTCGCGTCGTCAAGGGCGTGAACTTTACCCAACTGGTCGACGCGGGCGATCCGGTCGCCGCCGCCCGCGCCTACAACGACGCCGGGGCGGACGAACTGTGTTTCCTCGACATCAACGCCACGCACGAGAACCGGGGAACGATGTATGATCTGGCCACCCGCACAGCCGAGGCGTGCTTCATGCCGCTCACAATCGGCGGCGGCGTGCGGACGGTCGAGGATGTGCGCAACCTGCTGCTCGCCGGGGCCGACAAGGTGTCGTTCAACTCTGCTGCTGTCGCCAACCCCGATGTGCTCAGCGAAGCTGCGCTGCGGTTCGGGTCACAATGCATCGTCTGCGCCATCGACGCCCGGACAGTCGCGCCCGGTCGGTGGGAGATTTACACCCACGGCGGTCGGCGCGAGACAGGGATCGACGCCGTCGAATTTGCCGTCATGGCGGCGCAAAAGGGAGCAGGGGAACTCTTGCTTACCTCGATGGACCGGGACGGCACGCGGGCGGGATTCAACATCGCACTGACCCGGGCCATAGCCGATGCCGTGGATATTCCGGTCATCGCTTCGGGCGGAGTCGGCACGCTCGACCACCTCGTCGAGGGCGTGACCCAAGGACACGCAAGCGCTGTCCTTGCGGCCTCGATCTTCCACTTCGGCACCTTCACCATTGGTCAGGCCAAGGCCCACATGGCCGCCGCCGGCATTCCCATGAGGATGACATGAGCCTGACAGACCTCGCGACCACCATCGCCGCCCGCAAATCGGCGGACCCGGAGTCCAGCTGGACCGCCAAACTCCTGTCCAGGGGGCCGGAAAAATGCGCCGAGAAATTCGGCGAGGAGGCCGTCGAGGCGATTATCGAATGTGTCAAGGGTGACCGGGAAAAGCTGACAGCCGAGGCCGCCGATGCGCTCTATCACCTGCTGGTCATGTGCGCGTCGCGCGACGTGACCCTGGCGGATATCGAGGCAGAACTGGACCGACGCCAGTCACAATCCGGCCTCGCCGAAAGGGCCGCGCGCGGCTGATTGCTTCTTTGGTCTGAAAAACTCCGGGGGGCCCGCAGGGCGGGGGCAGCGCCCCCTCCTCAGGCGCCCAGCAGGCGCGGACGCTCGATCGCCGGACAACGGTTCTGAATGACAGTCACGCCACGATCTTCAGCCAGACGGGCGGCCTGCGCATGGGTCACACCCAATTGCATCCAGATCGTCTGCAATGCCGGCCATCGGGCTAGCGCCTCTTCCACGATCCCCGGCACGGCGTCGGACTGGCGAAAGATGTCGATCATGTCCACGTCGTCGGGCACGTCGGTCAGGGTGGCGCAGATCGGCTCACCCTCCCACATCTGCCCGGCCAGACCGGGATTGACCGGGATCACCTGGTACCCCTGCGCGCGCAGATAGCCCGCCACCCGGTGGCTGGGCCGCGCCGGATTGGCGGAAAAGCCGACAAGGGCAATCACCCTTGTCCGGGTCAACACGGTGCGCAGGATATCGTCGGTCACGGGCTTGGTTACGGGCTTGGTTACGGGCATGGCCCTACCCTAGCAGGCTGCGGCAAAGAAAAAAGCGCCCGGAGGGACTCCGGGCGCAAGGTGTGGAACGAGGGACAGTGATAAGGGGCGCACCGGTTCCAGTGATGCGCCGATACTGTGATATTTGGGCAGCAACTGCCCCGTTGAAAGGGCTGGTCGAGCAATCGTGATGAGGATGTGAGTCTAGCCCAGCAGGACCTGCGGCCAATGGCTGTCGGCCTTGGTGATGTAGCCGGGGATGTCCTGCACCCAAGTCTGCCGCACCTCGAGCGAGAAGTTGAGGTAAAGTTTCCCCTCGTGCAGCGTCCAGGCCTGCGGGTCGGTCGAAGCCAGCGCCCCTTGGGCCAGCGCATAGGCGCAATAGCCGCCGTACTGTGGGGCATAGGCTGTGGGGTTCATCTCGAACGCGGACATGTTGGCTTCCGTGGCAAATCGCCATTCGGCCCCTTTCCACATCAACCGGTGATCGGGCAGGCCGGCCACCGGGCCTGCACCATCGAAATAGGCCACGGGATCGGTGCCCTGAATGGCCAGGCCGCCGATAGTAAAGGTTTCCAGCCGCGCGGCCAGCGCCGACCGGGGGATCAGCGGCAGGGCGACAAGGGCAGTCAGCAAGGTGCGGCGGGTCAACATGGCAGGCTCCGGCAGGGCAATGCGTGATTTGAACATGCCGTTTGTTCGTCCCGCTGCAAAGCCCCCCTCGCCACCTCGTGACCCGGCGGGACCTTTGTTTCAGTCGAATGCATCCTCGATCAGGTCCCAGACCCCGCCCCAGACCTTACGGACCAAAGGTTTGGATTTCTTGACCTTTCTGGCTTTTTTCAGGGCGTTCTTGATATCCTGAGTGCCCGCGGTCGGCCGGACATGGCGGGCGGGGGTTGTTGGCCCTGCCGCCCCATCCGCCCGGATCGGTAACATTTTGAGCCGCGACAGCGGCGCGCCGCACTGGCCACAGCGCAATTCATGGCGCTGCTCCCCTCCCAGAACCAAGGCAGCGTGGGCGCCGCAATAACAGCAGGTGACGATCTTGGTCGCGGCCATCTGCCCCTCTTTGCCCAGCCCCAGCTTGACCCGCGGCGATTTGACTAACCTCGTGCCGCATATAGAGCGACCGCAGCCGCGTTGGAGACGTTGAGCGAGCCAAATCCGCCCGCTGCGTCAATCCGCACCACCGCATCGCAGGTTTCGAGCGTCTTTTCCCGCAGCCCCGGCCCTTCGGCCCCCAGGACCAGCGCCACCGGGCGATTGCGCTTGCCCTCCAACGCGGCCTCGATCGTCTGGGTGCCGGTCCCGTCCAGACCCAGAACGATGTATCCCATCGCCTTGAGCTCTTGCATGCCGTCCGCCAGATTGCGGATGCGCAGATAGGGCTGACGTTCCAGCGCGCCGCTGGCGGTTTTGGCCAAGGCCCCGGTTTCGGGGGCAGAATGGCGCTGCACGCCGACCACGGCCCGCGCCCCGAACACTTCGGCAGATCGCAGGATGGCGCCCACGTTGTGCGGATCTGTGACGCGGTCCAGCATAACGATCCGGGCAGGTTCGGGACCTTCGCCCAAGGCGATGTCCTTGAGACTGCCCCAATCCAGCGGCTTGACCTCGAGTGCTGCGCCCTGATGGACCGACTGCGGATCAATGGGGGCGGCGAACTTGCGCGGATCGCTGATCTCGGGTTCCATCCCGCTGGCCGCTATCGCATCTGCCAACTTGTCCAGTGCGTTCTGGGTGACAACCAGCCGCAGCCGGACCCGGGCCGGGTTCATCAGCGCATCGCGGACGGCATGAAGGCCGAACAGCCAGATCGTCTCGGCCGCAGCCGCCCGTTTGGTCTGTTCCTTTTCAATCACCCACTTCGGTTTTTGCATTACCCAGCCTTTCGCTTTTCGCCGCCCTGAATGCGCCCTGTTGGCCCCCGGTGCAAGCCCGGCGTAAGGCGTGCGGTCGCCCGATTTTCCTGTTGACGCCCCAATGGGGCAAAGGTATCCACCCCGCCAGTGGGCGACAGGCCGCAAGGTGTGGCAGGAGACTGTAACTCTCTCGCGGAGACGCACGCCTGGTTCGATTCCAGGGTCGCCCACCA